>NZ_NBNY01000009.1:0-8413 GCF_002213165.1 Thioclava sp. F1Mire-8 | reverse complement strand
CGGCATCGTGCTCCACCCAGCCCGAACGCGGGAAATGCTGCGTGAATTCCTGCTGCGCGCTCGCCACCGGGCGCAGCACACCGTCAAAGACGATCGCCCGCGACGACGTGGTGCCTTGGTCGATTGCCAGAATATGGGTCATGAAGTCCTCCCGTTTCGCGCCTCAGGCCGCGTGCTCCTCCAGCCACGCGGCGACAGAGTTGACCTGATCGGCATCGAGCCGCAAGCCCAGCTTGGTACGCCGCCAGATCACGTCCTCGACCTTGCGGGCCCATTCCTTCTCGACGAGCCAGCGCAGCTCGGCCTCGGTAAGCGTACCGCCGAAATCGCGGCCCAGATCGGCCAGCGCCTTGGCATCGCCGAAGATGTCCCACGCCTCGGTGCCATAATGACGGATCATCCGCTCGGCCCATTTGCGATCCACGAAGGGGTAGTCCTGCGAGAGCTTGGCGATCTTGGCCTCGACCTCTTCGGGGGCGAAATCGCCGCCCGGGAGACGCGCGTCTTTCGTCCACGGCCCGCCCATCCCGGGCAGATGCGGGCGCAGCTTGGCCAGCGCATCCTCGGCCAGACGACGATAGGTGGTGATCTTGCCCCCGAATACATGCAGCGCCGCCGGCTGGCCCGTCGGGGCATCGAGCGAGAGCACGTATTCGCGCGTCGCCGCGGTCGCAGAACTCGCGCCGTCCTCATAGAGTGGGCGCACGCCGGAATAGGTCCAGACGACATCGTCGGGCGTAACTTCCTGCTTGAAATACTCGGAGGCGAATTCGCACAGGTAATCGCGCTCGGCCTCGGTGCATTCGGCGGCGAGCGGCGAATCCTCATGCGCGGCCTCGGTCGTGCCGATCAGGGTGAACTCCTGCTCATAGGGGATCGCGAAGATGATCCGTCCGTCGGTGCCCTGGAAGAAGTAGCATTTATCGTGATCGTAGAGCTTGCGGGTCACGATATGGCTGCCGCGCACGAGGCGGATATGCTCGCGGCTGGCGCTGCCCATCGTACCTTTCAGGATCTGCTCGACCCACGGGCCGCCCGCATTGACCACGGCGCGGGCCAAATGCTCCTCGCGCCCGTTCGGCCCCTCGGTGGCGATCACCCAATGACCGCCGTCGCGATGCGCCTCGACGACCCTCGTCTGCACACGAATGTCGGCGCCATGCGCCTCGGCGTCGCGCGCATTGAGCACGACGAGCCGGGCGTCCTGCACCCAGCCGTCGGAATATTCGAAGGCATGAGCGAATTGATCCTTCAGCGGCGCGCCTTCGGGCGTGTTGCGCAAATCGAGCCGCTTCGTACCCGGCAACAGCCCCTGCCCGCCCAGATGATCGTAGAGGAACAGCCCCGAGCGGATCATCCAGGACGGGCGCTTGCCCCTCATCCACGGCATCACGGTCGAGAGCATCTTCGAGACGGGCGTATCGCTCTCGAAACGCATGTCGGCGCTGTAGGGCAGCACGAAGCGCATCGGCCAGGAGATGTGCGGCATCGCGCGGATCAGCACCTCGCGCTCGGACAGTGCCTCGCGCACCAGTTTGATCTCGAGATACTCGAGATAGCGCAGCCCGCCATGGAATAACTTGGTGGAGGCCGAGGAGGTCGCCTGCGCGAGGTCGCCCATCTCGGCCAGACGCACTCTGAGGCCACGCCCTGCCGCGTCGCGCGCGATCCCGCAGCCGTTCACGCCGCCGCCGATCACGAAGAGGTCTACTGCCTGTGACATTCTGCGCACTCCTAACGCCCATCGCTTCTGCACCATTAGGCGCGATATTTTTCGTTATTGATAATTATAGACACTTTTCGCGCATAATCGAGCGTGAAAACGCCTCGCCCCCAAATTCTCCACACCGATCACGAAACTTTTAAGGAACGCCAGCGTTGCTGTATGGTGAGATTCGGGGCGTTCAGCGCGTTTGGCGGGCAGCCGACTGACGATGTAGCTAACTCGCCTAAGAGATTGATCGAGGTTAAAGTCGTGACGTGCGAAGAGGCTTACGTAAGGTAAGTCGCATCGGGAACCGGACGGGACAAGAGCATGTTCGATCATGAAACAGAACTGGAGATCGGGCTTGCTTCGGGGATGCGGGTCCGCATCGACCCGAAAGGCGCACGACTGACAAGCTTGGTGCTGCCAGGCGCCGACGGCCCGGTCGAGATTCTTATCGGCCCCGATCCCGGAGAGACCGCACGCAGCTTCCACGGCGCAACAATCGGGCGCTACTCCAACCGCATCGCCGGCGGCCGCTTCACGCTTGATGGCGAGCAGTTCCAGCTTGATACGAACGAAAACGGAAACTGCCTCCACGGCGGCGGTCAGGGCTTCGACCAGCGCGACTGGACGGTCGTGGCGCATTGGATCAACGCGGTGGCGCTGCGGCTCGAAAGCCGCGACGGCGATCAGGGATTTCCCGGCAATCTCGTGGCGGAGGCGAGCTTTGCGCTATCGGACCCTGCCACTCTGACGATCACCTATCGCGCGCGCTGTGATCGGGCCTGCCCGGTCTCGCTGACCTCGCACGGGTATTTCAACCTCGCCGGCGGTGGCTCGATCGCCGATCACCGGCTGAAGATCAACGCCGATCAGGTGCTGGAGATCGATTCCGAAACATTGCCTGTCGGCGCCCCGCGCGATGTCGCAGGCACCCGGTTCGACTTTCGCGATTCGGCCCCGGTGCCGGGACCGGATGGCGCAGGCTTCGATCACAACTTCTGTCTGCGTCCCGGCGCCATGCGCGAGATTGCGGCACTGAACGATCCGGCCTCGGGGCGCAGCATGACGATGCTGAGCAACCAGCCCGGCTTGCAGGTCTACACTTCGCCATTGGGCGACAGCTTCAACGCGATCTGTCTGGAGCCGCAGGCGTGGCCCGATGCGCCCAATCACCCCGAGTACCCGTCCGCGATCCTGCAACCCGGCAAGGAATACGTGAACCGAATTCGCCTGCAGTTCTCGGGCTGAGCCCGCGAAATCCACGCCAGCGGAAAAGGCGCGGCGCGCAGGGTCAGGTCAAACCGCTCAGCGCGGCACCGGCTTGACGATATCGCTCATAGCCCTCGTCGAACGCCGCGCGCAACGCAGGCACCGGCTCGATCGTCGCGGCAATCTCGGGCGGGCGTGCGAGTTCCAACCCGCCGCCGGTCGCCGCCATCATGCCGAGCCGTGCCGCCCCGAAGGCGCCGCCGTAGTCGCCCGCCACCGGCAGTGCCACCGGCGTATCGAGCGCCGTCGCGATTGCCTCACACCAATATCGCGAACGCGTCCCGCCGCCGACACCAAGCAGCGTCTCGATCCGCGTCCCGGTCCCAGCCAGCGCGTCGCGACAATCGCGAAGCGCGAAACTCACGCCTTCCAGCACGGCCCGCGTCGTTGCCGCCCGATCGGTCGCATGCTCAAGCCCGATGAAGGCCCCACGGATCGCCGCGTCGTTCAGCGGCGTGCGCTCGCCGCCGAGATAGGGCAGGAAGCGCGCCTTGCCCGGCGCCCGCAACGGGCCGAGGCCCTCGGTCAGCTGCTTGGCGTCGCTCTCCAGAAGCCGCGCATACCAGTTCAGCGCGTCGGTCGCGGCCAGCACCACGCCCATCTGGTGCCATGTCTGAGGCAGGGCGTGACAGAAGCTGTGCACCGCGCTCGCTGCATCGGGCCGATAGCCGTCGTCCGCGGCGAAAAGCACCCCCGAAGTGCCGAGCGAGACAAAGGCCTGTCCAGCCGCCACGACGCCGACGCCAACGCCCGAAGCCGCGTTGTCGCCACCGCCACCGGCCACGACGACACCGTCCGGGAGGCCGAAGCGTGCCGCGGCCTGCGGGCGCAGCGTGCCCGACACGTCCGAGCCTTCGACGAGGCGCGGCATCTGCTCGCGCCGCATCCCCGTCGCCGACAGAAGCGCGTCCGACCAGTCACGCGCACCGGTATCGAGCCAGCTGGTTCCGGCGGAATCGGACATCTCCGAGGCATGTTCCCCGGTCAGCCAGAGCCGCAGGTAATCCTTCGGCAACAGTACCTTCGCCACCTTCGCGAAGATTTCAGGCTCATGCTTCGCAAGCCAGACCAGCTTCGGTGCGGTGAAGCCGGGGAAGACGATGTTACCGCTGATTTCGCGGAACTGCGGGTCGGCGTCGACGGACGCCGCCTCGCGGTGGGCGCGAGTGTCGTTCCACAGGATGCAGGGCCGCAGCACCGCGTCCTGCGCATCCAGCAACGTCGCGCCATGCATATGCCCGGAAAGCCCGATACCGCGCACCGACGAGAGGTCATGCTGCGCGAGCGTGCCCAGCACCGCCTCCATCGCCGCGACCCATTCGGCGGGATTCTGTTCCGACCAGCCTTCATGGGGGCGCGAAACGGTGAGGGGATGCGTCGCCTCGGCCACCACGCGCTGCGCATCGTCTATCAAGAGGCCCTTCAGCCCCGAGGTGCCCAGATCCAATCCGATAAACATGCTTGTCCTCCCGCGCGCGCTACTCGTCTCGCGCCGACCCTAACGTCTCTGGCGGGCATGTCGACTCCTCGACCCCACACGAATGTGCCCGTCCGTCGCACCGCATAACGGAACCGTGAGCGCATTGCGCGGTTGCCTTTCGAACAGTGACCCCGGAGCCTGGATGATCGCCTCTCTCTCGACCCCTCTTCTGCTTGGCGCTTTCACCCTTGCGGGGTTGATCGTCGTCATCTCCTCGATCAAGGCGACCGGGCTGGCCGACGTGATCGCGGATCGCACCCGCATCGGCGAGGCGCTGGCGGGCGGGATCGTTCTGGGCGCCGCGACTTCGCTGTCGGGGATCGTCGTCTCCGTCTCGGTAGCCGCACAAGGGGACGCGAGTTTCGCCTTCTCAAACGCCGTTGGCGGGATCGCCGCGCAGACCTTCTTTCTGGCGCTGGCCGACATGCTGCACCGGCGGGCCAATCTCGAACATTCGGCGGCGGAGCCTGCCAACCTGTTTCAGGCGGTGATGCTGATCGTGCTGCTTTCGATCCCGCTCGCCGCGACCGCCGCGCCCGATTACGCGATCTGGGGCATCAGCCCGGCCTCGGTGATCCTGTTTCTCGCCTATCTCGGCGGCACCAAGCTCGCAGCCCAGGTGTCGGAAACGCCGATGTGGAAACCGGTCGAAACCCGCGAGACCCGCCATGACGAGCCCGAGGACGAAGAAGAGAGGAACCGTTCACCACGCGGGCCGATCCTCGTCTTCGTCGGCCTCGTCGTCGTCATGGGCCTCAGCGGCTGGGTCATTTCGCAAGCGGGGCGGGAATTCGTCACACGTTTCAACCTCAGCTCCTCGCTGGTAGGCGCATTGCTGACGGCGGTGGTAACATCGCTGCCGGAACTGGTGACGACGCTGACGGCGGTCCGCCGCGGCGCACTGCAACTGGCAATCGGCGGCATTATCGGCGGCAACACCTTCGACACGCTGTTCCTAGTCTTCTCGGACGGGGCGTATCGCGAGGGGTCGCTCTACCATGCAGTCTCGATGCCGGATCTGTACTGGCTGGCGACGGGACTGATGATGACGGGCGTGTTGCTCGGCGGGTTGATCCTGCGGCAGAAGGACGGGCCGGCCCGGATCGGGATCGAGAGCCTGCTTCTGGTCGCGATCTACGCCTCGGCAGTGGTGCTGCAAGTCCTCGCCTGACCAAGGATTCTTGCCTCTCAGGGCCGGATTCGCGAAATAGGCAATATACATTTGCCGCAAGGACCGTTATGCAGGCGCCTTCCGCACGGGCTGCCAGAAGCAGAGCGGCCCGTCCCTTACGTCATTGCTTGGACGACTTTCCGATGATCCCCTCCCTTTCCGCAGCGCTCGCCGAGCGCGGCTACGACACTCTCACTCCCGTGCAGGACGCGGTAACCGATCCCGCGCTGGCGGGCAAGGACCTGCTGGTCTCTGCCCAGACCGGCTCGGGCAAAACGGTCGGCTTCGGTCTCGCGATCGCGCCGACCCTTCTGGGCGAGGCCGAAAGCTTCGGCCCGGCCGGCACGCCGCTTGCACTCGTCGTGGCCCCCACGCGGGAACTCGCTTTCCAAGTCATGCAGGAATTGCGCTGGCTCTATGGCAAGACCGGCGCCATCGTCAGCTCCTGCGTCGGCGGCATGGATCCGCGGCAGGAACGGCGCGCCCTCGAGCGCGGCACCCATATCGTGGTCGGCACCCCCGGCCGTCTGAGCGATCATATCCGCCGCGGCGCGCTCGACCTGGGCGACATCCGCGCGGTCGTGCTCGACGAAGCCGACGAGATGCTCGATCTGGGTTTCCGCGAAGACCTCGAATTCATCCTCGGCTCCGCGACGGAAGAGCGCCGCACGCTGCTGTTCTCGGCCACCGTGTCGCCTATGATCGCGAAACTGGCCGAGCAGTTCCAGAACGACGCGCAGCGCATCTCGACGATCAACACCGCGCAGCAGCACTCCGACATCGCCTATAAGGCGCTGAAGGTCGCGGCCTCGGACAGCGATCATGCGATCTTCAACCTGCTGCGTTTTCATCATGACGAAAGCGCCATCGTCTTCGCCAACACCCGCGCGGCGGTGAACCATCTCAGCGCCCGTCTCGGCAATCGCGGCCTCTCGGTCGTGACGCTCTCGGGCGAGCTGTCACAGGCCGAACGCAGCCACGCGCTGCAGGCGATGCGCGACGGGCGGGCGCGGGTCTGCGTGGCGACCGACGTCGCCGCACGCGGTATCGACCTGCCGAACCTGAGCCTAGTGATCCATGCCGATCTGCCGCAGAACACAGAGAGCCTGCTGCATCGTTCGGGCCGGACGGGTCGCGCCGGGCGCAAGGGGATGTCCGCGCTGATCGTGCCGCCTCGCATGGTCAAACGCGCCGAGCGCCTGCTGAAATTCGCCAAGATCAACGCGGAATGGACGGTGCCGCCCTCTGCCGAGTCGATCATCGCGCGCGACGAAGAGCGCCTGCTGACCGATCCCGATTGGCGCGAGCCGATCACCGAGGATCAGGCGGCGTTCGCGCGCAAGCTGCTCGACAGGCACGGGGCCGAGGCTGTCGCCGCCGCCTTCCTGCGCCTGCAGCAAGCGCGCAACGCACCGCCCGAAGACCTTCTGCCGCCCGACACCAAGGGCCAGTCCGAGCGTCAGGAATTCGGCCCGAGCCGCTGGTTCACCCTGTCGGTCGGGCGCAATGACCGAGCCGAGCCGCGTTGGCTGCTGCCGCTCCTGCGCCGCCATGCCGATCTGGAGAAGTCCGCCATCGGCGCGATCCGCGTGCGCGACGACGAAACCTTCGTCGAGATTGCCGAGAAGAGCGTCGCAAAGTTCGCGGCCTCGCTTGGTCCCGATGGCGAGCTCTCCGACGAGATCACGGCCCGCGCCCTCAACGGTGAACCCGATTTCGGCCCGCCGCCGAAAAAGCGTCGCGCCGACAAACCGCAGGGCAAGCCCCATCGTGGCGAGCGTGGGGAACACCCGGGCAAGGCGCCCCATCGCAAAGGCTCGCCCAAGGGCGCACGTACTGAAGGCGCTCCGGCGGACAATACCAAGACGAGCGGCTGGAGCCCGGATGACGAGGCGGTCTTTGCCGCCCTAGCGGATATCCCGTCGAAAAAGCGCAAGCCCGAGGGCGGCGCAGGCGCGAAACCGAAAAAACCTCGCGCGAAATACGCGGGCCCCGGCAAAGGGACGCATCCGGGAAAAGGCGGAAAGCCCAAGCCCGGCGGCCCGAAAAAGCCGCGCAAGTGACGATATGATTCTACAAAAGGCCCGCAGCGATGCGGTCCTTTTTCGTACCAGATCAGAAGCGCCCGGGTCAGCGTCCCCTTACCGCCTTTGACTGTGAGAGCGCGACAGAAGCCTCCGTGTCCTGATGCCCCTTAATATCACTGTCACGGGTCTTTCGCCCGCCACGAGCGAAGCCCGGTTGGTGTTGCTATGCGTCCGTGCAGGTCAACTATTGGCCTCCGAGACGAGGTAAGCGCCGTAAGTTCGGCGATCCAGGACAGGCTCGCCACGATACCAACGCCCGATCCCGTCATCATCCACCCGGCGCTTGCCGAGATCTACCGCAGCAAGGCGGAAGATCTGACGGCAGCGCTCAATGACGCGGATAGCCGCAGCGAAGCAACGACCATCCTGCGCGGCCCGATCGAGCAGGTTGTTCTGCACCCGGATCCGGACGCACCCGGCGGCCATGTGATTGAGCGTTATGGCGAGTTGGGTGCGATCCTGGGATTGAGGGATGGCACAAATGACAAACCCCGCCTTGGTGTGGGCGGGGTGTCGAATTCTACTCCGCCTGCTTCCCCATTGCTTCTGGGGGGCTTAGCACAACGCAAGACACCGCCCGAAGGCGGCTGTGAGCGTATGGCTATGACTTAGAAGAAGTGGTTGCGGGAGTAGGATTTGAACCTACGACCTTCAGGTTATGAGCCTGACGAGCTACCGGGCTGCTCCATCCCGCG
>NZ_NBNY01000008.1:0-54274 GCF_002213165.1 Thioclava sp. F1Mire-8 | reverse complement strand
GCGACGATGGAGACCGCGCGCATGGCCGACCTGCGCAACATCTACTCCGAGAAGGACGTCAGGAAGGCGGGCTTCGAGGATTACGTGGCGGTCGGGCGGTAAGGCCTGACGGCATAAAATATCGATATTCTTGAAGCGGAATCTTAATTTCCTGAAGTCATTTTTTGCACACTCGAAGCGCAATGCTTTCTGTGTATCGCTTCTCGTCACGAAGAATAAAGGTTGGGAATTGAAAGAAGCAGAATGGTAGAAGTACACGACGCTAAAGTTCTTGTGGTACAGCATGGTGGCAGACGCCAATATGCAATTCCTGCCGCCCTTGCACGGCGTGGACGTCTAGAAGCTTTCTATACGGATATGTGCATTGGACGAGGTCCCGGCCGATTGCTTACACCGTTGAAAAAAGTTTCGAGATCTGTGCGTCAGATGGATCTATCGGTCCGAACGCCTCCTCCAGAAGTTCTTCAAAAAACTCATGTTTTCACTTCCTGGTTTTTAGAAATGAAACGCGCCCTGGATCGGAGTGAAAGTGACCCGGAGCGAGTTCGAAGAATTTTCTTTGCGCACAAGAATGCAAGTAAAAAGATGGCAAGACGCGGCTTTGGAGCCGCAACCCATTTGTTAGTTCAGCTCGGCGAAGGAATAGATCTTCAAGTTGCTGCGAAGAAGAAAGGTCTTACGACGGTCACGGACGTAAATATTGCTCCGTCGGTAGAACGAATCGTTCGCCAAGAAAAACTTAGCAACCCCCATTGGGATACGTCGTATATGGAATCCCCTCAACCTTTGACGAATTTCAATTTACACTCAGTTATGGAATCCGTTGTTGGCGCCACCGATATATTCCTTTGTCCTTCGCATTTCGTTCGAGACGATCTTGTTCACAACTTTGGCGTCGATCCAGTAAAAATTCGTCTCTTGCCATATGCCGTGAACCCCAAGTGGCTCTCAATCACTCCAAACCCCGTAAAGGGAAGAGTTTTTTTTGCAGGGAAGGCCGATCTGCGAAAAGGAATACATACACTTAGCGCTGCTGCAGATATTTTAAACAAGCGTGGGCGCGCCTATGATTTCTTCGTGGCAGGCAGTGCATCTGAAGCAGTGCAAAAGAATACTATACCACCCAATGTCCGTTATCTTGGGAGAAAAAACACTACCGAAATGCGAAAGCTATTTTCGGAGGCGGACGTATTTGCGTTTCCAAGTTTGGTTGAAGGCTCTGCGGGTGTAACATACGAAGCTATTGGCGCGGGAGTTCCTGTCGTGACGACATTTGAGTCAGGCTCCGTAATTCGAGATGGGGTTGAAGGAAGGTTAATAGAATCTCGAAGCCCAACCGCACTCGCAAACGCGATTGAGGAAATAATTGAGGATAGAGAAAAACGTCGAAGGATGTCCGAGGCCGCAAGGCTCCTTGCGCAGTCTATGGACTGGAAAATGTTCGAGGAGCGACTTTTTCAGTGCCTATTCTCATAGTTTTTTCGACAGGTAGTTTATACTGAAAAGCGAGGACTCAACCAATGCTACCACCTCGGCTCGGCGGCCCTATCCTAGCACCCTTAAGAATACTTCGCGCTTTTGGACGTCGCATAGGATCTATATTAACAACCCTAGCATATAGATTTTCCTGCAACTCCTTTGGTTCAGGCACCCGAATCCAGTTCGGCGCATATATTCGAGAACCGATTCGAATAAATTTCGGAGAGAATTGCTTAGTGTCTTCTGGTGCTGATTTTACTGCAGACGGAACTGGACGCGCCCTGTTTTTTGGAAACAATGTTCAAGTGAACTCTGGCGTTCACTTGGATCATTCAGGCATGCTTTCAATTGGAAATCATACGTTAATTTCAGAAGGTGCGCTTATATATACTCACGATCACGGACTAGACCCGAGATCTAGCCCAACACTGTGTGATAAGACAATAGGCGAAAATGTTTGGATCGGCGCTCGCTCAATAATCATGGCCAGCTGCACCGAGATCGGAAAAGGTGCCGTAATCGCCGCAGGGTCAGTTGTTACACGAAACATTCCAGCAGGGGCCGTTGTTGCAGGAATCCCTGCAAAAATCCTGTACATCCGCAGCGAGCGCGCAAAAAATCATCTAACTAAGGAAATCTGAGGCTATCGTGGCAGAAGTCATTCAAATTGTCGAATCTATAGTTGAAGAGGCTGCTGGTCCCAGCTATTCGGTAAAACGCCTAGCTGAGGCTCTTTCGGACGCTGGCCAAGATTCAAAAATTTTTAGCCTTTCAAATGCGCGAGAGGTAGACTCGAGCGTTTCTTCGCTCAATACCACATTCAAAAGAGATTACTCTCGGATCCCGGCCTTGAGCAAACTTGGATACTCAAAAGATTTTAAGAAAGCCATGATTTTAGCTGCAGAAAGAGGCGCTGTTCTTCATGTGCACGGTCTTTGGCGAATGCCCAATATTTATCCCGGGCATGCCGCCCGTCGCGCCCGTTCGCCATTGGTTATCTCTCCGCGAGGTATGCTCGGGGATGCTGCACTCAGCTTTTCGGCGTATTCAAAGAAATTTTTTTGGACACTCCGTCAAGCCGATGCTCTCAAGCCGACAAGTTGTTTTCACGCAACCTCATACGCCGAACTTGATGATATCAGGTCGGCTGGTTTGACAGCGCCAGTGGCGATCATCCCAAATGGGATAGACATTCCACCATTTCAATTAAAAAATGGAGACCGCGCGCGCCGCACCGTTTTGTGCCTCGGGCGCATTCATCCCAAAAAGGGTATAGAGCGCCTTATACATGCTTGGGCAAAGATTGAGGCTGAGAATGTTGATTGGCAGCTTCATATCGTGGGCCCGTCCGAGAAGGGACATACAGAAGAACTCAAATCTGTTGTCGCTTCGCTCGGCCTGTCTCGAGTTTTTTTTAAAGGCGCTATCTATGGTAATGAGAAGCAAGACGCCTACGCCTCAGCCGATCTGTTCGTGCTGCCTACGCGTCATGAGAACTTCGGCATGGTGGTTGCAGAGGCACTTGCCCACGGAACACCAGTAATATGCACGAAAGGAGCACCCTGGGAAGGAATGGAGAGAGAGGGGTGCGGTTGGTGGGTCGATCACAACCCTAACGATATTGCAGCTGCGCTGACCGAAGCGATGGATCATCCTATTCAGAAGCTTTCCGAAATGGGGATGAAAGGAAGGAAATGGATGGAAAGGGATTTTTCGTGGAATAATGTCGCCGCGGACATGGCTGCCGTCTATGACTGGTGCCGTGGCGACGCAGAAAAACCTGAATTTGTCTACTTATGAATTCTGAAAGAAAAGCGCCTTCTATTGATGTTGCAGGAAATCGCGACGCAACAAAGTGGAGTCCGAGACAAAAACTCCTGAGATTACTGTGGGCCCTTGCTTGGCCAGCTTTTCGGCTGAGCCCTCGCATATTTTGGTTTTGGCGTCGTTGGATTTTGAAAGCATTCGGCGCCAAAGTTGGCAAAGGCTCTCATATTTATCCGAGTGTGAAAATTATTATTCCATGGAATCTCACGTTTGGCGAATATTGTGCCGTCGGGGATGGTGTTATCCTATATGCTTTAGGACCAATTAATATTGGAGCTCGCGCCACCGTGTCGCAAGGCGCCCACCTCTGTGCCGGAACGCACGATATCAGCAAAGCAGATCGTCCCTTAATTAAATCCAAAATTAAAATCGATGATGATGCATGGATCTGCGCGGATGCCTTCATTGGGCCGGATGTTTCAGTAGGAAGGCATTCAGTAGTTGGTGCACGTGCCGTCGTTGTTAGAAATGTTCCTGAGCAAGTGATTGTGGCAGGAAATCCTGCTCGAAAAATTGGAACAACCTCTTGAACAAATGGCCGACAACTTCCGTTCTGGAGAATCGCAGGCAAGCAGGTTTCGGGGGACTCAAGTTGAGTAATTCGAAATACAGCGCACTACTTCTGGCAATAGTTGCCATCTGTGTTCCGCCTCAAGTAATTGGATTGGCGAGCCTAGCCGTGCTTCTTCTTCTCGGCTTCTTGATCACCCTATTTCGTTTTGAAAGTCATCTTCGCGTTACTTCCAGAGATCTGTGGGCTATTGCTGCGTCGATTTGGGCATTGATCATGAGCGTTGATTCCTGGAGCAATCGTGCGAACGATCTGATTTTTTTTGCTGAAGCCAAGATATCGATTCTTTTGCTTTCTCTCATAGCTCTCAACGCGATAACTCGATCGAATAGAATCATACCAAATATCAAGGCACTATCCCTTACCATGATAGCTTTGAACTTTGTGCTATTGATTGCGGCACAAGGGTCATTCCGATTTATCGATAAGATTAGTTGGACTGGAATGATTTCAATATACATGTCGGTCGTTCTTTCATTCATCTTCATTATAGACACAAACAAGACTCGTCGCGCTATAATTCTAGGATTCATTTTATGGTTAGGAAGCTCGACCGGCATTGCCTCACTGATGGCGGGACTGATCACGCGATACGTCAGCAAGAACGGCCTTCCTTCTCTACGACGTGTCATCCTCGTCCTTCCCATTTCTCTAATTTTCGTGATTTCGCTTTATTTTTATGCGCTCGATTTCCGAGGCAGGGATTTACTCGATATTTATAGCATTGATCGTTTCCAGCTTACATTCGCAGGGATCAACTACATATTTTCAACCGCAGATGCGTCGGATTTTCTTTTCGGATACGGAGTTGGTCAGCCTCTAAGTGAAATTTATGAATATTTCCCAAAACACGCATCGGTGGTTGCCTGGCTCCTCAGCTCTCGAGCGTCCGATGGATTCACTGGATTGGCATTTCACAATGACTTTTTGCGGGTTTTTGTGAACTTTGGAATTATCGGCTCCGTCTTGATTTGGACCGCAACGCTTAAATCTGTTCGCTCAAATGAAATTCGATCGGCCTTACTCGTGGCGTCACTTGTTAATTCGACTATCTACATAAACTCTATTTTTCTGTTTGCGATTTTTTGCGATTTTTCGTATCGCTCATCGCGTTAGCGTGGGGGAGAGGATTGAGTGCTTAAATTAACAGCAATCATACTGACCTTTAACGAAGAGAGACACATTGCCCGTGCGATCAATTCCTTACATGGGATTGCGGATAAAGTTCTTGTTGTCGATTCAGAATCAACTGATCGAACTCGACAGATAGCCGAGGATCTTGGGGCGACCATTCTATGTCATCCTTTCGTTACTCAAGCCAAGCAATTCAATTGGGCGCTCTCGCAACTTCCAAGCGATACAGATTGGGTCTTTCGACTTGACGCGGATGAGATTGTTTCCCCCTCGCTCAGGGAACAGATTGTCCAACTCTTATCCGCGCCTCATCATGATTTTAAGGGTTTCACTGTTAATCGCCGAATGACTTTTCTTGGTCGCATTATTCGACATGGCGGCGTTTTCCCTGTTAAAGTTTTAAGAATTTTTCGCTATGGATACGGAACTTGTGAAGATCGATGGATGGATGAGCACATCGTGGTTTCCGGCAACGTTCATAACCTTACAGGAGAAATTCTTGACGACAACTTGAATTCTCTTAGTTGGTGGACGCAGAAACACAACACATACTCGAGTCGGGAGGTAGTCGACTTAGTACATTCGAAGTTCGGCCTAAAGAGCGAGGAAAAACTAAGCCTCGGGAGAGGGCAGGCTGGAATTAAGCGGTGGCTCAAGGAGAAAATATATTTAAACTTCCCAATTGGATTTCGAGCCGCGATTTATTTTTTCTACCGTTATCTGTTTAGGCTGGGTTTCCTAGATGGATTTGAGGGCCTCGCCTTTCACTTTTTGCAGGGCTTCTGGTACCGCTTTCTTGTTGACGCAAAGATGACAGAAGTCTGCAAGAAGATTGAGACCTGTAGGTGCTCACCATCGGATGCGATCGAGGATATCTTAGGCATTGACGTCTCCGAGCGCGGCGCCTCTAATTGAGCGTCCATTCGAGTCTTGCGGAAACGAAGCGGTTTTGAATCTCTTATATGCAATCAATATTTCTATCATTTCTCCGCTCACCCGACACTTAATTCTTTCTGACTAGGCTGCATTACGACAACCATAATTTCCCAAAGCCAGGGCTTCGGTTCGATTTTTTGGTATTGAACATCTGTGCCTTGCAGCAAAAAAAA
The DNA here is from genome assembly GCF_002213165.1 of Thioclava sp. F1Mire-8. Lineage (NCBI taxonomy): Bacteria > Pseudomonadati > Pseudomonadota > Alphaproteobacteria > Rhodobacterales > Paracoccaceae > Thioclava > Thioclava sp. F1Mire-8. The sequence continues at coordinate 48,154 of NZ_NBNY01000008.1, read as the reverse complement.
CCGCGCACACCACTCTCTAAAATTCCGGCTTCGAGGATCCGAAATGAAAAAAGCTCTGATAACGGGAATCACCGGCCAAGATGGTTCTTATCTTGCAGAATTTCTGTTGGAGAAAGGCTACGAAGTTCACGGCATCAAGCGCCGCGCTTCTCTTTTCAATACCCAGCGAATCGATCACATCTACGAGGATCCGCACAGCAACCACGCGCAGATGAAGCTTCACTACGGCGACCTGTCGGACACCTCGAACCTCACCCGCCTGATCCGTGATATCGAGCCGGACGAGGTTTATAACCTTGGGGCGCAGAGCCACGTTGCGGTTTCTTTCGAAGCGCCGGAATATACGGCCGATGTCGATGCAATCGGCACATTACGATTGCTCGAAGCAATCCGTTTCCTTGGGCTCGAGAAGAAAACCCGATTTTACCAAGCTTCGACCTCCGAACTCTACGGCCTAGTCCAAGAAACCCCGCAAAAGGAGACCACGCCTTTCCACCCGCGCTCGCCCTACGCGGTCGCCAAACTTTACGCCTACTGGATCGCGGTGAACTACCGCGAGGCCTATGGAATGTATGCCTGCAACGGGATCCTGTTTAACCACGAGTCGCCCCGCCGCGGCGAAACCTTCGTCACCCGCAAGATCACCCGCGGCCTGTCGAACATCGCCATGGGACTCGAGCCGTGCCTCTACATGGGCAACATTGACTCCTTGCGCGACTGGGGCCACGCGAAGGATTACGTCCGGATGCAGTGGATGATGCTGCAACAGGACACGCCGGAGGATTTCGTGATCGCCACCGGAAAGCAGTATTCTGTGCGTGAATTCATCACCTGGAGTGCGCGGGAATTGGGGATCGCGCTGGAATTCTCGGGCACTGGCACTGAAGAGATCGCGACAGTTGCCTCCATCAAAGGTGACAAGGCACCCGCTTTAAAGCCCGGCGATGTCGTTATGCGGATCGATCCGCGTTACTTTCGTCCCGCCGAGGTGGACACGCTGCTGGGTGACCCGACCAAAGCCAAGGAGAAGCTCGGTTGGGTGCCCGAAATCACCGCGCAGGAGATGTGTGCCGAGATGGTCGCAGAGGACCATAAGGCTGCGCGGCGCTATGCGCTTCTGAAAGAACACGGGCTGGACCTGCCGGTCTCGGTGGAATGAGGCGCGCCATGACCAAGATCTACATCGCAGGCCATCGCGGCATGGTGGGCGGCGCGATACTGCGCCAGCTGGAGGCGCGCAAGGCCAAGGGTGAGGCGCTCGAGCTGATCACCCGCACGCATTCTGAACTCGACCTGACCGATCAGGGAGCGGTGCGCGACTTCATACAGACGGAGCGTCCCGATGTGGTGATCCTTGCTGCCGCCAAGGTGGGTGGGATCCATGCGAACAACACCTACCCGGCCGAGTTCATCTACGAAAACCTGATGATCGAGGCCAACGTGATCCACCAGGCCTTCGCGGCCGGGGTCACGAAGCTCCTGCAGCTCGGCTCCTCCTGCATCTACCCCAAGTCCGCCCCGCAGCCGATGGCAGAGGATGCGCTACTGACCGGTCCGCTCGAGCCCACGAACGAGCCCTATGCGATAGCCAAGATCGCCGGGATCAAACTCTGCGAGAGCTACAACCGGCAGCATGGCGTCGATTACCGCTCCGTGATGCCCACGAACCTCTACGGGCCGGGCGACAACTTCCACCCGCAGAACAGCCACGTGCTCCCTGCCCTGATCCGGCGCTTCCACGAAGCGGCGCGCGATGGGCTCGAGGAGGTCACGATCTGGGGCACCGGCACGCCGCGGCGTGAGTTCCTGCATGTCGACGACATGGCCGAGGCCTCGCTCTTCGTGCTCGACCTTCCCAAGGGCGACTACGACGCGAATACCGATCCAATGCTGAGCCATATCAACGTGGGCTCGGGCACCGATATCTCGATCCTGGAGCTGGCGCAGATGGTTGCGACGGTGACCGGCTTCGAGGGACGGGTCGCGACCGACCCGTCGAAGCCCGATGGCACGATGCGCAAGCTGATGGATGTCAGCCGCCTGAAAGCGATGGGCTGGCAGGCGCGCATCGGCCTCGAAGACGGGATCGCCGAGACCTATCGCTGGTTCCTCGACAATGCCGACAAAGCCAGAACCTGAGAGGGATTTATGAGCAAGACGATCCACCCCGTCCTCCTCTGCGGCGGCTCGGGCACGCGGCTCTGGCCGCTCTCGCGCAAGAGCTACCCCAAGCAATTCGTCAACCTGATGGGCGAGGAAAGCCTGTTCCAGGCCTCGGCCAAGCGGCTCGCGGGTGACGGCTTCGCAGCCCCTTCGGTGATTACCGGCGCAGATTTCCGCTTCGTCGTGATCGAGCAACTGGCCGCACTCGAAATCGCACCCGCCGATATTCTCATCGAGCCATCCGCGCGGAACACCGCCGCGGCGATCTGCGCGGGTGCGCTGGTGCTGGAAGCTCGGGAGCCGGGGGCGCTCATGCTGATAGCGCCATCCGATCACGTCATCCCTGATCCTGCGCGCTTCCGTGCGGCGGTCGAAGCGGCCGCGGGCGCGGTAGCGGCCGGACAGTTGGTCACCTTCGGCATCCGCCCCGATCGCCCCGAGACCGGCTACGGATGGTTGGAGTTGAGCGAAGCCCCGGACCCGGAATTCTCCGCAACCCCACAACCGCTGAAATCCTTCGTCGAAAAGCCCGATCTGGCCAAGGCCGAGACGCTGCTCGAGGGTGGCATGCATCTCTGGAATGCGGGCATCTTCCTGTTCTCGACCTCGGTGATCCTTGAAGCCTTTGCCAAACACGCGCCCGAGACTCTCACGCTGACCAAGGCTGCCGTCGACGCCGCCGAGCGCGATCTCGCCTTTACCCGGCTCTCGCGCGAGCCCTGGGCGAAGCTTGAAGACATCTCGATCGACTACGCGGTGATGGAGCGCGCCGACAATCTGACCGTCGTGCCCTATGGTGGCGCGTGGTCGGACTTGGGCGACTGGCAGGCTGTCTGGCGTGAGCAAGAGCCGGACGAGTATGGTATCGTCGCGACCGGCCCCGCCACCGCCATCGACTGCCGCGATACGCTCCTGCATTCGACGGATAACGCGCAGGAACTGGTCGGGATCGGGCTCGAGGATATCATTGCGGTCGCCATGCCCGATGCGGTTCTTGTCGCCCACAAGGATCGCGCGCAGGACGTGAAGAAAGCTGTCGCCGAGCTGAAGGCCAAGGGAGCCACACAAGCAGAGACCCTGCCCCGCGACTTCCGCCCCTGGGGTTGGTATGAAAGCCTCGTCGTCGGCCAGCGTTTCCAGGTGAAGCGGATCCACGTCCACCCCGGCGCGGCACTGAGTCTGCAAAGCCATCATCACCGCGCCGAACACTGGATTGTCGTGGAGGGGACGGCGAAGGTGACGATTGATGACGAGGTGAAGCTCGTGACCGAGAACCAGTCCGTCTATATCCCGCTCGGTGCCGTCCATCGTATGGAGAACCCGGGAAAGGTGCCCCTGACCCTGATCGAAGTGCAGACCGGCAGCTATCTCGGCGAAGATGACATCATCCGCTATGAGGATGTCTATGCACGCGGGCAGGGCGCGAAGGGGTAACGGTGGCGCCGCTTCCGAGGGCAAGGTAGCATCAACGCTTCGAAATTCTTGAACAAAAAAGCAAGAGCCGCGACCATCATAGTCGCGGCTTTTTTGTTGGAATATCTTTCTATCGCAACGCGACAGAAGGAAAGAAAAACTGACACTCTGTCTGTAGATGAAGTCCTGCTGCCCCCCTCGCGAGAACACTCACGGGAGTTCGGACGATTCGAAGGATACGATAGCGGCCCCAACCCGGTCGTCACTATCCGCCCCGGACCAATACGCGCGAGCTTCCATCCAATCCGCCTCGGAAACCGGGTCACTGAAACCAGGATCCGAAAGTTGACGAAGTCCATAGTCCAGATGCACAAGGCGCCCCAAGATTTTCATATCATCGAGATCGATCGCGACCTCCAGCACATCTCGCCCCACCACGATACCAGAACCGGCGTCGACAACGAGATAGCGCCGAATTGCCTTCAGCAGGGACTCCGCCGGATCGAGATCCGGCTCAGGCCCCTCCGCCCTCCCGAAGAGCCAGCGATGGGCATAGCTGCAAGCCTCATCCGTCAGCACGACATACTGCAACTCTTTTTCCTTGAACGGGCCTCGCCGCGCGGTCATCGACCGGGTCTCGAGGAAACCGCGCCCTTTGAGTTTGAGCGCGCCTTCGTAGCTCGTCGCACCATTCTCCAACAGCTCGAGGAGCGGACGTAGCAAGGGGTCCGCCAGCATGTTCTTGATACGGCGATAGACAAACCCATCGCCGAGTGACCCTGCAAGACTGAGATCACGATGAACATACATCTCGCGATCGGAAATGAGCAGAAAACTCGGGTCGATTTCAGTTGCGGTCATCGAGGTGGTCCCTTTGCAAGAATGTATCAGCGAGCGCACGAATGTCTCTTATAACAGGTAGAGCTAAAACCAACATTGCGCGATTGCAAGGGGGTGAAACGGACGCCGAAAAGCCCTCTGCGCGACACGCTCGCAAGCAACCTCAGATCACTTCGCGCAGAGCGTGGATGGTCGCAGGAACGTCTAGCGCTCGAATCTGGTCTCAACAGAACCTATTTGAGCGCCGTGGAGCGTAGCGAGCAGAATATCTCCATCGACAATGTCTGGCGCCTCGCGCAGGCACTCGAAATCGACCCCGCTAATCTGCTCAAGGTGAAACTGCGGAGCTGATCGCTCACTCGGCTCAGAACGCGATGGGCTCGAGCAGTTCCGCAATCGTCGCCAACCGGCCACCCTCCCCATAGCGCTCGCGCCCCAGAGCATGTCCCATCACATCACGCCGGATCCGCTCATCGATCCCGGCGGCAAGCATCCGATCCTCAAACGCATGCCGCAGACTGTAGAGAGAATGCCTGTCGCTCTCGAGGAGATCAGCATCCCGCAGATAGGTGTTCACGGTGGCACTCAGCGTGGCCGAGCTTTCGCGGTAACGCGAAAACCCATTCGGGAACGCGCGCATCGCCTCGAGCGACACCCCGTGCAGCGGCATGACGCGCTCCGCATTCTGCGTCTTTAAAACCCGTCCGATCGGCTGAAGGAGCAGATGCGGGATCGGATCCTCGAGCCGGATCTCCTCGGGCCGTAGCGCCGCGATTTCGCTCGGACGCAGCCCGGTATTCACCATCACCAGCAAGATCGCCCTCGCCTGCGGCTCCAGCCCATCAAGCGCACCCGGCGCCAGCAAGCGGTCCCGTGTCCAGTCGTCCGAGAAGGACGGCCGCCGCGCCGCTTTCCCTTGCCGGAAGCCTAGATCCTCGAGCGGCAGCTCGAGCCCGAGCCGCTTGTCGCGGTTCACGCGCTTCAAGACCGCACTGAGATGCGTCAGATCCTTGTTCGCGGAATTCGCCGTGAGCCCTTCGCACGCCATCCGCTCTGCCCACCAGTCGCGGAAATCGAGGAAATCATCGCGCGTCAGATCATCAAGCGGCTTGTCACCGACAACCGAGACGAAATTCTGCACCGCCTTTATATGCGGGTAACGCCAGCGCCGAACCTGATCCGCACTCTTGCCCAAGGTCTTATCACGCGCGAGCCCCCAGAATAGCTCAAGCGCCCGCGATACGGTGATCAACGGCAGTTCCGCCCCACCCAAAAGGGAGTCTGCCCCGATCGGATCGCGCATCTCGTCACTGGCAACCAGATCGATACGCGCGAGCAACTCTTGCACGGGCAGACGCGCCACCTTGCGCGCCTCGAGAAACCGATAGCCTCGCGCCTTCGCAAACCGCTTGACCGCAGCAAACCGCGCCTCCGCGTCTTCCGTGTCGCCATCGAGCATCGCCTCCCAGACCTCGACCTGCTCGGCCCAGAGCACCGGGGCCTTCTGTCGCGCCACCTCCTCTGACCCCGTCCGAAGGCTGATCACCACTTCGCGGCGCGGATCGACGGAGGCATACCCCTTGGGAACCCGCCGACGCAGATGCCAAATTTCGCCGCGCTTGGTGATATTCATCGCACACCTCCGGGAAAGAGCCTTGTGTATCACAATGTGTAGCACGAACGCCTTCCCTAGGGAATCAAATTCGACTTAAATAATTGATTTATCTTCATTTAGACACGAACTCTACTTGAAAATCGAGGTGGATATGTCGGAGAGGAATTCCGACTCCGTTCGCATCCTCCGCCTACTCCTTGCCGAAGGCAGAAACCTTGTCCGTCAGCACGACGAGTTCGAGGCCCGGGCGGTCGAGCGTCATCCGACCTGCCAGACTATCAGTTGCCGACCACTATTCCCGCCATCGGTCCGATCAACGACAAGACCAAGATGCCTATGGTCAGCTTGTCCGTGAACTTCATTAGCTTCATTGTCCGCCCTCAAGTTGCTCTGCTCCCTGAGAACTGGAGCTTTTGAAGCTAGAGTTTTCTGCGATGCTTTAATGGCTGGGAGAGGAGCGAAATCGCAGGAAGGCACCCAAATTCACGGAGGGAAGAAGACACGCCGGTCGCGGAGATTTGCCGCAAGGCCGGAATCTGCCACGCGACCTACTTCAACTGGAAGAAGCGAAACGGCGGGTTGCTGCCGGATGAGATGCGGCAGCTGAAGCAACTCGAGGACGAGAGCGCCCATCTGAAGAGGATAGTAGACGGCCTGACGCTCGACCGCGAGATGTTGCAGACGTCATCCGCCAAAATGTAAGGTTCGCCCCGCCTTTGCAAGGTTTCTCCTGAGGACGTTCAGGGTGCATAAATGTATCTGGTCTCTCGCGAGTGGGCTGTTTTCCAGCCTGGCCATGATGAGACGCGCACGCTCCGGTCCCAATTAGCTTGTTCACGGACGGAACTCGCATCCAGAACGAGTTGGCCAGCCCCGCAACACGCTTCTGGCAGATGCACTCGCCCTGATCGAGCAGATCGTCATGCTACTCGAGATAGCCATAGACCTTGCAGCTGTCGGCCTAGGCTTGCCGGATCGACTCAGTCTGACGCTTGTCTTCTTAGGCCCGCCCGCGCAGCGGAGCCTTCAGCCAGCCTCAGAAGCTGCTCGGCTGGAGGCGCAGGCACCGGCACATCGCCCGCACCGAGAATTGCCCGTGACACTCGACCACGAACGCGTCTCTCACTTTGCATCTCTGGCGAGATAAGCGTCGTGATTGTCGCCCGGAATAATGGCACTCCCAATGACGACCCTATTTTAGGACATCGCGCTCCTCCGTCATCCGTGTCAGCTCCCGCTTCCATGTATAGAGAGAGTGTTGGCTCACCCCGAGCCGTTGCACAACATCCGCAACAGCGTAACCCCGCTCGGTGATCTGCGCGACCGCGTTCTGCTTGAACCCATCGCTGAAGTTGCCTTTGCCAATCATGGCCTCCTTGGCTCAAAATTAGGGAAGAAGGCGTCCACGAACCAAAGGGCCATTCTTCCCCGTGCGCTAATTCTTGCTCAAGAGCTATCTCCAATGCTAATCCCTCTCAGATTGGCGGTCTCTATCGAGCTTCACACGGAGGTGAGGTTTTCGCGATTGATGTCTTCGTAGACTTTCCCACCGCCTCATGCTCTTTGAACGCAAGGCGATGAAGGATAACGAATGCAGCAGCCCGGTCAGACTACGGAGATTGATTTACTATTGTTATGCGGGGCACGCCCGCCGCTCTTAGAAATAACCTTGCAGAGCTTTTCGGAAAACGTTTTCTCGAATTTCAAAATTGCGAATGTTTTTGCAAACATCGACAAGTTCCAAGGCGGTGAATCTGAGGTTCGTCAAGTAGAAGAAATAATATTACAGTATTTCCCGAACGCAGTTCTTCGAAAACCTGACACTCCATCATTCACTCGGGCAGTTATGTGGCTTTGGGGTTCTGTCCGCTCGCCTTTTTGTCTTCACCTAGAAGATGACTGGGTAGCAAATTCTGAGATTACTGCAGAAATGATTTTTCCAAATTTTACCGGGAGCGTACGGCAGGTCTCGATCCTGACAGCAGAAAAAAATTGGCCAATCGGTGAGCCTTACCATTGCAAATGGAAGCGGCGGCGCATTTTAGGATTGAATTTTGGCAGAATTTTTCTGCGAGAGGAACCAGTCTTTACAACCAGCCCATCGTTTCTCGAGCGTAACTTTGCGGCGCAATCTGCATCACTTATGAATACATCTTATGACCCAGAAAAGCAACTTTACAACGATTACAATCCGGAGCTGAGAGAATTTACGAAAAAATTCAAAAATAAACTAGTTTCAAATGGGCCAGAGTTCTTGATAAGCGATATCGGTCGTAGCTTTCGGAAAGAGTTTGGTATAAAGAAATATATAATTGGCGGAAAGAGCACGTGGAGCGGCGAGTGATGGATTTAAAGTTTTTTTGAAAAGGAAAGAGCGCCATGAATATTTTTAAAAAACTATCTATCCGGGCCGCCCTTGGTTTGATATCTAGCGAACACCGGGAGCTGGTTCGACTTTTGCGAGCAAATAAAATAATGAGCGCAGGCTTCGATACAAAATACGGCCATATCGCTATTCCTGTAAATTCCCGTTCGATCATCGAGTCATTTCTTGCGGGCGAGTATTTCGGCTCTGTGGCGCTGCAGTCTTTCCTAAACCATAAAACAAAGTCCCGCCGATTGCTCAATATAGGGGCCAACGTGGGCACGAGCGCACGGATGATAGCCTGCTCTGAAAAATATCAAAAAATTTATTGCTTTGAGCCAGATCCAAACAATTTTAGATTATTACAAGCGAACTTCTTGAATAACAACGCAGTTTCCCTGCACAACGTAGCTGTGGGTGCGGAGAATGGTCAGCTCTCACTTAACCTCAATCCTCTAAGCGTTGGTCGACACTCTTTTAAAACGGACTTTGGCCTTGGGGCAATTGATGTTTCGATCGTTCGGCTAGATGATTTTATCGCTGACAACGAGCCGTTTGATTTATTCATGGATGTTGAAGGATGGGAAATTGAAGTATTGCGCGGAGCCACTAGCAGCATGAGAAATTGCAATTTGTTCGCGCTTGAATGGAACGGTCAACTGCATAGCCGTGAGGAAAGATTGGCTATGATTGAATTAGTTCGAAGCGCGGGCTTTACAAAAATGTCAGACTTGAACACATCAGAACATGATTTGGAAATTGACGACCTTGAAAAACTTAGCGGTCAACGTGATGTGGTTTTTCTGCGGAAATAACCTTCCGATTGCGGAGTATATATTTAGAACCCCTATTATCCTGACAAAAAAAGGCTTTCGGATATGCTAAGCCTGCTGCCTCGCGAAGGTCGCGGCTGCGCTATAGCATAGTCGCTTCCGGCAAGGAGAAATCAGCCAATCTTCGGAGCCCCCCCCCCCCCCCGAAGCGAGACCACTCCGTGATCATCGAACTGAAGGCCGTCCGCGATACCTGGAAGAAGATGCCGACCGGACGTCACGCGCGGCGCTTCCACTAGAAGCGCCAGCTGTGGCGATGTGAGCTACTCCCCATCTCTTGGACAGGATCTGATGTAAATTAAGCTACTCGTAGCACCTGCTAACCGCGTTGGTTGGTATCATTTCTCTGTCAATAGACCAGCGCCGGTGGCTTGCCGCCGAGGGTTGAGTGAGGGCGCTGGTAGTTGTAGAACGTCATCCCTTTCCGAATGACCGCTTTCGCGTCTCGTTATGCATGATCTCGGGCGGGCCAAAGTGGCGGCGGCTTCGTTCGGGGCTTCGACCCAGAAGTCGGCCTCCAGCGTGTTCGAGATTCGCTTGGCAAAGACCTTTCGCATCTGCCAGGCCGTGATCGCGACGAGGTATAGAAACCCGCGCCTTATGCGCAGGTAGGTGATGTCCGCACACCAGACTTGGTTCGGGCGATCCACCCGCAGACCTCGTAGCAGCTAGGGATAGGTCTTGCGCCCCTTCTCCGGCCTGCTTGTGTTAGGCTTCAGGTAAATCGGCATCAGCCCCATAAGGCGCAACAGCCGCTTATCCGCTTCTCGTTCACGAAGTGTCCATCCTGCTGGCTTACGCGGCCCCACAGCGGCACGGCCCCTCGGACTGCGCAGGTGCCAAGTCATCTGGCGGACACCGAAGAACGGGGTCTTCAGGAACTGCTGGTCGATCTGCCGCATCAGGTCGAGGTTCTGTTCGGCCTCGCCCTTCGGCTCGTGGTAATAGGATGAGCGTGCGATCGTGAAAAGCTTGCACTGCTGCCAGATCAGCAGACCGCAATTCGTAGCTTATGTCGGTGTACGAATTTGGTGGTGGGGAGGGGGCACAACAGTACCAGTTAAAGCCGACACCAGGGGCAGCGTCCTGGACTAAAACGGTTATTATCAATCGGATAAAACATATGGAATCTACGTCCGGTAGCAGACCACTTTTACCGACTCGTTGTAGACTCTCTGCGCGAAAAGTTCTAACATTTAAGATATAATCAACTTTTCGGGAGCCGCCTGGGTGTCATTACGCGTTGTTCACTTTCACTTTGGTAAAGAGGGGGGGCGGAACGCTTTTTCGTGAACCTTGCGAGAGCCCTACACGAACGCGGTGTTGAGCAACAGTTCTTCATCCGACCGAACCGCTCATGGGATGGCGATGTCGCTGCGCTTGGTCCCGTTTTTAGAAACAATTTCAGCAATTTATCACCGTTGACGTTACTTGCTCATCTACAGGCTGAGATGCTCGTCAGACGATGGAAGCCAAACGCAGTTATGGCGTGGATGCCGCGCGCGGGGCGGCTCATCCACAGATGGCCTAACACTGTAAAACTGGCACGCATGGGGGATTTCCCTGCAAATCTGAAGCACTTCCAAAAATGCGATATTTTGGTTGGTAACTTACCTGGAATTTCGAACCGATGCATAGAGCTAGGCTGGACGAAACCTGTGGTGACAGTTTCAAACTTTACGCGGGAAGCTTCCGCATCCATGTCGCATTTAAACATAAAGAGGACAAGCAAGAATGACTTCGTAATCGCAGCAAGCGGCCGTCTCGTAGCCAGAAAGGGGTTCGACGTACTTATTAAAGCAGTAGCTAGATTGGAAAACTGTACTCTCTGGTTAATGGGAGACGGTGAAGAAAGGGCGCGACTTGAGGCTATTGCAGCCGAACTTGGCATCAGTCAGCGTGTTGTTTTTTTGGGTTGGGTCGAGGAGCCGATGAATTACATAGCACTAGCCGACGTGTTCGTAATGCCATCGCGCCACGAGCCTTTAGGCAATGCTCTTCTCGAAGCTTGGGAAATGCGTATCCCCACGATCTCAACTCGCTCAGAGGGACCAAGTTGGTACATGCGAGATCAGGTGGATGGTATATTAACTGACATCGACGACGATGCTCAGATCGCTGAGGCAATTGAATTCATACGAACCAACAAACTAGCCGCCGAGAGTTTTGTGAAAAACGCAACCCTACGGCTTTCTGAGTTCTTTTCCAAGGAAGCCGTGGTCGATGCTTATATAGACATATTCAGAGGGAAACCTCATGTCTCCTAAAATTGCATTTTACGTTATAAATCTCAACAAAAGCCAAAATCGGTTTGCCGAGTTTTCAAATAAATTCAGCCCCTTTTCATGCAAAGTTGAGCGTATACCTGGAGTGGATGGATCTTGCCTTGGTATCGATCAGTTTACTGACGACGAGCGGTGTAGGAAAGAGATGGGCAGAAGCATACAACCCGGAGAGGTTGGCTGCTACCTTAGTCATAAGAAAGCTTTAGAACATTTCATCGCTTCCACTTTCGACTACGTGGTTGTTCTCGAAGATGACGCTGTTCCGGCGTCCGATTTTGTAAGTACAGTTGAGGAAGTATGCTCTACTTTGCACCATCTTCGAGATGACATTTTTGCAATTAATATAGGCGCGACGGATTTCAAATACAGCACAGACTTTTGTGACGTCATGGGGCGAAAATTAAAGTGCGCACACCGCTTCCCCATGCTGGCTACAGGGATTATCTGGACGCGCCGCGGCGCACTAGAATTCTTGTCCCAAGAAGAACCAATCTACATGCCATTTGATAACTTCCTGAGATTCTTGTTCAGCGGCACCAACAGAGCGTTTTCCATCGCGCCACCGTTAATCTCGACGTCGGGCGCCTCAAGCGATATTGAAGCAATGAATCTGTCGACGCGCCGTTCAGCGCAGAATCGGAGTCGCCTGTATTTTATTTTAAAACAGAGGAGAATTCTTCGCGAAAAGATTAGAGCTTTATTCGCATGCTTCTCATGGCGGACCAGCAGAAATAAATTCGCGATCAACAAGGCGAAACCATAATGCCCAAACTCCTAATAATGCCACGTGGCAATTTAGGAAATCAAATGCTTCAACTCATGTTTGCCAGGAATCTGCAGAACCATTTTCCTGCACTTGAAATCATTGGCTACAACATGCCCGTCTGGGAATTGTCTCAGGTTGGCGCGATGAGACTTCCCAGCTTTGTACCATCGCTGCGTCAATCTGACCCCGACGTGCAGTTTATTGCGGGGTTATATAAAAGAGGCCTCCTGCATTGCGCCAAAATAAGAAGAGTACCACTCGACGTTTCATCACTCGGCCCCCAAAGCCTTCATCATGACTATTTTTCGCGGCACAGTAACACTGCCTACCGCCCACGCGAGGACGAGATAATAATAAACGTTAGGGGAGGGGAAATATTGAGCAATGTTCACGAAGACTATGGCCCGATGCCGCTTCATTTTTACAAGAGAGTTTTAGAAGAATCTGGCCTCAATGCCGTATTCTTAGGTCAAATTGGCTCTGATTATTACTCCAAGTTACTTATAGACAATTTCCCCAATGCTAAATTTATTGCCTCGCAAGGAATTTTGGAAGATTTTACATCTCTCAGACTGGCGAAGCATCTCGTTATTAGCGTGAGCACATTCTCTTGGCTTGCTGCCTGGCTCTCTGAAGCCAGATCGATTCACTTCCCTGTCTACGGTATGTTCAATCCTGCGCAACGGCCTGACGCTTGGTTTCTTCCTAGTGACCGTAAAGAGTACAAATTTTATTGGATGCCTATAAGAAAATGGTGCGCAACTTCTGATCAGATAAGGGACTTGACCGCGCCACTTGAAATTCGCGAAATGAACAATGAAGAATTCATTAATTTAAGAAACTTTAGAGCCGGCGAGCGACGTTTATCGAAGGAAAAATCTGAAAGAAGCCTTTTAGTTAGAGCGGTTGCTTCGCTTCCGTTGGTGAGGGCGATTAACAGTTAACTGTTGCGGATAGTGGTTAGACTTTTTTGATTATTTGACTTACATGACTAACGTTCGCGGATATTTCATCCATAAGCGGCGGGAGCCGGGTTGATGTTGCTCTGCCTTCCTCCTCTGGACCGCCGGGCGTCGGAATTTCTGGCCACTGTCACGACGGCGGGCTTGTTGCGCAATCAGAAAAATGCAGTGCGCTCGGGATGTTATATCCGATGGCGCTATGGGGTAGATCATCGTTGTAGTGTCTACGCCGTTCCTCCAGCTTTTCCGCAGCATCCGCAATGCTCGTGAACCGTTGAGCGCCAAGGCATGCATAGCCGACTATCGAAGCTTTCGAGGAAGACGGTGTGTCCGTGGGTTCTACGGGCTACGTGTCGTCATTCGTCGCAGTCCTCCAGCCGATAAAAGCACGGGACCGAACATCTTTGAAGCGAGAACTCCACAGGAAATCGCCATGAAACCTTCTTGGATCAACAAGAACAAATTGCCCCCCCTCTGACAAGCAGCCCGATAAACGGCTGGCCAGGAGCGAAACCGATGGTGAGCCCCCTCAGGCCGCTGTCGCAATTCTCTCGGATCGCCGCAGCTTCGCTCTGGCCCGTCGCCCTTGCGAAATCTCTTAGTTGCGGGCGGTCGTCGCCCTCAAAAGCGACCGGGATCGTCCAACGCCGGGCGGGGTCCGGCATTTCCAGCGGACCCTGCGCGATCTCATCTGCGAGCCGCTTCAACGACCCCTAGCTGCTCGCGGTCTACACCCAGCGGATCGAAGCGCAGCAGAACGGAGACCCGCGCCGCAGCGATTTCCGCGCCCCCCAGGGCGGGTCAGCCTCCAGCCGGTCCGCGAAACGACGCGCGGAGCGCCTCACTCATCCCGCCACCTTCTCCGCGATGGCAAGCACACGCGCATCCGCCCCTTTAGGCGCAGCGAGCATCGTCATCGCATAAGCCGGGTTCAAGCCCGGCGTAGGCATCGCGATCGCGCAGCCATCCACGAGGTTGATCAACGAGGTGTTGCGCAGCATCTCGACATTGAGGCGGTCGAATTCGGCTTCGACCTCGGCAATGCTGGGCGGCAGACGCATCAGCGTCGGGCTCAGCAGCGCATCGAAAGGCTCCATCAGCCGTTCGAAAAGCGTGACGATATCAGCGCGCGCGGCATAGGCTTTCTCGATTTCCTCAGGCGTAAGCGTGAGCGCGAAACGGATGCGCGACAGCACGCGCGGATCACCCACCACTTCGAGCTTTTCCAAATCGTCGCGGTAAATCTCGAGCGCTTCGACGGCGACGATAATCTTGTTGAGCACGACCGCCTTTGCGATTTCCGTCATGTCGACCGGCACGATCTCGTGGCCCAGACCTGCGATCCGGGCTTTCTCCGCCTCGAACAGCGCCGCGACCTCGTCGGACAGTCCATTGGTGAAGGCGCCTTCGGGCACCACGAAGCGCAGCGGGCCGTCTTCTGCCGCGGGAAGCGGCGCGCCTGCCATCACATCCATCATCTGCCGCAGCAAGCCAAGATCGCGCGCCATCGGGCCCGCCACGTCATAGGTCGGGGCGAGCGGATGCACCCCGGTATCGTCGATGAGCCCTTGGCTGGGCTTATAGCCCCAGATGCCGTTCGCCGCCGCCGGGATGCGCAGCGAGCCGCCGGTATCCGTGCCGATCGCGGCATCGGTGATCCCGAGGCCCACGCAGACCGCCGCACCCGAGCTTGAGCCTCCGGGCATCCCGCCCGGCACCAGCGCGCCCGAGGGGGTGCCGTGATGCGGGTTGAGACCCACCCCGGAATAGGCGAATTCGGACATCGAAGACCGCCCGAACATCAGCGCCCCCGCCGCCTTGAGCCGCGCGACCGAGACCGCATCCGCCTCTGCCGGCGCGCGGTCCTGCATCAGACGCGAGCCTGCGCTCGTGACCTGCCCGGCCTCGTCATAGAGATCTTTCACCGAAACCAGCGTGCCAAAAAGCGGCATCTCCTCGCACGCTTCGTGACGCGCCTCTAGCGCCTCCGCCTCGGCACGGATGCGCGCCGGGGCGAACTCGGTGAAGATCGCGCGTCGCTCCGACTCTGGCAAAGCCTCGACCTTGGAGATGGCAGTTTCGACCTTGATTAGAAATGGTGATGTCATGCGACCTCCGGCAGATTGCGCGTCTCGTATTCATGGGTGATCACGCGCCCGCTGCGCGGATCTTCCATCTGCATACGAAAACGGGCCGCCGGGCGCACCCCTCCCTTCGCGCCGAACGTGCCGCAGAGCATCGCGACAGGGCCGTCATCGGCCAGATCGGCAAGACCGGCACCGGCAATCAGATCGGTCAGAGGGCGGATCGCGGCGAGCGTGCCTTCCTGATACGGCACCCACTCGCCCCCCTCTTCGATCCAGCTGCGCAGCACGATCTCTTCGAGGTGGTCGGAGACACTCTCCCACGACCACAGCTCGGACGCGCAGGGCTTGGCGCAGACCTGTTTCGACAGCGCTACCGAATGCGCTTCAAGCGCGCGGTCAGTATGGTCCGAGGCCAGCCCGAGATAGGTGCGGCCCTCGACAGCGACGATCAGCGGTTCGACCTCGCCCGAAGTCTCGTTCCCTACCGCCTCAAGCACCGGGGCTTGCGTCAGAAGCTGCGCCGCCACGCGATAGTAAAGCGGTGTGGCCGAAGGCGCGGGGACACCAAGCGCCGCCAGTTCCTCGATGTGGTGGGCGATGGCATCGGCGTCGCGCCCGGTCCAGCCAGCGACGATGAGATGCGAGAGGTCCAGCGAAAGCGGCGCGCCTTCAGCGCGAAAATTGAGGGTCATGGGAACTCCTGTCAGAGAATGGACGGCAGCCAGAGCGCGAGCCCGGGAACCGCAATCAGCAATGCAATCATCGCGAGCATCACCAGCACGTAAGGAATGACGCCGAGGATCACCTCGTTCATTGAGCCCTTGCCGCGTGTGCTCTGCACCACGAAGAGGTTGAGACCGACCGGCGGCGTGATCAGCGCCATCTCGATCAGCACGATCATCAGCACACCGAACCAGACCTTGTCATAGCCCAGACCCGCGATGATCGGCACGATGATCGGGATCGTCGCGACCATCAGGGAAAGCGTCTCGATGAAGAAGCCCAGCACGAGATAGAGCAGAACCACGAGCAACAGCGTGCCAAGCGGCGGAAGGCCGGTGTTTTCCAGCAGGTCGGTCAGTTGTCGCCCGAGCCCGGCGGAGGTCATCGCGAAGTTCAGGAAATAGGCGCCGGTGATCACCAGCATGATCATCGCCGAAATCCGGATCGTGCCATGCAGGGCCTCGCCGATGGTCGCGAGTCCCAGCCCGTTGCCCAGCGTGATTGCGATGAGGCTCGCGATCACCACGCCGATGGCCGCGGATTCCGTGGGCGTCGCCCAGCCCGCGTAGATCGAGCCGATGACGACGGTGAAGAGAATGATGATCGGGATCAGCTGGATCAGGCTGCGAAGGCGCTCACCCCAGGTGAAGCTGCGCGACGGGCCGCCAAGCGCGGGGCGCGCCCGGCAGATCAGCGCGGTGACGACGACGAATGCGAGAGCCATCAGGAGGCCCGGCAGAAGCCCGGCGGAAAAAAGCTGCGGGATCGAGGTCTCGGTGAGGAAGCCGTAGACGATCAGGTTGATCGAGGGCGGGATCAGAATGCCCAAGGTGCCGCCCGCGGCGATCGCGCCTGAAAACAGCTTCGGATCATAGCCCAGCTTGTCGGCCTGCGGCATGGCGACGGTCGCCACTGTTGCGGCGGTTGCGACCGATGAGCCCGAGGTGGCCGAGAACATCGTCGCGGTGGCGATATTGGCGTGGATCAGCCCGCCGGGCAGCCAGCTCAGCCATTTGTCGAGCGCAGCATAGGTGCGCGCGGCCACGCCGCCCCGGACGAGGATTTCGCCCAGGAGCACGAAGAGCGGAATCGCGATCAGGGTCGAGGAGGAGGAGGCCGACCAGATCACCTGCCCCAGCCCGCGCAGCAGCGGGAATGCGGAATAGAACTCACCCACACCGATGCCGAGGATGAACAGCACGATGCCAACGGGGATCGACAGGGCCATCAGCCCCAGAAGAGAGAAAGCGACGGTCCAGATCATTGGTCAAGCTCCGATCCGAGGCCGATCGCATTGGCCAGTTCCGTGCGGTGCCCGGAGGCGAGATAGGCAATGCCGATCAGGCTCAGGGCGGTGGCGCTGAGCGCGAACCACGCCCAGCCCGCGAACCAGATGCCCTGCGGAATCCACAGCGGGGTCTCGAGGGGCGTATTGGCGCGCGAGCCGCGCTCGATCGTCTTTTGCAGGACCGGCCAGCAATACCAGGCGATCAGCAGGACGACCCCGTTGGTGACGATCATCGCGAACAGGTCCATCAGTCCTTGCCCCACCGGCGCAAGCCGTTGACGGATCAGGTCGATGCGCACATGGGCGCGGTCGAGAAGCGCGCAGCCAAGCCCCCAGCTGGCGACCGCGGCCATCACGTAGCCGGAAATCTCGTCGGAGCCGCCCAGGCTGCCCCAGCCGGTCTTGCGACCGACCCCGTCGACCAGCACAAAGAGCACGGTCGCCACCAGCGCCGCACCAAGGATCAGCGCGACGAGGCGGTTGGCGCGCCTGAGCGCGCCTTCCAGTGTTGCGAGGAATTTCACGTCGGGCGCTCTCAGTTCGCGACCGGGACGGTCACGCCCACGGTCTTGCCGACGGTATCGTTCCAGCGCTTGGCCCATTCAGGACCGGCACGCTCGGCCCAATCGGGCAACACCTGCTTCTCGAGCGCGTCACGGGCGGTCTTCATGTCGGCATCGGTCGCCTCGACCAGCGTCATCGACGCCGGATCGCCCGATTTGCATTCACCGTCGCCCGTGAGGCAGGCGATGTCATTGGCGAGACCGCCTTCCGCCGCGGCCCAAGCCTTGTCTTCCAGACCGGTTTTCACCGCATCCTTCAGCTCGGTCTGCATCTCGGGGGACAGTTCGTCGTAACGATCCTTGTTCATCGCGATCACGACCGGATCCCAGCCACCCAGCGGCAATGTCATGAGATGGTCGGACACTTCCCACCAGCCGGCCGAATAGCCCGAACCTGCTCCAGTGACGGCACAATCGATCACGCCACGCTGCAACGAACCGGGAACTTCGGAGAAGGCGATGTTAACGCCCTCTGCACCAAGCGCCTCGAGAAGCTTGGTGGTCATCCGGCCCGAGCCGCGCACCTTCTTGCCCTTGAGATCGGCGAGCGAATTGATCTCGCCTTTGCAGAACACGACCTGCGGCGGATAGGGCGCGATGCCCAGAAGCTCGGAGTTGAAGCGGTCATGCATGATGTCGACGACCATCGGGCGGGCCGCATCGACCATCGCCTTGGCCTCGTCGGCGGTCGTGGCGACCAGCGGCACGTCGAGCCCTTCCAGCTCGGGCGCATCGCCCACGGTGTAATCGGCGACCGTCTGGCCCACGTCGAACACGCCATCGCCCAGCATCCGGTAGACGTCGCCGCCGGCGATCCCCATCTGGTCGAAGCTGGTCAGCTGGGCCGAGAAATCGCCATTGGTCAGCTTCGGCAGTTCCTCGGTCCAGAACGGCGTGGTGAACTGCTTGTAGAGCGGCAGGCTCGACCAGCTCCCGACCACGGCAAGCTGTTCCTCGGCGAGGGCGGGCCCGGCCAGCAGCGCGGCCGTCATCGCGGTCATCATGATCTTTTTCATTGTTTAACTCCTGTTGGGTTTTCTTTTGGTTTTCGGTCGGCGCGTCAGACCGGATAGACTCCTGTCAGACGCCGTTCCGCGTGGCTTGCGGGGATGTCCGTGACCAGCATGTGGCCCGGCGCGTGGGTGATCGCGAGACCGGGTTTCGCGGTCGCGATCGCGGCTTGCGGGGTAACGCCACAGGCCCAGAAGACGGGGATATCGCCGGGCTCGATAACAGGCGGATCACCATAATCGGGCGTGTCGATATCCGCGATCCCGATTTGGCTCGGATCGCCCAGATGCACCGGCGCGCCATGGGCGAGCGGGAACCGCTGGCAGATCGAGATCGCCTCGATCGCGTCCGCCGCAGGCATCGCCCGCATGCTGACCACAAGCGGTCCCGAGAACTGCCCCGCGGGGCGAGTGGGCAATGACGTGCGATACATCGGCACGTTACGATCGGCGGTGATGTGGCGCACCGGAAGCCCCGCGCGGATCAGCGCATCCTCGAAACTGAACGAGCAGCCAAGCGCGAAGGAGACCATGTCCTCGGTCCACAGATCGGCAATATCGCTCGGCTCGTCCACCAATTCGCCGTCGCGCCAGACCCGGTAGCGCGGCACATCGTGGCGCAGATCGATATCGCCGAGGCTGGGGAGCGACGGATCGCCCGGCTCGCCCACAGCCAGCAGAGGACAGGGGCGCGGGTTGGCCTGACAATAGCGAAGGAATTCCGCCGCATCGGTTCCGCGCAGCATGACCAGGTTCGCCTGCAGCGCCTCGCCCCCCTGTCCGGCCGTCGGCGCGGTGAACCGCCCAGCGCGAATTTCGGCACGCAACGCGGCTGGCGAAGCGATCACGGATTTCGGTGCGTTCATCTGGTCCTCCGGTTTGGATGATGATCCCGCGCCACGACCGATTAGATCAATAGTTCAATTTTCTTCATTATTGATGCTCTCACAGGATCATTCCCGCCCGGCTGCTACCGCCGCCTGCGTCACGGCACGACCGATTTCCTCATTGCGTTCAGCATCATAGCAGATCACGAACTCCAATGACGGCAGACGCGCCTCGGGGGTGACGTCGATCTCACGCAGCATCGCGTGCGGCCACGCCTCGACGATGGAGTGCGGAATCGTGCCGATCCCGAATCCCTGTTGCACCAGGTGCAGCACCGTCGCCAGCGAGGCCGATCCATGCACAGTCGCGGGCTTGCGCCGCCCGGGGCTGAGGGTCTCAATCACCTGCCGGTGCGGGCTCGTCGTCTTCGGGAAGGACACGATCGGCAAGGCGGTCAGGTCATCGATCTCCGCGGGCTGCGGCAGGGTGAAATGCGCAGGAGAGACGAACCAGCCCATCGTGACCGGCGGCAGCGGCGTCAGCGCGATCCCCCGGGGCGCTTGATCGCGCAGCATGATCACCACGTCGAGCGCATCGTCGCGCAGCGCCTGCCCCATCTGGTCCGATGTATCGACCGAAATCTCGAAGCGCAGCAGCGGGTGATCCTGCCGCAACGACGTCAGCATCCGGGGCAGGATCGTATGGGTCATCGTCTCCGCTACGCCGAGTCGCACGACCCCCGCCATCACGCCATGGGTCAGCTCACTCAGGATCCGATCGCGCTGCGCGATCAGAACCTCCGCCTCGTCGACAAGCCGCCGCCCCGTCGCGCTGAGCCGCACGCCGCGTCCGTCGCGCTCGAAGATGGTGATCCCCATTCGGTCCTCGAGATGCCGGATCCGCCGCGAAATCGCCGATTGCGCGAGTCCCGTTGCATCGGACGCCGCGCGGAAGCCGCCGTAGCGCACCACGGAGCGGATGATCTCGATGTCGCGAAAACCGAACATGACGCGATGCTAAGCGGTGCCCTGGCGCGACTGTCAAGCGCATCGGTCGAACGCGTGTCAGCAGGCGACCCGCTGATCTCGCGGATTTCGGTCAGTGGTGAGGGCGGCTCGCGATAAATCTCGGTGGTGCATTGGCAGCGCTCTGGAAGGGCGTAGCCTTCCGCGGCCACAACGGATTGTGCAGTTCCGCCTATCCTTGTTCGGGATCCGAGAGCGCACGACCCGCCACCGGCGCACTTTCGACCAGCGGCGCGGTGTCACGCGCACTAGCAGTCCGCTGATCGAGCTGGTGGCTAAATCGGCTGACATGCCGCTTATTGGGCGGCTAGCCGTCATTCGACGAGCGAGCCACGAAGGTCCGCAGCGCGAAGAGAGCGCATAGTTCTGTGTCGTGAGCGCGACGAGCTGCATCACCGTGTCATCAGATACTCCGCGACGGCCTGGTAGGCGGGAAGCGATGTGGGGTCGATGAAGCCGTTCTGGGCCTGCGGATAGGAGGCAAACCGCACCAGGACCATCTTGGCCGTCGGATCGACATAGATCGTCTGGCCATGAACCCCTCGCGCCGCAAACGCGCCGTGATCGTTGTGAAAGACCCACCACTGGCTCGTGTAGCTGCCGTTCGGGATCGTCGGGAAGCCGCTGAACTTCGCGGGGTCTCCGCCCATGCGAATGTGCTCCACCACCGAAGCGGGGAAGAGCCGTTTGCCGTTGAACTCGCCCGCGTCGAGCATGACCTGCCCGAGTCGGCCTAAGTCGCGCAAGCTTGCCGAAATGCCGCCCCCCGCGAAAGGCACGCCCTTGGCGTCGACCGTCTGATAGGCGTCCTGTTCCGCCCCCATGGGCTGCCAGAGTCGTTCCGAGGCAAGCTCTGTCACCGAGGTGTTCGTAACCCGGCTGATGATCCAGCCCAACATGTCGGAATTGATCGTCTTGTAGTGGAACGCCGCGCCATGTTCGCCGTCAGGTTTCACCTGCTGGAGATATTCCCAGTAGCCGTTGGGGCCGGTGTAGCCTTCGGGTTTGGGCAGTGGGCTCGCCGCGGCGGAGTATTGCCAGATATCGGCATTCGGATCGGAGTAATCCTCGGAGTATTTCACCCCGGTCGTCATATCCATCACCTGCCGGACGGTGGCGGTGGCAAAGGCGCTGTCACCGATCTCGGGGATGATGTCGCGCACCAGCAGCGTATCGTCGAGCTTGCCCTCGGCCACCAGAATTTCGCCCAGAAGCCCGGTGACGGATTTCGTCATCGACATCGCCGCGTGTTTCCCGGTCTCGTCGAGGCAGCCGAAATAACGTTCGTAGACGACCTCCCCTTCATGGAGGATCAAAATCCCGTCGGTGTAATTGGCATAGAGCGACTGCTCCCATGTCATCGCCGTGTCCGAGTTCAGGGGCGTGAAGCTCAGTGCGTCGATCTCCTGGCGCAGATCGGCGAAACGCGGCGGAGAGGGATAGCGCAGGGTGGACGGTGCCCCGAGGCCGCGGCTGATCTCCTCGGTCGGAAGAAATTCTCGTAGGTGGCAGACCGACCAGCGCAGTTTCGGAAAGCTGAAGAAGTTGGAATCCGGCTGTGTGATCAGCTTGTCGGCGGGCGGCGGAAAGCCCTGCATCCAGCCCATGACACGTGGGGCGGAATCCTGCGCGGAAAGCGGCGTCGATTGGGCGAAGACCGCAGATCCCAGACAGAGCGTCGTGACCAGGGTGGCAGTCTGCACGATCCGTTTAGAAATTAACGACGACATTGAGGAAGCCTCCGGTCCAATTGGGCACCTTGCCCGGCACGGCGTTCTTGATCCCCTTGCCCGGGATCGAGACGCTGCCCCCTGCGGTCAGGAAGGTGTTTCGGTTGATGATGCGGCTGTATTCAAGAAAGACGTCATCGGAGAGATGCGCGTTCGTGACGCCCGAGAGCACATTCGCCGTCGCACCTGTCGTATCGAGCCGGGTCGCCTGTCCGAACTGGATCGGGCTGTTCAACTCGTTCGCCCGGATATGTGCATAGCGCAGCGTCACGCTGTCCTCACGGGTCGGCTGAAGCTTCAGCGAGAGCCCATGCGCCTGAACGTTGGAATTAATGAACACCATCGAGGATTTCGACCCGGTCGCCCAGGCGCTTGGAGAGCCCTCGTAATAAAGCGGATCGAAGCGTTCGAGCCGGGCCGTGTTCGGATCGTCCCCGGAGAAACTCTGGTAGGAATAGGTCAGCGTCGGCGACCAGGGCAAATCCGCGAAGGTATAGCCAAGCTGGACGCGCCCGGCCCAGGCGGCCAGATCAATCCGGTCATTCCACTCATAGGCAAAATCTGCCGAGGCGACCCAGTTCTCGAAAGCACCGGAAAACGGATTGGTGCGTGCATACAGGTTGAGAGCATTCGTTCCGTCGCGGGCACCGGGCAGGATCACCGGCGCGCCAAGACCTCCGGGGGCCGCCTGGATATAGGCGGAGTCGGAATTGAGCACATTGACATAGGTAAGCCCGAGATACCCCCCGCGCGGATCGTCAAAGCGCATATCCAGACCGGCGAGCCTGTTATGCCCGTCGCTCGCGGGGCGTTCGTTCGGGTCGATATAGAACGCGGTTGCCGCGAGCGCGCCTTGCGTGATCTTTCCGATCGCGGCCATTTCCCAGGCCTTGCGCGGCCCGAACTTCAGTGCACCACGCTCGAAACCGCTCGAGCCACCGTTGGCGATGAGCATGCCGGTGCCGAGCTTCAATTCACGCGGGCCAAGCGAAAAATCGAAGCCCATACCCTCGGTTTGCTGCATACGCAGGCCGAGATAGGCTTCCTCGATCGTCGTCCGCCCGGTATCTCCATAGTCATAGGCGTCGGTGCCGAGAGTGTAAGACGCGACCGCCGAGAGCTTTCCATAGAAGACTTGTCCGGAGTCGAGCGTCTTTTCAAAGCTCACACCGGGCTTGATGTAGAACTCGAGCCAATTCTTGTCCGCGTTGAAACCTGCACCCGGCGCGAAGCTGTCGGCGAAATCCCAGAAAAGGTTCTGCTCGCTGACCGCGTTCACACCTGCTTGCAGATGCGTGCGCACCGTTGTGCCGTTACCCTCGTAGAGTATCGTCGGATCGCGTTCCTGTGCGCTGGCTGCTGTGATGGACGCCAAGGCGATAGATGTCGCCGTCAGGGCCGACGCAACTCCGCGTCGAGCACGAGCAGAAGAGACCTGGATATCAGCCTTCATTGCGCACCAACTCATACCCGCGGAACAAAGATCACACCGCTCAGTACTCACGCTACCGTGATCGCGTTATCCTTCAAGAGGAACAGTGCCCAAAATGGGCGAGGCAGCGATGAGGATGCGCAGATGCAGACCGGATCACGCAAGGAACGCGATTTCATTCGGGAGAATTTCGGGGAAATCTGGCCGGTGCATGTCTCAGCCTTCACACGTCTTCTGACGCAGTTTCGCGCACGTTTCGATGGCGATCTCGATCTGCTCCTCGTGCTGGCGGTCATCGGAGAGCGGACCCGGCCCGAGAACTGGAATCCGCAACTCGTGTCTTTGGAAGATCTCGCGACGCGCGCTGAGGATCGGCGATCTCAATATGCAATCAACATCCAGTCTATCGCGGATTACAGCGGCATCCCAAGAGAAACCGTGCGCCGAAAAGTTCTCGTCTTGCAGAGAAAGGGGTGGGTGCATCGGAGCGACGACGGGAAACTATCGATTTCAGCGGATGCCGCCCCGGACCTCGCGGATGCCACCGGGGATACGATCGCCTATCTCCAAAAAATCTTCTGCGCATTCGAAAACGCGCGCGATACTGGAAATGGAGCGGCCGCTATCGAGTGAGCCCCGCCGCACAGGGGGGACGCGAGTGGCCTCCGACCGCACGCAAGCGCCGACCAGACCTTCGTAGCGGCATGGTAGATCAGATTTCAACGGCTTCAGAGGTTTGTATGGTGGGTCTCCCAGTCCAACACGCCTACCTCGTCACCCTCCCGACCTTGGCGTCTCAACCGTGCGATCGCCGGATGCGGTCGTGACGAGGTTCGAAGGTAGGCAAGGCCATCGACAGGACAACGGGCGCTCTCCCTAGTCGTCAACCCGAACGGTTTCGCTCAAAAGCGTGAAGTGGCGGGGGCTGAGTTTGGCATGCCAAGTGACCCCGTCGGGATCGTGACGCAGTTCGGTCTCTGCCTCACCGCGCAGGAAATTTTCGATGACCTGGGTGCCGAGCCCCTGACGCGAGGGCGGCTCGACCGGCGGACCATCGCGCTCCTCCCAGGAGAACGCGAGCGCTCCGCTGTCCGGAACCACGCGCCAGCGCACCGCGACCCGGCCGTCGGGAATCGAGAGCGCACCGTATTTATCCGCATTGGTGGCCAGTTCATGGATCACCAGCGCAAGGTCGAAGGAGGGCTTTTCAGCCACGAGCACCGGAGGCCCCTCGGTCACGAGTTGTCCGGCAGCGCTGGTGTAGGGCGTCACGTGATCTCTCACCAAGGCATCGAGCGGACGGGCCGTGGTCCCTTCCTGCGCGAGTTTGACATGCGCATCGGTGAGGGCGCGGAGCCGGCCCGAAAAGGTCTTCGAAAAGCTTTCAAGATCGGCGGCGCGGCGCACCGTCATCGAGAATAGCGACTGCAGAACCGACAGGCTGTTGCGCGTTCGGTGGCGTAGCTCGCTGAGCAGAAAGCGGCCCCGTTCCTCTTCCTGATAAAGCCGGTCGATCAGGTCGCGGGTCTCGAACTGCCGCTGACGCGCTTCGGCCTGAGCTTCGAATACGCTTTGCAACACGGCGGCCTTGACCGGGCGCTCGAGAAGTATCGGCGGAGGCGCGTTTTCCTTGCGGTTGATGATCTGAATCGCGGGCGGAGGGCGGCTGATCTGACTGAGAAGAAACACCGACGGCAGCCGCGCCCACGCGGGTTCGGCCGCGAAAGTGGCGTTCAGAGCCTCACCGGTCTCACGGCCCGCGCCCTCCTGGCTGATGACGACGAAAAGAACGCCATCAGGGCCCTGCGCATTTAAGGCGGCGGCGAAGGCGCGCGCGGTGATGCAGGTCCGGGCGGTAAAGCCGCACCGCTCGACAACCCGCGCCAGGGCTCGGGCGTCGTCCTTGAGCGGCGCGAGGATCAGGACCGGCGGCATCTCGGAACAGGGCTCGGACATCGCTTCACTCTGCGCTGAGATCGGATGCATCTCTGGCACGCTGCTCGGCTTCTTCGGAAAGGGGAATGATTTCCACAGCGCCGGACCGGATGATCAGCTGTTCGATATTGCGCCGGTGTTCGCTGTGACGTTTCTTGAGCACGGCGATGGACCGTCGGATTTCCGAGTGCGCCTCGTATTGGCGCAGAAGGATAATGGAATCGGCGAGAAAACTGGCATCAATGGTCGTCCTAGGCGGCTCGCCCAAGAGGCCGTGCTGGGTCATGGTGATGATGACCAGAACTTCACGGCGGGTAAGATGCTGCAGCAGCGCCTGCATATGCGTCATCACATGGCTGCGCTCCGGCAGTGCCTCGAGGTAACCGCTGAGACTATCGATGACCACGACGCGGGCGCCGTCATCCACAGCGCTCAGCACCGCATTGGCGAACTCGCCCGGTGAGACCTCGGCGGGATCGAAGTGGCGTAACCTGAGGTGGTCGGTGTCCTCGTAACCCTCCACCTCAAGCCCGACGCCTGCGGAGCGGTTGCGCAGCACTTCGGGGCGCTCCTCGAAAAGGAACATGGCCGCAAGCAGTCCACGCTCGGATGCCGCGCGCGCCAACAGGGTGGCGATGGTCGACTTGCCGGTGCCGGACTGCCCCGAGATCAGCGTGGTGGTGCCGAATTCCAGCCCCCCGCCCAAAAGTTGAGCGAGCGGTTCGTGCGGCGGCTCAAGCCGGTCCTCAAGGGTGGCAGGTTGCGCCTCATGCGGGATGACACGCGGGAAAACCTCGAGCCCGCCAGTGTTAATACGGAAATCATGCCAGCCCTCCCGGAACGGGGCGCCGCGCAGCTTGACGATTGTCAGCCGCCGTTGCGTGATCCCGATGGGCGGCGTCGTGCTGTCGAGTTTGATGACGCCGTGGACCACGCCCTCGGCGTGACGTTCCCCATCCGGATGATCGAGATGGTCAATCAGCAACGCCGTGCAACCGCGCTCGCGCAAGTCGCTGCGGAGTGTGAGAAGCTCGCGCCGGTAAGCTGAATCGGTCGAGGAAAGCATTCGCAACTCCAGCAGGGAGTCGAACACGACAATTTCGGGGTCGGAGTTTTCAAGTTCGCCGCGCACCCCCTCCATCAATTCGACAAGATCGGCCTCGTCGCTCTCGACCGAGATGCTCCGCTCGCCTCCGCCGAGTTCGGGCGTGTAGACCTTGACGCCGGACAGATCGAACCCGTGGGACTTCGCGATCATCTCGATTTCAGGCCGGGATTGCGCCACGCTGATAAAGAGCGCGCGCTTCCCGTCGGCAACCCCTTCGGCAAGGAAATGTAGCGCGAGGGTGGTCTTGCCGGTGCCGGGAGCCCCCTCGACGAGCATGATCCGCCCAGCGGGGTAGCCTCCCCTCAGAACTTCGTCGAGGCCGACAATCCCCGTGGACACTCTGCCGTCTTGATCAACCACTTTACCCCCTAACCCGCAGATCCAACGCCAATTCAGGTGGGCCGGCCAAGGCCGACGTCGCCTGATATAAATTGTTTCAAGACATTAAGGTTTCCATGCTGGATCAAAAAATCGCGTTTGGCAATGAAACGGCCCCGTTTGGCGTCCGGGACTCGCCCTCCGAGACTCCTGCGCAGCCCGACGGAGACCAGCCTGATGCCGGAGCTTCATTCAGCCGCAACTGACGGCCGGTTTCTGCTGCGGTCCCGCCCACCTCGGAGGTTCGGTCCACAGCCATACGTCCTCAGCCGCCGCCCTTCGTGCCAGAGGAGGACGATCGTGATGAGGTTAAACACCGTCAGCAAGATCAGCCCGAGGAGGTGCGCTGACACCCACGGCGCTTCCTTGATCTCTTCTCGGGCCAGCATTTCGACCCAATTGAGGATGGCCGGCCCCGAGACGAAGTAGAACACAAGTTCGCCAGCCATCTCGGTCAGCGCGTGCAATCCTCGGTGCGTGGCACTAAGCCTGAATGCTTGATGAACGCGGTGTCACGGACTTGCGGACCCGCGACCTGACCTTTTCGATGAAAGGCACGCAATGGACGCAGCGATTACTCACTGGATCAATTCCTTCGCGGGCCACAACGCCTTTGTCGATCAAGCAATGATCGCAATCACTCAAACGGGCGTGCCCTTCATCGTGCTCGTCGTCGTCCTGCAATGGTGGAGCCGGGAAAACCGGCAGCATCTGCGTCATGTCGCAATCTGCGCCGGACTTGCGTTCCTTCTGGGGCTTGCGATCAATCAGGGCATCCTGCTCTTCATCCACCGCGTGCGCCCATATGACGCCGGAGTCTCCAACCTTCTTATCGCCAAGAGCGCCGACTGGTCTTTTCCGTCCGACCACGCCACTGCCTCGATGTCAGTGGCCATGGCATTTGCGCTTCAGAAGCTTCCGCGACGGGCGCTGGCATTCTTCGCGATGGCTTTCCTCATCTGTCTGTCGCGCGTTTACGTCGGCACCCACTACGTCACCGACGTTCTGGGAGGCGCCGCCACCGGGATCGTGGCGGCAATCGTCGTCCGGGCGCTTTATCGAGAAAACAGCAAATTCGATCGTTTCGCGAAAAGCATCCTCTAGCGGGAAACACTGCTTTCTGCAGAGAAGTCGTTCACCTGTGGCGAAGCGAAAGCCCGCTTTCCGCCCGGTAGCGGCTTTCTCCGTATCATTCTCTAATGTCGGTTCTCGTCTGACGTTCACCATGATGATGACGCTTTTGGGCATCTGCGAGATACGATGTTTTCAGACATTTCCACGCATGGATAAAGTCAGCTCTCAGCCGCCCCAGGTCCTCTCGAGCAGCGCCAGCCAATTGCCATGGGCGAGCCTCTCGATCAGCGGCGCATCATAGCCATGCGCGCGCATCGCTTCGATCAAGCGCGGCAGCCCTGCCGCATCGCCCAGATCGGGCGGAATCGCCGCTCCGTCGAAATCCGAACCGAGCCCGACACGGCTCTCGCCCAAGGTTTCGATCAGGTGATCGAGATGGCGCAGCATCGGGTCGAACCCCGCGAAAGGCTCACCCTTGCCGTCTTCGCGCAGAAACCCCAGCGCGTAGTTGAGGCCGACAATGCCGTCGCTCTCGCGGATCATGGCAAGCTGTCGGTCCGTGAGGTTGCGCGACGAGGGACAGATCGCATGCACATTGGAATGGGTCGCGACCAAGGGCGCATCGGAAAGCGCTGCGACATCGTCAAAGCCTTTCTCGTTCAGATGGCTCAGGTCGATCATGATCTTCAGCCGGTTGCATTCCGTCACCAGCCGTTTGCCCGCCTCGGTCAGCCCGTCCCCGGTATCGGGCGAGGACGGAAACGCAAAGGGCACACCGTTGCCGAAAGCCGTCGGGCGCGACCAGACCGGCCCGAGCGAGCGCAGCCCCATCGCGTGCCAGACATGCAGCAGATCGAGATCGGGCCCGATCGCCTCCGCGCCTTCGAAATGCAGGATCGCGGCGATCTTCTTTGCGGCCATCGCGTTACGGATATCGGCGACAGAACGGCAGATTTTCAGGCTCCCCTCCCGCTCCATCCACATGAGGTGGCCGACCATCTTCATCGCAACGGGCAGTGCGTCCTCGAGCGGAATCTCCTTCGGCAAAGGCAGCGAAAAGGGGGGATTTCGCATGATGGCGTCCAAATCGGGATCGTCATGGGCGATGGGCGACGGAATGTAGACCGCGAAGAACCCGCCCGCGAAACCACCCGCACGCATCCGCGGCAGGTCGAGATGGCCCTCTCCGGTATCGCTTAGCCAAGTCGTCTCGCGGGCCTCCGGGGCGCGCAGCAGGCGCAGAAGAAAATCGTTATGGCCGTCGAAGACCGGAACCGGGGCGCTCATGTGAACTCATCCTCTTTCATTTGGCCTGTGAACGCTTCCGGTGGTTCACAGTGGCATATTTTGCGGCACGGAGGCTGCGAAGATCGGCACCTGGGAGTTCTTCCTCGACGCGCCTGTTGATCTGTCGCCGGCCAGTTCTCCATTCATGGAAGATGTAAGCAAGTCGAATTGTTGTCCGAAGGCGCAGGCGCGCACGCCGCGATGCCGGGAATTGGCAGGGTCCATTCCACGAGGCGATCCGGCTGGGCGAGAACGCGCATATCTGGCTGAAGGTCTCCGGCTCCGAGAGCAGTTCCGAACTCGATCTTCCTTACGCGGGTGCGACGCCCTTCGCCGCGAAGCTGGTCGAGCTTTACCCGAACCGAACGATCTGGGGCACTGACTGGCGGCACCCGAGTTTCCGCGCAGACACGCCCGATGATAGGTCTAGGTCGATACCCTTACCGATATAGCCGCGAATACCGCGCTCTTCCTCTCCTCCGACGAGGCGCGCTTCGTCACCGGCACCGAGATCGCGACCTATCAGCTTGGTGTGCTCGGCGCCGGGGTCATGAAGATCGAGGACCGAACGACCCCGATCAGGCGCGGATGCAAGGCAGCGATCCTCTCATGGGGCACTACTCGCCCCACTTACCGCATTGCGATCTCGACCGGGGCGGAGCGCGCCTCGATCTCTGCCGCGGCGTCGAAGAGCACGTCTTCACGGAACCGCCCCGCCATCATCTGGATACCCAGCGGCGCGCCTTCGGGCGTGGCCCCGGTTGCCAGCGAAAGCGCCGGCAGCCCGGTGATCGGCAGACCGACCATTGCGTTCTGTGCTTCCCAGACGCGGCGGTAATCAGCATCGCTCCCCAGGTCGAGATTGTCGGCGAAGGGCAATTCCGAACTCGGCGGCAGCAGCACCAGCGGGTAGCGCTCGAGGAAGAGCGCCCATTCCCGCGCGATTTCGGCCCGGCGGATCAGCGCGCGCGGAATCGCATCGGGGGCGAGGGAGCGAATGAACTCCGCCTGCCCCTCCAGCACCCGCAGCGCGCCCGGATCGCCCTCGGCCTGCGCCGCGGCGAGCTTGCCGGGATAGTCATGGCCCAGCCAGAGCGTGATCTGCACCCGCGCGGCCTCGGCGATCGGCGGCAGCGCGTCGAGTTCTTCGACGATCCAACCGGCGGCGCGAAGCTTCTCGGCGGATTGCAGAAGGCTCTGTTGCAGCGCGGGATCGGTCTGCGCGCCATCGGGCCGAAGACACAGCGCCGCGCGTCGGTCCACCGCAGGTCCGTGCAGCGGGGCAGGCACCGACCAGATGTCGCGCGGATCGGGCTTGGCCATCGCGGTGAAAGCGAGCCGCAGATCCCCGACAGAGCGCGCGAGCGGCCCGGAAGTCGCCATCAGCTGCCCGCCGATATCGCGCTCCGCCCCGGTGGAGTTATGCGCCGCAATCCGCCCGAAACTGGGACGCAACCCATGCACGCCGCAGGCATAGGCCGGGTAGCGAACCGAGCCCGCGATATCCGTGCCATGCGCAATCGCCCCGATCCCGGCCGCCACCGCAGCGCTAGCACCGCCCGACGACCCGCCCGGCGTCAAATCCTTTCGCCGCGGGTTGTAGGTGTGGCCATGCAGCAGGTTGTTGGTGAACCAGCGGTAGCTGAAGGCGGGCGTGTTCGAGCGCCCGAGGCTGACCGCCCCCGCGCCCAGCAGGTTCGCGACCACCGGGTTGTCGGTCTTCGAGATGAGATCCTTCTGCGAGGTCAGCCCGTTCGTCGTCGCATAGCCGCGCTGGTCCACGATCACTTTGATCGTCACCGGCACCCCGGCCAGCGACCCCGGATCCTCGCCGCGCGCGATGCGGGCATCGACCGCCTCCGCCGCGGCCAGCGTCTCCTCGGGCCGGCACTCGACAACCGCGTTGATCGCAGGGTTCACCGCCTCGAGCCGCGAAAGCCCCGCCTGCGCCACCTCGCGCGCGCTCACCTGACGCGAGCGCACAAGCGCCGCGATTTGCGTGGCCCCCAAGGACCAGAGAGCGGGTTCTGCGGTGTCGTTCATGTCGGTAACTCCATCGTGGAAATTGAGGTTGCGCCGACCGATCGGGGCGCGCGCCCTTCGGGCCTAGCCGCGGCAGGTCTCCACGATCACCTCGCGCAGCCAGCGATGCATCGCAGAGTCGTTCTTGCGGGCGGTCCAGACGACCGACAGGTCGAACGGGCCGCGGAACGGGCATTCGTTGAGAACCAGCCCCTCCATCGTGCGCCCCAATCGACTTGGCATCGTCGCCACGAGGTCGGACTGTCCGAGAAGCGAGGCGAGTCCTGCCGGGCTCGGCACCGTGATCGTGGGGCGCAGAGAATGGCCCGCAGCTTCGATCTCGTTGACATAGGCCGATTTCCAGCCGCCGCCGTAATTGATGTAGACATGGTTGAGCGCCAGATAGCTGTCGACATCGAGCGGCCGCCCCGCCATCGGATGCCGCGGGTCCATGAAACAGGCATACTCTTCGGTATAAAGGCGGCGCGAATGAAAGCCGGATTCGCTGCGCGCGAAAGGGCCGACGAGAACGTCGGCTTCCCGGCGCAGAAGGCGCAAATGGCCGTCGCCCAACGCATTCACCACCTCGACCTCGAGATGCGGGGCCTGTTTGCGCAGCTCGGAGACGATCTTCGGGATCATCAGGATGCGCTCGTAATAGTTGCAGGCGATGGTGACCTTGGCGCGAGACTGCGCGGGATCGAACTCTTCAGGCTGCGCGACGTCGTCGAGCTTCTCGAGGATCTCGATTACTTGCTGGAGGATATGTTCGCAGCGCTCCGTCGAGACCTGCCGCCCGCCCTCGCGCACGAAAAGCGGATCCTGAAAATAGGCGCGCAGCTTGGCGATCGTGTAGCTCACCGCCGACTGGTTCACGTCGAGCTTTTCGGCCGCCGCCGTGAAGGAGCCCAGTTCATGGACCAGCCGCAGCGTCTCGAGCGCGGCGATGTCGAGCCTGCCGGGGGATGCGGTCGATTGCGGCATGACATTCCATCAAATTATTTGATGGTATATACAAGATTCATCTTATTGTTACAAGAAAGACCGCGCCTTACGCATGTCCCCGGAGGAGATTTCGGGAGGACATCATGGCGCTCGCACCGCTGGACGAGGAGATTACGCTCGCGCAACTGACGACGGATCCCTATCCGATCTATCGCCGATTGCGCGCCGAGAGCCCGGTTCTGCGGGTCGCCTCGGCGGGTCGCACGTTCCTGACGACGGCGGAGCTGACCAAGAAGGTGAAGGACAATCCGGAGCTGTTCAGCAGCGACGATCCCAACACCCCGATGAAGCCCGCATTCCGCGCCCATACCCTGATGCGCAAGGACGGCGAAGAACATCTGCGCGAACGCATGGCGATGGCCCCGGCGCTCACGCCGAAGCGGATCCAGACCGATTGGGGGCCGCTCTACGAGAAATTCGCCGAGGAATATGTCGGTCGGTTGCCGCGCGGCGAGACGGTCGATCTGTTCTCCGAGCTATGCGGACCGCTGGCCGCGCGCATCCTCGCCCATGTGCTGGGCATCCCGGAGGCGAGCGACGCGCAGATGCAGCGCTGGTCGCAGCACCTGATAGACGGAGCGGGGAATTTCGGCTGGCTGCCCGAGCCTTTCGCCATCTCGGACAAGGCCAATGACGAGATGGACGCGCTATTCACCGAGCTGCGCGAAAAGCGGATCGCGGAGCCGGACGGCTCGGCCTATTCGGTGATGCTCAACGCCGAAAACCCGATCCCGATGAGTCAGATCTGGGCCAATATCAAGATCGCAATCGGCGGCGGAATCAACGAGCCGCGCGACGCGCTGGCCACCATCATTTACGGGTTGCTGACCAATCCCGACCAACTGGAGCAGGTCCGCGCCGAGGGCGCGTGGAGCAAGGCCTTCGAGGAAGGCGTGCGCTGGGTCGCCCCGATTCAGGCCAGCTCACGGCTGGTGACCGAGGATACCGAGCTTGGCGGCTTCGAGATCCCGAAGGGCGACACGGTGATGACGATCCAGGCCTCGGCCAATCGCGACGAGAGCATCTACGAGAATGGCGAGGAGTATTTCGTCTTTCGCGACAAGAACCCCCATCAGGCTTTCGGCAACGGCCCCCATCACTGCGCAGGCGCCCATATCGCGCGGCGCACGGTGGGCAAGATCATCCTGCCGCTGCTGTTCGACCGCTTCCCCGACATGCGCCTGCACGATCCCGACGCGGTGATCTGGCGCGGCTTCGGGTTTCGCGGCCCGATCAACCTGCCGGTGGAGCTGAACTGATCCGCGGTTACGCGGACCGGAGAGAGGAGGAATTTAAATGATTAAAGTGACTTACGTCGCACAGGACGGCACGCGAACGAATATCGACGCTGATGAGGGCGATAGCGTGATGCATGCGGCGGTCTCGAACGATGTCGACGGGATCGTCGGCGAATGCGGCGGCTCGATGATGTGCGCGACCTGCCATTGCTATGTCGACGACGCATGGGCGGAGAAGGTCGGACCGCGCAGCGCGGGGGAGGACGACATGCTCGAAGGCGCGGCATCCGAAGTGACCGAGCGCTCGCGTCTGTCGTGCCAGATCAAGCTGACGCCCGAGCTCGACGGGCTCGTGGTCCATCTGCCCGAGGAACAGTTTTGACCTCCGGGACCGTCACCATAATCGGCGCGGGCCAAGGCGGCTTGCAAGCTGCGATCAGCCTGCGGCAGAACGGCTTCGAGGGCGCGATCACGCTGATCGGCGACGAGCCGGGCTTGCCCTATCAGCGCCCCCCGCTCTCGAAGGTCTATCTGCAGGACGGCAAGGCAGAGGCGCTCTACCTGCGCCCCGAAAGCTTCTTCGAGGCCAAGCGCATCGACTACCTCCCCGGAACGCGCGTGGAGGCCATCGACCGCGCGGCGCAGCGCCTCACTATCCTGCGCGACGGGTCCGAGAAATCCCTGCCCTATGACCACCTGATCCTCGCCACCGGCACCCGCAATCTGCGCCCGCCGATCGAGGGGATCGCCCATGCCTGCGATCTGCGCACGCTGACCGACGCGCAGCGCCTGCGCGAGAAGCTGGACCAACCGACCCGGATCGCGGTGATCGGCGGCGGCTTCATCGGGCTGGAATTCGCGGCCGTCGCACGCAAGCTCGGCCATGAGGTCGCGGTCATCGAGGCCGCTCCGCGCCTGATGGCCCGCGCGGTCTCGCAGCGGATGTCGGACCATTTCGCCGACCTGCATCGCGGCTGGGGCAATGCGCTTCATCTGGGCCAGCCTGCCGTGGCGGTGGAGCCCGCGGGCGTGACGCTGGCCGATGGCACGGGGGTCACCGCGGATTTCGTGCTGGTCGCGGCGGGCGTTCGCCCGAACGTGGAACTGGCCGAGGCGGCGGGGCTCGCCATCGACAATGGCGTGAAAACCGATGCCCGGCTGCAGACCTCGGATCCCGCGATTTCGGCACTCGGCGACTGCGCGAGCTTCCCCGATCCGCGGGGCCGCGGGCATATCCGGCTCGAGAGCGTGCAGGCTGCCACGGATCACGCGCGGCTGATCGCGAAACGCCTCGCGAAGGGCGACACCGGTCCCTACGGCGCGCTGCCGTGGTTCTGGTCGGATCAGGGCGCGTGCAAGCTGCAGATCGCGGGCTACGCGACGCCCGACGCGGCGGAGGAGGAGATCGCCGCGGGGATCGTGGGCCGTTTCGACGAACGCGGGCTTGCCGCGATCGAGACCATCGACAACGCGCGGGCCCATATGCGGGCGCGCAAGCTCATCGCGTCGCCCGAGCCGGTGACGCGCGCGGATCTGGAGGAGATCGCCGCCTAGCGCGGCACATGAACGACAGGCCCCGGGAGGAGGGGCTCAAACGGTCCAACGGGAGGAGAGACCATGAAACACACGACCCTTAGCGTCGCCACCGCAATCGCGGTCGGGGCAACCATCAGCATCGCGACCGCCGCCGGCGCGCAGGAACTGAAATACGCGAACTGGGCGCCGCCGACCCATACGATCAACGCAGCCCAGATCGAGCCCCTGGCCAAGGCGCTCTCGGAAGGCACCGACGGGGCGGTAACGCTGCGCGGCTATCACGGCGGCGAACTGGGCGCGGGCCCGGCCGATCAATACGTGCGCGTGCTGCAGGGCACCGC
The DNA here is from genome assembly GCF_002213165.1 of Thioclava sp. F1Mire-8. Taxonomy (NCBI): domain Bacteria; kingdom Pseudomonadati; phylum Pseudomonadota; class Alphaproteobacteria; order Rhodobacterales; family Paracoccaceae; genus Thioclava; species Thioclava sp. F1Mire-8. The sequence goes on along the minus strand of NZ_NBNY01000008.1, from coordinate 12,302 downwards.
CGATATGGGCTGGGGGCTGCAGGGCTATACCTCGTCGCAATTCCCCAAGAGCCTGATCGCGGAACTGCCGGGTGCGCTGCCGCTCGACGCGCCGGGCTACAAGGCGCTCTGGCAGGCCTTCGACACGATCAAGGGCGAATATCCGCAGACCGAGGTGATCGCGCTCTGGGGGTCGGAGCCCAACATCCTGATGATGCACGACAAGGACGTGCGCACGCCCGCCGATCTCAAGGGCCTGAAGATCCGCGTCGCGGGGTCGATCTCGGCTGCCGCGATGGAAGCGCTCGGCGCGACGCCAGTGCAGATTCCGATGACGCAGGTCTATAACGGGCTGCAGACCGGGCTGATCGACGGCGTGGTCAGCGGCGCCTCGGTGCTGTCAGATTTCAAGCTCAACGAGGTCGTGGGCAGCGTGACCACGGGCCCGAACCTCGGACGCCTCGCCTTCTACACGGTGATGAACAAGGCGGCCTATGACGGTCTCTCGCCCGAAGCGAAATCCGCGCTCGACGCGATGAAGGGCGAGAAGATCTCGAAGATGACCGAAGAGGCGTGGATCGCCACAGCGAACAAGGCGCTGGAAGCCGCGCGCGCCTCCGACGCCACCACGGTGATCGACCTCGACGCCGACGGCTCGAAAGCCTTCAATGACGCGCTCGCCGACGTGACCGACACCTACGTGAGCAAGGTCGGCGGCGAGGATACGCTCGCGGCGATGCGGAGCGAGTGATGCTCGCGCGCGCGAAGAAACTGGCGGACAGGCTGATCGGCCTATCCGCGATCATCGGCACGACGGGGTTGATCTTCGTCGTGGCCGTGATCGTCATCGACGTTATCGGGCGCAATTTCGGCATGCCGCTCTACGGCTCGCAGGACCTGATAACGATGACGATGGTGCTGATCGTCTTCGGCGGCATGGCGCTGTGCGACCGACGCGACGGCCATATCGTCGTCGACATCTTCGAGAGCGCCTTCCCCCGTGCCCTGAACCGCGCGATCGATATCTTCTCGGCGCTCCTCGGCGTCGCGATCTTCGTGCTGATCGCGGTGACGGTCTACAAGAGCGCGCAGCTGAGCCAGATGCTCAACCTCTCGACCAATCTTCTGAACCTGCCCAATGCGTGGTTTCAATATGCGCTGGTCGCGCTGTCGCTAGTGGGCGCGCTGACGATGTGCCTGCGCGCGCTGCGGCTCATGTCGCGCCACGGCTATGAACATCATTCCGAAAGGGACGTGCTATGACCCCCGCGCTCACCGGATCGCTCGGGCTCGCGCTGTTGCTCGGCATGCTGCTGATGCGTGTGCCGGTGGCCTTCGCGATGTTCGCGGTGGGCTTCGTCGGCATCTGGATCCTGAACGGGCTGCAGGCCGCGACCGGACTTCTGGCGTCGGAAACCTTCTCGCTGGCCTCCAATTCCGAGCTGATCGTGGTGCCACTCTTCATTCTGATGGGAAATGTCGCGAGCGTGACGGGTATGAGCCGCAAGCTCTATGACGCGGCCTACGCCACCGTCGGCCAGGTGCGCGGCGGTCTGGCGCTGGCGACGGTCGTGGGCTGCGGTGGGTTCGCGGCGCTGTCGGGCTCCTCGGTCGCCTCGGCGCTGACGATGGGCCGCACCGCGCTGGCAGAGATGGACCGCTACGCCTACAGCCCGCGCCTCTCGACCGGCGTCGTGGCCGCGGGCGGCACGCTGGGCATCCTGATCCCCCCCTCGACCGGCTTCGTGATCTACGCGATCCTCACGCAGCAAAGCATCGGACGGCTCTTCATGGCGGGCATCCTGCCCGGGCTTCTGTTGCTGAGCGCCTTCATCCTGACCATCGCGATCCTCTGCCTGCTGCGTGCCGAGATGGGACCGAAAGGCCCCGCGACCAGCGCCGCCGAGAAGGGCCGCGCCTTCCTCGGCGCGATCCCGATCCTGCTGGTGATCGTGCTGACCATCGGCGGCATCTATTCGGGCCTGTTCTCCCCCACCGAAGCGGCGGGCGTCGGCGCCGCCTTCGTGATCGCGATCGGGGCCTTCAGCGGCACGCTGAGCCTGCGCAGCTTCTGGCGCGCGGCGCAGGACAGCATCGTGACCACGGCCTCGGTGATGCTGATCCTGATCGCGGCGCATCTGATCAACCCCTTCGTCGCCCTGAGCCATCTGCCCGCCGAGGTGAGCGACCTTCTGGTCTCCCTCGATCTGGGCCGGGTCGGGACGCTGGTCCTGATCCTCGCGATCTACATGGTTCTGGGCTGCTTCCTCGAAGGGCTCGCGATGCTGGTGCTGACCTTGCCGATCTTCCTGCCGGTTATCCTCGATCTCGGGATCGACCCGATCTGGTTCGGCGTGCTGGTGGTGCTGACGCTCGAGATGGGGCTGATCTCGCCCCCGGTGGGGATCAACGTCTTCATCGTGAAATCGGTCGCGCAAAACGTGCCTCTGATTGAGATCTTCCGCGGCGTGCTGCCCTTCTGGTTCGCGATGCTGGTGACCCTTGCAATCCTGGTCGCTGTGCCGGGAATATCGCTGTGGCTGCCCGGGATGATGTGAGGCACAAAGGTTTCAGAGGGCGCCGGCCCGGCAATCGCCGTGCCGCGTGACGCAAGATCGAAGTCTCAAAGGGAGGATATTATGAAAGAGATCGGAATGCTGCTGGACGGAGTCTCCGCCCCAGCCGCCTCGGGCGCGACTTTCGACCGGATCGATCCCGTGACCGGAGAGGTCGCCACCCGCGCCGCCGCGGCGGGCCGCGACGATGTCGAGGCGGTGGTCGCGTCTGCCGCGCGCGCTTTTCCCGGCTGGTCCGCGACCGGGCCGAACGGGCGGCGCAAGATCCTGTCGAAAGCCGCCGACGTGATGGAAGCCCGCGCCGATGACTTCATCCAGGCGGTGATCGCCGAGACCGGCGCGACCGGTCCTTGGGCCGGGTTCAACGTCCATCTCGCGGCAGGCATGATCCGCGAAGCGGCGGCGATGACGACACAGATCGGCGGCGAGATCATCCCCTCCGACAAGCCCGGCACGATGGCGATGGGCGTTGCGCGCGCCAAGGGCGTCTGCCTTGGCATCGCGCCGTGGAACGCGCCTGTCATCCTCGGCACCCGCGCGGTCGCAATGGCGCTCGCCTGCGGCAATACGGTGGTGCTGAAGGCCTCGGAAATGTGCCCCGCGACGCATCGCCTGATCGGCGAGTGTTTCGCCGAGGCCGGGCTCCCCGAAGGGGCGCTCAACGTGGTGACCAATGCCCCCGAGGACGCCGCCGATGTCGTCGAGGCGCTGATCGCGCATCCCGCGGTCAAGCATGTGAACTTCACCGGCTCCTCCGCCGTCGGCCGGATCATCGGGCGGCTCGCGGGCGAGCATCTGAAACCCTCGCTGCTGGAGCTGGGCGGCAAGGCGCCGCTGATCGTGCTCGACGATGCCGATCTCGACGGTGCGGTGAACGCGGCGATCTTCGGCGCCTTCATGAACCAGGGCCAGATCTGCATGTCGACCGAGCGGATCATCGTCGACGCGAAAGTGGCCGATGCCTTCGTCGAGAAACTCGCCGCCCGCGCCAACGCTCTACCCGCAGGGGATCCGCGCGGCGAAGTGGCGCTTGGCGCGCTTGTCTCTGAAGCCGCCGCAGAGAAGATGGACGCGCTGATCGCCGACGCCACCGAGAAAGGCGCAAAGCTGGTCGCCGGGGGCTCCCGCGAGGGGACCATCGTCGCGGCGACGCTACTCGACGGCGTCGCGGAAGGCATGCGCATCTATGCCGAGGAAAGCTTCGGCCCGGTCAAATCGATCATCCGCGTGAAGGGCGAGGACGAGGCGCTGAAAGTCGCCAACGACACCGAATACGGCCTCTCGAGCGCGATCTTCAGCGCCGACGTCTCCCGCGCGATGGCGCTGGCGAACCGGCTCGAAACCGGGATCTGCCACATCAACGGCCCGACGGTCGGCGATGAGCCGCAGATGCCCTTCGGCGGGGTCAAGGCCTCGGGCTACGGGCGCTTCGGCGGACGTGCGGCGATCGCCGAATTCACCGACCTGCGCTGGATCACCGTGGAAGATCCGAAACAGCATTACCCAATCTGATCTGGATTCTGCGATACACGATGAGAGGGAGCCGCCCCCCGGGGCGGCTCCCTTGGCGTTCGACCCATCGGGCGGCTCATCCGAAGCGCCCCCAAAACCCAATCGCGCGAACGTGAACGTGCCGCCAATTATCCGATTGAAACTATCAGAAAAGCCCTTTAGGGAACCTGACGCACAGTAAAACTGTCGGCACTGTGGTTGCCGCCCCACCTGACGCAGCCGTTTTTTTCAACTCGATTAAGACCCCTAGGCCTCGAGTATCAGACCTTCCGCAAAGATGATGCTGGCCACACCGGAGAGAGCAAGCTCTTGACCTCAAGTTCCGTCGTGATCCTTGAAGACGATGCCGATGTCCGAACCGTCATCGAACGGGCCATCGCCTCTGAAGGATACCCCTCGAAATCCTTCGGCACGCTTGGCGCATTGTTCGCCGGAGACGCCCTGACGAGAGCCGATTGCTTTCTCGTCGACATAACCCTCCCCGACGGCTCCGGATTCGACGTCCTACGGGCGATCCGCAGCAAAAATCCCGGGGCGGGCATCATCGTTCTGAGCGGGCGCACCGACGAAATCGATACGGTTCTCGGCCTCGAGCTTGGCGCGGACGACTACGTCTGCAAGCCCTTCCGGGCGCGGGAATTGCGCGCCCGGGTCAAGGCCGTGCTGCGACGGACGGCGGACCGTAAGTTCGCGCAGAAAGCGGCGCAGGACAGCCCGGCGGATGTCTTCGAAATCTCGGGCTTGCGGTTCAACCGCCGCGCGCGATGGGTGCGCCCCCTTCAGGATGTTAAGATCCCGCTTACGACGCTGGAATACGATGTTCTCCTCGCACTCGCGACGCAGCCGGACACCGTGCTGTCTCGCGATCAGATCATGGACCGGGTCAGGGGGCCCGACTGGGCAGCCTTCGATCGCACCGTCGACGGGGTGATAAGCCGCATTCGCTCCAAACTGGAGAAAGCCGACGTCTCGCATGGCGCGATCAAGACCATCCGCAACGTCGGCTACGTCTTCACCAGCGAGACCTGACCTGCGGCCCGGAAGCCGGTCGGGCGGCGTGGCCGGAACCCCTTAGCCAGGGAGACGTTTCAGAAGATGAAGTTAAAAAGGCAATCGACCGGCTTGGGAACGTCCCGCGCATCGTATTTTTGATTTCGGGCGTTGCTCTCCAGCAGGCGCCATGTTGCCGCGGAGACTTCGATGTTCGGCTCACCTGTGACACCTCGGCGCGCCAAACCTGCGCGCCCGTCGATCTGAAATCGGGCACTCAACGCGCAATGCCGAAAGGAAGACATGGCCCGCTCGAATCTCGCCCTGCTCGAAACCCATCCCTGGCACGAGACGTCGCTGGGTCCGGTCGAGGATTGGCCGCCGGAGATGCGCGGGGTGATCGCGGCGATCATGGCGTCCGATTTTCCCGTCTGCACGGGCTGGGGCGACGACACGATCCAGATCTACAACGATGCCTACAACGCGATTTTCGGCGACAAGCATCCCGCCTCTTTCGGGGCGCCGCTGCGAGACACCTGGCCCGAAATCTGGCCATTCGTCCGCGACAATCTGGGCCACGTTCAAAGAAGCGGCGAGCCGCTTCTGTTTCAGGACACGATGTTGCCGCTGGCGAAGACGGGCCGCCCGGAGGAATGCTACTTCGATTTCTCCTACAGTGCGATCAAGGATCTGGGCGGGCGGGTGCTCGGCGTCATGTCGATCGCTGTCGAGACCACGGACACGGTCGTCGCTCGGCGGCGGCAAGCAATGTCGGAGATCACCGCCACCTCCCATGCCGGCGGCGGTGTCCCCGCCTTTTCCGGCGCGCTGCATGCGGTGCTGTCCGACAACGACATGGACTGCCGGGCCGGAATCCTGTTTCGCCTGTCGCCCGAGAACGGCATGCCGCTCGAGGCGGAATGGACCATTCGCGCGGATCCGCAGTTCACGGGCGCCCTGCGCCCCGTCGTCGCCGCCGCGCTGTCGGGGAAAAGCGAGCGGATTTTCAACCTGCCGCGCGACGCGCAGAGGCCGGAACTCTCGGATCGGGGGATCGTGATCCCGATCGCGGATGGGCGCGCGCAGCTCATCGCGGCGCTTGTGCTGGTGCCGCACGCCTTGGTGCCGATCGACCGGAGCCTCGCCCCCTTCGCGACCCAGCTGTCGCAACGCGTTCACGCCTCACTCCATTCGGCCGAGCTTCTGGAACAGGACCTGCTCCGGGCGCGCGAGCAGATGACCGAGCAGTCGGCGATGTATCAATTCCTTTTCGAAAACATCCGCGACGGGGCGATCTACACGGCGACGAGCGGGAGGCCGGAGGATGACGAGTTCGTCCTCGCCCTCAACACCCGGGCTTGCGAAATGCTCGGCTACGACGCGGAAGAGGCGATCGGCATGCATCGCGACGCTTTCTTTTTTCCGGAGGATCGGGATTTGGCTCTGGCCCTTCAGGAGCGGAACCGGAACGACGTCTTCGTCGGCGACCTGACTTTCCGGGCGAAGGACGGCAGCCCGGTTCCGGTGGAGGTCACGTCGAATATCGTCGAACTGGCGAAGGGCGAGCGGCGGTCCGTCACCATCATTCGCGATCTCGCCAATCGAACGTCACGGGACCGGGAGCGCGACGAGCGCATGCGCACGGAGGCTCTCGCCAGCTTGACCCGCGCGGTGGCGCATGACTTCAATAACCTGCTGACCGTCGTGCTTGGCAGCCTCGATGCGCTCGAGGAAGGTCTGCCCGAGCAGGACAGCAACCTCAATCTCGTCCAGAGCGCGGTGCGCGCCGCGGAGGAGGCGGGGCGCCTGACGAGCCAGCTCCTCGCCTATTCGCGCCGGACACCGACGAAGCTGAGAATGCTCCAGATCGGGGCCTTCGTGCAGGAGATCAGACCGCTCCTGATCGCGGCTTTGGGCGACGCCAACCGGCTGGACATCGATATCGGCGACGACGTGGCGAATTGCTGGGCCGACACCTCGGCCTTGACGTCGGCGCTGATCAACCTCGTCACCAATGCGCGCCACGCGATGACGGGAGATGGCACGCTGTCGATCACAGCGAACGTCGTTTCCGGGACGGGTTTCTATCCCTCGCATGACGGTTTCGAACTTCCGCAGGAGGAATACGTGGCCGTGAACGTGCGCGATAACGGCCCCGGCGTTCCGGCCAGCCACCGGGAAAAGATATTCGAGCCGTTCTTCACCACGAAAGGTATCGGCGAAGGAACCGGTCTCGGCCTGCCGACCGTGCTCGATACGGTGCGCCAGATCGGCGGCGATCTCAGGCTCGGGCCCGGCGACGACGACGGGGCGGAGTTCCAGATCCTGCTGCCGCTTGCCACCGAGGCCGATGGCAAGGAGGCCGAGGCGGCCGCCCCGGCGGGGAATGATGAGGTCGTGCTCTACGTTGAGGATAACCTCCTCGTTCGCGAGAAAACGGTGCTGATGCTGCAAAATCTCGGGTTCTCGCCGCTTGTGGCTCGTCACGGGCGGGAGGCGCTGGACTATGCCCGGAGCGATCGGAAGATCGACATCGTGCTCACCGATCTTGTCATGCCGGGCCTGTCGGGGCGGGCGCTGGTCAGGGAGCTGGCGCGGCTGCGCCCCGCGCTGCCGGTGGTCATAGTGACCGGCTACGACCCCGAAGACCCGGCCAGCGGGACGGACATGGCCTCGGTCCTGATGAAACCCTATTCGCGGGAAGAACTTGCCGACGCATTGGTGCGCAACTTGCCGTCGCCCGGGAAAGAGTGAAAGACGCGGGCACCGGGTTTCAATGGAGCAGGTAGCTCTGTTCAGGCTCCGGCCTCGCGACCTGTTTTGCCGCCAGATGAATTTCGTCGAGGCGCTTATAGGCGAAGTCCAAGCCGTCCATGTCGGGAACGATCCGGGCCGTCGCTGCCGGACCGATCAATTTCATCCGCCACGTGGGAAAGACGCGCGCCCGGAGCAACCGAATTCTAAGCGGCGTGACGTCGGTGTGGCGCGCGTCGGAGACGATTTTCGTATAAACGCTTCGGGTTTCCGCCGAAGGGCCTTCGATGGTTTGCAGGAAGTAGGCCCCGTCGAACAGAAGCAGACCGGTGATGCCAAGTCTCTGGTTTCGATCGAGGCTTTCGGAAAGGATCGCGCTTATCCCCTCGATGGGCTTCCGAAGGCAGGAAAAGCTTCGATAGGTGATGGTTAGCAGTTCCGTCATGACCAATCTCTTGCTCTTGTCTGGAGAGTTTTGGTCCCGCCTTTCTTCAGTCTGGAGACTGAGCTTGCACGGGAGACATGCATGTCTGTCAGTGCATAGCTTGGCCGCCGCGACAAGCCGTTTTTGCTTTGCGCGCTCGCCTGCGTCGATCTTGCCACCATCGCGACGCCGATTGGACGGCGAGCAAGATGAGAACCGCTGCCAGACCCGCGACGACGTCGACGACCAGCGAGAGCCAGATCGAACCGCCCTGCAGAAGCGTGAGCACGAGGCAGACATGACCCACGAAGCTGCCGATGAAAATATACCCCACCGACATCAGAGCTCGCACCACCGCGTTTTCTGTCGCGGATTTTCCAGCCGCGGCGCCACCCGGAGATAGGGCAGGACATATCCCCACCTGCTGCCGACGAGACGCTGGACCTCGGCTTCCTCCATTGTGTCGGGTATGATCACCGGGTCGCCCTCGAACCAGTCGGAGGGCGTCGCGAGCCCGGTGGAGCTATGGAGTTTCACGGCTTCGATCACGCGGAGCGTCTCCTCGACGCTTCTGCCGACATAGATCGGATATTCGAAAATCATCCGGATCTTCATTTGCGGGTCCAAAAGGAAGGATTTGCGGACCGGCCAGGATTGGTGCTCCTTTTCATGGACCATCCCGAAGAGCGACGCGAAATCTCCACCGATGTCGGCAGCGGTCGGGAACCAGACCCGCGCGTCATACAGCTTTTCGATGTCGGCGTGCCAAGACAGTTGCTCGTCCACGCTCGATCCCGTCAGCCCGAGCACCTTCGCGCCGAGCCGTCTGAACGCTTTCTCGTTCTGCGCCAGCGCGCCGATTTCCGTAGTGCACACAGCCGTATTCGCAGCGGGATGACCGAAGAGCAGCACCCAGTTGCCTTCCGCCCAGGGCCAGAAATCGATGTCTCCCTGCGTGCTCGGAAGCGTGAAATTCGGGAAGATGTCGCCAATTTTGGGCAGCCATTTGACCGTTCTCCGGTAGGCGACAGGTAGCCTGATCGGTCGTCCGGTGCTGTCCTTGGGGGCGAAGAATTGCTGACTCATCGAACCTCCTCCTCGTTCAACGTCGCAGCCGGTCTTCACCACGACGTCACCCGGTATCTCCGGTGGTTGAGGCCGGGGTTTGCGTCGCGTTTTCGGAAACTTGTGATTTTTTGCAGATTGTGGCGAAAAATTGGAAAACGTTCGCTTTTTCGACCGGCTGGGCGGTCGCGGCAGACGCTCAGGTGATCTTCGATCCCGTGAACGCAAGAGGCGGCCCACCGCGGACCGCTCGTGAAGGCTCCGGCTTCCGATCTGGGCGGAGGCAAGCATTGACGACGCCCGAGCAGCGGCCTTTCGACACGGGGCCCGCACCGCCCGCGAAGGCTTGACGCTCGACAATGACCGGCGCGCGGCGGCACGCGACCCTCGCGGGGCTTGTTTGCAACGAAAGGACATCTCCGATGACGTGCCGTAGATTTCTGCCCGCCACGCTGGTCGTTCTGACGCTTTTGCCGGGCTGCGAAACCTTGACGCCGCAGCAGCGCACGGCGGTCGGGCTGACCGCGGGGGCCGCGGCCGGGTTGATCACCGCCGACGCGCTGGAGGCGAACCGGGACTGGCGGATCATCGCGGCGCTTGCGGGAGCCGCGGCCGGTGTTCTGGTGGCGCAGAACAGCGTCACCGATCGCTGCGCCTATTCGAACGGCGACGACACCTATTACGTCGCCGATTGCCCGCGCTGAGACAGGCCAAGGGGCACGGCGTTCAGGCCGCCCTGTCGCACTCACTTGTGGTGATTGGCGACGGCGCGGGTCATCTCGCCCACGATCTGCAACGACGTCCCGTGCGCCACGTCTCCGAGGCTCAACATCCCGACCAGCCGCTTCTTGTCGTCCAGCACCGGCAGCCTGCGGATCTTGCGCTGATCCATCAGGTGCACCGCGTCCTCGATCGTCTCGTCGGTGCGGCAATAGACGACCCCGGGCGTCATCACCTCTTCGGCACGGGTCTTCGCCGGGTCGAGCCCCTTCGCGACCACGCGCAGCGCGAGATCCCGATCGGTGATCATGCCGATGAGCTTGTCGTCCTTGCCGATCGGCACGGCGCCAATATCGTCCTTCTCCATCTGCAGGGCGATTTCCTTGACCGGGGTGTCGGCATCGGCCCATGCGGCGGGCTCGTGCATCGCGTCACTGATTTTCATGGCATCCTCCTGAACCGAGTCAGACCCGCAGCTTGCCCCACCCGGGGCGGCGCGCATTGACCGCGATCAGCACTCCACAGCCCCGCGCCTTGTCGAGCGTCAATGCCGGGGCGCCGCGAATCCGCGAGAGTGAAGACATCGATGGGAGGAGTGGAAACGGAACGCCATCCGGGAGAGGCATCGAGAGATGCAAACCGCAGATGGTCGATCCGTGGACACAAGGAGATCTGTCGATCGAAGGGCCATCTCGGCTATGCGAACTCAGGCGCCCACGTGCGGAGCTCGCAGTTTGCGGGATGGTCCTTCGTCATTGTCGGCGCGCGAAGCCGGGCGTCGCTCACGGGAGACGTCTGGTAGCAGCCGCGCTTGCGTCGCGATAACCCCGACCCGGATCAGAGGATGCTCTGCCCCGTCGCAGCCCAGTCCGCGGTGAAGGTTTCGAGCCCCTTGTCGGTCAGCGGATGCTTGACGAGCGCCCCGATCAAGCCGGGCGGCATCGTACCGGCATCCGCCCCGGCCAGCAAGGCGCCGGTGACGTGGTTTGCGGATCGCAGGGACGCCGCCAGTATCTGCGTATCGAGCGTGGGGTAGGCATCGAAGACCTGCCGGATATCGCGCAGCAGCTGGGTGCCGTCGAGGTTGATGTCGTCGAGGCGCCCGACGAAGGGCGAGACATAGGTCGCGCCTGCCTTCGCCGCGAGGAGCGCCTGGTTCACCGAGAAGCACAGCGTCACGTTGGTCTCACGGCCCTCTTCCCGCAGCGTGCGGCAAGCCCGGAGCCCCGCCATCGTGAGCGGCACCTTGATGCAGACATTGGGCGCAATCTTCCCGAGCACTTCCGCCTCGCGCATCATCGTCTCGTAATCGGTGCCCGCGACTTCGGCGGAAACCGGGCCGTCGACCATCGCGGCGATCTCGGCGATCGCGTCGCGGATATGCGCACCGCTCTTGGCGATCAGGCTCGGATTGGTGGTCACCCCGTCGATCAGATGCGCCTCCGCAAGCGCGCGGATCGCCTCGATATCGGCGGTGTCAGCGAAAATCTTCATGTCGTTTCCTTTCGTCGTCAACTCGGCTGGACGGTTCAGTGACCGGTGAGGATGAGGTCGGCCTCGACGCTCTGCTCAAGCACGCGGCGCGCGTTTTCGAGGTCGTTCCGGCTCGCCCGGGCAAGCGCGTCCTCGGGGGATAGCCCGTGCTCGATCCAGCGCGCGACGAGCCGGGCCTTGAGCACCTCCATGGGCGGCGCGAGCATCACCGTCGCGTCGAACAACGGCGCGAGCCCGGCCCAGTCGCCGCCGCCGAACAGCAGGTAATTCCCCTCGACGATCACGATCCGCCGGTCCGGGCTCAACACGCCGGCCTCCGGAAGCGTCCGGTCCTGCGCGCGGCTGAACAGCGGGTAGCGGATCTCCCTCCCGTCATCGCGCAACCGGCGCACCAATGCCTTGAACCCGGCGACATCGAAGGTCTCGGGCGCGCCTTTCACCGCGCGCAAGTTCCGTCTGTCGAGTTCTTCATTGTCGAGATGGAACCCGTCCATCGGCACCAGCGCCGCCGCATCCGCCGCCCGCCCGCGGGCGTTCAGCGCCGCGGTCACGGCTTCGGCCATCGTCGATTTCCCCGAACCGGGCGGCCCCGCGATGCCAATCAGAACTCGCCCGTGGTCGCGGGGCTGCCTGTCCACCAGATCGAGAATGGCCTCCAGCTGTGCCTCGGTCGTGCTCATCGCTCAGGCCGCCTCTGTCGCGCCGTCGGGTGTTTTGGCGCCTGTCATGAAGGCGACGGCGTCCGACATCGAGTGTTGCTTCGGGTCGATGACGCAGAGCCGTTTGCC
>NZ_NBNY01000007.1:0-60794 GCF_002213165.1 Thioclava sp. F1Mire-8 | reverse complement strand
GCTTTACTGAGATTATCAGCGGCAAAGATGCCTGTAACGGGAACACAACCCAATACAGACGGAGCCTCCGGGCACCATAGCATCCGCCAAGCTACTGTTTTGCCTCAGCTTTATCGCAAGATGGAGCTACCGTAGAACATGGCGGAGAACAAACCTGTACCGCACTCATTTGTGAAAGATGGCGTCTACTACTTCGTGAGGCGCGTTCCCAAAGACCTGCTGCACCACTACACGTCACCGAAAATCTCTTTCTCGCTGCGTACGAGGTCGGCATCCGTCGCCACCTCCCGCGCCTTGAGAGCAGCACAGCGGCTCGACGAGCACTGGTATTTCCTCAGGATCAACAACTGCGATCTACCGGGGAAGCACATGCTGCGCCTGGCGCAGAACACCAACGCTGTCCCTGCCATGATGGCCATGCCCGCCGCTACAGCTGAAACCGTGAAGCTCTCGGAAGCCGTGGGCATCTACCTGCGGCTCAAGGGTCAGGGTCGTCCGGTCACCTTCCACCGCGCTGCTGAGCGGTCCTGCGGGTATGTCATCGACGTTTGCGGCGACAAGGACATCACTGCCTACACCAAAGCAGACGCGAACGCCTTCCGCGACGATCTGATCAAGCGCGGACTGGCAGGCAGCAGCATGACGCGCGTGTTCGGAACGGTACGCTCAGTCATCAACTTTGCTGCCGCCGAGATCGGCATCGACATCACGAACCCATTCGGCAGGGTCTACTACGACCGCAACGCAGGTGTTGAGGATCGGGAACCGCTGCCGCTCGACGTCATTCGCGCCCTACAGAGCGAGTGCCGCAAGCTCGACGATGATCTGCGCTGGCTGGTTGCCTTGGTGTCCGACACCGGGATGCGCCTCGCTGAGGCGGCAGGTCTGTTGAGGGAGGATCTCAAGCTCGATGATCCAATTCCGCATGTGGTCGTGCGAGAGCATCCGTGGCGGCGCTTGAAGACGGCAGGCAGCAACCGGAAGGTCCCGCTCGTGGGCGCAGCGCTCTGGGCCGCTCAGCGTGTCCACGACAGCGTCAAGGACAGCGAGTTCGCCTTCCCGCGATACAACAAGGGAGACCAGACCAATGCCAACTCGGCGAGCGCTGCGCTGAACAAATGGATGAAGCCATACGTCAGCGAGAAAGGGAACCACAGCACTTGCCCCCAGTGTGGGGCGTCTTTCCCATTCCGTAGCAACAAGCGCTTCTGCTCTCCCACCTGCCGCAAGCTTCACTCTCAAACGAACGCTCGCGCCAAGACCCCGGCAAATGCTGCGAACAACAGGGATGTCCATCGAGAACAGCTGGAGTTTTTCGATCTTGCAATGAGGATGGCAGAGCACCTCTATACGCTGCCGCCGTTTGAACGCTTGGGCTACATCAAAGACATTGTGGACCTTGCTCGGAGCGGGGAATGCCCGAAGGTGCGGGCCATACTGACCTGCCCAATCCTGCTCCGCCCTGATCCAGACAGGAAACAACTCTTCTGGAGGCGTTGTCCTTCGGCCTACTGCACCATCTCTCAAGCAGCAGACCGCTACTGCCGACACTTCTGGAAAGCCAGCGTCGTCGATGTGGTCAGGGGTATTGCGCCAGAGCCACCAACCGGAGAAATCCTCGATGAGCCTCGGCTTGCGGCATGACCGGGACGTTTTTGGGGTCGCATATCAGACCGCTCCGCCAGTGTTGGCCCTTCTTGCGTTTCCCCCGTGGGGTATGCTTTCTGCCCACTCTGGAGAAACACTGCGACAACGTCTGGGATACACCGCAGGGTCAGCTTGCGCCCGACAGTGGGGTTCCGCCCCCGGTCATCACGTCGACCACCACAGTTCGTCTCAGCGGCTCTACGCTGCCGTAGAACAAGCCGTAGAACACGCGGCACCTGTTGACCCCAACTGAGAGATGCGATTACCCCTGTGTTTGCTGAGGCTTGAAGCTGACGCGATGCCTGTAACGGGAGCACAACTGGGAAACCAGAACTGCCTCCGGGCACCACTTAAATACCTGATATTTAGCGAAACTTTTGCCTTATCTTGCGTTGGGTCTGCTGGCATTTCGGTCGAAATTGGCCTGGGACCCCGCCGGGGCTCCTTTCCCCAAACTACCAGATATCCGACACGTCATGCGGGTCGGGCAGCGAATCTTCTGAGGAGTTCGCTTCCCTTGCGCGGCACGTCGAAGGCAAGATTGTCAGGTCTGCGCGCCTGCTTCATTCGGCACGCATTCTTTCCGCCGGACCAAAGTTGCCCGGTTCCACCTTAAGACAGGAAATCAGCGCGCGGTTCGACTGCTCGGTCGCACGAAAATGGCCTGCACTCGATAGTCTGGTTTCGAACTCGAAGAAGACCTCGCGATTTCCGACGCTATAGCGATCTGATTACTTGGGCTGCCGTTCATAGCGCCCACAGCTGCCATGCGCCGAAGACTTCTAGGTTTCTATGGGCTGAACTTTCTGCGGCTTGTGGCTACTGCCGGATCAGGCGCACCGTGAACCCACCGGCACTCATGGCGAATGTGGCGAGCTTGCGGGCGGTATAAGCAAGCTGCACATCGAACGACTTGAAGTAAAGCGGAAAGACATACCCAGGCCCCATGGCAACTTTGTAGGACATGTCGCAGATCACCGTGTCATCGTTTTGCTTCTTCGCCGTCGTGGCCATCTGAATCACGCGTCGGCCATCATACATGGCCATCGGCGAAGGACAGGTTTTACTGTTTGCCAGCTTTGCGAAGAATTCGGTCGGGGAGATCACGCCGGGGGGGACTTTTCTGGCGTCCGTCATCTCGGTCATTTCAGAGTGTGGGGTAATCGTCACGGCCGTCACGGTGTCCGCTTTACGGACGATCGCGATATCGCGTGTTTCGCTGCCCCGACTCGTCCCAAGGTAATCGACCTCATTACCTCTGGCCTGCGTCACCGCCTCGAAGGTTCCGTCGTCCAAGCCGAACGGCGTGTTGTCGAGCGATAGCCGCAGCGTCGCATTGCTGCCTTGTCCTTCGAATTGCAGCGAGCCCAAGGGGCGGCGGCCCAGCGTGACATTGTAGATTTGCTTTTCGGCCGCAGCCGGTCCGGCCAGCAGGCCGGACAAAGCCGCAGCAAGAAGGAGAATACGTGTCATGAAATATCCGTAGTGTGCCGACATTCGCCGCGAAAGGTAAAGCTTGCCGATAAATGCGCTTCCGAAAAAAGGAATGCCAGCCTTGAATTTCTGACCGTTTGGCGCATGAGATATAGTGTGCGGGAAAACTTGCAGGAAATTGCATAGTCTTCTGGCCGCAGCAATTGGGAGGAATGCATGCTGCAAGCGCCCGAGGACGGGAGCGATCCGCTCAGGGCGGCGCGTATTCTCATCGTCGATGACGAGCCGGGGATGAGACATTTCCTCGTCAACACGCTGAATCCCCTCGCACGCCATGTGGACAGCGCAGAAGACACCCGCGCCGCCGAAGCGATGCTCGCGGTGCGCCAATATGACATAATGGTTCTCGACAATATCATGCCGGGGCAGAAAGGTCTCGACTGGCTTCAGGCGCAGCGCTCCAAGGGCGGCTTTACCGATACGATCCTGATAACGGCCTATGCCGATTTGCAGACGGCGATCGAAGCCATGCGTGCGGGTGCCTCTGACTTCCTGATCAAACCTTTCCGCTCGAACCAGATCCTGAACGCTCTGCGCAAGTGTCTGGAACTGGCGAAGTTGAGACGCGAAAATGCGCTTTTGCGGCGGGAACTGGAGACGGCCGCCAGCGGCAATCGCCGCAAGGAACTGATCGGGGCCTCGCCTGTAATTGCTGAGGTCCGAGCGCTGTTGGAGCGTGTGGCACCCTTGTCGACGCCGGTGCTCATCACCGGCCCGTCCGGGTCGGGCAAAGAAGTCGCCGCGCGCCATCTGCATGGCCGGTCCGGGCGCGGCGCGTCCCCATTCGTCGCGATCCAGTGCGGCGCCATTCCGGCGGACATGATCGAATACGAATTGTTCGGTCACGGCGCCGGAGCCTTTAACGGCGCAAAGGCCGGACGCGAAGGATTGCTTGCTCAGGCCTCGGGAGGGACCGTTTTCCTTGACGATGTCAGCGAGTTGAGCGCAAACGCGCAGACGGCGCTTCTGCGCGTGCTCGAAGACGGCGTGATCCGACCCATCGGCACCGGCCGCGACGTGCAACTGGATCTGCGTTTTGTCATCGCGTCCAGCAAGTCGCTGCAAAAGGCTGTCCAAGAGGGTCATTTCCGCGAGGACCTGCTGTTTCGCATCAACGTCATCGAGGTGGCCATGCCCCCTCTCAAGGATCGCGGCACCGATGTTCTGGACCTCGCCGAGCTGTTCCAGACCGAAATCGCGGCAGCGCTCAACCTACCGATGGTCGAGATGACCTCCGCAGTCAGGTCGGCCATGCTGCGCCACGACTGGCCTGGAAATATTCGTGAGCTGCACAATTTTGTCGAGCGCGCGCTGATCTTTGGGCGGTTCCGGCTGGAAACGCTCGGGGACGCCATTGCGCCGGGCGAAATCGCGCCTCTGGAGGACATGGAAAAGCGCGAAATTCTTCGCGCTCTCGAGGCGCTTGGCGGTAACAGGGCCGAGGCCGCACGGCGCTTGGGTGTCTCGCGCAAGACGATTGACCGAAAATGCGCGGCCTGGGGCCTGTAGGTAATGCTGCGCGCGCCAAAAGCCTTGCGATCCGTCCGCGTGCGCTTGCTGGTGATCGCGCTGCTGCCGATGCTTGTGCTCTTGCCGGTCTTGCTGGGCGGCACCATCTGGCGCTGGTCGGGCAAGGTGGACGCGATCCTGCTCAACAAGGTCACCGGCGACCTGACCATCGCGGATCAATATCTCGGGCGGCTGGTTGAGACCTCTGGTGAGCATATCGATGCCGTCGCGCGGTCTGTGGCGCTGCAAACCGCGCTCGAGAACGGCACGACCGACGCCTTTCTGGAGGAGGAACGTGCGCGGCTCGGGCTCGATTTCCTGCATATCACGCGGGATACGACGTGGCCCGTCGTAAAAGATGCGCTCGATGGGAAGTGGCAAAGCAAGATCGACGTGTTCGATGCAGATACCTTGGCAGCGATATCCCCCGATCTGGCTGCGCAAGCGGAAATTCCCTTGGTTCCCACCCGCGGCGCGGTGCCCACGGAGCGCACCGTCGAGACGCGCGGCATGGTCATTCATTCAGCCGCCCCGCTGACGCTTCCGGACGGGACGCGGGTGGCCTTGGCGGGGGGCGTCCTGCTGAACCGAAACCTCGGTTTCATCGATACGATCAACGCACTCGTCTACCGCGCCGAAAGCCTGCCCGAGGGTAGCCAAGGCACGGCGACGCTGTTTCTGGATGACGTGCGTATTTCCACTAATGTCCGCCTCTTTGAGAATGTGCGGGCGCTGGGAACGCGTGTCTCTGCCGCGGTCCGCGCACGGGTTCTGGGCGAAGGATACATCTGGCTGGATCGCGCCTTTGTCGTCAATGACTGGTATATCTCGGCCTATGAACCCATTCTCGACAGTTTCGGCACACCGGTCGGGATGCTTTATGTCGGCTTTCTCGAAGCGCCGTTCAGCGCGGCCAAGCGCAATTCGGTCATCACGCTGAGCCTTGCGTTCCTGTTCATCGCACTGGCGTCGGTTCCTGTTTTCCTGCGATGGGCCCGGCGTATCTTTCGCCCGCTCGAAGGGATGACCCGCACCATCGACCGGGTGGAAAGCGGCGATCTGGGGGCACGCAACGCTCCGGTCGAAACGGATGGCGAGATCGCACAGGTCGCACGACATTTCGACAGCCTGCTAGACCGGCTCCAACAACGCGACCGCGAGCTGCGACAATGGGGTGAGACGCTGGAGCACCGCGTGGAGGAGCGCACCCGCGAGTTGCACGAGGCCAACCAGCGGCTGGAGCGAACTACCGAACGCCTGATCATCTCCGAGAAACTGGCCGCCGTGGGCGAGATCACGGCTTCTGTCGCGCATGAAATCAACAATCCGGTCGCGGTGATCCAAGGCAATTTGGACCTTGCGCGCAGCAACCTTGGCGAGGACGGCCGCCGGGCCGAAGAAGAGTTCCGCCTGATCGACGACCAAGTCTATCGCATCGGTGTCATCGTCTCGAAGCTGCTGCATTTCGCGCGCCCCGAGGAATATTCCGGCGCAGACAGGCTGGTGGACCTCTCGCAAGTAGCCCGTGATTGCCTCGTCTTGACCCGGCACCAGATTCAGGCGGCGGGCATCACCAGTGTGGTTGAGACCGAGAGCAAGTCGCAAGTACATATGTCGCGGACGGAATTGCAGCAGGTCATCGTCAACCTGATACTGAACGCAGTCCAAGCCATGCCCGGCGGCGGGACACTTCGCGTGGCCACGGCCGAGGACGCCGGCGAGGTCATTCTGAGCGTAGAGGATACCGGCACCGGCATCGACCCGTCGGTCCTACCGCGCATCTTCGACCCGTTTTTCACCACCAAGCAGGCGCAGGGCACGGGACTGGGCCTGTCGATCAGCCAGCAACTCGTGAGTCGCGCCGGCGGACGGATTTCCGTGCGCTCGATGCCCGGAGGTGGCAGCCGGTTTGAAATCGTCCTGCCCGCCGCTGTTGCCGATTGATCCGGACACAATGACCAGATTTCGCGGACCCGCGTCGGGTGGGTCGGGACAAAATGTCCAACTTATTCGAAAGCGAGAGAGCGCGGCAGGACATTGTGTCCTCATAAGTAACTGATAACAAATAATAATTTTCTTGACAACGCAAGGGCTGAATTGCCTGCTTATGTCCGCGCATGCCGTTGCATGCCGCCGGAGCGGCTCGGGGAGGAGACCGGGGCGTTCCGTCAAGAACATGGGAGGAAACTAAATGAGCAACGCTTCTGGCGGGGCGCTGGGCTTTTTGCACAAAAGCCACATCGTCGCCGAACCCGGTTTCAACCGCTGGCGGGTTCCGCCGGCATCCATCGCCATTCATCTGTGCATCGGCTCCGTCTACGCCTGGTCGGTGTTCAACCCGGCGCTGACCCGCGCGTTGGGCGTGGTCGCGCCCGCCGCCGAAGACTGGTCGCTGAGCTCGGTCGTCTGGATCTTCTCGGTCGCGATCGTGTTTCTGGGCCTCGCCGCGGCCTTCGCGGGCAAGTGGCTGGAAGACGTCGGGCCGCGCATGGTCGGCGTGGTGGCCGCGTTCCTTTGGGGCGGCGGTTTCATCATCGGCTCGTTCGGCATCGCCGCGCACCAGCTTTGGCTGATCTATCTGGGTTACGGCGTGCTGGGCGGTTGCGGGCTGGGGCTGGGCTATGTCTCGCCGGTGTCGACGCTGATCCGCTGGTTCCCCGACCGGCGGGGCATGGCGACGGGCATGGCGATCATGGGCTTCGGCGGCGGCGCGATGATCGCGGCTCCGGTGCAAGGCTGGCTGCTGGGCGTGTTCCAGAAGGCCCCCGACTTCCTCGGCGCGCGAGACGCTGTCGCGACCGTGGTCGAGAACGGTCGTGTCTTTGCCGAAACCGCCGCGGGCAAGGTCGAGGTCGTGGTGGCCAGTGCCGCGCAAGCAGCGGATTTCGGCGGTCAGGCGGGTGTCTATGTCGTGGGCACCGGCAATACGGGGGCGGCACAGACTTTCATGACGCTGGGCATCGTCTATTTCATCGTCATGATCCTGGCCTCGTTCCAGTATCGCGTGCCTGCCGAAGACTGGAAGCCCGCCGGATGGCAGCCCAAGCCCGTCGCCTCGGGCATGGTGTCTCAGAACAACGTCCATATCGATCAGTCGCTGAAGACGCCGCAGTTCTGGCAGATGTGGCTCATGCTGTGCTTCAACGTGACCGCCGGTATCGGCGTGATCGGCGTGGCCAAAACCATGATGTCGGAAATCTTCGGCACGGTGATGCCGTTGGTGGTCACGGCAGCGTTCGCCTCGACCTACGTGCTGATGATCTCGGTCTTCAATATGGTGGGGCGTTTCTTCTGGGCGTCGACCTCGGACTACATCGGGCGCAAGGCGACATACATGTGCTTCTTCCTCTTGGGCACGATCCTGTATCTGTCGATCCCCTATTTCGCCACAGCCGTGGCCACCAACCCGTCGATCGTCTACCTGATCGGCTTCTACGCCGCGACGATGATCATCTTCTCGATGTATGGCGGCGGGTTCGCGACGATCCCGGCATACCTCGCGGACATGTTCGGAACCATGCATGTGGGCGGCATCCACGGGCGGCTGCTGACGGCGTGGTCCACCGCGGGCGTGCTGGGGCCACTGGCCATCACCTCGCTGCGGCAGATGTCGGTGACGAACGCGATCCAGGATCTGGCCGCCAAGGTCGATCCGGCGGCCTTTGCCGAGAAATTCGGCGCCCCGTTGACGCAATTGGATCAGCTGGCCGCGGCCAAGACCGTGACTATCGCCAAGCTGATGGAAATCGCGCCCGCCGGCACGATTGACCCGACCCCGTCGCTCTACAACACCACCATGTATTGCATGGCGGCGCTGTTGGTCGTGGCGTTCTTTGCCAACCTGATGATGAAGCCCGTCAAGGAACACCACCACCACGACGAACCGGAACTGCAAGCCGTTCCGGGTGAATGATGAAATCGGGCCGGGGCGTGCGTTGCGCGCCCCGGCCTTCTATGTGAGCGCCGCAGGAAAGACCGCCGATGCTGGAAAAGCTGGAAATGTTCATCGCGCTGGCCAAAGAGGGGCATTTCGGGCGTGCGGCCGAGCGGATGAATATCGCGCAACCGACGCTGTCCGCCGGGATCAAGCAGCTGGAAGCGCAGCTGGGCGTGCAGCTGGTGCATCGTGGCTCGCGGTTTGGCGGGCTGACACCTGAAGGCCAGACCGCCTTGTCCTGGGCCAAGCGCATCGTCGAGGATGCGCGGCAATTGCAAGACGAGATGCGGAACAGTCGGCACGGCTTGACTGGCGAGGTGCGGCTGGCGGTGATCCCCACCGCGCAGACCTGGGCCGGGCGGCTTTGCACCACCTTCGCCAAGCGTCATCCGGGCGTGCGCTTCACCATCCTGTCGCGCAACTCGCGCGAGATCCTGCAAATGCTCGACGATTTCGAGGCCGATGCCGGGATTTCCTACTTGGAAAACGAGCCTCTCGGCCGGGTCGATACTGCAGAACTCTATGACGAAAGCTATATAGTCGTCTGTGCCCGCAATTCTCCATTTGCGGATAAGCCCAAGATGTCGTGGTCCGACCTGAAAGGGCAGACGCTGGCACTGCTGACACCTGACATGCAGAACCGGCGGATCATCAATCGGCTCTTTGCCGAAAGCGGCGTCACCCCGGCGACCCGTATCGAGGCGAATTCCATCATCGCGCTCGTCGCGAGCGTGGCGTCGGGCCATTGCATGACCGTGCTGCCCCAGGACGTGGCCGAGTTCGTCGCGGGCGGCAAGGACGTCGCGCTGGTGCCGCTCGAAGGCGCGTCGCGGCCACAGAAGGTCGCGCTGATCCTGCCGCAGCGTGACCCGCGAACCCCCGTTCTGTCGGCGCTTCTAGCCGAAGCCAGGCGCCTGCCCGCCGCTTGATCCAAAATTCCTATCGCCCCACGGAACGCCGTTATTGATCAGCGCTCCCTACCGTGTGCCAACGTATGCCAAATTGGAGGACGACAGCCATGGCCCAGCCTGCCACCGTTATCGACGGCGACGAGATCGCTCGGATCGTCGACGCCCACCGCGCCCTCGAAGGGCCGCTTCTGCCGATGCTGCATGCTTTGCAGGAGGCGTTCGGGTATATCCCCACGCAGGCTCACGGGGCGATCTGTGATGCCCTGAACATCACCCGCGCCGAATTGCATGGCGTGATTACTTTTTACCATGACTTCCGCGAAAAGCCCGCCGGGCGTCATGTTCTGAAAATCTGTCGCGCCGAGGCCTGCCGGTCGGTTGGCGGCGCGGCGGTGGCCGATGCGCTGCTGGCCAAGCTGGGGCTCGAATGGCACGACACCACCGCCAATGGCGCGGTGACGATCGAGCCGGTTTATTGCCTTGGGATGTGTGCCTGTGCGCCCGCCGCGATGGTGGATGACCGGGTGGTGGGGCGCGTCGATGCCGCGAAACTGGACAAGCTGCTGGCGGAGATCGACGCATGAAAATTTACGTTCCGATGGACAGCGCGGCCAAGGCACTGGGGGCCGAGGAAGTGGTTTCCGCCCTGCGCGCTGCGGCCCCCGAGGCACAGATCGTGCGGACCGGCTCACGCGGGATGATCTGGCTGGAACCGCTGGTCGAGGTCGAAGTGGATGGCGTGCGCCACGGTTTTGGTCCTGCCGAGCCGTCCGATGTGGCGGGTATTCTGGATGGTAGCAGCGCCAAGGCGCTTGGCCCGGTCGAAAACCTTGACTGGATGAAGCGCCAGACCCGCCTCACCTTTGCCCGTGTCGGCGTGATCGATCCGCTGTCGCTGGCCGATTATCGGGCGCATGGTGGCCTTGCCGGGCTGCGCCGCGCGCTGGCGATGACCGGGCAGGAGATCGTTGACGAAGTCAAGACGTCCGGCCTGCGCGGAAGGGGTGGCGCTGGCTTCCCAACCGGCATCAAGTGGCAGACCGTGCACGATGCTGACGCGCCGCAGAAATACATCGTCTGCAACGCCGACGAAGGCGACAGCGCGACCTTTGCCGACCGCATGCTGATGGAAGGCGACCCCTTTACCCTGATCGAGGGCATGACCATCGCCGGGATCGGCGTCGGTGCCACCAAGGGCTACGTCTACCTGCGCTCGGAATATCCTGACGCGATTGCCGTGATGACCCGTGCGGTGGAGGTCGCCCGGGCCGAGGGGCTGCTGGGCCCTGACGTTCTGGGCTCTGGCCGCGCCTTCGAGATGGAAATCCGCAAAGGCGCGGGCGCCTATGTCTGCGGCGAGGAAACGTCATTGCTCAACTCGCTCGAAGGTAAGCGCGGCGTAGTCCGTGCCAAGCCGCCGCTGCCCGCGCTCGAGGGGTTCCTTGGACGCCCGACCGTGGTTAACAACGTCATCAGCCTCGCTACGGTGCCGGTAATCTTCGAAAAGGGCGCGCAGGCCTATGCCGATTTCGGCCTTGGCCGGT
Source organism: Thioclava sp. F1Mire-8 (assembly GCF_002213165.1). Classification (NCBI taxonomy): domain Bacteria; kingdom Pseudomonadati; phylum Pseudomonadota; class Alphaproteobacteria; order Rhodobacterales; family Paracoccaceae; genus Thioclava; species Thioclava sp. F1Mire-8. The sequence goes on along the minus strand of NZ_NBNY01000007.1, from coordinate 49,752 downwards.
CGCGTGGGACCGTGACGCTGCAGATCGCAGGCAACGTGGCGCGCGGCGGGCTGTTCGAAACCGCCTTTGGCATCAGCCTCGGAGAGGTGGTCAACGATCTCGGGGGCGGCACTCTGTCGGGCCGTCCGGTCAAGGCGGTGCAGGTTGGCGGGCCGCTGGGGGCCTACATGCCGCTCAGCAAGTTCGACACACTGCTGGGCTACGAGGAGTTCGACGCGGCGGGCGGGTTGATCGGCCATGCGGGCCTGACCGTCTTTGACGACACCACCGACATGCTGGGCATGGCGCGCTTCGCGATGGAGTTCTGCGCCATCGAAAGCTGTGGCAAATGCACCCCCTGCCGGATCGGCGCGGTGCGCGGTGTCGAAACCATCGACCGCATCGCACAGGGCGACGCCGACGCGCTGCCGCTGCTGGCCGACCTGTGCGAGACGATGAAGGACGGTTCGCTCTGCGCGCTGGGAGGCTTTACGCCGTTTCCGGTCATGTCCGCCGTCACCCATTTCCCCGACGATTTCGCTCGCCTGAAGGAGGCCGCCGAATGAAGGATTTCATCATTCCAGTCGACCGCGACATGGGCACGCCCGCCAGAAAGGGCAAGCCGGTCACCCTGACCATCGACGGGTTCGAGGTCACGGTGCCCGAGGGCACGTCGGTGCTGCGCGCCGCTGCCGAAATCGGCATCCAAATCCCCAAGCTCTGTGCTTCGGACAATCTTGAGGCGTTCGGATCCTGCCGCCTTTGCGCTGTGGAAATCGAAGGCCGCCGGGGCACCCCGGCCTCCTGCACGACGCCGGTCGCGCCGGGCATGGTGGTGGACACCAACTCGACCAAGGTGCGCAAGATCCGCAAGGGCGTGATGGAGCTTTATATCTCCGACCATCCGCTGGACTGCCTGACCTGCTCGGCCAATGGCGACTGCGAGTTGCAGGACATGGCGGGCGCTGTCGGGCTGCGCGACGTGCGCTACAAGGCGCCGGAAAACGGCGGCTTGGCCAATCACTTCTCCGCCCGCAACACCAGCGGCGAGGCCAATCCCGAATGGCTGCCCAAGGACGACTCCAACCCGTATTTCAGCTACGATCCGTCCAAGTGCATCGTCTGCAACCGCTGCGTCCGCGCCTGCGAAGAGGTGCAGGGCACCTTTGCTCTGACCATCGCGGGGCGCGGGTTTGACAGCCGCGTGTCGGCGGGTGGCGCCGGCGATGACTTCCTGTCGTCGGATTGCGTGTCCTGCGGAGCCTGCGTGCAGGCCTGCCCGACCGCGACCTTGCAGGAAAAATCCATCATCGAGATGGGCACGCCGGATCGGTCCGTCGTGACCACCTGCGCCTATTGCGGCGTGGGCTGCTCGTTCAAGGCGGAAATGCAGGGCGACGATCTCGTCCGGATGGTCCCCTACAAGCACGGCAAGGCCAATCGTGGGCACAGCTGCGTCAAGGGCCGCTTTGCCTATGGCTATGCCAACCACCGCGACCGCATCCTCAACCCGATGATCCGCGACACCATCGACGAGCCGTGGCGCGAAGTCAGCTGGGACGAGGCGCTGACCTTTGCCGCGAACCGCCTGCGCGCGTTGCAGGACACCTATGGCAAGAAGTCCATCGGAGTGATCACCTCCAGCCGCTGCACCAACGAGGAAACCTTCCTCGTGCAGAAACTGACCCGCGCGGTGTTCGGCAACAACAACACCGACACCTGCGCCCGCGTTTGCCATTCGCCGACCGGCTACGGGCTGGGCCAGACCTTTGGCACCAGCGCTGGCACACAGGATTTCGACAGCGTCGAGCAAACCGATGTGGTGATCGTCATCGGCGCGAACCCGACCGACGGCCATCCGGTCTTCGCCAGCCGCCTGAAAAAGCGCCTGCGCGCCGGGGCCAAGCTGATCGTGATCGACCCACGCCGCATCGACCTTGTGAAATCGGCGCATATCGAGGCCTCTCATCATCTGGCCCTGACGCCGGGCACCAACGTCGCCGTCGTCACCGCCCTGGCACACGTGATCGTCACCGAAGGCCTGATGGACGAGGCGTTCATCCGCGAACGTTGTGACTGGGACGAATTCCAGGTCTATGCCGAGTTCGTCTCGGAGGCCCGACACAGCCCCGAGGCGACCCAGCTTCTGACCGGCGTTCCCGCTGAGGAACTGCGTGCTGCGGCCCGTACCTTTGCCCGTGGCGGCAACGGCGCGATCTATTACGGGCTGGGCGTGACCGAGCATTCGCAGGGCTCGACCACCGTTATGGGAATTGCCAACCTCGCAATGCTGACCGGCAATATCGGCCGTCCCGGTGTGGGCGTGAATCCGCTGCGCGGGCAGAACAACGTGCAGGGCTCGTGCGACATGGGGTCCTTCCCGCATGAGCTGCCGGGCTATCGCCACGTGAAACTGCCCGAGGTGCGCGAGATTTTCGAAACCATCTGGGGCGTTCAGATCGACCCGGAGCCCGGCCTGCGCATCCCCAACATGCTGGATGCGGCAGTCGAGGGCAGCTTCAAGGGGCTCTATTGTCAGGGCGAGGACATCCTGCAATCCGACCCCGACACCAAACATGTGGCGGCCGGGTTGGCGGCTATGGACTGCGTTATCGTGCATGACCTCTTCCTGAACGAGACGGCGAATTACGCCCATGTCTTCCTGCCGGGATCGACTTTCCTCGAGAAGGACGGAACCTTCACCAACGCCGAACGCCGCATCAATCGCGTGCGTCGGGTCATGGCACCCAAGAATGGCTACGCTGACTGGGAAGTCACGCAACTCTTGGCGAATGCCATGGGGGCAGGGTGGTCTTATACCCATCCCAGCCAAATCATGGACGAGATCGCTGCGACGACGCCCTCTTTTGCGGGTGTGGACTACGCCCTTCTGGAGGAAAAGGGCTCCATCCAATGGCCCTGCAACGAAGACCACCCGGAGGGCACACCGTTGATGCATGTCGACGGCTTCGTGCGGGGTAAGGGGCGTTTCATCGTCACCGAATACGTGGCCACAGACGAGAAGACCGGCCCACGCTTCCCGCTGCTGCTGACCACCGGGCGCATCCTGTCGCAATACAATGTGGGGGCCCAGACCCGGCGCACCGACAACGTGGTGTGGCATGACGGCGACGTGCTGGAGATCCACCCGCATGACGCCGAGAACCGTGGCCTGAACGATGGTGACTGGGTAAAGCTGGCCTCGCGGTCGGGCGAGACGACGTTGAAGGCAAAGGTGACAGATCGCGTCAGCCCTGGCGTTGTCTACACGACCTTCCACCACCCCGATACGCAGGCCAACGTCATCACCACCGACTATTCCGACTGGGCCACCAACTGCCCGGAATACAAGGTAACGGCAGTCCAGGTCTCGCCCTCAAACGGGCCGACGGACTGGCAGGAGGATTACGCGGCACAGGCCGAACGCTCGCGCCGCATCCTGCCCGCGGCGGAATGAGTTTGCGGACGCATGTCGGGGCGCCGGGCCGGGCGCCCGCGCAAAGTGGCGCTGATCCAGGCGGGCCACGGCGCGGTTGCAATCAGCTCCCAGCTCTCTGTCGAGCGGGCTGGGATCACACTTGCCGCGTCCACCCGCGGCCGGTGGCTGGCCTTTATTCCCATCCAAATCGTATCAATGAAGAGGCTGCAAATGTCGCCTGACAAGATGATCCGCATGGCGAACCAGATCGCCACCTTCTTCAAGACCCAGCCGGGCGACGATGCCCCCGCCAAAGTTGCCGCCCACATCGCCGACTTCTGGGAGCCGCGCATGCGCGCGCAGTTGCGGGACTATGCAGCCGCCGGCGGCGAGGGGCTGGACGACATCGTCTTGAAAGCGGTCCCACTGGTCTGAAAGGTCATGAATGGCGTCTTCGTCGAAAGCCGGCCTGCACCGGCTCGGCGGACGCCGGACGCACCTTTGATATCGCTCCGTCAATAGGCGCCCGAGGTCGGTGCTTGAATGCCAGCTTCCACCGTCGGAGGGATGTGGCCGAGAGGGTCAGACCGAAGCGAAGGCTCCATGGAAGCGTGATGCCAGCCGAAGCGAGGCTTTAATCGGTCGTAAGTGGCGCTCTCAAATGCGACTGCCGCGCAACGAAAGGACAGGCCATGCGCTCGACGCGCGGAAGCAGGGTCGATTTCGCCCGCAGCTGCTGGGCGCACCATCGTCCCATCTCGCCATGCGGAAGAAGCACCGTCGAGAGCGCGGGCGAGAGGTGCTGCGCAATCTCCTGGTCGTCATAACCGACCACGGCGATATCCGCTCCGACGTGCACGCCGTGTTCCTTCAGCGCTTCGTAACACCCGAGTGCGGTCAGGTCGTTGGCGCAGAAAATCGCCTCGGGGGGCGCATCGAGGGAGAGCAACTCGCGGGTTTCGCGGTAGCCGCCGCTCGGCATGAAATTCCCCTGTCGGATCAACTCGGGTTCAGGCTCCAATCCGCTTTCGTGCATCGCGCGGATGAAACCCTCCTGACGCTGCTCGGACGCCTCCATCCAGGCTTCACCCGCGATGAAGGCGATCCGTCGATAGCCCTCGCCGATCAGGGCCATGGTCGCGGCGTGGCCGCCGCGCCGCTCCGCAGGCACCACCGCGCGGAACAGGCCTTCCTTGTCATGGCAATTGAGCAGCACAGCGCGATGCTTGCGAAGCGCGAGATGTGGTGACACCTCGCGCGTCAGGATCGAGGCATAGACCACCCCGTCGATCCCGTCGCGTTGCCATTTCTGCAGGACCTGCTGCTCGTAGCCCGGATCGCCACCGGTCATTGCGATCTCGACAAGCGCGCCGTCGGACCAGGCCTGCTCCTGGAACGCCTCGATGGAGATGGACGCGAAGGGGCTCGTCGCGATTTCGTCGATCATGAAGCCGTAAGTCGTCGGGCGGCTGCGCGACGGCGGGCGCCCGGCAGAACGGTATCGATAATCCAATGTCTCGGCGGCCTTGAGAACCCGATCCCGAGTCTCCTTGCCGATCCGCATGTCTTCCTGCCCGTTCAGCACGAACGATACCGTCGATTGCGACACCCCGGCTGCGAGAGCCACGTCTTTCATCGTCACTTTCGCTTTTTTTTGCTTTTTCTTTTCAGGCTCTTGCATCGGGGAAATCCAGGGTCCGAGGAAAATTTGTTGACAGGCGACGGTCTCTATCTGACATTGCTAATATTATTAGCACAAGGGCTAATGCGAGCTTTGGGAGGAGGCGCATGGCACGGCAAACGATCGGGAAACGCAAAAGGACGCTCTCGCAGCAGCAGGCGGCATGGGCGCTTCTGGCCCCATTTCTCGCCACCTATTGCGCCTTTCTCGTCTACCCTTTCTTCAAAGGCGTCTGGATCAGCCTGCATGACTGGAACCTCCTCGCGGTGGCGATGAACCCCGCGGCGGCGAAATGGGTCGGGCTGCACAATTACGTTCACATGCTGTGGGGACGAAACATCACCTGGGGGCCGGTCTCGCACCCCCTCATTCAGCTTCTCGCGCTTGCCGTTCTGGCCGGTGCGTTTGGACTTCACCGGGCGGGTCGTTTGAGTGGCCGCAGCGCGATCCCGATCGCGATCGCGGCGCTACTCATCTTTCTCCTCCTCGGCTTCACGCCCGGTGAAGGCGGTCGCTGGTTCGATCGCAGGTTCTGGCCGACCGTCGGCAACACGGTGCTGTTCGTGGCGCTCGCAGCCCCCGGCACCACGATTGCGGCGCTTCTGCTGGCGGCAGCGCTCAATCGCGAGACCCGGATGATGGCCGTGTTCCGCACCTTGTTCTTCCTGAGCCAGGTTCTCTCGGTGACGGTCGTAACCCTGATCTGGCAGATCATGTTCTCGCCTACGCAGGGGCTGATCGACAACGTGATCCAGGTATTCGGCGGGTCTCCGGTCAGCTGGCTCACGGATCCGCATTTCGCGATGCTGGCGATCGTGGTCACGACGATCTGGTGGTCGCTCGGCATCGCCATGATCCTGTTCCTCGCCGGGATGCAGGACATCAACCGCGAAATCTACGAGGCGGCGGCCCTCGACAATGCGCGAGGATGGAAATCGTTCTGGTTCATCACCCTGCCGAACCTCAAACGGACCATCACGCTCGTCGTCGTCTTGCAGATCATTCTGCATTTCCAGGTCTTCGGGCAGTCGCACCTGATGACGCAGGGCGGCCCGGATGACCGCACGCAGGTGCTGGTGCGCTACATCTACCAGTCGGCTTTCCGCGACAGCGAGATCGGGCGCGCCTCGGCCATGGCGGTCTTTCTCTTCGCGATCATGAGCGTCTTCGCCGTGATCCAGTTCCTCATCGGTCGGGAGAAAAGCGAATGACGTCGAAACGTAGCTATTACTGGCTTTGCATAGCGCTCGCCGTTCCCGCCTTTATCTGGCTCGTGCCGACGCTCTGGATGGTATCGCTCTCGTTCCAGCCGAACGAGGTTCTGGCGCGAACCACCGCTTCGACCTGGCTGGGGATGATTCCGATCCCCTTCACGTGGGACAATTACGCGAAGCTCTTTTCCTTCGGGGATACGCCGCGTTGGTTTCTCAATTCGATCGTCGTGGCGGGGGGCATGACCTTCGCGGTGCTCGCCGTCTCGACGACTGCAGGTTATGCGCTCGCACGGCTCCAATTTCGGTTCAAGACGGCCATCACCATCTTCATCCTGCTCGGTCTGATGGTGCCGGAACAGGCGATCTTCATTCCGCTCTATACGATGTTTGCCAATTTCGGTTGGCACAACAGCTATGGCGCGCTGATCCTGCCGCGGGTGGCAGTGCCGATCGGCGTCTTTCTGATGATGCAGTTCTTCAAGGCCGCGCCGAAGGATATCGAGGATGCTGCGCGCATCGACGGGGTAGGGCCGTTCCAAATCTTCTGGTTCGTGATGCTGCCCCTCGCGCGTCCCGCAATGATGACCCTCGCGATCCTGACGTTTCTCTACGCGTGGAACGACTATCTCTGGCCGCTGGTTTCGGCGAGCCACAAGGAGATGTTCACCATCACGCTGGGCCTTGCGAGCCTGCAATCGAACTTCGCGCAATCGGAAGGGCTGGGCCGCGTGATGGCCTCGGGTGTGATCGCCTCGCTTCCGGTCGTCGTCCTTTTCCTGATCTTCCAGCGCTACGTCGTGCAAGCGATGACCGTAGGCGGAAGCAAGGGATAACCGGGGCGCACTTGCCCCATTCAAACGGGAGGAAATCATGAAACATCTTGCTCTGGGCCTGGCGCTTGCGGCGGGGCTGGCAAGCCCGGCTGCGGCCGAGCCCGTCACCGTCAATCTCGCGCGGTTCTTCGGCGCCTGCGAGGATGCGGGAACCGACACGCATACCAGCGTCGGCGAAGCCTGCATCATCCAGTCGATCATCAATGCGGCCAGCCAGGAAATTCCCGATGTGACGGTGAAGACTCTGCCGACCGATTGGGGAAATTACTACGACCACGTGAAGGCGATGTTCGCGGCGGGCGATCCGCCCGATATCTTCGTCATTCACCGCTCCTCGATCCCCGAATTCGCCTCGCTGGGCGCTCTGGCCGATATCGGGCCGGACCTCGAAGCCGCGGGCATCGACACGTCCGACTGGACCGAGGGGGCGAAAAAGGCCGTGACATATGACGGCAAGATCGTCGCCGTGCCGATGGATTTCCACGCCAACCTCTGGCACGTGAACATGGACATCATGAAGCAGGCGGGCCTCGTGAAGGACGGCAAGCCGATCCTTCCCCACAGCCCCGAGGAACTGCTCGCCCAAGCCAAGAAGGTGAAGGAAGCGACCGGCAAGGACTATCTCGCCGCCGATTTCTCGCAATTCCCGATCGGTGTGCGGCTGGTCCTGTCTCTGATCTGGCAGCAGGGCTCGAACATTTTCGACGGCGATACTGCGACGATCGATACGCCCGAGGCCCTCAACGCGGTCAAGGCGATCACCCAGCTCTTCGATGGCGGCTATGCCAACCCCAAGCTGAACTATGCCGACAGCCAGCAGGAATTCCTCAATGGCAATGCGGCGGTGCTGGTCAACGGCACTTGGGTGGTCAACGAATATACCAAGCAGGCTGAGAACCCCGATACCGGGCTGAAGGACTACTACGTCTCCGATTTCCCGCAGCTCTTCGACCAGCCCGCCACCTGGGCTGACAACCACACCTGGGCGATCCCCTCGACGCTGAAGGATCGGAACCCCGAGAAATACAAGGCCGCGCTGAAGGTCGCAGCCTTCATCTACAATCACGACGCGGATTGGGCGCGCACGGGCCACATGGCGGTGCGTAAGTCGGTGCTCGAGAGTAAGGCCTATCGCGATCTGCCGCACCGTGCCGAATACGTGGGCACCGAGAAGATCGCGCGCGATACGCCGGCGTCGCCGGAATACAGCAAGATTCAGGACGCGCTGAACCGCAACCTGCAATCGATCTGGCTGACCGGAAAGGACCCGAAGAAGGCCCTCGCCGAAGCGCAGAACGAGGTGCAGGACATCCTCGACCAGTAACCGGCTGCGTTCGCAGTCACCCCCGGAGGCGTCCGACCGGCACGCCTCCGGACCTCCCAGCCCCATGAGGATATGATGAAAGACGACAGGCTTGAGCAGGCAGACCGGTGGAGCGTTGAACGCGCCTGGGCATGGCGCCGCGAGATCGGATGGCTTTGTGGCTTCAACTACCTGCCGAGCGTCGCGGTCAACTTCGTCGAGTTCTGGCGCGGCGCGGATTTCGCCCCCGAGGTCATCGAACGCGAGCTGGGCTGGGCGCGCGAGATCGGGTTCAACGTCGTGCGCGTCAATCTGCCCTTCGTCGTCTGGCAGGCCGAGGGGACCGGGCTGCTCGACCGGGTGGACCGCTTTCTGGCCATCGCGGCTTCGCACGGTCTTGGCGTCATCCTCTGCCCGTTCGACGATTGCGAATTCTCTGGCGAGCCGGCCACGCCCGGGCCACAGCCCGACCCCGTGCCCGCCGTCCATAACAGTCGCGCCGTGGGCAGCCCCGGCAGAGCGATCGTCGAGGATCCGTCCCGTCGGCCCGAGCTGGAAACCTATCTGCGCGCGATCGTCATGCGGTTCCGCGCAGATTCCCGCGTCATCTTGTGGGATCTCTATAACGAGCCGGGAAACCGGATGATTTTTCGCTCCGGTCGCTATGAGAGCTATCCAGATAGGCTTGAGCAAGCGAGCCTGTCGCTGATGCGTGATTGCTTCGCCTGGGCGCGGGAGTGCGCCCCGAGCCAGCCGCTTACCGTGGCCGCGTGGTCGGTGCCTGGAGAGGGCACATCCTACGCGACGGAGATTGACCGAACCGCGCTCGCGCTCTCCGATGTCTTGACCTTCCACGCCTATGTGCCGCGCGCGAGAATGGAGGCGACGATCGCGGCGCTCAGCGCGCTGAAGCGGCCCTTGATCTGCACTGAATGGATGGCACGCAGTCTCGACAGCACGATCGCCGAGCAGATCCCGCTGTTTCGCGAAACCGGCGTCGGAGCGCTGCAATGGGGCTTCGTGCGCGGCCGCAGTCAAACCTGGCTGCCTTGGCCCGACGGTGTGTCAGGCACGACCAAGATCGGCGAGGACGGCGCTTGGTTCCACGACCTCGTGGACCAGACTGGACAGCCCTACTCGCCTGCGGAAATTCTGGAAATCAACTCCGCCACCCGATCAGGGTAATGTCAGAGGTGCCCGGGTGGCGGCAGGGGGTGATAGCAGGCGACCCTCTGATCGGCGCCCATTTCGGTCAGGGGCGGGGGAGCGCCGAGGCATTGCTCGCTCGCATAAGGGCAGCGTTTTGCGAAGGCGCAGCCCTTCGGCGGATTGAGCGGGTTCGGCAGTTCCGCTTGGCCCTGCTCCGGGTCCGATAGCGCGCGACCGACTACGGGCGCACTTTCCGCCAGCAGCTTCGTGTAGGGGTGGCGCGGATGGGCGAAAATCTCCTCGGCCCGGCCTTCCTCGACCACCGAGCCAAAATAGAGAACCGCGATCCGGTCGCTGACCGCCTCGACCACTGCCAGATCGTGGCTGATGAACAGGTAGGTTAGTCCGAATTCGCGTTTCAGATCGGCCAGCAGGTTCAGCACCTGCGCCTGCACCGAGACATCGAGCGCGGAGACGGGTTCATCGAGGATCAGGATGCGGGCCTGCGCCGCAAGCGCGCGTGCGATGCCGATGCGCTGCGCCTGACCGCCGGAGAACTCATGCGGATACCGGTCGAGGAAATCGGCGCGCAGGTTCACGCTGTCGAAAATCTCGAGAATACGTTTCTCGCGCGCGGCGCGGTCCATTCCGTGCAATAGCTTCAGCGGCGCATCCATGATCTGCCGGATCGTCTTGCGCGGATTGAGACTGCTGATCGGGTCCTGAAATACATATTGAATGCGCTTGCCGAATTCGGCCGGGTCCGCGTTGTCGAGGGCCGAGCCCTCGATTTCGATCGTGCCGGTGGTGGGCGGCAGGAGGCCCACCAACATCCGCGCCAGCGTGGACTTGCCGCAGCCGGACTCGCCCACGATGCCGAGCGTCTCACCTGTCTGCACGCTCAGCGTCATCGGGTGGACCGCTTTCACGGCTCCTTTCGTGCCGCCGAACAGCTTCTTGCCGAGGGGGAAGGTCTTCGACAGGTCCGTGATCTGCAGGGCGATGCTCATGCGGTCTCCTCCGCGAAACGGGGCTCGGGATAGAGGCAGCGCACGGTGCGCGATCCGGTCCCCTCGAGCGGTATCTCGCCTTCTTTGCAGGCTGGTTGCGCCTTCAGGCAGCGATCCGCAAAGGCACAGCCTGCCGGCAGATTGTCGACCGAAGGCGGCAGGCCCGGGATCGCCTCGAGCTTGCGTTTGCCCTCGCCCAGTTCAGGCACGCAGGCGATCAGGCGCGACGTGTAGGGGTGGGCGGGCGCGCGCAGGATCTCCATCGTCGGGCCTTCCTCGACGATCCGGCCCGCATACATCACCGCCACGCGGTCGCACAGCTGGGCCACCACGCCGAAATCATGGGTAATGAAGATGATCGCGAGCCCGCGTTCCCGCCGCAGATCGTCGAGCAGCGAAAGGATCTGCGCCTGCACCGTCACGTCGAGCGCGGTGGTGGGCTCGTCCGCGATGATCACGTCCGGGTCGTTGGCCAGCGCCATCGCGATGCCGACGCGCTGACGCATGCCGCCCGACATCTCATGCGGATAGCTGTCCACGCGGCTCTCCGCATTGGGGATGCGCACGGATTTCAGGAGTTCGATCGCCTTTTCGCGCCCTTCGGATTTCGAGATCGGGTGATGGCACGAGATCGCTTCCACCAGTTGATCGCCAACCTTGTACAGCGGGTGGAGCGTCGCCAGCGGGTCCTGGAAGATATAGGCGACGCGGCGACCGCGTAGACTTCGCAGATCGCCATAGCGCGCGCCGATCATGTCGCGGCCTTCAAGGCGTGCAGCGCCCCCGGTGATGACGCCGGGCGGTGACGCCACGAGCCCCATGATCGACAATGCCGTCACCGATTTCCCCGAGCCGCTCTCGCCGATCACCCCGAGGCATTCCCCAGGTTTGACCGACAGCGAGACGCCCGAAACAGCCTTGTAGATGCGGTCCTTCACGTGGAACTGGGTGTGCAGCTCCTCAAGGCTCAGGATGCCGTCGGTCGGCTGTTCGGGCGCAGGACGGTCCTTGCGTTCAACGCGGGTCGCGGCCATGGGGCGGCTCAGCGCGCCCGATTTCAGCCGCGGGTCGAGCGCGTCGCGCACGCCGTCGCCCAGCAGGTTGATGCTCATCACAATGATCAGGATCATGAGGCCGGGAATGACCGAGGTATGCGGGTTGGTAATCAGCGCCGAGCGCGCCTCGCCCAGCATGCTCCCGAGATCGGCCTGCGGCGGCTGTGAGCCGAGGCCGAGGAAGCTCAGGCCGGCGGTCTCAAGGATCATCCAGCCGATCGTTGTGGACATCGCGATCACGATGACGGGCACCACGTTGGGCAGAATCTCCGAGGTGATGATGCGTGCATTGGACATGCCCGCGAGCTTCGCCGCATCGACGAATTCCTTATGTGCGAGGCCCACGGTGATGCCGCGGATGTTGCGCGCAAAGAAGGGGATATTGACCACCGCCACCGCGATCAACGCATTCACGAGGCCGGGGCCGAGAGCGGCCACGATCGCCAGCGCCAGCAGGATATACGGGAACGCCATCAGCATATCGACGGCGCGCATGATGATGTTGTCGGTCCGCCCGCCATAGAAGCCCGCGATGATGCCGACCGCAGCGCCCGCGACGGCCGCGAAAAGCGCGGCGGCAAAGCCCACGGCCAGCGACAACCGCGTGCCCCAGAGAAGCCGAGAGAGCAGATCGCGCCCCAATGCATCCGTGCCCAGAAACGCGCCCTCGGAAAACGGCGGCAGGAAGCGGTTCGCGGTGTTCGTCGCATCCGGATCGGCGAGCGGCAGCAGCGGCGTGATCAGCGCCATCAGAACCACCAGTCCCATCACGATCAGCCCCCCCAGCGCCAGACGGTTGCGCGCGAGAAGTTTGAAGAACGCGCTCATGTCTTGATCCTCGGGTCTAGAAGGCTCTGGGCGACATCGACGATGATGTTGAAGATGACATAGCAGCTGGCGACGAAGACGACGCCGCCTTGGACGAGCAGGATATCACGCTGCAAGATCGCATCGACCAGCATCCGCCCGATGCCGGGCCACTGGAAGACGATTTCGATATAGACCGCGCCCGACAGCACGAAGCCCGCCTGAATGCCCAGCACCGGAATGATCGAGACCATCGCCGCACGAAGGGCATGGCCCCAGATCACGCGGCCCTCTTTCACACCCTTGGCCCGCGCGGTGCGAATGAAATCCTGCCGCAGCACCTCCAGCATGGCCGAGCGCGACAGCCGCGCCACCACGCCGGTCGCCACTACCGCAAGTGCCAGCGCGGGCATCGTGAGATGATGGATCAGGTCGGGCAGGTCGCCGCCGCCATAGATCGCATACATCCCCGAGACCGGCAGCCATTGCAGGTCCACCGCAAAGATCAGGATCATCATCATTCCGAGGAAGAAGGACGGAATCGAGATGCCCAGAAGCACCACGAAGGTGAGTGCCTTGTCGGCGAATCCATACTGACGCGCGGCCGAAATTACGCCTGCGAGAATGCCGAAAACCGTGCATAGAACGAAGGAGGTACCTGCAAGGATCAGCGTGTTGTTGAACCGCTCCAGCACCTCGTCGATAACGGGACGGTTGAGCGAGAAGCTCTGCCCGAAATCGCCGTGAAGCATGTTCCCCAGCCAGATGAAATAGCGCGCCACCAAGGGCTGATCGAGGCCCAGATCGCGGTTCAGCCGCGCCACGTTCTCGGGGGTGGCATAGCTTCCAAGGATCGCGGTGGCCGGGTCGCCCGGGATCATCGCCATGATCAGGAAAACGATCACCGTGATCCCGAGGATCACCGGCACCGCCAGCAAGAGCCGTTTGAGGATATAGCTGCCCATTGGTCTCCCTTTGGGTGACGCGCAAAGGATGGAAAAAGGGGTGCGCGGGCCTGTCGTGGCCCGCGCACCCCGGAAAGATCAGGCCTTCGTCACGTCCTTGAGGAGCAGGAAGAACGAGGGCTGCAGCGTGAAGTCCGACACCTTGTCATTGGTCACCGCGTTCTGCTTCCAGTTCGCCACGAAGACCCAAGGCGCGTCGTCATGCACGATCTGCTGCATCTTCTTGTAGAGCTCGGCGCGCTTGGACTGATCGGTCGCGGTGCGCGCCTCTTCGAGCAGCTTGTCGACCTCAGGGTTCGAGTAATAGCCCGAGTTGAACCCGCCCTTGTCGGGCCAGGCATCGGTGCGCAGCGCAAGATAGGGCAGGGTGTCGGGGTCGTTCGTCATCCATGCCATCTCGGCCATGTCGACATGTTGCCCGTTCGAGTCGAGCCCTGGGTTCACCTTTCCGAGGAAGGTGTTCCACTCGAAAGTCTCGATCTTTGCGTTCAGCCCCACCGCCTTCAGGTCGGCCTGGATCGCGGTGCCCATCGCCACCGGGTCGAGCATCCCCGAGCCGCCATCGGTGACGTAGAAGGTCACTTCCGTGCCCTCGGCCACGCCAGCCTCTTTCAGAAGCGCTTTGGCTTTCTCCGGATCGTAGGGATAGGGGTCGAGGCTGTCGTCATGCGCCCAGGCGAAGGCGGCGGGCGTCGGGCCGTTGGCGACCGTCGCCGTGCCTTCGAGCACGTCGTTGACGATCGCTTCCTTGTTGATCGCGTAGTTCGCGGCCTGACGGGCCTTCTTGTCCTTGAACGGCCCCTTGGCGCAATCGAGGATCAGGAACCACAGATGCGGCCCCGCCTGCTCGACAAGGTGATACTTGTCGTTCTGGAACTCCTTGAGCGCCACGGGCGGCACCTCGACCATCAGGTCGATCCCGCCGGCCAGCATCTCGGCCACGCGGGTATTGGCATCCGTGATCGGGCGGAAGATGACCGCCTTGAGCGAGGTAGGCGTGTCCCAGTAATCGGGGTTGCCCTCGACCACGACGGCCTCGTTCGGGCGCCATTCCTTGAAGGTGAAGGGGCCGGTGCCGACCGGGTTGCGACCGAAATCCTTGTCGAATTTCTTCACCGCCGTCGGCGAGACGATCAGCCCCGTCGGATAGGCGAGGTTCGACAGGAAGGGCGCATAGGGCTCTTTCAGCGTGAACACCACGGTTTGGGGGTCTTTCGCGTCGATCGTGTCCACGCTCGAGAAGAAGAAGGCGAGCGGGAAGGGGCCGGTGTGGTAATAGGGGTGGTTCTCGTCGAGCATCCGCTCGAAGTTGAACTTCACCGCCTCGGCGTCGAAATCCGAGCCGTCATGGAATTTCACGCCCTGACGCAGATGGAACGTGTAGGTCTTGCCATCGTCGGAGATGTCCCAGCTCTCGGCGAGGGCCGGTTCGACTTCGAGCGTGCCGGATTTGTAGCGCACCAGCCCGTCATAGAGATTCATCAGGATGCGGAAGTCGTTCACAGCGGTGACGGCCGCCGGATCGAGCGCCTTGGGTTCCGCGATCTGGCCGACGACCAGAACGCCTGGCGGGGTCGCCGCCATCGAGGGCAGACCGGTTCCCATCAGGACGCCCGTCGCCACGCCCGAGATCAGAAGACCGCGCCGCGTAAGGGTGAGTTTCGTCATGTTACCTCTCCTGTTCAGCATGGCTGATTTTTATTGGTGATGATTGCATGAGGGCAAATTATCATGATAAATGCAAGAGCGCAGATCAACGGAGTTCCGCCGTGACGGTATCAATTCTGGCATATGACGAAAAAACAGGCACCTTTGGCGGGGCGGCCATGACGGGCAGCCTGTGCGTCGGAGGCTGGGTGCTGCGCGGCGGGGCCGAATCGGGATTGTCGGCAAGCCAGGGCACCGCGCCTTCGACGCTCTGGGGCGAGGATGTGCTGGAGAAGATGAAGACCGGGATGTCCGCCGGCGACGCTGTGGCCCAGGTGACGGACCCGGATACCGGACGCGCCCACCGCCAACTGGCCGCGATCGATCTGCACGGAGAGACGGGCCATTTTACCGGGGAAATGTCGGTTCCGGTCTGTGGCGCGCTGGAAGGGCCGGGCGTGGTGGTCTCGGGCAATATGCTCGCCGATTGGTCGGTAATCGCCGCGGTGCGCGATACCTACCTGTCAACGAAGGGCGCGATGCCCGACCGGCTGATGGCGGCCCTCGTCGCGGGCGCGCGGGCAGGGGGCGACAGTCGCGGCTTGCTCTCGGCAGCGTTGCTGGTTGCCTCGCGTGCAGCCACGCCGCTGACGCTGCGCATCGACCGCTCCGCCAAACCGCTCGAAGATCTGGCCGACCTGCTCGCCGCCGCCCGGGCCGAGCCCTATCACGGCTGGACGCGTGTCGTGCCGACCCTCGACGACCCTTATCGCGCGCCCGATCTGGTCGAGCCCGAACCCCTCCCGCTGCCCGAGACCGGGACTGAGTAGGTCGGAACTTGGCGCGGGGTGACCGGCCCGGGGCCGCGCCCAACCCTCCCCCCCCGGAAGGGCGCATTGGCGGCGTTGGCGCAGGCATCACCGATTCTCGGATTTGCGAAAAAAGTCACTAAGCGACACGCGTTACAAAGCGCCCACCCGAGGCTCGGGCGCGGTGCTCGGCGCGAAGACCCGCGTCACTCGGCGATGAACCGTTTCATCACCTCCGCCTCCTGCGCCTCCATGAAGCGCTGGGCGGTGGCCATGTGATCGGCCATGATCTTGCGGGCGTCCTCGGCGCGGCCCTCGCGCAGGGCGTCGATCAGGGCGATCTGGTGGTTGCGCCCGCTCTCCCAAAGCTCGCGATTGGGCGGGGCGTATAGCTTTTTGTAGACCGTCAGGTCCGACAGGATCTGCGCCATGAAGCGGATCAGGAAGGACAGGAGCGGATTGCCTGAATGCCGCGCCAGCGCTGCGTGGAACTGCAGAGATTGCACATGCTGCTCGCGTTCTTCCTCGGGCGTGGATGCAGGGACGGAGTAGCGCGCGACCAGCGCTTCCAGCTCGGCCAGCTCGTCGGCGGACAGCCTGCCGGCAAGACTCGCCGCCACCTCGGGCTCCAGCGCACGGCGGATCTGGTAGATATCCGCGACGGTGAGATCCTTGAAATAGAAGTAGTTGCCGAGAAGCGCTCTGGCGCGTTCTTCGCTGACTTCCCCCACGAAGGAACCGCCGCCCGGCCCGGTGCGCGTGGTCACCAGTCCCTGGGCCTCCAGCAGTCGCATCGCTTCGCGGATCGTGCCCTTGGCCATGCCGAACCGTTCGATCATCTCCGTCTCGCCAGGCAGGCGATCGCCCTTCTTCAGGCGCTGCGCGACAACCCAGTCCTTGATCTGATCGGCGACGCGGGCGGGGCGAGAGCGTCTCGGTTCGGTGGCGGGCTTGCGGGGCATCGGATCTCTGTTGGGGAAACACACTGGCGTTTCTCCTAGACCAATTCACATCAAAAGAGTAGACAACTATTTATCATGATAAATAGAGGTGGTGCCATGCAGGATTGGGGTGCAGTAGCGCAAGAGCGGCTGGAGACGATCGCGAAAGTCTCCGAGCCCGGTCCCGGCGTGACCCGGCTGCCTTTCGGTCCAGAGCACGAGGCGGCGCTGGAGATCATCACGGATTGGATGCAGAAAGCGCGCTGCAAGGTCACGCTCGATGCGGCGGGCACGCTGATCGGGCGGAGGGAAGGGCCTGAGGGGGCACCCACGCTGCTGATCGGCTCGCATCAGGACAGCGTGCGTGCCGGTGGTGCGTTCGACGGGATCATGGGGGTGGCGCTGGGATGCCTGGCGCTCGAGGCGATTGGCGATCGCGCTCTGCCGTTTTCCGTGGAAGTGCTGGCCTTCGCTGATGAGGAAGGCGTGCGTTTCCCGACCGCGCTGATCGGACCGCGCGCCTTGGCTGGCACGCTCGACCCGTCCGTTTTCGCGATGGTGGACAAGACGGGCGTAAGTCTCGGCGCGGCGCTCGAGGCTTTTGGCGGAGACCCGGAGGGCACAGCGGCGCTGGCGCGCGATCCGGTCAGTGTCGCGGGCTATGTGGAGTTGCATATCGAACAGGGCCCGGTGCTTGAGGGCGAAGACAAGCCGCTCGGCGTCGTCACCGCGATTTCCGGGATCGAGCGGCATCGTGTCACGATCACCGGCGAGGCGGGACATGCGGGCACCGTGCCGATGGAGATGCGCCACGACGCGCTGCTGGCAGCCTCGGATCTGGTGCGCGGCGTGCACGATATGGCGCGCGATCACGGTATCCGGGCGACGGTCGGGCAGCTCGATGTCTCGCCCAACGTGGTCAACGCGATTCCCGCGCGGGTCGATCTGACCATTGAGATCCGCGCCGCCGAAGACCCGGCCCGTGCCGCAATGGGCGCGGCGCTTGGCCCGCTCTGCGCGCAGATCGCGGAGGCGACGGCGACGCAGATCGAGATCGAGAAGACCTATGCGCAGCCCGCCCAAGCCTGCGATGCAGCGCTGCGAGAGGGGCTCGCCGCAGCTGTGCGCAACGTGACCGGAGAGGCCGCGCCGGAGCTACCCTCGGGGGCCACGCATGACGCTTCCGCCATGGCCGATCTCTGCCCGATCGCGATGCTGTTTTTGCGCTGCAAGGGCGGGATCAGCCATAACCCGGCCGAATATGCGAGCGCCGGCGATATGGGGCAGGCAGTCTCCGCGCTTGCCGCTTTCCTGTCCGATTTTCGTCTCAAGGCCTGAGGCGGGGTCCCGAACCACGCTAACTCCGTCGGATGGAGAGCCTTCGCGACAAGAGGCGCAGCCAATCTCCCTGCAAACACCAATATCGAACCGATCCGTCCGTCAACAGACCAGCGCAATCCGGCCCGCCCCCGGCCTTGCCCCTTTTCCCCGCTCGAGGAGGCGGGTATTGCTGGCGGCCCGACTTTCAGGAGACAGCCTTGGCCCACACCGATTCCGCCCCCGTCCAAGCCCGCATCGCGCAGACCATTGCCACGGATATCGCGGCGCAGCCCGCGCAGGTGACCGCGGCGATCGGGCTTCTCGATGGCGGGGCGACCGTGCCCTTCGTGGCTCGCTACCGCAAGGAGGTCACGGGCGGGCTCGACGATACGCAGCTGCGAACGCTCTCGGAGCGGCTGGGTTACCTGCGCGAGATGGAGGCGCGGCGCGAGACGATCCTCAACTCGATCCGCGAGCAGGGCAAGCTGACCGACGATCTGGCGCGCTCGATCGCGCGGGCCGAAAGCAAGGCGGCGCTCGAGGATATCTACCTGCCCTTCAAGCCCAAGCGCCGCACCAAGGCGATGATCGCGCGCGAGAACGGGTTGGAGCCGCTGTTGCGCGCCATTCAGGAAGACCGGAACGCCGCGCCTGAAGTGCTGGCGGAAGAATACGTGACCGAGGCGGTGCCGACGGTGAAGGACGCCCTGACCGGCGCGCGCGACATCCTGACCGAGGAACTGTCGGAAAACGCCGAGCTGCTTGGCAATTTGCGCGATTTCATGCGCGCCGAGGCCTTCATCGCCGCGCGCGTCGTGCCGGGCAAGGAAGAGGCGGGCGCGAAGTTTTCGGATTACTTCGACCATCGCGAGAAATGGGCCGACATTCCCGGCCACCGGGCACTCGCCATCCTGCGCGCCGCGAAGGAAGAGATCGTGACGATGGAGATCGCGCCCGATCCGGAGACCGGTGAAGACCGCGCGATCGGCAAGATCGCAGCGACCCTCGACACGCAGGCCGGACGCCCGGGCGATCTGTGGCTGCGCGACGTGGCGCGGTGGGCCTGGCGGGTGAAATTCTCGGTCTCGCTCTATGTGGATCTACTGGGTGAGCTGCGTCAGCGCGCCCATGACGAGGCGATCAAGGTCTTCGCGCGTAACCTGCATGACCTGCTGCTGGCTGCCCCGGCCGGTCCGCGCGCGACGCTCGGCCTCGATCCGGGCATCCGCACCGGGGTGAAGGCGGCGGTGGTCGATGCGACCGGCAAGCTTCTGGAGACCGCGACGCTCTACCCGTTCCAACCGAAGATGGACCTGCGCGGCGCCGAGGCGAAGATCATCGACATGGTCAAGCGCCACGGGATCGAGCTCATCGCGATCGGCAACGGCACCGCCAGCCGCGAGACTGAACGGATGGTCGCGGATACCCTGAAGCTGCTGCCGCCGGGTGTGCGCGCGCCGACGAAAGTGGTAGTCTCGGAAGCCGGGGCGTCGGTCTATTCGGCTTCGGAACTGGCTGCGCGCGAATTCCCCGATCTGGATGTCAGCTTGCGCGGCGCGGTCTCGATCGCGCGGCGCTTGCAGGACCCGCTCGCGGAACTCGTGAAGATCGAACCGCAGAGCATCGGCGTCGGGCAATATCAGCACGACGTGGATCAGCGCCGCCTGTCGCAGGCGCTGGAGGCGGTCGTCGAAGATGCGGTGAACGCGGTGGGCGTGGACCTGAACATGGCCTCCGCACCGCTTTTGGCGCAGGTGGCGGGGCTTGGTCCCGCGCTGGCTCAGGCCATCGTCGCGCATCGCGACGCGCATGGCGCCTTCCCCTCGCGCCGCGCGCTGATGGAGGTGGCAGGGCTCGGCCCCAAGGCCTTCGAGCAATGCGCGGGCTTCCTGCGTATCCGCGATGGCGAAGAGCCGCTCGATGCCTCGTCCGTCCACCCCGAAGCCTACGCGGTCGCGCGCAAGATCGTGCAAAGCTGCGGCCGCGACATCCGCGAGATCATGGGCCAGCCGACGGCGTTGAAAGGCCTGCGTGCAGAGCAGTTCGTGACCGACGAGTTCGGCCTGCCCACCATTCGCGATATCTTCGCGGAACTGGAAAAACCCGGTCGCGATCCGCGCCCCACCTTCAAGACCGCGCAATTCACCGACGGGGTCGAGGACATCAAGGATCTCAAGCCGGGGATGAGCCTCGAGGGCACCGTGACCAACGTCGCAGCCTTTGGCGCTTTCGTGGATATCGGCGTGCATCAGGACGGTCTGGTGCATGTCAGCCAGCTCGCCGATCGCTTCGTGAAGGATCCGCATGAGGTGGTGAAGGCGGGCGACGTGGTGCGCGTGCGCGTGACCGAGGTCGACATCCCGCGCAAACGGATCGGCCTGTCGATGCGCAAGCAATCCGAGGGCGGCGCTCCTGCGCGGGGCAACGGCCCGGCGCGGCAAGACAAGGGGCAGGATCAGGGTAAACCCGGCCCGCAAGGCCCCCGTGGCAAAGGGGCCGGCAAGGGGCAAGGCAAGGCGCCAGCAAAAGACAGCGGCAATGGTGCCTTCGGCGCGGCGCTGCGCGATGCGATGAACCGGCGCTGAATCCGGGCAGGCGGGGCAGGGCGTGAGGCGCGGCTGTCTCGCGGGTCTATGCTATGCTCGCGGAAGGCTCCGCGGGACGAAATGACCACGGAGCCTCCGCCTGCAGCACGCCTTTCGCAAAGTGGCGTCATCGCGAGGCTTCGCTCGCCGTCTCCACCAGGCTATGCGAACCTTTGCCATGGCTCCGCGCCCGATGCGCCACGGGGCCGGACCCAGGCCAAGGAACCTTCGGCCCCTTCCGTCGTTGCCTCCACGAGCTCAGCAGCAACGCCGGAACACGCGCCGACATGGCACACGACCACAGTCACAGCCACGACCATGGACATGGCGGACCGGGGCATTCTCATGCGCCGGCGACATTCGGCAAGGCGTTTGCCATCGGCATTGCACTGAATACGCTCTACGTCTGTCTTGAGGCCGCCTTCGGTCTGATCTCGGGCTCGCTCGCGCTGCTGGCCGATGCCGGGCATAACCTGTCGGACGTGTTCGGCCTCGCCATCGCCTGGTTCGCGACCTGGCTGGAGCGCAAGCCGCCCTCGGGACGCAAGACCTATGGCTACAAACGCGCGCCGATCCTCGCCTCCCTAGCGAATGCGGTCATCCTTCTGGTCGCGGTCGGCGCCATCGTCTGGGAGGCCGTTCGCCGCCTGCTCGACCCGCAGCCCGTGGGCAGCGACACCATCCTCTGGGTCGCCGTGGTGGGGCTGATCGTCAACACCGGCACCGCCCTTCTGTTCATGCGCGGCCGCAACAGCGACCTCAACATCAAGGGCGCCTTCCTGCACATGGCCGCCGACGCCGCCGTCACCGCAGGTGTGATCGTCGCGGCGCTGCTGATCATGTGGTTCGGCTGGCAATGGCTGGACCCGGTTTTCAGCTTGGTGATCGCCGCGGTGATCCTGGTGGGCACATGGGGCCTGCTGCGCGACAGCGTGAAGCTGGCGATGGATACCGTGCCTCCGGGGATCGATCTGGAGGACGTGCGGGCCCGGCTGGAGAACCTGCCCGGCGTCGCCAGCCTGCACGATCTGCACGTCTGGGCGCTGAGCACGACGGACACGGCCCTCACCTGCCACCTGGTGATGCCGGAGGGTCGGCCCGATGACGCTTTCCTGCTGAACGCGGCCGATGAGCTGCACGAACATCACGGGATCGGACACGCTACCTTGCAAGTCGAGACCGACCCCGCCAAGGCCTGTCGCCTTGCGCCCGAGGACGTGGTGTAGGCGGAGGTGGGGGGAGGTCGGATCAAGCGATCCTTGGCCCGAACTGGTGCTGCGATTGCGGCTCAGAGCATCAGCCAGACGGCGCCGCCAGCGATCAGGAGCAATGCGTAACCGACGGCCACGATCACCCCGTCACGCGCCAGAATCCCAAGCGAGAACGCCGCGATCGGAAGCCCGACCAAGGGAACCGTTACCGGGATGGCCCCGAGGATAAGCAAGGATCCCCCGGTCACGATGAGGATCACCGCGATCGCGGAGATCGAGACGTTGCCGCGGGCGAGGGGCTCCCATCTGCGATGCATATGCCTGCGCAGCCAGTCAGCGGCCGGACGCAGTCTTTCGGCCGCCTTGCGAACGCGGTCCGCCGGGATCTCGCGTTTGGCCAAGAAGCCCGGCAACCAGATGCCGTTTCGACCGAGGAGCGTGTAGAACCCGATAAGCGCGACCAGAGTCCCGAGCGCACCGCCAATGCCGGGGATCATGCCGACCGGGAGGATCATGAAGATCGCGGCGATCATCAGCAGCGGCGCATGGCCCTGCGAGCCGACTTCCCTGGTCAGTTCGCCGAGCGTAATGGTTTCTTGCCCCTCGGTGAGCCGCTGCAGCCGCTCGATCATTGTCGGGACAGCTTCGGGCCCCGCTTGAGCGTCATTCGAGGTCGCCGCGGACCCGTCCGCGTGGCTTGCCGATGGTTCGATCTTCTTGCTCATTCAGAAACAACAGGTCCGGAGGCCGCGTGTTCCCGAAGACAGGCCTCGTGCCGGTCGGTTTCGTCGCGATCGCGTTCATATCGCTTCATGCAAAGGCCCCGGCGCGACAGTTGCGCCGGGGCCAAATCATCCAAAACGGGTCGGTCGCTCAGACCTTGTCTTGGGTCTTCGTCTCGAAGTCGCGCGCGGAATGGCGTTCGTGGAGTTGTTCCGCCGGATCGCCGTTCGTGCGGTTGACCATCCGGCCCCGCTTCACCGCAGGACGCTCGAAAATCGTGTCGGCCCAACGCAGCACGTTCTTGTATTCATGCACCGACAGGAACTCCGCCGCGTCATAGAGCCATCCCTTCACCAGTCCGCCATACCACGGGAAGACCGCGATATCGGCGATGGTGTACTCGTCGCCCGCCAGATAGGGCGTTTCGGCGAGGCGGCGGTCGAGAACGTCGAGCTGGCGTTTGACCTCCATCGCGAAGCGGTTGATCGGGTATTCCATCTTGGTCGGCGCATAGGCGTAGAAATGCCCGAAACCTCCGCCCAGATAGGGCCCGCTGCCCATCTGCCAGAACAGCCAGGACAGGCATTCGGCGCGCTTGGCCGGCTCGGTCGGCAGGAACGCCCCGAATTTCTCGGCCAGATAGGTCAGGATCGCACCGGATTCGAAGACCCGGATCGGCTCGGGACCGGAGCGGTCCATCAGGGCCGGGATCTTGGAGTTCGGGTTGATCTCGACGAAGCCGGAGCCGAACTGGTCACCCTTGCTGATATCGATCAGCCAGGCGTCGTATTCCGCGTCCTCGTGACCAAGTTCGAGAAGCTCCTCGAACATGATCGTCACCTTCTGACCGTTGGGGGTCGCGAGGGAATAGAGCTGGAAGGGATGCGCGCCCACGGGCAGCGACTTGTCATGGGTCGGACCCGCAATGGGGCGGTTGATGCTGGCGAAACGTCCGCCGCTTTCCTGAGACCAAGTCCATACCCGGGGAGGCACGTAATCGTCGCTATCACTCACCTTGAAATCTCCGTCTTGTTGGTGCGTCAGGCTCGGCAATGCACAGCCGGACGCCGCAATTCCATCGGCACGACGATCTTCCGACCGGCGCCCCGTTTCTGTCTCTCCGCCTTCGCATCGCCTCGAAGAGTCCTCGTAGACATAGCGGGACTTTGGCGCTGTCCAAGGAAAGAGCCGGGAAGATCCGTGTGATCCGGGCGCTATGACCTTCCTCGGGGCGGTGGCCCCGGTCTGCGGATGTCGCCCACTGGGGGGTGACGAACCTTTTGAGATGGAGGCGCGGACGCCTCAACGAAGGCTGGTATCTTCGGAACGATCGGCGAGGTCGTTCCCTGCTAGGCGGCGATTTCTTCCCAGTCGTCTTTCGACAGAACCTTGCAGAGATCCTCAATGGCCGCTTGTGTCATCTTTTCCGGTGCGAAGCTGCCGTCGATTTCGTAGCGGCTCAGGATCTCCCGTTTTATCCCGGACGTCTGGATCAGGTGCATGCTCCATTCCGCGAAGAGGCGATGTTCCGCGTCCCCTGCACATAAGATACGGATATCGTCGTGCCGAGGATCGCCCAGCAGGCGGAGCAGACATTTTGCGACCGCGTCCCGCTCACCCTCGAGAAGTTGCATGAAACTGCGATCACTGACGATCAGGGCGCCCGTGATGCCATCACGCAAATTATTGATGCGGGATTTCTCGAGGATATCGTCGACGGTTTCAGGCTGCAGATCGCGGTGCCTGGATGAATAGACAAGTCTGGTCAACTGCAAGATGCAAACCCTCCGGCATTTTCATTTTTTTAGACCGAATGCTCACGCGCGCCGAGGCTGTCAAGCGCCATGGCTGCGCACGTCCCCGCTGAGAGCACTGAATGTCGCGGGCTGCCGATCGTGGCGATCGGTGAACGTTGAGGGGAGCTTTTTTGTCACCTGACAGGCAGATACTTCAGCGCGCTACCTCTTCAGGTGCGTCCCATCCGACAAGAGCGCCTCGTCCATCGGCACGTCCCAGGGCATCGGATAGATCGTGGGCAGTTGGCAGCCCGCAAACCCGACGCCGATGGTCCGCGGCGGCGTCTCGATCAGTGCCAGCGTCCGGTCGTAATAGCCACCGCCGTTGCCGAGGCGGTGAAGGGTCTCGTCGACACCCACGAGCGGCGCGATCACCACGTCCGGGCGTCTGGGTTCGCCAGAAGCCGGCACGAGGATGTTCCAGATGCCGCGCGCCATCCGGCAGTCCGGGCTCCAAGTGTGGAATTCCAGCGGCGCATCTTTCGCGGTGACGACGGGCAACAGGATCTGCGCCCCTGCCTCGTGGACCCTGCACATCCACGGTCGCAGGTCCGGCTCGCCCCGGATCGGCCAGTAGACGGCGACGGTCCGGGCCGCTCGGGGGGCGACGATCCGGTCGAGACCTTCGATCAGGCAGGCGGTCGCGCGCTCTCGATGGTCCGCGCGCAGGGTGCGTAACTTGAGCAGCCGCGCGCGCTCGGCCCGTCTGAACCGCGCCACGTCGCGGGCGGTCTCGGGATCGACGGGGTGTCCGTCGACCAGCAGATGGGCGAAGCAGGCGGGGCTGCCTCCGGCGCTGTCCTCTTCCATCGTCAAGCCATCCCTGCGTGCTGCGCCCTCGATAGTCGGACCCGCGCGTCGGATTTTCAAGCACGCCTCGCGGCGACCGCGCCGGAAGGGCACCGTTCAGACCTGCTGACCACTGGCGACGGGCTTCAATTATTCGTGTTCGGCGTTTTTCCGACAGGCACCCTTTCGCGATTTCGGTCATAAGGCGTTCGCGAAGGCGACATCGGGAGGTTCGGCGAAGGATCGTCGGCACCTCGTTCGCCTCAAAGTGACCCCCCTTACGAGTTCTCGGTGGCGCGATAGATCGCCGTCAACAAATCCCGACGTGTTGGATTGGCACCGGAAACAGGCGCTGTCGACGCGCGTGGGGACGTACAGGAACGCAGCTCCCATGCAGGCAATGATGACCGGAATATCCTCTCAACGGGCTGAATTTTCAGCGAAAGGGCTTTTGATGAAAGGCGGATATTTGCTGGCGGCGACGGCTTTTACGTCGCTTGTCGTGACCCCGGCCCATGCGCGGGACCTCAGCGAGCGCATCCGGCTGGCAGGTCGTGCAACGGTCTCCTACGGGCTGGTGCAGGACCGTCCCGCGGCGCCCGGCGCGGCCGACACCTCTTCGCAGGGAATCGCCGCGAATTCCACTACGGTGACCGGCTCCAACAGCATGCTGCTTCTCTTGGGTCTCGGTGCGGTGGGGCTGGCCGCGGCTGCGGGGGCGGGCGGAGGCGGTTCCTCGGGTTCTTCAGGCGCGAGCGACACACAGCCACCATCGCCGGGCATTGCGCCGCGTCTTGGGACCGGCGGCGGCGTCAGCAGCTTCGAGACCAAGGAATATTACGCGAGCGGCGGTCTCGCTCAGACCGAGGCGGCGTATCGTTATGCTGAAGGGGCCTACGGGTTCGGCACACTCGTGTCGGTCTACGACACCGGGGCGGATGTGACCCATCCCGATCTCGCCGACAATATCGATGGTGCCCTCTCCTACAGCTATTTCGACAACAGTTCCGATGTCACCGACACGGACGGGCACGGCACTCACGTGGCCGGGATCATCGCCGGTGTGCAGAACGGGCAGGGGATCGAGGGGATCGCCTGGGGGTCCAAGCTGATGATCCTGAAAGGCGTCGGAGGCTCGGTGCCTGCGGGCAGCTATGCGGATGCGATCACGCGGTCGGTCAAGGCCGGGGCCGCCTCGATGAACAACAGCTGGTCCTATGTGGACAGCACGGACAAGACGCTTACGATCGACCAGTTTTCGAGCGCCGACCAGATCCGCCTGCAGCTCGGGTCGGCCACGATCGACGCGCTCGATGCAGCCGCGAAAGCGGGCATGGTCAGCGTGTTCGCTGCGGGTAACGACGGCGGCGCCAATCCCAGCGTGATGGCCGGCCTGCCGGAATACTTCCCGGAAATGGACGGCTCGATCCTCGGCGTCGTGGCCGTCGACAGCAACCATCAGATCGCGAGCTTTTCCAACCGCTGCGGCGAGGCGATGAATTACTGCCTCGCGTCGCCCGGCGTGAACATCCTCTCGACCTATCCGAGCGATCTCGGCGGCGATTACGCCTACATGAGCGGGACTTCCATGGCGACGCCCTATGTCACCGGCGCGGTCGCGGTGCTCAAGAGCGAATTCCCCGAGCTGACAGGTCAGCAAATCGTGCAGATCCTCGAGAACAGTGCGACCGATCTCGGCGCGGTCGGCATCGACCGGGTTTATGGCTGGGGAGAGCTCAATCTGCGGCAGGCACAGGCACCTGCCGGGACGCTGAAAGTCGAGACGACCAGCTCTCTCGACGGCCCCTCCGTGCCCGCCGCCCTAAGCGCGATCAGCGCAAGCCGCGGCGTGGCCGGGGCCCTGCGCGCGACGCTCTCCAACCAGCGAATGATCGTCACCGATGCCTATGATCGGGGCTATCATGTGCCGACCAGCAGCTTCGTGGCGGATTACGCGGATGCCAGCGCCGCCCGAGCCGCGACGGAAGCCTTCGCGATGGGACGGACGGATGCGATCAATCTGAGCGCGGGCACCGGCACCTTGTCACTGTCGCGCGGCGACGGTTCCGCGATTGCCGGAACAGGCTGGGTCGACAGCGCCGCGATGGCCGCGCCATACCTGAAATCTTTCGATGCCACATCCGCGCTGCATTACGAAATCGGCCTCGGCGGCGGGCTGTCGGCGTCGATTTCGCAGGCAGGCGGCGGGGCTGGCGATATCACCTCGCATTACATCGCCGGCTCGCTCAGTGCCCGGTTTGGCGCCGGCAAGCTCTCGATGACCGTCGGCAGCCTGCATGAAGGCGGCGGCTTCCTGGGAACCTCGGTGGGCGGCGCGTTCGGTGGCGGCCTGTCCAGCGATACCCGCTTCGTTCAGCTCGGCATGAACGTCGCCCTCGGTGACGGCACCTCTCTCGCGTTCACCGCGGCCAATGGCAGTTCGAACTTCTCCGGAGACGGTTTGCTTCGCTCTGGCAACGGGCTGCACTCGAACGCCTATGCCGTGGGCCTGAGCAAGACAGGGTTTCTGTCCGGCGATGATCGTGTCTCCATCGGGATTTCGACGCCGATCTCGCTTGCTTCGGGCAAGATGACGATGAGCGTGCCGACCGCCGTCGGGGCCGCCGTCGGAAACGCCCGCTCCGACAAGGTGGTGATGACGACCTCCTCGGTGAATATCGAAAGCGCAGCACCTCAGCCCGACCTTCAGTTCGGCTATTCGCGCACGGCGGGGATCGGTCGTCTCGGCGCGGGGCTTGTCTACGAACCCGGGAAGCGTTCAGCGATGGGGGTTTCGCTGGGATGGACGGCGCGCTTTTGAACCGCTGACGCCGGGCGCGCCGATCACGACCGCCGGATGTCGCGCGGACGCGCCTTGCCAGGTTCGCACTTCGCTCCTACAACAGGATCACGCAGGGGAGTCCCGCTTAGGGGACTGAGAGGCTGACAGGGTGAAAACCCGGTGACGCGACCCTTTGAACCTGACCCAGTTGATACTGGCGTAGGAAGCTAGGCGCGCAGACCGGGAAGAGTCTTTCTATCGTTGCGGGCCATGACAAAAGGCCGTTCGGCCTTTGGTTTCCCAAGCGTCTCTCAATTGGTGTCCTTTGAGATTGAATGCTTGAGGAGCACCGAAACGATGAACATCCCCAACCCCAAGATCACCACCGGTCCGCTGCCGGCGTCGCGCAAGATCTACGTCGAGGGCGCTTTGCATGAAGGTCTGCGCGTGCCGATGCGCGAGATCGCCGTGCACCCCACTGCCGGGGAAGCACCGCTGCCGGTCTATGACAGTTCGGGCCCTTACACCGACCCCGAGGTCACGACCGATATCAATGCCGGTCTCGCGCCGCTGCGCCGGGCATGGATCGAGGCGCGCGGCGATGTCGAGCGATATACCGGGCGCGATGTCCGGCCCGAGGATAACGGCTTTGCCGAAGGGGCGCGGCTGATGCCGGAATTCCCGGTCAGGCGGCAACCGTTGCGGGCCAAGGGCGACCGCGCGGTGACGCAGTTGGCCTATGCCCGCGCAGGCATCATCACGCCCGAGATGGAGTTCGTCGCGATCCGCGAGAACCAGCTGCGCGAGGCCGTAGGACCGCGCGACGGGCAGGACTGGGGCGCGAACCTGCCCGATTACGTGACGCCGGATTTCGTGCGCGACGAGATCGCCGCAGGCCGCGCGATCATCCCGGCCAATATCAACCACCCGGAATCCGAGCCGATGATTATCGGGCGCAATTTCCTCGTGAAGATCAACGCCAATATGGGCACTTCCGCCGTCACCTCCTCGATGGAGGAAGAGGTCGACAAGCTTGTCTGGGCGATCCGCTGGGGCGCCGACACGGTGATGGACCTCTCGACCGGGCGCAACATCCACAACACCCGCGAATGGATCGTCCGCAACAGCCCCGTGCCGATCGGGACCGTGCCGATCTATCAGGCGCTGGAGAAGGTGAACGGGATCGCCGAGGACCTGACATGGGAGGTCTTCCGCGACACGCTGATCGAACAGGCCGAGCAGGGCGTCGACTACTTCACGATCCATGCCGGGGTGCGTCTGCACATAGTGCCGATGACGGTGGAGCGCGTCACCGGGATCGTCAGCCGGGGCGGCTCGATCATGGCGAAATGGTGCCTGCATCACCACAAGGAGAGCTTCCTCTACGAGCATTTCGAAGAGATCTGCGACATCTGCCGGCGCTACGACGTCTCGTTCAGCCTCGGCGACGGGCTGCGTCCGGGATCGATCGCGGATGCCAACGACGCCGCGCAATTCGCCGAGCTGGAGACGCTGGGCGAACTGACGAAGATCGCCTGGGCGAAGGACTGTCAGGTGATGATCGAAGGCCCCGGTCACGTCGCGATGCACAAGATCAAGGAGAACATGGACAAGCAGCTGGAGTGCTGCCACGAAGCGCCGTTCTACACGCTCGGTCCGCTGACCACGGATATCGCGGCGGGTTACGACCACATCACCTCGGGGATCGGGGCGGCGATGATCGGTTGGTTCGGCTGCGCGATGCTGTGCTACGTCACGCCGAAGGAACATCTGGGCCTGCCCGACCGCGACGACGTGAAGACCGGCGTGATCACCTACAAGATCGCCGCCCATGCCGCCGATCTGGCCAAGGGGCTGCCCGGCGCGCAGCGGCGCGACGATGCGCTGAGCCGCGCGCGTTTCGAGTTCCGCTGGGAAGACCAGTTCAACCTCTCGCTCGACCCCGATACGGCGCGGGAATTCCACGACGAGACGATGCCGAAAGAGGCCCACAAGGTCGCGCATTTCTGCTCCATGTGCGGGCCGAAATTCTGCTCGATGCGGATTTCGCACGACATCCGCGCCGAGGCGCAGAAAGAGGGGATGGAGAGCATGGCCGCCAAGTTCCGCGAAGGCGGGGAGCTTTATGTGCCCCTCAAGGGGTCGGGCGAATGATCACCATCGCAGGCGGCGGCCTCGCGGGGCTGTCCTCGGCGCTCGAACTGGCGCGCGCCGGGGCTGCGGTGCGGGTCTTCGAGGCGGCAGAGGAGATCGGGGCGGGCAGTGTGTCGCGCTATGCGGGCGGGATGCTGGCGCCGTGGTGCGAAGCCGAAAGCGCCGAGGAGGCAGTGGTCACGCTGGGCGCGCGCGCGGCAGACTGGTGGGCCGAGATCACGCCGGTCACGCGGCGCGGCACGCTGGTCCTCGCCCCTCCGCGCGACAGTGCGGAACTGACGCGCTTCGCCCGCCGCACCTCCGGCCATCGCACGCTCGATCAGGCGGCGATCACCGAGATGGAGCCGTCCCTCGCGGGGCGGTTCGCACGCGGGCTGTATTTCGCGGAGGAGGCGCATCTCGACCCGCGCCGCGCGCTGCGCGATCTGGCGCGGGCCGCGCGTGACGCCGGGGTCGAGATCGTGTTGGGAACCCCGGCCCCCGCGCAGGTGGATCTCGGTTGCACCGGCTTTGCCGCCGACCTGCCTGACCTGCGCCCGGTGCGCGGCGAGATGGCCATCCTGCACTGCCCGGAGGTCGAGATCACCCGCACCCTGCGCCTGCTGCACCCGCGCATCCCGCTCTATCTCGTGCCGCGCGGGCAGGGCGTCTACATGATCGGCGCGACGATGATCGAAAGCGCCGCGACGCGCCCGATCACGCTGCGCTCGCTGACCGAAATGCTCAGCGCCGCTTTCACGCTGCATCCCGGCTTTGCCGAGGCGAGCGTGATCGAGACCGGGGCAGGGCTGCGCCCGGCCTATCCCGACAACCTGCCCCGCCTCGAGAGGCACGGCGGGACGCTTCATCTCAACGGGCTTTATCGCCACGGCTTCCTGCTTGCGCCTGCGATGGCGGCCCGTGTGACGCAACATTTCTTTCCGGAGGGCTCCGATGCAGATCATCGTCAACGCGAAACCGCATGAGATTGCCGCGCAGGACCTCGCAGCCGCGCTGGCAGAGCTGGGCTTTGCCAATCCCGCCGTCGCCACCGCGCTGAACGGACAGTTCGTGCCCCGGGCCAACCGCGCGGCGACGCGGCTCACCGAAGGCGACCGGCTCGAAGTGCTCGCGCCGATGCAGGGGGGCTGAGATGAAACTCTATGACACCGAACTCACCTCGGCGCTGCTTCTGGGCACGGCGCAATATCCCTCGCCCGCGATCCTGTGCGAGGCGATCCGCGCCAGCGGCTGCGAGGTCATCACCGTAAGCCTGCGCCGCGAGGCCACGGACGGCGCGGGCACGCAGTTCTGGGACATGCTGCGCGAGACCGGGATGCGGGTGCTTCCCAACACCGCGGGTTGCCATTCCGCGCAGGAGGCCGTCACCACCGCGCGGATGGCGCGCGAGGTCTTCGGCACCGATTGGATCAAGCTGGAGGTGATCGGCCATGCCGACACGCTGCAACCCGATGTCTTCGCGCTCGTCGAGGCGGCGGGGGCCCTCGCGCGGGATGGCTTCAAGGTCTTTCCCTACACGACCGACGATCTGGTCGTCGGCGAGCGGTTGCTGGAGGCCGGGTGCGAGGTGCTGATGCCATGGGGCGCGCCGATCGGCTCGGGGCAGGGGCTGCGCAACCCCGATGCGCTGCGCGCGATGCGGGCGCATTTCCCGACCGTGCCGCTGATCGTCGATGCGGGGGTCGGGCGCCCCTCGGATGCGGCGCAGGCGATGGAGCTGGGGATGGACGGGGTGCTCTTGAACACCGCCGTGGCGAAAGCCGGCGACCCGGTCGGCATGGCACGCGCGATGGCGCTGGCGGTGCAGGCGGGTCGTGCGGGGCATCTTGCCGATCCGATGGAGCGGCGCGACATGGCCGTGCCATCGACCCCGGTTCTGGGGCTGGCGGAGTTGATGTGATGGAGCGGTTCTACCTGATCACCTCGAATGTCGCGCAGCTGGAGCGTCTGGTGCCGCAGGGCGTCCGGCTGGTGCAGCTGCGGCTCAAGGACGTCCCGCCCGCCGAGACCCGCCGCCAGATCGCGCGGGCGCGGGATATCTGCGCCGTGCATGGTGCGCAGCTGGTGGTAAACGACTACTGGCAGGAGGCGCTCGACCTGCGCTGCAGCTTCGTCCATCTCGGGCAGGAGGACATGGACACGGCGGACTTGCCCGCGCTGCGCCGCGCCGGGATACGCTTTGGCCTGTCGACCCATGACGAGGCAGAGCTGGACCGGGCGCTAGGGCAGGACCCTGCCTATGTGGCGCTCGGGCCGGTCTATCCGACGAAGCTGAAGAAGATGAAATGGGCGCCGCAGGGGCTGGAGCGTGTGACCCGCTGGAAGGCCCATGCGGGGGACGTGCCGATCGTCGCGATCGGGGGGCTGACGCCAGAGCGCGCGCCCGGTGTGCTTGCGGCTGGCGCCGATAGTCTTGCCGTCGTGACCGACATCCAGCAGGCGCCCGACCCGGAGGCGCGCGTGCGCGCGTGGCTGAGGGTCTGCGCACCATGAGCCGCTATGCCCGCCAGATGATCCTGCCCGAGATCGGCGCGGCGGGGCAGGCGAAGCTAACTGCCGCGCATGTTGCCGTCATCGGGGCCGGGGGCTTGGGCTGTCCGGTGCTGCAATATCTCGCCGGGGCGGGCGTGGGACGGCTGACGATCTTCGATCCCGACATGGTCGAGGAAAGCAACCTGCACCGCCAGCCGCTCTATCGGATGGCCGATCTCGGACGCCCCAAGGTCGAAGCCGCGCGCGACGCGCTGCGCGCCCTCAACCCGCAGATCGCGGTCGAGGCGCGCGCTACCGCGCTCGGGCCGCAACGGGCGGAGAAGATCGCGGCGGAGGCAGATCTGGTGATCGATGCCGCCGATAGTTTCGCGGTGTCCTACATCCTTTCCGATGCTTGCCTGAGGGCGCAGACCCCGCTGATCTCCGCGAGCGTTCTGGGCCAGACCGGCTATGTCGGCGGCTTTTGCGGTGAGGCACCCTCGCTGCGCGCGGTCTTCCCGGACCTTCTCGCTTCCGGCGCGAGCTGTGCCACCGCGGGCGTGCTGGGCCCGGTGGTTGGTGTGATTGGCTCGCTGCAGGCGCAGATCGCGCTGCGCGTGCTCCTCGGGACCGACCCGCCCGCCTTGGGCCGGATGCTCACCGCCGATCTGGCGGAGCTTTCCTTCGGCGGGTTCAGCTTTCTCGGCACGCCCGAGCCGGAAAGGCCTCTGCGGTTTGTGTCGGCCGACATGCTGTGTGAAGGCGATCTTGTGGTCGACCTGCGCGGTGAAGACGAAGCGCCCTCGCCGATTTCCGCCGGGGCCGTCAGGCTGCCCGGTTCGGAACTGACGGCGCTGGAGCCCGCCTCCGGTCAGCGGGTCGTTCTGTGCTGCGCCTCGGGCCTTCGGGCGTGGCGGGCCGCGCGCGTTCTTCAAGAACGCGGTTTCGAGGCGCTCGCCTTGCTCGCCGCCAAGGCGGATGGGTGATGCAGCGCCGGAGGTTCCCGCGTCGAGGCCGCGTGCGGCGCGGCCGGTTCAGTTCAGCCGCTGCAGATGGCGCGTCAGAATTGCGGCGGCGGACTTGGCGTCCTGACGCCGGATCGCGCTCATGATGCCGTGGTGATCCTTGTCGATGCGGGGGCGCCAGCGAGCGCGGTAATGAACGAGGATGTAGCGGGCCGCGAGGTTCTGCATGTTCTCGACCGCTTCCAGCAGGCGCGGCATCTCGCAGGCCTCGTAGATCTTGATGTGGAACGCGCGATTCTGCTCTTCCCAGTCGTAGATGTTGGAGGCCTGATCGCAGGCCTGACGCAGCTCGTCTGCCTGTTGCACCTGTGCGGGCGTCAGGTTGGGCACCGAGTGCAGAAGCGTGAGCGGTTCGAGCGCCAGCCGCATGAGTTTCAGCTCGCGCTGCGCCAGCGGATCCAGCGGCGCGACGTGAACCCCCTTGTTGGGCCGGGACACCACCAGCCCGCGCGCGGACAGTTTGAGCAGGGCTTCGCGGACCGGCACATGGCTCACGTTGAACTCTGCGGCGACATAATCCTGCCGGAGACGTTCGCCCGCGATCAATTCGCCGCGAATGATGCGGCGGGCCAGTTCGTCGGCGATCAGGTCGGGGGTGGGCGCGGCAGGAATGGTCTCGGACTTTCAAGGGGGCGTGTGGGCCGAAGGTCAGGGCATGCGGGCAATACAGCAGGACGGATGGTAGGTCAAAGTCAGAGCGCCGTCTCGGTCCATCCGCTTCATCAGGTGACGCAGGCGCGGCGCCGACAGTTGCCCGCCCCTCAGCCCATTGACCCCGGTCGCGCGCAAATGCCCGAACAGGGCCCGGGCATCGGGGAAATCCAGACGGATGGTCTCGTCCCACGCGGCGATCACCTCCATGTTCCGGGGCATGTCGTGGCACAGTCCGTCCGCGTCACGATAGGAGGGGGCACCCGCGGCAAGCCCCAGCCGTGCGAGTTCCGGGAAATTCCCTGGGCCGAAACTGGTGACGGCGAGAAGCCCGCCGGGGACGAGGGTGTCGGACGCCTTGCGAAGGAGTTCACGCGGCGCGGCCAGCCATTGCAGCATCGACGTCGAGGCGACCAGATCAAGGCGATCCGGCAAATCGATTTCGGTCGCATCCCCCCCGAGGGCGTGGACGCGGGTCCGCTCTGGCCATTGCAGATCGGGCAGCGGCGCTGCGAGGTCGTTGAGCCAGAGCTCCCGTGGCTCCAGCTGCAGAAGGTGGCGCGTCAGAAGGCCGGTGCCATGGCCAAGCTCGATAACCCGCCCCCCGCGTTGCATCATCGGGGTCAGGCGTTCGCTCAGCCGTGCCGCGATCCGGGCCTGAACCAAGGCTGCCCCGTCATAGCTTGCCAAATGGCGCGAGAAGGCTGCGGCGATACGCTCTTTCATTCGATGATCTCCTGCCAGTTCCGCCAGTGGGCGAACGGGAAATGGCCCGTGTCGACCCAGTCGATCGGCTGGCCTGGCCAGGCAGCGGTCATCGCGTCGGCGGGGAAGATGCGATCCTTGCGCGCCGCGATGATCCGGTCGAATGCGCCGACCGGCGCCGGGGGGCGAGCTCTGAGCGCGCGCAGCTCGTCGCCCAATGCGGCAATGTCGGGCGCCTGCGGTTGCGGCAGCCCCGCGCGGCGCGCGAAGCGGGCAAGGCTCTGGCGATCGAGTCCAGCGAGGGTGCCGTCATAAATGTCCGCGCCGATGGTGCGGCGTGGGTCGGTCGCGCCGCAGATCGCGATGGCACGCTCGGGGCGCAGACCACCCAGATGCCGCGCCGCCACTGCCACCCCCATCGAATAGGCGACGAGCGTGATCCGGTCATGCCTCTCTATCCATGCGGGATCGAAGGTTTCGTCACGGTAATCGCTCAGGATCAACAGGTCACTGTCGCCTGCCAGAAGTTCAATCTCGGCGGTCTCAGTGGCCCAGCCGGAATAGAACATCACCAGATGCGGATGCCCCCGCTGCCTGGTCCAACGCGCTCGCATCAAAGCCCCTTCGCAATGGTGAGCATGGCATGGGTGACGCGGCTCAGCTCGTCGGGCTCGATGCTCAGGGGCGGCATGGCGTAGAGGAGCCGTCCCAAGGGACGCAGCCAGACACCGCTTTCCATGCAGAACCGGTGCACGCGACCGACGGGCAGCGGGGCCTCCATCTCGATGACGCCGATCGCGCCGAGCGTGCGCAGGTCGCGAACGCCCGTCATGGCTCGGGCTGGGGCCAGTTCGGTGGCGAGCTGTGTCTCGATGGCGCGGGCTCGGGCCGACCAGTCGCGGCCTTTCCACAGATCCATGGCCGCCGAGGCCACGGCGCAGGCCAGCGGATTGGCCATGAAGGTCGGGCCGTGCATCAGGGCGCCGACAGTCGCGGCCAGCTCCTTGGTCGTGATCGTGGCGGCGAGGGTCATCATGCCGCCGGTGAGCGCCTTGCCGAGGCAGAGGATGTCGGGGGTGACGCCTGCCGTCTCCATCGCGAAATCGGCCCCCGTGCGGCTGAACCCGGTGGCGATCTCGTCGAAGATCAGGTGTATGCCGAAGTGGTCGCACAGGGCGCGCAATCCGCGCAGGTAGCCGGGGTGATGGAAATGCATTCCGCCGGCTCCCTGAACGACGGGTTCGATGATGAAGGCCGCGATGCGGTCGCCGTGGGTGCGGAACAGCGTCTCCACTTCTGCCAGCCCATTGCGCACGGGATCCTCGCTCCACTGCGCGTCGAAGGAGATCGGCGGGCGCGGGATGAAGTGCTGCGCCGAGAGGGCGCGTCCGAACTGGGCGTGCATGCCGGTCTCGGGGTCGCTCAGGCTCATCGCCTTCCACGTGTCGCCATGATAGCCGCCCCGCGCGGTTGCGAGGTCCGTGCGGTGGGGATGGCCTCGGTTCACCTGCGACTGGGCGGCCATTTTCACCGCCACTTCGACCGCGACCGACCCGCTGTCGGAATAGAAGATCTGATCGAGCCCCGCGGGCATCGCCGCGACGAGCTGTCTGGTGAGATCGATCACGGGCTGATGGGTGAGGCCTGCGAACATCACATGCGGGAGAACCTCGGCCTGATCCTTCAGCGCCTGAACGAGGGGCGCCGGCGCATGGCCAAAGGCCGCGGCCCACCACGAGGACATGGCGTCGATCATCCGTCCCCCGTCGTCGCGGGTCAGCCAGATTCCCTCCGCCGCAACGATCCTGTGCAGGCGCTGCGGGCGGGCGCGCTCGGTATAGGGGTGCCAGACATGCGCCTGTTCGAAAGCCATATCCTTCATCACAGTGCTCCCCGGATGCGATCGAGATCGAGCCGCCGGGCCGCATCGCGCAATCCTTGTGTCGTCAGATCGGACATGAAGGGTAGGCGGCCCAGCGAAGGCAGCTCGGCGATGCGGCAGATGGTGTCCTGACTGTCGGCCACCTCGTCGCCGACGAAGGCGATACCGACGAGCGGCACGCCCCGGGCGCGCAGGGCTTCGATTGTCAGCAGGCTGTGATTGATCGTGCCGAGCGTGGTCCGCGCGACGACGATCACGGGCGCGCGCCAGTCCGCCATCTGGTCGGCATAGAGACGGTTGCCGTTCAAGGGCACCAGCGCACCGCCTGCGCCTTCGATGACGAGCGGGCCTTTCACCTCGGGAAGCTCCAGAGAACCGATCTCAACCCGGTCCAGCCTCGCCGCGAGATGGGGGGAGGCCGGGGTCCGCAGACGCCATGCCTCCGGCAGGGTGGGCCGCCCCGTGAGCCGCGCGACGGTTTCGCTGTCGGTTTCCTCGTCCAGCCCGGCCTGCACAGGCTTCCAGTAGCTCGCCTGAAGCGCCAATGTCAGCGCCGCGCTGAAGACGGTCTTGCCGATGCCGGTATCGGTGCCGGTGACGACGATGGGTGAGGTCATGGGGTAAGCTCCGGTGCAAGGGTGGACAGGGTGCCGAACAGGGTGTCGATGTCGCGAGGCTGCAACCCGCCCGTAAGCGAGATGCGCAGCCGTGCCGTGCCTTTGGGGACCGTCGGCGGGCGCACGGCCCGCAGGTCGAGCCCCGCCGCCTGCAGCCCCTGCGCGAGACGGGTAGCGGCATGATCTTCGCCGACGATCAGCGGTATGATCTGACTGCCGTGATGGTCCAGGCCGAAGCTTTCCGCCGCACGATGGGCGTGCTGGCGGAGCGCTGCGGCATGGTTTCCCCATCGCGGCTGGGTTTGCAGCATATGCAGCGAGTGCCGGACGGCCGCCGCCATCAGCGGCGAGGGCGCCGTGGCATAAATGAAGGGCCGCGCCCGGTTGATCAGGGTTCGGATGATCACGCTGTCGGCGCAGATCAGCGCTCCGCTCGCGCCGAGCGCCTTGCCGCAGGTGTGGATCACGATCATCGGCACGTCGCAGCCCATCGGGGCGAGCCCCCGGCCCTCGGCGCCGTAGAGACCCGTCGCATGGGCTTCGTCGAGGATCAGGGTGGCGTCATGGTCCCGAGCGATCGCGACGAAATCCACCAGCGGCGCGAAGTCGCCATCCATCGAATAGAGCGTCTCCAGGGCCAGCCAGACCCGGCCTTTGCCGCCATGCTCACGCCAGCTCCGGATCTGGGCGGCGGCGTCCTGGGCGTCGTTGTGGCGAAAACTGCGCAGGTCCGCCGCGCCGAGCCGCATCCCCTCATGCATGCTGGCGTGGACCAACGCATCGTGCAGCACCAGATCGCCGCTCATCGGCAGACAGGTGAGGATCGCCTGATTGGCCTGAAAGCCACCGCCCATGTAGAGACAGGCTTCCGCCCCGAAGAACGCGGCGGCTTCGGTTTCGAGCCGCTCGAATTCCGCGTCATTGCCCCGCAGCAGCCGCGAGCCGCCCGATCCCACCGGGATACCTCGTGCCAGCGCGTCCGTGATGCTTTGGGCGAGTTCTGCGGAGTCGCGCAGTCCCAGATAGTCGTTCGACGCGAAATCGAGACCTTTGCCGGGGATCAGCTCCCGAAGCCGCCCTCTCGCCTCGAGCTGCGCGAGGCGCGAGGCATGACGAGGATAGGGGGTCATGGCTGATCCGCAGTCTCTGGTAGCGCCTCGGGGACCAGTCCGAGACGGGCGAAGAGCAACGCGTCCTTGCTGTCCTCGGGGTTGTCAGCCGTCAACAACGTGTCGCCCACGAAGATCGAGTTCGCCCCCGCGAAGAAGCACATCGCCTGCAGCTCATCGGACATCGCGCTGCGCCCCGCAGAGAGACGGACATAGGAGCTCGGCGCGAGTATCCGCGTCGTGGCGATGGCCCGCACGAGCTCGAACGGATCGAGCGGCGGCGTGTCGGCCATCGGGGTGCCGGGCATCGGGATCAGGAGGTTGATCGGGATGGATTTCGGCGGCTCCGGCAGATCAGCGAGGGTCTGGATCATGCTGATGCGATCTTCCGCCGTCTCGCCCATGCCCAGAATGCCGCCCGAGCAGACATTGATCCCGGCCTGCCGCACGCGCTCGAGCGTCTCGATCCTGTCGGCGAAGCTGCGGGTCGATACTATGGCGGGATAGAACTCCTCGGAGGTGTCGATGTTGTGGTTGTAGTAATCGAGCCCCGCCTGCCTGAGCTGTACCACCTGTTCGTCGTCCAGCATCCCGAGGGTCATGCAGGTCTCCAGCCCCATTGCCTTGACCCCCTCGACCATGGCGATGACCGCGGGCATGTCGCGTGGCTTTGGCGAGCGCCACGCCGCCCCCATGCAGTAGCGCGTGGCGCCTGCCGCCTTGGCCTCGCGCGCTTCTGCAAGAACCCTCTCCACTTCCATCAATTTCGATGCGCTGAGCTCGGAGCCGTTGCGCGCCGACTGTGCGCAATAGGCGCAATCCTCGGGGCAGCCTCCGGTCTTGATCGAAAGCAGCTTGGCGCATTGGATCCTGTTCGGATCGAAATTCGCCCTGTGCACGCCATGGGCGCGGGACAGCAAGTCCATCAGCGGAAGAGTATAGATTTTATGTGCGCGATCTTTCATGGCGACCCATCTTTTGACTGTGGTCGTCAGAAGATGACGCGGCGCGGCATATCTCAATTTGCAAAGAAATCTATTGTCGGCGCGCTTTGGGGGTCGTCTAATAGTATGAAATAAAATAAAAATCAATGAAGCCTCTGCCCAATCGAGGTGCACGGAGGCGTAAACGCTAACTATTATCTATAATCAGGCTGGCGGTGCCGCGATGTGCGGATGGGCACCACCTCGCGGCCTCTGGTGCGCGGCGCCTTTTGCTATCGCTCGGAAAAAAGCGGCCCCTCGCCGCGTGGTCGGGTGGTCAACGGAGCCCGGGCTTCAAGCGCGGGGCCGGGGAAAACGATACACGCTTCTCTCGATACCGTCGGGGAATCTCTCTCTGGCGACCTGTTCGCCACCGAGCTTTTCGGTCAGGCGCTGAGCGGCTTCGTTCTCGTCTCGCATATGCGTTTCCACCGCGTCCCAACCATTACCCAACGCCCATGTGATCACCCCTCGCGACGCCTCGGCGGCGATCCCGCGGCGCCGGGCATCGCGCGCGATCCACCATGTCAGCTCGTGGCGAGGCCAGCCGTTGGCGTGAACGATGCCGCATGTTCCGACACATCGCCATTCTTCGACGAGGTCGATCGCCCAGACACCGTGCCCCCGAAGCACCCAGTGGCCGACATCCGCCGTCAGTTTCGCCCAAGCCGCAGCGGGCGACAGCGGCCCGCCATAGAAGCGGGAGGCCTCCGCGTCGCTGAAGAAATCGCAATAGACCGGGAAATCCTCTTCGACCGGAGCCCTCAGCAAGAGCCGATCCGTCTCAATTCGGGGAACCCAGTCAGGGAATGTGTCTGTTCGAGCGCGCATGAAGATTACGCTACCGCCTCCTTTTGAACGACGGAAGCGATTGCCTGCCCTCTTGCGAGCGCGCGCCAGAAGTTGATCCTGCGTGATCTCGAGGCGTCGAGACTGGGATGCGATATTCGCCCGGATTCAGGAGGAACGCCTATCGCCACCGCATCGCTCGCAGCCAAGAAAAATTGGGGTAAAGCGCCGGTTCCAATTTGCCCGGTTTGCGGGGCGCTGCCTTCCTTGCGCGCCGGGACCTCCATCTGACGGACCAACGCGCGCGCCCTTGCGGCGGAGCGGTCCTTCCTTTAGACGCCCGCTCAACCGGTCGCAGCCTACCCGGTCATCAAAACAAGGGTTCAAAAATGAAGACTCTCGTCATCTGCTCGGGCGGCCTCGACTCCGTGTCGCTCGCCCATATCGTCGCCGCTGAGGGCAATCTCACGCGGCTCGTTTCCTTCGACTACGGCCAACGGCACCGCAAGGAGCTTGATTACGCCGCCG
Source organism: Thioclava sp. F1Mire-8 (assembly GCF_002213165.1). Classification (NCBI taxonomy): domain Bacteria; kingdom Pseudomonadati; phylum Pseudomonadota; class Alphaproteobacteria; order Rhodobacterales; family Paracoccaceae; genus Thioclava; species Thioclava sp. F1Mire-8. Next base: position 8,820 of record NZ_NBNY01000007.1, on the reverse strand, counting down.
CCGCCGCGCGCCGTCTGGGCGTGCCGCATCACCTTATCGACATGCGCCCAATCGGGGCGGCGCTGACAGGTTCGGCGCTGACCGACGATATCGACGTGCCCGACGGGCATTACGCCGAAGAGACCATGCGCATCACTGTCGTCCCGAACCGCAACGCGATCATGCTGGCAATCGGCTTCGGCGTGGCTGCCGCAAATCGCGACCAAGCCGTGGCGACCGCGGTCCATGGGGGCGATCACTTCATCTACCCCGATTGCCGCCCTGCCTTCACCGAGGCCTTCGATGCGATGCAGCGCATGGCGCTCGACGGCTATGCCGATGTGCGGCTGCACACGCCTTTCGTGCATCGCTCCAAGGCCGACATCGTGGCGGAGGGCGCCAGACACGGCACGCCCTTTGCCGAGACCTGGTCTTGCTACAAGGGCGGCGAGGTGCATTGCGGGCGTTGCGGCACCTGCGTCGAGCGGCGCGAGGCGTTCCATCTGGCGGGCGTCGAAGACCCGACCGTCTATGCCGATCCCGATTTCTGGGCCAAGGCCGTCGCCGACAAGGAGGCCCGCTGATGTTTCGCATCCGCAAGGAATTCCACTTCTCCGCCTCGCACCAGCTTGCCCATCTGTCCGACGATCACCAATGCGCGCGGTTGCATGGGCATAATTACATCGTCGTCGTCGAGCTGGCTGCCGCGACGCTCGATGGGAACGGGTTCGTACGCGACTATCACGATCTGAAACCGCTCAAGACCTATATCGACGAGAGTTTCGATCATCGGCACCTAAACGATGTGATGGACGTGCCTTCGACCGCCGAGAACATGGCCAAGCATTTCTACGACTGGTGCAAGGCGCGCTGGCCCGAGACCAGCGCGGCGCTGGTCAGCGAGACGCCCAAGACCTGGGCGGAATACCGTCCATGACGACGCTGCGAATCGCCGAGATTTTCGGCCCGACCATTCAGGGCGAAGGCGCGCTGATTGGCGCGCCCACACTCTTCGTGCGGGCGGGCGGCTGCGACTACCGCTGTTCGTGGTGCGACAGTCTCCACGCGGTCGAGAGCGCCTATCGCCATACGTGGGCTCCGATGAGTTCCGAGGAAGTCTGGGCAGAGCTGCGCCGCCTGTCGGGCGACCGCCCGCTGACGATCTCGCTCAGCGGAGGCAACCCGGCCATTCAGGATTTCGGACCGCTGATCGCGCTTGGGCGAGCCGCCGGCTACCGCTTCGCCTGCGAGACGCAGGGCTCTGTCACGCGGCCGTGGCTCGGCGATCTGGATACGCTGGTGCTGTCGCCGAAGCCGCCCTCGAGCGGGGAGCAGGTCGATTGGGACGTCTTCGCCGATTGCGTGTCGGCCGGACGCTCTGCCGGCAGCACCGTAATGAAGATCGTGATCTTCGACCGTGCGGATTATGATTGGGCCAAGGACGCCCATGCCCGTCACCCCGATCTGCCGCTCTATCTTCAGCCGGGCAATCCCGAGGTCGATCCGGACGTCCCGGTCGATCCGCAGGCGCTTGCCGACCGGCTGGGCTGGCTGACGGAAACCGCCATGGCGGACCGCTGGTTCGCCCCCCGTATTTTGCCGCAGCTGCACGTCCTGATCTGGGGCAACAAGCGCGGCGTCTGATCCATCGGAGACCCAAATGACCAACTCGATCTACAGCGATCTCAAGCAACTCGGCGGCGCGACCCGCATCCCGGCAAGCCCCGAGGAGGCCGAACTCGAAAGGGTGAGCAACCCGCAGGCCGATATCAGCTACAACGTCCGCTTCACGGCGCCGGAGTTCACCTCGCTCTGCCCGATGACGGGGCAGCCCGACTTCGCGCATCTGGTGATCGACTACGTGCCCGGACAGTGGCTGGTGGAGTCGAAATCGCTGAAGCTCTATCTGACGTCGTTCCGAAATCACGGCGCGTTCCACGAGGATTGCACGATCTCCATCGCGCGGCGGCTGGCGGATTTCCTCGAGCCGCAATGGCTGCGCATCGGTGGCTACTGGTATCCGCGCGGCGGTATCCCGATCGACGTATTCTGGCAAACCGGGGCAATGCCCGAGGGAGTCTGGATTCCCGATCAGGGTGTTCCGCCCTATCGCGGGCGCGGCTGACCTTCGCCGCGTCCCGGCCTCGGGGTTTAGCCTTAGAGCCTCGCCCCGGGGCCGTGCCTTTGCATGACGTTGGCCGGACCTGTCGAAGTTATTCTACACGGACCAGCGTCCACATCCCCATGACGTAGTGGCCGGGGATGTTGCAGTAGAGGATGTATTCGCCCGGTTTCAGCGTCACCGTGAGCGAACCGCTCTGACCGGGATCGAGCTCGGAGACCTCGCCGAGATGGCCGGCCTTCTCTTCGTCGACCCGCATCTCGTCCTTGTTATAGGGCAGTTCCTCGGTCGCGCTCTTGACCGGGGCCACGATCATCTCGTGCACGGTGCCCTTCGAGTCGTTCTTGACCTCGAAGGTGACCTTGCCCGCAGGCACGACCGCCGGTGTCGCGGTGACGCCCATCGTCGCCTTCGAGACCCGCTCGCCGGCGCCAGCCATGTTGAAGCCCATGGGCGGCAATTGTCCCAGATCGTCCATCGCGTTGTCGCCCTTGTCCCAGAGCGAGACCTGCACGGTGGCGGGATCGGCGGCCATTGCAGGCGTGATCGTCAGCGTCGGCAGAGCCGCGAGGGCGAGTGCGAGGGCGGTGCGTCTTGTGAGTTTCATCTTCTATTCCCTTCTCGGTGTTGAGGTTTCGACCTTCGAGAAGAGGGATAACGTGTTTGGCGGAGGGCCCGTTTTGACCCAGATCACGTCTCACGCCACTGTGACGGCCGGGCCGAAAACGGTGGAGCGCTGTCGAGATGGCTTCGCTCAAGCGAGGGTGCGTCGCGCGCCCTGGGCATGCCCGCGCAGGGCGACGCGGCTCAGGAGGCCAGTTTTCGCTCGGTCGCGAAGGGGCTGAGGCCCAGCCAGCTCTGCATCGAGGCCACAACGTCTCGAGACCCGTCGAGATCGAGTTTCCGGGCGGCTTTCGACACGGTGGTGAGGCCCATCCAGATCTCTGTCATCGTGCGCAGATCCGTCGTGACGAAAAGATCCACGTCGAAGCCCGGATCGACCTGACACAGATCGACATCGCCGCTCGCCTCCACGATCAGCCACCATGAGGATTTCGACGCCGCAAGCTCGGGGAACCGGAAATTGAGGACGGTGCGCCCCGGCGGAAGCGGCGCCGGATCGAGATTGCGGCGCATGTCCCACATCAGCAAAGATACGTCGAGCCGTTCCAGAGACGGCTCGGATTCCACCCATTTCTGGCCCCAGATTCCGAAGGCCTCGACAACCGGCAGAAGGTCCTTTCCTGCGTCGGTCAGGAGATAGTCGACAGCCTGAGAGCCTTCGACAGGATGCCGTTCGACGATCCCGGCCGCTTCCAGTTCCCGCAGGCGCTGTGCGAGCAGGGTGCGCGACATCCGCGGAACGCCGCGCCTGATATCGTTGAAGCGCGTCGATCCCGCCACGAGCTCGCGCACGAGGACGATCGTCCATCGGGTGCAGAGGATTTCGGCCGCCATCGCGACGGGGCAAAACTGGAAGTAGGTGGCGTTGGACATCGGAGATCTCCTCCATGGCTGTTTCCAGCATAGCACGAATTGCGATTCCTTTAGTCGGCTTCGTGCCCATGCTCTCCGCTCGGGCGGGCCGGTCCAGTTTCGCCACTGGTTTGAGACGCGCCGCGCGCTCATCCTTTCAGAACCGCAAGCAATCGAAACGCGGCAGACGCGCAAGGGGTAGAGCGCGTCGCCGTGCGCCATGGTCTCAGAGGGAGGAAGACATGTCGGATATCATTGAAATGAACGGGCTGGACGGCACGCGCAAGAAGATCACCGGCGCGGACCGGGAGGCCCTTGCCGCCGCCTTGCGTGGCAAAACTCTGATCGAGGGAGACGCAGGCTATGACGCCGCGCGGTCAATCTGGAACGGGATGATCGACCGCAAGCCGGGGTTGGTCGTGCATGCGATGGGGGCCAGCGACATCCAGAGCGCGGTCGCCTTTGCCAAGGAAAAGGGACTTCGGATGGCCGTGCGGTCCGGCGGCCATCAGATCGCCGGTCTCGCGGTCGAGGAGGGCTCGCTGATGCTGGACCTGTCGGGCATGCGCTCGGTTCACGTCGATCCCGAAGCTGGGACCGTCCGGGCCGAGCCGGGCGCGACGCTGGGCGACGTCGATCGCGAGTCGCAGGTGCATGGGCTTGCCGTGCCCGTCGGCGTGAATTCGACCACCGGGATCGCGGGGCTGACGCTTGGCGGTGGCTTCGGCTGGATCACCCGGAAATACGGGATGACCGTGGACAATTTGTTGTCGGCTGATGTGGTGCTCGCCGACGGGCGCTGCATCCGGGCCTCGAAGACGGAGCATCCGGACCTCTTCTGGGCGCTGTGCGGCGGGGGCGGGAATTTCGGGGTGGTGTCCTCCTTCGAATTCCAGGGGCACGCCATCGGCACCGAGGTTCTGTCGGGCCTCGTGATCCATCCCTTCGCGGAGGCCGCCACTCTGCTGCCGAAGTTCCAGGAGATATGCGACAAGGCGCCGGACGAGCTGACGGTCTGGTCGGTCCTGCGCAAGGCGCCGCCGCTGCCGTTCCTGCCGGAGGACTGGCACGGGCGCGAGGTGCTGATCTTCGCGGCCTGTTACGTGGGTGATATGGCCAAGGGCGAAGAGGCGATGCGGGAGCTGCGCGCCCTCGGCACGCCCATCGTCGACGTGATCGGCCCGCATCCCTTTACCGGATGGCAGGCGGCCTTCGATCCGCTGCTGACGCCCGGCGCGCGCAATTACTGGAAGAGCCGGGACTTCCTGAAGCTCGGCCGCGGCACGATCGAGGCGATACTCGGCGCGGTGGAGGAGCTTCCCGATCCGCAATGCGAGATCTTCATCGCCCATGTCGGCGGCGCAATGGCCCGCGTCCCGTCGGACGCGACCGCCTATCCGCAGCGCGACAGCCACTTCACCATGAACGTCCACACCCGCTGGGACGACCCGGCGAAGGATGCGGACTGCATCGGCTGGGCGCGCGACCTGTTCGACGCCACGGCGGCGGATGCGGCGCCGAGCGTCTACGTGAACTTCCTGCCCGCGGATGACGCGGGTCGCCTCGCCGAGGCCTATGGCGGAAACCTGAACCGGTTGCAGGAGATCAAGGCGCGCTACGACCCGACGAACCTCTTCCGAGTCAATCACAACATCCAGCCGCAGCAGGTGCGGCAGGCCGCGCAATGAGCCGTCGCGCCCCGGACGCGAATGCGCCCGGGGCCACGGCCTCCAGACAGCAAGGAGCTAGAACGATGGAACAGACTCTCTACGAACGGCTCGGTGGAAAGCCCGGGATCAAGGCGCTCGTCGACGATGTCCTCGAGGCGCATATGAAAAACCCCGCGATCAGCGCCCGCTTCCTGCCGTATCGCGAAAGGCCGGACGACCTGAACGACGCCAAGGCGCAACTCTGTGCGTTCTTCGGCGCGGGCAGCGGCGGCCCCGAGCAATATACCGGGCGCGACATGGTGGCGGCGCATCGCGGCATGAATATCAGCACGAGCGAATACATGGCCGCAATCGACGACATCATGTCGGTCCTTGCGGCGCATGAGGTCGACGAGACGACCCGCAAGGACGTGCTGATGATCGGCTATTCGCTCAAGGGCGATATTACCAACCAATGAACGTGTCAGACGGGCGGGGGGATCTCCGCCGCTCCCGCGCGATCGCGCGCCGCCTTTTCAGGCGCGCCTACGCCGCTGCGCGGTCGTCGGCCCCGTCCAGCAACAGACGGATGATATCGGAGCGGGTGAGGATACCTGCGAGACGGCCCTCCCGCGTCACCGGCACGACCTCGGTTCCCTGCGCCGCGAGACGGTTGAGAAGGGTGCCGACGGGCAGGTCATGGGCGACCGCGCGGTCGGGCGAACGCATCACCGCCGAGACGGTGCGGGGCCGCGCCCGCCGGGGCAGGGCGCGCGGCCGGCCCTGCGCGGCGACTTCGTCGAGAAGATCCGCCTGCAGCACGAGGCCGCAGAGCCGGGTCTCGGCGTCGATGACAGGAAGGCTCTTGATGGCATGGGCGCGAAACAGGCGCGCGGCCTCCGGCAGCGGTGTGTCAGGGCGCACCGTGATGAGATCGGTGGTCATGATGTCGGCGCAGGTCGTGCCGTCGAAGCGGTGCTGCGCCGCCTCGGCCTCTGCGGCGGCCAGCAGCCGCCCGAGATCCGCCACCCCGAGATTGGCCGTCTGATTGAACCGGTCGAGCAGTTCGCCCAGCTGCGCGCTCGACAATCCCAGCCGCGGCGGCGCATCCGCCGGCGGCTCCGTCTCGGGCTGGCGGAACGGGTAGACCCGCCCGGTGGCCCGGTTATAGACGATCGCGGCAAGGACCAGCGTGGCGGTCGTCAGTCCGACCGGCACCAACGCAAAGAGCGGTCCGATCTCGAGCGCATGTGTCGGATCGAGCGCGGTCAGCAAGGCGACGGCACCGCCCGGCGGGTGCAACGCGCGCACGAACATCATAGCGGTGATCGCGGCGCCGACGGCAATCCCCACCGACCATGAGCCGGGCAGGCTGCGGGCCACGAGCAGCGCGACCAAGGCCGAGGTGACGTTGCCGACGATCGCCGACCACGGCTGCGCAAGGGGCGAGTTCGGAACGCCGAACACCAGCACCGCCGTCGCCCCGAGAGGCGCCACGAGATAGAGCGAGGAAAGCCCGAACCGTGCGCCGAGGCTCACCACGAGGGCGCAGAGGCTGATGCCGAGCAGCGCCCCGAGGCCCGCCCGGATCTGTTCGCGCCCGTGGAATGCCGGCAGCGCCGGAGCGAGATGATGCCATGCCCGCATGGGAAAGCCCTTCCAGCTGGCCGAAAATCAGTCGAATCGCGTTTGTATGCGTCAGAAATGGACGGGAAGGGAACGGGCGCGCCCGCGGAAAAGGACGCTGATCCGCGCGCCACGCAGAATTCGGGATGCCGGTTCCGCGTGGCGTCTGCGGCGGCAAACAATGTTTGCCCGGGGCCGCTCGTGCCGGCTCGCGGGTGACCGCGTCATGCGATGGGGGTTTACCGCGCCAGCTGCCCGGGAGGCGCTTTCCGGAGCAAGGTATTCTGGTCGATCATGAATTCGGTGGAAATTGCGTAAGCCGCGGCGCCCACGGCGCGGATGACCGAGCCGAAATGCCCTGCGCGGATTTTGGGGTGATAGACTCCTTGCAGATCGAGGCGCGAGAAATGCCGGTCGACCTCCGCCACCAGCCTGTCGCGGATATCTTGCGGAAACGCGCCGTCGATGATGACGGCTTCGAAATCGATCACAGCCTGGGCGGAGACGATCGCATGGGCGAGGCTTCTGGCCGCGCGCGTGATCCAGAGCGAGAGCGCAGGCTCGAGAGGCGACCAGTCGGCACGGTCGTCGTGAATCCGTTCGGGGTCGCTCTGCCGTTCCGCCAGAAGGCGCTCGAGCACAGAGAGCGAGGCATGGTCGATCAGGCGGTGGCCACCGGGCTCGTCGGGAATTCGCAGCGGCCCGAAGCCGCCTGAGTTTCCCGACCGCCCGGAAAACACGCTGCCATTGAGAACGACGCCGCCCCCGATGAAGGTGCCGACGAAGAAATAGATGTAGTCCTGCTTGTCGGTGGGCGGTCCGAAAACCAGCTCTCCACGACAGGCCGCGGTGCCGTCATTCTCGACGGAGATCGGCCCGGGAAGCAGCGATGCGAGCTCGGTGCGGGCGTCGAAACTGCGCCATTTCTCCAACTCGTCGGTCGGCGCGTCGAAGTCCTCGGCCCAGTGCCACAGCTCGGAGGGGATCGCGATTCCGCTGGCATCCACGTCCTCACGCTTCAGTTTTGCCGAGCGTAGCAGCGGGCGGAGATTGTCCTTGATGAAGGTGACCAGCGCCGTCCGGGTCGGGAAGCCGTGGCGCGCCGAGCGGCGGGCCATGACGGCGCCGGTAAAGTCGACCACGACCATGTCGAAGCTGCTTCGGCCGATCTTCAGGCCGAGGTAGTGTTTCGCTTCTGGGTTGAGGCGCATCGGCACGGAGGGCTGGCCCACGCGGCCCCGGACCGGATCGCCGCGCAGCAACAGGTCGTCCTGCTCGAGCGCCTTGAATATCTCTGAGACCGCGTTGGCGGACAGCCCGGTTGCGCGGGTCGCCTCGGCTTTCGTCAGCGTGCCGTGGCGGCGGATCAGATGGAGCACGAGACGCTCGTTAAGGTCTCTTACCGTGAGTTGGTTGGTGCCCATGAGCGGCACGGCATTCAGGGTTTTGTCGGGGCGTGCTGTCGTCATCTCTCACCGGCGGGGAAGGTCACGCAGCTTAGTCCTGCGTGGTTCGTGGGTGATCGGATGCTACGCGGCGGCCCGGAGGGGCGCAAGCGACATCGAAAATTTGACCTAAATAAAAATTCATCTGGAAGTTTTTATTGACAGGTGGAAGCTCCGGGCGCTAGCTCTTGGTGACTTCGGGGAAAGGAGGAGGCTTCGCCGGCGATGCTGCGGCATCGTGAATGCGGGTGCGACGCGCATCCCGATCGGACGCGAGAAAACTTTTCCATGAAGTTTCAATGGATGCACTGAATGCATCTCAGCAAGGGAGGAGACCTGACATGAAGAAGAGAACCGCGATTCTGGGAGCGACGGCGCTTGGCCTGATGGCGACCGGGGCCTGGGCGGAGACGACCGCCTGCCTGATCACGAAGACTGACACCAACCCGTTCTTCGTGAAGATGAAGGAGGGTGCGACGGCGAAAGCCGAGGAGATGGGCATCAAGCTCAACACCTATGCGGG
>NZ_NBNY01000006.1:0-133779 GCF_002213165.1 Thioclava sp. F1Mire-8 | reverse complement strand
CGCGGGATGGAGCAGCCCGGTAGCTCGTCAGGCTCATAACCTGAAGGTCGTAGGTTCAAATCCTACTCCCGCAACCACTTCTTCTAAGTCATAGCCATACGCTCACAGCCGCCTTCGGGCGGTGTCTTGCGTTGTGCTAAGCCCCCCAGAAGCAACGTGGAATGACCTAATGGGATGAACTGCCTTCCCACCAAACGTTGCTATCATTGCGGGCAGAGGTGGAGAGAGGAGCATCTGATGGACATCGAGGTTCTGGGCATTGATCTGGGCAAGACCGTTTGCAGTCTTGCGGGGCTGGATGAAGCGGGAGCGGTTGTGTTTCGCAAACGGCTCCAGCGGCATCGGCTGTTGGACTTTCTTACTACGCTCCCGCCTTGCGTGGTTGCGATGGAAGCCTGCGGCGGGGCGCATCACATCGGGCGCTTTTGTCTTGAGAAGGGACATGAGCCTCGGTTGATGTCGCCGCTCTATGTCCGGCCCTATGTGAAGGTTCACAAGAATGACGACCGTGATGCGGAGGCGATTGCCGAAGCCGCGACGCGCCCGACGATGTCATTCGTTGCGATCAAATCAGAAGAACAGCTCGACCTTCAGGCTTTGCACCGTGCGCGGGAGCGCCTCGTGTCGGACGGGACGCGCTTGATCAACCAGGGTCGAGGCTTCTTGATGGAACGCGGCATTCGGGTTGGCACTGGGCGCCACGTCTTCCAAAAGGAACTTGCCAGATTGGCTGCAGAGGGCGCTTCCGATCTTTCCCCGCGAATGCGCCTGCTGGTGACTGACATGGCGTCAGAACTGGGCGTGATCAATGAGCGGGTCGCGGCGATCGATACCGAAATCAAGGCGCTGGCCAGGACAGATGCCGATATGCAGCGCTTGATGGAGATCCCCGGCATCGGTCCGACGATTGCGACAGCGCTCGTAGCAGCTGTCGGCACCGGCAGCTCTTTTGGCAAAGGTCGTGATCTTGCCGCATGGCTTGGTCTGGTGCCGCGGCAGGTCACGACAGGTGGCAAGGCCAAGCTGATCGGCATCTCGAAACACGGTAACCGATATTTGCGTAAGCTCTTCATCCACGGAGCTCGAACGGTGCTGCATCTCGTGCGTGACAGGACGTCGCCAATAACGGCTTGGGCAGACGCTTTGAAGGGGCGAGCGCATGTGAACGTCGCGGCGGTCGCCATGGCCAACAAGATGGCACGTATTGGCTGGGCCGTTCTGACGAAGGGTGAGAGATATCGGCCGAATGCCATGAGCGGCCTGTAGTCGGGCAAACGCGCAACCGGACAAAGGAATCTGCGAGCGAGGAGGAGATGGACCAACGACCGATCGGCGTCCTGCAGGTCTGACGGGGGGCATGGCCCTTGAGTGCCGATGAGCTAACGAGACACAGGACGCGCGACTTCCCATCTTGGTCAGGGGCAACTCGAACGGCCCCTAAGAAAGACCGAATACATAGAAGCAGGGTCAGCGGCGCATCGACAAATCACTTGCAGGGGAGGCAGTTCATACATGCTCCCCTGAAATGTCCTCGTTTTGAGGTTAGCCTGTTCTCCAGACGAGGAGACAGACGATGAAGAGAAGCCGGTTCAGCGAAGAGCAGATCATTGGCATCCTGAAGGAGCACCAGGCCGGGCTGGGCGCGAAGGAGCTGTGCCGCAAGCATGGCATCAGCGACGCGACCTTCTACAAGTGGCGCTCGAGATATGGCGGCATGGAGGTGTCGGACGCCCGCCGGCTGAAGGCGCTGGAGGCCGAGAACGCGAAGCTGAAGAGTTCGCGGTGACCGTGGCCCCGGTGGGGCCGCGTAAGCGCGTAGAACGCTGGCCGAACAGATGCTCGACGTCGCGACGCTGAAGGAGATGTTGGGAATGGGAGCAGGCGAACGCCATGCGTTCGAGAGAGCCTGCGGACGCTTCTGAGGCCCGGTTCGAGGCGGCGTGCCGTGGACTGGGCCATGAAGGAGAAGAGCTACTCGCAGCGGCGGGCCTGTGCGCTGGCCGGGATCGACCCGCGCGTGTATCGGCGGCAGCCGACCAGGCCGGAGGACCGGAAGGTGCGCCAGCGGCTGCGGGAGGTGTCGGGCGAGAGGCGGAGGTTCGGATATCGGCGTCTGCACAAGGATTGCCCTTGCACATATAGTGAATGGCTGCTTCCTGCCCGGATCACCGGACCCGTCGTGATCGGCCCAATGCCAACCTTCGAGGCCTCTCGAATGCCGCAGCGCAGCCTTCTTAAACCGGTCATTCGGGCAAGCATGTGGCATTACGAAGTCGCCGAGTGCCCGCTGTGCGGACCGCTTTGACGTTCGCCTTATTTGCTCAGATTTTGCCGCGCCTACCCGACCACGTCCCTGAGCTTGAAATATGCAATCGTTGCGGCGACGTAGAGGCGGCGAAGTTCGTGGAACGGGATCGGTGCGATACGAGTCAGCGGGAGGGGCAGTGCCTCTCGGCGACCGGTATCGATATAACTGCCAAGCCATTCTCCCATCTTGCTTTGCAGCGCCATGCCGCGACCCTGACATCCGACCATGATGACGAGGCCAGGCTGGGGCTCATGGATATGGGGAAGGCTGTCCTGCGTGATCGCTACGCGACCGCCCCATCGGTATTCGATCGGGTAGCCTTCCACATCTGGAAAGGTTCGGATGAGCATCCGCTCGACATGTGCGAAGTCCTCCGGTTTCGTCGGGTCGCCGAAGGTTCCGCGACCGCCCATGAGCAGGCGACCGTCCCGATCCTTGCGGAAGTATGCCAGCAAGCGCCGAGTGTCCGAGGCGACGATTCCGCCTGGCATGATCCTGGCATCAAGATTGCTCGAAAGCGGTGCGGTAGCGACCTGAAAGCTGTTCGCGGCGATATAGCTACGTTCGAGCTTTGGCCAGATCTGTCGAGAATACGCGTTGGTGCAGACTGCGACCCGCGGTGCCGTCACGGTGGCGCCGGACGCCGTTCGCAGCTGCCATTGTCCTGACCGGGACGTGATGTCGGTCACTGGGCTCCGTGAGGCGATGCGGACGCCTTCGGTGAGTGCGCCGCGTGCCAGGCCGCGGGAGTAGCTCAGTGGTTGAACGCTGCCGGCCCTGCGATCTATCCAGCCACCGAATCCAGTGTCGGCTCCAAGCCGAGAATGCACCTCGTCGGCCGTTAGTTCATCGACGTCCGCCCCGTACTTCTTCCATTGCTGGCAGCGAGAAATTGCGATGCGTAATCCGGCTTCCGAATGCGCTGGCTGTACCCACCCTTGGCGCGTGTCGTCGCAGTCGATTCCGTAGCGGTCGATCAGCTCGAAAACCTTGCCAGCGGTTGCACCGAAAGCTTCGATAGCCGCGGCGCCAGCCTCGGGTCCGAACATCTCGATCATATCATCGGGGTCGTATTTAATGCCGGGGATGACCTGTCCGCCACTGCGACCGGAAGCTCCCCAGCCAACATCCTCTGCTTCCAGAAGGGTAACCGAGCGCCCTGCTCGCGCGAGATGGATTGCCGTCGAGAGGCCCGCGATGCCACCGCCGATTACTGCGACGTCTGCGGTCGTGTCGCTTTCGAGCGGATAGGTTTCCGGCGCAGGGGCCGCAGTCGCTTCCCACAACCCATCAGAAATCGAGGTTCTCCACCGCCAGGGCGTTCTGTTGGATGAACTCGCGGCGGGGTTCCACGACGTCGCCCATCAGCTTCGAGAAGATGTCCTCGGCCTCGGCCACGTCCTCGACTCGCACCTGAAGCAGGGTCCGCGCGGAGGGGTCGAGTGTGGTTTCCCACAGCTGCTCGGGGTTCATTTCGCCCAAACCCTTGTAGCGCTGCAGGCTCAGGCCCTTTTCACCCTCGTTCAAGATCGCGTCGAGCAGTTCGAGCGGGCCGTGGATCAGGATTTCGCGCTCTTTGCGCACCAGCTTCGCCGGGCGGTCGTAGACCTCTTGCAGCTGCTCGGTCTGGCTGCCCAGACGGCGCGCTTCGCCCGAGCGCAGCACGGCACCGTCGAGCGTGCGGACCTCTTCCACGCCGCGCAGAACGCGGGCGAGGCGGATGCCGTGATCCTGCGTCGGACGGCCCTGCCAGCCGCGCTCGTATTCCAAAGCGACGAGGTCGAGGCGCTCGGCCACCGAGTTCGCGACGCCCTGCGCGTCTCCGTCGATCTTGCCCGGCACCATAGCGCCCGCGATCGCGGCCTGTTCGAGGATGTGATGCGGGTAATGGGTCGGGAAGGTTGCGAGGATCCGCTTGATCAGGCGGGCCTCTTCCACGACGCGCTTGAGATCCTGACCGCTGATCTCCTCGCCGGTGTTGAGCCGCAGAATCGCCCCTTCGACGCCCATATCGATCAGGTAATCCTCCAGCGCGGTCTGATCCTTTAGGTAGACCTCGGACTTGCCGCGCGCGACTTTGTAAAGCGGCGGCTGCGCGATGTAGAGGTAACCGTGCTCGATGATCTCGGGCATCTGGCGAAAGAAGAAGGTCAGCAGAAGCGTTCGGATGTGCGCACCATCGACATCCGCATCCGTCATGATGACGATCTTGTGGTAGCGCAGCTTGTCGATGTTGAATTCGTCACGACCGATTCCGGTGCCGAGCGCGGTGATCAGCGTGCCGATCTGATCCGAGCTGAGCATCCGGTCGAAGCGCGCGCGCTCGACGTTGAGAATCTTACCGCGCAGCGGCAGCACCGCCTGGTTCTTGCGCTCGCGGCCCTGCTTGGCTGAACCGCCCGCGGAGTCACCCTCGACGAGGAAGACTTCGGAGAGCGACGGATCCTTCTCCTGACAGTCGGCGAGCTTGCCGGGCAGGGAGGCCACATCCATCACCGTCTTGCGGCGCGTGAGTTCGCGTGCCTTGCGAGCAGCTTCCCGGGCCAACGCAGCCTCGATAATCTTGCCGACGATCTGCTTGGCCTCGTTCGGGTTTTCCTCGAACCATTCGGCGAGCTTCTCGTTCACGAGGTTCTCGACCGCCGGACGGACCTCGGAGGAGACCAGCTTGTCCTTGGTCTGGCTGGAGAATTTAGGATCGGGCACTTTCACCGAGAGCACGCAGGTCAGACCTTCGCGCGCGTCGTCGCCGGTGAAGTCGACCTTCTCGCGCTTGGCGATGCCGCTTTCCTGCGCGTATTTCGTGATCGTGCGGGTCAGCGCCCCGCGCAGGCCCGCCATATGGGTGCCGCCGTCACGCTGCGGAATGTTGTTGGTGAAGGGCAGCACGGTTTCGTGGTAGCTGTCGTTCCACCACATCGCGCATTCGACGCCGATGCCGCGCACCTCGCCGACCATGTAGATCGGGTCCTCCATCACGGCGTTTTTCGATCGATCCAGATATTTCACAAATTCCCGAACGCCGCCTTCATAGTGCAGCTCGGTCTTGAGCGGCTCGGCGGGGCGCTCGTCTTCGATGATGATACGAACGCCGGAGTTCAGGAAGGCCAGTTCGCGCAGACGCTTTTCCAGCGTGGCGAAGACGAACTCACGGTTCGAGAAGGTGCCCTCGGGATCGTCTTCCTTGCTCGACGCGAGGAAGCGCACCTCGGTGCCGCTCTCGTTCGGGGCCTCGCCCACGACATGCACATGCTCTACGCATTCGCCATGCTCGAAGCGCGCCTTGTGGATCTTGCCGTCGCGCCAAACCGTCAGTTCCAGCCAGTCCGACAGCGCGTTCACCACCGAGACGCCAACCCCGTGCAGACCGCCCGACACCTTGTAGGCGTTGCCGTCGTCGTCGGTGTTGTTGAATTTCCCTCCGGCGTGCAGCTGGGTCATGATGACCTCGGCCGCGGAGACGCCTTCTTCGGCGTGAATGTCGACGGGAATCCCGCGCCCATTATCACGCACGGAGACCGAAGAATCCGCGTGAATTTTCACGGCAACGTAGTCGGCGTGACCCGCGAGAGCCTCGTCGATCCCGTTGTCGACGACCTCGTAAACCATGTGGTGCAGGCCCGAGCCGTCATCGGTATCGCCGATATACATTCCGGGCCGTTTCCTAACGGCCTCCAAGCCCTTGAGAACCTTGATGGAATCGGCGCCGTATGCGTTCTTCTTCGGGGTGTCGTCGGTCATGCCTGCCCGTCCTTTATCTGTTGCCGGTTTTATATCGGCTGGGCCCGGGAATGTCACGCGTCAGACACAAGATTTAGGGGGTCACGTCACGGCGATAAGAAGGCCGACGAGGATCATCAGCCCACCCGCGATCCGGTTGAGCTTTGCGAGCTTGCCGCGGCTTTGTACAAAGGCGCGGATGCGGCCCACGAAGGCGGCGAGGATAAGGTTGCCGGTCAGCGGTACGATGGCCGAGATCAGACTGACCGTGGCGATGTCGATCCAGGTCATCGTGGCGATCGGAAAGAAGCCCGGCAGGATGCCCATGTAGAACAGGATCGCCTTGGGATTGCCGATGATCACGATAAGCCCGGCGACGAAGCCCGCCCACATGCCCGGGCGCGTCAGGCGGCTGTCGGAGCTGATCTGATGTTCGGCATGGCGGATCAGGAGCGCCCCCATCCCCACGAACATCGCGACCGCCACCCAGCGCAGCGCATCGAGGAACCAGCTGAATTCGCCGACCAGCCACGATACGCCCAAGATCGCGAGTGCGGGCCAGACCATGTCGCCCACCGTCACGCCAAGCGCGAGCGGCCATGCAGAGGCGAACCCGCCGGCCATCGCGCGAGCGAGAAGGGCGAGCCAGACCGGCCCGGGGGTGAGGAAGAGAACCAGAAGCGCGCCGGTGTAGAGCGCGATCTGCGATAAGGTGAGGGTCATGGGAGGGTAAGGCTTCCGTCGTCGGCCAGCGGCCAGAAGGGATTATGGGCAAGTTCCCAGACATGGTGGTCGGGATCGGCGTAATAGCCCGCATAGCCGCCCCAGAAAGTCTTCTCGGGGGCTTTCAATTCGGTTGCGCCTGCCTTGAGGGCGGCAGCAAAAGCGGCATCCACGTCTTCGGGGCTGTCGAAGTTCTGCGCCAGCGTCATCGCACCTGTGCCCAGCCTTGCGCGGGTAAGGCCCTGATCGGCGGCCAGCGCCGGCAAGGAGAACAGGCTCAGCGCCATCCCGTGCAACTGGTAGAAGGCGACGTCCTCCTGCTCGGCATGGGGCTGCCAGCCGAGCGCTGCGTAGAAGCGCTTCGACTGGTCGAGATCGGCCACGCCCAGCGTGATCAGCGTCACACGTTGCTGCGGATAGCTCACGGCATAGCCTCCCTCACCTCAGAGCCCTGCGGCCCCTCGACCACTTCGAGATATTGCCCCCGGTCCCCGAGCGCGTCGAACAGCTCAGCTCCCGTGCCGGTCATCAACACCTGCGCGCCCATCGCGCAGATTTCGTCATAAAGCGCCGCGCGCCGGCCGGAGTCCAGATGGGCGGCGACCTCGTCGAGCAAAAGCACCACATCCTCGCCCGCAAGCGCCCGCGCATTGGCGAGGATCAGCGAGATCAGCAGCGCCTTCTGCTCCCCGGTAGAGCATTGCGCGGCGGGGGCATCTTTCTCGACATATGTGGCGAGCAGATCGGCCCGGTGCGGCCCCTCCAGCGTGCGGCCCGCTGACATGTCGCGCGGGCGATTGGCGTCGAGGGCTGCGGCCAGATCCCCGGGGCCTTCGTTCTCGAGGACCAGATGCGCTGCTGGAAACGCCGTCGCCGCATCCGCCTGCGCCTGCATGATCCGCGTGAGGGCTTCGGCCCGGTTCGCCCGGATCGCAGCGCCCGCCTCGGCCATCTGTGCCTCCAGCGCGTGATACCAGTTCGGATCGCGGACCATGTCCTTGAGCAAGCGGTTACGCTCGCGCATCGCCTTTTCATAGGCCAGCGTGACCTCGGCATGGGCGGGGGTGAAGCTCATCACCATCCGGTCGAGAAACCGCCTGCGCCCTTCGGCCCCTTCGATCCAGAGCCGGTCCATCGAGGGCACCAGCCACAGCACCCGCAGAATCTGCGCCAGTGCCACCTGCGGCGCGGCTTTGCCATCGATCTCGACCCGGCGGGACTCGCCGGGCAGGGCGGAGGTCTCGATCTCATGGGTGTCGGTGGCGGCGCGCAGCTTCCAGCCAACGGCTTCGGCGCGGCGCATCAACTCGTCGGCCTGCGCCCGGCGCAGCCCACGCCCGGGTGAGAGCAGCGACACCGCCTCGAGGATATTCGTCTTGCCCGCGCCGTTGGGCCCGTAGATTGCCACGGGCCGCCCGTCGAAAGCGATTTCGGCACGACGATGCGAGCGGAACTGCAATATCTTCAGTTCACGCAGCATCGCGCCTCTTCTTCTCGATGGAAATATCCCCGCCGGAGGCTTCCGTCAGGCCTCACACGCGCATCGGCATGACCACATAGACCGCCGAAGTGTCGCCACCTTCGCGCATCAGGGTCGGATCGCCCGAGGAGTTGAACAGGAAGACGGCATTTTCGCGATCGACCTGGCTCGCGATCTCGAGCAGGTATTTCGCGTTGAAACCGATCTCCAGCGGCTCGTCGGCATAGGCCACGACCAGCTCTTCTTCCGCGGCACCGGCATCGGGTGCGTTGACCGAAAGTACCAGCTTGTCGGCTTCCAGAGCCAGTTTCACCGCGCGCGACCGTTCCGACGAGACGGTCGCCACACGGTCCACCGCTTTTGCGAATTCCGATGCGTCGACTTCCAGCTGGCGGGTGTTCCCGGTCGGGATGACGCGGGTGTAATCGGGGAAGGTGCCGTCGATGACCTTCGAGGTCAGCGTGATCACCGGGGTCGCGAAACGGACCTTGGTTTCCGAGACCGAGACCGCGATTTCCTGATCGTCGTCCTCCAGCAGCTTGCGCAGCTCGTTCACCGTTTTGCGGGGCACGATCACGCCGGGCATACCCGAGGCGCCTTCGGGCAGGCCGGAATCGATACGCGCCAGACGGTGACCGTCGGTGGCGACGCAGCGCAGCACCTGACCGTCTTCGCCGGTCGCGATATGCATGTAGACGCCGTTGAGGTAATAGCGGGTCTCTTCAGTTGAGATCGCGAATTTCGACTTGTCGAACAGGCGCTTGAGCACCCCGGCCTTGGCCGTGAAATTCGCGGTGTATTCCGAAGAAGCCATCACCGGGAAGTCTTCCTTCGG
Organism: Thioclava sp. F1Mire-8; assembly: GCF_002213165.1. Taxonomy (NCBI): domain Bacteria; kingdom Pseudomonadati; phylum Pseudomonadota; class Alphaproteobacteria; order Rhodobacterales; family Paracoccaceae; genus Thioclava; species Thioclava sp. F1Mire-8. The sequence continues at coordinate 124,713 of NZ_NBNY01000006.1, read as the reverse complement.
CAGCGTGGCGAGGTTGAAGCTCGACCGACCGGCCTGCACGTTCAGACGCCCGGCAGCCGGGTCGTCCGAGATCGAGACCAGCGCGCCATCGGGCAGCTTGCGCACGATTTCATGCAGCATGACCGCCGAGACCGTCGTAGCCCCGGCCTGTTCGACCTGCGCGGGCGCCTTGTCGACCACCTCGATATCGAGGTCGGTCGCGCGGAACTGGACAGTGTCGCCTTCGGCTTCGATCAGCACGTTAGCAAGGATCGGGATCGTGTTGCGGCGTTCCACAACGGATTGCGCTTGCGAGACGGCCTTGAGCAGCGCGGCGCGTTCGATGCTGAATTTCATGTCGATCCCTCACGACTTTCCGGGGCTGGCAAGGTAGCACCTCGCGCCACCGGCACAACGGTTTTCGCAGACATTCGGTCGCTTTGTCCGGAGCGTCAAGCCCAGCGGGCCAGATCAGCTTTCAAGGAGGCGGCGGAGCAACTCGATATCTTCGGCGAGCTGCGAATCCGTGCCGCGCAGTTCCTCGATCTTGCGGATGCCGTGCATGATCGTGGTGTGATCGCGCCCGCCGAAGCGGCGCCCGATATCGGGAAGCGAGCGGGTGGTCAGCGATTTCGCGAGGAACATCGCCACCTGGCGCGGACGAGCGATGGCGCGCAGGCGCTTGGGCCCCACGAGATCGGAGAGACGGACGTTGTAATGCTCCGCCACCTTGCGCTGGATTTCTTCGACGGTGACCTTGCGCTCGGACTGACGCAGCTGGTCCTTGAGGCATTCCTGCGCCAGATCCATCGTGATCTCGCGCCCGATCAGCGAGGCATAGGCGAAGAGGCGGGTCAGCGCGCCTTCGAGGATACGCACGTTCGAGGTGATCCGGTGTGCCACGAATTCCAGAACGCCGGGGGCGATCTGCAGGTCGGGATACTGAACCTTGTAGGCTTCGGTCTTGGTCTGAAGAATACCGAGGCGCAGTTCGTAATCGGTCGGGTGCAGGTCGACGACGAGACCGCAGGACAGGCGCGACTTGATGCGCTCTTCGAGGTCCTTGATCTCGCCCGGGGCACGATCCGCCGAGATGACGATCTGTTTGCCCTGATCCACGAGCGCGTTGAACGTGTGGAAGAACTCTTCCTGCGTGGAATCTTTCCCGGCGATGAACTGCACATCGTCGACCATCAGAACGTCGATCGAGCGGAACATCTCCTTGAAGTCCATGATCTGCTTTTCGCGCAGCGCCTGCACGAAGCGATACATGAACTGCTCGGCCGACAGGTAGAGCACGCGCAGATCCGGACGCTGATGCTGCAGGTCATGCGCGATCGCATGCATCAGGTGGGTCTTACCAAGCCCGACGCCGCCATAGAGGAACAGCGGGTTGAACGTGACCGGGCCACCTTCGGCAACGCGCTTGGCGGCGGCATGGGCCAGTTCGTTCGGCTTGCCGACGACGAAGCTGTCGAAGGTGAAGCGCGAATCTAGCGGCGCGCCGGGAAGCGGCTCGTCGGGACGCGGGGTCTTGCGGAGCTTGGCGGCTGCAGCGGGAGCCGGGGCAGGGGCCGGAACCGCAGGGCGGGTCGCGCCATTCGCCGTGCCGTTCATCGGACGACGGGCCGGGACCGAGATGTCGACGCGCTCTGCAGAGATGCCCGCCCGACGCAGTTCGCTCAGGATCGGTTCCGCAAAGTTGCGCGAGACCCAGTCGCACATGAATTTCGTCGGTGCTTGGAATGAGGCGATGCCGTCCTCGAGGTCGATCAGCTCGAGCGGAGCGATCCAGGTCGTGTAGTTGTTTTGCCCAACAGCTTTTTGAAGCTCATTGCAGACCTGCCCCCAAGTTTCGTCCGTCATTTTTCCGCCCATCGCCAAACACAAATAAGTTGCGTCTTCGTCCCTTGGGATTGCGGCAAGCCCGGCTGGCAGCTCGGCCTCGATTACAAACAGACACGACCTACCTGCCGGGATTGAAACCCGGTTTCAGGCAGAGTTGCCGAAAGTGAGGAGTTGGACCCCCTCGAGAATCGGAATCGCATTTCGCTGGTCGCCAACAGGCTTTTTCATTTGTCGTGGCAGACTTATTTGCCCCCGACGGCCAGATAAATGCGTCATGTCCCCCAAGGCGACGTGAATCGCAGGTAGAAGCTAGCAAGCTGGCGAGCCAGCAGGCAACCGACCTTTGCGCTTGACGTGAGATTCCCCGAAACGAATCTGAGGGGGCTGCGCAAAACTGCAACAGTTTCGTGTCAAGGCACTGATTGTCCAAGAAAAAACGCGCCCACCAAATAGGCGGACGCGTTTTTTCTCAAGGAATCCAGCGTATTCCGGAGCCGGCTCGGCGCCGGGGCGCAGATCAGGCGTTGAGAGCCTTCACGCGCGACGCAAGGCGCGAGACTTTGCGCGATGCGGTGTTCTTGTGCAGAACGCCCTTGGTGACGCCGCGAGCCAGCTCGGGCTGGGCAGCGCGCAGAGCGTTGGTCGCCGCTTCGTAGTCGCCCGAAGCGATCGCTTCTTCGACTTTGCGGATGAAGGTACGGATGCGCGAACGACGAGCTTTGTTGACGTCTTGGCGGCGCTCGTTCTGACGGGCGCGTTTCTTGGACTGGGGCGTGTTAGCCATGTGTATCTTCCCACTTTCCGGGTCTGTTCAAATCTTTCAATCGCACGACAGACCCCGGGCTCCAGCGAACCTAGATGATTCTAGCCTAAGCGGGCTCCACGCGCATGTGAGGCGGCCTCATAAGGCAAATTGCGCAAAAGGGAAAGGGAATAATGAAAAGCGGGGCCGAAGCCCCGCCATCTGGTGTCGTGCGAGCGGCCCGAAAGGGCTCACTTGTCGCGGAATTGAGGCTCGCGCTTTTCGAGGAAGGCAGCCATGCCCTCTTTCTGGTCGTCGGTGGCGAAGAGCCCGTGGAACAGACGACGCTCGAACAGGATGCCTTCGTTCATCGTCGTCTCGTAGGAGCGGTTCACCGCTTCTTTCGCGGCGCGAGTCGCAAGCATCGACTTCTCGGCGATCTTCTGCGCCGCAGCCATAGTCTCGGGGATCAGCTTGGCATTCGGGACGACCCGGCTGACAAGTCCCGACCGTTCGGCCTCGCCGGCATCCATGAAGCGGCCCGTGAGGTGCATGTCCATCGCCTTGGACTTGCCCACGAAGCGCGTCAGGCGCTGGGTGCCGCCGATCCCGGCGATCACGCCGAGATTGATCTCGGGCTGGCCGAACTTGGCGTTCTCCGCGCAGATGATGAAATCGCACATCATCGCCAATTCGCAACCGCCGCCGAGCGCGTAGCCCGCCACTGCAGCGATGATCGGTTTGCGGATGCGGTTGATGGCATCCGCTTCCTTGCCGAAGAAATCGCTCGTGAACATGTCCACGAAGCTCTTTTCCGACATTTCCTTGATGTCTGCGCCAGCCGCGAAGGCCTTTTCCGAACCGGTGATGACGATGCAACGCACCTTGTCATTCTCTTCCGCCGATTTCAGCGCCTCGGCCAGTTCCCCCAGCAATTGGGAGTTCAGGGCGTTCAGTGCGTCGGGGCGGTTGAGCCGGATCAGGGCAACGTAATCCTCGATCTCGACGATCAGGGTCTGGTAGGCCATTTCGGTCTTGCCTTTCCTTGTCTCTGAACGGGACTCCTAGCAGAGCGTCAAATCAGATCAAGCGTCTTGTGATGCCGGAGCGCTGCGTCATTTCTGGCAGGCCGGGCAGAAAAAGGTGGATCGTCCGGATTGAACGATGCGCCGGATCGGCGTGCCGCACGTGCTACAGGGGGCGTCCTCGCGGTCGTAGACATGGAAGCTGTGCTGGAAATATCCCAGTTCCCCATCCGCTTGCCGATGGTCGCGCAGAGACGACCCTCCCGCCGAGATCGCCTCGGTCAGCACCTCGCGGATGATCGGCACCAGCGAGGCGATGCGTGCGTTCGAAATCCGCTTCGCCTGACGGCGCGGGTCGATACCTGCCCGGTGCAGCACCTCGCAGACATAGATGTTGCCCAGACCCGCCACGACATGCTGATCGAGCAGCGCAGACTTGATCGGGGTCGCGCGGCGTTTGAGCGCCTCGACCAGATAGTCTTCGTGGAAGTCGTTGCCGAAGGGCTCGGGGCCCAGGCCCGCCAAAAGCCAATGCGCCTGCTCGCGCTCGGTCAGCACCAGATCCATCGCCCCGAAGCGACGCGCGTCATTGAAGGTCACACGTCCGCCACCCGCCATGTGCAAAACAACGTGATCGTGTTTCGCAGGCGCGGGATGTTCGAGGTGAAAATCGCCAAGCGCCACGCCCGAGACCAGCATGCGGCCCGACATCCCGAGGTGGATCAGCAGGCTTTCTCCGCTGTCGAGATCCGCGAGGATGTATTTCGACCGTCGCCGCAGACGGTCCACGCGGGCCCCCTGCAACCGCTCGGCCATCCGCTCGGGCAGGGGCCAGCGCAGGTCGGGCCGATTGACTTCGGCACGTTCGATCCGATGGCCTTCCATGGCCGGGACCAACCCGCGACGAACCGTCTCGACCTCGGGCAATTCGGGCATACTTCCTCCTCATCGCATTGTCTTGGGGCAAAGGGCCCCTATAAGAAGGGGGTGAAATGAGGATCGGCAAGGGCCCATGAGCGCAGAGCAATCAAAGACCACGCATTTCGGTTTTCAGACCGTGGACGAAGATGCCAAGGCAGGCATGGTTCACGGCGTGTTTTCGCGAGTGGCATCGAAATACGACATCATGAACGACCTGATGAGCATGGGCATCCACCGCGTCTGGAAGGACGCGATGATGGATTGGCTCGCGCCGCGACCGGGTCAAAAGTTGCTCGACGTGGCGGGCGGGACCGGCGACGTGTCCTTCCGCTTCTTGAAACGCGCAGGCTCGGGCCACGCGACGGTCTGTGACATGACCGAATCGATGCTGATCGAGGGCCGCAAGCGCGCCGAGGCCGAAAGCATGGCCGACAGTCTCGACTGGGTGGTCGGCGATGCGATGGCGCTGCCCTTCGCGGATAATTCCTTCGACGTCTACACGATCTCTTTCGGCATCCGGAACGTGACGCGGATCGCGGATGCGCTCTCGGAGGCCTATCGGGTGCTCAAGCCTGGTGGACGGATCATGGTGCTCGAATTCAGCCAGATCCCGAATGAACTGATGCAGAAGGCCTATGATCTCTACTCCTTCAACGTGATCCCGAAGATGGGCGAAATCGTCGCGAATGACCGCGACAGCTACCAGTACCTGGTGGAATCGATCCGCAAGTTCCCCTCGCAGGAGACCTTCGCGCAGATGATCCGTGAAGCCGGGTTCGACAATGTCTCCTACCGGAATCTGTCGATGGGAATCGCGGCGCTGCACTCGGGCTGGAAACTTTAACCGATGCGCGGACCCCACAACATCTGGCGCCTGATCCGGACGGGCGCGACCTTCATCCGCACGGGTGCGATGCATCAGGCGCTTGAGGCGATGGATGCGCCGCCGCGGCTGCGCGCCGTGGCCTATGCGATCAGCGCGCCCTTCGCGTGGCTTGGCTACAAGGGCGATCCGGAGCTACCGCCGGTCACGCGCGCGATCACCGCGCTGGGCCCGGCCTACATCAAGTTCGGTCAGGTCCTCTCGACGCGGCCGGACGTGGTCGGCGCCGAATTGGCCGATCAGCTGCGCGTGCTGCAGGACAAGCTGCCGCCCTTCGAGACCTCGATCGCCAAGCGTATGGTCGAAGACGAACTGGGCGCGCCCGCCGATCAGCTGTTCATCGAGTTTTCCGAGCCCGTCGCCGCCGCTTCGATCGCGCAGGTCCATTCCGCGCGCCGTGCGGACACGGGTGAACGGGTCGCGGTGAAGGTATTGCGCCCGGGGATCGAGCGCGCTTTCCGTCGCGATCTCGACGCCTTCCATTTCGCCGCCGCGATGATCGAGCGGATTTCGCCCGCGTCGCGGCGCTTGCGCCCGAGCGAGGTAATCAAACACTTCGAATCCGTGGTTCTGGGCGAGTTGGATCTGCGTCTGGAGGCGGCTTCGGCTTCGCAATTCGGCGCCAATACGGTAGGTGATGCGGGCTTCCTAGTGCCGCAGCCGGTCTGGAACCTCTCGGCCAAGCGGGTGATGGTGCTTGACTGGGCGGAAGGTCTGCCGATGGGCGACCCGACGGGTCTGCGCGATGCGGGACATGACGTGGCCGCCATCGGCGAGCGCGTGTTGCAACTGTTCCTTAGCCATGCTCTGCGCGACGGGTTTTTCCATGCCGACATGCATCATGGCAATCTCAAGGTGGCTGGGAACGGGGATATCCTTGCCTATGATTTCGGGATCATGGGGCAGATCGACGAATATACCCGCCGGGTCTATGCCGAGATACTCATGGGCTTCATCCAGCGCGACTACAAGCGTGTGGCCGAGGTGCATTTCGAGGCTGGTTACGTCCCCGCCGATCGCGATGTCGACGAGTTCGCTCTGGCGCTGCGCGCCGTGGGCGAGCCGATCTTCGGGATGGACGCCGCCCATATCTCGATGGCGCGGCTTTTGGCCTATCTCTTCGAGGTGACGGAGCGCTTCGGGATGCAGACCCAGACGCAGTTGATCCTGCTGCAGCGCACGATGGTCGTTGTTGAAGGCGTGGCGCGTTCGCTCCACCCGTCCATCAACATGTGGGAAGTCGCGAAGCCGGTCGTGGAGAAATACATTCGCGAAAGCCTCGGTCCGCGTGCCATCGCGAATGATCTGCGCAAGACGGTGCAGGTTCTGGGTCGCTTCGGGCCGCAACTTCCTGACCTCGTGAAGGCGGCGATCCGCAAGCAGACCGAACCGACACCGTCCCCGGTGACGGTGACCCGCTGGCGCTACGCGGCACTGATCTCAGCCGGGACGGCCCTTCTGCTGCTTGGCGTCGTCCTGGGCGAGCTGCTTTAACCCTCCCGCAGCGCGCTGACCGTATCGGCGGGAACTTTGGCCCCGCCTTCGAGCGTCAACATCGCGCCGTTAGCGCCTGCTTGCACCTCGACCACCCGGCTATAGGCCGCGACCGGATCGGTGCCGATCAGATTGCCCGCCGCGTAGCTTTGCAGCGAGAAGCGGTATTGCCCAGCCCCTAGCGATTGGCCCGCCTCGTTGGTTCCGTCCCACGCATAGCTTTCGAGCGTAGGCGAAATCAGCTTCTTCGCGACCTGTTCCTCGGTCGAATCCGTGATCACCAGAACGGCTGCGTCGGCCCCCGATTGCGCCGCGGGCGCAAGGTCGATCGGCGTCGAGCCGTCGAAGTAACTCGGTGCTTCCGCGCGGGCCTGCATTCCGACCCAGCTCGCCAGTTCGCTCAAACCGCCAAGTCCAATCTGGCCTGACAGAGCGATCAGCAGATCGTTGGTCTTTACCTGTTGCTCGACGCTGGAGAATGTCGCGAGTTGCACCGCGAAATCGGCGCTTTCGATCGGGTTGAGCGGATCCTGATTTTTCATCTGGGCGGTGAGCATCGTCAGGAAGGTTTCGAAATCCGAACTGAGCGCCGATGGGGCTTTTGCATCGCCACTGTTCGCTGCGGCCGTGGCGGCGACGTTGGGGGTCGTCGGGGTTACGGGGGAAGTGGTGGTGGTCATGATGATCTCCTACATGCGCAGGTCGAGCCCGCCTCGGGGTGGGGCTAGGCGGGTGGCGGGGCGCGGATTGGGGTCAATCGGCGTCTCAACGTGGGCGACGCCCGGGCCAGTGCCTGACCTGTCGAATATTTCGGGCCGCCGCTGGGGGCGCTCCTCGCGCTGGCTGAACTGAAAATCGAGCGTGCCATAACCCAAGTCGCGTATTTCGCGCGCGAAAGTATCGATATGGCGGCGCATGAGGTCGAGTGTTTCGGCGCGATCGGCCTGTATCGCGACCGTCATGCCATGCTGGCTTGCATGGAGGATCATGCGCACGTGGCCCAATTCTTTCGGCGAAAGCGCAATTTCCACTGGCCGATCGGGCATCCGCTGCAGTGAAATACCAATCTGATGCGCTATTGACTGCGCGATAGAAGCCGGGGCGGGCTGCGGCGCTGAACTTGTCGGCGCCGCCCCGCCTGTCCCCGCAGCCTGTGGTGCGCTGTACGCGGCTGAGGTTTCGGGCGTCTCAGCCGTACTGAACCGCGCTCTGGGCAACTCGGACCTCTCCGTGTCCCCCTGCGCCGCCCGAAGCGCATCTGTCCCCAGATAGATAGCCTGAGCATGGCTCATGCGAGCAGTCGGGGCATGGGCCGCAACGTCCATGGGTAGAATATCAGGATCCACCCGGACCGAAGGTTCGCGCGCCTCGGCTTTGTCATTCTTGGACATATCGCTTGGTGTGCTGAAAAGGCGCGCTGTGTTGAACTGTGGTTGTGGCGGCGGCTGCCAGCGGGTAGAGGCCCGCGCAATTTCTGCGTCGACTGGCGGAGCTTTGGCCGCCAAAGCGTAGTGAGGGTCTGATGCTTTCCCGCTCTGCACTACTTTTGCGGACACAGCGACCGTTTCGACCGTTTCCAAGGATGCGCTCCGCCGCACTGTGATCCCCGCAGCTCCCGCGCTTGGAGGCATAGCGTCGGCTGCCTCGGTGCTTGTGGCCGGTTTTGACGTGAAAACCGGCGTCGCGGCTTCGTGGTCGCCTCTGTTCGGGGATGCTTGCGCCGGCGCTGCCTCTGGCCCATGGCGGATTACAGCCCGGATCGCTTCCCCGTTCGCTTTCGCTGCGGTGTTACTCCGCCCCTGAAAAAACGGTTCTGCGGATAGAGATGGCGCCTGAGTCCCGGTTTCTGCAGGAGGCGCGTGCGCGGACCGCGCCGTCTCCTCGGTCTCCGCGGGCAAAGTTTCCGGCGAGGCACGGGAACGGAGAGGCTTTGTGCCTCCCGTGTCCCTTTTCCTGTGACGCTTTGATGCAACATGCTCAGCTACTGGCTGCTCATTCTCGGGGGCGGGTGCGAGCGACTCGTTCACGTCGAAGGTTGTTTTCGGGGCATGCTCGGCACTGTGAACGACCACACTATCGGAAGCAGACGCACCGGTTCTTGCCGGCAATGACACCGCAGATGTTTGCCCGGGATTGGCAGTTCTTTGTTCTCGCGCGTCGCTCGGCACCGCGAGTGGCTTTCGGTTCGACAGTGATCGTGGTGCCAGCCCATCCTGTCTGGAGTCGTTTCTTTGGGGCTCGATATGTGGTTGCATCGTGATTCCGCTCGAAACTGGAGCATAAGTCATCACGTTGCCGGAGGTAGCCTCAGCGACTTTTGCTGCGGCTTTTGTCGGGTGCGTTTCGCTGGACTTGTCTGTCTCGGCGCCGTTCTCTCTCCCTCGAGGGCGCGCGACGCCGTCTCTCGCGGCAACGTTCTTCTCCGTGGGCTTCACGATATCGGTCCCTTTGACCTGGTTTCGTTCGACCGTGGAAGCAGACTGCAGTTGGCGATGGGATTTCTGCGGTCCAAGCAGCACGATGACCTCAGACAAGTCATTTGAAACCGATGCGCGGAGAACGGCACCCTCTCTCTCCTCATGCGCGGACTGATCGTCCTCTGATCCTGCGCCGCTCTCCTTTGATGCGGCCGCGTCCGTATTACGAGCTTCGTCGGTAGTAGGCGCCGCTGCCTCGGCCACGAGCGCGAAATCCCCATTCGGCGCTTCATCCGCCCCGGTATTTACGGTCGCTGACTTGATTTGGCTGCCCAAGCCTTTCGGCATTTCTGGCATCGGAAAGGGAATCATGGTCCTCACGACCTCTGTCTGTGTCGAACCCACTATCGCGGCAGGAACTTACCGATTCTTTACGCCCGACTGGCAGAGTGCAGAAAATTATCCGCAATTGGAGAGTTCAATGCTTCGCCCGACCATGTCACCAGGGCCGCGTGCCCCGGTCCTTTCGCCGCAAGACGCCAAACTTTTCGCGAGAGCCAAGGCGTTCGAAGCTGGTTTCCTTTCGGAAATGTTGAAAGAGGCCGGACTGCAGGCTGACGACGGCGCTTTCGGCGGCGGCATCGGGGAAGCGCAATTCGCATCTTTCTTAAGAGTCGAACAGTCGAAGGCCATGGTCGACGCGGGGGGGATCGGCCTTGCCGAAGTCATCTTCGAATCGCTCAAGAACGGAGGACAGGATGCCTGAAACGAATGCCGCGGAAGAGCTCATCTCGCTACTGCGCCTCGAACGAGAAGCAATCCGGTCGGCGGAGTTCTCCGACCTCATTGCCTTGAGCGACCGAAAGGAGCGCGCGATGGCCGCGCTGACGAAGCCTGATCGCGGCAGGGTCGAGCAGATTCAGGCGCTTGCCCGCGAGAATCAGGTGCTGCTGGCCTCTGCTCTGGAAGGAGTGCGCGCTGCGCAGGCCCGTCTCAAGGTAATTGTGGCGGCGGCGAAAGGCTTCGATTCCTATGACCGAGAAGGGCGTCCGCAGTCTATTCGCCGCGGTAGTGCGGATTTCGAGCGGCGTGCATAAGCTGTTAATCATGAAAGACATTTCTCAAGAGTTTAGGGACAGGATTTAGCAGGTTGTTAGCCTTTGCTCGGCCATTGTGGCGCCGCATCCAAGCGATGGCGCGCTTCAAAGCTCACGAGGCGCATTGGTCAGAAAGCCATGAGCGCCGCGTCGAACACGCGGCTTTGCAACCGAGTGACGCAAAGCGTCGACATTAGAAGGATAAATCATGTCCAGCATTCTGACGAATACCGGCGCCATGATCGCGCTGCAGACCCTGAAAGGGATCAATTCCGGCCTCGCCACCACCCAATCTGAAATCTCGACCGGCAAATCGGTTGGCTCGGCGAAAGACAACGCGGCCGTATGGGCGATTTCGAAGGTCATGGAGTCCGACGTAAAAAGCTTCTCTGGCATTTCGGATAGCCTCGCGCTGGGGGAATCGACTGTCGCGGTGGCCCGTAAGGCCGCCGAAACCGTGACTGACCTGCTGACCGATATGAAAAGCAAGATCGTCGCGGCACAGGAGTCGAATGTCGACCGCGACAAGATTCAGACGGATATCGACGCACTTCAGGAGCAACTGACGTCGGTCGTCGGGGCGGCGCAGTTCAATGGCCTGAACCTGGTCGATGGCTCCTCGGCTGCGACCGTTAAAGTGCTGTCGTCGCTCGACCGCGCCTCGGACGGCACCGTTTCCGCGAGCCATATCGACGTCACCGCCCAAAACCTCTCTGTCGGCAGTTACTCTGCGAAAGCGGCCTTCACCGGTTCGGCCGGGGTGTCTACCGATAAGGATACCGCCGCCACGACTCTCGCCAAGGCTGATACGACGGGCGTCAAAGTCTTTCTCGATGACACGGTTACCTGGGCCGCGGGCGATAGCGTGAAGGTCAGCCTCGGAGATCAAACGGTCAGCTACACGCTCTCCGAAGCGGATGCGGCGCAGACCGGCACTGCACGCACCGACTTGATCGCCGCTGGACTGAAATCGGCGATCGACGCGCTGGGCATCGCCAACCTGCAAGTCGACTTCACCGCCGGTGTGAGCACCACCAGCGACTCGACCCTGACCTTCAAGAATGATGGCGGCGCCGATCTGGCCGGCGATCTGACGATCGTGTCGCAATTCCTCAATGCGGGCTCAGGCGGTCTCGCCGCGGTCGCATCGATTGACGTGACCACTGACGCGGGGGCGACCGCTGCGCTCACCAATATCGAGACGCTGATCCAGACGGCAACCGATGCGGCTTCTTCCTTCGGTTCGGTCGAGGGCCGGATCGGCACGCAAGCCGACTTTATCTCCAGCCTCAGCGACTCGCTCAAGGCCGGTATCGGGTCGATGGTAGACGCGGATATGGAAGAGGCCTCGGCACGGCTTCAGGCTCTGCAAACTCAGCAACAGCTAGGTATCCAGGCGCTCTCGATCGCCAATCAGCAGCCCCAGAACATCCTTTCGCTGTTCCGTTAAAGTTCGGGTAGGGGCGCCTGATCCGGCGCCCCCGCTTCCCTCATGCCCTCCGCACATGATCAGTTTCAGTCACCGGAAGGATTTCCCGTGTACGCGACGACTTTGGCCAAAACGGCCTATTCCAATCCGAGCCAGCCGATGCGCACACCGCGCGGTCTCGAATTCGAGCTATTTGCCCGCATCACGCGTCGCCTTAAACAGGTGTCATCGCAGGACGTGCCCTTTGCCGCGCTGGCAGAAGCGATCTTCGAAAACCGCCGCCTCTGGACCGCGCTCGCGGCGGATGTGGCGGATCCCGAGAATGGCTTGCCGCAGGACCTCCGCGCGCGCATTTTCTTTCTAAACGAGTTCACGCAGGCGCATAGCCGCCTCGTCCTTTCGGAAAAGCGTTCGGTCGATGTTTTGATCGACGTGAACACCGCAATCATGCGCGGGTTGCGGCAAGAAGGGATCAAACAATGAGCGGCCTCGTGCTTAAACTCGCCCCAAAGGAGAGAGTGCTGATTAATGGCGCGGTTATCGAAAACGGAGATCGCCGATCGCGGCTCGCGATCATGACGCCGAACGCAAATATCCTGCGGCTGCGCGACGCGATCCATCCGGAAGAGGTGAACACGCCTGTCCGGCGCGTGTGCTATATCGCGCAGCTCGTGCTGTCGGGGGACACCGACCCCGAAGAGGCAAGGATGCAGTTGCTTCGGGGAATCGAACAACTCAGCCAAGTTCTCAAGGATCACGATAGCCGGGCGCAGCTGAATGCGGCCACGCTCGCCGTGATCGAGAACCAGCATTACCAAGCGCTGAAGGCGCTACGGACGCTTCTCCCACGGGAGGAACGTCTCCTCGCCGCGGGCGCGTCATGACTTATCAACCCGTTATTCCCTTTTCCGGGTTCGCGGGGTGGCGGTTTCTCTCGCGCACGATGGAAACGCAGAAGGCGGCTTTCGCGGCGTCATCGGAAAACCAGCGTCTTGATCGCTATTTCCGTGAGACGATCGGAAGCATCGATACGGCACAGGAACTGGTCGATGACCGGCGCCTTTTGAGCGTGGCGCTGGGCGCGTTCGGTCTCGATGCGGATATCGACAACAAGTACTTCATCCGCAAAGTACTCGAAGAGGGGTCTTTGGATCGCACGGCGCTTGCCAATAAGCTGTCGGATAAAAGCTATCTCGCACTGACCAAGGCATTCGGTTTTGGAGATTTCGCTATTCCGCGCACCAAGCTCTCGACATTCGCGGATGAGATCCTGAACCAATTCGAGAGCCGGGAATTCGAAGTCGCGGTCGGCGGGGTCGACAACGACATGCGCATGGCGATGTCCCTTCAGCGTGAACTGCCCGCACTCGCGGCAAGGGACCTGTCCGAGCCTGCGAAATGGTACACGATTATCGGATCGCCCGCTTTGAGCCGGGTCTTCCAGACCGCGCTCAACCTGCCGCCGAGTGTCGGCGCTTTGGATGTCGAGCAGCAGCGCGACATCTACATGTCCAAGGCGCAACGCGTCTACGGCACCTCCGATCCGGCTGAACTCGCCGCGCCGGAGAAGCTGGCTGCCCTGACGCGGGACTATCTACTGCGCGCGCAGCTTTCGAACATGGCCAGCGTCTCTCCGCAGAATGTCGCGCTCAGCCTGTTGCGGAACACAGGGACGCAGGGCCTGTCCCTTCGACTCTAGGCTTTAGGGGAACTGCGCTGCACGGCGCAGCTCGCCCGTTTTTAGGCCGCGCCAATTGGTGATTGGCCCGGTCAATCTGCGATGCACCACGGGCGCGTTGGCATCGAGCGCACCAAGGCGGATCAGCAGCGCGATTATCGCCGCTTCCGAGGCCCGGGTTGCGCCATCAGTGATTTTCAGGGCGACGCCGCGCTTCTGATCCGGAAGCATGGCGACGTAGACGCCTTCCGCACCGGTTTTGACGGCGACACGCCCGTTCGCCTCGCGCATGATTTCGGTGCAGGCGCGCCCTTCGCCCGCGACCATTTCAGGATACTCCATCATCGCGTCGACCAGTCGGGCGGCAGCGCGCGCCCGCAGATCGCCGTCCGGTTTCGCCGACGCGAAGAATTGCATCGCACGCGCGAGGCCAGCGAGGCTGGTCGCGAAATTCGGGGCCGAGCATCCGTCGATCCCATAGCGCGGAGAGCTCTCTTCGGTGACCTCTTCAAAGGCGGATTTCACGGCGCGCTGCACCGGGTGATCGATATCGATATAGTCCGGCCCGCCGCCCAGATGCCGGTTCAGCGTCAGGAAGCCGGCATGTTTGCCCGAGCAATTGTTATGTGCTTGGCAAGGCGCGTCGTCCGCGCAGATCAGATGTTTCTTCTCGGCCTTGTCGCGCGGCAGATGGGCCCCGCAGCGCAGATCATCGTCCTTCATCCCGAGCGTCGCGAGCCAGTCTTCGACTGCGGCGCGGTGCATGCGAGCGCCGGAATGGCTCGCGCAGGACAGGGCCAACTGGGAAGTGGTCAGGCCAGCGGCCTCCGCCGCCCCGCTTTCCAGCAGCGGCAAAGCCTGAATCATCTTCACGGACGATCTCGGAAAAATTACTGTTTCGGGATCGCCCCAAGCCGCTTCGATGCCCTCGGGGCCGAAGATCACTGCATGGCCATGATGGACGGATTCACACATCCCTCCGCGCCATAGCTCAATCATTGCCTCGGGTGCCGTCATCGCCTGCCTCCTATGCGCGAAATCTCGCCGTCGCGGGGTTTTCCCCCTAGGCTTTTTAGGGTTAAATGAGTGTTATCGAGAGGAAAACGCATCCGCCACCGAAAAAAGGGTGACCAGCCCGGGCGATGCAGAGGCAACGTGACAGCTGGAGGCTGTAAGCATGATGATGAAGGGTCTGCGGATCGCGGCGGTCGCCGCGCTCATGATCGGGGCGGGGCACGGCGCAATTGCGCAGGAAAGCACCAACCGCGTCGCTGCGAATACCGATTGGAGCGTCTTCGTCGATAACGATCCGAAAGAATGTTGGGGCGTGTCGAAGCCGAAGAAAACGGTCAACACCAAGGCTGGGAAGGTCGTACAGGTGAACCGCGGGGATATCCTGCTCTTCGTGACCTATCGTCCGGGTAAGGCGCCCGAGATTTCCTTCATGGGCGGCTATCCTTTCGCGGATGGCTCGACCGTCGATCTGGAAGTCGGGGGGCAGAAATACACCCTCTTCACCGACGGTGGCGGCGCTTGGGCCGGATCGCCGGAAGAGGACGCGAAGATCATCGCCGCCCTCAAGGCTGGCGCAGACGTGAAACTGACCGGTCGTTCGAGCCGCGGCACCCAGACCGAGGACACGTTCTCGCTGATGGGCTTCACCGCCGCGACCGACGAAGCCGAGCAGCGCTGCAAGTGAGCGACCCTCGCGCCTGACATTGGAGCCCCGGCCATGCGCCGGGGTTTTCGCGTTCGAGCCAAAAGCGCGACGCCCCCTGTTAATGCAGGGGCGAATCCCCTATATGAGGCGCCTCATTTCAAGGAAACATGCGATGACCCAGTCTCAGGCTCCGATCACGCAAGACGTGCACACGATCCCGCGCAAGCTGCCCGAAGGCGGCAAGGTGAATCTCATCGGCCTCACCCGTGACCAGCTGCGCGCGGCGCTGATCGAGGCGGGCACGCCCGAGAAGCAGGCGAAGATGCGCGTCGGCCAGATCTGGCAGTGGATCTATTACTGGGGTGTGCGCGATTTCGCGGCGATGACCAACCTCGCCAAGGATTACCGCGCGATGCTGGCCGAGACGTTCGAGATTACCCTGCCCGAGATCGTCTCGAAGCAGGTCTCCGAGGACGGCACGCGGAAATACCTTCTGAAGATCGCGGGCGGCCACGAAGTCGAGGCGGTCTACATCCCCGAGGAAAGCCGCGGCACGCTGTGCATCTCGAGCCAGGTGGGCTGCACGCTGACCTGTTCGTTCTGCCACACCGGCACGCAGAAACTCGTGCGCAACCTGACGCCCGGCGAGATCGTCGGCCAGGTCATGCTCGCACGCGACGATCTGGGCGAATGGCCCGAGAAGAACAGCCCGAAGAACGAGACCCGTCTGGTGTCGAACGTCGTTCTGATGGGCATGGGCGAGCCGCTTTACAACTTCGAGAATGTCCGCGACGCGATGAAGGTCGTGATGGATGGCGAGGGGCTGAGCCTCAGCCGCCGCCGGATCACGCTCTCGACTTCGGGCGTGGTGCCGGAGATCGCGAAGACCGCCGAGGAGATCGGCTGTCTGTTGGCGGTGTCCTTCCACGCCACGACCGACGAAGTGCGCGACAAGCTGGTGCCGATCAACAAGCGCTGGAATATCGAGACGCTGCTGAACGCGCTGCGGGAATATCCGCGCCTGTCGAACTCCGAGCGGATCACGTTCGAATACGTGATGCTCAAGGGGGTGAACGATAGCGACGAGGACGCGCGGCGCCTGGTGAAGCTGATCCGCGGCATCCCCGCGAAGATCAACCTGATCCCGTTCAACGAATGGCCGGGCGCGCCCTACGAGCGCAGCGACTGGAAGCGGATCGAGAGCTTCGCCGACATCATCTACAAGGCGGGCTATGCCTCGCCGATCCGTACGCCGCGCGGCGAGGACATCATGGCCGCCTGCGGTCAGCTGAAATCGGCGACCGAGCGGGCGCGCAAGTCGCGGGCGCAAATTCAGGCGGAGGCGGGTCTTTAAGGAACCCGCTTCGCCGGGTCCGCATTGACGCTGGGTGTGGCTAGTTTCCGGAGACGTCATGACGCGAGAGGCCATCGCCCCGCTGCCAAAGCCCTGCAATGCCGAGGGAAAACCGCGCCGCACCGGCGTGGAGATCGAGTTCGCGGGGCTGACCGAGGCGCGCATCGCGCAGATCGCTGCGCGGGCCCTGGGGGGCGAGGCGCGGCGCAGCGACGGTCAGGACTGGGAAGTCACCGGTACGAAGCTCGGCGATCTGCAGGTCTATCTCGATATCTCGCTGCGCAAACAAGCCGGTGGGACGCTCAAAGAGCTTGGTCTACGCATCGGGCGCGAGGTCATTCCGGTCGAGATCGTGACCGATCCGCTGGACCGCGAAGGGCTCCTGCAGCTATCTGATTTCCTTGACTTGCTGCGCAGCGAGGGCGCGCAAGGAACCGGTCGGTCGCTGCTCTATGGTTTCGGGCTTCACCTAAACCCGGAGATCGCGTCCAGCAACGCAGAGGACATCGTCCGCCCTCTACTGGCCTTCGCGCTGATCGAGGAGTGGATGCGGGAGACATGGCCGATCGAGGCGACCCGCGAAGTGCTGCCCTTCACCGCCCCTTACCCCAAGAAGCTGATCGAAGATTTGGCGCGGCTCGGCCCGGATGCCGCGCTCGACGCGGTGATCCTGGCTTATCGCAAGCACACGCTGTCGCGGAACCACGGGCTCGACATGCTTCCGATCTTCTGCGAACTGCGACCCGACCTGATCGCGCCGGAAGAAGGGAAGGGTGGCACCGTTTCGCCGCGTCCCGCCTTCCATTTCCGGCTGCCCGATTGCCGCATCGACGATGAGACATGGTCGCTCGATAACGAATGGAAGCGCTGGTGGTTCGTGGAGACGCTCGCGGCAGACCCTGAACTGCTGGGTCTGATGTGTCGCGAATGGTTGACGGCGAAAACCGAATTTCATCTGCTGGGTGGGAAATGGCTCGAAACCTGCGAGAAAATTCTGAGGCTTGCCGGGCATAAATGAAGCCTCTGATCGGCATATCGACCTCGCGTCGCACCGGGTGGCGGGTCTATCCTTTCATCGCCTTCGGCGTCTGGCTTGCGGGCGGGCGTTCGGTGCGCTGGGTCGCGGGCAAACGCGCCGAGGTGCGCCATGTCGATGGCGTCATCGTGGGCGGGGGCGACGACATCTCTCCAGAGCTGTATGGCGGCGATCTGATCGCGAGCGCGGTCCTCGATCCGGCGCGCGACGAGTTGGAGAAATGTCTGGTCGAGGAGGCGATGGCGCAGGGAAAGCCGGTGCTGGGGATCTGCCGCGGCGCACAGATGATCAACGTGGCGCTCGGCGGTGATCTGCATCAGGACGCCTACGACCATTACAACGCGCGCAAACACACGACGCTCTTGCCGAAAAAGGATGTGCGGATCGAACCCGGCACCCGCCTCGGTGCGCTGGCCGGGTTGGAGCCGATGCGGGTCAACGCGCTCCACAGTCAGGCGGTGGATCGGTTGGGCGATGGCCTGCGGGTCGCGGCGCGCGACGGCTCGGGCATGGTGCAGGCGGTGGAGCGGATCGAGGAACCTTTCGCCCTCGGCGTTCAGTGGCACCCGGAATACCTGACCTATGCGCACCGGCAACGGGCGCTGTTTCGGGCGCTGGTGGCGGCCGCGCGCGCCGGTGTCGAACATCGCGCGCAGCTTCCCGAGGTCAGCGCCGAGGCGAAGGCCTGAGCCCACGCCTCAGCAGTTGTCGTAATCCCAGCCGTCGATGATCGCGACTGCCTCTTTTGCGGTCTCTACGAAGCTGACGAGCTCGAGATCTTCGGGCGAGATCGTCCCGGCCTCGGCCAGCCGATCCCAGTTGATGATCTCTTCCCAGAATTTTCGCCCGAACAGGATGAAGGGGATCTTCGACATCCGCCCCGTCTGGATCAGCGTCAGCGCCTCGAACATCTCGTCGAGCGTGCCGAAGCCGCCGGGGAAAACGCAGACGGCGCGGGCGCGCATCAGGAAATGCATCTTCCGGATCGCGAAATAGTGGAAGTTGAACGTCAGATCGGGCGTCACGAATTCGTTGGGCGCCTGCTCGTGCGGCAGCACGATATTGAGGCCGATGGACTGTCCGCCCGCTTCATGCGCGCCGCGGTTGCCTGCCTCCATCACGCCGGGGCCACCGCCGGTGCAGATCACGTTCTCCCGGCCATATTCCTGCATCGAACGCTCCGTCATCGCGCGGGCGAAGCTGCGGGCCTCCTCGTAGTAACCCGACAGTTCCGCGAGATATTCGGTCTTGGCGCTCGCCTTGTTTTCGGGGGCAGGGATGCGTGCGCCGCCGAACATGACGATGGTCGACTCGATGCCGCGCTCGTCCATGATCAGTTGCGGCTTGAGCAATTCGAGCTGCAGCCGAACCGGGCGCAGCTCGTCGCGCAGCATGAAGTCCACGTCCGTATAGGCCAGCCGATAGGCGGGCGCGCGGGTCTGTGGCGTGTCGGGAATGTTCTTTGCGGTCTGCGCGTCTTCCCGCGAGTGGCGGAACGAATGCGTCGTGTCGTCCTTCATAGGGGCACCTGCTCATTGCGCGATTGGCTCTGACCAACTATAGGCTGAACGCTGTAAAGGCCACCTGAAAGAGGATTTGCCCATGTCGAACGCCGCGCTCGAAACTGCAATCGAAGCCGCTTGGGAAGCCCGCGACACGATCACCCCGTCAACCGGCGGTGAGACCCGCGAGGCGATCGAGGACACGCTCAACGCGCTGGATCGCGGCGAGCTGCGTGTGGCCGAAAAGCGCGAGAACGGCGACTGGCATGTGAACCAATGGGCCAAGAAGGCGGTTCTGCTGGGATTCCGCCTGAAGGACATGGAGCAGCAGGATGGCGGCCCGCAGGGCGGTCACTGGTGGGACAAGGTCGACAGCAAGTTCAAGGGCTGGGGCGACAACGAGTGGAAAGCCGGCGGTTTCCGCGCCGTGCCGAACTGCATCGTGCGTAAATCGGCCTACATCGCACCGGGCGTGGTGCTGATGCCCTCTTTCGTGAACCTCGGCGCCTATGTCGACGAGGGCACGATGGTCGATACCTGGGCCACCGTCGGCAGCTGCGCGCAGATCGGCAAGGGCGTTCACCTCTCGGGCGGCGTCGGCATCGGCGGGGTGCTGGAGCCGATGCAGGCCGGCCCGACCATCATCGAAGACAACTGCTTCATCGGCGCGCGCTCGGAAGTCGTCGAAGGCTGCATCGTGCGCGAAGGCTCGGTTCTGGGCATGGGCGTCTATATCGGCAAGTCGACCAAGATCGTTGATCGGGAGACCGGCGACGTGATGTATGGCGAAGTGCCGCCCTATTCGGTCGTCGTGTCGGGCTCGATGCCGTCCAAGAACGGCATCAACCTCTACTGCGCGGTGATCGTGAAGCGCGTCGACGCACAAACCCGGTCGAAGACCGGCATCAACGAGCTGCTGCGTGACTGACAAGCCGGAAAAGCCGAAGAAGAAACCCTCGCGCCAGCAGGTCTTCACCCTGCTGGTCGAGGTCGGTCGCTCGCCCAATGACGGTCTGCCGAAAGGCGCGTCCGGGGCGGGGCTGCTCTGCTACGCATCGGGCGTGGACGAGGCAGAGGCCGTGCGCGAGACCGTGGCGATCCTCAAGCAGGCAGAGATGGCGCCGCTTGACGTCACGGGTTACGGGACGCTCGCGGAGCGCGAGAAACAGGGGCACGAGATCGACGACGCTGAACGTGAATTGATGCAACGGGCGCTCGACGAGAACTCCGTGATAATCGCCCAGATGGAGCCGTTTTTCGGCAACGACAAGAAGCCGCTGCAGTAAGCCATAGAGTGTCTTTTGACGCCCGTTGAAACCTCACGAACCGTTGATACAGTGGTTCAAAGGGCAAAACAGCGAGCAGGCAACATGGCAATTCCGGGCAAGATTATCCCACTGACATTCATGGCGTTTTCCGCGCTCTCGGCCTGTGCGGGGCCTCCCGAATCCTCGCCCCGGCCGCTGGCGCGGGGCAGCGCGCCCGTGGCGGATCCGATCCCGCCGACGGACGCCGCAACGGAAGCGCGTTTCGAGTCCTGGCTCGCGGGCTTCAAATCACGCGCGCTGGCGAACGGCATCACCGAGTACACCTGGAACCGCGCGATGGCCGACGTGCGCTACAATCCCAAGGTGATCGAACGCGACCGCTACCAATCGGAATTCACCAAGTCGATCTGGGACTACCTCGACAGCGCGGTCTCGGCTGAGCGCGTCGCCACCGGCAAGCAGATGCTGCGCCAATATGGCCCGCAGCTGGATGCGATCGAACGCAAATACGGGGTCGACAAGGAAGTCGTCGTCGCGATCTGGGGCATGGAGAGCCGTTACGGAGCCTATCGTGGGAAGACGGCGATCATCCCGGCGCTCGCGACGCTGGCCTATGACGGGCGACGCGGCGAGTTCTTCGCCAAGCAGCTGATCGCCGCGCTCAAGATCATCCAGTCCGGCGACGTGGATGCGCGGCACATGACCGGCTCCTGGGCCGGGGCAATGGGCCACACGCAGTTCATCCCGACCTCCTATCTGTCCTATGCGGTTGATTTCACCGGCGATGGTCGGCGCGATATCTGGTCGGAAGATCCAACCGATGCCCTGGCCTCGACGGCGGCCTATCTGGCGCGCTCGGGCTGGTCGAAGGGGCAGCCGTGGGGCGTGGAGGTCATCTTGCCCTCTGGCTTCGACTACGGCCTCACTGGCAAGGGCACGAAGAAGAGCCCTGCCGATTGGGCGGCGCTTGGCGTGCGCTCGGCCACGGGCGGCACGGTGCCGAATTATGGCTCGGCGTCGATCCTCGTGCCCGCAGGCGCGAAGGGACCGGCCTTCATGATCTTCGGCAACTTCCGCGCCATCTCGCGCTACAACTCCGCCGACAGCTACGTGATCGGCGTCGGGCATCTGTCGGATCGTCTGAAAGGGAAGGGGCCCTTCGTGCAGGATTGGCCCCGCACGGGCAAGCCGCTCAATTCGAAGCAGAAGGTCGAGCTGCAGGAGAGGTTGACCGCGGCGGGCTTCGATACGGACGGGACCGACGGCAAGATCGGTGCGAATACGTCGAAGGCGATCGTGGCCTTCCAGAAGTCGCGCGGTCTGCCGCCCGATGGCTACGCCACGCTGGAGCTGCTGCAGGTGCTGCGCGGTTCGTGAATTGCTAGGCGTAAAGTTCAGGGGCGCGGGGGGTTACCTCCGCGCCTCTTGCTTTGATATCTGCACGGCGAGAATGCCGCCTGCGATCACCAGCACGCCAAGCGCGTCGTGCCAGTCGACATGCTCGCCCAGCACAGCCCAGGCGATGGCGACGCCGAAGACCGGCGTGAGGAAGTGGAACGTCGCCGCGCGCACCGCGCCGATGCGGCCCACGAGGCGGAACCACACCCAGGTCGCCATCAGGCCTGGCACGATCACCGTGTAGGTGAAGGCCAGCGCCAGTTTCGGCGTGACGGTCACGTCCAGATGCTCGGTGAAGGCGGAGACCACGGCGAGGCTCACGGAACCCACCAGCATCTGCAGCCCGACGATCATCAAGACGCCGCCGCCGCCGCCGCTCGCGCCGCGCACGGTCAGCGTGGCCACTGCCAGCGCCAAGGCGCCCGCGACGCAAAGACCCAGCCCGAACGGATCGATCCCGCCTTGCAGCCGCGCCCCCATGATGATGCCAACGCCCGCGAAACCCGCGATCAGCCCGGCGATACCGAGGAGCGGAATCCGGTCGCGGAAGACGATCCATCCGAGCGCGCCGACGATCAGCGGCATGGTCGAGGCGATGATCGCGGCGACCGAGGCTTCGACCGTCGTCATCGCGACCCAGTTAAACCCCAGGTAGAGCGCGTTTTGACAAATACCGAAAATGATCGTGGCGCGCCATTGGGCCCGGCTCAGCCTCCAGCTTTGCCCGAAGGCCAGCGCAAGCGCGATGCCGATCCCGCCGGACAGGGCGAACCGCAACGCCAGCGCCGCAAGGGGCGGCGCCTCCGCCACGATGATATGCGTGGACGTGAAAGCCGAAGACCACATCAGGGCAAAGGCGAGCCCCATTCCGATCGCGCGCAGATCCATCTTTCCTCCGGGCCTGAAAAAGGGCGCCCCGATTGCTCGCGGGCGCCCTAAAAACTTGGCTGTCCCTCTCTAGAGAGAGTCCTGCGATCAGGAGTTCACGCTGTCCTTGAGCGCTTTCGCCACGGTCACTTTGACCTGCTTGTCAGCCGGCTTTTGCATCTGCTCGCCGGTGGCCGGGTTGCGGACCATGCGCTCGGGGCGCTCGCGGCAGTAGACTTTGCCAATGCCCGGCAGGGTAACGGCGCCGCCGTTCGACACTTCTTTGGTGACGACGTCGGTGATTGCGTCGAGCGCGGCCGAAGCCGTCTTTTTGTCGGCGTCCATCGCCTCGGCGAGGGCTGCCACCAGCTGGGTCTTGGTCATCGGTTTCGACATGTTCGTTCCTCTCTCCGCCCCGGTAATCCAGGGTCAATTTCGTCCGCGTTGCACGGTTGGTGGGCCATGTTCCACACGTTTTTATTGAGCATGGCAAGCCCTTTTCCCAGAATGCGCGGGTTTTTCCCACGTCACAGAAAAGCTGTTTCCTCGAAGCTACGCAATTTCCGGCTGTGAATACGATCCAGAGGCATCTCGCGAAGTTTCTCCATCGCGAGGATGCCGATGAGCAAATGGCTCGCGACTTGGGTGCGGTAGAATTCGGTCGCCATGCCGGGCAGCTTCAGCTCGCCATGCAGCGGTTTGTCCGAGACGCAGAGAAGCGTGCCGTAGGGCACCCGGAAGCGGAAACCGTTCGCGGCGATCGTGGCGCTTTCCATATCGAGCGCAACCGCGCGCGACTGGCTCAGCCGATGTACCGGGCCTGACTGGTCTCTCAACTCCCAGTTGCGGTTGTCGATCGTCGCTACCGTACCGGTGCGCATGATCCGCTTCAGCTCGTAGCCTTCCAGTTTCGTCACCTCTGCCACCGCTTCCTGCAGCGCGATCTGGATCTCGGCCAGCGCCGGGATTGGCACCCAGACGGGAAGGTCGTCATCGAGCACGTGGTCCTCGCGCAGATAGGCATGGGCGAGGACGAAGTCGCCCAGCTGCTGGGAATTGCGCAGACCCGCGCAGTGACCGACCATCAGCCAGGCATGCGGTCGCAGCACGGCGATATGGTCCGTCGCGGTCTTCGCGTTGGAGGGGCCGACGCCGATATTGACCAGCGTGATCCCGCCGCCATCGGCGCGCTTGAGGTGATAGGCGGGCATCTGCGGCAGTTTGGCGAGGCCCGGGATCTCGTCCTGCGGGTCGGTAATCTCCTGATTGCCGGGAGCCACGAAGCTCGTATAGCCCGAGTTCTTGTCGCCCAGCAGGCGGCGCGCAACGGCCTCGAACTCGTCGACATAGAACTGGTAGTTCGTGAACAGCACGTGGTTCTGGAAATGTTCGGCCTTGGTCGCGGTGTAATGCGACAGGCGCGCCAGCGAGTAATCCACCCGCTGCGCGGTGAAGGGGGCGAGATGGCCCGAGCCGTCCGGGTTCGGCCCCGCCATGCCGTTGACGATGTCGTCGTTCATCCCCGCAAGGTCCGGCACGTCGAACACGTCGCGCAGGCTGAAATCGAGCACGCCTTCCTGCGGCACGGTCACTTCCGGATGCGCAGCCACGGCGAAATGCACCGGGATCGGCGTGTCCGACGGGCCGATCGTAACCGGGATATTGTGGTTCTTGATCAGCAGGCCCAGTTGCTGCGTCAGGTAATTGCGGAACAGGTCGGGGCGCGTGATTGTCGCCATGTAGGTGCCCGGCAGCGCCACATGGCCGAAGCTCAGCCGGCTGTCGGCCTTGATATGCGATGGCACAGAGATGCGCACCTCCGGGTAGAAGGCGCGAAAGCGGTTCCGCGCGGTCTTGCTCTCCAACGTCTCGTTGAATTTCTCGAGCAGGAAGGCGGTCGCCTCGTCATAGAGCGCCTCGAGCCGGGCCACGGCCTCGGCGGCATCGGTGAAGCTCTCCGCAGGGGCTGCGTCAGGGGTGATGAGGTCTAGCGTTTCATTCATTCAAAAAGATCCGTCAGTTCAAAACGCGTCACGTCGACAAGGCCAAGATCCGAAATGCGGATCTCGGGAATGACGACGAGCGCGAGCAGCGAATGCTGCATGTAAGCGTTGTTCAAAGTGCAGCCGCAGGCGCCCATCGCCTCGACCATCTTGGCGGCGCGCGCGGCGACCGTTTGTGCCGGATCGTCCGACATCAGCCCTGCGATCGGCAGCGGGACGGCGGCGATTTCTGCGCCGTCCTTCCAGACAGAGACGCCGCCGCCCATCTCGCCAAGCGCATTGGCGCAGGCGGCCATCATCTCGCGATCAGTGCCGACCACGATCATGTGGTGGCTGTCATGAGCGACAGTCGAGCCCATCGCCATGCGGCCCTTGTAGCCGAAGCCTGAGACGAAGCCGTTGGTGACGCCGCCCGTGCCCTGATGGCGCTCCACCAGCGCGATCTGGGCGATGTCCTTGGAGGTGTCGGGCTGGGCGAGCCCGTCGGTCACGTCCAGCTCTGCGGTCAGCGCCTTGGTCGGGGCCTGGTTCTCGACCACGCCGATCACCTTGGCGGTCACTGTGTTAGCGCCCTCCGGCGCGGCAATCTCGAAATCCGCAGCCGTCAGGGTCTTGCCCAGATGCACCGTGTTGCGGGCGCTTTCAGGCCAGTCGTAATGCGGGCAGTCCGCCAGCAGCTTTCCATCCTTCGCCACCGTGCGCCCAAGTGCGATGACCTGCTCGACCGGCAGGGTCGCCAGATCCGAGGTCAGGATCACATCGGCCCGGCGGCCCGGCGTGATCGAGCCCAGCTCGCGCTCCAGCCCGAAATGGGTCGCGGTGTTGAGCGTGCACATCTGCAGCGCGACCAGCGGATCGGCCCCGCATTCCACCGCATGGCGGAAGACGCGGTTCATATGCCCGTCATTCACCAACGTGCCGGAATGGCAGTCATCTGTGCAAAGAATGAAATTGCGCGGGTCGAGACCCTTCTCGGTGACGGCAGTGATCTGCGTCTCCACGTCATACCAAGCCGAGCCCAGCCGCATCATCGAGCGCATCCCGTTGCGTACCCGCGCGATCGCGTCCGCCTCGCAGGTGCCTTCGTGATCGTCGGCGGGCCCGCCCGCGACATAGGCGCGGAACGGCGCGCCCAGATCGGGGGAGGCGTAATGTCCGCCCACGGTCTTTTGCGCGTTCTGCGTCGCTGCGATCTCGGCGAGCATCTTCGGGTCGGCATTGATCACGCCGGGGAAGTTCATCATCTCGCCCAGACCGATGATGCCGGGCCATGTCATCGCCTCGGCCACATCTTCGGGGGTGATCTCGAAGCCCGTCGTTTCCAGCCCGGGCGCAGAGGGCGCGCAGGAGGGCATCTGGGTGAAGATGTTGACGGGCTGCATCAGCGCCTCGTCATGCATCATCCGCACGCCGGCGAGCCCCAGCACATTCGCGATCTCATGCGGATCGGTGAACATGCTCGTCGTGCCGTGGGGGATCACGGCGGCGGCGAATTCGGCGGGCGTGAGCATACCGCTCTCGATATGCATATGCGCGTCGCACAGGCCCGGCACCATATAGCGCCCTCCGGCCTCGATCACTTCGGTATCGGGTCCGATGCTGTCCGATAGATCGGGCGCCACGGCAGCAAATCTCCCCTCGGCCACGGAAATATCGTAGCCGTCGAGAACCTCTCGTGTGTGGACATTGACCCATTTGCCACCCCGGATCACGAGGTCGGCAGGTTCGCGCCCGGCAGCCACGGCAATCAATCGCGGTGCGGCTTCGGGCCAGGATTTGATCTTGTTCTTCTGTTCCATGTCCAAGCCTGTCATTGCATGCGGGAAGGTTCAAGAGACGTTGTTATGCCTTCACACAGCCTCTACCTATGACGGATGACAGAAACGCAAAGGAGGCCGTGATGCCGACGCTTCTTTCCATCGGACACGGCTATTCCGCCCGTGCACTCGCACCGCTTCTTCTGGCGCGTGGCTGGCGCGTGATCGGCACCACGCGCAGCGACGAGAAGGCCGAAATGCTGCGCAGCGAAGGCGTGGAGCCGCTGGTCTGGGAAGGTGGGCCTCTGCCGCTCGATCAAGCGACGCATCTGCTGTCTTCGGTGGCCCCGGGACCGGAGGGCGACCCGGTCCTCGCTGCGCAGCATTCCGAAATTGCTGCATCGCGGCATCTGGAGTGGATCGGCTATCTTTCGACCGTCGGCGTCTATGGCGATCACGCGGGCGGCTGGGTCGATGAGGCAACGCCGCTGACCCCCTCGACCAAGCGCGGGCAGGCGCGGGTGGAGGCCGAGGCGGCTTGGGGCGCGCTGGCCGCAGCCCATGACCTGCCGCTGCATATCTTCCGGCTCGCGGGCATCTACGGCCCCGGGCGCGGACCCTTCGAGAAGGTGCGGCAGGGCAAGGCCCGGCGGATCATCAAGGAGGGGCAGGTCTTCTCGCGCATTCATGTCGAGGACATCGCGCAGGTGCTGCTCGCCTCGATCGACCGTCCCGATCCGGGCGCGGTCTATAATGTCTGCGACGACGATCCCGCGCCGCCGCAGGACGTGATCGCCTATGCTGCGGAACTGCTCGACCTGCCGCTACCGCCCGAGGTGCCGTTCGAGGAGGCCGATCTCAGCCCGATGGCGCGCAGCTTCTATGCGGAGAGCAAGCGAGTGCGAAACGACAAGATCAAACACGACCTCGGCGTCACGCTGCGCTATCCGGATTACCGCGCAGGGCTGCGTGCGCTTCTCTATCAGGCGGGCTGAAGCTCCACCCGCTTCTCGCGCACGGGCAGGTGTACGATGGCGGAGAAGGCACCCACGCCCACGCCAACCCACCAGACCAGCGTATAATCCCCGTAGATGTCGTAGAGCTTGCCGCCCAGCCAGACGCCGAGGAAGGCGCCGACCTGGTGCGAGAAGAAGACGATCCCGTAGAGCGTGCCCATGTAACGAAGCCCGTAGATATGCGCGACCAGCCCCGAGGTCAGCGGCACGGTCGCGAGCCACAGCGCCCCCATCGCGAGCGAGAACATCAGCACCGTCGCGGGCGTCATCGGCGTCAGGATGAATGCGGCGGCGACGAAGGTGCGCAGCAGGTAAACTCCCGCCAGCAGGTATTTCTTCGACCAGCGCTTGCCCGCCCAACCCGCATAGATCGTGCCAGCGATATTGGCGAGGCCGATCACCGAGATCGCGGCGGCGCCGAGCGCCGAGGTCGTCTCGATCCCGATCCCGGCGAGCAGCGATCCGGGCGGCACCGCGCCGCACATCTCGGTCACCATCGCGGGGAAATGCGCCGTGATGAAGCCCAGCTGATAACCACAGGAGAAGAAGCCGAGGAAGATCAGCGTGTAGGACGGATCGCGGAAGGCGCGCATCAGAACGGTGCCCATGCTCTCGGCCATCTCTTCGCGGCTGGCGCGCTCAGGCGCGCGGATCAGCGGCAGGAAGGCCAGCGAGGCGAGGATCACGGCGGCGAAGATCACGAAGACGGTCTGCCACGGGAAATGGCCTAGCAGCAGCTCCGCCATCGGCGCGCCGAAGACCTGACCGGCCGAGCCTGCCGCCGTCGCGATGCCAAGCGCGAGCGAGCGGTTCTCGTCCGAGGTCGCTCGGCCTACCACGGCGAGGATCACGCCGAAGCCGGTACCCGCGATGCCGAAACCCACGAGGATTTCCAGAAGCTGATGCTGTCCAGGCTCCACCGCGTAGGCCGAGAGCACGAGGCCGAGCGCATAGACCAGCGCACCGAGGATGATCGCCAGCCGGTCGCCCCAGCGCTCGGCAATCGCGCCGAAGATCGGCTGACCAATGCCCCAGGCGAGGTTCTGCACCGCGATGGCGAGCGAGAATTCGGCGCGTGGCCAGTTGAACTCGCTGGCGATCGGAATCTGGAAAACGCCGAAGCTCGCCCGGATGGCGAAGCTCAGCATCAGGATCACGGCCCCTCCGATCAGAACCGGCGTGAACAGTCTGCCTTGTGTCATTCTACGTCTCCCGGCGGATCTCCCTTTCGCGCGGGCGGCATATCGCCATGGATGCTGCAGCGCGTCAATCGCGAGCTTGTCTCGGTCACAATCGCGCGGGAATGCCCCAGAGCCGCTCTTGAACCTCCCCCGCAGCCATGGCCCAATGGCGTGACTTTCGAGGGGAGGCAGGATGTATACGGTTATCGGAACGGTCGGCTCGCGGACGCTGCGCGTGTTGTGGATGCTGGAGGAGCTGGGCGCGGAGTATCAGCACGTGCGGGCCGCGCCGCGCTCGGAGGATGTCGTGGCCTTCAACCCGGCAGGCAAGGTGCCGGTGCTCGTTGTCGACGGCACGCCGATCACCGATTCCACCGCGATCCTCACTTATCTTGCTGATGCGCATGGGAAGTTCACCCATGAGGCGGGTACGCTGGAGCGCGCGCGGCAGGACAGCCTGACGCAATTCCTGCTCGACGAGTTCGATGCGAATCTCTGGACCGCCGCGCGCCACAGTTTCGTCCTGCCCGAAGAGCTGCGGCTGTCGGGCATCAAGAATTCCCTGCGCTGGGAGTTCGAGCGTTCGCAGCGCACGCTGATCCACCGAATGGGGGATGGGGAGTTCGTGATGGGCGAGGAAATGACCGTGCCCGATATCATCCTGACGCATTGCCTCGACTGGGCGCTGATGGCGAAATTCCCGATCGTCGAGCATCGGCTGAGCGAATATCACGACCGGATGCGGGCGCGCCCCGCCTATAAGCGCGCGGTCGCGAAGCGGGACGAGTAAGGGGGCTCTGCCCCCGGTGCTACGGACCTCCCCCGGGATTTTCTATCAAGAAGAAGCGAGCCGTTGGACCGCGGCGCGTCCGGCATGGCGGCCGGAGGCGAGGCAGGCGGTCAGCAGATAGCCGCCCGTCGGGGCCTCCCAGTCGAGCATTTCGCCTGCGGCGTAGAGGCCGGGCAGGGCGGTCAGTTCCAGATCGTCGGTGAGGCTGTCCCACGCGATGCCGCCCGCGCTGGAGATCGCCTCGGCGATCGGGCGCGGCGCACCGAGAGGCACGGGCAAGGATTTGAGCGTTGTCGCAAGTTGCGTCGGGTCCTTGGGTAGCGGGCGTCCCCATTCCAGAGCGAGCGCGAGTTTCACCGGGTCCAGCTTCGCGCCTTTGCGCAGGCGGTTCGTAAGGCTCTGTTTGGGCGGGATCTTCGCAAGCCGTGCGGCAAGGTCTTCGGCGCTCTGATCCGGGGCGAGATCGAGGCTCAGCGGCGCGCCTTCGCGCAATTCGGCGGAAAGTTCATAGATGCCGCCGCCCTCAAGGCCACGCTCCGAGATCACGATTTCCCCGCGCGTGCGCCGGGTCGGCGTGATCAGCGCGGCCCCTTTCACGGGCTGGCCGAGCTGGCTTGCCATATGCGCCGACCAGTCGATCTCGAACCCCATGTTGGCGGGGGCAAAGGGGGCGATCTTTACGCCTTTCGCGCTCAGCCAAGGCACCCATGCCGCATCCGAGCCAAGC
The DNA here is from genome assembly GCF_002213165.1 of Thioclava sp. F1Mire-8. Classification (NCBI taxonomy): domain Bacteria; kingdom Pseudomonadati; phylum Pseudomonadota; class Alphaproteobacteria; order Rhodobacterales; family Paracoccaceae; genus Thioclava; species Thioclava sp. F1Mire-8. The sequence continues at coordinate 94,641 of NZ_NBNY01000006.1, read as the reverse complement.
CGCGGCCAGCTTGCGCCGCCAAGCGCGAGAATCGTGGCATCGGGGCTCAGGCTCTGGCGCCCCTCGGGCGTGTCGAAGATCAGTGCGTCGTCGTCGAAGCCCTGCCAGCGCCAGCGGGTGTGGATCGTGACGCCGAGAGATTCGAGCCGCGCGATCCAGGCGCGCAGCATCGGCGAGGCTTTCATCACTTTCGGGAAGACCCGACCGGTGGAGCCGGTGAACAGCTCGACACCCAGATCGCGGGCGAAACTCTGCGTCGCCTCGGGGCCGAACGCGCGCGTGATCGCGGCGATCTGCGGGTGGGAATAATGGGACAGGAAGACGTCGAGCGGCTCATCCTTGGTCAGGTTCAGCCCGGACTTTCCCGCCATCAGGAATTTGCGCGCGAGCGTCGGCTTGGCCTCTGCCAATGTCACGGCGACACCGGCCCGCGCCAGTTCCTCGGCTGCCATCAGTCCCGCCGGGCCGCCACCGATGACGAGCGCGGATTTCGCCGCCGCGCTCACCGCCGGGCCAGCATCGCGAGCCGCATCAGCGCGCGCTCCATCACCGCCATCTGCGGCGCGCGGCTGGCGGAGCGCAGGGTCAGGTCGGTCTCGACCAGTTCCTTCAGCGCGGTCTCCAGCTTGAACATGCCCCAGCTTTGCGCCTGCCGCTGCATCCGGTCGCGGCGCGGGCCGAAGATCGGCGGACGCATCCGGGCGATGCCTGCACCGGGGCCTTGCGGGTCGGAGGCCGCAGCATGCAGCGCGCGGAAATGGCGCATCGCGGCGATGGCGAGCTGCACGGGTTGCACCCCTTGGCTTTCCAGCCGCCGCATAACCGGACCAAGCTCGGGCGCGCGGCCCTCGGCCACGATGGAGAGCACGTCATCGACGCCTGCCTCGACCGAAGACGGCGCGCAGGCAGCCACATCGGCAGGGGCAAGCGGCGTAGTGTCACCGAATTTGTAGAGCGCGATCTTCTCGACGGTCTGGCGGAAATCGCCCGGATCGAGCGCCCGCGACAGCGCCACGAGATCGGTCATCGCGTCGTTCGAGATGTCGCGCAGACCGGCGCGGCGCAGGATATCCTCGATTTCCTCGCGGCTTGGCGGGTCGTCGTAAATCCCTACAGAATAGGCGTTGTTGTGACCCTCGAAAGCTTTGCGCAGCTTCGATTTCGCGGCGAGCGAGCCTGCGGTGATCACGATCTGCGCATCGCCTTCGCGCCATGCGTCGAGCGCGTTTTTCACTGCATCGGCTACTGCGTCGGTCGCGTCTTCGACGAAGGCCACGCGCGGGCCAGGGAAGAAGCCGACCTCCTTGATCGCATCGAGCAGCAGCGAGGGTTGCTTGCGCAGATCGCCGCCCGCGATCCGGCTCAGGCGCATCTCCTCTTCGCCCTTTGCGCCGATCAGTGCGGCGATGACTTCCTGACGGCGCAGGGCCACGCGCATCGCATCGCCCCCGAAGATCAGCAGGCCGGTGCGCTCGGGCTCGGGTTTGGCGAAATAGCGGGTCGCTGCTACGCCGGTCAGCTTCATTCCGGCAGACCCGGCGCTTGTGACAGAAGTCGCGTCACGATCTGATCGGCAAGGATCACCATCAGACGGCGATGCGCGTCTTCCTGCGCGGCCTGTGAGGCGACCACGGTGCCGGTTGCGGACCACGAGGTGAAGGAGGTGACGCGTCCGGTCAGCAGCACGGCGTTATCGGCCGCATCGCGCAGCGTGTAATCCACAGTGCCGTTCAACTGGTAGCGCGTCGTCGCGTTGTCGGGCGAGATGCCCTGACCGACCGCCTCGGTGTCGATCTTGTAATCGAGCCGGTAGCGGGTGGCCTGCGACGGGCCGAGCCGGGCATTCAGCTGCTGAACGAGGGCGAAGGCGTCGCGCGTCGTGGGCGCAGCCGGTTCGACCCCTTCGAGCAGTTTCGCAGCCCCGCCCTGAGGCCCGTAGGCCGGGGTGAAGCCGCAGCCCGCGAGCAGGCCAGCGGCCCCCGCGAGCCCCAGAAATCCGCGTCTGTCAGATGACCACATTGACGATCCGCCCCGGCACAACGATCAGCTTCTTGGGCTGGCCACCGGCCAGCGCCTTGACCACAGCTTCGTCGGCCAGAACCTGCTTTTCAACCTCTTCCTTCGGCATGTCCTTGGGCACCGAAATCTCGGCGCGGCGCTTGCCGTTGATCTGGATCGGCAGCGTCACCGAATCCTCGACCAGCAGAGCCGGGTCCGCCTCGGGCCAAGGGGCTGCGATCACGAAACCTTCGCCGCCCAGCATCGACCAGACCTCTTCGGCGAGGTGCGGGACCATCGGCGCCATCAGCTGCGCCATCAGCTTCATCGCCTCGCGCTTGGTCTCGGCCCCGGCCTTCGATTTCGACATCGTGTTGGTCAGGCCGTAGAGCGTCGCGACCGCCTTGTTGAAGGTGAAGCCCTCGATCGATTTGGTGACCTCGTCGATTGCCTTATGGGTGGCCTTAAGCAGCGCCGTATCCTCGGCCTCGTTCGCGGGCGCATCCGAATTGGCGATATCGTCGGCAATGCGGTGCACGCGGGCGAGGAATTTCGACGTGGCTTCGGCGCCAGCGGCGGTCCACTCCACGTCCCGCTCGGGCGGGCTGTCGGACATCACGAAGAAGCGGGCGGTATCGGCCCCGAACTCGGCGATGATGTTCATCGGATCGACGACGTTCTTCTTCGATTTCGACATCTTGGCCGAGGGGATGGTCTCGACCGCTTCGCCGGTCGCCTTCAGCTTGCCGTCCTCGACCTCTTCGGGGAGGTGGTAGACGGGGCGATTCTTGGCGTCGCGCGTGAGGTAGATCTCGTGCGTCACCATGCCTTGCGTGAAGAGCGCATCGAACGGCTCGATCGCTTTCGCTGGCAGGTGGCCGGTCTTGTGCATCGCGCGGGCATAGAAGCGCGAATAGAGCAGGTGCAGAATCGCATGCTCGATGCCGCCGATATATTGGTCGACGTTCATCCAATACTCGGCCTCGGCCGGATCGGTCGGCGTGGCGGCACCGGGCGAGGTGAAGCGCGCGTAATACCAGCTCGAATCGACGAAGGTATCCATCGTATCGGTCTCGCGCTGACCCGGCCCGCCGCAATTCGGGCAGGTGCAGTCGCGCCAGCTGGGATGACGGTCGAGCGGGTTGCCAGGGATCGAGAAGTCGATCTTCTGGCCGTCCTCGTCGTAAGGCAGCTCGACGGGCAGGTTTTCCTTCTTCTCCGGCACCACACCGCAGGTCTCGCAATGCACGACCGGAATCGGGCAGCCCCAGTAGCGCTGGCGGCTCAGGCCCCAGTCGCGCAGGCGGAACTTGGTCACGCCCTGACCGATGCCGTTTTCCTCGCAGAAGGCGATCGCGGTTGCGACGCCCTCTTCGCCGGTCTGCACTTCGTCGCCCGCGAAGCCTCGGATATAGCGGACTTTTTCCGATTTCAGCGGGACGTATTCGGCGTCGGGATAGTCGCCCTCGAGCGGCTCGAAAACGGGCGTGATCGGCAGCTCGTATTTCGTCGCGAATTCGAAGTCGCGCGCGTCATGCGCCGGGCAGCCGAAGATCGCGCCGGTGCCGTAATCCATCAGGATGAAATTCGCGATATAGACCGGCAGTTCCCAGCTCGTGTCGAGCGGGTGGCGGACCTTGATGCCGGTATCCATGCCGAGCTTCTCGGCAGTCTCGATGGCTTCTTCTGTTGTGCCGCCCGCGCGGCATTTCGCGACGAATTCCGCGACCTTGGGATCGTGGCGTTCCAGATGCTTGGCGAGCGGGTGATCGGGCGAGATCGCCGCAAAGCTCGCACCGCGCAGGGTGTCGGGGCGGGTCGTGTAGACCTCCAGCCGGTCGAAACCTTCCGGCGCATCGACGGTCGAGAAGGCGAATTGCAGGCCGCGCGATTTCCCGATCCAGTTTGCCTGCATCAGGCGCACCTTCTCGGGCCAGTCTTTCAGGTTGTCGAGCGCGTCGAGCAGTTCTTCGGCATAGTCGGAAATCTTGAAGAACCACTGCGTCAGCTCGCGGCGTTCGACCTCGGCGCCAGAGCGCCAGCCCTTGCCATCGATCACCTGTTCATTGGCAAGCACGGTCATGTCGACCGGGTCCCAGTTTACCACCGCGTTCTTGCGATAGACGAGACCGGCGTCGAGCATGTCGATGAACATCGCCTGCTGCTGGCCGTAATAGTCCGGGTCGCAGGTCGCGAATTCGCGCGACCAGTCGATCGAGAGGCCCAGCGGCTTCATCTGGTCCTTCATTACGGCGATATTGCCGTAGGTCCAGTCCTTCGGGTGACCGCCATTGTCCATCGCGGCGTTCTCGGCGGGCATCCCGAAGGCATCCCAGCCCATCGGATGCAGCACGGAAAAGCCCTTCGCCATCTTGTAGCGCGCGACGACGTCGCCCATCGTGTAGTTGCGCACATGGCCCATATGGATGCGGCCCGACGGGTAGGGGAACATCTCGAGGACGTAATATTTCGGCTTGGCCGGATCACGGCGCGCGGCGAAGAGATCCGCCCTGTTCCAGGCCTCTTGCCATTTCGTCTCGCTCTGGCTCGGTTCGTAGCGTGCCATGTCGGGCCCCTCATCACGTCGAATTCTGCGCGAGCTTGCTACACTGGCCTTGGGGGCGAGGTCCAGCCGCCGCGCTCATTTGGACAGAAATATCCCCGCCGGAGGCTGGCTCGGGCGGGGATCTGAATGCGTCCTGCGGTCGACTTTCGGGATCAGAGTTGCGAGTCGCGGACCCGCAGCTGACGTGCGCGGGTGAGAATCGCGTTCTCCACGGCGCGCTGCGTATCGGCGGAAACTGCTCCGCCCCGGGTGCGGATCGACACTTTCAGCGAGCGCGCATCGAGCGCCGGATCGGTGACGTAAACAGTGGCCTTGTAGGCGCGACCGCCGCCCGGCGGGGTGCCGTAGCCGGTCACGATGACGCCGGAGAAGGGGTCAACCTCTTGAATCGGCAGGAAGTCGAGCACTTCGAGCGAAGCCTGCCAGAGATACTTGTTCACCTCGACGGTGATGTTCGGATCGCCCTTGCCGCTGAAGAGGTCCCAAACGGTGGATTTCTTCTGAACGCGGCGCGAGGGCCCGTCGGCAACGGCCTCGTTGGTGCCTGCCATATGGCTGAGCTGATTGGCGTCGCGCTGCGCGGGGGTGCCACCGCTACCCGAGAAGATGTTGCCGCTCGAGATACCCTTGCCGCAGCCTGCGAGCGCGAGGCACAGGCCCAGAATTGCCGTGCGTTTCAAAAGGGTTCTGGAAGTCATGCGAAGCTGTCCCCGTCGGCCTGCGTCATTGGTTGCCTTTTCTCTAGCCCATGGCCCCAAGCCCGACAAGGTTTTTCCCTTTTCGCCCCGGAATTCGCCCGAACGGCCCGCTGCCACTCGCGGGTCGTGTGCCGCTATATACGCACATGAGGGCTGTCGCGAGGCGATGGCAAGGAACGGCTGCAAAGGCGGGCTGACGTTACTGTGACATGTCTGCACCATCAAACACCCTATTCGACCGGGGCGGGCGCTTTGAGTTGCAATAGAAGGGGTGGGGAGAGAAAACACCGTCATACCCAACTTCGGATTCCCCAGGTTGGGGGTTACCTGTAAGACAATGAGGGAAAACGATGAAAAAGGTTCTCTTCGCGACGACCGCGCTCGTGTTCTCGGCTGGCATCGCTGCCGCTGAGGTCTCGGTTGGCGGCGACGGCCGCATGGGTGTCGTGTACAACGGCTCCGACTGGAACTTCTCGAGCCGTATCCGCGTCTCGTTCACCGCTTCGGGCACCACCGACGGTGGCCTCGAGTTCGGTGGCTCGGTCCGCGCTGACCAAGCTTCGGCTGCGACCAGCGGCACCGCTGCTTCGGTCTACATTTCCGGCGCATTCGGCAAGCTCTCGATGGGCGACGTTGTCGGCGCTCCGGAAGCTCTGTTCGGCGACCTGCCGGAAGTCGGCTACACCGACCTCGACGGCGCTGGCCTCAAGAACGTGGGCACGCTCGGTGGCCGCAACAACATGGGTGCGAACGAAATCCCGTACCTGACCGGCGACAACGGCGGTAACGTTCTTGGCAACACCACCACCACCGGCAGCTCCACCTCTTCGGGCCCGAACCTGCTGTACACCGGCACCTTCGGTGCTTTCTCGGTCGCAGCGTCGATGTCCGACGGCAAAACCGGTTCGGTTGATCAAAGCCAAGAGTACGCGCTGGCCGCTGCTTACACCTTCGGCAACTACACCGTTGGTGCTGGCTACGAAGTCGTCGACCCGGTCGGCGGTGGCGCCAACTGGAAGCAAGCTATGATCTCCGGCGTTGCTCAGTTCGGCAACACCTCGGTCAAAGCCTACTATGCTGACGGCAGCGGCGACAACAACCTCGACAAAGGTTACGGCATCGGCGCGACTTCGGTCTTCGGTGCGACCTCGGTCATGGCTTACGTCAACTACGCCAAAGACTCGGCCGGCGCTGAAGGCACCGCTTACGGCCTCGGCGCTGCGTACGATCTGGGCGGTGGCGCCTCGATCGTCGGTGGTGTTGCAGACAGCGACATCGCAGGCACCGACACCCAAGCCGACCTCGGCGTGAAGTTCTCGTTCTAATCCTTCGGGACAGAACGATGGGAAGAGCGGGCCTTGCGCCCGCTCTTTTCTTTTTGGGCCCTTCGGTGTTTCTTGGGCGCGCTGACGAGGGAGGGCCAGATGGGACTGAGCGACATTCAGGCGCGGATCGCGAAAGCGGAAGACGAGGCAGGGCGCGACGCGGGATCGGTGAAGCTGATCGCCGTGTCGAAAGTTCAGCCCGCCGAGCGGGTCGAGGCGGTTCTGCGCGAAGGGCATCGGCTCTTCGGCGAAAACTACGTGCAGGAAGCGCAAGGCAAATGGCCCGCCTGGCGCGAGGAATTTCCCGGCTGTGAGGTCCACATGATCGGGCCGCTGCAGTCGAACAAGGCGAAGCTGGCGGTGGAGCTGTTCGAGGCGATTCACACGCTCGACCGGCCCTCGCTGGGCAAGAAGCTGGCCAATCTGGCGCAGGCGCGCGGGGCTTCTCCCGATCTTTTCATTCAGGTCAATACCGGGTGTGAGCCGCAGAAGGCGGGCGTGCTGCCCGATGATCTCGACGCCTTCGTCGCGGATATGCGGGCGAAGGATCTTCCGGTCGTCGGGCTGATGTGCATCCCGCCCGAATCCGATGACCCTGCGCCGCATTTCGCGATGCTGGCCGAGATGGCCGGGCGCAACGGGCTCGACGGTCTCTCAATGGGAATGAGTTCGGATTTCGAGAAAGCGATCGCGGCCGGTGCGACCTATGTGCGCGTGGGTTCGGCAATCTTCGGTGCGCGCGACTATTCCTAAGCTTTGTCTCGGGCGTCGAGCGCCGGGGGCTTTCCGCCCCCGGACCCCCGGAGGATATTTCCGCCAAGCCGAATTGGAATGTCGAGCGGTTCGCCCGGTGCAACATGCCGCGCGATCCAGATCAGGTGGTCCCGGCGGAAGGCGAGGCAGCCTGCGGTAGGGTAGCCCGCGCGGCGGCGCTGATGCAGGAAGATGGCCGAGCCTTTGCCTGCCTGCGCCTGCGGATAGTTCCAATCGGTGACCAGTACGATGTCGTAAAGCGGATCGGCGCGCCGCATCGCCTCATGCGAGGCGGGGTAGGGTGCGCGAACCAATTGGTTATAGGCCGAATCCTCGGAGGCGTCGCACCACAGATCGCGCGGCCCGATCGGTTCGGCCCAGTCTTGAGGCGCGACAATTCGATCCGCGCGGTAGAACATCCGCAGGATGTGCAGCCGCCCCGAGGGGGTCGCGCCGTCGCCCTCCTGCTTGCTGCCGGTGATGCCGCCGCGGCCGATCTCGACCGGGAAACGGCGACCGCGAAACAGCAGGCCCGTGGGCGTCAGGCGCATCACAGGATATGCCCCGATTTCGCCGCCTTGGTGGCCAGGTAGTTTTCGTTATGGCGGCTAATGCCGACCTTCAGCGGCACGCGCTCGGTCACGTCGATGCCGTTGGCCTCCAGCATCGCAACCTTGGCGGGGTTGTTGGTCAGCAGCCGCACCTGCGAAAACCCGAGCTTGCGCAGCAGCGCCGCGCCGATCCGGAAATCGCGCTCGTCATCCTCGAAGCCGAGGCGGTGGTTCGCCTCCACCGTGTCGAAACCCTGATCCTGCAGCGAATAGGCGCGCATCTTGTTCGCAAGCCCGATCCCGCGCCCCTCCTGATTGAGATAGAGCAGGATGCCCGCGCCCTCATGACCCATCAGCGTCAGCGCCGCGTCCAGCTGCGGGCCGCAATCGCATTTCAGAGAGCCCAGAACGTCGCCGGTGAAACAGGCCGAATGCAGCCGCGCGAGAACCGGTTTCGAGCGATCGGGGCGACCGATCTCGATCGCGTAATGCTCCTCGGCGCCATTGTCGGGGCGGAAGATATGCAGGCGCCCCGCTTCGGCGGCGCGCATCGGCACGCGCGCGGCAGAGACCGGGGCGAAAGCCTGCGGGATGTCGGCAGCGGCGAGCGCCTCTTCGGCGGTGATGCAGGTCAGATCCGTCGGCGTGGGGTCGGGCGCTGCGACCATCAGCGCTGCGGGCAGAAGCTGGGCGGACTTTGCCAGCCGGATAGCGGCACGGGAGAGATCCGCATCGCCGCCGCGAAGGGCCTTGAGCGGGCCTTTCATCGGCACGCGCAGATCGTCGGCCGGATCGGCGAGCGCGCGCAGCCAGAGCAGATCGGCGTCTGCAGGCACTTCGATCCGGGCGATATCGGCGTCATAGACCCGGGCTTTCAGCGTCTCGGCCCGGCGCGCGGTCAGCACCAGCGTCAGCGGCCCCAGTGCGCGCAACGCCGCCAGCCGCTCGGGCGAGAGCGTCTCGACCGCCACCGCGAGGTGATCTGACAGCAAGACGGGCAGCCCCATGCGCAGATCGGCGCGGGCGCGATTCAGTCGTTCAGCCGGGCTCGGCCCGAGGGAATAGGTACCGGTCATGCGCTCTGAGATAGCCTCGACTGTAACAAATTGAAATATCTGCCGGTGATTCGACACGTCAGCGTGAGATAGGTTTCACCACCCTTGCCATCGCTGTGAAAGGGCAACAGCTATTCGTCAAACGCAAATGGAGGCTCAGGACATGGCATCATTGAAGAAGGTCCTTTTGGTTGACGATGACAACGATCTGCGCGAGGCGCTCGCCGAGCAGCTCGTCGCGACCGATGATTTCGAGGTGTTCGAGGCCAGCAATGGTCACGAAGCGGTAGATAAGGCGAAATCGACGCTTTACGACCTCGTCGTTCTGGATGTGGGCCTTCCCGACACCGATGGCCGCGAACTGTGCAAGAAGCTGCGCAAAAGCGGTGTGAAATGTCCGATCGTGATGCTCACCGGGCATGACACCGACGCCGATACGATCCTCGGCCTCGACTCCGGCGCCAACGACTACGTCACCAAGCCCTTCAAGTTCCCGGTGCTTCTGGCCCGTCTGCGCGCCCAGCTTCGCACCCATGAACAGTCTGAAGACGCCGTATTCCAGCTCGGCCCGTATACGTTCAAGCCCGCGATGAAGATGCTGGTCGACGACAAGGACCGCAAGGTGCGTCTGACCGAGAAGGAAACCAATATTCTCAAGTTCCTCTATCGCGCGACCGACGGCGTGGTGCCGCGCGACGTGCTGCTGCACGAGGTCTGGGGCTATAATGCGGGTGTCACCACCCACACGCTCGAGACGCATATCTATCGCCTGCGTCAGAAGATCGAGCCCGATCCCTCGAATGCGCGCCTGCTGGTGACGGAATCGGGCGGCTATCGTCTGGTGGCCTGATCCGAGGCGCTTTATGCGGCATGGGCTGCGTGACGCGCGCCAAGGTTGGAAATGAGGAAGGCGGCTCCTGCGGGGGCCGCCTTTTCCTTGTCCGGCGCTTGGGATGCGCGGCTCAGACCGTGGGGTAGATGTCTTCCTCAGCCTCTTCGAGCGAGATACCAAGCGCATTCAGCCCGTCTTCGAGATGATCGGCCAGCATCGGATTGCCCAGCAGGTAATCTTCGGTGGGCGCGGTCGCTTCGGCCTTGGCGGTGGCGATCGCCTCATCCAGTTCCGACGCGTCATAAGTGTCGCGCCCGACCCACATCACCGCAGTCAGACCTGCTTGCTCATCCTCGTTCAGCGCGGCGATGAAGGCACGCAGCTCACGGGCTTGGCCGGAGCCGGGCACGCCCGCGTCGAACTTGCGGGCGCGGATGATGACATGGGCGATTTTGGCGGGGCTGATGGTGAGCATGTATCCCTCCTGAGGCTTGAGTTTGCGCCTCCGCCCTCTTTTGCGCAAGCGGCAATAGGTGTCAGTCTTCCTCTTGCACGAGCGCCGGGGCGGAGACCGCGCGCGGATGGCTGTCGACCAGCGCGGGCGTCTCCAGCGTGCCGCCATCGGGCACGACGCCCATCTGTTCGAAGCGGCGGGCGGAAGGCAGCACGCGGCTTTCCAGCGAGCCCACCGCCTTGTTGTAGCTCTCGACCGAGCGGGTCAGCGCCTTGCCGACGGATTCGACATGGCCGCCGAAGGTCTTGATCCGCTCGTAGAGATCCTTGGCGGTCTTCTGCACTTCGATGGCGTTGCGGGCCATCTTCTCCTGCTGCCAGCCATAGGCGATGGCTTTCACCAGCGCCATCAGCGTCGTCGGCGAGGCGATCAGCACCTTGTTCTCGAACGCGTATTCGATAAGGCCCGGATCGGCCTCGGCGGCGGCGGCCACGAAGGTCTCGCCGGGGATGAACATGACGACGAAATCGGGCGTCTCGTGCAGCTGGTCCTGATAGGATTTCGAGGACAGCAGCTTCACATGCTGACGCACCTGCTGCGCGTGGCGGGTGATGGCCGCGTTCTGCAGTTCCGGGGTCTCCGCCTCCAGCGCATCGAGATAAGCCTCGAGCGGGGTCTTGGCGTCGATCACGATGCTCTTGCCGCCGGGGATATGGACGATCGCATCGGGGCGGCGCGCGCCTGCATCGGTCTGGAAATGCTGCTCGAGGTGGAAATCCACGTTCTCGGACATCCCCGCCATCTCGAAGACCTGCCGCAGCTGCATTTCGCCCCAGCGGCCCCGCGTCTTCGGCGCCCGTAGCGCCTGCACAAGCTTGCGGGTCTCCTGCCCCAGATGCGCTTGCCCTTGGGCCAGCGTCTTCACCTGCGCATGGATCGCGCCGTAAGCCTCGTTGCGGGCCTTCTCGATCGACTGGATCTGCTCGCCGAACTCGTTGAGCCGGGTGTTGAGCGGCTTCACCAGATGCTCGATCGCGTCGCGGCGGCGGTCGAGTTCCTCCTGCGCGGTCTTCTCATGGGTCTTGAACCGTTCCGAGACGAGCGACAGGAAAGCCTCGGAGTTCTTCTGCAGCACGCCGGAGGCGACCGAGGAGAACCGATCCTCGATCTCCTTCTTCATGCCGCGCAATTCTTCGAGGCGCGCCGCATGTTCGCGCTGCAGGCTCTCATAAGCCTCGGACTTGGCAACGCGCGCCCGGTATTCGTCGTTGAGCGCGTTTCGCGTACGCTCCAGCGTGGCCTCGACCTCGTGCAGACGTTCTGCCGCAGCTTCAGAGGCAGCGAGCGCCTCGCGCAGGTTCTGGGCCTCTTCGCGATAAGGTTCGGCCGCGGCCAGATCGGCATCCAGTTCCGCGGCACGCTTGCGCGCAGACAGCCACAGCCCGGCGAAGATCAGCGCGACGACGACTGCGCCGATCAGAGCCTGAACCACGGGATCGTTAAGGTCGAGCGTGAGGGAACCGAGCTGGATCATGTGCGGCCAAACAGTCTTTCAATATCGCTGAGCTTCAGTTCGACATATGTCGGACGCCCATGGTTGCATTGGCCGGAATGGGGGGTGGCCTCCATCTGGCGCAGCAGCGCATTCATCTCGTCGGCGCGCATCTGGCGGCCCGAGCGGATCGAGCCGTGGCACGCCATGCGGCTGAGTACCGCTTCGATCTTGGCCTGCACCAACTGGCTGTCGCCCAGATCGGACAGCTCGTCGAGCACGTCGCGCAGCAGCCCTTCGGCATTGATTTCGCCCAGAACGGCAGGGGTTTCGCGCACCGCAATCGCGCTGCCGCCAAAGGGTTCGATGGTCAGCCCAAGGCGGGAAAGCGCGTCGGCATGTTCCAGGAGCAGCGCGGCGTCGTCTTGGGAAAGCTCCACAATCTCGGGGATCAATAGCGCCTGCGCGGGCACGCCGTTCTCGGCCATCTGGCCCTTCAGCTTCTCATAGACCAGCCGCTCATGCGCCGCGTGCTGATCGACGATGACGATGCCGCGCTCGGTCTGGGCGATGATGTAATTCTCATGCACCTGCGCGCGGGCAGCCCCCAAGGGCTTTTCGGTCAGCGCGGGCTCAGCGGGGGCCGGGGCCTCGGCCCGCGCCGAGGGCGCATAGTCGAAGCTGGGCGCAGGGGCCTCTTGGAAGGACGGCTGCGGGTAGGATGGGGGCTGATAGGCCGGATCGGGCAGCGGCGCCTGCGCGGAGTAGGACGACCGCATCGCGCCAAGGCTCGGGCGATCCATCTGGTAAATGCGCGGCGGCTGATTGGCGGTCGGTTCGGGGCGCATCGCGCCGAGCGTCGCATCCGAGACGGTCGAGGACGCCCGATGCCCCGCTTGCGCCAGCGCATGGCGCAGCCCCGTCACGATCAGCCCGCGCACGGTCGCGGCCTCTCGGAAGCGGACCTCGGCCTTTGCGGGGTGGACGTTGACGTCGACGCGCTCGGGCTCGCAGGTCAGAAAGAGGCAGGCGGCGGGATGACGTTCGCGGCTGAGGAAATCCATGTAGGCCGCGCGCAGTGCCCCGGTCAGCTGCTTGTCGCGGACTGGGCGACCATTGACGAAGAGGAACTGCTCCACCGCCGCGCCGCGCGAATAGGTGGGCAGCGCGGCGTAACCGGTCAGGCGGATATCTTCGCGCTCGGCGTCGATCTTCACCGCGTTATCCGAGAAGGCGCGCCCGATCACCCGAGCCAGTCGCTCCGCGAGCGCGTCGAACAATTCGCCCTGCTCGCCATCGGCGCGGAAAATCTCGCGCGATTTGCCGTTGGACACATCGGTGAGGGTGAAGCTGACATAGGGCGCCGCCATCGCCAGCCGTTTCATCACATCGGCGATCGCCTGCGCCTCGGCCCGGTCGGTGCGCATGAATTTCAGACGTGCGGGCGTGGCGAAGAACAGGTCGCGCAGTTCGACCACGGTGCCCCGGTTTAGCGCCGCCGGTTTCACCGGCCCGATCTGGCCGCCCGCCACGCTGATCTGGAAGGCGTCGAGACCATCGACGCGCGAGGTGATCGTCAGCCGTCCGACCGCGCCGAGCGAGGGCAGCGCCTCTCCGCGAAAGCCGAAAGTGTGGATGTTGAGAAGGTCCGAGCCGTCGATCTTCGAGGTGGCATGGCGCGAGAGCGCCAGCGGCAGATCCTCGGCGGTCATCCCGCAGCCGTCGTCGGTCACGCGGATCAGCGTCTTGCCGCCATCGCAATATTCCACCGCGACCCGCGAGGCGCCTGCATCCAGTGCGTTCTCCACCAGCTCCTTCACCGCCGAGGCCGGACGTTCGACCACCTCGCCCGCTGCGATGCGGTTTGCCGCAGCGTCATCGAGCTGCCGGATCACAGGACGCTCAGACGCGCCGATATTGCGGTTGTGCTGGTTCATTCCACTAGGGATAGCATGGCGCGGCGCTCATCTAAAGAGATTCGCGCCAGCTATCCCCAGCGAAATCAGTTCAGGCCCTGCGGGCGTCCGACGACGACGAAGGTCAGGTTGTCGGGGTTCAGGATGCGCTTGGCCACGCGCTGGATATCCTCCTTCGTGACCGCGTTCACCTTGTCGTTGCGGGTGTCGATATAGCTCGGCGCCATGTCGTTGAGCTGCATCCCCGTGAGAATGCCCGCGATCGTGCCATTGCCGTCGAAACGCAGCGGATAGGCACCGGTGAGGTAGGTCTTGGCGTCCTCCAGCTCCTTGTCGGTGACCTTGCCGGTCGCCGCTTTTTTCCACTGTTCTTTCACGACCGAGATCGCCTCTGCGACCTTCTCATTGGCGGAGGCAAAGCTGCCCTGCCAAGTCTTCGCCAGATCCTTGTCGACGATATAGGAGGCGATGCCATAGGTCAGGCCGCGTTTCTCGCGCACCTCGTCCATCAGGCGCGACGAGAACCCGCCCGCGCCGAGGATCTGGTTGAGGACATAGGCCGCGAAGAAATCGGGGTCTTTCAGCCCGATCCCCTTCTGGCCGAACATCACCACCGATTGCGGGCTGTCGAAATCGACCGTGGTCACGCCGCCCTTGAAGCTCGGATCCGCGGGGGGTGGCATGTCGGCGCCCTTGGCGGGCAGATCGCCCAGCAGCTTGTCGAGCATCGGCCCGAGTTCTTCCGGGGTGATGTCGCCCACTGCGGAGACCACCATGTGATCGCGGGTCATCACACGGTCCTTGGCCTCGAACAGGTCCTCGCGCGTCAGGCCCTTCACGCTCTCGGTGGTGCCGTTGAGCGAGCTACCATAGGGATGATCGCCATAGGTGATCTCGCGGAATTTCTCGCCCGCGATGTCGTTCGGGTCCTGTTTGCTCGACGCGATCACGGCGAGCACCTGCTGGCGGACGCGTTCGATTGCGCTTTGATCGAAACGCGGATTGACCAGCGCCTCGCGCAGAAGATCGACGGATTTGTCGCGGTTCTCGGTCAGCATCCGGGCCGAGATGTCGAGCGAGTCGTCGCCCACATCGAAGCCGAACTGTGCGGCCAGTGCTTCCTCGGCCTCGGCGAATTGCTGCGAGTTCTTCTCTCCCGCGCCTTCTTCGAGCGTGGCGGTCATCAGGTTGATCGCGCCGCGTTTGCCCTTGGCATCGAGGCTCGCCCCGCCGCGGAAGGCGATGTCGAGCGCGGTGAAGGGGATGTCGTGATTCTCCACCAGCCACGCCTTGATGCCGCCGGGCGAGGTGACCTGCTGAATGTCGATCGCGCGGGCGGGCAGGGCCAGCACGAAGGCGAAGAGCGACGCCATCACGAGGCGCGCGGCGATCGGGAAACGGGTATGGATCATTGCGTGATCTCCTGCGCGGTCACGGGCGGCGCGGCGGGGGCCGCAGTCTCGGCGGGGGCGTCATCGGGACGCTTGGCATAGCCCGTCACCGAGGACTTGTTCTGGAACAGATCGCGGGCCGCGGCCATCACGTCCTCCTCGGTCACCGACATCAGAACGTCCGGCCAGTCCTCGACATCCTTCACCGTGAAGCCCGAGGCCAGTGCTTCGCCATAGCGCCGTGCGAGGCCCTGCGTGTTGTCGCGCGAATAGATCTCGGAGGCCTTCACCTGCGTCTTGATGCGGGCAAATTGCTCCGGGTCGATGCCTTCCTTCAGAAATTGCGCCAGCGCCTTGTCGAGTGCCTTTTCAGCCTCGGGGAGGCTCACATCCTTGGCGGGCATGACCGAGAGGTTGAACGTCGTCGGGTCGATCGACATGCCGTCATAGTAGCTCGACGCGTAGATCGCGGTGCCGTCGCCGTAGATCAGCTTTCGGCCAAGTACGGAGGTCGCCTGATTGCCGCCGAGAATCTCCGACAGAACGGTCAGGGCGGCCGCGCGCTTCTGATCGCCCGGATTGCGCTCGGGGGCGAGATAGGTGCGGACCAGATAGGGCTGGGCGACGCGGGCGTCCTCGAAGGTCAGGTGGCGCGCGGCGCGTTGCGGCGGCTCTTGCGGGCGGGCGCGGGGCGACAGGTCCTCGGTCGGTTTCAGCTTGCCGTAATACTTCTCGGCGAGCGCCTTCACCTCGTCGGGCTTCACATCGCCCGCGACCACGAGTACCGCGTTATTGGGCGCGTAATATTCGTGATACCACTTGAGCGCGTCCTGCCGGGTCAGGCCTTCCATTTCCTTGCGCCAGCCGATGACCGGCGTGCCATAGGGCGAGTTGAGGAACTGGGCGGCGCGCTCCTGTTCGTTGAACAGCGCCTGCGGGTTGGAATCGGTACGCTGCGCACGCTCTTCCAGGATCACCTGCAGCTCGGTCTTCGCGTCGTCGGGCGAGATACGCAGATTGCGCATCCGGTCCGCTTCCATCTTCATCACCAGCGGCAGTCGGTCCGCGGCGATGCGCTGGAAATAGGCGGTGTAATCGAAGCTGGTGAAGGCGTTGTCCGAACCGCCATTGGCGGCGACCGTCTTCGACAGCTCGCCGGGGGCCATGGTGTCGGTGCCCTTGAACATCAGGTGTTCAAGGTAATGCGCGATGCCGGATTTGCCGCGCTTCTCGTCGGCCGATCCGGCTTTGTACCAGACCATATGGACCACGACGGGCGCGCGGTGATCTTCGATCACGACGCCTTTCAGGCCGTTTTCCAACTCGAAAGTAGAGACGTCACCGGCCACCGCCGGGCTCAGACCTGCCAATGTCAGCAGGGCGAACAGGAATGCACGCAATGCCCAACTCCTCACAAGACACAGTTTCGGCGAAGATAAGCACTCTCGCTTCGCGTGCAAACGCCGGTGACGTTCTCGTGATGATTTTCCGGATTACTTGACCGCTTGCTGCGCTTCACCCGAGGGCGGGGCGCCCGGGGTGACGACGCCGAGACGGCGCCAGCGCTCGAGCTCTGCCGACTGGTCGAGCTCCATCGGCTTGTAGGCTTTGTAGTAGACCGAAACCTGGAACAGACGTTCGAGCAGGCGACCGTCGTGATCCTTGCGCCACTGGTAATCTTCGGCGGCGAGGGTCTGGCGGATGCCCGCCTGGCTGCCGTAACGCGAAGCCGCGGAGACGAGCGCCCGATCCGACGTCGGCACCTGGCCGTTCCGATCAAGGCGGCGCGGATTGCCACCAAGGGCGGCGACGGCATCAGCTTCGGGCGTGGGATCGGTGATGTTCGCGCCGCCCGGCGTGGGCGGCGGCAGGGCATCCAGGTTCTCCGGCATCTCCAACGGCTTCGTCGGAATTACGCCGAATTCGTCCGGGCCTTGGTGCGAAGACCGCAGATTCATCAGGCTGGGGTCGCGGGAATTGCCGCAGGCAGCCAGCGTCAGTACCGCTGTAAACGCGAGTCCGAGCGTGCCGATCTTCGCCTGCATGAACCACTCCCTTGCCAGTTCCGCCCCCGTCTTAACGCAACATTGGAGCGTCGTCACCTGCGAAAAACAGGCTAGCCTTCGTTGGGGCGATGGTCCTTGCCGGTGAACAGCACCAGACCGACAGCGCCGAGGAAAATCGCCACATCTGCCACGTTGAAAGAATAGGGGTTCTCCCAACCCGGTAGCGACATGTTGAGAAAATCCGCCACCGCGCCGTAAACGAGCCGGTCGACGACGTTTCCGAGCGCGCCACCGACCAGCAGCCCGGCCGAGATATTCACCCGCCGCGAATGCGGCTCACGCGCGATCCAGACCCAGACCCAGAGCGAAATCACCAGCGCGACGATAATCAGCACCCAGCGCATCCAGTCGGTTTCGCCGGAGAACAGACCGAAATTGACGCCGCGATTCCATGCCATGCGAAAGTTGAGGTAGGGCGGCACCACGTCGATCGCGCCGCGCTGGTCGAGATGCATCCCCTGCACCACGATATATTTCGACACCTGGTCGAGGAGCAGGACGCCCGCTGTCACTTTCGCTGCTAGCCGCATCTGGCCCTCGTTTGTTTCTCGTCACGTCTTCATGCCAGAAGGTGCAGCCCGGCATCCACCGGGCTACGCAAAGATACGGGCGGATCAGTGGCGGAAATGGCGCATTCCGGTGAAGACCATCGCGAGACCACGCTCGTTCGCCGCGTCGATCACTTCCTGATCGCGCATCGAGCCGCCGGGCTGGATGATCGCGGTGGCGCCTGCCTCGGCCGCGGTGATCAGGCCGTCGGCGAAGGGGAAGAAGGCGTCCGAGGCCACGACTGACCCCTTGGTGGGAGTCTCGCTCAGACCAGCGGCTTCCATCATGTCTTCCGCTTTGCGCGCCGCGATCCGGGTCGAGTCGACGCGGCTCATCTGGCCCGCGCCCACGCCGACGGTCGCGCCGTCCTTGACGTAGATGATCGCGTTCGACTTGACGTGTTTCGCGACTTTCCACGCGAACACAAGGTCTTTCAGCTCCTGCTCGGAGGGCTGGCGCTCGGTCACCACTTTCAGATCGTCCAGCGAGATCACGCCGTTGTCCTTGTCCTGTACGAGGAAACCGCCCGCGACCTGACGATAGGTCGTGATCGGTGCGGTGATGTCGGGCAGGCCACCGGTTTCGAGAAGGCGCACATTCTTCTTCTTCGCGATAACCTCTTTCGCCGCCTCGTCCACCGAGGGCGCGATGATGACTTCGGAGAAAATCTTGGTGATCTCTTCGGCGGTCGCCGCGTCGAGCGTCTGGTTCAGCGCGATGATGCCGCCGAAGGCCGAGGTGCGATCGCAGTCGAACGCGCGCTTATAGGCTTCGATCACGGTCTCGCCGGTCGCCACGCCGCAGGGATTGGCATGCTTGATGATCGCGACGGCGGGCTTCTCGGTGCCGAATTCCGAGACCAGCTCGTAGGCGGCATCAGTGTCGTTGATGTTGTTGTAGCTCAGTTCTTTGCCCTGCAGCTGCTTCGCGGTCGCGACGCCGGGGCGGTTCGTACCGTCGAGGTAGAAGGCCGCCGACTGGTGCGGGTTTTCGCCATAGCGCAGCGTTTGGGCGAGCGTGCCCGCGAAAGCGCGGCGGCGCGGGGTCTGCTCGCCGATGGCGCCAGCCATCCAAGTCGAGACGGCGGCATCATAGGCCGCGGTGCGCGCATAGGCGATCTGGGCGAGGCGCTGGCGGAACGGGTAGGAGGTCGCGCCATCATTCGCGTCGAGCTCTTCCAGCACGGCGGCGTAATCTTCGACATCCACGACGGTCGAGACAAACGCGTGGTTCTTCGCCGCAGCCCGGATCATCGCCGGGCCGCCGATATCAATGTTCTCGATGCAGGTGTCGTAATCGGCGCCTTTCGCCACGGTTTCCTCGAACGGGTAGAGGTTCACCACCAGCAGGTCGATCGCCTCGATCTGATGCGCTTCCATCGCGGCGAGGTGTTCTTCGTTGTCGCGCAGCGCCAGCAGGCCGCCATGCACTTTCGGGTGGAGCGTCTTAACGCGACCGTCCATCATCTCCGGGAAACCCGTCAGATCGGCCACGTCGCGCACGCTGAGGCCAGCTTCGCGCAGGGTTTTGGCGGTGCCGCCGGTGGATAGCAGTTCCACACCGCGCGCAGCAAGCGCTTGGGCGAAGTCGACCAGTCCGGTCTTGTCGGAAACGGAAATCAGCGCACGGGTCAGGGGGATCGGGCGGGTCACGGGCAGCTCCTCGCAAGGCTCAGGTCAGGGGCGCCCGGCCATCCTTGGGGGATCTGCCCCAAGGTCAGGGCGCGTCGATGGCCGAGGGGTTATCGCGTGCTTGCGAAAAGGTCCAGCCAATCTGGCAGGCCCGGTCCAGAACCTTGCTGGAAAGCACGATCTGTTGTGCAGGACGCGGGCGAATGCGCCCTTTTTCCAGGTAAACCGAGGGTTCCAATGCCAGATCGGCGACCCCGTCATGGCGGAAAATCCAGATTTCCCCGGTGCGCAGCGCGACCGAAACGGCGGTGCCACCGAGATCGAGTGCCGCGTCGCAATCGGGATGCAGGTGAAAGCGGATGTCGAAGGGAATGCCGCGCAGGCCTTCACGCTCGAAGATCTGGTCGAAGCGCTCGATATCCTGAGGCGTCATCGCGCCCAGCGTGTCGCGCCCGCGCAATTCGCGCCCGTCGACGGAGAGGTCCAGCTCGCGGATATGCGACATGCCGTGGGTCTCGGCATAGCCGTCATGGCCGAAGATCATCCCGGTCTCGGACAGGTCGTCGGGCTTGAACCAGACGTTTTTCGGCGTCTTGTCGAGAAAGGCGCGCGGTGCCCGTCCGAAGAGGCGCTCGGGGCCGAGGCGCGACGAGGAATAGCCGCGGATCGAGAGGGTCGAATGGCTGGCGGTGGCCCGGCCCGCCCGGTGCCAATCCGCGCCGAACTGCGCGCCCGAGCCGCAATTGACGATCAGCGGGCGACGACCGGAGGTCAGCTCGAAAGCCAGCGTCGACGCATGGGCATTGGCCGAGGCCTCGCCCTGCGGAGGTCGCGCCGCGTCGATGATGAGAGAGCCGCGCCCCCCCTGCATTCGCACATAGCCCATCGCGATCGGTTCGCGCCGCACGCTGCGGATGCCGGTCGCCGAGAGCGCTGCGTCGAGCCGCCCTTCGGGGCCGCGTCCGCCGCCGTGAAACCGCGCCAGCGCCCCATCGGAGTGGCGCAGTGCGCGTAGGGTGGGCGCAATCCGAGCGATCGCATCGAGGAGCGGACCCGGCGGCGTGCGCCCCGCCGTTTCCAATGCCTCGGCTGCCCAGTTGAGAAGCGTCAGGATCTCGAGCAGTTCCTCGGGGTTCCGGCTGGCGATCCCGCCCTCCGCGTCGATTTCCTGCGCGCAATCGCGCGACAGCGCCTCGAGCGCGGGGGCGGCGTGCCGCTCCATCCCGGTCAGCGCAAGTCCCGCATAGACGAGACCGGTCAGCGCCTCGAACCGGGGCAGCCCCTGCACCGCGCCGAACCAGCGCTTCGAAAGGAAGATCGTCTGCTTGCCCAAGGCGTGGAAGAAGCGGTCGGCATCCACGCGCTCGCGCCCGTTCAGAAGCAGGACCGCGTGGTTGATCCAGCGGATCAGGCGGCGCCCGGTCAGATCGGGCGTCCAGCCCGGCCCTTTGCCGTCGCCGAAGCGGTCGATCCAGCCGAAGACCCAATCCTGCGCGCGGATCCGGGCCTCGCGGGTGCCCAGCGCGGCGAGATCGTCCAGCCAACCGCAACCGTGAAGCGCATCCTCGAACGCGGGGTCAGGCATCGGCAGATCCCAGATGTTGACCCCCGGGCCTTCGATCAGGAAGCCGGCGAACAGGAAATTGCCCTGAACGAGTTGCCGCCCCTTGGCATAAGAGCCGATCGTGCGCGGTTCCGGCTGGCTGACGAAGCCGGTCACGGTTTGCGCACGGCCCGCGCGCGCAGCAGCGAGCCGGTTCAGCGCCATGCCGAATTTTGCCGATGATCGGGTTCTGTCCTTGCCCATTCCGTCGCCGCTTGCATGCCCTTCTGTCGGGGAATGCGGTCACGTTACTGGGAGGCAGGCGCGCTGTCACCGCCTGCGGTGCCAGTTCACGCAGAGCGTTGCAGTCGCGCCATGTAGAATCCGTCCATCCCCCCGAGATCAGGCCAGAAATCGGGCCGCAGGCGCAGCCCGCCTTCCTCGGTGATCCACGCGGGATCGACGCCGGGCAGATCGGGGCGGATCACGGTGAGGTCCGGATGCCGGGTGAGCGCCGCCTTGATCTGCGCCTCACCCTCTTCGGGCAGAAGCGAGCAGGTCGCATAGACCAGCATGCCGCCGGGTTTGAGCCATTGCAGCGCGCGGTCGAGGAGTTGTTCCTGAAGCGCGAAGAGCGGCTTGATCGAGGTGCCGTCCTTGATGAAGGGCAGGTCGGGATGGCGGCGGATCGTGCCGGTGGCCGAGCAGGGCGCATCGAGCAGGATCGCGTCGAAAGGCGCATCCGGCTCCCATTCGAGCGCGTCGGCGGCGACGATCTCGGCCTCCATCTGCGTCCGGTCGAGGTTTTCCGCGAGCCGCTCCAGCCGCGCCTCGGAAATATCGAGCGCGGTCACATCGGCCCCCATCGCGGCGAGTTGCAGCGTTTTGCCCCCGGGTGCTGCACAAAGGTCGAGGACGTGCGCACCAGATGCCGGAGCGAGCAGCTTCGCGGGCAGCGCGGCGGCGGCATCCTGCACCCACCACGCGCCGTCTTCGAAACCGGCTAGCTCGGACACTTTGCCCGGATCGGTCAGCCGCAGCGAGCCCGTGGGCAGAAGCGTCGCGCCCAGCGTCTCGGCCCATCCTGCGGCATCGTCCTTCACGCTCAGGTCGAGCGGCGCACCGGCCAGGTGCGCGACTTCCATCGCCTGCGCGGCCTTCTTGCCGAAGGACGACATGACGCGCCCGCGCAGCCAGCCCGGCATTTCGGGCGCAGGCGTCGTGGCCCATTTATCGCCCTCCTCGGAGACCTTGCGCAGCACGGCATTCACCAGTCCCGAGAAGCTCTGCAACTTCGGCCCGGCCGATTTCACCAGCGTTACGGCGGCATCGACGACGCCATGCGGGGCTTGCTTTTCTTCCAGCAGCTCGACCGTGGCCAGCCGCAGGATCGCCATCACGTCCGTCGGCGTGCGACGGCGCAGATGCGGTTTGAGAATCCGGTCGGCGCGGCCCAGATGGCGCAGCGTCGTCGTCGCGAGGCGCTGGGCGCGAGCGCGTTGCGCAGGCTCCAGCCCGTCGAGCGCTTCCGCGCCGATTTGCTCGGAGAGGCTTTCGCGATCCTCGAGAACGCCCACGATCAGGCCAAGGGCTGCGCGGCGCGCGGGGTCGGGTCTGGACATGGGCTGCGGCTTCCTGGCTTGTTGCGGCTTAAGCGCAGGCCTATATCATGCCCCGATCCACAGACAAGAAAGGACGCGCCATGTCCGATAAGCCCGAAGATAAGCGCGACTTGCCGCCCGCAGCCCTGCGCGCGCTCGCCGAAGCCGAAGAGCGCCGCAAGAACGCGCAGGCGGCGGAACTCCCGACTGAGCTTGGCGGTCGCGACGGTCCCGAGCCCGTGCGCTACGGCGATTGGGAGAAGAAAGGCCTCGCGATCGACTTCTGATCGCGGCGCCCTTTGATGCCGGGGCAGGGGGCGTCGCCCCCTCGGCGCGTTGCGCCTCGCCCCCAGGATATTTGAGCCAATCCGAAACTGCTGTGACTCAGAGCCCCAGCACGTCGAGCATGTCGTATTCGCCGGGGCGTTTGTCCTGCCCCCAGAGCGCGGCCTTGAACGCGCCGCGCGCGAAGATGGCACGGTCGGTGGCGACATGGCGCAGGATGATCCGCTCGCCCATGCCGGCAAACAGCACGTCATGCTCGCCCACGATATCGCCGCCTCGAATGGCCGAGAAGCCGATCGCGCCATGCTTGCGTGTG
The DNA here is from genome assembly GCF_002213165.1 of Thioclava sp. F1Mire-8. Classification (NCBI taxonomy): domain Bacteria; kingdom Pseudomonadati; phylum Pseudomonadota; class Alphaproteobacteria; order Rhodobacterales; family Paracoccaceae; genus Thioclava; species Thioclava sp. F1Mire-8. The sequence goes on along the minus strand of NZ_NBNY01000006.1, from coordinate 71,619 downwards.
CCGGTGATACCGTCGCGGCCCGACTCGCGATTGTCTTCGAGCGAGACGCCACGGCCTTCCGCCGCCGCCTCGCCCAGCATCAGCGCGGTGCCAGAGGGTGCATCGACCTTCTTGTTGTGATGGGCTTCGATCACTTCGATATCCCAATCGGCATCGAGCGCCTGCGCGACTTTCTTCGTCAGCTGCGTGAGCAGGTTTACCCCGAGGCTCATGTTGCCCGCGCGCACGATCACCGCGTGACGGGCACAGGGCTTGAGCGCCGCGATGTCATCGTCATCCATGCCGGTCGTGCCGATCACATGGGTCAGGCGTGCCTGCGCCGCGATCTTCGCGAATTCGCGGGTGGCGGCAGGCGCGGTGAAGTCGATCACGGCCTGCGCCCCGGAAAACGCCTCCAGCGGATCGTCGGTCACGATCACGCCGTTCGGTGCGCCGCCCATCGCCTCGCCCAGATCCTGTCCGACCCAGTCGTGGCCCGTGCGTTCGACGGCGCCCACGAGGCGCGCCTTGTCGCTCTCGCTCACGGTGCGGATCAGCATCTGGCCCATCCGGCCCGACGCCCCGGTGATCACGATGCCCGGCAGGTCGCTCATGTCTTTCTCCTTAACGGTTTCGCGCTATCTAGCTTGCACAGGCGCGCTTGGCAAAGCCCCCGTTGCGCAAAACCCGCAGACGCCCTATGTGAGCGCCATGGCAAAGAACCGTTTCTCCTCGGGCGATGGCCCCTCGCAACGTCAGCTTCGCATGGGCGAGTTGATCCGACGCACGCTGTCGGACCTCCTGATGCGCGGCGACGTGCATGATCCCGATCTCAGCCGCTTCTCGGTGACGGTGGGCGAAGTGCGCTGCTCTCCAGACCTGAAGGTCGCGACCGCCTATGTCACGCCCTTGGGCGGGGAAGGCGGCAAAGAGTTGATCGCGGCGCTCGCGCGCAACAAGGGCGAGCTGCGGCGTCTGCTGGGCAAAGAAATGACCGCGAAATACAGCCCCGATCTGCGCTTCCGGTTGGACGAGACTTATGACCGGCTGGACGAGACGCGCCGTATGTTTTCGGACGAGACGGTGCAGCGCGATATCGCTGCGCGGGACGATGACGAAGACGATGAAGACGATCGCAACTAATGCTGCCGCGCTGATGCTGCTGGCCACGCCTGCGCTGGCCGACGCTCCTTGCGCGGATCGCAGCTTCGACGGCGTGACCTACACGGTCTGCGAAGCGCAGCTCGGGCAGGACCTGAAGCTGTTCCTCGACGATCCCGATGGCAACCTGATCGGAACGCCCGAGCGGCTTTCCGAAGTCGTCCCCAAAGGCGACCGCGTTATCTTCGCGATGAATGCGGGGATGTACCATCCCGATCGCAAGCCGGTGGGCCTGTTCATCGAGAACGGCAAGGAACTGCATTCGATCGTCACCTCCGAAGGGCCGGGCAATTTCGGCCTGCTGCCAAATGGTGTCTTCTGCATCGGCGAGACATTCTCGGTGACGGAATCGCGCGCCTTCGCCGCTGACCCGAAGGACTGCACCTATGCGACGCAATCGGGGCCGATGCTGGTGATCGACGGCACGCTGCATCCGAAATTCCTCGCCGACGGAACGTCGAAGAACATCCGCAACGGGGTGGGTGTCTCGGCCGATGGCAAGACCGCCTATTTCGCGATCTCCGATGCGCCGGTGAGCTTTCACGAATTCGGTCGTTTCTTCCGTGACGAGATGCAGGTGCCCAACGCGCTCTATTTCGACGGAAAGATATCTCGGCTGACCATTCCCGGCCAGGGGCGCGAGGATATGGGCCTGCCGATGGGGCCGATCGTGGCGCTGATCGCGCACGCGGACCCCGCTGCTGGAGATTGACGGCTCGCGCCGCTTGGGCTAGCAGGCGGCCCCTGTTGACTACGGAGGCCTCATGGCACGCAAGAAGGGTCGCGACATTTCCGGCTGGTTGATCGTGGACAAGCCCGCGGACATCACCTCCACCTCGGTGGTGAACAAGGTGCGCTGGGCGCTGGGCGCCAAGAAGGCGGGCCACGCGGGCACGCTCGACCCGGCGGCGACCGGGGTTCTGGCGGTGGCGCTGGGCGAGGCCACGAAGACGGTGCCTTTCATCACCGATGCGCTGAAGTGCTATCGGTTTCAGGTGCGGCTGGGGGCTGCGACCAAGACCGACGATGCCGAGGGCGAGGTGATCGAGACCTCCGATCTGCGCCCCACCGATGAAGAGATCGCCGCCGCGCTGACCGCTTTCGAAGGTGATATCGAACAGGTGCCGCCGCAATTCTCCGCGGTGAAGGTCGATGGCGAGCGCGCCTATGCCCTGGCCCGGGCGGGCGAGGAAATGGAACTGGCCGCGCGGCCTCTCTATGTCGAAAGCCTCGTGATGCTGGGCCGGCCCGATGCCGATACGGTCGAGCTGGAACTGGTTTGCGGCAAGGGCGGCTATGTGCGCTCCATCGCGCGCGATCTGGGGCAGAAGCTGGGCTGTCTCGGCCACGTCCTCTGGCTGCGCCGCGAATGGTCGGGGCCTTTCGAGGCGAGCGACGGGATCACGCTGGCGGAGATCGACGAACTGGCAAAGACGCCCGAACTCGATGCGAAACTGCTGCCTGTGGAACTTGGTCTTGACGATCTGGTGCAGCTGAAAGCCACGCCCGAGGGCGCGGTGCGGCTGAAGAACGGCAATCCGGGCATGGTGCTGCCGGGTGACGCCGAATGGGGCGAGGAAGTCTGGGTCAGCCATGAGGGCAAACCGCTCGCCGTCGGCATCTACAAATCCGGCGAGGTCCATCCGAGCCGCGTCTTCAATCTTTGACGCGCCCTTCCCCTTGGTCCAAATATCCCCGCCGGAGGCCTCCGCCCTCTGCCACACACGCAACGGTCAGGACGAGAGATGATCACCCGCGAGCATATTAAAGGCGACGCCCCTTCCATCGCGGTCTATTCGGATTGCGAGAACTACCGCTACCTGCTGACGCGGGTCTGGGACGACAGCAAACCCCGGGCGCTTTTCATCATGCTCAACCCCTCGACCGCGACCGAAGTGCAGAACGATCCCACGGTGGAGCGCTGCGAGCGCCGCGCGCGGGCGCTGGGTTTCGGGGCGTTCCGGGTGACCAATATCTTCGCCTATCGCGCAACCGATCCGAAGGTGATGCGGGCGCAGGAAGATCCGGTCGGTCCGGAGAATGATGCGTCGATCCGCGAAAGCCTCGATTGGGCGAGCGGTCCCGAAGACCGGATCATCTGTGCCTGGGGCGCGCATGGGGCGCATCTTCAACGGGGCGCCGCAGTAGAGGACTTGCTGCGCGCCAGTGGCCGGGCGCTGCACCATCTCGGGCTGACCAAGGCAGGCGCGCCGAAGCATCCGCTCTACATCGCGTACGAGCATCAGCCCGAGCTGTGGTTCGCCCCGGAAGGGTGAGCGTATCGTTAAGCATTTAACGCTTAAGTCCTAGGGATTTCTTCTCCGCGACCGTAACGTCCGCGCATCTTCACAGGGGTGCTCGAGATGTTGTTTCTGTCGGGATTTCTGGGTCTGCTGATGGCGGGTGCCACGGCGGGTCTCATGGTGGTTTCCTCCGACAATGAGGAGGATGAGCCGCCGCAGGGTGATCCGGATGGCACGTCCATGGAGAGTGAGGGCAACCTTCTTACCTTGGTCAGTGCCGGAGAGGCTTCGCCGGTACCGGTCGATCCCCCAGCGCCCGGCCCGGAGGATTACATGACCTGGGGTGATGCGTCCGACGATGCGATCGCGGGGGCGGCGGGCGATGACCAGATCGATGGATATGGTGGCGATGACAGCCTGCTTGGCGGCAGCGGTGATGACGAGCTTCTCGGGGCGGCCGGCAACGATACGCTGCGCGGAGAGGCGGGGGCGGACACGCTGATCGGCGGCGACGGCGCGGATGTGCTCGCAGGTGGCGCGGATCCGGATTTCCTCTCCGGCGGGTCAGGGGCGGATCGGCTCTCTGGTGAGGCGGGGGGCGACACGCTGGTCGGTGGCGTGGGAGACGATACACTCGCGGGCGGCACTGGGGACGATACGTTGGTCGGAGCGGATGGCGCAGACACGCTGACCGGGGATGCCGGGCACGACGAATTGAACGGCGATGCGGGAAACGATCTGCTGCGCGGCGTCACGCCGCAGACGCGCGATCTGGGGGCGGCCGATGCCGATACCCTCAATGGCGGGGCAGGGGAGGATGTGCTCCTTGGCGGCTCCGGCGATTGGCTGCATGGTGGCGAAGATCCCGACAGCTTTGCTCTGAGCGACTGGATCGACCCGGCGACGCCCGCAACGATCGCCGATTACACGGCGGGCGAGGATCGGTTGGCCGTGATCTACGATCCGCAGGGCGCGGCCTTGCCGCAGATGAGTGTGGAGCCCTCGGAGGTTCATTCCGGTGCGGCGTGGATCCTGCTCGATGGGATACGGCTGGCCGAAGTGCTCGACGCGCCGGAGTTGAGCGCGCAGGACATCGCACTCTTCACGCCCGAGCAATTCGCGGCGCAACAGGCGGTAGGCGCTTTGAAATAAGGCTTTTCAACAGGCCGATTCGCGTCTATACGCGCGCATCTGCTCCGAAAGGGGCAGTCTATGGACCTTGCTGGACGACATCCCGGCTTGCGCCCGAACCCTCAATGTAAGGAGATCCCGATGTCGATCACTGTTGAAGACAAGAACGCGCTTATCAAGGAATACGGCACCAAAGAAGGTGACACCGGTTCCCCCGAAGTTCAGGTCGCAGTCCTGACCAAGCGCATCGCGAACCTGACCGAGCACTTCAAAGAGCACAAGAAAGACAACCACTCGCGTCGTGGTCTTCTGATGCTCGTCGCGCAGCGCCGCAAGCTGCTCGACTACCTGAAGGCGAAAGACGTCGCACGTTACCAGTCGCTGATCGAGCGCCTCGGCCTGCGTCGCTAATCCGCCTAGGATTGGAATTCGAAACGCCCGCGCATACCGCGCGGGCGTTTTCATTTGCGTAATTCCGTGTGAATTGCCTGAAATGACATGATTGGGCTCTGTTCCCATGATTGGCGAGATTTTTGGGCGAATGGCCTTCCAATGAAAAAACTTTGGTCGGTTCGACTTCTTGTCCTCCTGTATCGTCCGCTCCAAACGGGAAAACGCGCGCATCTGCCCTAGTTTGCAGATGCGGTAACAGGGAGGATACAAAATGCAGATCGGAGTCTGGATCAGCTTGGCACTGTATTTCGTGCTGATGCTGGCCATTGGGGTCTACGCGTGGCGCAAGTCCACGTCGAGTTCCGAGGAATACATGCTGGGCGGGCGCAACCTGCCCCCCGCGGTTGCAGCTCTCTCGGCAGGCGCATCGGACATGTCGGGCTGGCTGCTTCTGGGTCTGCCGGGCGCGCTCTTCGTGTCGGGCCTGACGCAAAGCTGGATCGGGATCGGTCTTTTCGTCGGTGCGTTCGTGAACTGGATCGTCGTGGCGCCGCGCCTGCGCGAGCAGACCGAGCGTTATGACAACGCGCTGACGATCCCGGGCTTCCTCGCCAATCGCTTTCCGAGCCACGCGACATTGCTGCGGATGGTTTCGGCGGTGATCATCGTGGTCTTCTTCGCGGTCTACACCGCCTCGGGTCTCGTCGGCGGCGGCAAGCTTTTTGCCAGCGCCTTCGGTGGCAGCTACATGACTGGGGTCATCCTCACGCTTGGTGTCGTGCTGGTCTACACGGTGATCGGCGGCTTCCTCGCCGTGTCGCTCACCGACTTCGTGCAGGGCTGCATCATGATGCTCGCGCTCGTCATCATGCCGATCGTGATCCTCACGACCGGTCAGGGCGACGGCGTGGACGCGGCTGCGAGCCGGCTGAGCGATATCGACCCGAACTTCCTGTCGATGACGAACGGGCTGACCTTCGCGGGCTGGCTCTCGGCCGTCGCCTGGGGGCTGGGCTATTTCGGCTAGCCGCACATCATCGTGCGCTTCATGGCCGTGCGCTCGGTCGCCGATGTGCCGAAAGCGCGGAATATCGGCATGGGCTGGATGGCGATCTCGCTGATCGGCGCGATCTCGGTCGGGATCTTCGGCCGCGCCTATGCGCAGCGTAACGGGCTCGACGTGCAGGATCCGGAGACGATCTTCATCATCCTGTCGAACCTGCTCTTCCATCCGCTGGTGACGGGCTTCCTGTATGCCGCGCTTCTGGCGGCGATCATGTCGACCGTGTCGAGCCAGCTTCTGGTGTCGTCCTCGTCGCTGACCGAAGACTTCTACAAGATCGTCTTCAACAAGGAGGCCTCGGACCGTGCCTTGGTGAATGTCGGTCGTCTCGCGGTGCTGGCCGTGGGGATCGCGGCGATCATCATCGCCTCGAACCCGGACAGCAAAGTGCTTGGCCTCGTCTCGAATGCTTGGGCCGGGTTCGGTGCCGCCTTCGGTCCGCTGATCATCCTGTCGCTGACCTGGAAACGGATGACGGGTCTCGGCGGCGTGGCTGGCCTCGTCGTCGGCGCACTGACCGTGATCGTCTGGATTTCGCTGGGCTGGGGTTCGTTCCTCTACGAGATCATCCCGGGCTTCATCGCGGCCTTCATCGCCATCATCGTGGTGAGCCTCGCAAGCGAAGATCGGGGCGAGTTCCGCCCGATCGAATGATCCTCGCGACTTGAGATGTGAAAGGCCCGTCCAATGTGGCGGGCCTTTTGCGTTACTCCTTCGCAGCGCGTCTCGCGAGCCAGCCGACGCTCAGCCCTTGCACCACGATCGAGAAGACGACGATCACGTAGGTGGCCGAGAGGATTTCATCCGTCCACTGCGAGTCCGGCAGGGACAGCGCGAGGGCGACCGAGATGCCGCCTTTCAGCCCGCCCCATGTCATCACGCGGGTCACGCCGGGGCCGAAGTTGCGGAACGGGCGCAGCGCGAGGATCGGCACCACCACCGCGACCAGCCGGCCGACCAGCGCTAGGCCGATCGAGGCGACCGACGTCGTCAGGATATCCGCGTCGAACCGGATCGCGAAAATCTCCACCCCAATCAACAGGAAAAGCACGGCGTTGAGTATCTCGTCCACCAGCATCCAGAAAGCGTCGACGTACTTGCGGGTCTCCTCGGACATGCCGAACCGCGCCCCGACATCTCCGATCAGAAGCCCGGCGCAGACCGCGGCGATCGGGCCGGAGACATGCAGGAACAGCGCCAGCTCATAGCCACCGAACGCGAGGCCAAGCGTCAACAGTACTTCCAACGAGGGGTCGTCGATGAGGCGCATCACGCGAAACAGCCCCCAGCCCATCGCGAGGCCGAGCGCCGCGCCGCCCACCGCTTCGCGGAAGAACAGGGTGCCCGCCCCGGACAGGCTTGAGGCTTCGGAGTGGCCGCTGGTGAAGGCGAGGCCAGAGAGGATCAGGAAGACCGTGTAGCCGACGCCGTCGTTGAACAGGCTCTCGCCCGAGATCACGGTCTCGAGCGTGCGGCGCAGATTGGCCGAGCGCAGTACGCCGAGCACGGCGACGGGATCAGTCGGCGAAATCAGTGCCCCGAAGGTCAGCGCGACCATGATCGGCGCGCCGGTCAGCCAGTGAAAACCGAAGCCCACCACGAGGGTCGACAGCACGACGCCGATCGTCGCCATCACCAGAACCGTCGGCCAGACCGCCCGCAGGTCCGACAGCTTCACATGCAGCGCCCCCGCGAAGAGCATCAGCCCCAGCATCCCGTCGAGCAGCGCTTTCGAGAAGTCGATGCTCTTGACGTAATCTTGTACCTGCTGCGCGAGGTTCAGCCCGAAAATGCGATCGACGATCATCAGTCCGATCGAGGTCATCAGAGCGACGATCAGAATCCCGATCGTCGGCGGCAGGCGCAAAACGAAGTGATTGATGACGCCGAACAACCCAGCGAGCACGATGAGGGCGGCGGCGAATTGCAGAACGGTCATGGGGCGGCTCTCGGCGTGATTGTCCGTTTAAGGTAGCCCAGAGCACCTCAGGGCAAGCGGCGCAAGCCCTGCAGAGGGGCGCCGCATTGATCCCGAGATCGCGGGGCGGGGACTCTATTGGGCGGCGATGACAAGCTGTGCGAAGCCCTTCGCGCGGTAGCGGACGAACGCCTCCGGGCCCTTGGGGTCGAGGTCGTAAAGATGCGGACGCCCGGCAAGATAGGGGCGCCAGCGCTTTTCCGGCGTTTCGCTTATCAGCACATCGTGAGACTTCTTCATCTCGCACGCGAGGTCCTTGATCTTCATTCCCCGGCCTTCCTTGCTGTTCTGCGCGATGACCTGTCGGATCTTGTGGTCGAGTTGGCCGATTTTGCTTTCGGGCGGGGCCACCTCCTTCGGCTTGCTCTTCGGTAGGCCGATTTCGTGAAACACGGAGCAGCTTTTCCGAAACCCCGCGGGCGCCTTCTTTTCGCCGATGCCGATGACTTCAAAACCCTTCTCGCGAAGGCGGGTCGCGAGATGCGTGAAGTCTCCATCAGAACTTGCGATCACGACACGTTCGGCCAAACCTTCGAAAGCGATCTCCAGCGCGTCGAGGGCAAGCAGCAGGTCGGACGCGTTCTTGCCGGTGCCCGAATGTATGAGCCGGATCGACGGCACGTCTCCCCAGTTCTTGATCTGCGCGATATCGCCATAGGCGCGCCGGATGAACGCACCGGGTGCGAAGGATAGGATCTTCGGCGCGTGGCAGGCGGAGATGTTCTCGCCGTCGATGAAAAGGGCTGTGGGTTTGCTCATGGTCTCACAATGTTCAATCTTAATAACTACGGGCTGAGGATGGCGCGCCAATCTGGCCAGAATTGGGCGCGGGCCGTTTCCTTCCCCAAGGACTCTTTGCTTCCCAAACCCCTTCATTTCCTGTATTGGCAGGCCCATCTGAGACGTGACGCCTCGAGCCCCCGGGCGCGTGCAAGAGGATAAGGGGGCGGCGGCAATGGGGCCGCCATGCAAATCGGGAGACACGGGATACGCCTGTGAGAGCTCCCAGAAGGATACGCTGAATGTTCAACACCGTTAAAAAATCGATCCAGTGGGGCGAAGAAGAGCTCACGCTGGAGACCGGCAAGGTCGCACGTCAGGCTGACGGCTCGGTTATCGCCACGCTGGGCGAAACCTCCGTCATGGCCAACGTGACCTTCGCCAAGGAACCGAAGCCGGGTCAGGATTTCTTCCCGCTCACGGTTCACTACCAAGAGAAATACTATGCCGCCGGTAAAGTGCCGGGCGGCTTCTTCAAGCGCGAGGCCCGTCCGTCCGAAAAAGAGACGCTCACCGCGCGCCTGATCGACCGTCCGTGCCGTCCGCTCTTCGCGGAAGGCTTCAAGAACGAAGTGCTCGTGATGTGCACCGTTCTCTCGCACGACCTCGTCAACGAGCCCGACATCGTCGCGATGATCGCCGCGTCGGCTGCGCTGACGATCTCGGGCGTTCCGTTCATGGGCCCGATCGCCGCTGCGCGCGTCGGTTTCGCCGATGGCGAATACATCCTGAACCCCGAAGTCGACGACATGCAGAAGCTGCGGGAGAACCCCGAGCAGCGTCTGGACCTCGTCGTCGCGGGCACCAAGGACGCCGTGATGATGGTGGAATCGGAAGCTTACGAGCTGTCCGAAGCGGAGATGCTGGGCGCGGTCAAGTTCGGCCATGACGCGATGCAGCCGGTGATCGACCTGATCATCGACCTCGCTGAAGCCGCCGCGAAAGAGCCCTTCGACTTCCAGGCGCCCGACTACTCGGCGATGCTCGAGACCGTCAAAGCTCTGGGCGAAGAGAAGATGCGTGCTGCATATGCGATCTCCGACAAGCAGGAGCGCGTGGCCGCCGTCAACGCCGCCAAGGAAGAGATCAAGTCGCAGCTCACCGAAGAGCAGCTCGAAGATCCGACCCTCGGCACCGCGATGAAGAAGCTGGAATCGGCTGTTCTGCGTGGTGACGTCGTGAAGAACGGTCGCCGCATCGACGGTCGTGCGCTGGACGAGGTTCGCCCGATCGTGGCGGAAACCGGTCTGCTGCCGCGTACCCACGGCTCGGCGCTGTTCACCCGCGGCGAGACGCAGGCGCTGGTCGTGACCACGCTGGGCACCGGCGACGACGAGCAGATCATCGACGCGCTGCACGGCAATTCGCGCTCGAACTTCCTGCTGCACTACAACTTCCCGCCCTACTCGGTCGGCGAAGTGGGCCGCGTCGGTTCGCCCGGCCGTCGTGAGATCGGTCACGGCAAGCTCGCATGGCGCGCGCTTCAGGCGGTTCTCCCGGCTGCGACCGACTTCCCCTACACGATCCGCCTCGTCTCCGAGATCACCGAGTCGAACGGCTCGTCCTCGATGGCGTCGGTCTGCGGTGGCTCGCTGGCAATGATGGACGCGGGCGTTCCGCTGAAGTCGGCCGTGGCGGGTGTCGCGATGGGTCTGGTGCTGGAAGAGGATGGCTCCTGGGCCGTTCTGACCGACATCCTTGGCGACGAGGATCACCTCGGCGACATGGACTTCAAGGTCGCGGGTACCGAGGAAGGCATCACCTCGCTGCAGATGGACATCAAGGTCGCCGGCATCACCGCCGAGATCATGGAGAAAGCTCTGGAGCAGGCACGCGCTGGCCGCATGCACATCCTTGGCGAAATGAACAAGGCGCTCTCCGCGGGCCGTTCGGAATTCTCCGCCCATGCTCCGCGCATCGAGACGATGACCGTTCCCACCGACAAGATCCGCGAAGTGATCGGTTCGGGCGGCAAGGTCATCCGCGAGATCGTGGAAGTCTCGGGTGCCAAGGTCGACATCAACGACGACGGCGTGATCAAGATCGCTTCGGCCAATGCCGAGGCCATCAAGAAAGCGCATGACATGATCCACGCTATCGTGGCTGAGCCTGAAGAAGGCCAGATCTACACCGGCAAGGTCGTGAAGCTCGTCGATTTCGGCGCCTTCGTGAACTTCTTCGGCAAGCGTGACGGTCTCGTCCACGTCTCCCAGATCGCCAACAAGCGCCTGAACCACCCGAGCGATCTGCTCAAGGAAGGTCAGGAAGTGAAGGTAAAACTTCTGGGCTTCGACGATCGCGGCAAGGTACGCCTTGGCATGAAGATGGTCGATCAGGAAACCGGCGAAGAGATCGCGCCGGAAAAGCGTGAAGAGAAAGCCGATTGATCGGTTTGATCCGCTAGACGATTTAGAAAGGCCCCGGAGCGATCCGGGGCCTTTTGCTTTTGGTCCTTCTGGGTCGGGCGGAAATGAAAAAGCCCCGGGCGTTGCCGGGGCTTTTCCGCAATCGGACGAGACTGCTCTCAGCCCTGCGCTTTCACAGTGCGCAGATAGGGCAGCTTGACGTCGACTTCGCCGAATTTCTCTTTCGCTTCCTCGGTCGACACTGAGAGGGCGACGATCACGTCCTGGCCCGGGACCCAGTTCGCGGGGGTCGCGAAGGGCTTGCCGTCGGTAGCCTGAACGGCATCGAGGGCGCGGATGATCTCGGCGAAGTTGCGGCCGACCGACATCGGGTAGGACATGGTCAGACGGACCTTCTTGTCGGGTCCGATGATGAAGACGGTGCGCACGGTCGCCGAGTCCGCCGGGGTGCGGCCGTCGGGCAGGTAGGCGTCGGCGGGCAGCATGTCATAGGCTTTCGACACGGCCAGCGAGGTGTCGTCGATGATCGGGAAATTCGCGGGCGCGCCGGCGACTTGCTCGATATCCGATTTCCACTTCACGTGCTCTTCGACGCTGTCGACCGAGACGCCCATGACCTTGGTGTCGCGCTTCTCGAATTCGGGGGCGAGCTGCGCCACAGCGCCGAATTCGGTGGTGCAAACCGGGGTGAAGTCTTTCGGGTGCGAGAACAGGATGGCGTAACCGTCGCCGATCCAGTCGTGGAATTTGATCTCGCCAGCGGTCGAGTCGGCGGTGAAATCGGGAGCGGTGTCGTTGATACGCAGGCCCATGAAAAACCTCCTGTGTTTGCGTAAAATTACGTCTTTGCGGGATATAAGTCCTCGCCGGGGTCCATTCCAGACAGTTTGGAATCTTTTCAAACTTGGGGTCTGCGACCTATCGTCAGGCCTTGCGCAGGGCCGAGAGTGGTGAAACGCTCTTGCGCAATATCTGTGTGCGGGAGGCTGAAATGATCGAGAAGCGGAATTTCTACATCGACGGGGAATGGGTGGCACCCAAGGCTGCGCAGGACTACGAGGTGATTGATCCATCGACCGAAGATCCCTGTGCAGTAATCTCGCTGGGCGATCAGGCCGACACGGACGCGGCAGTCGCGGCAGCGAAGGCGGCGCTGCCCGGTTGGAAAGCGGCCGACCCGGCAGAGCGGATCGCGGCGGTCGAGCGGATCGCCAAAGTCTATGCCGAGCGCGCCGAGGACATGGCGCAGGCGATCAGCCTCGAGATGGGCGCGCCGATCGATCTCGCGCGCAAGAACCAGTGGGGCGCGGGCGCCTATCACATCAAGAATTTCATCGACGCGGCGAAGGCGTTCGAGTGGGTGCATCCTTTGGGCGACGGCACGCCGGGCGCGATGATCGCCTATGAGCCGGTGGGTGTCGTCGGGCTGATCACGCCGTGGAACTGGCCGATGAATCAGGTGACGCTCAAGGTGATCCCGGCGATCCTCGCGGGCTGCACGATGGTGTTGAAGCCGTCCGAGGAAGCGCCGCTGTCTTCGCTGATCTTCGCGGAAATCCTTGATGCGGCGGGGCTGCCCAAGGGCGTGTTCAACCTCGTGAATGGCGACGGCGCGGGCGTCGGCACGCAGCTCTCGACCCATCCGGATGTCGAGATGATTTCCTTTACCGGCTCGACCCGTGCCGGGCGCGCGATCTCGAAGGCGGCGGCCGATACGCTCAAGCGCGTGACGCTGGAGCTTGGCGGCAAGGGCGCCAACCTGATCTTCGCCGATGCGGACGAGGATGCGGTGGCGCGCGGTGTGAAGCATTGCTTCCAGAATTCGGGGCAAAGCTGTAACGCGCCGACGCGGATGCTGGTCGAGCGTTCGGCCTATGACCGCGCGGTCGAGGTCGCGCGGCAGACCGCCGAAGCCACGCAGGTCGCCAGCCCTCGCGAGGAGGGCAAGCATATCGGTCCGGTCATCAACAAGGCGCAGTTCGACAAGATCCAGGGCCTGATCGAGACAGGCATCGCGGAAGGCGCGAAACTCGTCGCGGGCGGTCCCGGACGGCCCGAACATCTCAATCGCGGCTTCTATGTCCGTCCGACGGTCTTCGCCGACTGCGATCCCTCGATGACGATCATGAACGAGGAAATCTTCGGCCCAGTCCTGTCGATCATGCCCTTCGACAGCGAGGAGCAGGCGATTGAGGTGGCCAACGCCACGCCTTATGGTCTGACCAATTACCTGCAATCGGGCGACGGCGCGCGACGCAACCGGCTGGCGCGTCAGTTGCGCTCGGGCATGGTCGAGATGAACGGTCAGGACCGCGGGGCGGGGGCACCGTTCGGCGGCGTCGGTTCCTCGGGCCGGGCGCGCGAGGGTGGCCGTTGGGGCATCGAGGAATTCTGCGACGTGAAGTCGATCTCCGGCTGGGCGGAATAAGGGGCGCTGCCCCTCTTGCCCTATCGGCCAATTAACCTGCCGATATTTTTATTGAGAAGAACAGGGGCGGTTGCGCAAGCGGCCGCCCTTCGACATGATCGCGCGGCTTTTGGAACGGGAGAATGAGATGAGCTTCACGCTGGCGACCTGGAACATCAACTCGGTGCGGCTGCGCGAGGGGCTGGTGCGCAAGCTGATGGAGGAAGAGGCGCCCGACGTGCTCTGCCTTCAGGAATGCAAGAGCCCGGTCGAGAAGATCCCGGTCGAGGGTTTCAAGGAACTGGGCTACACGCACATGATCGCGCGCGGCCAGAAGGGCTATAACGGCGTCGCGATCTTCTCGAAAATTCCGATGGAAGAGAACAGCGCCCATGATTTTGCCGATCTCGGCCATGCACGCCATGTCGCGGGTACGCTCGAGAATGGCGTCACCATCCACAACTTCTATGTCCCCGCAGGCGGCGACGTGCCGGATCGCGAAGTGAACGAGAAGTTCGGCCAAAAGCTGGATTACCTCACCCAGATGCGCGATCACTTCAAAGCGGAAGGGCCGAAGAAGTCGATCCTCGTCGGCGATCTGAACATCGCCCCGCGCGAGGATGACGTCTGGAGCCACAAGCAGCTGCTGAAGATCGTCAGCCACACCCCGATCGAAGTCGAGCATCTGCATGACGCGATGGAGGCGGGCAAATGGGTGGACATCACCCGGCAGGACATTCCCGAGGGGCTTCTCTATTCGTGGTGGTCCTACCGGGCGCGCGACTGGGATGCCGCCGACAAGGGCCGCAGGCTCGATCACATCTGGGCGACGCCGGACATCTCGAACGCGGCGCATGGCAGCCGGGTGCTGCGTGCCGCGCGGGGCTGGGAGAAGCCCTCCGATCATGCGCCGGTTTTCGCGGCTTTCGATCTGTAATCGCTTGCGGCAGCGCGCCGCGGTCAAACGGGTTTGCGTTCGGCCCTTCCGAGGCCATATAGGAAAGCAAATCCTCCGCAATTTCGGGAGACGGACATGCTGGAACTGGGTGGCGGCGCCAAGGCCGCAAGCAAGAGCGAATACGTCACGGACGTGACCGAAGCCAACTTCATGGCCGAGGTAGTCGAGAAATCGCAGACCGTGCCGGTCATCGTGGATTTCTGGGCGCCGTGGTGCGGCCCGTGCAAGCAGCTCGGCCCGGCACTTGAAGCCGAGGTCGAAGCCGCGAAGGGCGCGGTCGTGATGGCCAAGGTCAATGTCGACGAAAACCAGATGATCGCGGGCCAGATGCGCGTGCAGTCGATCCCCACCGTCTACGCTTTCTGGCAGGGCCAGCCAATCGACGGGTTCCAGGGCGCGCTGCCCCCCTCCGAGATCAAAAGCTTCGTGGCCAAGCTGATCGAAGCCTCCGGCGGTGAGGCCGGAAACGGTCTGGGCGATGCGGTCGCGGCGGCGGAAGCCATGCTGGCCGAAGGCGCGGCAGAAGATGCGGCGGAAACCTTCGCGGCGATCCTCGAAGAAGATGGCGAGCTGGCGGAGGCGCATGGCGGCCTGATCCGCGCACGCATCGCGCTCGATCAACTGGATGCGGCAGGTGCAGCCTTGGCTGCGGTGCCGCCGAAGCTCGCCGACAGTGCCCCGGTAGAGGCAGCGCGCGCGCAGCTCGATCTGGCGAAACAGGCGCAATCGGCCGGTCCGCTCGACGATCTGAAATCCAAGGTCGAGGCAGATCCGAACGATCATCAGGCCCGCTTCGACTATGCTCAGGCGCTCTACGCGGCCGGGAACGCCGAAGAGGCCGTGGATCAACTTCTCGAGTTGTTCCGGCGGGATCGCGAATGGGACAACGAGGCCGCGAAGACGCAGCTTTTCACCATTTTCGACGCGCTCAAGCCGAACGATCCGATCGTCGCAAAAGGTCGCCGTCGTCTGTCGTCGATGATATTTGCCTGAGGGCATGGGCGCGCTAGTTTCATCGGCATGATGAAGAAAGGCGACTTGCCCGAAATCCTTCCGCTTTTTCCGCTGCCCGGTGCGCTGCTGCTGCCCCGGGCGCGGCTTCCGCTGCACATCTTCGAGCCGCGCTATCTGCAGATGATCGAAGATTGCATGAAGACCAAGTCTCGACTGATCGGGATGATCCAGCCGATCAAGGGGCCGGAGGGGCAGAACCACCTCAACACGATTGGCTGCGCGGGCCGTCTGACTGGGTTTTCCGAGACCGAGGACGGACGCTACATGATCACGCTGTCGGGGATCTCGCGCTATCGCATCCTGCAGGAGGTCGAAGGCTTCACGCCCTATATCCGCGCCGAGGTCAGCTGGGCCGGGTTCGAGCGCGATCTGGGCCCGGCGGAGCATGACAACGGCTTCGATCGAGACGATTTTCTCGACCTGTTGTCCAAGTTTTTCCACGCCCAAGGGCTGGATACTGATTGGCAAACGCTGAAGGATGCCGATGACGAGTTGCTGATCAACTCGCTCGGGATGCTTTTGCCGCTGGAGCCCGAGGACAAGCAGGCACTGCTGGAGGCGCCCTGTCTGGCCACCCGGCGCGAAACCCTGGTGACCCTGATCGAATATGCGCTGCATGGCGGCGGAGAGGAGCGGTTGCAATGAGCGAAGAGACCGAGAGCGCACCGGCTGCGGAGAAACCGCTATTCGACCGGCACATGCTGGAGGCGCTCGTCTGCCCGCTGACCCATGCGGTGCTAAAATACGATGCCGAGAAACAGGAGCTGATTTCTCAGCCCGCGAAGCTGGCCTTCCCGATCCGGGGGGGCATTCCGATCCTCTTGGAAGACGAAGCGCGCCGGATCGACGAATAAGGCGCGGTGCTTACAGTGCGCGGCCCTGCAACAGGCGGGGCAGGGGGCCCGAAAGCCCCGCCGCTTGCTGCATGAACCCGCGCCGCAGCCCCGGGATTGCCTGCACCAGACCCATTCCCAGATCGCGCCCCGCCTTCAGTAGCGGATTGTCGTTCGAGAACAGCTTGTTCACGGTATCCATGCCGAGTGCGAGCGACGTCGAGTCGAAGCGTCGCCAACCCTGATAACGCTCCAGCACGTCCTCGGCCCCGATATCCTCACCCCGGCGCATTGCTTCCACGACGATCTCCGCCAGTGCCGCCACGTCGCGCAACCCGAGATTCAGGCCCTGTCCCGCGATCGGATGCACCCCATGCGCCGCATCGCCCACCAGCGCCACGCGCGGCGCTACATAGGCTTTCGCAAGCGTCAGATTCAGCGGGTAGGAGAACCGTGGCCCGGCCAGTTTGATCTCGCCGAGGAAATCCCCGAAACGCGGGCGCAGCACAGCGAGGAAATCCTCGTCATCCAGCGCCGAAATGGTCTTTGCGTTTTCTTCGGTCTCGCTCCAGACGATGGAGGACCGATTGCCTTTCAGCGGCAGGATCGCGAGCGGTCCGGTCGGCATGAAGAACTGATGCGCGATGCCGTTATGGGGCTTCTCGTGCTCGACCGCCGCGACCAGCGCGGTCTGACCATAGCCCCAACCCTCACGGGTGATCCCGGCGCGTTCGGCCACGCCCGACCGGCGACCGTCCGCGCCGATCAGCAGTTTCACGGTCAGGGTCTTGCCGGTGGACAGGCTCACCTCGACCCCGCCGGGCACGACCTGCTGTCCCGTGACCTGCGTCTCATGCAGTAGCGTGATCTTGTCGCTCGCCTCCATCGCATCGAGGAACGCGCGATAGAGGTAGCGATCCTCCAGCATGTACCCGACCGGTGCCTGATCCAGCTCGCGCGCGTCGAAATGCAGGAAGAAGGGCGCCGCCCCTTCGCCTGCGTGACCGTCGGCGGCTTTCACCTCCATCATCGGTTGCGCCTGATCGGCAAGCCCGTCCCAGACGCCGATCGCGCGCAGCAGTTTTTGCGACGCGATCGCCAGCGCATAGGCGCGTCCGTCGAACGTGTCGGTCGCGCGCTGGCGAGCCGGCGCCGCATCGACGAGGGTCACGGAAAGGCCGGCGGAGGCCAATGCAAGCGCCAAGGCGGGGCCGTTGAGCCCGCCGCCTGCGATGATGACGTCTGAATCGTGTTTCATGGCGCTTACTATGGCGCTGGAAGCGGGATTGTCCATGCGCGGGACTGTCGCTAGCGTGGCGGAAAGAACGAAGGAGGTGGGGTATGGAATGGCGTCTGGCAGGGGCTGCGGAGCAAGGGCGGGCGATCGCCGCCGGGCAGCTCGATCCGGTGGAGCAGACCGAGGCCTATCTCGCAGCGGCTGAAGCGTCGGAAGACATCTATGCACGCCTTACGCCGCAGCGCGCCCGCGACGAGGCGATGGCCGCGCATCAGCGCGCCAAGCAGGGCCGTCGGCGCGGGATGCTCGATGGCGTTGCGCTGTCGTGGAAGGATCTGTTCGACACCGCGGGCGTGGCGACGGAAGCGGGCACGCGGTTGCTGGCCGGGCGCGTGCCCGAGCGCGACGCCGATGTGCTGATCGAGGCCACGCTGGGGGGCTCGGTCTGTCTGGGCAAGACGCATATGACCGAACTGGCTTTCTCCGGGCTGGGCGTGAACCCGATGACGGCGACGCCGCCGAACATCCATGATCCCGAACTCGCGCCGGGCGGGTCTTCCTCCGGAGCGGCGCTGTCGGTGGCGCGCGGCTTGGCGGCGGCGGCCGTCGGATCGGACACGGGCGGGTCGGTGCGCATTCCTGCGGCATGGAACGATCTGGTGGGGCTGAAGACCACGCATGGCCGGATCACGACCAAGGGTGTCGTGCCGCTGTGTAGGAGCTTCGACACGATCGGTCCGTTGACACGCAACGTCGAGGACGCGGCCCACGTGCTGGCGCTGCTCGAAGGGCGTGCCGCGCCGGATCTGCGCGACGCAAGCCTCAGTGGCAAACGGCTGCTGGTGCTCGAAGGGCTGCCGTTCGAGGGCACCCGCGAAAAGCCGGTGCAAGGCTTTGAGCGGGCTGTTGAGGCCTTCGCTAAGGCGGGTGCGGTGATCGAGCGGCGGGGCTTGCCGATGGTGCGCCCGGCGATGGACCTTTCCGGCGTTCTCTTCGCGCCCGAGGCCTATGGCGAATGGAAGCACGAGATCGAAGCCGCGCCCGAGAAGATGTTCGCAGCGATCCTCGAGCGGTTCCGCAGCGGGCGCGACGCTCTGGCCTCGGATTACGCCAAGGGGTGGCACGCGCTGGAGGGCTATCGCGCCGCCTATCTGGAGGCGACTGCGGAATATGACGCCGTTCTGGTGCCGACATCGCCGATCCTGCCGCCCGATGTCCGCCGCCTTCTCAGCGACAAGCGCTATTTCCAAGAGGAAAACGTGCTCGCGCTGCGCAACACCCGGATCGGCAACGTGCTGGGGCTGTGCGCGCTGAACCTTCCGACGGGAATCCCAAGCTGTGGTATTTCGCTGATGGCGCCGCCCATGACAGAGGATCGATTGCTGCGTTTGGGCATGTGCGCCGAATCGGCGCTGGCCTGAAAACCACATTTCTTGTGGTCAACCCGCTCTGGAGCTTGTCTTTTTCTGGACGAAACGGCGGAGCTTTTGTAACCTCGTCGGTAATAAGGGGCGACATAGACCCCATTCGATGAGGCACAGATGGACTTTCCCGAGCGGTTTTCGAACCTGCCCGAATACGCATTTCCGCGTTTGCGCGCGCTGCTCGATTCGCATGAACCGGGCGGCGACGTCTTGGCCATGTCCATCGGTGAGCCGCGCCATCCGATGCCCGAGTTCGTGGGTGATGTCATTGCGCAATGCCTTGGAGAGTTTGGGAAATATCCCGCCAACGACGGCACTCCCGAATTGCTGGACGCGATCTCTGGCTGGCTCAAGCGGCGCTATTCGGTCGAGATCGGGCCGGAGCGGATCATGGCGCTCAACGGCACCCGCGAGGGTCTTTACAACGCCGCGATGGCACTTTCGCCCGAACAGAAACGCGGCAAGACGCCCGTGATCGCGATCCCGAACCCGTTCTATCAGGTCTACGCGGTGGCCGCGGCAGCGGTCGGCGCGGAGCCGGTTTTCGTGCCCGCAGGCGCCGAGACCGGGTTTTTGCCTAATTATGCGGCACTTCCGGCGGAGGTGCTGGACCGCGTCACCGTCGCCTATCTGTGCTCGCCCTCGAACCCGCAGGGCGCAGTCGCGAGCCGCGAATATCTGGCCGATCTGCTGCATCTGGCCGAGAAGCACGACTTCATGGTTTTCGCTGACGAGTGCTATTCCGAGATCTGGCGCGAGGCCCCGCCGCCCGGTGCGGCACAGGTCGCCGCCGAGGAAGGCATCGACCCCGAGCGCGTGGTGATCTTCCATTCGCTCTCGAAGCGGTCGAACCTGCCGGGTCTGCGCTCGGGCTTCCTCGCCGCCGGGCCGCAAAGCATTAAACATATCCGTCGCCTGCGCGCCTATGCCGGTTCACCGCTGCCGCAACCGCTGCAGCGCGTCGCAGAACGGGCTTGGGCGGATGAGGCTCATGTCACGGAAAATCGTCGCCTTTACGCCGAGAAATACGAGATCGCGGGACAGATCTTCGACGGCGTCGATGGCTTCCAGCTGCCGCAGGGCGGTTTCTTCCTCTGGCTTCCCGTCGAAGACGGGGAGGCAGCGGCGCTCAAGCTTTGGAAAGAGACCGGCATTCGCGTGCTGCCGGGCGCCTATCTCGCGCGCGAGGTGAACGGGGAAAACCCCGGCCAGAAATATATTAGGGTGGCTCTGGTCGCCCCAAAAGCAGAAACGCAGCGCGGGCTCACGCAGCTTCGCGACTGCCTATACGGTTGAGGACGGTAGGTTATGGCATCTTATCAGGTTCGACAGCGCGATCCGCTTTTCGATCAGGACACGCAAGCCGTTCTGGAACGGCGTGGCAAGGAATTGGTAGGGGGGCTGCTGGTCGTCTTCGGCCTGCTCGCCGCGATGATGCTTTTCTCCTATCATCCCGAAGATCCAAGCTGGATGGCAGCCTCGGATGAGCCGGTGCAGAACTGGCTCGGCCGGATCGGCGCCGGGATCGCCTCGCCGTTGTTCGTGATCGTGGGTCACGGCGCGTGGTTGCTGCCTGCGGCGCTGGTGGCCTGGGGCCTGCGCATGATCACCCATCGCGGCGAAGAGCGCCTCGTTTCGCGGATGATCTTCTTCCCGATCGCCGTGGCCGTCGCCTCCGTCTATGCAGCGCTTCTGGTGCCGGGCGATCAATGGGGTCAGGCCTTCGGCCTTGGTGGGCATTTCGGCGATATGATCGCGGGTGCGATGCTGGGGATCGTCCCGATTTCTGGCGTGGTCGGGCTGAAGCTTCTTTCGCTGGTCCTCGCCGCGGCGATGCTGGCGATGGCGACCTTCGTTCTCGGCTTCACCAAGCCCGAGTTGCGCGCGATCACGCGTTTCATGTGGCTGGGCACGGTCGCGGTCTATGTCGGTGTGATGAACGTTCTGGGTCGCGGGGCCTCGGCCTCGGTCATGGGGGCGCGCTCGGCGGCGGAGCGTGCGCGCCAGCGTCGCGCCGAAGCCGCCGAACGTGCCGCTGAGCAGGCGGCTTGGGAAGAGCAGCAGGCGCTCGCCGCGCAGCATTGGGCCCCGGAGGTCGAAGCCGCCCCGGCCGCGCGCCCGTCCTTCCTGTCTCGCATCCGTCGCCCGGTGGAGCCGGACTACGATCCCTATGATGCCTCGCCGGAGCTGTTCGAGACCGAACCCTATTGGGAGGACAAGCCGCCGGCCGCGCCCACCGAAGATCGGATCCGTGCGCGCATCAGCCAGGCGGTGCAGAACCGCAAGGCCGCACCGGTCGCCACCGATTACGCGCCCGAGCCTGCCGGAGCGCCGCTGCATCACGATATGCCCGAAACCTTCGCCGAGCCCGAGCCGGAGCCGCCGCGCCCTTCGGCCTCGGTGCTCGCCGCCGTCGCCAAGCGTCTCGCGCGCGGCCCGCGCCAGCCGCAGGTGGTCCATCAGGAGCCGCGGCTGCGGGCCGAGCCGCAATTGCGTGCGGAGCCACCGCTTCGGGCCAAGCCGCGTTTCATGCCGGGCTTCGGCGCACCGGCCGCAACCGCCCCGGAGCGCGCGCCCGAAATGGCGACCTATGCCGAGGCCGAAGAGCCGCATATGACGGCTGCCGAGCAGGTCGCACAGGAACGCGAATACGCAGGCGAAGAGAGCCGCGACTGGACCCACCCGGATTACGAAGGCTTCGAACCCGATCTCCGCGATATGCGCACCGAGCATTTCTATGCCGGCGAGCCACATTCCTTCGACGAGACCGGCAATGCGCAATGGATCGAGGAAGACGTGGTGCCGGAAATCCCGGCCTCGGCGCGTGGCCTCGACCGTCAGGTCATCAAGCAGCCCGAGCCGAAGCGCGTGGTGCAGCCCGCGGCGAAACCCGCGGCCCCGTCGCGTCGTGCGATCGAAGAGGCGCAGCCCAAGATGACTTTCGAGAAGCCGCAGACTGCGCCCTTCGAAATGCCGCCGCTGTCGCTGCTGACCAATCCCACGACGATCCAGCGTCACCAGCTCTCGGATGAGGCGCTGGAAGAGAACGCACGGATGCTCGAGACGGTGCTCGACGATTACGGTGTGAAGGGCGAGATCGTCTCGGTCCGCCCGGGCCCGGTTGTCACGATGTATGAACTCGAGCCCGCGCCGGGTCTCAAAGCCAGCCGCGTGATCGGTCTGGCCGACGATATCGCCCGCTCGATGTCGGCGCTGTCGGCACGCGTTTCGACCGTGCCGGGCCGTTCGGTGATCGGCATCGAACTGCCGAACGATCACCGCGAGAAGGTGGTGCTGCGCGAGATTCTCTCGGCGCGCGACTTCGACGACAAGAACATCAAGCTGCCGCTGGCTCTGGGTAAGACGATAGGTGGCGAGCCTATCGTGACCAACCTCGCCAAGATGCCCCACCTGCTGATCGCGGGGACGACCGGTTCGGGTAAATCCGTCGCGATCAACACGATGATCCTGTCGCTCCTCTACCGTCTGACGCCGGAAGAGTGCCGCCTGATCATGATCGACCCGAAGATGCTCGAACTCTCCGTTTATGACGGCATCCCGCATCTGCTCAGCCCCGTCGTGACCGATCCGAAGAAAGCCGTCGTCGCCCTGAAATGGGTCGTCTCCGAGATGGAAGAGCGCTATCGCAAGATGTCCAAGATGGGCGTGCGCAACATCGAGGGCTACAACGGCCGCGTGAAGGAGAGCCTTGAGAAAGGCGAGATGTTCAAGCGCACCGTGCAGACCGGCTTCGACGAGGAGACCGGCGAGCCGATCTTCGAGACGGATGAATTCCAGCCCGAACCCTTCCCCTATATCGTCGTGATCGTCGACGAGATGGCGGACCTGATGATGGTCGCGGGCAAAGAAATCGAAGCCTGCATCCAGCGTCTGGCGCAGATGGCGCGGGCCTCGGGCATCCACCTGATCATGGCGACGCAGCGCCCCTCGGTCGATGTCATCACCGGCACGATCAAGGCGAACTTCCCGACCCGGATCTCCTTCCAGGTGACGTCGAAGATCGACAGCCGCACCATTCTGGGCGAGCAGGGCGCCGAGCAGCTTTTGGGCATGGGCGACATGCTCTACATGGCGGGCGGCGGCAAGATTACCCGTTGCCACGGGCCCTTCGTGTCCGACGAGGAAGTCGAGGAAATCGTCAACCACCTCAAGAGCTTCGGTCCGCCGGCCTATATGTCTGGCGTGGTCGAGGGTCCCGATGACGAGGTGGCTTCCGACATCGATCAGGTGCTGGGCCTCAACACTGGCGGCAATACCGGCGGCGAGGATGCGCTCTATGATCAGGCGGTGGGCATCGTGATAAAGGATCGCAAATGCTCGACCTCCTACATCCAGCGCAAGCTGGGCATCGGCTACAACAAGGCCGCGCGCCTCGTGGAGCAGATGGAGGATCAGGGCGTCGTGTCCTCGGCGAACCATGTCGGCAAGCGCGAAATCCTCGTGCCCGAACAGCAATAAGCCGGTCACAATCTGAAATGCAGAGCGCCCCCGGGGGAGACCTCGGGGCGTTTTACATTGGGCCGCACGGGCTATCCGCACCCGGTGTGCTGTCATCCGATACTGGGGGAGATGTTATTGAATGACATCCCCGGTTCGGCGCAAATGCGCTCAAGACGGACCCGCAGCGCGATTGGCGCGTTACGGCGGGACTTCCGCTTTCGCAAGGAGTGCCTAAATCTATGGTCATGAAACAGATCCGCATCCTGCTCGCCGCGATCTTCACGCTGGCGCTCGCCCTTCCGGCCTCGGCCGGGAAAGTCTCGCTGAATCAGATATCGTCCTATCTGAACTCGCTGACCTCCGCTTCGGCGGATTTCACGCAGGTCAACTCGGACGGGTCTATCTCGACCGGCAAGCTGTTCATCAAGCGGCCCGGCCGGGCGCGCTTCCAATACAATAACGACAAGACTTTGGTGCTGGCCTCGGCTAACCGCGTCGCTGTGTTCGATCCGAAATCGAACCAGCCACCGGAGCAATACCCGCTGGTGAAGACGCCGCTGAACCTGATCCTCGGGCGCAATATCGACCTGAATCGTAACGGTATGGTCGTGGGCTACACGACGGACGGGCCGAAGACGATCGTCACCGCGCAGGACCCGCAGCATCCTGAATACGGGAATATTCAGCTCATCTTCACTGACGGGCCGGTTGAGCTGCGCCAATGGGTGATCACCAACCAGTCGGGCGAGAAGACCACGACGATCCTCAACAACCTCCAAAAAGGCGGCAACTTTGCCACCTCGATGTTCTCGATCGACCAGGCGTTGGCCCAGCGGCGCTGATTGTTCAGCGCCGGCAGGCTTGAAGCTGGATCTCGTACATCTGCGCGCGGGATGCGACTCGGTCGGCCACGGCGAGAAGCCAGGATTTCGACCGGTGTGACCCGCGCGAATAGCCGCCGCGCCCTTCGTGATAGGCGAGATACTGGTTGCGCGCGTCGGCCTTGGAGATGCCGAGCTTCTTCTGCGTGCCATCCATGTACCAACCCATGAAGTCGGTGGCATCCGAGATGCGGTTGCGCCGGGCACCGAAGCGACGGGTATCTTCGCGATACTCGTCCCAGGTGCCGTCGAGGGCTTGGCTGTAGCCGTAGGCAGAGCTCTGGCGGCCCAGCGGGATTATCCCGAGCGCGAAGCGCTGCGGTGTCTTCGCGTTGCCGTCGAACTTGCTTTCCTGGTGGATCGTGGCCATCTGAACCGCGACCGGAACGCCCCATCGGGCCTCCGTCCGGCGCATGGCGTTGAAATATTGCGGACGCTCCTTGATGATCGCGCAGGCGTCATCAAGGTTGCGCGGGGGCTTGGACGGTCCGCCTCCGCAGGCGGCCACCGCAAGCAATACGCCGAGGGCGAGGTATTTCTTCATAGCTGCTCTTCTTTGCTCTGACGGCCTTGTTTTTTGTCATCCTATGCGTAATTGGCCCGTTCGAAAACCGGGAAACGCACGATGTCAGCGGACTGTCGCGACGAATCGGACAATCTGTTTCCGGCGGAAATGAGGCGAAAACGTGGACCTGAGCGGTTTCACGATTTAGGTATTAGGTATGAGGATAGACATGCATACCACGCACGCGAAATATCACATCGGCCAAGTGGTGCGACATCGCAACCACCCGTTCCGGGGGGTGGTCTTCGACGTCGATGCAATCTTCTCCAACTCGCAGGAATGGTACGACGCGATCCCCGAGGAGTCGCGCCCGTCCAAGGATCAGCCCTATTACCACCTGCTCGCGGAGAACGACGAAAGCTACTATGTGGCCTATGTGTCCGAGCAGAACCTCGTCGCGGATTTCTCCGGCGAGCCGGTGAGCCATCCCGATCTCGATGATCTGTTCGGTGAGTTCGGAAACGGCTCCTATCGGCTGCAATTCCAGATGAACTGAACGACCCTGCGGGTTCGGCGCCGGCTTATCCCTCTTGGAGTATCTCGACCGGTTCCAGCGGCATCCGGAAGGCCAGCAGATTGCGCCCGTCCTGCCGGTGATAACCAAGATCGGTCGCGAGGTCGCGGATCAGGAACCAGCCGAAGCCGCCTTCGGGCAGGCTGCTCGGGTCGGGCCGCTCCGGGTCGCGGTCCCGGAGGTCGAGGCAGGCCGGGGGCAGAGGGATCCCGTCATCGCTGACCGAACAGTTGAGCCCTTTTCGGTCGCGGACGATGGATAACGCGATCACGCCCTCCTCGCTTTCGCCGTAGCTGTGTTCGACGATGTTGTTGAGGATTTCCGCGAGGATCAGTTCCAGTGTTCCGGCCTCTTCCTCGGTCATCAGACGGATGAAACGCGCCACCGCAGCCCGCAGGGCATCACGCACCGCGATCGGTGTCGCCGGGAAGCTGAGGTTGAAGACGCGCACCTCGCCCCCATCCGGGCGGGGGTCTGGGCGCGCAGTCGTGGCGGGGGCTCTTGCATTCAGACGCTCACGCATATCTCCGGTCCTTCCCCAAGGCGGTTGCGAGATCGGCATGGATCGGCAGGACCGAATTCATGCGGGTGAGGCGGAAAACTTTCACCACATTCGGTGTCAGCCCGCAAAGCTCCAGCTGTCGGTCGGGGGCGAGCGATTTCATCACCGCCACCACCGCGCCGAGGCCGGAACTGTCGAGAAACTCCACCTTCGAAAGGTCGAGCAGTACCCGCGGCGCGGGCTGCATCGTCACATCGCGCATCCGTTCCTTGAACCTGAGGGCGATCGCAGCGTCCAGCCGCGCCTCGGCCAGATGGACGACAAGCGCGCCTTTCAGCGCTTCGGCAGTAAGGTTCATGTACGCCTCCCGCGGTTGATCTGACGGGAAGGCTAGACGGCAATGCTTACCATTCGGTATCCGTGGAACAGGATTTTGGAGGATATCATGGAAAACGTGGTGATCGTCGGAGCGTCGCGCACGCCGATGGGTGGGATGCAGGGCGTCTTCGCAGGTGTGTCTGCGTCCGAACTGGGCGGTGTCGCCATCAAGGCAGCGATGGACGGTGCGGGTGTCGCGCCTGCGCGCATCGAGGAAGTGCTGATGGGCTGCGTGCTGCCCGCAGGTCAGGGGCAGGCGCCCGCGCGGCAGGCGGGTTTCGCGGCGGGCCTCGGCGAAGAGGTGCCCGCGACGACGCTGAACAAGATGTGCGGCTCGGGCATGAAAGCGGCAATGGTGGCCTATGACCAGATCGCGCTTGGCCAGACCGGGGTGATGGTCGCGGGCGGCATGGAGAGCATGACCAACGCGCCTTACATGCTGCCGAAGATGCGCGCAGGGGCGCGGCTCGGCCATGCGCAGGCGCTCGATCACATGTTCCTCGACGGGCTGGAGGACGCCTATGACAAGGGGCGCCTGATGGGCACCTTCGCGGAGGATTGCGCGCAGGCGTTCCAGTTTACCCGCGAGGCGCAGGACGATTACGCGATGGCGTCGCTGAACCGTGCCGTTGCCGCGGAGAAATCCGGGGCCTTCGCGGGTGAGATCGCGCCCGTGACGGTGAAGAGCCGCAAAGGCGAGACCGTGGTCGCGATCGACGAGCAGCCGGGTAATGCGCGCCCCGACAAAATCCCCCAACTCAAGCCCGCCTTCCGCAAGGACGGCACGGTGACGGCGGCGAATTCGTCCTCGATCTCGGACGGGGCGGCGGCGCTGGTGCTGGCCTCGGAGTCTGCGGCGAAGGCCGAGGGGCTGCCGATCCGCGCACGCATTCTGGGCCATGCGAGCCATGCGCAGGCGCCGGCCGATTTCCCGACGGCTCCGGTGCCGGCGGCGGAGAAGCTGCTGAAGAAGCTGGGCTGGACGATCGAGGATGTCGATCTTTGGGAGGTCAACGAGGCCTTCGCGGTCGTGCCAATGGCCTTCATGCACAAGCTGGGCATTTCGCATGACAAGGTAAACGTGAATGGCGGCGCCTGTGCGCTTGGCCATCCGATCGGCGCGTCGGGTGCGCGGATCATCGTGACGCTGCTCAATGCGCTGGAAAAGGCCGGTCTCAAGCGCGGCGTGGCCGCGATCTGCATCGGTGGGGGCGAGGGCACGGCCATCGCGATTGAACGGGTATGAACGTGGATTACCAAGACCTGACGAAACGCATCGCGGCGCTGACCGAGGGCGAGACCGACGAGGTCGCGCTGATGGCGACGCTCGCCTGCGAAATCCACCACGCGGATGACCGCTTCGACTGGACCGGCTTCTACCGGGTCACCGAGCCGGAACTACTGAAGATCGGCCCCTATCAGGGGGGGCATGGCTGTCTCGTGATCCCGTTCTCGCGCGGGGTCTGCGGGGCGGCGGCCCGCGAGGGGCGCACGCAACTGGTGCCCGATGTCGAGGCTTTCCCGGGCCATATCGCCTGCGCCAGCTCCACCCGTTCGGAACTGGTGATCCCGGTCTATGCGCAGCGGGGCCTCATCGCGGTGCTGGATATCGACAGCGACCAGCCCGACGCCTTCACCGAGGCGGATGCCGCGGCGCTGGAAGCGATCCTGAAAAACGTGTTCGGCCATTTGTGAGGAAGCGATGAAACATACCGGCGCGTGCCTGTGCGGGGCGGTCAGCTACGAGGTCGAGGGAGAGATGCAGCCCGTGGTGGCGTGTCATTGCTCCCAGTGCCGCAAGACCTCCGGCCATG
Source organism: Thioclava sp. F1Mire-8 (assembly GCF_002213165.1). NCBI lineage: Bacteria > Pseudomonadati > Pseudomonadota > Alphaproteobacteria > Rhodobacterales > Paracoccaceae > Thioclava > Thioclava sp. F1Mire-8. Next base: position 43,537 of record NZ_NBNY01000006.1, on the reverse strand, counting down.
TCTGGGCCTCGTCGCAGGTCGACGCCCATCAGCTCGTGCTGATCAACCGCGACGGGCTGCGCTGGTATCGCTCTTCGGAGACGGCGGAGCGGGGCTTTTGCGCGGTCTGCGGCAGCTCGCTGTTCTGGCGTCTGGATGGGGAGGGACGGATCTCGATCGCGGCGGGCACGCTTGACCTGCCGACCGGGCTTTCGATGGCGGAGCATATCTTCGTGGCGTACAAGGGCGATTACTACGAAATAGAGCCGGGGCCGCCCCAATCGCCCTGAGGCTTGACCCGACAGGCGGCGCAGTGCATCTCGCAGTCCATGAGTTATGTCTATGACCCGCCACAGGAGGCCCCGCGCATCCTTCATGCCGATCACGAAATCCTCGTGGTCGACAAGCAGGCGGGGCTTCTCTCGGTGCCGGGCAAGGGGCCGGACAAGGCCGATTGCCTCATTGCGCGGCTGCGGGGGATTTACCCCGAGGTGCTGCTGGTCCATCGGCTCGATACCGATACCTCGGGTGTGATGGTCTTCGCGCTGACGCCCCATGCGCAGCGCCATCTCGGTCTGCAATTCGAGAAGCGCCAGACGAAGAAAGCCTATCAGGCGCGGCTCTGGGGGGAACTGGCCGATAAGGAAGGCCGGGTTGATCTGCCGCTTTGTGTCGACTGGCCGAACCGCCCGCGCCAGCATGTCGATCACCAGAACGGCCGTCCCGCGCAGACCGACTGGCGGGTTATCCGGCATGAGGATGGCACGACGCGGGTGCGGCTGATGCCGGTGACCGGGCGCAGCCATCAGCTGCGGGTGCATATGGCCGAACTGGGCCATCCGATCCTCGGCGATCCGCTTTATGCCGAAGGGGAGGCGCAGGAGTTCGAGCGTCTGATGCTCCACGCCGAGACGCTGCGCTTTCGCCATCCCGATGGCGGGATGCATATGACCTTCACCGCGCCGGTCCCGTTCTGAAACCGATACAATCGCAGGTCTTTTCCCCGCCTGCGCGCGCAGGCATACTCCTGCGAGACCTATTGCGGAGAGCCCGATGTCCAAACCCTTGCGCCTTGGTGTGAATATCGATCACGTCGCCACCGTGCGGAATGCCCGCGGCTCGGCCTATCCTGACCCGCTGCGCGCCGCGCGTCTGGCCGAACAGGCCGGAGCCGACGGGATCACCGCGCATCTGCGCGAAGACCGCCGCCATATCCGCGACGCCGATATCGACGCGCTGCGCGGCGGCATCGACATCCCGCTGAATTTCGAGATGGCCGCAACGCCCGAGATGCAGAAGATCGCGCTGCGCCATTTGCCCCATGCCTGCTGCATCGTGCCGGAAAAGCGCGAAGAGGTGACGACCGAAGGCGGTCTGGACGTGGCGGGCGATGTCTCGCGGCTGACCGATTACGTGGGGCCGCTCGTCGAGGCTGGCATCCGCGTGTCGATGTTCATCGGTCATGATCCGGCGCAGATCGAAGCCTCCGCCAAGATCGGCGCGCAGGTGATCGAGCTGCATACCGGCCATTTCTGCGACATGCATTACGCGGGCGATTTCGCCGCGCGTGATGCCGAGCTGGAGGCGCTGAAAGCGGGCGCAGCCTATGCCGACAGTCTCGGGCTGGAGGTCCATGCGGGCCACGGTCTGACCTACGAGACGGTCGAGCCGATCGCCGAGATGAAGCAGATCCGCGAGTTGAACATCGGCCATTTCCTGATCTCCGAGGCGATCTTCGTAGGGCTCGGCCCCGCGATCGTGCATATGCGCAAGCTGATGGACGCGGCGCGGGGCTGAGGCGGCATGATCCTCGGCATCGGCACCGATCTCGCGAATATCGAGAGGATCGAGCGCACGCTCGAACGCTTCGGCGACCGTTTCCGCAACCGCGTCTTCACCGAAATCGAGCAGCGCAAGGCCGAGCGCCGCAAGGATGTGGCGGGCACCTATGCCAAACGGTGGGCGGCGAAAGAAGCCTGTTCCAAAGCGCTTGGGACCGGGTTGCGGATGGGCATCGCGTGGAAGGATATGGCGGTCACGAATCTGCCAACGGGACAGCCGGTGATGCAGGTCACGGGCTGGGCGGCGGACCGGCTTAAGGAAATGACACCAGAGGGTTACGAGGCCGTCATCCATGTGACGCTGACGGATGACCACCCCTGGGCGCAAGCCTTTGTCGTGATCGAGGCCCGCAAGCTTTCTTGACTCGGGCGCGAGGCCGCGTATTGAGGCCAAGGAATTTTGAGGCAGGGTAAGAGATAATGGCGAAGAACAAGGCCGAGGGCGGTATCCTCGACACGATCAAGACGATTGTCTGGGCACTGGTGATCGCGGGGGTGTTCCGCACGCTGTTCTTCCAGCCCTTCTGGATTCCCTCCGGCTCGATGAAGGACACGCTGCTGATCGGCGACTTCCTCTTCGTGAACAAGATGGCCTATGGCTATTCGCGCTATTCCTGCCCGTTCTCGGCCTGTCCCTTCGACGGGCGCCTGCTGGCCCGCGACCCCAAACGCGGCGACGTGGTGGTGTTCCGCCATCCGACGAAGAACGTCGATTTCATCAAGCGTCTGATCGGCCTGCCGGGCGACAAGATCCAGATGATCAACGGCGTGCTGCAGATCAACGGCAAAGCGGTCGAGATGAAGCCCGAGCCCGATTTCGAGGAAGTCATGCAACCGCAGGGTCCGCAGGGGCTGTTGCCGCGCTGCTCGAATTCGCCGGTCGGCATGGGCGATACCTGCATCAAGAAACGCTATGCCGAGACGCTGCCCAACGGCGTCACGCATGACATTCTGCAGATCAATAATGACGGTCCCGTGGACAACACGCCCGTCTACACCGTGCCCGAGGGCATGTATTTCTTCATGGGCGACAACCGCGACAATTCCGAGGACAGCCGCTTCCCGCAATCGGTGGGCGGTCTCGGCTTCGTCCCGAAAGAGAACCTGATCGGCCGGGCGGACCGGGTGATGTTCTCCTCGGCGGGTCGCTCGCTGTTCTACTTCTGGACCTGGCGTCCGGATCGGTTCTTCAAGGCGATCAATTGAAGCTGAGCGCGGAGATCAAGGCATTCGAGAAGCGCCTCGGGCACAAGTTCAAACGGCCCGAGCTGCTCGCGCGTGCGCTGACGCATAGCTCGATCTCCACGCCGACCCGGCCCGACAACCAGCGGCTGGAATTTCTGGGCGACCGCGTTCTGGGCCTCGTGATGGCCGAGGCGCTGTTCCTAGGTGACCGTGCCGCTTCCGAGGGGCAGATGGCGCCGCGCTTCAACGCGCTCGTGCGCAAGGAAGCCTGCGCCGATATCGCCCGCAAGATCGACCTTGGCGCGGTGCTCAAGCTCGGCCGATCCGAGATGATGACCGGCGGGCGGCGCAAGCTGGCGCTGCTGGGCGACGCGATGGAGGCGGTGATCGCCGCCGTCTATCTCGATGGCGGGTTCGAGGCGGCGAAGGAGCTGATCCTGCGGCTCTGGGAAGACCGGCTCGACAGCGTCGAGGAGGACGCCCGCGACCCGAAAACCGCGCTGCAGGAATGGGCGCAGGCACGCGGTCTGCCGCCACCGCGCTACGAGATCACCCATCGCGACGGTCCCGATCACGCCCCCAATTTCACCATCGAGGTGAGTCTGGAGAACGGCGCGCGCGAAACGGCCAAGGCCGGATCGAAGCGTCAGGGCGAGATGACGGCGGCGAAGACGCTGCTGAAACGTCTGGAAGACGACGCCGAGGGCTGAGATTTCGGTGGGACCGGGGCGACCAGCCCCGGGCCGCGCCCGACCCTCCCCATGGGAGGGCGCATTGGCGATGTCGGCGCGGGCATATCCGCCACTCAGGCTTGAAAGATAAACTGCCCGGCCACGAATGGGGCGAAGCGCCCACCTAAGGATCGGGCGCGGCCCTCGTCGCACAAGCCATATGACAAGATGACTGGCAACACGCGCCGTTATAAGCTACCCCGCGCCCCGTATCGCTTTCGCGTATCGCCAAAAAGGAATCCACATGACCACACGCGCCGGTTTCGTCGCCCTGATCGGAGAGCCCAATGCGGGCAAATCCACCCTGCTCAACGCGATGGTTGGCGCGAAGGTCTCGATCGTCACCCACAAGGTGCAGACCACCCGCGCCCGCATCCGTGGCGTCGCGATGGAAGGCCAGAGCCAGATCGTCTTCGTCGACACGCCCGGCATCTTCCGTCCGCGCCGTCGTCTGGACCGCGCAATGGTCAATGCCGCTTGGGGCGGGGCGGCCGATGCCGACATGATCGTCCTCCTGGTCGAGGCGCATCGCGGCCTCACCCCGGGTGTCGAAAGCATTCTCGAGGCCCTGCGCGGTCGCGAAGGCACGCAGCCGGTGGCGCTTGCGATCAACAAGATCGACAAGGTGAAATCCGAGGAGCTTCTGGGCCTGACCGCGAAGCTCAACGAAGCGTTCGAGTTCACCAAGACCTTCATGATTTCCGCAGAGCGTGGCTACGGCGTGCAGGATCTCAAGGAATGGCTTGCGGGTGAGATGCCCGAGGGGCCGTGGCTCTATCCGGAAGACCAGATCGCCGACCTGCCGATGCGCATGATCGCAGCCGAGATCACCCGCGAGAAGCTGACCCTGCGCCTGCACGAGGAACTGCCCTACCAGCTGACGGTCGAAACCGAGAGCTGGGAGGAGCGCAAGGACGGCTCCGCGCGGATCGATCAGGTGATCTATGTCGCCCGGGACGGCCACAAGGGGATCATCCTTGGCAAGGGCGGCGAGACGATCAAGGCGATTTCCAAGGCCGCGCGCGAGGAACTGATCGAGTTTCTCGACCGGCCCGTGCATCTGTTCCTGCAGGTGAAGGTGCGCCCGAACTGGCTCGAAGAGGCCGAGCGCTATTCCGAAATGGGTCTCGATTTCAAGGACTCGAAGTGATGGCCGAGGCGCGTCTGACCACGGATTTCTGGGTCCGCGCCTATCTCAAGCGGCTGGAGCTCGCGAATATTCCGGCCTATGTCACTGCGCATGGGCAGGCATCTTCCGGTGCCGTTCTGGTGAAATGTGCCCGCCTCGACGGGACCGCGCAAAGCTACGAGCGGCGCGCGGATCTGATGACCGGAGAGAGCGCGTGGATGCTGTTGCATGACGGGCCCGAGGCCGAGGTCGATGCCAGCATCCGCAAGCAGCGCAGTTTCGACCCCGACCTCTGGGTGATCGAGATCGAGAGCCGCGACGGGCAAACGTTGCTGGAAGAGGACGGCCTCAGCGGCTGATCCCGAGCCGGTTGAGACCGCGGCCCAAGGTGACGATCACCAGCCCGCCGATCCAGAAGGCGACGAGGAACTTCACGCACCACAGGCCCAGTCCGCCCCAGCCGAGCTTGTCGAGGTTGAGGAAGAAATACGGGTAGAACCCGGTTTCCAGCCCCCGGATCACCGCATAGACCAAATAGATCAGCGGCCAGGCCAGCCAGATCACTGCGTGATGGCTCGTCAGCCCACCTTTCGGCGCGAAGGCCAGCCACCAGACCGGAACGAGTATCGGGGCTGCGGAGTGATAAAGCAGGTTCGAGACGTAATCGAGCCCGTGCAACGGCGTGTCGCCAGCCAGAAGCAGGTGATAGACCACGCCGACGATCAGCATCCACAGCACCAGAGCGGCAAGGAACGGTTTGGCCAGCGCCCGCTTGCGCCATGCCATCCAGCCGAAGGCGAGCCCCGCCAGCGTATTCGTCCAGATCGTGAAATAGCGAAACATCAGCCACAGGATGCCCAGCGGCACGGCGGCCTGCGGATGTTCGGCCATGTTGTCGAGGAAGCTTGCGCCGAACGCCGTCAACTCGACGAGGGCGATCAGGGCGGCGAAAAGGGTCGAGGCGCGTGTCATGCGACAAACGCTAGTGCGGCGCGGGGCGTTTGCGCAACTCACGAAGCCGCTTGCGCCGCAACGTCACGGAAAGGATAGTCGCAGCCATGGACTGGCAAGACCTCGGCACGATCCTCTCGGCACGACCGCATGGCGAAAGCTCGATGATCGTCGAGCTGTTCACCTCGGCGCATGGGCGTCACGCGGGCGTGGTGCGCGGCGGGGCGTCGCGCAAGATGGCGGGAATTTTGCAGCCGGGAAACCGGGTGACGGCGACGTGGCGCGCGCGGCTGGAAGATCACCTTGGCAGTTATACGATCGAGCCGCTGCAAAGCCGCGCGGTGATCCTGTCGGACCGGCAGGCCTTGGCCGGGCTGAACGCGGCGACGGCGCTGCTGCGGTTCACGCTGCCCGAGCGCGAGGCGCATGACGCGCTGTTTCTGGCGTCCGAGGCGCTGTTCGACGCGATGGCCGAAGGCGGCGATTGGGTGCCGACCTATCTGCGCTGGGAGTTGGGGCTACTAGAGGAGATGGGCTACGGGCTCGACCTGTCGCGCTGCGCGGTGACCGGGTCGCGCGACGATCTCGCCTATGTCAGCCCGCGCTCGGGGCGTGCGGTGAGCCGTCAGGGGGCCGGGGAATGGGTGCCGAGACTGCTGCCGCTGCCGCTCTGCCTGCTGGGGCAGGGGCCCGCGAGCCTGGGCGAGATCGTGCAGGGGCTGCGGCTGACCGGGTTCTTCCTTGGCGAGCGGATGGCGCCGGATCTGGGAGACCGGCCCTTGCCCGAGGCGCGGCAACGGTTCGTGGATTTGCTGGGGCGGAACGTGCGGTAGCTCATGGAGCTTGGCGCGGGGCGACCAGCCCCGGACCGCGCCCGACCCTCCCCCCGGGGGGGCGCATTGGTGATGTCATCGCGGGCACATCCGGCATGCGGGCTTGCGAGATAAAACGCCAAGCCACTGGCGGAGCACAGCGCCCACCCAAGGGTCGGGCGCGCCCCTCACCTCAAGCTCAAGGCCGCTCGCGATCGTCCAGCAACAGCGTCAGCAGCGCCAGATCCAGCCAGCGCCCGAACTTCTTGCCAACCTGCGGCATCAGGCCAACCTGAGTGAAGCCCAGCCGCTCGTGCAGCCGGATCGACCCGTCGTTTGCGGCATCGATCGCGCCGACCATGACGTGAAACCCGCCCTCTTTGGCACGCTCGATCAGTGCCGCCATCAGCTTCGCACCCTTGCCGCCCGCGCGGTGGTCGCGATGGACATATACGGAATGCTCTACGCTCAGGTGATAGCCGTCATGGGGGCGGAACGGGCCGAAGCTCGCATAGCCTACGGCGCGCCCATCTTCCTCCCAGACTAGAACGGGATAACCCGCCGCCTGCCGATCCGCGATATAGGCGCGGCGGTTCTCGGGGCCGACTTCGATCTCGTTCCAGATCGCGGTCGTGTTGCGCACCGCGTCATTGTAAATCTCGGTGATCGCCTCTGCGTCTTCGGCCTTTGCGTCGCGGATCATCTGTGCCCCTCCAGTTCGTCGCGCCAGATTTGGCCGCGAAACCGGGCGAGCGCAACGCTATTTCTGCGCGATGAAATGTCCGGTGCGGCGCACGGCCTCGGCGGCGGGCACGAATTCCACGCCCAGATCGCGCGTTGCGGCCTCGTTGCTGAGCCGCATCGTCATCCCGAGCATCGGCTTGATCAGCGCGATCTGTTCGTCGAACAGCGCAAGGATCGAGACGATCCAGTTCGGCGCCTTCCGGGTCGGGATCTTGCGGTCGGGGAATTCGGCCTTCAGTACCTTCGCCATCTCTAGGAAGGACATGAAGCTTGCCGCACAGATATAGCGGCGACCGATGCTCTCGGGGCGGTCGAGCGCCGCGACATGGCAGGCGGCGACATCGGCCACATCGACCACCGGAATGTCGAACTCCGGCGCCATCGGGTCCTTGCCCGCCATCAACCGCTCGATCACCGCGACCGACGAGCCGGTACGGCGATCCATCGGCGTGCCGCAGACGAGGCCCGGATTGATCACCGTCAGCTGCATCTCGTGGTGATCCTCGATGAATTCCCACGCCGCTTCCTCGGCGAATATCTTCGAGCGCGTATAGGCGCTGCAGGTCGGCGCGCGCGGGTTCGACCAGTCGGCTTCCGTAATCAGGTCGGAGGTCACGCCATGCATCACCGCCTCCATCGAGGAGGTCTGGATCACGCGGGTCACGCCGGCGGCCTGCGCTGCGCTCAGCACCCGCTTGGTGCCCTCGACCGCGGGCTGGATCACCTCGGCCTCGTTCTTGGGGTTGCTGAGCGGGAAAGGGGAGGCGGTGTGGATCACGGCATCGACCCCGGTCATCGCCGCGTCCCAGCCCTCATCCGCCATCAGATCGGCCTCGACGAAGCTCAGCCGCTCCAGCGCCTCGGGGCCGAGGTCGCGAAGCGCCGCTTTCACCTCTTCGCCCCGGCTGGCCTTGCGCAGCGTGCCGCGCACCTTTTCGCCCTGCGTGAGCAGGTCATAGGCGATGCGTTTGGCGATGAAACCGGTGATGCCGGTGACCAGAATTGTGCGGGCCATTCGCGCCTCTCTGCTTTGAACTCTTTCGTTCAGCTTGCGAGGGCTGCGGGCGGGAGTCAAACGAGAACGGGGCGATGCGAGGATCGCCCGCATCGCCCCGTGTTTTCAGTGTGCCCCCGGCGCCGCGACGCGCGGCGCGTTCGTGCGTGAGAGGCTCAACTGGAGCCTCTCCGAGACGGCACTCACCCCAAAAGCCTGCGCGCAATCACCTGCGCCTGAATCTCGGCGGCACCCTCGAAGATGTTCAGGATGCGCGCATCGCAGAGGATACGGCTGATCTGGTATTCCAGCGCGAAGCCGTTGCCGCCATGGATCTGCAGCGCGTTGTCGGCAGCGGCCCACGCCACCCGCGCACCGAGCAGTTTCGCCATGCCAGCTTCCAGATCGCAGCGATGGCCCTGATCTTTTTCCCAGGCCGAGAAATAGGTCAGCTGGCGGGCGATCATCGTCTCCACCGCCATCATCGCGAGTTTCGAGGATACGCGCGGGAATTCGATCAGCGACTTGCCGAATTGCTTGCGGTCGATCGCGTATTGCATCCCGATCTCCAGCGCCGATTGCGCCACGCCCACGGCGCGGGCGGCGGTCTGGATGCGGGCGGATTCGAAGGTCTCCATGAGCTGCTTGAAGCCTTTGCCCTCTTCGCCGCCCAGAAGGTTCTCGCCCTTCACGCGGAAATTGTCGAAACCGAGCTCGTATTCCTTCATCCCGCGATAGCCGAGCACTTCGATCTCGCCGCCGGTCATTCCCTCGGTGGGGAAGGGGTTGTCGTCGGTGCCCGGCGTCTTCTCGGCCAGGAACATCGACAGGCCTTTGTAATTGTCGGTAGCCGGGTCGGTGCGCGCGAGCAGCGTCATCACATGGGTGCGCTGTGCATGGGTGATCCAGGTCTTGTTGCCGGTAATCAGCCAGTCATCGCCATCCTTGACCGCGCGGGTGCGCAACGAGCCCAGATCCGAGCCGGTATTGGGTTCGGTGAAAACGGCGGTGGACAGGATCTCGCCAGAGGACAGGCCCGGAAGCCATTTCTGCTTCTGCTCCTCGGTGCCGCCGCAGATGATCAGCTCTGCCGCGATCTCGGAACGCGTGCCGAGCGAGCCGACACCGATATAGCCGCGCGAAAGCTCCTCGGTCACGACGACCATCGAGGCTTTCGACAGGCCGAGCCCGCCATATTCCTCGGGGATGGTCAGGCCGAAGACGCCCAGTTCGGCGAGTTCCTCGATGATTTCCATCGGGATCAACTCGTCCTTGAGGTGCCATTCATGCGCGTTCGGCTTCACGCGATCTTCGGCGTAGCGGTAGAACTGCTCGCGGATCATCTCGAGATCTTCATCAAGACCGGACTGCCCGAAGATCGAGCGCCCCTGAACGTCGCGCATCAGTTCCACGAGGCGCATTCGGGCGGCGTTGGAATTGCCCGCGGCGATCAATTTCGCGGCCGCGTCCGAGGGCGTCCAGCTGACGCCCATATCGGTCAGGCGCACCATCTCGCCCTGGTTCATCTGGATGCCGCCCGCGATCTGCGCGAGATATTCGCCGAAACCGATCTGCAGGATCAGTTGCTCCATTTCGCCCAGCTTGCCGTCCTCGGTCAGGCGCGCCGCCCAGCCGTGCAGCTGTTTGAGCGCCTGCTGATAGGTCGTCAGCCATGCAAGGCCGTGGGCGCGATACTGGTTCGCTTCGAGCGCGGCGCCGGAAATGCGACCGTCTCTCTCCGTCGCGTTGCGCAGGCTTGCGGTCGCGTCGGAGACCAGCGTCTCCAGCTCGGGCAGGCTCGCTTCCGCAAGGCTCAGGAGGTCATCCAGAATGATCGTCGTCGGCATATCGGCCCCGTCATGTGCCATGAGTCGGCTCCTTATTCTGCAGTTGCAGCCTGTGTAGATACTTCGCAACCGCAGCGCAATAAAAATTCGCCAGCGGCGACAATTGCGACGGATAATGTCGCGGAGATTGTCGGCGCGGTCGTGTATCCCCCTGACTTCACGTCGCTTCCCGGCTGTATCCCACCGCGTAACCCGATAGAAGCGATGCGGGACACGAAGGGGAGTGCGCATGTTCGGGATGGAAGTTTGGCAGATATTCGCGGCGCTTGGCGTCACGCTTTTCGCGGGTTTCGTGAAAGGCGCGGTCGGCTTCGCGATGCCGATGATCATGCTGTCGAGCTTTGCGTCGTTCCTGCCTCCGCATCAGGCGCTGGCGCTTCTGATCCTGCCGACGCTGGTGACCAACGTGATGCAGGCTTTCCGTCAGGGGGTCGGCGCGGCGGTGGGCTCGATCAAGAATTACCGACTGTTCATCGCGATGATCATCATCTTCATCCCGATCAGCGCGACCCTCGTCGATGTAATCCCGCAGCCGCTGATGTATGCGCTTCTGGGGGCGCCGATCCTCGGCTTCTCGATCTGGCAGATCTCGGGACGGCAAATTCCGATGCCCACGCGCCATCGCGCGGTGACCGAGACGGGCTTGGGCGTGATCGCGGGACTCTATGGTGGGATTTCCGGCATCTGGGGGCCGCCGCTGATCATCTACCTGATCTCGATCGACGCGCCGAAACAGGAAGCGGTGCGCATCCTCGGCGTCGTCTTCCTGACCGGGGCGATCATCCTGACCGGCTCGCATCTGGTCTCGGGCGTGCTGAACGCGCAGACCATACCGCTGTCGCTGTTGATGATCCTGCCCGCGCTGGCGGGGATGAAACTGGGCTTCAAGGCGCAGGACCAGCTCGATCCGGTGCGGTTCCGGTGGTGGACGCTGATCTTGTTGGGCGTGGCCGGACTGAACCTGCTGCGCCGCGCGCTGATGGGTTAAGCCACGAAGGGGCGCAGCCCCTGACGGCGGGCGGAGGCCAGCGTCTTCGCCTCATAGCCCGAGACGATCTTGCGCACCGGCTTGCGATGGAGCGGTAGCCCGCCTTCGCGGACTAGCCCCGCAAAGGCCGTGGTCGCCGCCAGAAGCGGTTGCCGGGCGAGCCGCCCGATATGCAGGCTCTCCAGCTTGCAGCCATCCGCCATCAGCAGGTGATGACCGCCCAGCAACAGCCCGTGCCACTCCAGCACGCCGGGGCAATCGGGTTGCAGCGCGGCGCAGCCATCGGCCAGCGACCGCGCCTCGATCAGCACCTCGTCCTCGCCGAAGATGAAATCTACCGACGGCCCGCTCAGCGCCACGCGGTGTTGGGGCATGACCCAGAGGTCCTGACGCGCCGAGAAGACCGGCGCACAGAGTTTCACCGGACGCAGGTGCCCGATCGCAGGCAGGCTGACCCGGCCCGACCAGAGGACCGGCTGCGGTCCGGCATCGATGGTCTCGACCAGGTCGCCCGCGCGCAGCCGCGCGGCAGGCACCACGCCCTCCGGCGTCTGGATTGGGGTCGCGGGGGCGAAGCAGCCCGCCGGTCCCATCGGTTGCAGATGATCGCCAAGCGCCAGCCAATCGACGCGCGGCCCGATCCGCGCGGGCCCCGCCGGATCGAGCAGGGCCGCGGCCTCGTCACGGGTCAGCGGCAGTGGCGCCACGCCGGCCTGCTGTCGGATCGTGCGCTGGTCGAGCGCCTCCAGCGTCAGCAGGCTCTCGCGTCCCGGCCCGTCCCAGCGCCAAATGAGCCGCATCCGCCCGCCGGTCAGCCGCTCCTGCGTGGCGTCGATGGAGATCGCATGGACCGCCGCGCCGCGCCGCTGCGCCAGCACGATCCGCCCGTCGACATCGAGATTGAGCGAGAGGAAATTCCGCCAGCCTTCGCGCTGATGCAGATGGATCAACGGCAGGGGCGATTGCTCGCCGCGCATCAGTGTGAATTCGAGCATCAGGCTGCCCCGTGCGAGCAACTCCGGCAGTCTGCGCTCGTCGAACATGACCGCGCCGCGATGCGCGATCTGCGCACCGATCCAGCCCTGTTGCGCCCTCATCTGCGACGCTCCGAATGCTGCCTTGATCCCATGCCTGTCTCCGCGCCCGGGGAAGCCGACACGGAAAACGCACGCCGCCCGAGAGGGCCGCGCGTCGGTCTGCTGCGTCTGAATCCGGGCTTTGCCCTGCTCGATACGCCCGATTTCGGGCTTTTACTTTTGACATATCATGGCACCGTGACCTGCCATTGGGTAGTCCCTGTCTCTGCGTCACATGCTCCCGGTGGCGGGCCTGCAACAGCCATTGCCCCTAGGGCTTCGGCACTCTAAGCCTGTAGCGCTGAAAAGGAGTGCCCATGACGACCGACCCCATCCGCCTGAGCGCCGATCTGATCCGCTGCCCCTCTGTGACCCCGGAGGAGGGCGGCGCGCTGGTCTTGCTCGAAGAGCTGCTGAGCGGGGCGGGCTTCACCTGCACGCGCGTCGATCGCAACGGCACGCCGAACCTCTACGCGCGCTGGGGCGCGAAGGGGGCGGCGAAGAGCTTCGGCTTCAACGGACACACGGATGTCGTGCCGGTGGGCGATGCCGCCGCCTGGACGCACGATCCCTTCGGCGCCGAGATCGTCGATGGTGTGATGTGGGGGCGGGGCGCGACCGACATGAAGACCGCCGTGGCGGCCTTTGCCGCGGCAGCGGTCGATTTCGTGACCGAGAGGCCGCCCGAAGGCGCGGTGATCCTCGCCATCACCGGCGACGAAGAAGGGCCGGGGCGCGACGGCACGCGGGCGCTTCTGGATTGGATGAAGGCCGAGGGCGAGGCGATGTCGGTCTGCCTCGTGGGCGAGCCGACCTGCCCGAACGAGATGGGCGAGATGATGAAGATCGGGCGGCGTGGCTCGCTCAGCTTCTATATCGAGGCCGAGGGCGTGCAGGGCCATGCCGCCTATCCGCATCGCGCGAAGAACCCGCTGCATGCGCTGGTCGATCTGCTGGGCCGGATGACCGCAGAGCCGCTCGATAACGGGACCGATCATTTCCAGCCCTCGAGCCTGCAGATCACCACCATCGATTGCGGCAACCCGGCCAATAACGTGATCCCGGCCAAGGCGCGCGCGACCGTGAATATCCGCTTCAACGACGCCCATACCGGCGAGGGGCTGATCGCCTGGGCCGAGGCCATGGCCTACGAGATCGCCGCCGAGACCGGCATCCGCATCGCGCTCAACCCCGACATCTCGGGCGAAAGCTTCGTTACGCCGCCCGGACCTTTCGTCGACCTCGTCGCGAAATCGGTCGAGGCGGAAACGGGCCGCGCGCCGGAGCTGTCCACCTCGGGCGGCACCTCGGATGCGCGCTTCGTGAAGGATCACTGCCCGGTCGTGGAATTCGGCCTCGTCGGCGCGACAATGCATCAGGTGGACGAACGTGTCCCGCTCGATCAGATCGAAACCCTCACGCGCATCTATGCCCGCATATTGAAAGACTATTTCGCATGATCAAGATCGAGCCGGTCACCGATTACACGCCCTGCCACGCGCTGCGCCGGGCCGTGTTCATCGAAGAACAGGGCATCCCGGAGCCCGAGGAATGGGACGATCTCGACGATCAGGCCATCCATCTGCTGGCCACGGACAACGGCACGCCGCTCGGCACCGCGCGGCTGATCCGCAAGGGTGAGACCGGCAAGATCGGTCGCATCTGCGTGGCGAAATCCGCGCGCGGCACCGGGCTTGGCGCGGCGCTGGTGCGCGAGGCCTGCGCGCGGTTCGAGGAGATGGGCTGTACCCGCGCCTATCTCTCGGCCCAGAGCTACGCGATCCCGTTCTATGAAAAGCTCGGCTTCGTGCCCTATGGCGCGGATTACGACGACGCGGGCATCCCGCATCGCGATATGGAAAAGCCGCTCTGAGCGTCCTCTTGGCGAAAATATCCCGGAGGGCGCGTCGGCGCGGGGGCAGAGCCTCGTCCGCCTGGGCCCTGCGCGCCTGCGCGCGGGGGCCGCGCCCCTCGACACCCACGAATAGCGTTCCACTCTTTGAGTGACGCCCCTCACGCCCCATGTTAGGCAAACCCATGAGCAAACCCGCCCCCATCCCCTCGCGCCAGCAGATCCTCGACTGGCTGAACGACAACCCCGACCAAGGGGCCAAGCGCGACATCGCGCGGGCTTTCGGTGTGAAAGGGCAGGCGAAGATCGAGCTGAAGCGCATTCTCAAGGACATGGCCGACGAAGGCCTGATCGAGAAGCGCCGCCGCAACTTCCGCGACCCCAATGTGCTGCCGCCGGTGTCGGTACTGCGGGTAATGCGCGAGGATAGCCAGGGCGATCAATGGGCCGAACCTGCGGAATGGAGTGGCGAGGGGCCTGCGCCCTTGGTTCTCTTCGTTCCGAAGGACGGCGATCCTACGCTGGCCGAGGGCGACCGTATCCTCGGTCGCCTGACCCCGGTCGAGGATGAGGATTACGGCTACGAGGCGCGGCTGATCCGCAAGATCGGCCAGGCCTCGCATCGCATCGTCGGCATCTTCCGCAAGAATGCCGAGGGCGGGCGGATCATGCCGATCGACAAGGGGGTCGGCAACGAATGGCAGGTGCCGGCGGCGGTCACGCAGGGCGCCAAGGATGGCGAGCTGGTCGAGGCTGAACAGACCGGGCCGCGCGGCCGCATGGGCCTGCCCAAGGCGCGCGTGATCGAGGTGCTGGGCGATCCCTCCGCGCCGAAGGCGGTCTCGCTCATCGCGATCCATCAGCATGGCATCCCCGACGATTTTCCCGATGCGGTCGTGGCCGAGGCCGATGCCGCCGAGCCTGCGCCTCTGGGCGAGCGCGAAGACCTGCGCAAGCTGTCTTTCGTCACGATCGACCCGGCGGATGCCCGCGACCGCGACGACGCCGTACTGGTGATCCGCGATGAGGATCCGAAGAACGAGGGCGGCTTCCTGATCTGGGTGGCGATTGCCGATGTGGCGCATTACGTTACGCCGGGCTCCGAGCTGGACCGCGAGGCGCGCAAGCGCGGCAACTCCACCTATTTCCCCGACCGCGTCGTACCGATGCTGCCGGATCGTCTGTCGGGCGATCTGTGCTCGCTGCACGAGAACGTGGACCGTGCGGTATTGGCGGTGCGGATGAAGATCGACGCGCAAGGGCGGAAGGTTTCGCATCGCTTCACGCGCGGGATGATCCGTTCGGTCGGCTCGCTCGAATACGGGCAGGTGCAATCCGCGCGCGACGGCAACCCGGACGAGAAGACCGAGGATATGGTCGAGGAGATCATCGACCCGATCTACGAGGCTTACGAGGCGCTCAAGCATGCTCGTGCGATCCGTCAGCCGCTGGAACTGGACCTGCCCGAGCGGCAGATCGTGATCGGTGACGATGGCCATGTCGCCTCGATCCGGTTCAAGGAACGGCTCGATGCGCATAAGCTGATCGAGGAGTTCATGGTGCTGGCCAACGTGGCCGCCGCCGAGGAACTGGAGAAGTTGCGCCGTCCGCTGCTGTATCGTGTCCACGAAGAACCCAGCCTCGAGAAGATCGAGAGCCTGCGTGAAGTGGCGCAGGCGTCGGGCTTCACGCTGGCGAAGGGGCAGGTGCTGCAGACCGCGCATCTGAACAACCTGCTGAGCCAGTCCGAGGGCTCCGAGTTCGACGAGTTGATCAACATTTCGACGTTGCGCTCGATGACACAGGCCTATTACGCGCCGACGAATTATGGCCATTTCGGCCTCGCGTTGCGGTCCTACGCGCATTTCACCTCGCCGATCCGGCGCTATTCCGACCTGATCGTGCACCGCGCGCTGATCCTCGGCCATGGCTGGGGCAAGGACGGGCTGAGCGCGTGGGATATCGAGAACCTCGAGGACACGGCAAAGCAGATTTCCGATACCGAGCGCCGTTCGATGGTGGCCGAACGCGACACGACCGACCGCTATCTGGCCGCTTACCTGTCGGACCGCGTGGGCAGCGAGTTCACCGGCCGCATTTCGGGCGTGCAGAAATTCGGCGCTTTCGTAAAGCTCGACGAGACCGGCGCGGACGGGCTGATCCCGATCCGCGAGATCGGGCGCGAGTTCTTCCATTTCGATCGCGAGGCGCAGGAGCTGGTGGGCTCCGATACCGGCATGGTTATCACGATCGGGCAGCGGGTCCGGGTGCGGCTGTCGGAGGCCGTGCCGATCACCGGCGGGCTGATGCTGGAGCTGCTGGAAGTCGAAGGGCAGGGGGTGCCCTCGGGCGACGGCAAGCGCCGCAAAGGACGTCGTCCCGGCACCCGCCCGCCGCGCAAAGGGCCCGGCAAGGGACCGCGCAAACCGGCCCGCGACGCTGCCAAGAAGAAGGCGGTCGCGCGCAAGGTGAAACGCACGCGCAAGAGCTGAGGTCTTAGAGCATCCACTCGATCGGCAGACGCTGCGCCACCCACAGGAAGATGCGATGCGAGAAGGGCACGCCCGGCTCGCGCTTGCGGACGCCGTGACCGGGCCGCGACCAGCGCAATTGCTGCGCACGGGTCAGGCGCAGCCGCCATGCGCGGGTGGGGATGAACTCCTTGAACGTCTCGGAGATCTCGCTCGCGATCTCGGGCGCAGCGATCACGATCCCCAACTCGGTATTCAAACGCATCGAGCGCGGATCGAAGTTGAACGAGCCGATGAAAACCCGCGCGCGATCCACCGCGAAGACCTTGGCGTGAAGCTTGTTGCGCGAAAACGGCGAGGTCCCGCGAATGTCGGAGCCAAGCAGCCGTTCGCGCCGGTTACGCTCGTTCGGGCGGCGATCTTCGGCATCGGCGGCGTATTCGTAAAGCTCGATCCCGGCACGCAACAACCCTTTGCGACGATGGGCATAGCCCGAATGCACGAGCGCCACATCGGTTGCGGCATAGGAGTTCGTCAGCACCTTGATCTTCGCCCCCGATTTCGCGATCCGCTTGAGATAGCGCACGCCGGTCCGCGTCGGCACGAGATAGGGCGTGATCAGCACCAGTTCCTGCAGCGGCTGGCCGAGGGCACGCACCAGATATTGCC
Source organism: Thioclava sp. F1Mire-8 (assembly GCF_002213165.1). Taxonomy (NCBI): domain Bacteria; kingdom Pseudomonadati; phylum Pseudomonadota; class Alphaproteobacteria; order Rhodobacterales; family Paracoccaceae; genus Thioclava; species Thioclava sp. F1Mire-8. The sequence goes on along the minus strand of NZ_NBNY01000006.1, from coordinate 26,268 downwards.
AGAGCAGCTTGCGCCCCTGCAAAAGCCCGTGAATCTTCGACGGGTGGTCGTAGATCAGCTGCGCCTCGGCGAAGATCACCGGCGCCTTGCCCGACAGCAGCCGAGAGAGCCGGTCGGGATGCCGCAGGTCCGCGGCATAGCGCTTCGCCTCTGGCTCGGAGAGACGAACCTCCTCATTCTTGATGATGTCTTCGGCTTCCGCTGCCTTGCAGCCACCCAGCATTTTCTCCGCCGGGATCGCGGGCGGGGCGTTCCAGTAAAGGTCGAACTGCTTTCCGATCTGCGCCAGAACGGGCCCTGCGACGGCAACGTCGAGATCCATGTAGAGCCCGCTCTCGGAGAGGCTGTTGAAGTAGTCGTCGCCGATATTGCGCCCGCCGAGGATCGCCATCCTTCCATCCGCGATCATCGCCTTGTTGTGCATCCGGCGGTTCAGACGACGAAAATCGGAGAGGTAGCCGAGAACCCGCGCGGTCCGGATCGGGAAGGGGTTGAAGAGGCGCACCTCGACATTGGGCAATTCGTCGAGCGCGGCCAGCGTACGGTCCATCCCGGCGGTGCCGTTGTCGTCGATCAGAAGCCGGACATGGACTCCGCGTCCGGCCGCCCTGCGCAGCGCGCCGAGCATGATCGCGCCCGCAGTATCGTTCTGCCAGATGTAATATTGAAGATCGAGAGAGACCTCCGCCGCTTCGATGAGTTCCAGTCGCGCCGCAAGCGCATCGAGCGGATCGGCGAGCAGCTGGACCGCGTTTTTCGTTTCGAGCCCCGCAAGTCGGTCCTGCAGCGCGGTGGCAAAGCGGCCGGTTTCGGGGGCGATCTGCATCTTCGACTCGGGGAAGGGCCCTTTCGGTCGCCGATGCGACAGCCTCGCGACGATCAGAGTCAGGCCGGCCAGGGCGATGAGGCCAGCGAGCAGGGCGAAGCCCAGAATATGAAGCAGTTCCAGTTTCATGGCTGGCATCATGTAGGCGGTTCAAGGGTTTAGGAAAGTGGGCTTCGCGCATGAAAAAGGCCGGCGTGATCGCCGGCCCCTTTAAATATTTCGTGTTCCCGGTTCAGCGCATCAACCGATCGCGGCGGCTTTCACATCGTCGTCGATGTAGGGCACGTATTGCGCGAAATTGTCCGAGAACATCTCGACCAGTTTCTGCGCCTGCGCGTCATAGGCGGCCTTGTCGTCCCAGGTGCGGCGCGGATCGAGGAGCACGTCCGAGACGTTCGGGACCGAGACCGGAACCTCGAAGCCGAAGTTGGGATCCTTGCGGAACTGCACGTTGTGGAGCGAGCCGTCGAGCGCGGCTTTCAGAAGCGCACGGGTCGCCCGGATCGGCATCCGCGAGCCGGTGCCGAAGGCGCCGCCGGTCCAGCCGGTATTGACCAACCAGCAGGATGCGCCAACGTCGCGGATCTTCTCCTGCAGCAGCTTGCCGTAGACCTCGGGGCGGCGCGGCATGAACGGCGCGCCGAAGCAGGTCGAGAAGGTCGGGATCGGCTCGACCACGCCCACCTCGGTGCCCGGCGTCTTCGAGGTGAAGCCCGACAGGAAGTGATACATTGCCTGCGCCGGGGTCAGTCGCGCGATCGGCGGCAGCACACCGAACGCGTCGCAGGTCAGCATGATCACGTTCTTGGGCTGGCCCGCCATCGCGGTATCCGAGGCGTTCGGAATGTAATGCAGCGGATAGGCGCAGCGCATGTTGTCGGTGATCGAGTTGTCGTTGAAGTCCAGCTCCAGCGTCTCCTCGTCGAAGACCATGTTCTCGATGACCGTGCCGAACATCGAGCACGTATCGTAGATCTCCGGCTCCGCCTCTTTCGAGAGGTTGATCGTCTTGGCGTAGCAACCGCCCTCGAAGTTGAAGATGCCGTTGTCGGACCAGCCATGTTCGTCATCGCCCACGAGGATGCGCGAGGGGTCGGCCGAGAGCGTCGTCTTGCCCGTGCCCGAGAGGCCGAAGAAGACCGCCGCGTCGTCGGGATCGTCGATCGCGTGGTTGGCCGAGCAGTGCATCGCCATGACGCCTTCGCCGGGCAGAATGTAGTTGAGAAGGGTGAAAACGCCCTTCTTGTTCTCGCCCGCGTAGGCGGTGTTGCCGATCAGGATCGTCTTCTTGTCGAAGTTCAGCGCGATCACGGTTTCCGAGCGGCAGCCGTGCTTCGCGGGGTCGGCCTTGAAGCTGGGGCAATTGATGATCGTCCATTCCGGATCGAACGCGTCGAGCTCCTCGCGCTCGGGGCGGCGCAGCATGGTGCGCAGGAACAGGCCGTGCCATGCAAGCTCGGCCACCAGGCGCACGTCGAGACGGTGCTCCGGATCGGCGCCGCCGAAGAGGTCCTCGACGAAGTAATCCTTGCCCTTCATGTGCTCCAGCATGTCGGCGTGGAGGCGATCAAAGGCGTCGGGCTCCATCGGGGTGTTGTTCTCCCACCAGATGGTGTCCTCGACGGAGGTGGTGCGCACGACGAACTTGTCTTTGGGCGACCGGCCAGTGTGCTTGCCGGTCGTGCAGTAGAAGGCGCCGCCCTTGCCGAGTATGCCTTCGTCGCGCTTGATCGCTTCTTGGATCAGCGCCGGTTCCAGCAGGTTGTAATAGACATTCCCGAGACCTTCGATGCCTTGATCTTCCAGTCGTTTCGCGGGGTTAACGCGTCCAATGTCCATCTGATGCTCCCGATGCCGTCGCGCGGCGTTCACAGGGTTATTCCCGGCGCGTCGGGGCCTCGAAGCGCCGATCCAAGCAACAATCTTACCCGGATGGATCGCCTATAGCATGACATTTTTGCAATGGAACAGAATGGTAGGGTGCAGTTAGCGCAACCATCCGGAGGTTTAGCGCAATCACGGCGAAATGTCGCGGAAAGGTGAGGCAAATTAGTCAAAGGTTGGGAAATTCTGGCTCTATTGATTCGCGAAAACTTGGTGATTCGCAGCTTTTTGTTGATTTGAAGGCAGTGAACGCGGAATATGTGCGTAAACGCGGAATAAGTGCGTAATAACTATAAAGTAGCAGTGAAGGGGTATTCCGACATGTCGAGAATCGCGCTGGTCGATGACGACCGCAATATTCTGACCTCGGTCTCGATGACGCTCGAGGCGGAAGGTTACGATGTCGAAACGTATAACGATGGACAGGCTGCATTCGACGCGTTTACCAAACGCCTCCCCGACATGGCGGTTCTGGATATAAAGATGCCGCGGATGGACGGCATGGAGCTGCTTCAGCGGCTCCGGCAGAAGACCGCGATGCCGGTGATCTTTCTGACCTCCAAGGACGATGAGATCGACGAGGTTCTTGGTCTTCGCATGGGTGCGGACGACTACGTCAAGAAGCCGTTCTCGCAGCGTCTTCTGGTCGAACGCATCCGCGCGCTGCTGCGCCGGCAGGAAGCGATCTCGACCGGCGAGGTCGCCTCGACCGAAGACACCAAGGTGATGGTGCGCGGCTCGCTCGAGATGGATCCGCTGCGCCACGCGGTGACCTGGAAGGGCAAGGATGTCACGCTGACCGTGACCGAATTCCTGCTGCTTCAGGCGTTGGCCCAACGGCCCGGTTTCGTGAAGTCGCGCGATCAGCTTATGGACGTGGCCTACGACGATCAGGTCTATGTCGACGACCGCACGATCGACAGCCACATCAAGCGCCTGCGCAAGAAGATGCGCAGCGTCGACGATGATTTCTCGGCGATCGAGACACTCTACGGCATCGGGTACCGGTATAACGAAGAGTGATCCCACGTCGATGAGTATTGCCGGGAAGATCGGATTGGCTCGAAAGCGCTCCTCAAACTTCGCCCGTCGCGCGCCGGAAACGGATGTCGTGCTCGGCGAGGATTGGGTCGGCCCAGCCGATATCGTCGATGACGATCTGCGCAAGGGGCGGGCGCGGCGGTCCATGTTCTCGCTCAACCGCTCGCCGCTGGCGCGCAAGATCATCACCTTCAACCTGTTGGCGATGATCGTGCTGGTGACAGGCGTGCTTTACCTCAATCCGTTTCGCGACAGCCTCGTGCTGCAACGCGAAAGCGGGCTCGTGAACGAGGCGCAACTGGCTGCCGACGTGTTCGAGGCGCAGCTGCCCGCGGGTGCTCCGGTCAATCTGGCGGCGGGCGACGGGCTCGATCCGCTTGCGACGATCCGCGGGATGGAGCTGCCCGAGGGCGCCGATCTCTACCTGTTCGACCCAAGTGCTGCATTGCTCGGCACGACGACCACGGGCGACCGCGCGCCGGTCGAAGAGGTCGATGGGCTCAATTTCGACAAACGCTCGACCGTGCTCAGCGATTTTCTGGGCCAGATCTGGGACTCGGTCGCCGGCCTGTTCGAGCGGGGCGGCGGCACCGCAGCCGATAGCGCGCTCGATATGGTGCGCGATCTGGTGCCCTCCGCGCTGGAAGGGCGCACGAAGATCTCGTCTCAGAAGAACGCGGCGGGCTCGACAATATTCGCCGTCGCCACGCCGATCCGGCAGGGGGATCGCGTCGTTGGCGTCGTGGGCCTGATCTCGGTCGCGGGGCAGATCGATGCGCTGGTCCGCGTCGAGCGCGAGCAGGTGCTGCAGATGTTCGTGATCGCGATCATCGTCTCGATCGGCCTGTCGCTGGTGCTGGCCTCGACCATCGCAAATCCGCTCTCCGATCTCGCGGCGGCGGCCGAAATCGGGCGCGACAAGAATGCGCGCAAGATGGCGCCCGCCCGGGTGCGCATCCCCGACCTCACCGCCCGACCCGACGAGATCGGGCGGCTGTCGGGCGCAATGCGCGGCATGGTCGGCGCGCTATACGAACGCATCGACGCGAACGAACAATTCGCCGCCGACGTCGCCCATGAAATCAAGAATCCGCTGGCCAGCCTGCGCTCTGCCGTGGCCTCGCTGCATATGGTCAAGAAGGACGAACAGCGCACGCGTCTTCTCGAAGTCATCGATCACGACGTGCGCAGACTGGATCGTCTGGTGAGTGACATCTCCAATGCGTCGCGGCTCGATTCCGAGCTGGTGAAGGAAGAGGAAGAGCAGTTCGACCTGATCAAGATGGTGTCGAACCTCAGCGAGTTCCTCGGTCAGCAGGCGCGCGAGAAGGGTGTCGACTTCATCACCGATCTGCCGTCGCAGTCCGTGATCATCTCGGGGCTGGAAGCGCGTCTGGCCCAGGTATTCGTGAACCTGATCACCAATGCGACCTCGTTCTGCGAAGAGGGGGACGCGGTGCGGGTCTGGGCACGCCAGCGCGACAACCGCGTGCTGGTCGTGGTCGAGGATACCGGGCCGGGCATTCCCGAAGAGGCGCTCACCAAAGTGTTCAAGCGCTTCTACTCGGAACGTCCCGAGGGGCAGTTCGGCGACCATTCCGGTCTCGGCCTTGCGATCTCCAAGCAGATCGTCGAAGCGCATGGCGGCGTGATCTGGGCCGAGAATATCCGCCCGACTGATGCCGACCGGACCTCCGATCCTCTGGGCGCGCGTTTCGTCGTGGGCCTGCCGGTAAGCTGAATGACCGGGTCGGACGACCTCTCGACCAATCTCCATGCCAGTGCCGTCGCGCTCGACCCCGAGCGCGGCGTTCTCATTCGCGGCGCGTCGGGCAGCGGCAAGTCTCTCCTCGCGCTGCGGTTGATGGCGCTGGGGGCGTCGCTCGTAGCCGACGACCGGGTTGACCTGCGGGCCGAGAACGGGGAGCTGATCGCCAGCGCGCCGGAGATGATCGCGGGCCGGATTGAGGCGCGCGGCGTCGGTATCCTGAGGGCCGATCCCCTGTCGCATGCCCGCATCATCCTGCTCGTCGACCTCGACCGGGAAGAGACCGCGCGCCTCCCAACCTGTCGAAAAGACAGTATGTTGGGGGTCAGTCTGCCCCTTGTGCTGCGCGTGCAGCATCGTCATCTTGATGTGGCAATCCTGCAATGGCTGAAAGGGGGCCGATGGGCGTGACCCGATCCGATCCGGTATGGGCACAGGCTGGCCAGCGCGTCGTGCTGGTGACCGGCCCCTCAGGTGCGGGCCGCACCACCGCAATCGGCGCCCTGGAAGACCTGGGCTACGAGCCGATCGTCAACCTGCCGCTGAATCTCGTACCGCGCCTTCTCAAGGGCCATCTGACCGGCCCGGTCGCGCTTGGCGTCGATGTGCGCGGGCGCGATTTCTCGGCTGCGGCGCTGATCGAACTGGTCGATATGCTGACCAAACGGCCGGATCTGGATCTCGACTTGCTCTATCTCGACGCGCGTCCCGAGGTGCTCGAACGGCGCTATTCGGAGACCCGCCGCCGTCATCCGCTTTCGCCCGAGGAAGACCCCGGCGCCGGTATCGCGCAGGAGATGGATCTTCTCTCGCCGATCCGGATGCGCGCCGATGTCCTGATCGATACCTCCGAGATGAGCCCGCATGATCTGCGCGCCGAGGTCGGGCGTTTCTTCGACACGGGCCGCACCGAGCCGCTCTCGGTCACAGTGAATTCCTTCAGCTATAAGCGCGGGGTGCAGCGCGGGCTCGATCTGATGTTCGATTGCCGCTTCCTCGCCAATCCCCATTGGGAACCGGGGTTGCGCGCGCGCGACGGGCGCGACGCGGTGGTCGCGGAGTATGTCGCCGCCGATCCCCGCTTTGCCGAGTTCCACCAGCGCGTTCTCGATCTGCTTCTGTTCCTGCTCCCCGCCTATGTCGCGGAGGGCAAGGCCTATCTCTCGGTCGGCTTCGGGTGTACCGGGGGGCAACACCGCTCGGTCGCAATGACCGAGAGCATCGCCAAAGCGCTTGCGGAAGCAGGGTGGCGCGTGTCTAAACGTCATAGGGAATTGGAGCGTCTCGGCCATGCCGAGAACGAAGAAACGAAGGTGAGGTCGGGCGCGTGATCGGTATCGTGATCGTGGCACATGGTGGTCTGGCGCGCGAATATCTCGCCGCTATAGAGCATGTCGTGGGCCCGCAGCGCGGCATTCGTGCCATCACGATCGAGGATGATCACGACCGCGCGGGCAAGCAGGCGGAGATTCGCGCCGCCGCCGATGCGGTCGATGACGGCACGGGTGTCGTGGTTGTGACCGACATGTTCGGCGGCTCGCCTTCCAACTTGTCGCTGATGGCCTGCGAGGCGCGCGACCGCGAAATCATCTACGGCGCGAACCTGCCGCTTCTGATCAAACTGGCGAAATCGCGCAGCCTCGCCGTGCATGCCGCGGTCGAGGCCGCGCTCGATGCCGGGCGCAAATACATCAACAGTTACAACGCCCAAGCGGGAGTGGTGAAATGTCCGTGACCCGCGAATTGGAGATCGTGAACGAGAAAGGCCTGCATGCGCGCGCCTCCGCCCGTTTCGTCGAGGTTGTCGAGGATCACGACGCCCGCGCCACGGTGGCGAAGGACGGCCAGTCGGTCTCGGGCGACTCGATCATGGGGCTTTTGATGTTGGCAGCTTCGCGTGGAACCACTATTGAAGTGACGACAAGCGGGGCCGAAGCCGAAAAGCTCGCCGATGCGCTTCAGGCATTGGTGGCCGACAAATTCGGCGAAGGTATGTGACGCGCTCCGCACCCAGCGAGGGGGTTCGACCAATGAACCAAGAGAGCGACATCGCAATCGAAGCCGCGCAAGCCGTATCGAAGCCGTATGATAAGCGTCGCCTGTCCTATGCGGGAACGTTTTCCAACCCGTTCAAGGTCGGCACGATCCGCACTCTGGAATGGATGACGGCGAAGGCGCAGCTTCTGCACCTGATCCGCAAGTTCGAGAAGCGCGGCGCCCCGGTCGGGGCCGAGTTCTGGCCGCAAGCGCTCGACGTGATGGGGATCGAGGTCACGACGCCACCTGAACAGATCGCCCATATCCCGAAGGAGGGGCCGTTGGTCGTTGTCGCCAACCACCCGCATGGGCTGGTGGACGGGATGGTGCTGGCCTACCTGATCGGCCAAGTGCGCGACGATTTCCTGATCCTTACCCGCTCGCTGCTGACCGGGATTCCCGAGGTCGAGCAATACATGCTGCCCGTGCCCTTCCCGCACGAGCCCAATGCCCGCGAAGACAGTCTCAAGATGCGCGCAGCGTGCATGGCGCAGCTCAAGCGCGGTGGCGTTGTGGTGCTGTTCCCTGCGGGGCAGGTTGCCCATTCCGAGACGCTGATGGGCCCGGTGATCGAGCAGGAATGGAATCCGTTCACCGCGAAGATGCTCGCCCGGTCGAACGCCTCGGTGCTGCCGATCCACTTCCCGGGGCAGAATTCGCGCGCCTATCAGATCGCCAACAAGCTGAGCGCGACGGTGCGTCAGGGGCTTCTGCTGTACGAGATCAAACGCGCGCTGAACAAGCCGCAGAACCCCGCGATCGGCCCGGCAAAGCGGCCCGAAGAGATTGCCGAGGCCCTGAAGAACCCGCGCAAGTTCCTTGCGGATCTGCGGGCGGAAACGCTGGCGCTGTAAGACGGCTGACGGCGAGGGCTCTGTCCCCGCGGTTCCGCCGTTCCCCGGGATATTCGACCCATTTGGAAAGAAAAACGCCCGACTTTGCCTCTTAGATCAGAGCTAGCCGGGCGCTTCCAACTGCGCGGGGATCGGCGTCCCGCCTGTTCCGCGAGACCATTTAAGTGGAGCGGGGTAAAGAAAGCCTGAGCGGCTTTCCAGCTGCCCCAAATATCCCGGGGGGAGCGACGAAGTCGCGAGCGAGGGGCAGCGCCCCTCGATCCCGTCGCCTCAGCGCGTCGGCACCGGCTCTTCGCCGCGATAGTCGTAGAAGCCGCGCCCGGTCTTGCGGCCGAGCCAGCCGGCTTCGACATATTTCGTCAGAAGCGGGCAAGGGCGGTACTTGGTATCGGCCAGCCCGTCATGCAGCACGTTCATGATCGCGAGGCAGGTGTCGAGCCCGATGAAGTCGGCCAGTTCCAGCGGCCCCATCGGATGGTTCGCGCCGAGCTTCATCGACTCGTCGATCGAGCGCACGTTCCCCACGCCTTCATAAAGCGTATAGACCGCCTCGTTGATCATCGGCATCAGGATGCGGTTCACGATGAAGGCCGGGAAATCTTCGGCAGACGCGGCGGTCTTGCCGAGTTTCTCGACGACCTCGTGCAGCGTCTTGTAGGTCTCCTGATCGGTCGCAATGCCGCGGATCAGTTCGACCAGTTGCATTACCGGCACCGGGTTCATGAAGTGGAAGCCCATGAACTTCTCGGGGCGGTCGGTGCGCGAGGCAAGCCGGGTGATCGAGATCGACGAGGTGTTCGAGGTCAGGATCGTCGTCGGCTTGAGATGCGGCAGCAGGTCTTCGAAGATCGCCTGCTTGACGGTCTCGCGCTCGGTTGCGGCCTCGATGACCAGATCGGTCGGGCCCAGTTCGCTCAGTTTCGTGGTCGTGGTGATCCGCTTCAGCGCGGTGTTCTTCTCGTCTTCCGAGATTTTCCCGCGCGATACTTGCCGATCGAGGTTCTTGGTGATCGTGGCGATCGCCTTCGTCAGCGCCTCGTCGCTGATGTCGTTCAGCAGAACGTCATATCCGGCCAGCGCGAAGACATGGGCGATCCCGTTGCCCATCTGCCCTGCACCCACGATGCCCACTTTCTCGATCGCCATAATTTTCCCTCTCACGTTTTGCGCCCTGACCATAGTTCTCCGCTCGGTCCATGCAAGCGAAACGCAGGGCTGAGATCATTTTAACATTAGCCGTTTGGCAAGACTTCGGGCGCATTCTGGCCTCGGGCGAGTCGAATACAGACTGAGGTGGGAAAATGGCTTTCGAATATACGGGCGATGGCGCTCTCGATTACTTCCCGTGCAGATATGGGAAATCCAAACTGCTGTTCCGCGGGCCGCGCCGTGCGCTGCAAGGCGATTTCATCGCCGCGATGGGCGGGACGGAGACCTATGGCAAGTTCGTGGAGCATCCCTGGCCCGCGCTACTCGAGGCGCGGCTGGAGATGCCGGTGGTGAATTTCGGTTATCTGAATGCCGGGATCGACGTGTTCCTGCACGAGCCGCAACTGGCCGCCGCATCAGAGGCCGCGAGGGTCACGGTGATCCAGTTGCTCGGGGCGCAGAATATGTCCAACCGCTTTTATGCCGTGCATCCGCGCCGCAACGATCGGTTCCTGCGCGCTTCGAGCCTGATGCGCTCGATCTTCCGCGGCGTGGATTTCACCGAGTTCAACTTCACGCGCCACATGCTGAGCGCATTGAAAGAACGCGAGCCCGAGAAATTCACGCTGCTCGAGGCCGAGTTGCAGGAGGCATGGCAGCAACGGATGACGGCGCTTCTGGCCAAGATCAAGGGGCGCAAGCTGCTGCTGTGGCTCGGGGCGTTCAACGATTCCGCCCGGAGCGACGATCTTGGGCCCGAGCCGTTGATGGTCACCGAACCCATGGTGGAGGCACTGCGCTCGCTCGTGTCGGACGTGGTCCGGGTCAAGCCTTCGGCGGCGGCACGTAGCGCGGGCACGGCGGGGATGCACTTCACGCCGCTTGAGGAACCAGCCGCGGAAATGGTGCCGGGGCCGCTGGTGCATGAGGAGATCGCAGCGGCGCTCGCGTCTGCTCTGAGGCCATTGCTCTAACAGGAAAGGGCGGGGGATTTCCCCGCCCTTTCGATTTGGTTCCACTATCGCGGGGGGCAGCGCCCCTTCCGCGGATCAGAGCTTTTCGGTCAGCGCCGGAACGGCGTCGAAGAGGTCCGCGACCAGGCCGTAATCGGCGACCTGGAAGATCGGCGCTTCTTCGTCCTTGTTGATCGCGACGATGATCTTCGAGTCCTTCATGCCGGCGAGGTGCTGGATAGCCCCCGAGATGCCGCAGGCGATGTAGAGCTCGGGTGCCACGACCTTGCCGGTCTGACCGACCTGCCAGTCGTTCGGCGCGAAGCCCGAGTCGACGGCGGCGCGCGAGGCACCCACAGCCGCGCCGAGCTTGTCGGCCAGCGCTTCGATCACCTTGAAGTCCTCCTCCGAGCCGACGCCACGGCCGCCCGACACGACGATCTTCGCCGAGGTCAGCTCCGGACGATCGCTCTCGGCGACCTTGTCTTCGATCCAGCTCGACAGGGCGGGCGCGTCCGACATCGCCACGGTCTCGACCGAAGCCGAACCGCCTTCGCCGGCGGCGTCGAAGGTCGAGGTGCGGAAGGTGATGACCTTCTTCTCGTCCTTCGATTTCACGGTCTGAATCGCGTTACCCGCGTAGATCGGGCGCTCGAACGTGTCGGCATCGACGACGCCGGAGACATCCGAGATCACCATCACGTCGAGAAGGGCTGCGACACGCGGCATCACGTTCTTCGCATCGGTCGTGGCAGGCGCCACGATATGCGAGTAATCGCCCGCGAGCGACACGATCAGCGCGGCGGTCGGCTCCGCCAGACGGTGGCTCAGCGACGGGTCCTCGGCCACGAGCACCTTCGCGACACCGTCGATCTTGGCGGCGGCTTCACCGGCCGCGGCAGCAGAGGCACCCGCGCAGAGCACGGTCACATCGCCCAGCGATTTTGCGGCGGAGACGGCCTTGGCGGTCGCGTCGACCGACAGTTCGCCATCATTCACTTCACCCAGCAGCAGAACGGCCATCACACGACCCCCTTCTCTTTGAGTTTCGCAACCAGCGTGTCGACATCCGGCACCATTTCGCCAGCCTGACGCGCTTCGGGCTCGGTGACCTTCACCACTTCGAGACGCGGCGAGACGTCGACGCCGTAATCCTCGGCGGTTTTCTCGTCGAGCGGCTTCTTCTTCGCCTTCATGATGTTCGGCAGCGAGGCGTAGCGCGGCTCGTTCAGACGAAGGTCGGTGGTGACGATCGCGGGCAGCTTGACCTCGATGGTCTGCAGACCGCCGTCGACTTCACGGGTGACCTTCGCGGCCTCGCCCTCAACCACGACTTCCGAGGCGAAGGTCGCCTGACCCCAGCCCAGAAGTGCGGCCAGCATCTGGCCGGTCGCGTTCATGTCGTTGTCGATCGCCTGCTTGCCGAGGATCACCATGCCGGGCTGCTCTTCCTCGACGACCTTGGCGAGGATCTTGGCGACGGCCAGCGGCTCGATATCGGTTTGCACGTCATCGGCAGCGACCACAAGGATCGCACGGTCCGCACCCATCGCGAGCGCGGTGCGCAGCGTTTCCTGCGCCTGCTTCACGCCGATCGAGACCGCGACGATCTCTTCGACGGCGCCCTTCTCCTTCAGACGGATCGCCTCTTCGACAGCGATTTCGTCGAACGGGTTCATCGACATTTTGACATTGGCGAGATCGACACCGCTTCCGTCCGCTTTCACGCGAGCTTTCACGTTATAGTCGATCACGCGTTTGACGGGTACCAGGACCTTCATGCGTGTCTCCCTTGTCTGGTCCGCCAAATTGCGGCGAACGGATTCATTCGGCAATTTTGTTACAAGAGCACGGGGCGAAGGGACAGGGGGAAAACGCCTCGTTTTGGCCCTGAAACGTCACGTCTTTTCGACTGTTTGCGCTAGCGGTCGGGGCCCATTGCCGTTGCGTCGCCCCGGTACCGTCTCGCCGATGGCAAAAAGGCCGCCCCGGGGACGGCCTTTCCTTGATTTGGCTTTCCGGCTGCGAGCTCAGTCCTGGCGCCGCTCACCGGCGATCCGCGCGTCGTTCTGCATCTCGAGCCACATCGCGTTGGCGACGGCGACCAGAGCGGCCAGCGGAAGTCCGAGGATCCATGCGAAGTACCACATCTGTCTGTCTCCTTAATAAGCTGTATGGCTGTCGCGCTCGACATCTGCGACCGTCACCTTGCCCCACAGAACCTTATAGACCCATGCGGTATAGGCGAGGATGAGCGGCATGAAGATCAACGCGGCGATGAGCATGATGAAGAGCGTCTGGTGGGAGGACGAGGCGTCCCAGACCGTCAGCGAGGCGTCGGGCATTTTCGAGCTCGGCAGGATGAAGGGGAACATCGTCAGGCCGACCGAGGAGATCACGCCGAAGATGCCCAGTTTCGACCAGAGCAGCGTCGAGACTTCGCGGCCGGCGCGCAGCCCCCGCACCGCCATGGCGATCCCCGCGAGGCCGAGGATCGGCGCAATCGCGATCCACGGGCGGTCCGCATAGGCCTGCATCCAGCTCCCGCCATGCTCGACCGTCGAGAAAAGCGGGTTGGAGGGGCCATTCGCCGGCACGACCGAGGTGACGTGGTAGCCCTTGATCCCGAAGGCGAGCCAGATGCCAGCGACGATATAGGCAACGAAGGCCACCATGCCCGCAACAGAGCCGATCTCGGTCGCGCGGACTTTCACCGCGCCTTCGGTCTTCACCGAGAGCCACGCCGCGCCATGCATCATCAGCATCGACAGCGACACCACGCCTGCAAGCAGCGCGTAGGGGTTCAGAAGGCCCAGCAGCTTCATGATGAAGTTGCCCGGATAGAGCGGCATCAGCATGTCGTTGAGCTCGAAGGGCACGCCTTGCAGCACGTTGCCCACGGCCACGCCGAAGATCAGTGCCGGAACCGCGCCGCCCACGAAGAGCGCCCAGTCCCAGCCATTGCGCCACGCAGCCGAGTCGCGCTTCGAGCGATACTTGAAGCCGACCGGACGCAGGATCAGCGCCGCGAGCACGAGGAACATCGCGAGGTAGAACCCCGAGAAGCTTACTGCGTAGAGGGGTGGCCAGGCCGCGAAGATCGCGCCCCCGCCAAGGATGAACCAGACCTGGTTGCCTTCCCAGACCGGGCCGATCGTGTTGATCGCCACGCGGCGCTCGCTATCGCTCTTGCCGACGAAGGGCAGCAGTGCGCCCACGCCCATGTCGAAGCCGTCGGTCAGCGCGAAGCCGATCAGCAGGACGCCCAGCAGCAGCCACCAGATGACGCGTAGAACGTCGAGGGGGATAAGTTCATAGAGGATCATTGGTTCTTACTCCGCAGGCATGGTGACAGGGTTGCCGCCGCGACCGGACAGGCGATCGTCATGTCGTTGCAGCCACTCCTGGGTGACCTCGACATCCTGATACGGGCCTTTCTTGATGTATTTGAGCATCAGGCCCATCTCGACGACGAAGAGCACGGTATAGAAGGCGACGAAGCCCAGCAGCGTGAACAGCAGGTCGCCCACCGAGAGGTGGCTGACCGAAAGCGCCGTAGGCAGCACGCCGTCGACCGTCCAGGGCTGGCGTCCGAACTCGGCGGTGAACCAGCCCAGTTCCGCGGCGATCCAAGGGGCGGGGATGACGATCACGGCCAGACGCAGCGCCCAGCGGGGATAGTTCATGCCCTTCCAGTTCGAGACGACGAAGAAGTAGACCATCAGCGCGATGAAGGAGAAACCTAGCGCAACCATCAGGCGGAAGGACCAGAAGATCGGCCAGACCGTTGGGACCGTGTCGTTCGCGGCTTTCTTGATCTGCGCGTCGGTCGCTTGACGCGGATCGTCCACGTAGCGTTTGAGCAGGTAGGCGTAACCGAGATCGCCGACGTTCTTGTTGAATTCCGCGGTGACGTCAGCGGGGACATCCCCCTTCGCTTCGCGAATTTTCAGCAGGTCATTATAGGCGACGATGCCGTTGCGGATCCGCTCCTCGGAGCCTTTGACGAGATCGTCGATCCCGGTGATCTGCTCGGTCAGCGAGCGGGTACCGATGAGGCCCATCACCCACGGGATATGGATCGCGTATTTCGTTTCGCGCGCTTGCTGGTCGGGAATGCCGAAAAGCGTGAAGGAGGCGGGGGCCGGTTCGGTCTCCCACATGGCTTCCATCGCGGCGAGTTTCATCTTCTGGTTATGCGTCGTCTCGTAGCCCGACTCGTCGCCGAGGATCACCACCGACAGCGCCGAGGCGAGGCCGAACGCAGCGGCGACCGCGATGGAGCGGCGGGCCAGTTCGAGGTGACGCCCCTTGAGCATGTACCAGCTCGACACGCCCATCACGAAGACGGCCGCTGTGACGTAGCCAGCGGAGACCGTGTGCACGAACTTGGCCTGGGCTACCGGGTTGAACACGACATCGAAGAAGGAGGTCATTTCCATCCGCATCGTCAGCGGATTGAACGCCGCCCCGACCGGGTTCTGCATCCAGCCGTTCGCGATCAGGATCCACAAAGCAGAGAAGTTCGATCCGATGGCGACCAGCCACGTGACGACCATGTGCTTGACCGGGCTCAGCTTCTCCCATCCGAAGAACATCAACCCGACGAAAGTCGCTTCCATGAAGAAGGCCATCAGGCCCTCGATCGCGAGCGGTGCGCCGAAAATGTCGCCGACGTAATGCGAGTAATAGCTCCAGTTCATGCCGAACTGGAATTCCATCGTGAGGCCCGTGGCCACGCCCAGCACGAAGTTGATGCCGAACAGTGTGGCCCAGAACTTGGTCATTTGCCGCCAGACAGGGCGGTTGGTCATCACATAGACCGTCTCCATGATCGCCACGATGATCGACAGACCAAGCGTCAGCGGCACAAAGAGGAAGTGATACATCGCTGTCATGGCAAATTGCAGCCGTGACAGCTCGACGATCCCGAAATCCATTCTCGTTCTCCGTTTCCCTACTTGCATCCGGCGCGGTGAAAAGCCGGATTCTCCGGAAATGTTTTTCCTGGATGCAGGTTATGAGGAGGCGGTCAGCGCGCGACTTTGAGCCAAATCAAATTGACGATGTGTCGCACGCGGACGTGAACAGAGGTGAACGGGAATATGTCTCGTGATTTTAGGGGCTTATCGTCGCAGGTCGTGCGTCATTTCAGCGCGATCGTGGCCGTGGCGGCGCTCTGGTCGGGCTGGCGGTGAGAGACCAGAACGAAGCCCGCCTCGGGCAGAAGCGCCCGTAATCCGGCCAGCGTCGCGGCGGCGGTTTGGGCGTCGAGTCCCTCGGTCGGTTCGTCCAGCAGAAGGATGTCGGGCCGGCGCAGTGCCGCACGGGCCAGCGCCAATCGTTTCGCCTGCCCGCCGGACAATCCCGTGCCGCCTTCGCCAAGCCGTGCTTCGAGCCCGCCGCGCGCCACGATCACTTCATCCAGCGCCACGGCGCGCAGCGCGGCCCATGCCGCATCGTCATCGAGTTGCGTTCCGGGAGGCACGGCGAGCGCGAGATTCTCGGCAATAGTGCCGCCGATCAACTGGCTGCGCTGCGGCACCATTGTGAGCACATCGCGCAGGTCTCCCTCCGGCCAGTCGGCCAGCGCGCGGCCCATCGCCGTGATCTCGCCACCGGACGGCTTGAGAAGGCCGGACAGCACGGCGAGTGCGGTGGATTTCCCCGCGCCCGAAGGCCCGGCAAGCATCACGGTCTGACCGCGCGCGAGGGTGAAGGTCAGATCGGAAAAGAGCGGCGCGGCGCTCTTGGCGCGGGTGAAGGCGACTTTTCGCGCCTCGAGCAGCGGGGCGTCCATATCGGTGGGGGCGTGGCCGTCGGGCTGGGCGCGTGTGGGCGTATCGGTCAGCTCCATGACCCGCGCGCCCGCCTCCTGCATGCGTCCAATCTCGGCCATGCCTCGGCGCAGCAGCATCAGCGACTCGGCCAGTGCCAGCGCGACGAACAGGCCCACGGCGGCGCGCGCGGGCGTGATCTGCCCGGCCCGCGCCATCTGTCCGGCGATCGCCAGGGCGGCCGCCCCGGCAAGCGCGGTGGTGGCGGAAATCACCGCCCCCACCCGGCGGTCGAGCGCCTCGAGATTGCGCCGCGCGAGCGCTTCGGCCTCGACCTCGGCCAGGGTCTGCGCAGTTGCGGCCTCCAGCTGTCCGGCCACGGCCAGATCGGCTCGCGCGCGCATCGTCTCCAGCGCGCGGCGGCGAATGTTCTGCAGCGCCGTTTCGGCGGCGCGGGCATCGTGGCGGGCGGCTCGGGCGACCCAAATCAGGCCGAGCCCACCGCCCAGCAGGTAGATCAGGAAGACCGCGAGCCCGATCGGCAGCCCTTCGAGCCACCCCAGCATCAGAAGCGCCGCGATCTGGACCATGCCGCCTGCAAGGAAGGGGATGACCAGCCGCAGCAATACGCCATCAAGCGCATCCACGTCCGAGGTGATCCGGTTCAGCGCCTGCGCACCGCGCAGCCGCGCCTGTTCCTCATGCGGGCGGCGCGAGACGCCATCCATCAGGTCGATGCGCAGCTTCGCCAACGCGCGCAGTGTGGCGTCATGGGTCAGTAGCCGCTCGCCATAGCGCGAGACCGCGCGGCCGAGCGCGAGACCGCGGACACCTGCCGAGGGGGTGAAGAAATTGAAGTTTAGGCCCATCCCCGCGATCCCGGCCAGCGCGGAGGCGGTGATGAACCAGCCCGACAGGCCGAGCAGCGCTGCCCCCATCGCGAGCACGAGGAACGACAGCGCGAGGCCCCTGCTGAAGGCCCATTTCTGATCGCTGATCAGGCGAGCGGTGAGGGTCAGAAGCGTTCTCATGCTGCGCCCTCCAAGTCGATCTGACGGTCCATCGCGGCAACGAGGGCAGGGTCGTGGCTTGCGACGATCAAGGTCGTACCCTGCGTTCGCAACGCCAGAAGAGCTGCGATGACTTTCGCGCCCGTCTCGCCATCGAGATCGGCGGTCGGTTCGTCGGCCAACACGATCGGGCGGCCCGCGTAATGGGCCCGCGCGATCAGCAGACGCCGCGCCTCGCCGCCCGAGACGCCGCCGCCCATATCGCCCAGCCGGGCGTCGAGCCCGCCGGGAAGGCCCGCGACGACCTCGGTGGCCTGCGCGGCGTCGAGCGCTGCATCGAGGTCGCCGGGACGGTTCAGCGTGATCAGTTCGCGCAGGCTCGCATCGGCGAAGCGCGGGCTTTGAGGAATCCAGCCGAAGGCTGCGCGCCAGTCATCGGCGTTTTCCTCTGTCAGGGAGGTATCGCCCAGCGTGATCTTCCCCGCCTCGGGATGGATCAGCCCGACCAGAGCGGTCAGAAGCGTCGTCTTGCCTGCGCCCGACGGTCCTGTGATTGCGACCGCCTCGCCCGGGGCGATGTCGCCATCGGGCAGGGGGAGCGGAGCGGCGGCCTCGCCGGGGCGGATTTGCAGCCCGTGCCAACGCAGCGCGCCAAGCGTCGGTGCCGCGCCTTCGCCTCCAGTGCCCATCAGCGTGTTGGCCTTGGCGATGGCAGTCTCGGTCGTCTCCAACTCGGAGGCTACGGCGAGCGCAGCGGCCCGGTCATGCCATGCCGCAGCGAGATCGCGCAGCGGCTGGAAAAACTCGGGCGCGATCATGAGCAGGAAAATCCCCTCGGCCGGGGTCATCTTGCTGCCCCATGTGCCGAAATTCATCCACCCGATCAGCGAGAAGCCGACATAGACCGCGACCAGCGCCACGCCGATCGCGGCGAACAGTTCCAGAAGCGTCGAGGAGAGGAAGGCAACCCGCAGAACCGCCATCGTGCGGAGGCGCAGGTCTTCGGATTTGGTTTCCAGATCGGCGCGCGAGCGGGCCTCCGCGCCCAGAAGTCGCAGATCGGTGATCGCGGCGATCCGATCGATCAGCAGCCGGTTGAGCGAACCGATTTCGACCATCTGCTTTTCCGAGGCGTCCTGCGCGGCCATGCCGACAAGCGCCATGAAGATCGGGATCAGCGGCCCGGCGATCAGCAGGATTCCCGCAACCGCCCAGCTTTGCGTGGCGGCGAGCAGGATGAAGGCGAGGGGGATGATCCGGGCGCGCAGGAAGGCGGGCTGATAGCGCGTGGCCCATGGGCCGAGCGCGCCGAGCTTCTCCGCGGACAGCGAAGCCAGTTCCGCAGGCGACAGCGCGGCGGCGCCGCTAGCCTGACGCAGCGCCTTTCGGATCAGCTTCTCGCGGCTCTCACGCAGCACCACCTCGGCGGCATCGGCCGAGAGCTTCTGCGAAATCCAGTCGAGGACGATCCGCACGAGCGCCAGCACCACGAAGCCAGCAGCCCCGGCGAGCGGCGAGAGCGACGGGCTCACCCCCGGTGCGACCAGGTCGCCAAGTACCAAACCGATCAGAGCGGCCTGCGCGGGCCAGATAAGGGCCGAGGCCACACCGAGCCACCCGGCGAGCTTCAACTTGCCCGCGACGGGCTGAGCGATGCGGGTCAGAACGGCTTTCGGCTTCGGCGCTTCGGTCGTGGCGTCTGTCATACGGGTTTTGGGGTCTTTTCCTCTTTCGCGCTTGGCTGTCGAGATAGCCGGGCAGAGGGGCTGCGACAATGGAGTGCGACAATCCGCGCTTGTCACGTCTGCGGTACGAACCTTCATGCCGACATGAAAAAACCGTTCGGATGAGGGTCCGAACGGTTTTCGAGGTTACCTGTGGCGGGGCCTTAGCAGGGCGCGATGTACTCGCGGCCATACGAGTCACGATAGCGGCACTGACCCGGCTGGTTGGCTTTACCGATCAGGGCGCCGGCAACGGTGCCGACTGCGCCGCCGATCGCGGCGTTTTGAACGCGGTCGCCATCATCCGAAACGGCAGCGCCGATCGCGGCACCGGCAACACCGCCGGTCGCGGCAGCGCGGTCCTGTTGCGACATCTGGCAGCCTGCAACGGCAACGGTGGCGCTGAGCGGCAGGATCAGGAACATCTTCTTCATGGTACGTGTCTCCCTTCTGTGTCTTCGGACATCCAACGTCGCCCCTCTCCGGGCAGTTCCAAGTTTTTCTTAATTAGTTTTGAGCATCTATTCTGGAGCCGTGATGACCCAGCGGCTTGACATGCGCGGTCATTCGGGGGTCAAGCAAAGAAAGACATCTCGAGACATACGACAGAAAGACCCGCCTATGAGTTCGACCGCCTGGCGCGTTCCCCTGATCGGAGCGCTTTTCCTTTTCGCATTGAGCGCGGTGGTGTTGATGATCATGCGCCCGCTGATGGCGATCGACGAGACGCGCTATGTCACCGTCGCCTGGGAAATGTGGCAGGGTGGCTCCAAGCTGGTGCCGCATCTCAACGGGGCGATCTATTCCGACAAGCCGCCGCTTCTGTTCTGGCTCATCAATATCGTCTGGAGCGTGACTGGCCCCAGCGAATGGGCGGCGCGGCTCGTGGCGCCCGCCTTCGGGCTGCTGTCGGTCGGACTGGTCGCGGTGCTCGCGCGCAAGCTCTGGCCGGAGGAACCGGAGCGCGCCGGACTCGCAGCACTGATCCTTGGGACGAGCGGGGTGTTTCTGCTCTTCGGCTCGACAACGATGTTCGACACGATGCTCACGGCGGCGACGCTGACGGGAATGCTCGCGGTCTGGGCGATGCGCGACACGGAGCGCTTCGCCCCGGTGATCGGGCTTGGCATCGCGCTGGCCTTCGGCGTCTTCGCCAAGGGGCCGGTGATCCTGGTGCATGTGCTGCCGACCGCGCTTTTGATGCCGCTTTGGGCGACCGGGGCGGAGCGGCCCGCGCTCAAGCAGTGGTATGCGCGGATCGGAATCGGTTTTCTGATCGGTTTCGGCATCGTCCTGCTATGGCTCGGCCCCGCGATCATCTTCGGCGGTGCTGAATACCGCGAGCAGATTCTGTGGAAGCAGAGCGCCGGGCGGATGGTGGAAAGCTTTGCCCATGGTCGCCCCGTCTGGTTCTTCGTGGCGTTGCTGCCGTTCTTCCTCTGGCCCTGGGGCTGGAGCCGCGCCGGGCTGGCTACGTTCAAGCCGTCGCGCCTTTGGGAGGATGCGGGCACGCGCATGGTGACGGTCTGGTTCGTCGCCGCCTTCGTCGCCTTCTCGCTGATCTCGGGCAAACAGGCGCATTACCTTGTGCCGGAAATGCCCGCGCTGGCGCTGATCCTGTCGGGATTGCTGCCCACGGCGGAGCGCCGGATGCGCTGGCTGCGCCTGCTGTGGCTTCTGCCCGGCGTGGCGACAGCGATTGCTGCGGCTTCGGTGCATTTCGGGGCGTTCCCCGAACTGCCCGAGGGCACCGGATCGTGGCTCTTCGTGATCGCTGGCGTGGCGATGCTCGTGGGCGGCGCGCTAATCGTGCTTAAAGCGCGGCAGGGCTGGTTCGCCGAAGCCTTCGTCGCGCCGCTGGTGCTGATCGCCATTCAGATCATGGTCTGGCCGATCCTCTGGAAAGTCTACGATCCGGCACCGATCGCGAGCCTGATCGCTTCGCATTCGGAAAATGGCGTGGCCACCACCGATCGCGGCTATGCAGGGCAGTTCTCCTTCGTCGCGCGGCTCGAGAACCCGGTGACGGTGCTTGGCAACAGCGCCGATCTCGGGCGCTGGATGGCGGCGCATCCCGACGGGCTGGTTCTCGCAGCGAATCCGATCGAGGGCGTCGACGGTCTGAGCCAGATCGCCGAGCGGCATTTCCGGCAAAACGACTGGCGGCTCTATCAGGTCGCGGAGGCGATTGCGCCGTCTGCTTCGGATGCTACGGCCACTCCCACCAGTGCGAACTGACACTTCAAACAAAAGACACGCCCGAAGCGGATGCTCCGGGCGTGCCTTCAAACCGATAGACTGCAAGTATTACGACTTGGTCTTCTCGGTGGGCCGCTCATCGAGAGTGACGGAGAGCGTGAGCGGCTTGTTCGCGCGCAGCAGCGAGAGCTGCACTTCGGTGCCCGGCTCGTCGGACCCGATCGCACGGGTCAGATCGCGGGGGGCTTTCATCGGCTTGCCATCCACGCCGACGATGATGTCGCCGCGCTTCAGACCAGCTTTCTTCGCGGGCGTGTCGGGCGACACGTCGGCTACGAGCACACCTTCCGGTTGGTCGAGCCCCAGCGCCGCGGCGATGTCCTCGCTGACCGGCTGGATCTGCACGCCGAGGAAGCCGCGCTTCACCGTGCCATTGTCCTGCAGGTCGGCGACGACGCTCTTGATGGTGTCGGAGGGCACCGAGAAACCGATCCCGACGGAACCGCCAGTGGGCGACAGGATCGCGGTGTTCATGCCGATCACCTGGCCTTGGTCGTCAAAGAGCGGGCCACCCGAGTTGCCTTTGTTGATGGCTGCGTCGGTCTGGATGTAGTTATCGAAGGGGCCCGATTTCAAGTCGCGGCCTTTGGCCGAGACGATGCCGGTCGACACGGAGGTGCCCAGGCCGAACGGGTTGCCGATCGCCACGACCGGCTCGCCGACCTGCGCGGCCTGACTGTCGCCGAAGCCCACGGTGTCGAGGTCCTTGTTGGTATCGACCTTGATCAGCGCGATGTCAGTGGCCTTGTCTTCGCCGATCACTTTCGCATCCGCGGTCGAGCCGTCGGAGAAGGTGACCTTCACGCTCTCGGCGCCGTCGACGACGTGGGCGTTGGTGACGATATGGCCGTCTTTCTGGATGATGAAGCCAGTGCCGAGACCGGTGATCTCAGGACGCTGCATCGGCTGACCCTGACCGTTGGGGCCCATGTCGGGCATACCGAAACGACGCTGGAAGAACTCGAAGGGGAAATCCTGAGGCATCCCCATCTGGGCCATTTCCTGATCGTTGGCCTGCTTCTTGATCTCGATGGTGACCACGGCGGGCATCACCTTCTTCACCAGGTCGACGGTGTTGGTGAAGGTTTCGGCCGCGGCCACGTTCGGGACCAGTGCCAGACCGCTCGTCGCCACGGCGCCGGCGCCGAGCATGGCGGTGGTGGCGAGGGTGCGCAGCAGGGGAGCTTTGCGAATGTCCTGCATGTTTCTCTCCTTTTTGACAGGTATGCACCCTATGTGAGGGCCTAGCCTGTCAGGGACTCTGCGGGAAGATTGCAGAGTTGTTATCCTTTTCACCTTTAGGGGAGGGGTGCGTGACTTGTGCGGTGTCATCGGCCACATATGTCGCGAACCGAGAAAGCGAGTGCGATGAAACTGCTGTTGATCGAAGACGACGCGACCACCGCCGATTACGTTCTGCGTGGCCTGCGCGAAGAGGGCCACACGGTCGACCATCTCGCGAATGGCCGCGACGGGCTGACCCAGGCGCTGGGCGGCAGCTATGACGTGATGATCATCGACCGGATGCTGCCGGAGCTGGACGGTCTCTCGATCACCCGCGCGATCCGGGCCGCAAAGGTCACGACGCCGATCATCTTCCTGACCGCGATCGGCGGGGTGGATGACCGGATCGAGGGGCTCAACGCGGGTGCCGACGATTATCTCGTGAAACCCTTCGCCTTCGGCGAGCTGTCGGCGCGGCTCGCGGCGCTGGCGCGTCGCCCACAAGCGCAGTCGGAGCAGGTAATGCTGGAGGCGGGCGATCTGAAGATGGACCTGATCGCGCGCAAGGTGACGCGCGGCGGACAGGAGATCGACCTTCTGCCGCGCGAATTCTCGCTGCTGGAATTTCTGCTGCGCCGCAAGGGCCGGGTGCAGACCCGGACGATGCTGCTGGAGGGCGTGTGGGATCTGAATTTCGATCCGCAGACCAATGTGGTGGAGACGCATATTTCGCGGCTCCGGAACAAGGTCGACAAGCCGTTCGACCGTGATCTCATCCACACCGTGCGCGGCGCGGGCTACCGGATCGAGGGCTGATGAAGGCACGTCTGAATCGCGCGGAAATCCTTGCATCGACGCCGCTGCGACAGGCGCTCGGGCTGATGGGGATCGTCTTTGCGATCCTGCTGGTGACGCTGGGCTTCGCCTATGTCGCGCTGCGCTCCTCGACCGAGGAATCGATCCGCGCCGATCTAAAGCAGCAGACGGCGGTGTTTCAGGTTGCCGCCAACCCCGAGACGCTCTCTGTGATCGTGTCGGCGGAGGCGCGGGCGTCCGATCCGTCAGAGCGCGCCATCGCCTTCGTGATGTCGGACGGGCGGCAGGTCGGCAATGTCCGGGTCACCCATGAGGGCGACAGCTGGGTCATCTCGCGTCATCCCGAATATGCGCCGCTATCGAAACATGGATATTTCACGCTGACCATGCCGCTTGCGGGCGGCTTGCTGGTGATCGGCGAAAGTCGCGCGCCGATTGCGGAACTGACCTCGACCTTCCTCGCGATTCTCGTCTTCTCCTTCGTACCCTCGCTTCTGGTCTCTGCCGCCTATGGTGCGTGGGTCGGGATGCGGGCGCGCAAACGGGTGAGCGCGATCGAGAACACGCTGGACGATCTTACAGAGGGGCGGCTCGAGGCGCGGGTGCCGCGCGACGAGGTGAAGGCGCGACGCGGCGATGACCTCGCACGGATCGGGGCGCGGCTTAACGTGATGGCCGAGACGCAGGAGGCGACGGTTGCGGCGCTGCGTCAGGTCTCCGCCGATATAGCACATGACCTGAAGACGCCGATGCAGCGGATTTCGGTGCTCCTCTCGGAATTGCAAGAGGCCTTGCCCGAGGACGCGCCGCCCCGCGCGCTGGCCGAGCAGGCAGGCACCGAGGCGGAGCGCGCGGTCGCCGTGTTCCACTCGTTGCTGCGGATCGCCCAAATCGAGGGCGGCAGCCCGAAGGCACGTTTCGCGACGGTCGATCTGGGCGCGCTCGCCGCCGATATCACCGAGTTGTACGAGGCCAGCGCCGAAGAGGCGGGTGGGGCGCTGACCCTGCAACGGCCCGATACGTCGCTGATGGTGCACGGCGACCGGGGGCTGCTGGGACAGATGCTGTCGAACCTGATCGAGAACGCGATCCGTCACGGCGGCCCGGCGCCGAAGATCGCGGTGACTCTGTCTCGCGAACGCGGTGCGGTCACGCTCAGCGTCGCAGATCATGGTCCCGGCATCCCCGAGGCCGAGCGCGAGAAGGTTCTGCGCAGGCTCTATCGGCTTGAACGCTCTCGCACGACGCCGGGCAACGGGCTGGGCCTTGCGCTGGTTCATGCGGTGGCGGGGCTGCACGAGGCCGAATTGCAACTGTCCGACAACAATCCCGGTCTGATCGTGTCGCTACGCTTCGTCGGGTCCGCTCAGTCGGCCTGATCGGGCAGATCGATCTCGGTCAGGAAACGCAGGCTCAGCGGCAGGGTCGCGGCCCCCAGCGCGCGCGCATCGGGCCCCACCTGACCCTCGCGCACGATCGGAACGCCCGCGCCCGAGAGGTTGATCTTCGCCAGTTCCGATTCGGTCGCGGCGACGAGCCGCGCGCGCAGATCGTCGGGCATCCAGCCGTCGATCACGATCGCATCGAGGTCGCACAGCGCCGCCGAGGACGCGGCGACAGTCGCGAGGCCCCGCGCCGCTTTCGCGAGCCAGTCGTCGACGATGTCTTCGGGAAGATCCCACTCATCGCGCCGCTCCCAGAGGAAACTCGCATCGAGCCCGCGCTCCGTCATCGCGGCTTCGATGACCGACAGCGAGGCCACGTCGAGCAACTGGCACTGGCCGCCGTGACCGTCGGGCACCGGCATCGAGGCAAGCGCGCCCGCATTGTTGTTGGGGCCGGTCACAAGCGAGCCGCTCATCACCAGCCCGCCACCTACGAAGAAGCCCACGAACGCATAGAGGAAATCGTCGGGCAATGTCTGATCGCCCAGCAAAAGCTCTGCCGAACAGGCGGCAGAGGCATCGTTTTCCAGCACCACGGGAAACGGATAGAGCGCCTCCAGTTCGGCGCGGATATCGCGTTCGCGCCAATCGGCCATCGCGCTTTCCTCGAGCCCGAGCGCGACGCCCCAATCCCACATCCTGAACGGCGCCCCGATGCCGAGGCCGGCGATGCGCTCGCGCTTCGAGGCGGGGAGTTCTGCCACCATCCGGGCGATCGCGTCGATGGCGAAGGCTATCGTGTCAGCCGCCGTGGGGTAGTCGTGGCGCGCGACACGGCGCGAGACCGGCGTGCCCATCATGTCGATCAGGATCACCTCGGTCCGGCGACGCCCGACCTTCAGGCCAAGAAAATAAGCCCCCTCGGGGTTCAGGCGCATCGGCACGGTGGGCTGGCCCACCTTGCCGCGCACCGGGTCGCAGCGCAGCAGGAAGCCTTCATCCTCAAGCGCGCGCATGATGACCGACACTGTCTGTGCCGAGAGCCCCGTGAGCCGTGCGATCTCGGATTTCGCCAAGGCGCCGCGACGGCGAATCAGCGACATCACGAGCCGCTCGTTGCGGTTGCGCATCGCGGAGTGATCCGAACCGATCTTCCCCGCTCCGGTCTTGATCAATTCCATCACGCGGTGGGCCAAAATTCATTCTCCGAGGCTGCTCGCGCATAAACTACGCCTTGTATTTATCGGCTTCCAGAGGCTCTTCTGTCAATTAATAAATCCATTTGATTTATCTATTGACGAGTCGGCCCGTGTTCGCACATGATTTACCTCGAAGCCGATCGGAGGACGGCTGGACATGTTTCTGGGAGGAGACCTGACATGAAGAAGACAACCGCGATTCTGGGAGCGACGGCGCTTGGGTTGATGGCGACCGGGGCCTGGGCGGAGACGACCGCCTGCCTGATCACGAAGACTGACACCAATCCGTTCTTCGTGAAGATGAAGGAGGGTGCGACGGCGAAAGCCGAGGAGAT
Organism: Thioclava sp. F1Mire-8; assembly: GCF_002213165.1. NCBI lineage: Bacteria > Pseudomonadati > Pseudomonadota > Alphaproteobacteria > Rhodobacterales > Paracoccaceae > Thioclava > Thioclava sp. F1Mire-8. The sequence goes on along the minus strand of NZ_NBNY01000006.1, from coordinate 27 downwards.
GGGCATCAAGCTCAACACCTATGCGGG
>NZ_NBNY01000005.1:0-276125 GCF_002213165.1 Thioclava sp. F1Mire-8 | reverse complement strand
CCCGCAGATGGACGAGGCCACACGCGAAGCCCGCTACGCCGCGTGGAAAAAGGCGGTCGAGGCTACCATCGCGGCGGTCTGACCTGCGGCGATGGGTCAGCCCCCCTTTCCCTTTGGCGTATTTTGCTCTTTCTTGTCCCGGTTCGACCCGAAGACAGGAGCCATTCGATGACCCGCTACCCTCGCGACCTGCGCGGCTACGGCCGCACGCCCCCAGATCCGCAATGGCCGGGAAAGGCGCGCGTAGCGATCTCGATGGTGCTCAACTTCGAGGAGGGCGGCGAGAACAATATCCTGCACGGCGATGCGGCGTCGGAGGCGTTCCTGTCCGATATCGCAGGCGCCGCGCAATGGCCCGGCCAGCGACACTGGAACATGGAGTCGATCTACGAATACGGTGCGCGCGCAGGCTTCTGGCGGCTGCACCGGTTGTTCACCAGGCTGAACGTACCACTCACGATCTACGGGGTCGCGACCGCGCTGGCGCGCGCGCCGGAACAGGTCGCTGCGATGAAGGAAGCGGGCTGGGAGATCGCCTCGCACGGCCTGAAATGGGTCGAGCACAAAGATATGGCGGAAGACGAAGAACGCCGCCAGATCGCCGAGGCTATCCGCCTGCATACCGAGGTCGTCGGAGAGCGTCCGCGCGGATGGTATACCGGGCGCTGCTCGGCCAACACGGTGCGGCTGACCGCAGAAGAGGGTGGCTTCGACTGGATCTCCGACACTTATGACGACGACCTGCCCTATTGGCTGGAAGTGGGCGCGCGGGACCAACTCGTGATCCCCTACACGTTGGAAGCCAACGATATGCGCTTTGCCACGGCGCCCGGCTATATCGAGGGCGAGCAGTTCTTCCAATACCTCAAGGACAGTTTCGACACGCTCTATGCCGAAGGGATGGACGGCGCGCCGAAGATGTTCTCGGTGGGCCTGCATAACCGCCTGATCGGGCGACCGGGAAAAGTTGCGGGGCTGAAGCGCTTCCTCGATTACGCGCTGTCGCATGAGGGCGTCTGGTTCGCGACCCGTGGAGAGATCGCCGCGCATTGGGCCGCGACCCACCCCCACACGCGCCGCGAACGCCCGAGCCAGATGAACCGGGACCGTTTCGTCGAAGTCTTCGGCGGCATATACGAACATTCGCCCTGGATCGCCGAGCGGGCCTTCGAGCTGGAGCTGGGCCCGGCCCATGACAGCCATGAAGGGGTGGCCTCGGCGCTTGTCCGCATCTTCCGCTCGGCTTCGGAGGCGGAGCGTCTCGGCGTGCTGACCGCGCACCCGGATCTCGCGGGAAAACTCGCCCAAGCCAAACGTCTAACCGCAGAAAGCACCTCGGAACAGGCGAGCGCCGGGCTCGACGCGCTGACCGACGAGGAACGCGCCACGTTCGAGGCGCTCAACGCCGCCTATACCGAAAAATTCGGTTTCCCCTTCATCATCGCCGTAAAAGACAATACCAAGGCGTCAATCCTCCACGCCTTCCGCCGCCGGCTTGACCAGGGCCGCGAGACGGAATTCCGTGAGGCCTGCAAACAGGTCGAGCGGATCGCGTGGCATCGCCTGAACGCCATGGACCTTTGATGGAATACACCTATTACGCCCCGACGGGCGGTTTGCCCGATCAGAACCAGCGCGCCCGCGAGCGCGCGCAATTCAACACCTCCTACGCCGTGATCCCGCGCGGTGTGCTCTCCGACATCACCATCTCGCTGATGCCGGGCTGGGAAAACACCCGCGCCTGGGTGCTCGCGCGGCCGCTGTCGGGCTTTGCCGAGACCTTCGCGCAGCTGATCGTCGAAGTCGCGCCGGGCGGCGGTTCGGACAATCCCGAACCCGATCCCGAGGGCCAGGGCGTGATCTTCGTGCTCGCTGGCCACATCCGCCTCGTGATCGAAGGCGTCGGCCACGAACTGGACGCCGGCGGCTACGCCTATCTCGCGCCGGGCACGCAATGGTCGGTCGCGAACGATCAGGACACGCCCGGCACCTTCGTCTGGATCCGAAAACGCTACGAGCGTGTGCCCGGCATCGACGCGCCGGAAAGCTTCGTCACCGCCGATCAGGACAAGCCGCCGCTCGAGATGCCCAACACCTCGGGCTACTGGTCGACCTCGCGCTTCGTCGATCCGAACGATCTGCGCCACGACATGCATGTCAATATCGTGACCTTCATGCCGGGCGGCACCATCCCCTTCGCGGAAACCCACGTCATGGAGCACGGCATCTACGTGCTGCAGGGCCGCGGAGTCTACCTGCTGAACCAGGACTGGATCGAGGTCGAGGAGGGCGACTTCATGTGGCTGCGGAGCTTCTGCCCGCAGGCCTGCTACGCCGCCGGTCGCCGTCCGTTCCGCTACCTGCTCTACAAGGACGTGAACCGCCACCCGAAGCTCGGCTCGCCCATCTCGAGCTGACCCTTTCGGCTTGGTCGAAATATCCCGGGGGTGAGGGGGCAGCGCCCCCTTTCTTCCGCCCGAACCCGGAGGCGCCATGCAGATCAAGGCCGAACCGCTGACACCCGAGGCGTTTGCCCCGTTCGGGGATGTGCTCGAGGCGTCCGGCGCGCCCGACAAGATCATCAATGCCGGGCTCTGTGGGCGCTACCATGATCGCGCACAGCTTGATTTCGGGGCGGTGTCCGGCGGGCGCGCCGGACTCTCGATCTTCAAGGCGGAGCCGCGAACGCTGCCCTATCTTTGTGACCTGCTGGAGCGGCACCCCGAAGGCTCGCAGGCATTCCTCCCGATGAGCGCGGACCCGTTCCTCGTGATCGTGGCACCGGACGCAGGCGGCAAGCCCGGCACGCCGCGTGCTTTCCTGACCGACGGCGCGCAGGGCATCAACCTCCATCGCGGGACGTGGCACGGTGTACTGACGCCGCTCGCAGCGCCCGGTCTCTTCGCCGTGGTGGACCGGATTGGCGAAACCGCGAACCTCGAAGAACATCCGCTGGACGCTCCCTTCACCGTCACCGTGTGACGCATCGTCAAAGAGGCATGGACACTTCCGCCGATCTTTCCCAATCTGCGCCAAATCGATTTGGGGAGGAGCAAGAATGAAAACGCGGATCGCACTTTTGCGCGAGATGGGCAAGGCGCGCCCCTATACCGACAGCCAGCCGCTGGAGATCGTCGAGGCAGAGCTGGACGATCCCGGCCCGGGCGAGTTGCTGATCAAGATGTCCGCGGCGGGTCTGTGCCACTCGGACCTGTCCGTCATCAACGGCGACCGCCCGCGCGACATGCCTGTGGCGCTGGGTCACGAGGCGGCGGGCGTTGTCGAGGCCGTCGGTCCCCATGTCACGCGCTTCGCGCCCGGCGATCACGTGGTCCTCGTCTTCGCGCCGTCCTGTGGCCATTGCGTGCCCTGCGCCGAGGGGCGGCCCGCGCTTTGCGAGCCGGCCGCGGTTGCCGCGGGTAAGGGTAGCCTGATCACCGGATCGAAACGCATCTCGGTCGCGGGCGAGCATGTGAACCACCATATCGGCGTGTCGGCCTTCTCGGATTACGCAGTCGTCTCCGAGGCGTCCTGCGTGAAGATCGACAAATCGATCCCCCTCGACCAAGCCGCGCTGCTGGGCTGCGCGGTGCTGACCGGCGTCGGCGCGGTGCTGAATTCGGGCGGGCTGAAGACCGGGCAAAGCTGCGCGATCATCGGCCTTGGCGGCGTCGGCCTCGCGGGGCTTCTTGGCGCGGTCGCGGCAGGCGCGCGCACACTGGTCGCGGTCGATCTGGCCAAGGACAAACGCGACCTCGCTCTCAAGCTTGGCGCGACCCATGCCATCGACCCGACCGAGGAAGGCGCGGTGCAGAAACTGCGCGACCTTACCGGCGGCGGCGTCGATCTCGCGGTGGAGCTGGCTGGCGCGGCTCCGGCGCTGCAATTCGCCTATGCCATCACCCGGCGTGGCGGCACGACCGTCACGGCGGGCCTGCCGAACCCGAAGGCGGAGTTCACGATCCCGGCCGTGTCGCTGACGGCGAACGAACATGCGCTGAAGGGGTCCTACATGGGCTCCTGCGTGCCGGTCCGCGACATCCCGCGTTTCGCGCAGATGATGGTGCAAGGGCAACTGCCGATCCCGGACCTGATGACCCATCGCCTAAAGCTCGAAGACATCAACGAAGGTTTCGAGCGGCTCGCCGCGGGAGAGGCGATCCGGCAGGTCATCGTCTTCGACTAAGCGCCGATCTCGGCCCGCAACCAATCGCGGAAGGCGCTGACATGCGGCGCCTCCCGCGCGCGCTCGGGCAGGATCAGCGCGTAATTCTCACCGGTGGCAAACCGGCGCGGCGTCGCCTGCACCAGCCGCCCCGAGGCCAGCGCCCCTTGCGCGATGATCGCGGGCACCAGCCCCAGCCCCATGCCCGCGCTCGCCGCATCGAGGATCATGTCGAAATGATCGAACCGCGCGCCCCGGAGTATATGCCGCGCGTCGCGCCCGCTCTCGCGGAACCAGTCGAGCCAGAGCGTCGGGCGCGTCGACTGCTGCAAGAGGGGCAGCGCCAGCAGCGCGTCGTCCTCCAATTCCGCGCGCCCCGTCATCAGGTGCGGCGCGGCCACGACGATCAATTCCTCCGCAACGAGATTTTCGACCTCGGCCCCCGCCTGTTCATGCCTGGAGCGCATGATTGCCAGGTCGAATGGCTCCCGCGCGAAATCCACCGGCAGCAGTCGCGCGCTGAGATCGAGGCTCACCTCCGGCTGCGCGGCCTCGAACCCGGCCAATCGCGGGATCAGCCACGACCGCGCAAAGCTCGGCAGCACGGCCATGCGCAGCACCGCGCGCGCGCCGCCGAAGGCCATTGCCCCCATCGCGGCCCGGTCGATCTGACCAAGGATTTCTTCTGCCTGCGCAAGGAAAACATGACCTGCCGGCGACAGAGACAGCCGCTTGCGCACCCGGTCGAACAGCGCCACGCCCAGCCGTTCCTCCAACGTCCCGAGCGAGCGCGACACCGCCGATTGCGTCAGGTTCAACTCCGCTGCCGCCCGCGTCGTCGTGCCGAAGCGCGCGCAGGCTGCGAAGGCCTGCAGCTCGTTGATCGTAGGAGTGTAGCTTTTGCGCATGGTCGCGAGGGTGCTCCGCTGTGTCTTGCCGGATCATGCGCAAAACTCATCATCTTCGCAAATTTAATCGTTTGCGCCACGCGGCTCGATGCCTAGAGTTCGACGCAACGCAAGACAGATCTCGAGGACCGCCATGACCGACCGCCCTACGCTCAAAGCCAAGGATGCCCCCGATCTGGGCAAGTTCACCTGGGACGACGCGCTGCGTCTGGAAACCCAGCTGAGCGAAGAGGAGCGGATGCTGCGCGATGCGGCCCGCGCCTATGCGCAGGACAAGCTGCAACCGCGCGTGATCGAGGCCTTCGAGAACGAGACCACCGACCCCGCGATCTTCCGCGAGATGGGTGAGATGGGCCTCTTGGGCGCGACCATCCCCGAGGAATATGACGGGATCGGCGCGGGCTACGTGTCCTACGGCCTGATCGCGCGCGAGATCGAGCGCGTCGATAGCGGCTACCGCTCGATGATGTCGGTGCAGTCGAGCCTCGTGATGTATCCGATCTACGCCTATGGCTCGGAGGAGCAGCGCCAGAAATACCTGCCGAAATTGGCCTCGGGCGAGTGGATCGGCTGTTTCGGCCTGACCGAACCCGATGCGGGTTCAGACCCGGCGGGCATGAAGACCCGCGCCGAGAAAACCGAGGGCGGCTACCGCCTCACCGGCTCGAAAATGTGGATCACCAACTCGCCGATCGCCGATGTCTTTGTCGTCTGGGCGAAGTCCGAGGCCCATGGCGGCAAGATCCGCGGCTTCGTGCTGGAGAAGGGCATGAAGGGGCTGAGCGCGCCGAAGGTCGGGCAGAAACTGTCGCTCCGCGCGTCGATCACCGGCGAGATCGTCATGGACGGCGTCGAGGTCGGGGAAGACGCGCTGCTGCCGCATGTCGAGGGGCTGAAAGGTCCGTTCGGCTGCCTCAACCGTGCGCGCTACGGTATCGCCTGGGGCGTGATGGGCTCGGCCGAGTTCTGCTGGCACGCCGCGCGCCAATACGGCCTCGATCGCAAACAGTTCAACAAGCCTCTCGCGCAGACGCAGCTGTTCCAGAAGAAGCTCGCAGACATGCAGACCGAAATCACGCTGGGCCTGCACGCCGCGCTGCAGGTGGGCCGCCTGATGGACGCAGCCGATGCCGCCCCCGAGATGATCTCGCTCATCAAGCGCAACAATTGCGGCAAGGCGCTGGATATCGCGCGGATGGCCCGCGACATGCATGGCGGCAACGGCATTTCGGGCGAGTTTCAGGTGATCCGCCACATGGTCAACCTCGAGACGGTGAACACCTACGAGGGCACCCATGACGTGCACGCGCTGATCCTGGGTCGTGCGCAGACGGGCCTGCAGGCCTTCTTCTGATGGCCCCGCTGGAAGGTGTGAAAATCGTCGAACTGGCGCGGATTCTGGCCGGTCCCTGGGCCGGTCAGGTGCTGGCCGATCTTGGCGCGGAAGTGATCAAGGTCGAAGCGCCCGAGGGCGACGATACCCGCCGCTGGGGCCCGCCCTTCATCGCGCGCGAAGGCGACGGGCCGGAGGGTCGATCGGCTGCCTATTTCCACGCCACCAACCGCGGGAAGATTTCGGTCGTGGCTGATTTCCGTACCGAAGAAGGCCAGAAGATCGTGCGCGATCTGGTCAAGGACGCGGATGTGGTGATCGAGAACTTCAAACTCGGTGGGCTGAAGAAATACGGCCTCGATTACGAGAGCCTTTCCGCGATCAATCCGCGTCTCGTCTATTGCTCGATCACCGGTTTCGGGCAGGACGGCCCTTACGCGAGCCGCGCGGGCTATGACTTCCTGATCCAGGGCATGGCTGGCTGGATGGACCTGACCGGCGACCCGCAAGGCCAGCCGCAAAAGGTGGGCGTGGCCTTCGCGGACATCTTCACCGGGCTTTACGCGGTGATCGGCATACAGGCGGCGCTGGCCGCACGGGCGCGCACCGGGCGAGGGCAGTTGGTCGATATGGCGCTTCTGGATTGCGCGGTGGGCGTGCTCGCCAATCAAGGGATGAACTTTCTCGCCACAGGCAATGCGCCGCATCGCTTAGGCAACGCGCATCCCAATATCGCGCCCTATGAGGTTGTCAGCGCCAAGGATGGCGATCTGATCCTCGCAGTCGGCAATGACGGGCAGTTCCGGCGGCTTTGCGAGGTTCTGGCCCTCGACCTCGCAGCCAATCCTGACTTCGCCACGAACGAGGCGCGCGTCGCCAATCGTGAGGCCATGCGCGCGGCCATCTTCCCTGCGCTTGCGGAATGGCCGCGTGCCGAGCTGCTCGCGGCGCTCGAAAAGGCGACCGTTCCCGCGGGCCCGATCAACTCCGTCGATCAGGTCTTCGCCGATCCGCAGGTGGAGGCGCGCGGAATGCGGGTCGAGGCCGAGGGTATCCCCGGCATCCGCACGCCGATCCGTTTTTCGGACACGCCCTTGGCGGAACCAAAACCTGCTCCGAAATTAAAGGCCGACTAGCCTCTTCCTCTTGGTGGAAATATCCCGGGGGGTGAGGCGGGATCAGCGGCCTTCCAGTGGAAGGACGGCCCCGCCGAACGCCCGAAGCGCAAGCGAAGGGCCATCAGCGCGGGGGCAGCGCCCCCTCCAAGTTCACCCCTTACAAGCCAGCGTCAGCGCAATCGGGATATTGTCCGGCCCGCCATGCACATCCGGCTGATTGAACGAGACGTTCGGCACGCAGGTCGCGCCGTCGGCCAAGCCGCGGATCACCACCGGGTCCGATTTCACCGGCACCAGTCCAGTCAGGTTCTCGGGGTCATACATCTCGATGCGCAGGTCGTTCGGGTCTTCGGGCTGGGCGAGGGCGAGCGCGAAGGCCATCGTGACGGCCCCATCCTTCACCGTCGCCTGAAAGCCGTAGATCTGGGGATCGGGCAGTTGCTGGGTCCCTTTCCAGAACCGGGTGTAGAAGAACGAGCCCTCCGAATTCTGCTTCGCCGCGTCTTGCAGCGGCGCCAGCTCGTCTCCGGTGAAGGCCCCGTCGCCATTTTTGTCGAAACTCTGGATCAGCCAGTCGGACACGGTCGGATCGAAGGTCCAACTCTCGCCAATATGGGTGACTTTGCCGCTCTCCATGCCGACAAGCAGACGGATCAGGATTTCGTCTTCCGGGTGGGCGCTCGCGAGCCCCGGCAGCAGCCCGATCAGACCGGCGAGGGTGAGAACGGTGCTGCGGATCATGGTTGGAAATCCGGTTTCTTGCTGCCGGGCGGGGCGGCGGGCGGCGGCGCGCCGAAGCTGGGGAAAGCATCGGCCTCGGGCACTGCGGTTTCTGCCGCGGGCGCGTTCTCCGAGGCGGCGGTCGAAGGATCTGCATTCTTCGGCTTCAGCTTGCCGCCCATCAGTGCGACGCCTCCGTAAAGCAGTCCGATCGCGACCAGCCAGCTGCCGACGATCCGGCCTGCTATCTCGAACCATTGCGCCTGCCAGCTGCGCAGCACCAGATAGACCGCGCCGATCAGCCAGATGCCCAGGCCGATCCCGGCGAGGAAGACCCAAGACGCACCGCCATAGCTCGGGTCGGACAATTTCACCGAGAGCGCATACATCACCCCCAGAACAAGTCCCGCTGGCACGATCAGCACGGGCCGCGACCACCGCCCCAGGGCGAGCGTGGCACCGATGGCGATGGCCGAGATCGGCATGGTCAGGAAGTGATGCGTGATCGCGCCGGGGAGTTGTTGCAACGCGGCCATCAGCTCGATGCGAAAGGTGAAGCCGAGCGCGATCCCGACGGCCCAGAGCAGCGCCGCGATAAGTGCAGCGCGCCGCCCGACCAAGGCCAGCGAGATCCCGAAGCCGAATAGCGGGAACAGCCGCTCGATCGCGAGCGCGTCGCGTATCAGCCACGCCCCGGTCTCGCCGCGGTCCGCAGGCGGGATCAGCGCCAGCACGATCAAAGCGGTCAGCCCGGCCAGCACCCAGAGGTGACGCAGCCAGCTAAGGCCGGAACGGTTATGCGATACGTCAATGGCCAAAGAGGCTCAGCCCACCTTGCAGGAACCCGAGCTGAGATTGCAGGTAACCCAGTGCCAGCGCAAGGAAGCCGAGCCCGACCACAGCGATGATCGCGCCCAGCCCGCGCGAGAGCTGACCACCCCGGATCGGGTCGAGGACGAGACCCACGCCGACCCCGATCACGTGGATCATCCCGGTCGCCAGCACGAAGCCGATCGCGAAATCTGCCGGGTCGGCGGCCATCGGCAGCTCTGCCCCATGTGCGTAACCGTGGTAAAGCGCGAAGACCGAGATGATCGCGAGCGCTATCCATTCGTAGGGCTTCCACGCGGTGGCGATGGCGAGGCCGAGAACTACGATCGACAGCGCGATCCCGATCTCGATGCCGGGCAGCGGCAGGCCGAGAATGCCGATCACGCCACCTACGACCATGATCAGCGGGAAGGTCACCGGCAATTGCCAGACCTGACGTCCACCCATCTGCGCGCCCCAGAGGCCCACCGCGAACATCGCGAGGAAATGGTCATAGCCCGAGAGCGGATGCTCGAACCCTGCGGTGAAACCGCCCGAGCCGGTCGCGGTGATGTGGGCGGCGGCCACCTGCGGCAGCATCAGGGCGACGAGGCCCAAGAGGGCGGCAAGGCGGCGATGGATCATGCGGAGGCTCTCTGTCCCGTGACTCTCGAGCGGCATCTTCCGGATCGTCGCGCGAAACTCAAGGCGGCAAAGCGTTCACCGCGTCTCACCATCGATTGAAGGTTGCGCGAGGGCTTAGCCCGCGCCGAGGAGGGCCGAGATCTGGTAGGTTGCGAAAGCCGCGAGATAGGCCAGCGCGAACATGTAGACCACCGCGACCCACATCCACTTCGCCGAACCCGCCTCGCGCCGGATAACCGCCAGCGTGGAGATGCATTGCGGTGCGAAGATATACCATGCGAGCAACGCCAGCGCGGTGCCGAGGCTCCACTGATCGGTAAGCGTGTGGATCAGGCCGTTCTCGCCGCCCACCGCGTAGACCGTGGCTAGCCCTGCGACCGCGACTTCGCGGGCGGCCATGCCCGGCACCAGCGCCACGGCGATCTGCCAGTTGAAGCCCAAAGGCGCGAGGATCGGCGCGACGAAGTGGCCGATCATCGCGGCGAAGGAATAGTTGATCGCCGGTTGCGTAGCGCCCTCGGGGGCCATCGGGAAGGTCGACAGGAACCAGATCACCACCATCGCCCAGAAAATCACCGTGCCGGCCCGGCGCAGGAAGACCCGCGCGCGCTGGTAGAGCCCCAGCGCAATATTGCGCAGGATCGGCATCTTGTAGTCGGGCAGGTCGAGCATCAGTGGCGCCGAGCGCTCTTCACGTGCGAAGAGATGCCGCGCGACGAAGGCCACTGTGAGAACCGAGAACACGCCAGCCGCATAAAGACCGAACATGACCAGCCCCTGCAGGCTCAGCCCGCCGAGCACTTTCGTGTTGGGGATGAAGGCGGCGATGATCAGCGTGTAGACGGGAATGCGCGCCGAGCAGGTCATCAGAGGCGCAACGAGGATCGTCGTCAGCCGGTCGCGTTTATTGTCGATCACCCGCGCGGCCATGATGCCGGGGATCGCGCAGGCGAAGCTCGACAGAAGCGGGATGAAGGCCCGTCCGTTCAGCCCGGCGCGGCCCATGATCCGGTCCATCAGGAAGGCCGCCCGCGCCATGTAGCCGAAATCTTCCAGCAGCAGGATGAAGAGGAAGGTGAACAGGATCTGCGGAAGAAAGATGATGACCGAGCCGATGCCCGCGATCAAACCGTCCGAGATGAAGCTTTGCACCAGCCCTTCGGGCATCACTTGCGTCACCAGCGCGCCCAGCGAACTGAACGCCCAGTCGATCGCATCCATGAAGGGCGCGGCCCAGGAAAAGACGGCCTGAAACATCACGAAGAGGATCGCCAGCAGGATGATCGGCCCCGCGATCGGGTTCAGCACCACGCGGTCGATCTTGGCGGAAATCGTGTCCGGCTCGGGCGGGCGGATGACGTGGGTCTTCACCAGCCGTTCCGCCTCGCGCATCGAGACCCGCATGTCATGCGTACTCGGAACCGCCCAGCTAGAGGGTTGCGGGTCGTCGAGGCCGGCTTCCAGCATCGGATCCACCTTGGACCACAACTCGTCGAGCCCGCCGCGGCGGACGGCAGTGGCCGGGATCACCGGGATGCCCAGTTCCTCGCTCAGCGCGACATGGTCGATCTGCAAGCCGCGATGGCGCGCGATGTCGATCATGTTGAGGATCATCACGATCGGCAGGCCGATCTTCTTCAGTTCCGAGACCAGGCGCAGCGCGCCGCGCAGGTTGGTCGCATCGCCCACCGCGAGGATCATGTCGGGGACGCGCTCTCCCGGGCGCTGGCCCAGCAGCACGTCGCGGGTCACTTCCTCGTCCGGAGAACGGGCGCGCAAGCTATGGGTGCCGGGCAGGTCGATCAGCGCGAACTTGCGCCCCGCAGGCGTGGTCGCCACGCCGACTTTGCGCTCCACGGTCACGCCGGAATAATTGCCAACCTTCTGCGTCGCACCGGTCATCGCGTTGAACAGCGCCGTCTTGCCGCAATTCGGCGCACCGACGAGCGCGGCCTCGATCGGCTGGGCGTCGGGATCGGTCTGCGGGGCTTTGGGCTGGTTTATGGCAGGAGCCGATGTCATTCCGCGAGGATGGCCATCGCCTCGGCACGCCGCAGAGCGACGGTGGTGTCGTTCACGCGCACCGCGATAGGATCGCGACCGAACGGACCTTCGTGAAGGATGTGGACCGACGCGCCCTCGATGAAGCCAAGCTCCAGCAGGCGCAGTTCCAGCTCGTCCGCGTCATAGCCGTCCTTCCCGGCCAGCGGGCAGACAGAGACCAGAGTGCCCCGGAACCCGCGACGGCACTGGCCAAGCGGCAGTGCGCATTTGCAGGTTTCGTTCTCGATAGGGCTGGCCTTCATGAGGGCACCTCCGTGATGGGTCGCGAGTCGGTCTTCGCTTCCTATCGTCAGGAGATAGTCTGGAAATTGATCTCTGACAAATGAAGTCTGGTATTTTCCCGCCTTCGTGATCGATTATTTTACTCAGGAATTTAGAAGGAGTCTAAACTGTGGCGTAATCCCATGAATTCGCTAGGCTGAAGGAGAAAGGCGCCGCGCCCTCGAGAGCGACGCCTTCACGCCGGTTTTCCGTCGGATCGACCTCTCAATGCTCGCGGAAAGCACGGTTCATCGAATCCACCACTGGTTTCGCGATGTATTGGGCGAAGGTTCGCGACGCGGTCTGGATCATCACTTCCACCGGCATCCCGGGCATCGGCGCGAAGCCCGGGACCCGGCGCAGCTCCGAGGCGGGCAGGCGGATGCGGGCGATATAGACCTCGCGGGGATGTTCGCCCGAGCGCTCCACGATCGCGTCGGCGGAGATGTAATAGACCTCCCCAATCAGGATCGGCGTCGTGCGCTGGTTGAGCGCCGACAGCCGCACCGACGCTTCCTGTCCGACCTTGATCGCGTCGATATCGGTGCGCGCGATCATCGTCTCGATGATGAGCGGGGCTTCCGAGGGCAGGATCTCGGCGATGACCTTGCCCGCCTCGATCACGCCGCCCGCGCCGGAATAGTTCAGCCGCACCACGGTGCCGGAAACCGGGCTTTCGATCACCACGCGCTTCAGGACGGAGGTCGCCTTGCGCTCTTGCTCGCGTACGGAATCGAGTTCCGCCTGCACGGTCTCCAACTCGTCGAGCGCGGCCTGCTTGTGGGTCTCGATCGTCTGCTTGGTCTGCGCCTGGTATTTCGCGCGCATCTCCTCGCTCTCGCCGATCTCCGCCTTGAGGCGGCCGATCTGCCCTTCCGCATCGGCCAGAGCGCGAAGCAGCGCGTTCAGCTCGGTTCGCCGGATCAGCCCGCTCTCGAAGAGTTTCGCCTTGCTCTCATGGTCCTCGGCCAGCAGGTCGCGCTGGGCCTCCGCGGCAATCAGCTGCGCGCGGTAGCCTTCCGAACGGCTCTCCATCGCGGCGATGTTGCGTGCCAGCAGGTCCAACTCGCTTTGCACTTTCGCTTTCGTCACGTCAAAGGCGAGGCGTTGGGAATCCATCATCGCGGCGATTTCCACGTCGCGCCGGGCGTCCTGCAGCCATTTCGGGAAGACCAGTTCGCGCCAGCCGTCATATTCGGCCTGTATCCGGGCCTCCATCGATTCCAGTCGCGCGCGGCGCAGGAATAGCGCGCGTTCATTGGCGAGCGCCGAGGTCTCGTCGAGGCGCAGGAGCGGTTGCCCCGCGGTGACGAAATCGCCCTCGGAGACATTGATCTCTTTGATGATCCCACCTTCGAGGTGCTGGATCATCTTGTTGCGGCCCGTGGCCACGAAAGAGCCCGGCGCCATGACGGCGGCGGCGAGCGGGGCGCTGAAGGCCCAGACGCCGAAGCCGCCAAAGGCCATCGCGAAGATCGTCAACCCGACGATGACCAGCGTCTTGATGCTGCGCGGGACCTCGGTCGACCAGTCGGGGGTCTCGTGGGAGTTGAGCGGGTTGGTAAGAAGGAGTGTCATGCCGGGGCTCCTTGCATCGGGGCGGTCGCGGCGACGTTCTGCGCCGCTGCGCGTTGTTGCTGCACCTGCTGAGCCTTGGCCTGCTTGCGCCGCTCCAGCTCTGCGAGCATCTGGTCGCGCCAGCCGAACATCGCGATATTGCCGTCGTTGAGCAGCATGATCTTGTCGACCGCGCTGAGCAGCGAGGGTTTCTGCGTGACCACGACCACCGTGATCCCGTTGGCCTTGGCATGACCGAGCGCGCGCACGAGGGCCGCGTCGCCTTGCGTGTCTAGGTTCGAGTTCGGCTCGTCCAGCACCACGAACTTCGGATCGCCGAAGAAGGCGCGCGCCAGACCGATCCGCTGTTTCTGTCCGCCCGATAGCGGCGAGCCGTCGGAGCTGACGACCGTCTCGTAACCCTGCGGCAGCGAGGCGATCATCTCGTGCACATCGGCGAGCGCGGCGGCGCGATGGATCGCGGCGTCGCTCGCATCCTCCCGCATCCGGGCGATGTTCTGCTTGATGGTGCCCGGGAAGAGCTGCACGTCCTGCGGCAGGTAGCCGATGCTTTCGCCGAATTGCCGCGGGTCCCAGTTGCGGATGTCCATCAGGTCGAGCCGCACAGCTCCCGAGGTCGGCAGCACCGATCCCACCAGCATCTTGCCGAGCGTCGTCTTGCCGGCGCCCGAATTGCCGATGATCGCCAGTTGGTCGCCGGGCGCGAGCGAGAAGGTCAGCGCATTCAGCACGACATGCTTGGTGCCTTGCGGAACATAGAGGAGACGCTCGATATCGAGCCGTCCTTCCACCTTGGGCAGGCGCAGCTTGTCGTTGCGGGTCTTGGCGGAGGCCAGAAGCTGGCCGACCCGATCATAGGCGCCGCGTGCCAGCAGGAAGGAGTTCCATCCCTCGATCGCGCCTTCGATCGGCGCGAGCGCACGGCCCGCGACGATCGAGGCGGCGATCACCATGCCGCCGGTGATCTGCCCATCGAGCGCGAGATAGGCGCCCCAGCCCAGCATCCCGATCTGGGTGAACAGGCGGAACATCCGCGACGCGGAGGCGGTGAAGACGTTGCGATCCTGCGCCTCGGTCTGCGCGCGCAGGGAGGCGGCGGTATCGCGACCCCAGATCGACACGGCTTCGGGGATCATCGCCATCGCGTTGATGATCTGGCTGTTGCGCGACATCGACTCCAGGTGCAGGTTCGCCCGGGTCTGCGCGATATTGGCACGGCTGAAGCCGTCCGAAGTGATCTTCTGGTTGATCCAGGCAAACAGCATAAGGATCAATGCGGTCACGACCACGATCGTGCCGAGATGCGGGTGGATCAGGAAGACCGCAAGCACGAAGATCGGCGCGAAGGGCACGTCCAGGAAGGACAGCAGCGTGCCGGAGACAAGGAAGCTCCGCAGCGCGTTGAGATCGCCCAGAACCTGATATTCGCGCCCGTTGGAATGCAGCGAAGCCTGCGCTGCAGCCGACAGGACCGGTGCGCCGAGCCGCGCGGCCACATCCACCGCCGAGCGCATCAGTACCAGCCGACGTACCGCGTCGAGCAGCGTCTGCACGACGATCGCCCCGGCAATCACGATGGTCAGCATCACCAGCGTGTCGGTCGAGCGCGAGGTGAAGACCCGATCGGAAATCTGGAACAGGTAGATCGGCACCGCGAGGATCAGGATATTCGTGGCGCAGGTCATCAGCACGACGAAGGCCATGTTCACGCGCAGCCGCTTTTTCATGTCATGCAGCGTGCGGGTGAAATCCACCGGGCCGAGGCGCTTGTGAAAGGCTGGGGTGGAGGGTGGCGCCGGTGGGGAGCCGGAGGCATTTTGCGCGGGGACACGACCCGCCTCCTTTCGGGCGTCAGCACCACCCTCCGTCCGGGCGGCGACTGTCTCGACAGTCCCCTCCGCGCCGGTTTCGTCGGCGCGCGCTTTCGCCCCGGGACCGTCGCCCGTTGCGGTTTGCGCCTGCCGTTTGTCTGTCGGATCGGCCTGCGGCGGATCCACGTTCCGAGCCATCGCGTCATGACCATCTTGGCGGGTCGCCTGCCCCCCGGCGGCGTCGTCAGTCCTGTCTTTCATCGAAGTTCCCCTAGTGAATGAAGTTCCGCCCCTCCGTCAGGCCAGAACCGTGTGCAATGCATCGAGCGACCCGCTTCCCCCGTGGGAGCCCGGATGCACCTGGAATTCGTCATCGTCGTAAGTCGGCGCGTTCTCGATCATCCCGTCCGCGAGGAACGCCACCGCCTCCGAGGCAAGCGCCCCTTCGCTGGGGCTCGTCGGGCCGAGGGGACCGCCGCTGCCATCGTCCATCATCCCCGCCTGCCAGATCACCGCGTCGGAATAGACGCCATCGGCGGCCATGATCGTGCTGTCGACGCCCGCGACAGTCAGCGACGAGACGTTGGCGAGCGTGTTGCCGCCCGCATCGACGTCGAATTCGCCCGGACCGTCGACCGATATCAGGTCGGCATCTTCGAGAATGTTGATCTGGGTGAGGTTGTCGCGAACGATCAGGTCTCCCTCGATATAGAGTACCCGCAGTGCCATCTGGCCGCCCAAAAGCTCGTCGCCCAGCAGCCCTTCGACCGCGTCGTAGGCCGCGCCCGGCGGCATCGAATAGCCTTCGCCCGGGTTCGGATCGAGGCCGCTGTAGATCTCCGCCAGCTGGTCGAGGACGTTCTGATATTGCGGGTCCATCTCCAACTGCGTGTCGATGCCCACTTTGGTCAGATGCGCCTCATTCCACAGCAGGTTATCCTCGCTTGAGACATGGCCCACGCCGCCGTGTCCGATGCCGCCCGCGCCGCTCATCACCAGATCGTCGTCGAGCAATACGTTGATCTGCTCGAGCTGAGCGATCTCGTACATGTTGCCGCCGATCATGATCAGGTCGAACTGCGCGCCCGCTTCCAGCAGAAGCTGCAGGTTGACGGTCGAGTTGTCGCCCATCACGATCTCGGCGGAATAGGAGCCGAATTCGAAGCTCACCAGATCCCCATCGGAGACCGCGTTCACCTGCGTCATGTGGTTGTCGACAATCAGGTCACCGCGAATTTCCGTCATCGCGATCAGGCTGCCGCCGGGCGGCATCACCAGGTTAAGGAAGTTCGCGGGATTGGCCTCTTGCGTGTAGACCGCAACGTTGTGGCCTAGCGAGGCGAGCGGGTCGGCGCTGTCACCATTACCCAAGCCTTGCCCGCCCGCGCTGTTGCCTGTGCCGTGGTGGCCGAGACCGGGCTTCATATCCGCGTCGCGCAGCACGTTCACCTGCGAGATCACCGAGAGCGAGGTCACCGATCCGCCGACCGCGATCACCGGCGCATCGAGCCAGTCATGCACCACCTGTGACTGGTTCAGCAGAAGGTTGTTGCCGGTGCTGAGGCTCTGCGCGATTTCCAGTGCCATGCCCGCGGGATCGACGGGCATATCGGGGCCTTGGACCGTTCCGGCCGCCCCTTCGCCATCTCCGCCGATACCGTCGGTCTCCACCTCGATCACACCCGCGTCGAGCGGTGTATCCTCCGACTCGTCGTCCGAGGGGTCGCGTGCTTCCAGCCGAAGTTTCAATGTCTCGGGCAATTCGTCCATGAGCTGCCCGTCGAACACGACCGCGCCCGAAAACGCGGGTGGCAGGAGGGAGGCCGCCGCCTCTTCACCGTCGAGGCTTTCGCTTTGCAGCTCGGTCATGGCCTCCGGGTCGGTTACGCCCTCCTCGAGACCGTCGTCCTCTTCCGGGTCGGTCGGCGCGGCGAAGATCGTCTCGCTGCGGAACATCGCGGCCGTCACGCCGTCGGGCACGGAATCGGGATCGAGCGCGTCGATCTGCGCCATCAGCGCCTCCGCCTGGGCTTCGACGGTCATGCCGACGGGTGCGGCACTCACCGTCAGCGCATCTGCATATTCGGCCAATGCCATCAGCTTCGACGAGGTGGCCGCAGGGCCGTACTCGTCCATCAGCTCTGCCGGCATCATGAAGGGCTTGTCGTAGAGCACGTCATGATCGCTCAGCGTGTTGATCTGCGAAGTGATGTGGAGCACCGAGGAAGGTGGCGCCATTCCGAGAAACATCTGGAGCGGTACCGGAACGGGCGGAAAATCATAGGGCGGGATTGCGAGCTGGCCGGACGGCAATCCGGGCGGCGCGATGTCGCGCAGCTGGTAATCGTCGACGAAGGGAAGCCACGGCGCCTCGGACGGAGGCACCAGCGGGAGCTTCAGCTGCAGCGACGGATCGAAATCCTCGAGCAGGTAATCCGAATTGACGCTGACATTGACGGAGAGCAGATCCCCCGGCGTGGGCGCGGAAGCCTGCAGCGCGCGAAAGGCGTCGTATTCCTGTCGGGCGACATTGGTCTCGGTCGTCTGATTGAAGGCACCGATGAAATGGGCGATGATTTCGGTCTGCCGGTCAAGCATCTTCCTTCCCCCCTTCATGACGCTGAAAACCCGCGCTTGGATGCGGGGCGTCAGACTGTCGGTTCATCGCATCCGGCGGGGTGAACTCCGCCGCGGGCAAGGTCCGGGCGTGATGCGATGCGAAACGGCCCGAACGGAATGCGGCGCGCCTCTCGTGGAGGCACGCCGCTTGTTTGCTTACGATGCGTCGTCGTCGCCGATATAGGAGGACGACAGGTTGCCGCCGACCACGGTGGTATCCACGGCATTGCCGAGGATGTTGGCGCCCATCACGATCGACTGGTTGAACGCGGTGGTGTCGATGGCCGCGCTCGCATCGGCATAGGACTGGCCGGTGACGATACCATCGTCGCCATTGCCCGACCCCCAATTGCCGAGGCTGCCGCCATTGCCGCCGCCGCCTGCGGTGACGTCGCCGCCACCGTTACCGCCGCCGGCATAGCCGCCGGTCGCCCAGGAGCCGCCGCCCGAGGCTTGCGAACCGGTCGAAGACCATCCGTAACCGTCGCCGCCGGCGCCGCCGTTTCCGCCGTCACCGGTGCCGGAGCCAGTACCAGTACCGGTCGCCCGTGCATCAGCCATTGCCTGGCCGGAATCGGTCGCGCTTGCATTGCCACCGTCGCCGCCCATCTGCGGATGGTGATGCTTCATCATCATCGGCATGCCGCCGCCGCCGTCGCCGGCGTTTGCGATTGCGCCGCCTTCGTCCGCTCCAGCACCCGCCATGCCGCCGCCCATGCCGAGGCCCATACCGAAGCCGTCGCCACCGTCGCCGCCATCGTCGCCTTCACCCTCGGTTTCCGAGGCTGCGAGCGAAACGCCGCCGCCCGAGAGGGCGATACCGCCACCCGCGAGCGCCATGCCGCCCGACGAACCGACATCCTCGGCGCCGTTGCCGCCTTCGGAGGATGCGTCGATCCCGTCATCGGAATGCGCCGAATTGTCCTTGATCACGGCGTCGACCTGGAAATTCGCGTCGTTGGAGACTTTGGGATCATTGAGCGTGTCGTTGTCGGTGAGCGTGTTGGCCTGCGTGTTGACCATCATCACGTCATTGCCCATGCCGTTGAGCATGTCGCTGAGGTTGATGTCGTCGCCCGGATCGTAGTCGTAGGTATAGGTCATATCGCCATCGGCAAAGACCATGTCGCCCACGCTCGAGTCGTCGATATCCGCGAAGTCGTTGTCTTCGCCGAAGATGCCCTCATCCGGGAAATCGATCGTGATGTCGTTGCTGTTGACCGCTTTCGAGTTTGACGTCGTGTCGGTATCGACACGGTTGTGGTTCGTGTCGTCGAGGCGGTTGGTGTTGGTCGCGTCGCCGCCTTCACCATAGGCACGCGCCGCCGAGGAAGCATCCGCATCGGCATTCGCACGCGAGTCTGCATCGGCATTCGCACGCGAATCCGAATCCGAAACCGCTTTCTGATGCTGCTGTTGCTGCTGCGGATCGGGCGTCGAGTGATTATCCGACGAGTCCGAGTCGTGATCGTCGTCGTTCTCCATGTGGTTCTTCCAGTCGCCTTGGACCCAATTGTGCCGATTGTTCGCCATTTCATTTCTCCCAGTTGATCGGTCCGGGATCCGTCACTCTGTCTAAAACGGATATGGTTCGGACCATTGCTATGCAGGGCTTTTGCCCCGATGAATGTCCGCTTCCCCAACCGCTCGGCACCCCGGTCCCGATCCCCGAATCGAGCGATTCGCAGGTGGGTCACCCTTTCCGGGCGGAATGTGGAAACAGACGAGTCACAGCCCCCAGCTGCGACACCAACATCCTGCGCCCCGTGATCCGGTGGACCTAGCTAGCAAATGGGTCTAGCCGGCCGGTGCACCGTTTTAACCGGCTGAAAATCAACCGTTTCCCCATGCGCTCCGCGCTGTGGCCTGCGGAATCCCGGACCATCGGAGAAATTTTCACGAAGTTGTCGCAGATGCCCAAAGCTGGACAAGGTTTAGTGGTGACTCGATCACGACCTACCATTTGTGACGCGTCCCAAGCGGCGTTGAGCGAAAAACCGTGATTCCGGACGCGATTCGCTTAGACTTACGTTGCGTAAGAGATTCCTTACCGTTGGGTAAACACTTCGGGTAACGCTGATCTCACTGGTCCGTGATATGGTGGATGCGGGCGATATGACGTGGGGTTAGTCGCCCGAACATTTGAGTTCAGGGTAGGACGAGGGGGCCACCATGAATGCGTTGCATAAGAGTGAACCTGCGGGGGCGCGCGTGATGCCGTCCTGCCGCAAACAAGACGCAGCGATCTGCTTTCTTGGCGCATCGCATGTTTTTTCCGATACCGTTTTGCGAACCGTAGATGCCGAGGTGACGCCGGCGACGTGCCTGCGTCTGAACGATTTCGAGACGCTGCTCGAGGAATTGCAGTCCGACGGACGGATCGATCATCGCGGCACGCTGTGTTCGCTGATCGTGGACGAGGATCACGCCGATGGTCTGGTCGCGCTCGCGGAACGTCGCGAGCCGTTCCTGTCGCGCGTGAAACTGATCATCGCGATCGAGGACGAGGCGTACGCGCAGGATCTGATGGCGCGCCACGGCTCTGCGATCCTGACGCATCACATCAGTCTGCTGCCGATGAACGTAAATCTGACGACTTGGCTTCTGATCCTGCGGATGATCGTCTCGGGGGGGCACTACATCCCGCCCGCGCTTCTGCACTGCCGTCCGTCAGAGCTGCCGATGCCGATGCTGAACGGCGCCACCGCGACGGAGTCTGCCAATGCAATCTGCCTGTCGGGGCTGACGCCGCGCGAAACCGAGGTTCTGGAGATGCTCGCCTCGGGCCAGCCGAACAAGATCATCGCGGGCAAGCTGAACCTGTCCGAACATACGGTTAAGCTGCACATCCACCGCATCATCGGGAAGCTAGGCGTCACCAACCGCACCGAGGCGGCGATCTGGTATCACCGTATCCGAGGTGCCTAAGGACCCGCCCGCGCCCGCGGAGGTGCGCCCGCCGGATTTCGATCGGTTCCTGATGCTGATCGGACGCATCAATTATGCCTGGACCAATACCGAGAGCCTGTTGATCCATCTGATCGCCGGGCTCGCCGGGACCGACAAGAGCGTCGCGACGATCATTCATCTGACATTGAACACCACGCGTGCGCGGCTCGATCTCGTGGATCGGCTGGCCAAGCGCGACGACTGTCCCTGCGCGCCGCGGGCCTGCGAACGGGTGCTGGCGGTGTCGGCACGGATGAAGAAAGTGTCGGGGCTGCGCAATCACTTCAACCATTGCCTCTACGCTTTCGACGAGGGCGGAGGTCCGGTGCGCGCGATCCAGATGCGTATCGCGGATCGCAAGACCAGTCTGCGGATTGGAGAGGAAAGCGTTCTGGACAGCGCGACGCTTACCGAACTGGAAGCCGCGCTTGCCGAAATGCAAGCAATCAATGCCGAGATCTGGGCGATCGCCAAGGAATACAAGATGCCGCTTTGAGGCGGGCAGGGGAGGTCGGAACTGCGCGACAGCCAACCTCAGTTGCGCAGCTGGCGTCCCAACGCCTCGGCCAGTTCCCACGGGTTCGTCGGCTTCGAGAAGACCGGGATTTCCGGCATGATCGATTGGAAGGCAAGCGGCAGCTGCTCGGCCGTGTTCACCACCAGGGGCACTTCGCGCTTCCACAGCTCGACGATCAGGGCTTCCGCCGATCCGTCCAGCAGGTTCATGTCGAGGATCGCGCCATCTACGGAGACCGAGTCATCCGTAAGCGCCGCACGCGCACGTGCCAGGGTCGCGAACGGTCCCGCAACCTGACCGCCTGCTTCCTCGACCGAGAAGGCGATGTCATAGGCGATGAATAATTCATCTTCGACGACGAGGACATTGCTGCCCTCGAGGCAAGAAATACTGCTCTGTAGCATGGGCTATACTACCCTTTTATCAGGTCCATTGGCACGGTCATGCGAGCTTGGAACCCGTCGGGAACCCATTCGGTTCCATAGGTTCCCCGCAATTGGCCCTGAATCGTCAGGTCGATCAAGCGCGACCCGAAGCCGCTGTTGCTTGGTGGCACCAATTTCGCGGGGTGGCCGCTTTCCCGCCAATCAAGCTCGAGCTGGCCGGAGATCTCGCGCCACGTCAGCTCCAGACGCCCCGCATCGTGCGAAAGTGCGCCGTATTTCACAGCGTTAGTGGCCAGTTCGTGGATTACCAGCGCGAGGTTGGTGGACCCCGCATGGTTCAGCGCGAGGGCGGGACCGCCGAGGGTCAGCCGTGGATCGTCGAGATTGGTGTAGGGCGAAAGCACGCCCAGCAACAATTCGCGCAGTTCGACCATGCCGCGGAAATCGCGCTCGGGTGTGGCGGTCGGATTAATCAGCTCATGGGCGCGGGCGAGCGCGCCGATCCGTTCGCGCAGGCCCCGCGCCATCTCGTTCGGCGTCGTCGCGTGGCGGGCGGTCATGCCGACCAGCCCCGACATCATCGCGAAGGCGTTCTTGACCCGGTGATTGAGCTCGCGCGTCAGCGTGTCGCGTGCCTGCGCGAGCTGGCGCTCCTCTGTCACGTCGCGCAGATAGGCGAGGATCGCGCCGCTCTCGGGGTAGATGCGAGCTTCCAGAATGCGCCCGTCGCGCCCGATCTGATCGGCGACGGTCGGCGTGCCTGTGCGCCGGGCTTCTGCCAGTGCCTCCGCCAGTTTGCTCTCGCGCAGATGCGGCACGGTTTCCCAGAGCGATCGCCCGATCGCCTGCGACTCGGTCGCGGCCCCGACAGCGGCACGGATGCGTGCGCGCATGACAGAATTGGCGAAGCGGATATTGTCGTCGCGGTCGATCTCGATGATCGCGTCGGAGGTGATTTCGTGGAAATTCGCGAGACGCCGGTCAATGTCGGCCGCACGTTCGCGCGCCTCGTTCAGCTCGGAAATGTCGAGCGCGGTGGCCACGGCCACCGGCGGATCGCTCTCGATCGGTTGCGCCGAGATCAGCAGGTTGCTTTCGCTTCCGTCGCGGCGCACGCAGCGCAGCTCCATATGGTTGATCTTTTCGCCGTGGCGTGCGGCGCGCACGATCGGAAATTCGCTGAGGCTGAGCTTGCGGCCTTCCGGCGTATAAGCGTCGAAGGCGAGCTGCTTGCCCACCTCGCCGTTCTTCACGCCGAACATCTCGATCGCGGTCGCGTTCAGATCGAGGAGCCGCCCGGTGCCCAGCTCGGCCACGCCCACGCCGACCGGCATCTGATCGAGAATGGCGCGGTAGCGGTTTTCTTCGCGGTGGGCGACGTTGATCTGGTGGCGTAGCCGGATTTCCGCCTCGACGCCCGCGGCGATGTCGGACAGAGCTTCGTACTCTTCCTCGGTCCATTGCCGCGCCTCGCGGTCGATCAGGCAGAACGCGCCGAGCGGTTGCCCCTCGATCGTGCGCAACGGCACACCGAGATAGGCGATCACGCCCAGATCGCGCACCGCGCCATTCTCGCCCAGCACCGCATCCTCGCGCGCGTCGGACACACGCAGCGGCGCATCGGTTTCCACGACATAGCGGCAAAAGGAATGGGTGAGCGGCGTCTCCGATGGAGAATGGGCGTCGAAGCGATCCAGCCCGCTTTGCGCCACGAAGACCTGACGGTTCTCGTCGACCATCGAAACCAGCGAGATAGGCACGCCGGTCACCCGCGTCGCGAGACGCGTCGCACGCGCGAAGATGTCTGCGGGAGCGCTCTCCAGCAGTCCGGTCTCGCGTAATGCCCGAAGGCGCGCCGGATCGGTGAGTCGGGACCGGGGCATGGGGTCGGATGAGGGTGAGGGCGGTGCAGTGGTTTTCATGCGCAGGCTTTCATATTCCACCTATGCTCAGATAAATCCGTTGCGCCCAGTGTCATAAGACATGACAGCGATCACGATTTTCCCCGAAAGCGATTTTTTGCAAGGTATTTCGTACGGCAGCTGTGGTGCTTGCTAAATGCAGCGCCGAGAACTGGCGTTTCGCGAGTTCCACGGCGGTTCTTCCCTGAAATATCTAACGCTTTTTTACGGGTGCCGTAAGGTGAGGATTCGCGCAGCTTCGCGCTTCGGCAGGAAGGCGCGTAGGCGCCCCGAGACTCTCGGGACGCGCTATTCGCAAGCGCAAGAGCGCGCTTAGCAGGCTGTGGAAGGTGTCATGCTGCGCTGGTCCAGAAGGAAGTCGGTCACCATCGCACCGATCCACATGCAGAACAGCGCCAGCCACGCGGTGCCCGCGAGAACCGAGGTGCCCGTCACCCCGTTGCCGATGGCGCAACCGCCGGCGAGCATCGCGCCAAAGCCCATGAAGACAGCCCCGATCATCGAGCGCCGCATCACCGGCACCGAGTCGAAGCCCTGCCATGCGAATTGGCGCGAGAGGAGCGAGCTCAGGAACGCCCCGAGCACCACGCCCGGCACGAGGCCGACGTCGAATTCCAGCACCGAATGGCGGTCGAGGAAGAACATCAGCGTATTGGCCGAGGGGCCCGAGAAGGTGACGGAATTGACCGGCACCGGATCGAATGCGACCTGGCTCAGCATGAAGGTGAGCACCCAGCCCACCGCGACCGCGAAGCCGACGCCGGAGGCGAAGATCCACGTCTTCACACCAATCTCGTTGCGCTTGGCCAGATACATGCCTGCGATGGCGAAGACGATGCCGACGGCGAGCCCGGTCCAGTCCGGCAGATGCAGCGCGTCGAGGATATTCACGTTCTGCGCCCCGGTAATCCAGAGGCCGGCGAGTCTATCGCGCAGCGGTGCGAGTATGCCCTTGAGGCTCATCGTGGCGGTCACGGCGAAGATCAGCCCCGAGACGACCGAGCGCAGGTTGCCCGTCGCCGCGAGCACGAGAAGCCGCCCCGAACATCCGCGCGACAGCACCATGCCGACGCCGAAAATGAGGCCGCCGATGATCGCGCCCGACCACGAGCCCGGCACCGACATCATCCGGCTGTCGGCCTGCCGGAACAGGTCAAGCAACTGCGCGCTCTGCACCCAGACCAGCGCGGTCGAGAAGGTCAGAAACCAGACCGCGACCTTGCCGCCCAGCTTGCCCCGCGCGAATTCCACGGTCGCAGCCCGCAGGCAGAAGTTCGATTTCTGCGCGGCCACGCCGAAGATGAGCCCGGTGATGACCCCGAAAAGCGCCGCCGTGGGGCCTTCGCCGATCCGCTCGATGAGTGCGATGATGTCCATAGCCAGATCTCCCGTTCGCGCACGGGTTTTGCCAGAAACCGCAGAAACGCACATTGATCTGAGTCAGGTCGCACCTTTTGCAGACTTGCCGTGGACGCTGCCGTCGCGTCTAAGGAAAGCATGATGAAGTTCCGTTCCGTCCCGCTCGACGAAGCCCACGAGCTGCCCCGCTGGCGCAGACCCGAAGCGCTGCTTTACGTCATGGCCGCTGCCATGCCGATCTCCTTCGCCACCTGGTCGGCGCTCCTGAACAACTTCGTCATCGACGTGGTGAATTTCGACGGCGTCGATATCGGCTGGCTGCAAAGCTTCCGCGAAGTGCCGGGGTTCCTCGCGATCGGGGTGATCGTCGTGCTCTGGGTAATGCGCGAGCAGACGCTGGCCATCCTGTCGCTGCTGCTTCTGGGCGGGGCGACGGCGGTGACCGCCCTTTTCCCGAGCTTCGCCGGGCTCATCATCGTGACGCTGCTCTCGTCGATCGGGTTTCACTATTTCCAGACGGTGAACCAGTCGCTGCAATTGCAGTGGATCGACAAGGCAAAGGCGCCACAGACGCTGGGGCGGATCGTGGCCATCGGCTCAGGCGCGTCGCTCGCCGCCTATGCGGTGCTGGTGCTGACATGGAAGACCTTCAATCTCAGCTACGAGTTCGTCTACGCCACCGCCGGGATCGCGACGATGGTGATGATGGCGGCCGCCGCGCTGATTTATCCGCAGTTCCACACCCGCGAGCCGCAATCGAAGAAATTCGTGCTGCGTCGCCGCTACTGGCTCTATTACGCGATCACGTTCATGGCGGGTGCGCGTCGGCAGATTTTCGTGGTCTTCGCCGCCTTCATGATGGTCGAGCGCTTCGGGCTGCGGGTGGACGAGATCACCGCGCTCTTCCTGATCAATTTCGCGGTCAACATGGCCGCCGCGCCGGCGATGGGCCGCTTCGTGCATCGCTTCGGCGAGCGCCGCGCGCTGATCTTCGAATATGTCGGGCTGACGCTGCTGTTTCTTTCTTATGGCGGGATCTACTGGTTCGGCTGGGGCATCTGGCTCGCCTGCGCGCTCTATGTCGTCGATCATCTGCTGTTCGCGCTGGCTTTCGCGCAGAAGACCTATTTTCAGAAGATCTGCGACCCCGAGGATATCGCGCCCACCGCCGCCGTCGCCTTCACGATCAACCATATCGCCGCCGTCTTCCTGCCGGTGACGCTGGGCTATCTCTGGATGGTCTCGCCCGGCGCGGTTTTCGGGCTGGCGGCCTCGATGGCGTTGATTTCGCTGGGGCTTGCGCTGCTGGTGCCGCGTCACCCCTCGAAAGGCTACGAGACCGTGCTGCAGGGGCTTGGCCCGGTTCCGGCGTGAACTGGAAATTTCGTCGAGCCGCACCTATCTGAGAGGGGCGCGAAAGGGAGACTCACAATGCTGTTCGGAAAACCCGCCACCATTCCCACCAAGGCCGAGGCCCTGCCGGGCCGCGACGAGGCGATGCCTCTGGCAGAGCCGCATTTCCTCTGGGGTCGCGACCTGCGCTCGCCGGTGCCCGAAGGCATGGAAGAGGCGATGTTCGGCATGGGCTGCTTCTGGGGCGTCGAGCGTATCTTCTGGAACACCGACGGCGTCTGGCTGACCATGGTCGGTTACGCGGGCGGGCCGACGCCCAACCCGACCTATCGCGAGGTCTGCACCGGCATGACCGGCCATAACGAGGTGGTCCGCGTGATCTACGATCCGGCCAAGGTCAGTTACGACGATTTGCTCCGCATCTTCTGGGAAAACCACGATCCGACCCAGGGCATGCGTCAGGGCAATGATCGCGGCACCCAGTATCGCTCGGGCATTTACACCTATACCGACGCGCAGCAAGAGGCGGCCGAAGCCTCGCGCGACGCATATGCAGAGCGCCTGAGTGCGGCGGGCTACGGAACTATCACCACCGAGATCATGGACGCGCCGCCCTTCTACTATGCCGAGGATTATCACCAGCAATATCTGGAGAAGAACCCCGGCGGCTATTGCGGCATCGGGGGGACCGGCGTGACCTGCCCGATCGGGCTGAACGCGTGATCCGATGGGCGCGCGGGCCGCTTGACGGTTCGCGCCCGCGGCCCTAAGCCCGGGCGCAACCATCCCGAGGAGCGCGCCCCATGACCACCTTCACCGCCTTTACCACGCTGGCCGATCGCGAGGCCGCCGAGGCGCTGTCCGAACGTCTCGAAGAGCTCGATCCCGGCCCCTATGGCACGGGCGTGTTCGAGATCGAGGACGGGTCGGGCCGCTATGAGGTCTCGGGCTATTTCCTCGAGGCACCTGACGACGTGGCGCTCGACCTGCTGGCGATCTCGCACGGGGCGCAGCCCTTCGTCGTCTCGGAAATCCCGGAGACCGATTGGGTCGCCCATGTGCGGCGCGAACTGGCCCCGGTGCGCGCGGGCCGCTTCTTCCTCTACGGCAGCCATGACGAGGACAAAATTCCCGCCGATACGATCGCCCTGCGGATCGATGCGGCGATGGCCTTCGGGACGGGCCATCACGGGACCACCTCGGGCTGCCTGACCGCGCTCGACGATCTGGCGAACGAGGGTCACACCTTCCACAACGTCGCCGATATAGGCTGCGGCACCGCCGTTCTGGCGATGGCAGCGGCGAAGCTCTGGCCCGAACCGGTTCTGGCCTCCGATATCGATCCGGTCGCGGTGGAAACGGCAGCGGCGAATGTCGCGGTGAACGGACTCGAAGGCCGCGTGATCTGCATCGAGGCCGCGGGCTTCGGCGATCCGCGCCTGAAAGAGGCCGCCCCCTTCGATCTGATCTTCGCCAATATCCTGAAAGGCCCGCTCGTCGCGCTTGCCCCCGAAATGGGCCGCAACTGCGCCGAATCGGGCTTTGTGATCCTCAGCGGGATTCTCAACGAACAGGCCGATGAAGTCGTCGCCGCCTATCAGGCGCAGGGCTTTGTTTCCCATTCGCGTAAGGAATTCGGCGAATGGACGACATTGGTCATGCAGCGCGCCTAATCCGCCACAAATCCGCTCTGATTGTCGTAAGGATTGCTTTACCCTGTCTTGAGAAATTGCCTTCGGGGCATCGCAGTCAACGGGGTTTGCCATGCGCGATCCACAAATAGAGTCCTTTGAAAAGCGGCTGCATCGGATCGACCAGATTCATCAGGCTGGCGGCGCATTCGAGGCGTCCGGTGCCTTGGGCCGCAGCTATTTCGACTCCATGCGTCCCAAGGTGCGGCGCCATTTTCCGTTGCGCGGTGTGGCGCTGATCTTCGCCGGTATTCTGCTGGTGAAGGGCGCGATGCTCGCGCAGGTTGGGCAGGCTAGCTACGAGGCGCGTGTCGCAAGCCTCGCGGGTGGTTCGCAATTCGAACGGGTGGGGGCCTGGATCATGCATGCCGATCCGATTACCCGGAAAATCGCCGGCTGGCTCGCACCGTTCATCGGCTAGGTACCCAAGCCTGTATCCCAAAAAGAAAGGGCTGCGCCGTTGCCGGGGCAGCCCTTTTCGCATGACCTTTCGGTCGACTTAGCGCAGACGCGCCACGTCGAGCCGGGTCAGGCCGATATCGTCCAGCGCGCGGTCGCTGAGCTTCATCAGAGCCTTGCGGGTGACGCGTGCGTCGTTCCAGTCGTGCAGGGCGGCGATCAGCGAGGTGATGACGCTCGGTCGGGCGCTGCGGCTCATGCGGGTGTTGATATCCATCGAAGCCATGGGGAGGATCCTTCGTTCACAAACTGCTCAAGTTTCGGGCATTCCATCTTCTGAGGCGCAGATAAGACTGGCAGAGCGCGAAAACAATCTCAGTTTTGGCAGCCCCGCCATGCAGGAATCGCATGTGATAGAAGGCCCGTTTCTGCATCGCCTCTGGCCGATGTTCCCTTTTCGTGCTAGTTCTTGCGAAACAACACGAGAACGAGGCAGGGCAGATGCGGGTGATCGGGATCGATCCGGGGTTGCGCAATCTCGGATGGGGCGTGATCGAGATGGACGGATCGCGGCTCAGGCACGTCGCGAACGGGATTCTCCACTCCGAAGGTAAGGATTTGGCAAAGCGCCTGCTGGTGCTGCACGAAGGGCTGAGCGCGGTCATCGCGACTCACGCGCCCGAGGCCGCGGCGGTGGAGCAGACCTTCGTCAACAAGGACGCCGTTGCGACGCTGAAACTGGGGCAGGCGCGCGGCATCGCGCTTCTGGCGCCGGCGCAGGCGGGGCTCGAGGTCGGCGAATACGCCCCGAACGCGATCAAGAAAACCGTCGTCGGCGTCGGTCATGCCGACAAGACGCAGGTGCAGCACATGGTGCGCCACCAACTGCCCGGCGTACAGTTCGAAGGCCCGGATGCCGCCGATGCGCTCGCCATCGCGATCTGCCACGCCTTCCACCTGCAATCGGCGGCCCGGATGAACGCGGCGCAGCTCTCCCGCGAGGCCCTCGGCACGACGCAACGGAGGCGCGCATGATCGGTCGCATCGCAGGCGTCATCATCCACCGCGCGCTCGACCACGTCATGATCGACGTGCGCGGGGTGGGCTATGTCGTCCATGTCAGCCAGCGCACTGCACAATCTCTGCCGCCCGTAGGCCAGGCCTGCGCGCTCTATACCGACCTTCTGGTGCGCGAAGACCTTTTGCAACTCTTCGGCTTCCCGACGCTGCTGGAGAAGGAATGGCACCGGCTGCTGACCTCGGTACAGGGGATCGGTGCGAAAGCCTCGCTCGCGATCCTCGGCACGCTCGGCGCGGAAGGGCTGGGCCGGGCGATCGCGCTGGGCGATTGGTCAGCGGTGAAATCGGCCCCCGGCGTCGGTCCGAAACTCGCGCAACGTGTGGTGCTGGAACTGAAAGAGAAAGCACCTTCCGTCATGGCAATGGGCGCGGAATTGACCGTCGACGCCTCTCCCGAGGTGATCGAGGATGCGCCCGCGAAAAAGCCCGCGAAGAAAGCTGCGCCCGCCGCCACGCCGAAGGTGAACTTCACCGCCGAGGCGATTTCTGCGCTCACCAATTTGGGCTACGCGCCCTCGGACGCGGCAGGGGCTGTGGCGCAGGCCAATGACGATCCGGAGGTCACCGATACCGCCAAGCTGATCCGCGCGGCGCTTCGGCTCCTGGCCCCGAAGGATTGATCTTCTTCTTGATCTAAATATCCCGGGGTGCGGGGCAGGGCCCCGCTTGCTCCCCTCCGCCAAAGGCGCGACAGTAGATGACGATGAGCGAACCCGATCCCACGTTGCGGCCCGACCGCTTGCCCGAAGACGCCGACCGCGCTCTGCGGCCTCAGGCGCTGGAAGAATTCACCGGTCAGGCCGAGGCCCGCGCCAATCTGCGGGTCTTCATCGAGAGCGCGAAGATGCGCAGCCAGGCGATGGATCACACGCTGTTCCACGGCCCGCCCGGTCTGGGCAAGACGACGCTCGCGCAGATCATGGCGCGCGAGCTGGGCGTGAATTTCAAGATGACCTCGGGGCCGGTTCTGGCCAAGGCGGGTGATCTTGCTGCGATCCTGACCAATCTCGAAGCGCGCGACGTACTGTTCATCGACGAGATTCACAGGATGAATCCGGCGGTCGAGGAAGTGCTCTATCCCGCGATGGAGGATTTCGAGCTCGACCTCGTGATCGGGGAAGGCCCCGCCGCGCGCACTGTGCGGATCGAATTGCAGCCTTTCACGCTGGTCGGCGCGACGACGCGGCTCGGTTTGCTGACGACGCCGCTGCGCGACCGGTTCGGCATCCCGACCCGACTGCAATTCTACACCGAGGATGAGCTGGACCTGATCGTGACGCGCGGGTCGCGGCTGCTGGGTATCCCGTCCGATCCCGAAGGCACCCGCGAGATCGCCAAGCGCGCCCGCGGCACCCCGCGCATCGCTGGCCGCCTGCTGCGCCGAGTCGTCGATTTCGCGCTGGTCGAAGGCGACGGGCGGCTGACCCGCGAAATCGCGGACCGGGCGTTGACGCGGCTGGGCGTCGACAATCTCGGTCTCGACGGCGCGGACCGGCGCTACATGATGCTGATGGCAGATCATTACGGCGGCGGCCCGGTGGGGGTGGAGACGCTCTCGGCGGCGCTCTCGGAAAGTCGCGACGCGATCGAGGAAGTCATCGAACCTTACCTGCTGCAACAGGGCCTGATCAGCCGCACCCCGCGCGGGCGGATGCTGGGCGCGCGGGCGTGGCGGCATCTGGGGCTGGAAGCTCCGAAACCGGCAACCCCGCAGACGGACCTGTTCGGCGATGGCTAATCCCCTGGCACGTTTCGAGATCACCGAGGCCGAGATCGACCGCGTCGTCGCGCGCTTCTACGAGCGCGTCCGGGAACATGCGATGCTGGGCCCGGTCTTTGCGGTGCATGTCACCGACTGGCCGACACATGAGGACAAGGTCGCACGGTTCTGGAAGAACGCGATCCTGCGCAAACCGGTCTATGACGGCTCGCCCATGCAGGTCCACCGGGCGGCGGGCAACGTGCGCCCGGGCATGTTTTCGACCTGGCTTGCAGAATTCGACAAGGTGCTGCGCGAGGAGCTCTCGCCTGAACAGGCGAAAGGTTGGTCAGCGCTCGCCCATCGCATTGGCATGAGCCTGCGTCAGGGCGTGGTCGAACGCGAGACGCTTCCAGGCGGTATTCCGAAACTGAAATGACAATGGGGGCTCTGCCCCCGCTGGCACCGCCAGCCCCCGGGATATTTAAGCCAAGAAGAAGAGGATCAGTCCTCTTTTTTCCCGAACACGCCCGTCAGCGACCGGCCGATCAGGTTGGTCACGCGCGGCTTTTGCAGTTTGCGGAAGGGCATCGGGCGGCAGACCTCCAGCGCGGCGATGCCGACTCGGGCGGTGAGCGCGCCGTTGATCACGCCTTCGCCGAAGCGGCGCGAAAGTTTCGAGACCAGATGACCGCCGGTGACGGTCTCGATCAGATCGTCGCCCGCCGCTACCGCGCCGGTCGCGACGAGATGGGTCATCACAGTCCGCGCCAGCCGCACCGAGCCGAGTGTGCCCGAGCGCCCGCCATAGATTTCCGCGATGCGCCGGATCATCCGCAGGTTTGCGGTAAGCGCGGTGAACACATCGGCCAGCGCAAGCGGCACGACGGCGGTCACCGTGGCGACGGTGCGCGACGCGGCTTCGATCTCCAGCCGGGCCGCGGCGTCGAGCGGTCCCATCAGCTCTGTCTCTGCCAGCCCCATCAGCGTGTCGGTGTCGAGCACTTCGCCCGTTTGCTCGGCCAGTCGTTTGCGCGCCCAATCCATTTCGGGCCGCGCGGCATAGAGGCCGGAGACATGGGCCGTCACCTTGCGGGCGCGGCTTAGGTCGTCGGCGCTCAACGCTTCCGAGACTTCCTTGTGGACCTTGTCGAGCCGCGCCAGCCGCGAGAAGGCGGCGATTTCGCGCGCCGTGATCAGCAGCGCGCCAAGCGCGAAGGCCGCTACCAGCGCGGTGCCAATCCAGCCGAGGATCGGATGGGTGGCGAACAGCCCGTCGATGAAGCGCCAGAGCGCGACGGAAATCAGGAAACCGACCAGCGCCACTGTCGCGCGCCAGAAGAACCGCACGATGGGCGAGGCGCGGCGTGCCCCCAGTCGGGTCGCGATCTGCATGGCGCGGCCTTCCAGCCGTTCCTCGGTCGCGCTCGGCATATCCTCGATCGGCGCGGCCTCGGCGGGCGAGGGCGCGTCCTCGATCTCGATCATCACCGGTTTTTTCATAGCTTGTCCCCGATCAGGAAATCGGCCGCGCGGTCGAGCCGGATATGCGGCGGGCCTTCGCCGGGCCTCAGGATCACCGGGGCCGGGGCGAAGTTCATGATCGAATAGTCTTCGTCAAGCCATGCGCTGGCCCCTTGGGCGGCGGGCGAGAGAAGCTGCGCCGGGTCGGCGGGCAATTCGCCGGGATAGAGCGCGACCGATTTACCATTCTCCAGCCGCCCGCGTACCGCCTGCAACTCCGCCCCGTCATGGGTGAGGGTTTCTTCCGTCGTGCTGCGCAGGGCCGCGATCGACAGGGCCAGCGTCTTCGCGCCCGCGAAATCGGCACGGTCCCTGGCCTCGCGCAGCAGTGCGCCGGTGATCGCGGTGAGGCGGGCGTGTTGGGTGTGATGCAGGTGATCGGCCTTGGTGGCGGCGAAGAGGATTCTCTCCACCCGTTTGCCGCCGATCAGCGAGGTCAGCCAGCTCGCGCGCCCCGGGCGGAAGGCCGCCAGGATATCCGCCATCGCCTGCCGCAGATCGTCGAGCGCGGCAGGCCCGGAGTGGATCGCGCCCAGTACGTCGACCAGCACCACCTGCCGGTCGATCTTGGCGAAATGGTCGCGGAAGAAGGGGCGGACCACTTCGCGCTTATAGGCGTCGTAGCGCCGCTCCATCTCTCGCCGGAGCGAGCCGCGTGGGGCGTCGCCCGCGGGCAGCGGCGCGAAGGTCAGCGCGGGCGATCCGGCCATCTCTCCGGGCAGCAGGAAGCGCCCCGGCGTGCAATCGGAGAACCCCGCATCGCGCGCCGCGACCAGATACCGGGTGAAGCCCGCCGCCAGCGCCTTGGCCTGCAGCTCGGTGAACTCCGCCGTGCCATCCGTCGCTTCGGACTGCGCCAGATACTCTGCGCCTTGCGGACGGTTCGGCAGACGCGCCAGCGCCTCGGCCGACCACTCGGCATAGCTCTTGTCCATCAGCCCGAGGTCGAGCAGCCACTCGCCGGGATAATCCACGATGTCGAGATGCACGACGCGCGGCCCGCGCACCGCGCCCAGTATCCCGCGCGGCTGGATGCGGAAGGACAGGCGCAGCTCCGAGACCGCGCGCGTGCCGTCCGGCCAATGCGGTGACGGGCCAGTCAGCGCGGCAAGGTGGCTCTCGTAGTCGAAGCGCGGCACGGTGTCGTCCGGCTGCGGCTGCAGATAGGCGGCGGTGATGTCGGAGGCGGACCCCAGCGCAGGCATCCGCCCTCGGTCCAGCAGGTTCGCGACCAGCGAAGTGATGAACACGGTCTTGCCCGCGCGCGACAGACCCGTCACGCCGAGCCGGATCACCGGTTCGAACAGCGCTTCCGAGACCGATTGGCCCATGCCTTCGATCCCGCGCGTGATGCCGTCCGCAATGTCGGAAATGCCCAAAGCCTGCCCCTCGTCCTCGTTCACGAACAAGATAAGCAGCGGTGAGTATTAATGAAAGAGAGGGCGGACACGCGGCCCGCCCTCTGAACTGTCCTTCCGCCTCGGCTCGGTCTCAGACCGCGAGGCAGATATATTTCATCTCGAGATAGTCCTCGACGCCGTGATGCGACCCCTCGCGGCCCAGACCGGATTGCTTCACGCCGCCGAAGGGCGCGACTTCGGTCGAGATCAGGCCGGTGTTCACGCCGACGATCCCGTATTCCAGACCCTCCTGCACGCGGGTGATGCGGCCCACGTCGCGGGCGTAGAAATAGCTCGCGAGGCCGAAGATCGTGTCATTGGCCTTGGCGATCGCCTCCTGCTCGGTCTCGAACTTGAAGAGCGGGGCGACCGGGCCGAAGGTCTCCTCATGCGATACCTTGGCCTCCTGTGTGACTCCGGTCAGCACGGTCGGCTGGAAGAAGGTACCGCCCATCTCGTGCCGCGCGCCGCCGGTGACGATCGAGCCGCCGTGGTCGAGCACGTCCTGAATGTGCTCCTGCACCTTCTTGACCGCGTCCTCGTTGATCAGCGGACCGGCCTCTACGCCTTCCTTCAGACCATCGCCCACCTTGAGCTTCTCGACCGCCTTGGCCAGCTTCTCGGCGAAAGCGTCATAGACCCCGGACTGGACGTAGATGCGGTTGGCGCAGACGCAGGTCTGACCGTTGTTGCGGAATTTCGACGCCATCGCGCCTTCGACCGCCGCATCGAGATCTGCGTCGTCGAACACGATGAAGGGCGCGTTGCCGCCCAGCTCCATCGAGCACTTCATCACCTGATCCGCCGCTTGACGCAGCAGGATACGGCCCACCTCGGTCGAGCCGGTGAAGGTCAGCTTGCGCACGGTGTGGTTCTCGCAGAATTCCTTGCCGATATCGGAGGCTTTCGCGGAGGTGATGACCGAGAGGATGCCTTTGGGCAGGCCCGCCCGTTCACCCAGTACCGCCATCGCCAGCGCCGAGAGCGGCGTCTCCGAGGCCGGGCGGCAGACGAAGCCGCAGCCGACGGCAAGCGCCGGGCCCGCCTTGCGCGCGATCATCGCGTTGGGAAAGTTCCAAGGCGTGATCGAGGCGGCGACCCCGATCGGCTGCTTGATCACGGTGATCCGCTTGTCGCGCTGATGGCCCGGGATCGTTTCGCCGTAGACGCGCTTGGCCTCTTCGCCGAACCACTCGATGAAGCCTGCCCCATAGGCGATCTCGCCCTTCGCCTCGGCCAGCGGCTTGCCCATCTCGGCGGTCAGGATCGCGCCGAGATCGTCCTGGTTCTCCATCATCAGGTCGTACCATTTGCGCATGATCTGCGCGCGTTCCTTGCCGGTGCGCGCCGCCCAGTCCTTCATCGCCTCGTCTGCAGCGGCGATGGCGCGCGCGGTTTCGGCGCGGCCCAGATCGGGCACGGTGCAGATCACGTCGCCGCGCGCCGGGTTGGTCACCTCGAAGGTGGTGCCGTCATCGGCATCGACCCATTCGCCCGCGACGAGGGCCTTGGTCACCAGAAGCGAGGGATCCTTGAGGATGGATTTGAGGTCGGTCTTGTCGTCGAGCATGATGTCCTCCGAAGGGCTGGATGGGTCGTCCGGTCAATGCGCCGGGGTGTGGGATGTTCCGTAATGGCTGCGCCAGCAGGGCTGCAGATCGCCGGGGTGTTCTTTGGCCTCATAGATGGCGCGGGCGATGGCCCGGGCAAGCACGCAAGACGCCGCATGGCCAAGCTGGAACGGGTCGCGGACCGGGTCGTGCAGGGGCTTCTCGCCGGTCGCGGCGGCGAAGATCAGATCGCCGTCCATCGGCGTGTGCGAGGGCACGATGGCCCGCGCCATGCCGTCATGGGCCGCGGTGGCCATGCGCTGCGCCTGCGCTTGGCTGAGGGCTCCATCGGTCGCGACGATGGCGATGGTGGTGGCCTCGCCCTGGCGTTTCGTCGGTTCGGGCTCGGTGCCGGGATCGTGCCGGGGCGCTGGACCGAGCCCGCCGAATTCGCCCGCGATTTCCCAAGGCGCGGCCCAGAAATGCGGCCCCTCGCCGACGGTCGCCGAGCCGAGCGCATTCACTGCTACGAGTGCCCCCACCGTGAAGCCGCTCTCCAGCACGGCCGAAGCTGAGCCAAGTCCGCCCTTCACCGTGCCGGTCATCGCCCCGAAGCCCGCCCCGGCGCTGCCGATCTCGAACCGCTCAGAAGCCGCCTGGAGCGCCGCGCGCCCGAGCCCGGGATAGGGCGTGTCGACCCAACTCTTGCCGCCACCATTGAGCAGATCGAACAGGATCGCGCCGGGCACGATCGGAACGCGCTGATCGCCCACCGCGAAACCGCGGCCTTGCGCGCGCAGCCCCGCCATCACCCCATCGCAGGCACCAAGCCCGAAGGCCGAACCGCCCGAGAGCACAAGCGCATCGACCTCCTGCACCAGCTTGTCCGGCGCAAGAAGATCGGTCTCCCGCGTCCCGGGGGCGCCGCCCATCACCTGCACCGCCGCCGTGAAGGGGCGCTCGCCGACCAGAACGCTCACGCCCGAGCGCAGGCCCGCATCTTCGGCATTGCCCACGCGCAGCCCGGCGATATCGGTGATCAGATTGTTCGGCCCTGCCTTCATCTTCCTCTTGGTCCAAATATCCTGGGGGTTTGGGGGCAACGCCCCCAAGTCAAACCGCTGTTCTCAGATACAGCGCCCGCCATCTACTTCCAGCGCGACGCCGGTGATCATGCTCGCCTCGTCCGAGCACAGGAACAGCGCTGCATTCGCCATATCTTCGGGGGTCGAAAACCGCCCGAGCGGGATGGTGGAGAGAAACTTCGCACGAATCTCCGGTGTGTCCTCACCCATGAAGCTCTTCAGGAGCGGGGTCTCTCCGGCGACCGGGTTGATCGCGTTGACCCGCACGCCGGACGGCGCCAGCTCGACCGCCATCGCGCGGGTGGCTGTGATCATCCAGCCCTTCGAGGCGTTGTACCAACTCAGATTGGGCCGCGGACTGACGCCGGCGGTGGAGGCCACGTTCAGGATCGCGCCCGCGCCGCGCGCCTTCATCTCCGGCACGATATGGCGCGCCGTCAGGTAGACCGATTTCGCGTTCACCCTCAGGATTCGATCGAATTCCTCCTCGCTCACGTCCTCCATCGGCTTCGGCAGATGAGTGGTCCCGGCGTTGTTCACCAGAATGTCGATCTGACCGAAGGCCTCGCGTGCGGCCTCCGCCATGGCAGCAACGTCCGCATCGCGGCTGACATCCACGGTGCAGGCCACGCCGCCGGTTTCGTCCGCAATGGCCTGTGCGGCCTCCGCGTTGAGATCCGCGACCAGTACACGCGCGCCCTCGGCGGCGAAGCGGCGCGCGATCCCCGCCCCGAAGCCCGAGCCCGCGCCGGTGACGATCGCGCTTTTGCCTTCCAGTCTCATCTCTCCTCCTCCTCGGGGCCTACTGTTGTCGCAGGACACATCGGGTGCAAGGGGGCTCTGCCCCGGTTCCGGCCCTTCGCTTGCGCTTCGGGCGTTCGTCGGGGCGTCCTTCCACCGGAAGGCCGCTGATCCCGCCTCACCCCCGGGGTATTTCCGCCAAGCCGAAACCCTCAGCCATGCCAGGCGGCGACGGTTTTCAGGACGGAGAAGCCATAGAGCGCCTCGAACCCTTTCTCGCGCCCGTGCCCGGATTTGCCGATGCCGCCGAAGGGAAGCTCCACCCCGCCGCCCGCGCCGTAATTGTTCAGGAAGACCTGCCCCGCGCGGAGCCGCCGAGCGAGCCGCATCGTCCGTCCGCCATTCTCCGACCAGACCGAGGCGACGAGCCCGTATTCTGTGCCGTTCGCGATCGCGACGGCCTCTTCCTCGTCCTCGAAGGGGATGACGATCTGCGCCGGGCCGAAGATTTCCTCCTGCGCAAGCCGATGTGCGCCGTGGCCGCCACCGATCAGGGTCGGCGCGACGTAATGGCCGCTCGCCGGGGCGTCCTCGGCGATCCGGCCTCGGGCCGCGATAGTAAGGTCGGCGGCGAGCGCGAGGTAGCCCTCGACGATCTCCTTCTGCCGCGCCGAGATCAGCGGGCCGAGGTCGTGATCGCCAAGCGCGGGTCCCGCGACGAGGCTTCGATAGCGTGCGGCCATCATTTCCAGAACCTCGTCGTAGCGGCTGCGCTGTACGAGGATGCGCGACGAGGCCGAGCAGGTCTGGCCCGCGTTCTGGATGCCCGCATTCACGAGGAAGGGCAGCGCGCGGTCGAGATCGGCATCGGCGAAGACGAGCTGCGGGGATTTGCCACCGAGTTCCAGCGTGACGGGCACGACATTGGTGGCCGCCGCAGCTTGGATGCGCTGGCCCACCGCGACCGATCCGGTGAAGGAGATGTGGTCGATCCCCGGATGGGCCGAGAGCGCGGCGCCGGCTTCTTCGCCCAGACCGGGCACGATATTGAGCGCCCCGGCTGGCATTCCGGCTTCTTGCGCGATCCGTCCGAAGGCCAGCGCGGTGAGCGAGGCTTCCTCGGCGGGTTTCACGACCGCCGCGTTGCCCATCGCCAGCGCGGCCCCGACCGAGCGGCCGATGATCTGCATCGGGTAGTTCCACGGCACGATATGCGCAGTAACGCCGTGCGGCTCGCGCAGCGTGTAGGCGGTGTAGCCGTTGAGATAGGGGATCGTCTCGCCCATCACCTTGTCGGCGGCGCCGCCGTAGAATTCGAGATAGCGCGCGAGCGCCGCCACATCGGCCCGTGCCTGCGTCAGTGGTTTGCCGACATCGAGCGCCTCGATCACCGCGAGATCCTCGGCATGGGCCAGCACGAGCCCCGACATCTTCAGCAGGAGCCGCCCGCGTTCCGCCGCGCTCAACTGCCCCCATTCGCCCGCAAGCGCGGCCTGCGCGGCCTCGACCGCCGCGTCGATCTCCTCCGAGCCGCCGCGGGCGATCTGCGCGATTTCGCGCCCATCGGACGGGCATGCCACTTGCAGGCGCGCATTGGGCTTGTGCCAGACGCCTCCGATCAGTATCTCCTCGGGATCGAACCAAAGCGGCAAACTCATGCGCGGCACCTCCTCTTGTCACGCGATTTCGCAGCACGCTCCGCTTGCACGCGCGGAAAATCAAGGGGGCAGGAATCTGCCGGAGTCGCTCCGATCACATTCATGTGAGTGTGAGTGGAGGGAACTTTCCCCTATCTAGCCCCTTGAATGACGGAACCGGGCAGAAGGCCCACCGAAAAAGAGACAGGAATATTGCAAGTGACCGCGAGTTATTCGACGCTCAAACGCGCGATCCGACCGGCCATGCTCTTCGGGCTGGCTGGCATCTTGGCTGCCTGCGCGAGTGCGCCGGAACAGCGCTACGCGCAACCGACCCAGTCGACGAAGGCCGTGCCCTCGGAATATCAGGCGCGCGAAGATGACGGGAAAACCATCCCGGCGATCAACCCGAAGTATTTGGTTGAGCGCAACCGCCGTCAGATCGTGCCCTATCACGGGCCCGAGGCCGTCGGGACGATCGTCGTCGATCCTTATGCGCGCTTCCTCTACTACATCACCGAGCCGGGCAAGGCAGAGCGCTACGGCATCGCCGTGGGCCGCGATGGCAAGACTTTCTCGGGCAGCGCCACGATCGAGCGCAAGCAGGAATATCCGAGCTGGACGCCGACCCAGAACATGATCCAGGAAGATCCCGACCTCTACGGGCCGCTGAAAGACGGTCTGCCGGGCGGTCTGGACAACCCGCTGGGGGCGCGCGCGCTTTATCTTTACCAGGGCAACCGCGATACCTATTACCGGATTCACGGCACGATGGACCCGTCCTCGATCGGTCGTGCGACGTCGGCCGGCTGTATCCGCCTCTTCAACCAGGACATCATCGACCTGTTCTCGAAAGTGCCGAAGGGCACGCCGGTGAAGGTTCGCAGCCGCGCCGAAAGCCTCGAGATGGAAGGGCCCGTGGTGCAGCTGCATTCGGGCTACGTGGTCTCCGCCTATAATCAGGTGGCGATCAACGAAGACGAGGCCGCGTGGAAAGCGGGCCGGATTCCCGATCAGAAGAAAGTCGAAGAGGAACAGCACCAGGCTTCGGTCGCGATGGCCCAAGAGGTCGGCGGCTCGGGAGAGAATGCCAACTCCACTGTCGATTGCGGCTATTCTGGCACCGGCACCTGTGTCGATAGCAACAACTGATCGAACCGATCTTGGACAAGAAATCTGCGGCGCGTGGGGCAACCTCGCGCCGTTTTTCATGGGGGCTCGGTCTTTTCGCGAGCGGGGCAAAATCATGCGCGACGCGCCCGATGTCGCAGCGTTTGCGCGTTCACGTCTTTCCTTGCGGGCCGGGTGACGCTAGGACTCGCGCGCAAGCAGATCAGGAGGATGCCATGAGCGTCACCGGAACCACGCGGCAGAAGATGCCCGCAGATATTCTCGCGATGAAGGGCGGCGCGCCGATCGTTTGCCTGACCGCCTACACCACGCCGATTGCGAAGCTGGTCGACAGCCATTGCGATCTCGTGCTGGTCGGCGACTCGGTGGGCATGGTGCTCCACGGACTGCCTTCGACGCTGGGCGTCACCATGGAAATGATGATCCTCCACGGCAAGGCCGTGGCGCGCGGTCTGTCTAACGCGCTGATGGTGATCGACATGCCCTTCGGCTCCTACGAGGAAAGCCCGGCGCAGGCGTTCCGCAACGCGTCGCGGCTGATGGCCGAGACCGGCGCGGGGGCGGTGAAGCTCGAAGGCGGCGCGCATATGGCCGAGACCATCGCTTTCCTGACCGCGCGCGGTATCCCGGTGCAGGCCCATATCGGGCTGACCCCGCAATCGGTGAACACGCTGGGTGGCTACAAGGTGCAGGGCCGCGGCGACAGCCGGGCGCGTCTGGTCAAGGATGCGAAGGCGGTTGCCGACGCGGGGGCGTTCTCGGTGGTGCTGGAAAAAGTGCCGCAGGGGCTGGCCGACGAGATCACCGAGATGGTCGCTATCCCCACTGTCGGCATCGGCGCGGGCGCCGGCTGCGACGGGCAGGTGCTGGTGGTCGATGACATGCTGGGCCTCTTCACCGATTTCAAACCGAAATTCGTCAAGCGTTTCGGCCAGCTCGGTCAGGAAGCCGAAGCCGCCGTCGCCGATTACGCAGCCGAAGTACGTGATCGCAGCTTCCCGGCAGCCGAGCACAGCTTCGCCGATGAGGTGAAGAAATGACGCAGGTGATCCGCAAGGCCGCTGAACTGCGCGACAAGGTGGCGGCGTGGAAGCGCTCGGGGATGCTGGTCGGCGTGGTGCCGACGATGGGCGCGCTGCATGACGGCCACCTCAGTCTCGCCCGCGCCGCGCGCAAGCAATCGGACCGCGTGATCGTGACGGTCTTCGTGAACCCGATGCAGTTCAACAATGCCTCGGATCTCGACAAATACCCGCGCGACGAGGCACAGGATCTGGCGCTTCTGGAAACGGAAGGGGTCGACGTGCTCTTCGCGCCCGGTGTGGACGAGGTCTATCCCGACGGGTTCTCTACCACCGTGTCCGTGTCGGGTATCACCGAGCCGCTCGAGGGCGCCTTCCGGCCGGGCCATTTCGATGGCGTGGCGACGGTCTGCTCGAAGCTCTTCGGCATGACGCAGGCGGGGCGCGCATTCTTCGGCGAGAAGGATTGGCAGCAATTGCAGGTGGTCCAGCAGCTTACCCGCGATCTCAACATGCCGATCCGCATCATCGGCTGCCCGACCATCCGCGAAGAGGACGGTCTGGCAATGTCCTCGCGCAATGTGCGGCTGACGGCTCAGGAGCGAGCACTGGCGCCGCGTCTGCATAAGGTGATGCAGGAGGCGGCCGCGAAGATCCGCGACGGCGTGCCGGTCGAAGGCGCGCTCAACGATGCGAAAGCCGAGTTGAAGGAAGCGGGCTTTGGGGAACTCGATTACCTCGAGCTGCGCACGGTCGACGGGCTGAAGCCCGCGGCGGATCTGTCGCAACCGACGCGGATGCTGGCCGCGATCTGGCTCGGCGATGTGCGTCTGATCGACAATATCGCGGTCTGATATCTCGAGGGGGCGCCGCCCCCGCGACTGCGTCGCCCCCCGGGATACTTGGACAAGCCCGAAGGCCGGGTGATCCTGCTTCGCCTTGGTTGAAATATCCCGGGGTGAGGCGCGGCACGCGCCGAGGGGCAGCGCCCCTACGAACCCAGCAGTTCCGCCAGAACCAGCGCCATGACCTTCGCGCTGTCGGCCATATCCTCGATGCCGACCCATTCGTCGGGCTGATGGGCGAGTTCCAGAAGGCCCGGCCCGTAGGCGATGCAATTCTGCAGCCGGCCGATGCGGTCGATGTGTTTCTGGTCATAGGTGCCGGGCGAGACGACATACGCCGCCTCGCGGCCCAGCACGGCCTCGATCGCGGCGGCGGTGGAACGCACGATGGGCGCGCCCTTGTCGGTCATCGTGGGCTGCACTTCGAAGAGGTCGCGGATTTCGTATCGGAAGCTCGGGCGCTGCGCCCTCACGCGTTCCATCAGGTCTGTGATTTCGGCCTTTACCTCGGCAAGGTCTTCCTCGATCAGAAAGCGGCGGTCGATCACGATGCGGCAGTGATCGGCGACACAAGGCGTGGGAAGGCCGGCGTAATCGGCCTCCTCTTCCGGCGCGCCGCCATGGATCGAATTGACGTTCAGTGTCGAGGCGCGCGCGCCTTCGGGGATCACGGGCATCTCGGTATGCTTGCCCAGAAGGAGGGGATAGAGCGTCTCCTCCATCTCGCTCAGAACGGCGCTCATATGGCGGATCGCGCTGTCGCCGAGGAAGGGCATCGAGCCATGCGCGATTCGGCCGTGGGTTTCGATTTCGGCCCACCAGACGCCGCGATGGCCGAGGCAGATCTGGTCCTTGTGCAGCGGCTCGGGGATGATGACATGCTGCACGCGGGCGGAATCGAAGCGGCCTTGCTCGGCCAGATAGGCCACGCCGCCATAGCCGCCCGATTCCTCGTCGGCAGTGGCGGAAATCTCGATGCTGCCCCTGAAATCGGGGCAGGTGTCGAGGAAGGCCTCTGCAGCGATCACCGAGGCCGCCAGCCCGCCCTTCATGTCGCAGGCGCCGCGGCCGTAGATGCGGTCGCCGTCGATCTCGGCGCCGAACGGATCGCGGGTCCAGCCATGGCCGATCTCGACCACGTCGTGATGTGAATTGAAATGCACGCAGTCGCCGGGGCGCGCGCCCTCGAAGCGGGCGATGAGGTTCCAGCGCGGATAGGTCTCGCTGTCGCCGGGCGCGCCACGGGCGCGGATCATCTCGGTCGCAAACCCGCGTTCGGAGAGACGCTCGGCAAGATATTCGCAGATTTCGCGGTAATTGCGCCCCGGCGGGTTCAGCGTCGGGATACGGATCAAGGCCTGCGTCAGCGCGATCAACGCGTCGCGGCGGGCTTCGATTGCGGTCTTGAGGCGAGTGGCAAGGTCCATACCCAAGGCTAGCGCCGCTCGGCGCGGCGGGCCAAGCGAAAACAGCTGGACTGAAAACACGTGGCTTTCGCGGACGGCGCGCGCTATTGCGGGACAAAATCCTACGGAGGGACCGGATGAACCTGTTCTTGGCCTTCGCGCTTGTGCTCTGCATCGCGGTCGGAGGGTGGCTGTCGAAATACGACTGGGCGAAGCTTCTGGCGTTGGTGCCTGTGGCGATGATCGTGCCTGCCTTCTACATGACCGGCACCGCCTGCGGCGCGGGCTTCGTGCTGCATTTCTTCTCTGACACGGCGAGCTGCTCGAACGGCTACGTACCGCGGCAGATGTTCGCCGCGACCTACGTGATGGCGCTGATCCCGGTCGCGGCCTCCGCGATCGTGATCAAGCTGATCCGGCTCGGCATGGCGCGCCGCAAAGGCTGATCTGGTCAAGCCCGCCGCCGCGGCCTAGGCTTGCGACAGCGAGGGGCAAGGAGGGCGCGCGATGCTGGCCTTCATCCGACTGGCGATATTCGGCCTGATCCTACTGACGGTCCTGTTCTGGCTGGTGCGTCTCTATGCCCGGTCGGTCCGGCGCGAGGCGCTGGAAGAGGATTGGAACGAGGCCGCAGCCGAGGGTCGGGCCGAGACCACACGCGAGGCTTACGTCGAAGCCGGGATGCGAGACTACGAGAAAAGTCTGCTGCGCAAGCTGATCTGGCTGGTCTATGTCCTGCCGATCGTCGTGGTCGGGCTGATTGTCTATCTGATGAATTACAGGTGAGGGTGCGATGCGTTACGTGAAATGGGGCTTCTGGCTGGTCGTGATCGGCTTCGCCGCCGTGTTCCTGCATTACAACCTGCCACGCCATGACATCGTGCGGATCGTCGGCACCGAGGTGCGCCGGATCGACTTCGGCGAGAACTCGATCTTCTGGGCCGCGCCCGATGTAGGCACTGCGAACGCCACGAGCCGCGATGTGCGCTTCATCAACACGGTGCGCCCGAACGGCAAGACACTGGTCTTTCGCAA
This sequence comes from Thioclava sp. F1Mire-8, assembly GCF_002213165.1. Lineage (NCBI taxonomy): Bacteria > Pseudomonadati > Pseudomonadota > Alphaproteobacteria > Rhodobacterales > Paracoccaceae > Thioclava > Thioclava sp. F1Mire-8. The sequence continues at coordinate 231,362 of NZ_NBNY01000005.1, read as the reverse complement.
CGAGGATACCGGCTGGGGGTGGCCGCCCTATTTCAAGCTCGACAGTTCGGATTTGCAGGCACAGGCCGAGTCGCTGATCTCGACCTCGGCCGATCCGATCTGGGTGTCGGTCACGCGCTATGGCTGGCGCTCGCGCTGGCTGACGATCTTTCCGAATGCGGTCGGGCTGAAGGTCGTGCCCGCTCCCGATACGCGCATTATCCCTTGGGCGAATATCATCATACTGACGCTGCTCGTCATCATCGTCCTGACGATCCGCGCGATGTGGCGGCAGTTCCGTCAGCGCTCGATCGATCCGCTTTTCGAGGAGGCGGGCGAAGCCTGGGACGATGCCGAGGAAGGTGCGAAGGGTTGGTTCGACCGCTTCATCGGACGCAAGTGAGACGGAGTTTCAGGGCCGCCGGGCGGCACCCAACTCAGACCGATGCTGAAACGCGAAAGCCCCGCCACTGGCGGGGCTTTCGATAGGTCTTTGATCCGCGCTCAGGCGTTGGCGGCGCGGATCTGCTCGGCAGCTTCCTTGTTGAAGCTCACGCCCTTGGTCTCGAAGAGCTGATCCAGTTCACCCGAGAGGGTCATCTCGGTGATGATGTCGCAGCCGCCGACAAACTCGCCTTTGACGTAGAGCTGCGGGATGGTCGGCCAGTCCGAATAGTCCTTGATGCCCTGACGGATGTCCTGATCCGCCAGCACGTTGACGTCCTTGTAGGTCACGCCCATGAAGTTGAGCACGCCCGCGACGCGGCTCGAAAACCCGCATTGCGGCATGTCCTTGGTGCCCTTCATGAAGAGAACGACGTCATTCTCGGAGATTTGCTGGGCGATCTGGTCTTGCGCGTTCATCGCTTAATCCTTTCTCCGTCCCGGCTCGGGACGCGTGTGAAATCACTCGGGCGCCTTGGTGGTCAGTGCGAGCGCGTGCAGCACCCCGTTCGGCCCGTCCATCGCCCCTTTGAGCGCGGCATAGACCGCGCGCTGTTGCTGGACTCGGTTCTTGCCGCGGAAGCTCTCGTCAATGACCTCCGCTGCCCAATGATTTCCGTCCCCGGCGAGATCGGTGATCGTGATCTTGGCATCGGGGAATTCGGCCCGGATCAGGGCTTCGATGTCATGGGCTTCCATTGCCATAAATAGGGCTCCTCGTCCTTTGCCGCAAACTTAAGTGGCGCGGCGGCTGGCTGCAAGGGGATGCGCGGGGCGGTGCGAGCTTATGCGGTGGCCGCTGGTGGGTGCAGCCGCGACAGGTAGAACATGAGCGTCGCGATGACGACGCTGCCGGTGAACATCGCGGCGGCTCCGGCGGCGGTCACTTGCAGGGAATGACCCGGCGCGCCGACTTCTCCGGCCAGTAGGAAACACATGTTGATGTCGATCCCCATCAGCGTGGTCCGGGGATAGGCGCGCAGTAGCGCACCGCCCGCGATGAAGGCGAAGGCGAGTATCAGGAACTCGGTCTGATCGCCGCCCGACAGGTGGGTCAGCCCGCGATAGGCGATGGCGGCGAGGACGCCAAGCGCGACGCCGGGCACCAGGAAGCGCACGGCGGGGCGCGGATTCGGCATGGAGCCCAGCACCGAGGAGAAGACGATCACCGACAATGCAGCTGCCGTCGCGGCGGGGTGGGTGAAATGGGCGTCGATCAGCGTGGCCGCGCCCGTGAGCGCCGCCACCGCCGCCATGCGCAGCCAAAGCTGCTGGATAAAATGCGGGTTCGGGCGCGGCGGCATCGGCGCGCGACGGGCGGGCGTGAAGAGCCAGTTCACCGCCGTCACCGAGATGACGCCCAGAAGCGTGCAGGCGACCCGGTCGAGTGCGAGCGGGATTGCCTCCGCCCCCATGCCGAGCGCGGGCATCACCACAACGCCGACCGTGATCGCCATCAGCGTGAAACCATAGGCCCAATGCGTCCCGATCCGGTAGGCGATCCCCACGCCCACGGCCGCCGTCAGCGCCACGGTCAGCGCGATTCCCGGCACTGGCAGCCAGCGAAGCGCGGCGATCCCGATTGCTGCCCCCACCAAGGTGCCCACAACCCGCAGCACCGCGCGCAGCGCCATGTCTTCGCGATGGGGCTGGATTACCACCCAGACCGGCATCGCCGCCCAGTAGACATTGGTCAGCCCGAGCAACCGCGCAACGGTCAGGGCGAGCGTCGCGGCGAGGAACAGCCGGGCGGCATAGGCAAGGGTGGAGCTGGTCAAAGCGGGAACCTGAAATCGGTGTGTCGCGGCGATACTAGTTTGTGCGCAGGCGGCAAGAAACCGCCCGGCGTGCATGTCCGCTCTGCGTCAGATCACAGAACTCAGGCGTCGATCGCCGCTTTGAACGCGCTGCGATAGAGGGTCGACAGCTCCTCCAGCGGGGCGCTCTCCGAGCCGAAGCTAACCGTGTCCCCGCCGAAACGACCCACGGTGTAAAGCGGCACCTCGGCGCGGCGGGCGGCGACCATCAGTGCCTCGGCCTGATCGAAGGAGCAGGCCACGAGGTAACGCCCCTGATCCTCGCCGAAGAGCGTCGCGATGTCGCCAGCCTCAAGCGTGACACCCAGACCGGCTTCCTCTGCCATCTCGAAAGCCGCGAGCGCGAGGCCTCCGTCCGAGAGATCGCTTGCGCCTTTGACCAGCGCGCGGTTCTCGCGGAGGAACTCGCCATTGCGTTTCTCGACGTCGAGGTCGACTGCCGGCGCGTCACCCGACTCGATCCCGAAGGCTTCGAAGGCGAGCGCGGATTGATCGAGATGGCCCTTGGTTTCGCCGATCACCATCGCCACGTCGCCCGCCGTCGGTAGGCCCGCGATCAACTCGTCGAGCGAGCTCAGCAGACCGACCGCGCCGATGGTCGGGGTTGGCAGGATGCCGGTGCCGTCGGTCTCGTTGTAAAGCGAGACGTTGCCCGACACGATCGGCATGTCGAGTGCGCGCACGGCGGCGTCGATGCCTTTGATCGCACCCACGAACTGGCCCATGATCTCGGGCTTTTCCGGGTTGCCGAAGTTCAGGTTGTCGGTCGAGGCGAGGGGTTTCGCGCCCACGGCCGTCAGGTTGCGGTAGGCTTCGGCCACCGCCTGCTTGCCGCCCTCGAACGGGTTCGCCTTTACGTAGCGTGGGGTCACGTCGGCGGTGAAGGCCAGCGCCTTGTCGGTGCCGTGCACGCGCACGACGCCTGCGCCGAGACCCGGGCGGCGCACCGTGTCGCCCATCACCTGCGTGTCGTATTGCTCATAGACCCAGGACTTGTGCGCGTAGTTCGGCGAGCCGATCAGTTTCTTGAGCGCATCGATAGCACCGATCTCGGGCAGCGCCTCGCCCGCGGTCGCGACGGGCGTCTCGACCCAGGGACGATCGTATTCGGGGGCTTCCGAGGACAGTTTCGACAGCGGCACGTCGGCTTTCACCTCGTTGCCATGCACGATCAGGAACCGGTCTTCCGCGATGGTCTCGCCGACGATGGCGAAATCGAGATCCCACTTCTCGAAGATCTCGCGGGCGATGTCTTCCTTCTCGGGGTTGAGGACCATGAGCATCCGCTCCTGGCTCTCCGACAGCATCATCTCGTAGGCGGTCATCGCGGCTTCGCGCTGCGGCACCGCGTCGAGGTTGAGCTGTACACCGAGGCCGCCCTTGTCGCCCATCTCGACCGCGGAACAGGTCAGGCCCGCGGCCCCCATGTCCTGAATCGAGATCACCGCGCCGGTCTGCATCAGCTCGAGGCAGGCCTCCAGCAGGCATTTCTCGGTGAAGGGGTCGCCGACCTGAACGGTGGGGCGCTTTTCCTCGATCGTGTCGTCGAACTCGGCCGAGGCCATCGTCGCGCCGCCGACGCCGTCGCGACCCGTCTTCGCACCGAGGTAGACGACCGGCATGCCGATGCCGGACGCGGCGGAGTAGAAGATCTTGTCAGCATCGGCCAAGCCCGCCGCGAAGGCGTTCACGAGGCAGTTGCCGTTATAGGAGGGATGGAAACGCACTTCGCCGCCCACATTCGGAACGCCGAAGCAGTTACCGTAGCTGCCCACGCCCTCGACCACGCCTTTGACGACATGGGAGGTTTTCGGGTGGTCGGGCATACCGAAGCTCAGGCTGTCCATTGCGGCCACCGGACGCGCGCCCATGGTGAACACATCGCGCAGGATGCCGCCGACGCCAGTCGCGGCGCCCTGGTGCGGTTCGATGTAGGAGGGGTGGTTGTGGCTCTCCATTTTGAAGACCACGGCCTGCCCGTCGCCAATATCGACGACACCCGCATTCTCGCCCGGACCACAGATGACCTGATCGCCCTTGGTGTGCAGCGTGCGCAGCCATTTCTTCGACGACTTGTAGGAGCAATGCTCGTTCCACATCGCCGAGAAGATCCCGAGTTCGGTGAAAGTCGGCTCGCGTCCGATGATCTCGAGGATCCGGTCGTACTCGTCGGGTTTCAGGCCATGGGCTGCGATGAGATCAGGCGTGATCTGCGGCTCGTTCATGAGGATCCTCCGGCATCGGCTTCGCCGCCCCTATTAGGCCAATATGTGCAGGGGGAAAAGAGAGGCCGGACGTTGCGGAAAGAAAAAACGCGAGGCCCGAAGGCCCCGCGTCGTGAAAGCGTCTTGTCGTGGTACGTCCGGCTTACGAGCGCATGTCCACTTGCGTCTCGAGGTTGGTCAGCAGTTCCGAGACGGTCCAGCCGAGCTTGACCTCGCCGTTCGCAGCGGCGTCCTTCGGCACGTTGACCTTGAAGAGCGACACGGTGGTGTCGAGCTTCGGCGAGGTGCGGACATAGATGGTGTCGTAGCCGTCATGCGACTCGACCTTCTCGATCATGCCGATCACGTTGCCATCGGCGCTCATCGCCTTGTCTTCCGCGTTGGCCGCGGTCTTCAGGCCGGTGATGCCGGCTTGATCGGTCAGCTGGCGCTGCGCGGGAATCATGTCCGACCCCATCGAGGTGTTCGCGAACTCGGCGGTGCCGGTCTTCACGTCGGTGATGCCATATTGATCGGTCGATGCGTAGGTGTTCGACGAGGTGACGGCGGGCGGGGTGCCCATCGACGAAGTCTCTCCCGGAACGGTGCCGGTGCGATAATCGGCGATACCGTAATACTGGCCGTCGTTGTTGTTGGTCGACGGGATCTTCGTCAGGTCGAGGGCCGAAGCCGAGCCTGCGATGGTCATCGCACCCAGAAGAGCGGTCGAAGCGGCAAAGATGTTTTTCGTCGTGGTCATATCAGTATCCTTTCAACTGGTTACCAAATCCTGCGCCGTTATCGGCGTCGGGGAGGAAACGGGGTGGAATCGTCGAAAGTTCACTGAAATAATTGTGAGTGACATCGCGGATTTTTAAATGAACCGAAGGGGATAGCTGTGCGTAACGCAGGGCTTGCGCGGTCGCGTCAGCGTGAAATTTCGTGAGACCGAGGCTGGTGTCGGGGGCTCTCGCGCCGTGCGTGAAAACCGCATCTAGGCGTCGGGCAAAAAAAAGGCCGAGCAAAGCTCGGCCAAAGTCCAACAGGGAGGTAGAAGGTGCTGCGCCTTTCGGCACGGCCAACCCTTCTGAGCCTCATTTATGGGCAGTTTGTTAACGCATCAAGGGAAAACATGCTGCGAATGCATCATGGCCGGTATGCGTTGCGGTAAAGTCGCGCTGCAACCCTAGGCTGAATCGCCTGCCTGGAAGCGCCGATAGTTGGTGATCTCTTCCTGAATGAAGTCGCGGAACGCGGTCACGCGGCGCGAGGAGCGCAGCTCTTCCGGGTAGGCGAGGAAGATCGGAATCTCGACCGATTCCAGATCAGGCAGCACGCGCTGCAGATCGTTGAAATCGGCGGTCAGGTAGTCGGGGAGGATGCCGATGCCGATATGGTTCAGCACGGCCTGCAATACGCCGAAGTAGTTGTTCACCGTCAGCGTCGAGCTTTGATCGAAGGCCAGCACCTGCCGCGCAAGCTGGGCACCGGCCTGTACCTGCGGTGTACGCGGGGTCTGGCAGATCAGGCGATGCTTGCGAAGATCTTCGATCTTCTCGGGGGCACCCCATTTCGCGAGATACTCGGAGGTCGCGTAAAGCCGCATACGGATGTTCAGCAGACGCTTGCGGATCAGGTCGGCCTGCGCGGGCTCTTTCATGCGAACGGCGACGTCGGCCTCGCGCATCGGCAGGTCGAGCACCCGCTCCTCCAGCATGAGGTCGATCTTCAGATCGGGATATTTCTCGTAAAGCTTCGTCAGGCGCGGCGCGAGCCAGAGCGTTCCGAAGCCCGTCGTGGTCGTCACGCGCAGCTCGCCGAAGACTTCTTCTTCGCTGTCACGGATGCGTGCGGAGGCGCTGTCGAGCTTTTTCGCCATCGAGGAGGTGGCCTCGAACAGCAGCTCCCCCTGCTCGGTGAGAATCAGTCCGCGGGCGTGACGGTGAAACAGAGTCGTTCCAAGCGCCTCTTCGAGCGCCCGGATCTGCCTGCTCACGGCAGATTGAGACAGGTGCAGCGCATCGCCGGCATGAGTCAAAGACCCCGCATCGGCCACTGCGTGGAAGATTCTGAGCTTGTCCCAATCCATCAAGGTCACTTTCGCTGTATCATCTGCTGTTCCGCGCAAGTTTCTTTACATTAATCTCGAGGATTTACGAAACCGCTAAGTAACAATTTTCCGCTTTCTAGGTCAGATATTATGACCTACCATGTCTTCATGCCCAGTTAGCAAGGGGAGGTGCTTAATGGGAAGGCAAGAAATATCCCTAGCGGATCGGTTCGACCTAACGAAATCTCCGGTTTTGCTGAACGGGACGCAGGCTTTGGTGCGTCTGGTTCTGGCTCAGGCCGCACGCGACAAGGCGGCGGGGCTGCATACGGCCGGCTATGTGACAGGCTATCGCGGCTCGCCGCTGGGCGCTGTCGATTTGCAGATGGCGCGCGCCAAGACCGTGCTCGAAGAGAGCGACGTTCGCTTCCAGCCGGGCCTGAACGAAGACCTCGCGGCCACCGCGCTGTGGGGCTCGCAGCAGGCGGAATTGCGTGGCGAAGGCAAGTATGACGGCGTTTTCGGCCTCTGGTACGGCAAAGGTCCGGGCGTAGATCGCTCGGGCGACGTGATGCGTCACGCCAATATGGCGGGCACGTCGAAACACGGCGGCGTCCTCATGGCGATGGGCGACGACCATACCGGTGAGTCCTCGACCGTGCTGCACCAGTCCGACTGGGCGATGGTCGATGCCTACATGCCGGTGCTGTCGCCCGCGGGCGTGCAGGAGATCCTCGATTTCGGGCTCTATGGCTATGCATTGAGCCGTTTTGCCGGGGTCTGGGTCGGTCTGAAAACGATGAAGGATACGGTCGAGGCGACTGCAGTCGTCGATGGCGATCCCTTCCGTCAACACTTCGTGATCCCCGAGTTCAAGATGCCCGAAGGCGGGCTGAACATTCGCTTGGGCGACACTCCGGTGGCTCAGGAAGCGCGGATGATCGACTTCAAGCGCTACGCGGCAGAGGCTTTCGCGCGCGCGAACCGCATCGACAACCGCGTCTGGGGCAAGCCCGGCGCGAAGATCGGTCTGGTCGCTGCGGGCAAGAATTGGCTCGACCTGACCCATGCGCTCTCGCTGCTGGGGATCGACGAGGCAGAGGCCGAACGGCTCGGCATTACCACCTACAAGATCGGCCAGACCTTCCCGCTCGACATGGAGAGCTTCCACGAATGGGCCGAGGGGCTGGAGCTGATCATCGTCGTCGAGGAAAAACGCAAGCTGATCGAGGTGCAGGTCAAGGAAGCGATCTTCGACGACCGTCGTGGCCGTCGCGTCTATGGCTGGCACAAGGGCGACACATGGAAGAACGGCCGCCAGGTGGAGCTGTTCCCGACGCGCTACGCGCTCGACCCGGTGATGATCGCGCGCAAGCTGGGCGATATCTTCATCGAGGAAGGCCGCGGGACCGATGCAATCAAGGCGGGTATCGCCAAGATCGAAGCCGCCCAACGCGCCGACAACGCCCCTGAGATCGCGACCCGTACGCCTTGGTATTGCTCGGGCTGCCCGCATAACAGTTCGACCAAGGTGCCCGAGGGCGAGCGCGCCTATGCCGGGATCGGCTGTCACTACATGGTGCAGTGGATGGGCAGGAACACGGAAGGTTTCACCCATATGGGCGGCGAGGGCGTGAACTGGGTCGGCGAGGCCCCGTTCTCGACGCGTGAGCATATGTTCCAGAACCTTGGCGACGGCACCTACAACCACTCGGGCGCGCAGGCGATCCGGGCGGCTTTGGCAGCCGGCACCAACATCACCTACAAGATCCTGTTCAACGATGCGGTCGCGATGACCGGGGGGCAGGAGAACGAGGGCGACCTGACCTCGCAGCAGATCGCGGCGGAAATCGTGGCGATGGGCGTGAAGCCGGTCGTGGTGGTCTATGACGAGAAGGAAGAGCTGGACCTGTCCACCTTCCCCGCTGGCGTCGAGAAGGTCGAACGGGCCGAGCTGATGAACGTGCAGAAGCGGCTGGCGAAGACGAAAGGCGTCTCGGCGCTGATCTATGTCCAGACCTGCGCTGCCGAGAAGCGTCGCCGCCGCAAGCGCGGCAAGTTCCCGGATCCGGACAAGCGCGTCTTCATCAACACCGACGTCTGCGAAGGCTGCGGCGATTGCGGGGTGCAGTCGAACTGCGTCTCCATCGTGCCGGAAGAGACCGAACTGGGCACCAAACGCGCGATCGACCAGTCGTCCTGCAACAAGGACTTCCGCTGCCTCGACGGGTTCTGCCCGAGCTTCGTGACGCTGCACGGCGCGAAGGTGAAGAAGGCGGAAGCGCAGGCGCTCGACCTGCCGGACCTGCCGGAGCCCACGCTGCCCGCGATCGACGGCACCCATAACGTGGTGATCACCGGCGTCGGCGGCACGGGCGTCGTGACCATCGGCGCGGTGCTGGCGATGGCCGCCCATATCGACGGCAAGGGCGCAGGCATGATGGAGATGGCCGGTCTCGCCCAGAAGGGCGGGGCGGTGCATATCCACCTGCGCATCGCGAACAAGCCCGAGGATATCTCGGCGATCCGCGTCGCAGTGGGCGAAGCCGATTGCGTGATCGGGGGCGATCTGGTGGTCTCCGCCGGTGCCAAGACTCTGGGGCTCATGACGACGGGCCGCACCGGCGCCGTGATCAACAGCCACGAGATCGTCACCGGCGAGTTCACCCGCAACCGCGACTTCCGCCTGCCGGGCGAACAGCTTCGGCTGAGCCTCGAGGCGCGGCTGAAGGACCGGGTGGCCTTTGCCGACACGTCGGAACTCGCCCGGCATATGCTGGGCGACTCGATCTATTCGAACATGGTCGTGCTGGGGGCTGCGTGGCAGCAAGGCTACGTGCCGCTGACCCTCGAGGCGATCTTCCGGGCGATCGAGTTGAACGGCGCAAAGCCCGAGGAGAACAAGCGCGCCTTCAATCTGGGGCGCTGGGCGATGGCCTATCCGGAGGAGGCTGCGAAGGCGATGGCGGCGGAGGTCGTGCAGGCCCCGGTCGATCCGGTCGAGTTCCGGGCCAACCATCTCGTCGACTACCAGAACAAGCGGCTCGCCAAGCGTTTCCGCAAGCTGGTGGACGAGGCGCCGTCGGAGCTGCGTGAAGCCGTCGCGAAGGCCTATCACAAGCTCCTGGCCTACAAGGACGAATACGAGGTCGCGCGTCTGCATCTGTCGACGGCAGAAAAGGCGCGGGCCGAGTTCGAGGGCGATTTCGAGATGCATTTCCATCTCGCCCCGCCGATCCTGTCCAAGGAAGGCCCGGACGGACGTCCGAAGAAGCGTGAATTCGGCCCCGGCATGGAGCGTGGCTTCCGTCTTCTGGCGAAGCTGAAAGGGCTGCGCGGTACGCCGTTCGATCCTTTCGGCTATGCCGAGGAGCGCAAGATGGAGCGGGCGCTGATCAAGCAATACGAGGCCGACATGGCCGAAGTGCTACCCAAGGTCACGCCAGACACGATGGAGATCGCGCGCGAACTGGCCGAATTGCCGCTGACGATCCGCGGCTTCGGCCCGGTCAAGGCGCAGGCCGAGCAAATGGCGGCGAAGCGGCGCGAGGAACTGCTCGCCGCTTTCCGCGCAGGTGGCGCTCCGCAGAAAATGGCCGCCGAGTGAGGGCTGTCATCTGAGTGTCGTACCTTCGTGACATGGCGCTGGCAGAGTGAAGCCAGCCCATGTTGCGGAGGTACGAGATGACCGCCACCCCGATGCCCCCCCGGATGCCTGTCCGCCACGCCACACAGGAAATCTCATATGCTTGGTCCGCGCGCTCGAAAGGCGCGCGGGTGCTGATCCGCGCGATGGAGAACGCGACCGGGCGGATCGGGTTGATCCGGCGAGCACGCGGCTACGAGCATGACATCGCGCAAGGTGCGGATTTCTGGCAGGTGATGGCCGAGCGCTACGGGCTGCAGATCGAGGTGACCCGCGGCGCGCTCGCCAATATCCCGCAGACCGGGCCGTTGGTGCTGATCGCGAACCACCCTTACGGCATTCTCGACGGGCTGATCATGGGCCTGCTGCTGTCGCGCATTCGCGGCGATTTCCGTATCCTCGCCCATAACGTCTTCAAGCGTGCCGAAGAGATCGACCGGGTCATCCTGCCGGTGGATTTCTCCGAAACCAAAGAGGCCGCGAGGGCCAACCTGCGCACCCGCGCCGAGGCGCTGCGCTACCTCGGCGAAGGTGGTGCGATCGGTGTGTTTCCGGGCGGCACGGTCTCGACCGCCGCTAAGCCCTTCGGGGCGCCGATGGATCCGGGCTGGCGCAATTTCACCGCCAAGATGATCGCGAAATCCGATGCTACCGTGGTGCCGGTCTTCTTCGAGGGCCATAACAGTCGCCTGTTCCAGCTGGCGAGCCATCTGCATTACAGCCTGCGCATGGGGCTGATGATCCGCGAGTTCAAACGTCATGCCAATCGCCCGGTGCGGCTCTGTGTGGGTGAGCCGGTCCCGCAGGCCGATCTCGCACCGCTGCGTGAGCGTCCGAAACAGATGATGGATTTCCTGCGCCGTGCGACGTATGACTTGTCGCCGACTCCCTTGAAGTCCTACGGCTATGGCTTCGAGTTCGAGGCGAAATACAGAAACTGACCGGTGTCCGTGCGCGGCCCGGACGGGCAAGGGGCGCGAGCATGGCGGTAGGCGTTTTCGATTCAGGTCTGGGCGGACTGACGGTCTATGATGCCTGCGCCAGGCGGCTGCCGGATATGGCCTTTTGCTATTACGGCGATAACGCCCATGCGCCTTACGGCGTGCGCGATGCCGATGACATCTTCAACCTGACCTGCGCGGGCGTGGAGCGTTTGTGGGAAGAGGGCTGCGATCTGGTGATCCTCGCCTGTAACACGGCTTCGGCCGCCGCGCTCAAGCGGATGCAGGAAACCTGGATCCCCGAGGGCAAGCGCGTGCTGGGCGTCTTCGTGCCGATGATCGAAGCGTTGACCGAACGCAAATGGGGCGACAACTCCCCGCCGCGCGAAGTTGCGGTGAAGCACGTGGCGCTTTTCGCGACACCCGCGACGGTGGCCTCGCGCGCTTTCCAGCGCGAACTGGCCTTCCGCGCGATCGGCGTGGATGTCGAGGCGCAGCCCTGCGGCGGCGTGGTCGATGCGATCGAGACTGGCGACGAAATCCTCGCCGAGGCGCTGGTGAAATCCCATGTCGAAGCGCTCAAGCGTCGGATGCCGAAACCCGAGGCAGCGATCCTCGGCTGCACCCATTACCCGCTGATGCAAAAGACCTTCCAGGAAGCACTGGGGCCGAACGTCGACGTCTACAGCCAGGCCAACCTCGTGGCCGAGAGTCTCGCGGATTATCTGGAGCGTCGACCCGAGTTCAAAGGTGCGGGGACGGAATCGAAATTCCTGACCACCGGCGATCCGGCCTCGGTCTCGAGCCACGCGACGCAATTCCTGCGCTACGCGATCCGCTTCGAGGCCGCCTGAGGCGCCTGATCGTCGTGGCCCTCAGCCGAACCGGTTCGGCCCGCGCGTACCGCGCTGGACCATGAACACGAAGAGCGCGATGCCCCAGACCAGCATCACGATCCCCCAGATCGCGAGAAGCGCTGCGGACATGCCCGCCATGGCTGCCGGGTCCTGCACGCCGTAGGACATGACCGTCAGCCCGATCACGATGCCGCCGAACACGCTCGCGAGAAGGTAGCCGCCGACCCACCAGCCCGAGCGGTCGGTGTCATGCAGGCGTCGAACCTGCGCCGAGATCGATGGCAGGAACGTCGCGATGGAAATCACTGCGCTGATCGCCGTGCCGTCCTCGCCCATCGAGCCTTCGGCCATGGCGCCGATGATGCTCGCCAGCATGACGAAGAGCGCGAACCACCAGTATTCCGAACGGCTCGCCCGACCCTTGAAGGTCGCGTATTTCCGGAAACAGACCTTGATCGCCTCGACGAAGCTACGCGAGGGGGCCCCGTCGTAAAGCCCGTCCGAGCCGATCCCGCGCTGCGTACGGTCGCGTTCGATCGAGGCCTCGGCATAGGCACGCGGATCGGCGGAGGAAAGCTTGCCCTCCTGCTGATGGCGCTGTGCGATGCGGGCGGCGTAATTCGTCGCGCCGCTATGCGGATCGGTGCCGGTTGCCGAGGTGTCGGGCGGCCGCCGGAAGAAGTGATCGCCCGCAGGCTCCCATCCCTCCATTCCGTCTTGCCAAACCATCGTTTCGGGCTTGATACGACCTCCCCGCACCATATCCATCATATGTTCCGGGGGGAACGGGCCGACGGGATCCTTCCCATCGGCGTAATACCACTGCTCTGCCACGGCCTGCCTCGTTCACTGTCGGTCGTCGACCCGTCTCACACGGAGTTTATTTGAGTGTGAGCTTAGGGTAAGGGAGAGCCGAGCGACAAGCGCGGAGGACCAAATGACCAAGAAAATCGCGATTCTGGGCGCGTCGGGCTATACCGGCGCCGAACTCGTCCGGCTGATCGCCACCCATCCGAACATGGACATCGTGGCCCTCTCGGGCGAGCGTAAGGCGGGCATGGCAATGGGTGACGTGTTCCCGCATCTGCGCCATCTGGGCCTGCCGGATCTGGTGAAAATCGAAGAGATCGACTTCTCGAATGTCGATCTGGCCTTCTGCGCGCTGCCGCATGCGACTTCGCAGGCAGTCATCAAGGAGCTGCCGCGCGATCTGAAGATCGTCGACCTCTCGGCCGATTTCCGGCTGCGCGATCCTGCGGAATACGAGAAGTGGTACGGCAAGCCTCATGCTGCGGTCGAGCTGCAAAAAGAGGCGGTCTACGGGCTGACCGAGTTCTACCGCGATGCGATTCGCGAAGCGCGACTGGTGGCGGGCACGGGCTGCAATGCCGCTGCGGGCCAATTTGCGATCCGTCCGCTGATCGAAGCTGGCGTGATCGATCTCGACGACATCATCCTCGATCTGAAGAACGGTGTCTCCGGTGCGGGCCGGTCGCTGAAGGAAAACCTGCTGCACGCAGAGCTGTCGGGCGGTGTCGCGCCCTATTCGCAGGGCGGCAAGCACCGTCACTTGGGTGAATTCGATCAGGAATTCAGCGCCTTGGCGGGCCGCCCCGTGATGGTGCAGTTCACCCCGCATCTGGCGCCGTTCAATCGCGGCATCCTTGCCTCCGCCTATGTGAAGGGCGAGCCCGAGGCCGTCTACAAGGCGCTGGCCGACCGCTATGCGGAAGAAACCTTCATCGAAATGCTACCTTTCGGCGCAGTTCCTTCCACCAGGTCTGTAACTGGCTCCAATTATGCCCATATTGGTGTATCAGGAGACAGAATTCCCGGGCGCGCGCTCGTGGTCGTCGCGATCGACAACCTCTGCAAGGGGTCGTCGGGACAGGCGATCCAGAACGCGAACCTGATGCTCGGGCTGGAGGAAAGCGAAGGGCTGATGCTCGCCCCCGTCTTCCCTTGATGCGCGTCAATGGCAAGGCCGGCGCGGTGAGGTAGACGAAACGGCATCTCAGGAGGCGAAGAGATGAAGAGTCTGAAGAAGAAACGTCGTATCCAGGTGCTCAGCGTGGCGGCGCTGGCCTTGGTGATCGCGACCGGCACGATCGGGTACTCGATGCGGAGCGGCATCAACTTCTTCCGTGCACCTTCGCAGCTTGCCACCGAACCGCCGCAGCCCGGCGAAGTCTTCCGCCTTGGCGGGCTGGTCGAGAAAGGCTCGCTCAAGCGCGGTCAGGGCGAGGTCATCGAATTCAAGGTCACCGATGGCGGCGCGTCCGTCCCGGTGAAATTCGCGGGCGTCCTGCCGGACCTCTTCAAAGAGGGACAGGGCATGATCGGCACGGGCAAGATGGAAGGGGATACGTTCGTGGCCTCGGAAATCCTCGCCAAGCATGACGAGAACTACATGCCCAAGGAAGTCGTAGACGCGCTGAAGGAGCAGGGCGTCTACGAGGGCCCGTCCTCCTGATCCCCACCCCGGCGAACGCTCGCTTGCAGCACTGTTAACCGCACGGCCCGAGCCTGCCTGACGTTGTCATCAACGGAGGCAGGCCATGAAATCGGTCACCCAGATCGCGGCGGAGATCGTCGCGCGCGAAGGCGGTTATGTCGATGATCCGGACGATCCGGGCGGCGCGACCAAGCACGGCGTCACGCTCGGAACCCTGCGCCGATTGGGGCGCGATCTGACCGGCGATGGCCGGGTGGACAAGATGGATGTCCGCGCGCTCGACCCAGCGCAGGCGGCCGAGATCTTCATCGAGCATTACTACAAGGGTCCGCGTATCGACCGGCTGCCACCCTCGGTACAGGCCTCGGTCTTCGACATGTATGTGAATGCAGGCGGCAACGCGGTGGTGATCCTGCAGCGTCTGCTGGGCGACATGGGTCAGCGCGTCGTGGTGGACGGGATTATCGGCCCGCAGACCATCGCCGCCGCCGAACTCGCAGATGCGGCCGCGCCCGGCTATTTCGCCGATGCCTACGGGATCGCGCGGCGCAATTACTACTACCGGCTCGCCGATGCGCGCCCCGCCAGCCGCAAATACGCCACGACACGAGCGGGCGCGAAGGGCGGCTGGATCCGCCGCGCCGAGGAATTCATTTCCCCACGCTTTCACCTGACCGAGGGCGAGCATCGCAAGCGGGTGGCGAAATGGGCTTGATCGAAAAACTGCTCGGCGGTGCGGGCACGGTGAAGGCAGCAGGCGAGGCCGCCAGTTCGGTGGCGGAGGTCTTCGTGCCCAATGCCACGAAGAAGCTCGAGGCTGCGCAGGCCGCCTACCTTGCGGCGCTGCAGGAACACGGCGCCGAGTTCGAATATATCCGACCCGGTCGCTTCGATCGCATCGTGAACGGCCTCAACCGCCTGCCGCGCCCGGTGCTCGCTTTCGGGATCGTGGGGCTCTTCGTCTATGCGATCCTAGACCCGGTCGGCTTCGCGCAACGGATGGTGGGCCTAGGCTACGTACCCGAGCCGCTTTGGTGGCTTCTGGGCGCGGTGGTCAGTTTCTATTTCGGCGCGCGCGAGGCGCATTACTTCCGGATGAA
The DNA here is from genome assembly GCF_002213165.1 of Thioclava sp. F1Mire-8. Lineage (NCBI taxonomy): Bacteria > Pseudomonadati > Pseudomonadota > Alphaproteobacteria > Rhodobacterales > Paracoccaceae > Thioclava > Thioclava sp. F1Mire-8. The sequence goes on along the minus strand of NZ_NBNY01000005.1, from coordinate 215,869 downwards.
GAAGGTGCCGGCGGTGCCTCCCGCAGAGCTCGCGACTCCTCCGGACGAGGAAAACGCGGCGCTTTCGGCGTGGCGGTCTGGCGAAAAACCTAACGGATAGGGGCGCTGCCCCCGCGACCTGCGGGAACCCCCCGGGATATTTCCAAAGAGCGAAGACGAGCGTAGTGTCTGACTTCGCTTTTGCCCAAAGATCCCGGGATGAATTCGCGAAAGCTTAGAGGGGCAGCGCCCCTGATGGCCTCAGTCGCGGGTGCCCGCGAACCGCTCCTGCCACTCTTCGCGCTCTTCATCCGTGATCTTGCGGAAGAGCACCTCGGGCGTGGTGAAGGCATGGCCCGCGGGCAGCGCCTCTAGCGCGGTCTTCACATCGCCCGGCCAGTCGCGATCCTCGTCGCCCATCGCCTCGAGCATGATCTTCGCCGCATCGGGAATGAAGGGCGCCGAGAGCACCGCGTAGATCGGGATAAGGTTCAGCGCGAGCCTTGCGATAGCTGCCGCCTGATCGGGATCGGTCTTGAACACCGACCACGGTGCCGACGCCTGCAGGTATTCGTTGCCCGCGACCCAGATCCCGCGCAGCTCCATCGCCGCCTTGCGGATATCCTTCTCTTCCATATGCGTCTCGTAGGCGCGGATGCGGGTGGTCAGATCCTCGATCAGGGCCGCTTCCTGCTCGCCCCAGCTGCCGCCTTCCGGGATCACCTCGCCGAATTTCGAGCGGGTGAACTTGGTGATCCGGCTGACGAAGTTGCCCAGCACATCGGCGAGGTCCTTGTTCGCCGAGACCTGGAAATTCTCCCAAGTGAATTCGGCATCCGCGCTTTCGGGCGCGTGGGACAGAAGCCACCAGCGCCAGTAATCGGCGGGCAAAAGTTCCAGCGCCTGATCCATGAAGACGCCGCGACCGCGCGAGGTCGAGAACTGGCCGCCATCGTAGTTCAGGTAATTGAACGACTTGATGTAATCGACGAGCTTCCACGGCTCGCCGGAGCCGAGGATCGTCGCGGGGAACGAGAGCGTGTGGAAGGGCACGTTATCCTTGCCCATGAACTGGGTGTAGGTGACGTCCTCCGCGCCCTTGTCGGTGCGCCACCAGCGCTCCCAATCGCCGCCCGTCTTCTCGGTCCATTCCTCGGTCGCGGCGATATATTCGATCGGCGCGTCGAACCAGACGTAGAAGACCTTGCCTTCCATGCCCGACCACGGCGCGCCGTCGAATTGCGCGGGCACGCCCCAGCTGAGATCGCGAGTGATGCCGCGATCCTGCAGCCCGTCGCCGTCATGGAGCCATTTCTTCGCGATCGAGGTGGTCAGCACCGGCCAGTCGGTCTTGCTGTCGATCCACGCATCGAGCTGATCTTTCATCGCCGACTGGCGCAGGAAGAGGTGCTTGGTCTCGCGCATCTCCAGATCGGTCGAACCCGAGATCGTCGAATGCGGGTTGATCAGGTCGACCGGATCAAGCTGCTTGGTGCAGTTGTCGCATTGGTCGCCGCGCGCGCTCTCGAAGCCGCAATTGGGACAGGTGCCCTCGATATAGCGATCCGGCAGGAAGCGCCCGTCGGCCTTGGAATACATCTGGGTTTCCGAGACTTCGCGGATCAGCCCGGCCTCGGCCAGCTTCACGGCGAAATGCTGCGTCAGGCGATGGTTCTGCGGGCTCGACGAGCGCCCGAAGTGATCGAAGCTGAGGCGGAAGCCTTCCGCGATCTTCGCCTGCACCTCGTGCATCTCGGCGCAATACTCGGCGACCGGCTTGCCCGCTTTCGCTGCGGCCAGTTCGGCGGGGGTGCCGTGCTCGTCGGTGGCGCAGATGAACATCACCTCGTTGCCTCGCGCGCGCTGGTAGCGGGCGAAGAGATCAGCCGGCAGCTGCGAGCCCACGAGATTGCCGAGGTGCTTGATGCCGTTGATATAGGGAATGGCCGAGGTAATGAGATGGCGCGCCATGTAGGACCCTCTTGCTGTGGAGCGTTTGGGCGCGGGTTTACTAGGGAATCATGCGAAGGGCTAGGGGGGAGCGCCGAGACGCGCCCGCTTGCGGCTTTGCGATCAGTCGAGGGTGTAGACCTTGCCGATTGCGCCATCGGTTTCGCGCCATGTCTCGGTGCCGGCGCGCCGATAAAAGGCGAGTGCAAAGAGGGCGCGCGCGTCCAAGACTTGCTTTTGCGCGGGTGGCGTCGATAGTCGGGGCGAGAGTGCAAAAGCGTGGGGGGCAGGCGGTGCTGATACATGCCGGAGACGATCGGAGCGTTTCGATCGACCTCGCGCTGGCGGTCTGGCTGTCGCTGGTCGCGGGCGCGGTGAATGCGGCCGGGTTCAGGGCGCTCGGCTATTTCTCGGCCAACATGACCGGGAATGTCTCGACCGCGACCGACCTGCTCGCGCTGGGGCGGTTCGGCACGGCGATCTGGTTCCTGCTGCTGCTTCTGGCTTTCGTCTTCGGCGCCTTTGCGTCTGGCGTGCTGATCGACGTGGGGCAGCGCCGGCGGTTGCACGGGATCTACGCGCTGTCGATCCTTCTGGAAGCTGGACTGCTGATCGTGCTCACGATCCTGGACATGGTCTGGGCCGCGGCGATGAGCGAGCACCTGATGATGATCGGCCTCAGCTTCCTGATGGGGCTGCAGAACGCAGCGAGCACGAAGATCTCGGACGGGCGGGTGCGCACGAGCCATGTGTCCGGCATCGCGACCGATCTGGGGCTGGAGCTGGCCGCCTTGTTGCCGGGTGCGCGCGATGCGGAAATCAGGCAGGTGCTGCGATCGCGGCTCCTGCTGCATGTCGCGACGCTGTGTTCCTTCTTCGCGGGCGGCATCGCAGGCGTGCTGGGATATGAGCGCATCGGCCCGATGGTCTTCGCTCTGGCGGCGGCGCTGCTGATCGTCATCGCCGTGCCGGAACTGCGCAAGGTCTATCGCGGGGGGCGGTGACCCTCGCGGCTATGCACATGACGACACACATGAAAAAGGGCGCCCGCGAGGCGCCCTTTTCCGTAACAGTCATGCAGCTCAGGCTTAGAAGCCGAGGCCGGCATACTTGTTCTTGAACTTCGACACGCGGCCACCGGTGTCCATGAGGCGCGACGAACCGCCGTTCCACGCCGGGTGCGAGGTCGGGTCGATGTCGAGGGTGAGGGTGTCGCCCTCGGAGCCCCAGGTCGAGCGGGTCTGGTATTCGGTCCCGTCGGTCATCTTGACGGTGATCGTGTGGTAGTCGGGATGGGTATCGGCTTTCATGGTCCCGCTCCTTATTTCGCAGCTTTGGGCTTGTAGTGGGTGTCTTCGGCGATACGAGCCGACTTACCGCGACGGGCGCGCAGGTAGTACAGCTTGGCGCGACGCACGCGGCCACGGCGGACCACTTCGATCGAGTCGATGTTGGTCGAATAGAGCGGGAACACACGCTCCACGCCTTCGCCGAAGGAGATCTTGCGCACGGTGAACGAAGCCGCCAGCGTGTCGCCGCCCGTGCGCGAGATGCAGACGCCTTCATAGGCCTGCACGCGCGAACGGGTGCCTTCGGTCACTTTGTAGCCGACGCGAATGGTGTCACCGGCTTTGAAATCCGGGATGGTCTTGTTGAGCTCGGCGATCTGTTCCGCCTCGAGCTGTGCGATCAGGTTCATCGCAACGTCCTTTCACATGCTCACGGTTTGTCCCGTGAAGGTTTCGCCGCCTCAGAGCTCCGCGTCTTCATCGGGTCCGCTCGCCTTTTCAGGGTCGCGCCCGCGGGAGATTTCAGGTCGTCTTTCGCTTTTTGCGCCCTTCGCCGGTGCCGTGACGCGGGCCGAAGAAGGCGCCGCCGGGCAACAGCAAAAGGGTCCGAGGGCCGATTCCGGCCCGGACCCGCGCGTATTACGGGGAAATGGGGTGTGGATCAAGCCTGTTTTATAGGCGCGCGCGGGATCAGCTGGATGAATCGTCGTTTGAGGGAAGCCCTCGCTTCTCCCACAAATCCGGCCGTCGTTCCTGCGTGAGTTTCTCGCTCATCTCGCGGCGCCAGTCTTCGATCTTCTTGTGGTTGCCCGAGGTCAGCACTTCGGGGATCGAACGGCCTTCCCATTCGGCGGGGCGGGTGTATTGGGGGTGCTCCAGCAATCCGCTGGAATGGCTTTCCTCCACCGCGCTCTCGGCATTGCCCAGAACGCCCGGCAGCAGCCGCACGGTGGCGTCGATCAGCACTTGGGCGGCCACCTCGCCCCCCGTCAGGACGAAATCGCCGATCGAGACTTCCTCGACGCCGAAATGTTCCAGCACACGCTCGTCCACGCCCTCGAACCGCCCGCACAAAAGGGTCATGCCGTCGGCCTCGGCAAAGCGGCGCGCCATCTCCTGCGTCAGCGGCTTGCCGCGCGGCGAGAGATATACGACCGGCCAGCGCGCACGGTCATCCGGCGTGCCGCGGGCGGCCTGCTTGAGCGCCTCGCCCACCACATCGGCGCGCAGCACCATCCCAGCGCCGCCGCCGGCGGGCGTGTCGTCGACGTTGCGGTGCTTGCCGATGCCGAAGGGGCGTAGGTCGATCGTCTCAAGCGCCCAGAGACCCAGATCGCGGGCGCGGCCCAGAAGGCTCAGACCCAGCGTGCCGGGGAAGGCTTCGGGGAAGAGCGTGACGATCTTCGCGGTCCACGCGCCTTTCAGCCGCAGCGGCTCGTCCATCAGCGAGCTGGGCTTGCGCGTCGGCGAGATCGTCAGGCGGCCATGCGACTTGGTCGCGAGCTTGGGTTTGTCGTCACTCATCGGATTTCGCCTCTGCCTCTTCGCGCCATGCCGCTCGCAATATGGCGCGCTTTTTCTCTTTTGTTGCATCGCGCGGCAACCCTTCGGCGTTGATCGCGGCGAGTTGGTCGGCCAGCGCCGCCCGGTCCACTCTTCGCGGGCGCGCGTTGGCCGTGGTCCCGACGCCAAGCGACGCGCGAATTTCGGGGGGCACGCCCATCAGATCAAGAAGCGGCGTCAGCGGGCCGTGAGGATTATCGCGGGCTTCGTCGAGCATGACCCAGTTCACCGGGAAAGGCGCCACGGCGCTTACGATCTCACGCAGAACGGGGGCGAGATCGAAGCCCGACAGTCGGGTGCGGAAGGTGTCGAGCGAGTCCGTCAGCATGCCGCTGCGCACGTGCTGCCAATGCAGGCTGTCGATCCATGCGGTCTTCTCGCGGGTGGTCAGAAACAGCTGCAACTCCAGCGCGTCTTCGTATTTCGCGTGGAACATCTCCGCCAGCGCGCCCATCAGGGCTGGCGTTGCGGAATAGTCCAGCACGCCATCGCGCCCCGGCATGTGGCCTGCGAGCCCTTCGATCGAGATCACGGCTTGCCTGGTGTCTTCGGGGAGGGCATCGGCCCAACTGGCGAGCGCGGCCTGATAGAGCCCCAACTCGAACGGGTCCCGCGTCAGCGAATAGGCGCGGGCAGCGGCGGCCGCGTCGGGAATGTCTTCGCGCAGCGCAATTACCCAATCGGGCAGATGGGCGCTGACTTCGCGCAGTCCGGTCTGGATCGTGGAGGTGCCGGTCTTGTGAAAGCCCGGATGGACGATCACACGCATCCGATTACAGATCCTCGGGCGGATCGACGACGATACGCTGCGCGGCGAGATCCACGGTCGGCACGATGGCCTTGGTGAAGGGCAGAAGCAGCGCCTGTTTGCGCCCGGGCGCGTAGATTTCGAGAATGTCACCCGCGCCGTGATTGTGGACCGCGCGCACGGTGCCGATCTTGGCGCCGCCGGTGTCCACCACCGTCAGCCCGATCAGGTCGGCATGATAGAATTCGTCGTCAGGAAGCGAGGGCAGTTTGTCGCGGTCGGCCCAGAGGGTCGTGCCCCGCAGCGCATCGGCCTCTTCCTTCGTGGCCACGCCCGACAGCCGTGCGCCAAGCCCGTTCTTCAGGCCCCGCGTCAGCGTTACGTCGAACTGGCGTGCGCCGTCTTCGGTATAAAGCGGGGCATATCCTGCGATATCCTCGGGTTCGGCGCAGAAACTCTTGAGGCGCACTTCGCCCTGCACGCCGAAAGCTCCGGCAATGGCACCCACGCAGACGCGTTCGGGTTGGGTCATGATGCGATCCTCTGTGCTAGATCGGATGGGGCAGGGGCCGGGCACATATCGCGCCCGGCCCACCAGCCATCCATAGCTGCCGATTATTCTTCGGCGGGTGCTTCTTCGGCGTTCGCCTCGGCGGCCTTGGCGGCACGCTGTTCGGCGCGCTCCTGGGCTTTCTTGCCCGGAACGGCTTTCTTCATGTTGGCGCGGGTCGCCTTGCTGCGCTCGCCAGCGGCTTCGAGGAAGCGCGCGATGCGGTCGGTCGGCTGTGCGCCCTGGTCGAGCCAGTACTTCACGCGCTCGATGTTCATTTTTACGCGGTCTTCGCTGTCCTTCGGGAGCAGCGGGTTGTAGGTGCCCAGCTTCTCGAGGAAGCGGCCGTCACGCGGCATGCGCGAGTCGGTAGCGACGATCGAATAGAACGGACGCTTCTTGGAGCCCCCACGGGCGAGGCGGATTTTCATAGCCATGTCAGTTGTCTCCTTTGGATGGCTGGTGATGGGCCGGATGGCCCGTCATTTCTGGAATTGCTCGTGATGCCGGATCACTTCCGAAATCACGAAATTGAGGAACTTCTTCGCGAATTCCGGGTCGAGCCCGGAATCGCTCGCCAGCTTTTCGAGCCGGGCGATCTGCTTGGCCTCCCGATCGGGATCGGAGGGCGGAAGGTCGTGCTCTGCCTTCAGCTTGCCGACGGCCTGCGTCTGGGCAAAGCGTTCGGCCAGCGTGTAGATCATCACCGCATCGAGCCGGTCGATGCTGTCGCGATGCTCTTTCAGCAACTCAGCGGCACGGGTGGTTGCATCGCTCATGCGGCGGCCTCCTTCGGGGCGGGGTGACGCCAGACGACGATCGGCGGCTCCCCGGGATAGGCGGCCTGCGGGTCGGGGCGCGCGCCCAGACGCTCGGCCAGCGCGGTCGAACGGGTGTTGTTCGGGTCGATATAGCTGACAGCGGTGGACCATTTCAGGTCGCGGAACGCATGAGCGATCACCGCGCGCGCGGCCTCGGCCACGTAGCCTTTGCCCTCGGCCTCCTGCGACCAGACCGACCAGGCGATCTCGGCCTCGGGCCAGCTCTCGGGCATCCAGGGGCCGAGCGCCCCGAAACCCTGATCCGAGCCGCGCTCGGTCATCACGAACATGCCCCAGCCGCGCAGGACCCAATGGCCGGCGATCGCCGCGAAGCTGCGCCATGCGGCTTCGGGGGTCGGCTCTTTCACCGGACGAAACCAGTGGCTGCGCTCGGACATGTAGAAATCGCGCCATGCCGCCCAATCCGCAGCCTTCGGGGCGCGGAGCACGAGACGCTCGGTCTCGAGAACAGGCGTGGGGGACAGCGCGACGGTCATCTCGATCACTTCTTCTTGCCGAAGCCCGACAGGCCCGGCGGCAACGCGCCGCCCAGACCGGGCATGCCGCCCTTGGGCATCTTGCCGCCCATCGCCTTGGCGGCGGCTTCGACCTCGGACGGATCCATGCTTGCCAGATCCGGCGCGCCGCCGCCTTTGCCGCCCATCATCTTCATCGCCTGTTTCATCATGCCGCCCTTGCCCATCTTCGAGAGCTTCTTCATCGAGTCGGACATCTGGCGATGCATCTTCAGCAGCTTGTTGAGATCGGACACTTCGAGGCCCGCGCCCGCCGCGATCCTCTTCTTGCGGCTCGCCTGAAGGATCTGCGGGTTGGCGCGCTCCTTCTTGGTCATCGAGTTGATGAGCGCGATCTGGTGGCTGATCGTCTTGTCATTCAGCCCGGCGTCTTCCGCCTGCTTGGCGTATTTCGACATGCCCGGCATCATGCCCATGACGCCCTGCATCCCGCCCATCTTGATCATCTGCTCAAGCTGGTTCTTCATGTCGTTCATGTTGAACAGGCCCTTCTGGAAGCGCTTGGCCATGCGCTCCGCCTGTTCCTGTTCCAGCGTTTCCTGCGCGCGCTCCACGAGGGCGACGATGTCGCCCATGCCGAGGATGCGGCCCGCGATACGCTCGGCCTCGAAGGTCTCGAGCGCGTCCATTTTCTCGCCCAGACCCACGAAGCGGATCGGCTTGCCGGTGACCGCGCGCATCGAGAGCGCCGCACCACCACGACCGTCGCCGTCCATCCGGGTCAGCACGACGCCCGAGACGCCGACCTTCTCGTCGAACTCGGTCGCGACGTTCACGGCATCCTGACCGGTCAGGCCATCGACGACGAGGAGCGTCTCACGCGGGTTTGCGACATCGCGCACCGCCTGAACCTCGTCCATCAGCACTTCGTCGATATGCAGACGTCCCGCGGTGTCGAGCATGTAGACGTCATAGCCGCCGAGCGTCGCTTGCTGCTTGGCGCGCTTGGCGATCTGCACGGCGCTTTCGCCCTTCACGATCGGCAGCGTGTCGACACCGATCTGGGTGCCGAGGATCTGCAGCTGCTCCATTGCCGCCGGGCGGTTGGTGTCGAGCGACGCCATCAGCACGCGCTTGCCTTCGCGGTCCTTGAGACGCTTGGCGAGCTTGGCGGTGGTGGTGGTCTTACCCGAGCCCTGAAGACCGACCATCAGGATCGGCGCGGGCGGGTTGTCGATCTTCAGCGCATCGGCAGGCTCTTCGCCCGCGAGCATCTTGATCAGCTCGTCATGAACGATCTTGACGACCTGCTGGCCCGGCGTGACCGATTTGGTGACCGCGGCGCCGGTGGCCTTGCCCTCGACCGATTTGATGAACTGACGGGCGACCGGCAGCGAAACGTCAGCTTCGAGAAGCGCGACGCGCACTTCGCGCATGGCTGTTTTCACGTCATCGGCGGAAAGCGCACCTTGTTTGGTCAGCCGGTCGAAGACGCCGCCTAGGCGCTCGGATAGACTTTCGAACATGGGCCACCCTCCTGTGATTGGGGCCGGGACAAACGACAAGCGCACCAGTGGGCGCAACGCGCTGACTGGTGGCGATCCCGACCTCATGCCGGGACCGGAGGGATTCGTCCTCCGGGGAAATCTCGCGTGAACTATGACAAAGGCCCCGCGGAGTCAACCACGGGGCCAGTCGGGGGAGGTAGGGAACGTCTTTGCAGACTGGGGGATCAGGCTGCGAGCTCGATGATCTGGGTCTCGGCCTTGGCGATCGCCGCCGCCTCGTCGAGGTTCACGCCTTCGGCTGCGACCACGGTCACGTCGGTGATGCCGATGAAGCCCAGAACCTGCTTGATGTAGGGCGTCGCGAAATCGAAGGCGGAGCCCTGCGGCACGCCGCCCGAGGAGTAGGCGATGATGACGCGCTTCGGGCCGGCGAGGCCTTCGGGGCCGGCATCGGTGTAGCGGAAGGTCTCGCCCACGCGGCAGACCATGTCGATCCAGTGCTTGAGCGGGCCGGTGACGCCGAAATTGTAGACGCCGCAGCCAATGACGATCGTGTCGGCGGCCTTGAGTTCGGCGATCAGCTCGTCGGACAGGGCGAGCAGCTCTTTCTGTTCGTCGCTGCGCTGGTCGGCCGGGGTATAGGCTGCGCCGATCCATGCACCGTCGATGGCGGGAATGGCGGTCGCGTCGCGGGCGGTGACGTCGCCGCCGATCCGCTCGACGATCTTGTCCGTGAGGCGTTTGGAGATCGACGCGTCGCCTTTGATGGAGCTGTCGATACGAAGGGTCTTGGTCATGGGGAGGACTCCGTAAAACGTGTTCGATTTGGGGTGGTGATTTTCGTTCTGCGCCTTACTTGTCCCTTGCAATCCAGAACGCAACGGGCATGATCGAGCAGATTATGTTCACGGGCGCACAGCATGAGCTTTGACAGTTGGGATGAAATCCGTACCGCATTTCACGTGGCGCGGATCGGCACCGTTTCGGGTGCAGCGGAGGTTTTGGGCGTTCACCACGCGACGGTGATCCGCCATGTCGACGCGTTGGAAGACAAGCTGGGCACGAAGCTGTTCCAGCGCCATCCGCGCGGCTACACGCCGACCGAAGCGGGGCAGCAACTGCTCTCCGTGGGGCAGGCGACCGAGGACCAGTTCAGCCAACTCGCTGCCCGGATCGCGGGCGCGGGCGACGAAGTCACGGGCGAGCTGATCGTGACGTCGCTGACCGCGGTTTCGGTGCTGGTGCTGCCCGCGATGGAAAAGCTTCTGGGCGAATATCCCGGGCTGCGGCTGCGCTATCTGACCGATCAGCGCGTGTTCCGGCTGGAATATGGCGAGGCGCATGTCGCGATCCGCGCCGGCAACCGCCCGACCGAGCCCGACAACGTCGTGCAGTCGCTGGGCCGGATGCAGAATGCGCTCTATGCGAGCCACGCCTATGTCGAGCGCTTCGGGATTCCGCGCTCCAAGGAAGAACTCGCAAAGCATCGCTTCGTGTCGAACGACAACCGCGACAGCCGCGCGCCGTTCTACCGCTGGCTGCGCGACAACGTCCCGGACGAGCAGGTCGTGTTCCGCGCGAACGAGCACGAGAGCCAGGTCGATGCGATCAAGGCGGGTCTGGGCTTGGGCTTCCTGACCGTGCCGATGGGGCGCGCCGATCCGACGCTCGAAGAGGTGGTGAAGCCCTATGATACCTGGGACACCAACCTGTGGCTGGTGACCCATGTCGATCTGCACCGGACGCCGAAGGTTCAGGCCGCCGTGAAGGCGATCAAGGAACAGGCGGCGCGCTCGGACGGTCTGATCCTGAACTGAGCTATTCTGCGGCGTGCAGCCGCCGGACCGGAGCGGGCGCAGGCTCTGTCTCGTCGCGGGCCTTCCGGCGCCGGGCCACAGCCTTCGCGCCGAAATTGTCGCGCCCGTAGGCGAAGGCGAATTGCAGCGCGAGCCCGCCGAAGATCAGAATGCTGTCCTGCCAGATCCCGCCCGGATGTACCTGCTTCACCGTCTGGCCCGCGATCGCCAGCACCGTGCCGAGCGCGAAGATCGGCAGCGAGTGGCGGCCCAGCATCCGGATCGGCTCCAGCACGCGCGCCTCGGCGATGCGCGGGACGATCCCCGGCAGCGACAGGATGTAGGCGAGCGCCAGCAGGTGCGACAGGCGCGGCAGCGACACGAATGTCTTGTCGAAGCCCGCGATGAAGAAGGGCACGTTCCACTGGCGCAACTGCCAGACCGCGTGGCCGAAATTCTTCAGCATCCAGCCGTTGTGGATCCAGACGAAGGTCAGTGCCAGCCAGCCCGCCGCAAGCGCGATGATCCAGCCTTTCACAGGCACGAGCCGCTTGCCTTGGCGCAGCGAAAGGCCCGTCAGGATGCCGAGGCTGAACACCAGTTGCCACGCCAGCGGGTTGAAGAACCAGCCGCCTTCCATCGGGTAGTTCGGCAGGTCCAGCCGGAACAGCCCCGTCGCCGCCCAAAGCCCGACCGAGGTCGCCAGCAGCGCCAATTTGCTGCGCTGACCGATCCGGATAAGCGCGGGCGCCATCAAGAGAAGCGCCATATACATCGGCAGGATGTTCACATAGCCCAGCTGGTGACCCAGCGTCGCGATCCCGATCAGGAAGCCAAACGGGTCCGTGCCGTAGATCTTCATCGCGTTCTTGGACAGCATCGCCTCGTTGCCCCAGAACTGCACGGCGGCCGAGACGATGGCGATCGCCCAGACGGCGGTCAGGATATGCACGAGATAGAGGAGCCACGCCCGGCCCCAGAGCCGCGAGGTGCCTTCCCAGCTCAGCCCCTTGGCCAGCGCCGGACCGTAAGCCAGCGCGGCGGCAAGGCCGGACATGAAGACGAAACCCTCCGCCGCATCCGAGAAGCCCAGATTGCGGGAGGTGAAGTTCTCGTAGAGATTGCCCGGGATGTGATCGATATAGATCATCACCAGCGCGAGGCCGCGGAACAGGTCGATCCGCAGGTCGCGCCCGGGTTTCATCAGCGCGATATTACGCATGTGCGGGGCTCCGGTGAGGGGCGTCCGCGAAACCGGCGCGGTCGCCCTCGGGGGCCGGGAAAGCATTTTCCCAGCGGGTGAAGATCGCATCGTGCAGACGCAGGATGCGGGGCGTGTCAATTTCGCTGGGCACCAGCATCAGCTGCGAGGCCGAGCGTTGCGACGACCACGAAATCAGCCACGGCGCGGCGATCATCGGCAGACCGACCGGCAGCAGCCAGAACAGCAGGCCGGGCGCGAGCCACCACGTGACGGCAAGGCCCGCAGCACCGATGGCGACAATCCACCACGCCGCGTTGAACCCGTCGGCCACGCTCAGCCGTCCGTCGCCGCGGTTATTGGTGGGCCAGCCGCCATCCGCTCCGAACAGCACCTGAAAGACCGAACGCGTGGCGAAGGCCAGCAGCACCGGGGCCGTGAGCGAGGAGAAGAGCAGCTCGCTCAGCGTCGAGGCGAAGGCGAGGTTGCCGCCGCCGAAGCCGCGCGCCGTGCCGTTCATCGCGGCGCGCGCGGCGATCAGCAGTTTCGGCACCAGCAGCAGGCCGAAGATGCCGATGGCGAGGCCGATCGCCTTCGAGGCCTCCGACGGCGGGAAATAGGGGAAGGGCCAGTAGGGCTCGGGGAAGTAATCCGGCGGCGGCACGAACAGGGGCGCCGCGATGGAGGCAACGAGAAATCCCAGCCAGAACAGCGGCGCGATATAGGCCATGATGCCCTGCGCAAAGACGAACCGCGACCAGCCACGCAGCCCCGGCGCGCCGATGATGCGCGCATGTTGCAGGTTGCCCTGACACCAACGGCGGTCGCGCTTGGCATGATCAACGATATTCTCCGGGCCTTCCTCGAAGGAGCCCTCCAGATCGTCGTCGAGCCGCACAAGCCAGCCGTTGCGCGCCAGAAGTGCCGCCTCGACATAGTCGTGGCTCATCACATGCCCGCCGAAGGGCGGTTGCCCCCTCAGCGCGGGCAGGCCGCAGCTTTCGGCGAAAGCGCGGGTGCGCACGATGGCGTTGTGGCCCCAGAATGGGCCGGTCTTGCCCTGCAGCATCGCCAGGCCACGCGCGAAGACGGGCGAGAAGAAGCTGGCCGAGAATTGCATCGCCCGAGCGAAGCGTGAGCGACCCCGCACGACTTTCGGCAGGGTCTGCAGCAGGCCAAGGCGGGGTTCGGCTTCGATCCTACGGATCATCTGCAGGATCGTCTCGCCTTCCATGAGGCTGTCGGCATCGAGGATCAGCGCGAAATCATAGGCCGCGCCGGAACGGGTAATGAAATCCTCGATATTGCCCGCCTTCTTGCCCACGTTGTTGGTGCGGCGGCGATAGAAGAACCGGCCAAGCGCGTCGCGCTCTTCCACGAGATGGGCGAAGACCTGCAGTTCGCGATGGGCGATGTCGTCCTTGCGGGTGTCCGAGAGGATCGCGAAATGGACCTCCGCGTCGTCGTCGGTCGCGGCGAGCGAGGCATCCATCGCGGCCACGCGCGAGAAGGTGGAGACCGGGTCTTCGTTATAGACCGGCACCAGCACGACCGTGCGCCCTTGGATCCGCGCATGGGGGTCCACCCGCGGCGGTGGTTCTGCACGCGAGGTGAGGCCGATCAGTGCCTGCACAGCGCCCCAGGCGAGCCAGAGCGTCGAGATCAGGATCAGCAGCGCGCGCACCACGTCGAGCGTTTGCAGCCCATCGGCCTGCCCGAACTGGATGAACAGTACGAAGGCGCCGATGCCCGCAAGCGCAGCAAGCCCGAGCGCCAGAGCGCGCAGGCCGATCAGCAATGCGCCACGGGGGCGCGCTAGCGCGGACATATCAGGTGCCTTCCCCGATCGGGCGGCGGGTCAGCATCCGGGCGAGCCGGGTACTCAGCCGAAGATCGGGTTCGATCTGTTGCGCAGGCATGGACATCGGGGCGACCGGCAGCGCGGCGGGCCCTTCAACGAGGTCTTCGGGGGACAGTCGGCGCAGGGCGCTCGGCTGGTCGGTCAGCGCCGGCACGGCCGGCAGCTTCAGGTGTGATTTCATGCTTTGGTCCACTGATAGAGCCAGGTCTCGGATAGGTTCCGTCCAAAACCGGCTAGTGTCGCAGAGAGTTCCACCGGCGCTTCGCCATCGGCGGAAATATCCAGAACGAGACGCCAGACATTGTCCTGCTCGACCTTCGACAGGGCTTGAGTCACGATCTTGCCCTTGTTCGCGTGGGTGACCGGCTTGATCTCGTCGACAGCCGATGCGGGGAGGCGCGAAATCTCTCCGCCTTTGAAATCAATGACGAATTTCCGGGTTCCCTTAGTGTTCTCGACGCCCGACACGCCGCCGGTTCCGGCCCATGTCTGGTCGACATAGGCGCGTTGATCGCTCGGATCGGGGGGAAGGTCGCCCCATTCGAGGCGATAGGCGAATTCCAGCGCATCGCCTGCTTTTGCCGGAGCTTCGGGCACCCAGAACGCGACGATATTGTCGTTCACCTCGAGTTTCGAGGGAATCTCGACCAGGCGAACCATGCCCTTGCCCCAGTCGCCCTGCGGCGTGACGCGGACCGAGGGGCGACGCTCGTAACGGGCCGAAGCGTCCTGATAGTGATCGAACTCGCGCTCGCGCTGATAGAGACCGAAGCTTTTCGGCGCGCTCTCCGCGAAATAGGAGGAGGCGAGCGTGTCGGGATTCTGCAGCGGCCGCCACAGCTTGTCGCCATCGGCCTGCTCGATCGCCAGCCCGTCGCTGTCATGCACGCGCGGGCGGTAATCGTCGAAATCGTGCCGGTTGCGCGGTCCGTAGAGGAACATCGAGGTCAACGGCGCCACGCCGAGCTGCTGGATATCCTCGCGGATGAAGAGGCGTGCGGTCACGTCGACCGCGGTCGCCTCGCCGGGCGTGATGACGAACTTGTAGGCCCCCGTCAGCGAGGCCGAATGCATCTCTGCGAAGACGGTGATCGAGTTCGCGCCCGAGGTCGGCGTCTCGACCCAGAACTGGGTGAAGCGCGGGAATTCCTCGGCGACCGAGACGCCGGTATTCACCGCCAGCCCGCGCGCGGAGAGCCCGTAGGCCGAGCCGCGCCCGAGCGCGCGGAAATAGGATGCGCCCTGAAACGCGATCAACTCGTCCATGACATCGGGGCGGTTGATCGGCGTATTCAGCCGGAAGCCCGCGATGCCCGGCAGATCGGCATGTTCGGGGACGATCTTGCGCGCTTTGCTTTGATAGATGAAATCGTCGGTCGAGAAGGTCATCGGGCGCGCTTGCCCGTTCTCGACGCTGGAGAGATGCACCGGCTCCTTGAAGAGCCAGCCCAGATGGAAGGCCTGCAACTCGAAACGCGTGTCCTCGATATTCTCGAAGCGCGACTTGTCCGGGTCGAAGCGGATCATCCGGTAGCTGTCGTAATCCAGCTTGCTCAGGAAATCGGCCGAGCTGGTTTCCGGCGGGACAGCTTCGCCCTTGGCGGCTTTCTGCATCCGCGCCGCGAGATCGTCGAAGGAAAACGGCGATTGCTGCGGTGCGGCGGGAGCCGGGGCAGGGGCGGTCGAGGGCTCGGCCGGGGCGGCGCTATCTTGCGCGAGCGCATGGTTCGGCCAGCCTCCCGTCGCGCCGAGCGCGCCAAAAGCGGAACCGGCGGCGAGGAGCTGACGGCGGGAAAGGCGGGGCACTTGCACAGTGCGGGAATGAGACATCTGTTTCCCTGCGATTACAGTCGCTTCGCGCGGCCTCACAAGGGCCGTGCTGCAATTTGCATATCCACATGACTTGAAAAACTGCAAGAGGCGAAGCGAGGCCGCTGGGGCGGACAGGGCCGAGCCATGCGATTCTCGCATAACACCGCCCATCCATGCATCGAAAAGCGCAATTTCCCGCCGATTCCACGACATTTCCGCCGCAGATTGCTGCGCCTGCAAAGGGCGCCGCGCGGGCGGGTCGCTGTCGCATTCGGGCGGCACCGGCACAATGCCTTGCGATTCTGGTCAGGAAACGTCTTCGTGAAGCTTGACAGCCATGTCCCCTGTGCGCAGGTAAAGTAAAGCTTGCGCGGGGGGAGAGTGCGGTCGCATCCATCGCCCCAAGGCCCGCCAGAGAACGGACCGGAGAGAAGATGTCGCCTGCCCTGATCGCCGCTTTGCCCTTCCTGGGCGCAGCCATGCCGTCGATCCTGATCCGCACCGGACGCACCAATGCCGCAGCGGTTTCGGCCCTGTTCACGGGGCTTGCGCTGCTTGGGTTGTTGCTCAACCTGCCGACCGTGATGGCGGGGGGTGTCGTCGAGACGAAGATCGACTGGCTGCCTTGGCTGGGCCTGAACGTGAATTTCTGGATCGACGGTCTGGGGATGCTCTTCGCGACACTGATCCTCGGGATCGGGTTGCTGATCATCCTCTACGCGCGGTTCTACCTGTCGAACAGGGACCCGGTTGGCCAGTTCTACACTTACCTGCTTCTGTTCCAGGGCGCGATGGTGGGGATCGTGCTGTCCGACAACATCCTGCTGCTGCTGATCTTCTGGGAGCTGACCTCGCTTAGCTCCTTCCTGCTCATCGGCTATTGGAAGCACCTGCCCGCGGGCCGTCAGGGCGCGCGCATGGCGCTGACCGTGACCGGCTTGGGCGGGCTCTCGATGATCGCGGGGATGCTGATCCTCGGAAATATCGCGGGCAGCTACGACATCTCCGAGATCCTGAAGCACAAGGACGCGATTCAGGCGAGCCCCTATTACATCCCGGCCCTGCTCCTGATCCTCGGCGGTGCGTTCACCAAATCCGCGCAATTTCCGTTCCATTTCTGGCTGCCGCACGCGATGGCCGCGCCGACGCCGGTCTCGGCCTATCTACATTCTGCGACGATGGTGAAGGCGGGGCTGTTCCTGATGGCGCGGATGTGGCCGGTGCTCTCGGGCACGCCGGAATGGTTCTACATCGTGGCGAGCGTGGGCCTGATCACCATGCTGATCGCCGCCAAGATCGCGATCTTCAAACATGACATGAAGGCGTTGCTGGCTTTCTCGACCGTCTCGCATCTTGGCCTGATCACCTTCATGCTGGGGCTGGGGACCGAGGCCGGTGCGCTGGCCGCCGTCTTCCACATCATCAACCATGCGACTTTCAAGGCGGCGCTTTTCATGTCGGCGGGCATCGTCGATCACGAGGCGGGCGCGCGCGACCTGACCCGCGTCTCGGGGCTGCGCAAGCTGATGCCGATCACCTTCGTGATCGCGACCATCGCCGCGCTGTCCATGGCCGGGATTCCGCTGTTCAACGGCTTCTTGTCGAAAGAGATGATGCTGGAAGCCGCCGCCCATACCAAATGGCTCGAAAATGTCTGGCTGATCCCGGTTCTGGCGACCGTCGCGGCGCTGTTCTCGGCCACCTATGCCTTCCGCTTCATCAGCCACGGCTTCTTCGGCCCGCCGCCGCAGGATCTGCCGAAGACACCGCATGATCCGCCTTTCGGCATGTGGATCAGCCCTGCCTTCCTGTCCTTCCTCGTGATCGCGATCGGCCTGTTTCCGATGGCGGTGGCGGGCGGCTATGTCCAGATGGCGACCAATGCGGTCGTCGGTGGCGGCTATCACATGCACGAGCTGAAGATCTGGCATGGCGTCACGCCGGCGTTGATCATGTCGGCCATCGCGGTCGCCGGCGGTATCGCGTTGCTTGCTGCACATCGTCCCTTCCAGCGCCTCTGGGACACCACGCCGCGTCCCGAGGCCAAGGCGATGTTCGACTGGGTGATTGCGCGCGCGCAGGGTCTGGCGGGCTGGATCACGCAGGCGCTGCATAACGGTGCGATGGCGCGTTACCTGATGCTGTTCACGATCACCTCGGTCGGCGTCGGTCTTTACGCCTTCACGAGCGGCACGCTGGGCCCCCAGACGCGGGCGCTGACGCCGGTGAATGGAGCTGCGGTAACCTCGTGGCTGCTGTTGCTGACCGCGACGATGTGCATCGTCGCCTTCCATCACAACCGCATCCTCGCGCTGGTGCTGATCGGGATCGTCGGCCTGACCGTCTCGGTCTCCTTCATCTTCCTGTCCGCACCCGATCTCGCGCTGACGCAGATCTCGGTGGAGGTCGTGACGACGGTGCTGATGCTTCTGGCGCTGAACTTCCTGCCGAAGATCACCTCGATCGAGTCGAGCCGGATGAAGATCAGCTTCGATGTGGTGCTCTCGGTCGTGGCGGGCGTCGCGGTTTCGGGGCTGATCTACGCGCTGCTGACCCGCGATTTCGCCTTCCCGACGATGTCCGGCTACATGCTCGACAACAGCTATAACCTCGCGGGCGGGGATAACGTGGTGAACGTGATTCTCGTGGACTTCCGTGGCTACGATACCTTTGGCGAGATCACGGTGCTCGGCATCGCCGCGCTGGTGATCTTCGCGCTGACCGAGGCGCTGCTGCAGGGCGCCTCGTCGCGCAAGCTGATCGCATGGCGGCCCGACGTGCCGCGCGGCGGCGACAAGCACCCGCTGATGCTGCTGATCGTGACGCGCGTGATGATGCCGATCGCGCTGGTCGTGGGCCTGTATATCTTCCTGCGCGGCCATAACGCGCCCGGTGGTGGCTTCATCGCCGGTCTGGTGATCGCGATCGCGCTGGTCACGCAATACATGGCCTCGGGCTTTGCGTGGACGCAGGCGCGCCAAAAGGTCTATTACCACGTGCTGATCGCGTCCGGCGTGCTGGTCGCGGGGATCACCGGGGCAGGGGCCTTCTTCAACGACATGCCCTTCCTGACCTCCGATTTCGGCTACGTGAAACTGCCCGGCCTAGACAAGTTTGAGCTGGCCACGGCGGCGGGCTTCGACCTTGGCGTCTTCCTTGGCGTCGTGGGCTCGGTGATGCTGGCGCTTGGCGGTTTGTCGCGCCTCGCACGCCGTGCCGCTATGGGTGAGGAAGGCGGCGAGGACGGTGCGCATATCGCCGCCGAGAAACCTGAAGCCCGCGTGCTCGCGCCACTCTCGGCCGGGCCATATCCACCGGACGCCAAAGTGCCGCGCCGCTGGTGGAAGACCGCCCGCGCCGCGCGCGAAGCCACCCAGCACGAACGTGACATCGTGCACGAGAACAAGAAGAACCACGGGGGCGATCACTGATGGAAGTGCTCGTTGCATCGGCCATCGGCGTGCTGACCGCCGCCGGCATCTACATGATCCTGCGTCTGCGCACCTTCCCCGTGGTGGTGGGCATGTCGCTGCTGTCCTACGCGGTGAACGTCTTCCTGTTCGCCACCGGTCGTCTGGTGATCAACCAGCCGCCGATCCTGCGCGAGGGCGTGACTTCCTATACCGACCCGATCCCGCAGGCGCTGGTGCTGACCGCGATCGTGATCTCCTTCGGGATGACGGCGGTGGTCGTTATGCTCGCGCTTGGCGCCTTCATCGAGGCGGGCAATGACCGCATCGACCTCGAGCAAGAGGAGGACGGCCGATGATGGAACATTGGATCATCGCGCCTGTCCTGATCCCGGCGATGCTCGCACCGCTGATCGTGCTGTGGATGCGCTACGATCTGGTCACGCAGCGCGTGGCCTCGATCCTCGGCATGTCCGCACTGGTCGTGCTGGCGATCGTGCTCATGATCTCGGCTTCGATGAACCCGCCCGAGGTCTACCGCCTCGGTAACTGGGAGCCGCCCTACGGCATCGTGCTGGTCCTCGACCGGCTGTCGGCGCTGATGCTGCTGCTGACCTCGATCCTCGGCCTCGTGATCGTGCTCTATGCGATAGGCTCGGGCTGGGACAAGCGCGGCTGGCATTTCCACTCGCTGATGCAGTTCCAGATGATGGGGATCAACGGTGCCTTCCTGACGGGCGACGCGTTCAACCTGTTCGTCTTCTTCGAGGTTCTGCTGATCGCCTCCTACGGTCTGATGATCCATGGAGGCGGGCGCGCGCGGCTGAAATCGGGCGTGCAATATGTCGTCTACAACCTCGCGGGCTCGACGCTGTTCCTGTTCGCGCTGGGTACGATCTACGCGACGGCGGGCACGCTCAACATGGCGGATCTCGCGGTGAAGGTCGCGCAGATGCCGGTCGATCAGACGGCGCTGATCAAGGTCGGCGCGGCGCTGCTGATGGTGGTCTTCGCGGTCAAGGCGGCGCTGGTGCCGCTGCAATTCTGGCTGCCCGCGACCTATACCAACGCGCCCGGCCCGGTGGCGGCGTTGTTCGCGATCATGACCAAGGTGGGCACCTACGCGATCGTTCGCGTCTACACGCTGATCTTTCCGATCACCGGCACCACCGGCACGCTTGCGCATGACATCCTGCTGCCCGCCGCGTTCCTGACGCTGGCGATCGGGATGATCGGTATTTTCGGGGCGCGCGATCTGGGTCGCACGGTCGCCTATGCGGTGATCGGCTCGGTCGGTACGATGATGCTGGGCTTCGCGCAGTTCACCCAAGGGGCAACCTCCGCAGGTCTCTACTACATGGTTCACTCGACGTTGGTGGCCGCGGCGATGTTCCTGATTGCCGATCTCGTGCGTGAGCGGCGCGGCCGTTGGGGGCTCGGCTATACCGATGCGCCTCTGATGAAGAACCACGGGCTGATGGCCGGGATGTTCTTCGTGGGCGCGATCGCGATGGCGGGGATGCCGCCGCTGTCGGGCTTCCTCGGCAAGCTGATGATCCTCGACGCGACGCGCGGCCAATGGGCGCTCTGGGCCACGGTTCTCGTGACCTCGCTGATCGCCATCGTGGGCTATGCCCGGGCGGGTAGCCAGGTGTTCTGGCGTTCCTACGCCGTCGAGGCCGAGGAGGACGAGCTGCCGGCCGGGCCTAAGGATGCGAGCGCGCCGGGCCTCGCCTTCACCGCGACCGGTATCCTGCTGGCGGGCTCCGTGGCGCTGACCGTGCTGGCCGGACCTGCGAGCAACTGGCTGCAGGGCACCGCCGCGCAACTCTTCACGCCGTCGCAATATATCGACGCGGTTCTCGCGGGCGCCGAAGAACGCGCGCAGGAGGCGGCGAAGGTCGGCGCGCATGAGCATGGCCATATGGAAGTGAGCGAGGAGATGCAGGCGGAGGACGGGCATGGTGGCGACACCGGTGTCGCGGACCCGCACGCTGCCGACGGTCAACCGGCCGGTCAGACCGACACCCACAGCGAGACGGGGCAGGATGCCCCCGCCGCGACGCATTGAGGGGAGCAAAGATATGATCCGCAAGATCCTTCCCCACCCCTACCTGACCGTCACGCTGGTGATGGTCTGGCTGATGCTGGCCAATAGCTACACGCTCAACTCGCTGGTCTTCGCGATCCTCGTGGGGCTCGTGATCCCGTGGATCACCGCACCCTACTGGCCCGCGCGCCCGAGTTTCGCGAAGCCGCTGAAGATCATCGAGTACATCTTCATCGTGATCTGGGATATCATCGTCGCGAATATCACGGTGGCGAAGATCGTCCTCTTCATGCCCAATTCCAAGCTGCACCCCGCCTGGGTCTCCGTGCCGCTCGACATTGTCACGCCCGAGGCGGTGACGGTGCTGGCGGGCACGATCACGATGACGCCCGGAACGCTGACGGCGGAACTGGCCGCCGACGGTCACTCGCTGCTGGTCCACGCGCTGCATGCGCCCGATGCCGATGAGGTGCGCGACGAGATCAAGTCCCGCTACGAGGCCCGCCTGAAGGAGATTTTCGAATGATCACCTATGCCCTGATCTTCGCCATCGCCTGCTATTCGATGGCGCTTCTGTTCAACCTCTTCCGGGTCGTCAAGGCGCCCGGCGTGACCGACCGGGTTCTGGCGCTCGACACGATGGCGATCAACGCGATCGCGATGATCGTGCTCTTCGGCATCTGGGAGGGGACCGCGCTCTTCTTCGAGGCGTCGATCCTCTACGCGATGACGGGCTTCGTGGCGACGGTTTCCTTCGCTAAGTTCATCCTGCGCGGCGACATTATCGAGTGAGGGCGTGATGGAACTGTTCTGGGATATCCTGATTTCCGCGCTGCTCGTGATCGGTGGCATCTTCGGCCTCGTCGGCAGCTTCGGCCTGGTCAAACTGCCCGACCCGATGACCCGGCTGCATGCGCCCACCAAGGCCGCGACGCTGGGCGTGGGCGCGATCCTGATCGCCTCGATGGTCTGGTTCGCGGTGAAGCAGGGCCACGTGACCCTGCACGAGCTGATGGTCACCATCTTCATCTTCCTGACGGCGCCGATCACGGCGCATTTCATCTCGAAGGCGAATATCTTCCGCGATTGGCCGCCCGAGAAACTGCCGAAACCCGCCGGCGAGGGCGACTGGGCGGTGCATACCGCCGATGCCGATACCTCGAAAGGCGAGCTGGCGGTCGAGCGGGAAAAGAACATCCCGCATGAGAACGACTGACTCCCTGACGCCGCGAAATGCTTTGACGTGGGCGTAAGCCGTGGCAGGCTGATCTCCGGAGGAGATTTCGGGAGATTTTTGCGATGCGGATGCGGCTGATGCTGTCCCATCTGTCGATCTGGGTGATGATCGCAGTCGTCGCTGCGGCGCTCTACTGGACCGCGCAGGGACCGTGGTGGCTCTGGGCGGTCGCGCTGCTCGGCATCCCGGCGCAGATGCTCAACGAATACGGGCTTCATCGCTACATCTTCCACATGACGCCCCCGAAACGGCAATGGGCCTTCAACTGGCTCTACCGGGTGCATTACGGACACCACGAATTCCCGACCTGTTGGCCGCTTCTGTTTGCGCCGCTCTCGGTGATCGTGCCGGTGCTCGTGGGCAATACCGCGCTTCTCTGGGCGGTGCTGGCGCTGATCGGCGCGCCCCATGCGTTCGACATCGCCGTGGCCGTCGTGCCGCTGGGTGGAGCCGCCACCTTCCTCGCGTATGAATGGTTCCACACCACCGCTCATGTGACGGTGAAGAAGACCGCGATCGAGCGGCATGTCTCGACGCTGCACAACCAGCACCATTTCCGCGACTTCTCGAAATGGTTCCACGTCACGGCAGGGGGCGAGGTGATCGACCGGCTGATGGGCACCGCGATTTCGCGCGATCAGCTCAAGACCCAAAGCCGCGTCGAGTTCATCCGGACCCTCGGCCTGCGCCCCGATGATCCGCGCCTGATCGCGGCACGGGAGAAATTCGCGCCGCGCTTCGGGATCACCGAGGCCGAAGTCTCGCGGGCGGGTCATGTCGGAGGGGGCGCTGCCCCCGCGCGCTGACGCGCGCCCCCCGGGATATTTGCACAAGCCCGAAAAAGCGCGCGGTCTGCCTCTTCGGGCTTGCTGAAATATCCCGGGGGAGGCCGCAAGCCGGGGGCGGAGCCCCTTACAGGTTGTCAGTCACGCGGAAGCCTTCGGGGATCGTGTCGCGCCCTTCCAGCACCAGATCGACCATCACCTCGGCCACTTTCGGCGCCATGCCGAAGCCGATCTTGAAGCCGCCATTGGCGATGAAATGGCCCGGACGGTCGGGCCAGTCACCCAGCATCGGCGCGCGCGATTTGGCGCGCGGGCGCACCCCGGCCCAACGGTCGATCACCGGGGCCTCGGCGAGGGGCGGGCAAAGCGCGCGGGCTTTCTCGATCAGCGCGTCGAGCTGCGCATCGGTCGTGTCTGGGGCGGCGAATTCGCGCTCGGAGGTCGACCCGATCGCGACCGTTCCATCGGAATGCGGGATGATGTGGAGGCTTTCCGCGAAAAGCTGAGGCACGTCGCCAGCCGCGTATCTCAAGAGCGCCGATTGGCCCTTCACGCCGCTGCCGATGGTCTTGCCGACCACCGCGTTCAGCTCGGCCAGACCTTCGGCGCCGGTCGCGTGGATGACCGGACCAACCTCGTCGGCCTCGCCGATCACGATCTCCGCACCCATCGCTTCGAGCGCCGCGACCAGCGCGGCCCCGGCGGCGCGCGGATTGGCGCGCGCCGTGAGCGTGTCATGGATTACGAGCCCGGTGGGCGAGGGGGGCGCGAAGGCGCCGAACTCCGCAGTCTCGGCCACGCGCCATCTGGCGAAGCCCTGCCACAGCTCGGCCGCCCCCGCCGCGCGGTCCTTGGCGCGTGCGATCTGCGCCTCATCCGCCAGCGGCTGCAGCCGCCCGAGACGCGCATAGCCCGGATCGCCGCCACCGATGCGTTGCGCCTCGCCCCAGAAATCCTCGGCCATTCGGAGACTCTCGAATTGAAACTGTTTCTTGGGGTTCCAGTTCTCCGGCACATGCGGGGCGAGCGCGCCGACATGGCCACCCGAGCTGCCCGCGCCGATGCGGCTGCGTTCGATGAGCCGCACCTTCGCGCCGCGCTTCGCCGCGACGAAGGCGATCGCGAGGCCGAAGATGCCGCCGCCGCGCACGGTTATGTCGTGTCTGCCGCTTGTCATTTCGCGCCTCCTGCTTCAAGGCTGGGCCGGAGACTGTGGACTATCCCCGATGAACGCCCCTGACCAGAGCAAAGCCGATCTCGATTGGCGCGATGACCTTGTGCCGGTCTCGCGGCGGTTCGACGATCCCTATTTCAGCCTTGCAGGCGGTCTGGCCGAGACGCGGCATGTGTTTCTGGCGGGCAACGATCTGCCCGCGCGGCTGCGTCCGGGCTTTCACGTGGCCGAGCTGGGCTTCGGCACGGGGCTGAACCTGCTTGCGTTGCGGCTTGCCTGTCCCGAGGACTGCCCGATCCGCTTCACCTCCTTTGAGGCCTATCCGATGGAGGCGGACGAGATCGCACGGGCGCTGGACGCATTTCCGGAGACCGCGCCCGTCGCCGGTCCTTATCTGGACGCCTGGGCTGCAGGGCAGCGTCAGTTTCAACTCGGTCCGGTGGCGGTGGAGATCATCGAGGGTGATGCGCGCACGGCGCTTCCCGCTTGGGACGGCGCTGCCGATGCGTGGTTCCTCGACGGGTTCTCGCCCGCGAAGAACCCCGAGCTTTGGGGCGAGGGTCTGATGGCCGAGGTCGGCGCGCATACTGTGCCGGGCGGCACATTCGCGACCTATACGGCGGCGGGCTTCGTGCGCCGCGCGCTCGAGGCCGCCGGTTTCGAGGTCAGCCGTGGCCCGGGTTTCGGGCGCAAACGCCATATGTCGCTCGGGGTGAAACATGGTTGAACAATCGACCCGCCGCGGCATTGCGCTGATGGTCGCGGTGACCTTCATCTTCGCGATCCAGGACGGCATCTCGCGCCACCTGGCCGAGACCTACAACGTCTACATGGCGCTGATGGTGCGGTTCTGGTTCTTCGCCGCCTTCGTGCTTGCGATCGCGGCGCGCAGCCCGGGCGGGATCAAGCGGGCGACGCGCTCGGGCCTGCCTTGGGCGCAGGTCTTCCGCTCGGTCGTCCTGATCACCGAGGTGATCGTGATGGTGCAGGCCTTCGTCTATCTCGGGCTCGTCCATTCTCATGCGGTATTCGCCTGCTACCCGCTTCTGGTCGCGGGTCTCTCCGGGCCGGTGCTGGGCGAGAAGGTCGGCTGGCGGCGCCTGGCGGCGATCGGGGTGGGCTTCATCGGGGTGCTTATCATCCTCAAGCCCGGTTTCGGTGTTTTCTCCCCCTATGCGCTGATCCCGCTGGCGGCGGCGACACTGTTCGCGCTCTACTCGCTGATGACGCGCTACGTGGGTCGGGTCGATCCGGCTTCGGTGTCCTTCTTCTACACCGGTGTGATCGGCGCCGTGGTAATCACCGTGGTGGGCATATGGCATTGGGAAAACATGATCCCATCCGATTGGGCGTGGATGATCGTGCTGTGCTTCACTGCCGCGACCGGGCATTTCCTGCTGATCAAGGCCTATGAGGTGGCCGAGGCCTCCGCGATCCAGCCCTTCGCCTATCTCCAGCTGGTCTTCGCCTCGACCCTGGGCGTCGTCGTCTTCGGCGAGGCGCTGGAATGGAACGTGGTGATTGGGGCTGGGGTCGTGGTCAGCGCGGGGCTCTTCACCCTCTGGCGCGCGCGGGTGGCCCAAGAGGCTTAACCGCCTCTTTCGCTTTGGTTCAAATATTCCGGGTGAGGCCGTGAGGCCGAGGGGAAGTGCGCCTCAATCTTTCACGTCGCCGCGCAGGACGTCGGTGAATTTCACCTCCTCCTTGCCCAGCCGAGCGCGGTAGGGTGGGATCGCTTCGGAGACGCGCATGACGTAGTTGCGGGTCTCGGTGAAGGGGATCATCTCGACCCAGTCGATCACGTCGACAGTCCCAACGCGGGGGTCACCGCGATCCTCTATCCAGCTTCGCGGGCGGCCCGGACCGGCATTGTAGCCCGAGGCGACAAGCACCGAGGATGCGCCGAACTCGTCACGCAGTTCCGCGAGATAGGCGCCGCCCAGCCTGAGGTTGTAGGTCGCATCCGTCGTCAGCCGCGCCTTCTCGTAGGGCAGGCCGGTTTTCTCCGCCATCATCTTCGCGGTGCCGGGCATCAGCTGCATCAGGCCCTGCGCGCCGACCGGAGAGCCGACGCCGACCGCGAACTGGCTTTCACGGCGGGCGACGGCGAGGACCAGTTCCTCCGGCACACCCAGGTCATGGCTCGTCAGGCCCGGGATCGGCCAGAGCGCCTGCGCGATGATCTCGCCCTTCAGTGCGGCACGTTTGCCGATGATCAGCGCGAGATAGGTGTCATCCTCTTCCAACGCGTATTGGGTCAGGGCGCCGAAATTACCCGGGCCGAGGCTCTCCTCGAGGTGCAGCACGAAGCGCGCGCCCAGCTCGTTTTCGCCCGCCTCGTAAAGCAGTTGCGCGGCCTTGAAGACGGAAGAATGGCGCAGCTTGTAGCGTCGCCAGTCGGGCAGGTCGGGGCCCTTGGCGAAATTCGCTGGCAAGGGCAGGTTCAGCCGCTCGGCCGACAGGAGCCCGTAATAGGCGTCCTGATTTTCAGCGCCTTTGCGCCATGCGGCCTTGGCTTCGTCGCTGCGGCCCAGAACCTCGAGCGCGCGGCCTTGCCAATACCACGCGCGCGACGACGAGATCGGCCCGTCCACCGCTTTCTCGAGATTGTGAAAATGGCCGAGCGCCGTGTCGGCACGGCCCAGTTTCAAGGCGGCATAGCCCGCCACCCATTCGAGATCGGCGTAATCTGCCCCGCCCGGTTCCAAGTGGTGCGAGGAAGCCAGATCATAGGCGCGCTGGGTATTGCCCGCGCGCAGGTCCCAGCGCGACTGATAGCCGCGCAGCGTGGCCCAAAGGTCGGGATCTTCCAGATCGGTCGCGGATTTCGACCGCTCGAGGATCAGCTCTGCCGCGCCGTCTTCCAGCCCGGCGCGCCAGCGCCACATCGCGCGGTCGCGGGCAAGCCCTGCGGACCGCTCGACCATGTAGCCGGGGACGGCGGCCACGAGATCGTCGACGCCCTGCTCGCGCGCCTGCAGGGCGATCCGCGCCTCGGCGACGGCCTTGGTGCCGGGCGTGACCAGATCGATCATCCGGCGCGCATCCGACAGGTGACCGCGATCGAGCATGTTCTGCATCCGCCCGCCATGATCGGCGGAGATAAGCGAGGGATAGTCGGCCAGAAACTTCGCCTGCTCGTCTGCCTCCATTGGCAGTTGGCGCCAGGCGGTCTTGGCGACCTCGGCCGCCTGCGCCTTCTGCCCCAGGGCGAGATGCGCACCAATCAACGCCAGCGCGCCGGTGCCGGTCTGCGGAGGGCCGAGCTTGAAATAGGCGATCACCTCGCGCGGGGGGATGCCGTCGAGCTTGGCCTCGCCTTTCTCGCGCAGCCACGGCATGCCGGGCCAATCGGCGCGACGTGTGGCGAAATCGAGATAGTCGGCGAAGTCGCCCTCGCCATCGCGCAGGCGCTTCCACTCGATGACATCGAAGCCGAGGGGGCCCACGCGACGCGCGAGATTTTCGGCCTCGTCCCAATCGCCGGAATTGGCCGCCGCGAAGGCATCGGACAGCGCGGAACTCGCAGCGCGAAGCGCGGCCGGCGAGAGCGCGAAACTCGAAGCCGCAAGCGCGGCGAGGAACTGGCGTCGGATCATCATGGCTGCTCGTGGTCGCGGGTTTGTCCCTTTGCTACGGGCCTCTCACAGATGGGGATGAATCACAAGTTGGCAACAGCCGCGCAACCGCCTATAACCCGGCCGATTTCCGCCGGGACGACTCAACCCCCCGGCCCAACCAAAAAAGGAGCGTGTCATGTTCAAAGGGTCTCTTCCCGCACTGGTCACGCCGTTCAAGGACGGCGAGCTGGATCTGGACACGCTCAAGAAACTTGTCGAGTGGCATATCGATCAGGGCAGCCACGGCCTCGTGCCGGTCGGCACGACCGGTGAGAGCCCGACGCTGAGCCATGCCGAGCACATGACGGTCATCACCGAGGTCGTGAAAGCCGCGAAGGGCCGCATTCCGATCATCGCGGGCGCAGGCTCGAACTCGACGGCGGAAGGTGTGCGGCTGATCCAGCACGCCGGCAAGACCGGGGCCGATGCGGCGCTCGTCGTGACGCCCTACTACAACAAGCCGACGCAGCGCGGCATGATCGAGCATTACCGCGCGCTGCACGATGCCTGCGAACTGCCGATCGTGATCTACAACATTCCGGGCCGCTCGGTGGTCGACATGATCCCCGAGACGATGGGCGAACTGGCGAAGCTGCCGCGTATCGTCGGCGTGAAGGATGCGACCGGCAAACTGGAGCGCGTCTCGATGCAGCGCGCGACCTGCGGGCCCGATTTCATCCAGCTCTCGGGCGAGGACGCGACGGCGCTCGGCTTCAATGCGCATGGCGGCGTGGGCTGTATCTCGGTGACGGCGAACGTCGCGCCCAAGCTTTGCGCGGAATTCCAGGAGGCGACGCTTGCCGGCGATTACGCCAAGGCGCTGAGCTATCAGGACAAGCTGATGCCGCTGCACATGGCGATCTTCCTCGAGCCGGGCGTGGCGGGTGCGAAATACGCGATGTCGAAGCTGGGGATGTGCTCGGCCGAGGTGCGTCTGCCGCTGACCGAGTTGCTGCCCGAGACGAAGACCGCGATCGACGCGGCGATGGTCCATGCCGGTCTGATCTGAGTTTCGCCTCCACCGAACAAGAAAACGCCGGCACGATAGGGTTCGCGCCGGCGTTTTTTTGTGTCCAGAATCTTACTGCAGAGCGCTGCGCAGGTCATCCATCGCGATCGAGCTGTATTTCTGAGGCTGATCCGACGGGGTGGCCGCCGCGGGTGTGACGATTTCGGGCGCCGCTTGCTCGACCGCAGGGGCAGGCGGGGTCTGCTCGGCATTCGCTTCGAGACGCGGCCTCGTTGCCTCGGGCGGCGTTTTCGTGTCGGCCTCGGGCTGAATATAGGCGAGGGTGACGGTGATCCGACGGTTCGACGGATCGCGCGGATCGGCCGGCTTCAGCGGATCGGTATCCGACAGGCCCGAGACGCGGGTGACCCGTTCCGGGGCGACACCGGCGGCCACGAGCGCCCGGCGCGTCGCGTTGGCGCGGTCCGAGGACAGTTCCCAGTTCCCATAGGTACCGCCCGCTTTCTGATAGGGGACCGAGTCGGTGTGCCCCGCGATCAGCACGTCATTGGGCAGATCGGAGAGGGCGCGGCCGAGCTGATCCATCAGCGCCAGCGTGGGCCCATCGAGCTTCGCGCTGCCCGAGGCGAACATGGCTTTGCCCGCCTGATCCACGACTTCGATATTCAGCCCGTCCGGCGTGCGGCGGAATAGGACGTTCTGCTGCAGCGGACGCAGGTCCGGAACGCGCTGGATCGCCTGCGTGATCCGGGTCTGAAGCGTCTGGAAGCGGGCGTCGTCGACGGCATGCGGTGTGGCTGCAGCAGTCTTCGCGCCGGTTGTGTCGCCTGCCTCTGCCGTCGCCTGCACCGCGTCGGCGACTTTATTCGTCGTCGCGTCCGGCGTGGCCTCCTTGGAACTGCCGGAGGCGTTGGCCAGCTCGGTCGAGGGGGCTGTCTCGCTCCCGACGCCGGGATTGGCGGGAATCGTGTCGTCGGCGCGCGAGGCGTTCAGCACCCCTTTCGGCCCGATCGTCTCGCCGGCGAGGGGGCCGGTGCCGCCGGGGGCCTGCATCGAGACTTTCGCAGGGGCGAAGTAATCGGCGATCCCCGTGAGCTGGTTCTCGTCCGAAACGGAGAGAATCCACATCAGCAGGAAGAAGGCCATCATCGCGGTCATGAAATCGGCATAGGCGACTTTCCACGCTCCGCCGTGATGCTCGGATTCGTGATCGTCATCGCTCCGCTTCACGATGATCGGCGCCTGATTCGACCGTGCCATGAGTTGCCCTTTCCCACCTCGCTGGCAGGAGCCAGCAGTCTTCTCTGGGCATGCGTTTTCTGCAGCCCTTGAGTGTGGGTTGTCGGCTTAAAAATGGGCCAAAAAAGGGCGATAATCGTTCATGATCTGGAAACAAAGATGCTGGCCGACCGCTTTGGCATCCTGCCGAGAGTGGCGGAACTCGTGCCCGCCGACCCTTCCTCAGGCGTCGTGGAGCGATGCTTCGTAGTCGTCGCGGCTGTGTTTGCCCAATCCGACTTTCTTGGCATAGGCCGCTTTGCGGGCCGAGTAGCTCGGTGCGACGAGGGGCATGTCAGCAGGCAGGTTGAACAGGGCGCGATATTCGTCTTCGCTCAGCCCGTGTTCCGAGCCCAGGTGGCGCTTGAGCATCTTGAAGCCGCGTCCGCAGCACAGGCAGAAAACCTTGTCTTCGGTGACGGCCTCTTTCACGGGCAGCGCCGGTTGCGGCCGCGCGGGACTGGAGCTAGCTGTTGGCGCCTCTGCCGCGTGATTGGCGGCCGCGTTGTGCAGATCCTCGTCGAACTGCGCGGAGAGTTTCGCCACGAGGTCGACCACCTGATCCGCCGTCACATCCGAACGCGCGGCATAGGCCGCAGCAACTGTCGCGATAATGTTTGCTGCATCCGTGGGCCGGTCCTTCGACATCTGGTCTCTCCAATGCTTAAAGTTGCACTCTCCCCGGATTAGTCCAGAAAGTTACGTGCGAGGCGCGTTTCTGTCAATGAACGCGTGAATCTGTGTTTGGGTTTCCGGAGAAAACACTGTTTCTGCACAGGATTGTTTCGCTGAGTGCTTCGCCTGTCCTGTGGCTGCTCAATGGAGCTTGCCTTTTGTGCGCCATCGCTGCTTGGCGTATTGGTAGTTCGGCGCGGTCGTCGGATAATCCGGCGGAAGCCCCCATTTCGCGCGATATTCCTCGAAGGTCATTCCGAGTAGGTTTTGGAGGTGACGCTTCAACATCTTGATTGGGCGGCCCGTTTCCAGACAGATCAGTCGGTCTGGTAGGACGCTCTCCGAGATTGGCACCGCAGGGACGCGGGACGTCGCAGGCTCGCCGGACCGGTCCGGGGAATGTTGCGTCATGTCTATCCTCACATGTTTTTGTCCTACGGGAGAAAGATTGAAGGAATTCTTAAAGTTAGGTCAAAGAAATCAACTTTTCCCACGAGACGTCACGAAGGCGCGGTCCATGTCAAATGACTGGTCGGGCTTGTCAGGTGTAAACACGTAAATTAGTTGCATAAAGCAGGTAAAAAAATTTGAAAACGCGAACATGCCGGGGCAGGCGGATTTACGCTCTCTCTTTCAGCTTGGCGCTGCGTTATTCAAAAAAAGGGCTGCGCGATGGGGGCGGCGCGAAACCTAAGGTTCGCGTCGACGCGCAGAGAGATACGGGGAGTTGCCTTTTGTTTGGCTCGAGCGCCATGCGGAGACAGAACGTTATCGTCGTAGCGGAAGAAAACGCGAAGCAAGCCAAGTTGGCTGCCTTCTTTCTTGCGTGCTGTGGTTGGGGCTCCTTACCGTTCGCGACGGCGGTGGAGGCGGAGCAGTATATCCTGCTGCATGGCAATCCGTGCCTGTTGATGATCAGTCTTGCGCAGCCCGAGGGCGCAGCGGATCTGATCCGCACCTCGCGTGTCAGTACGCCCGAGAGCCTCATCCTTTTCGTTGATCCCTCGAGCGACGGAGTGTTCGCTGCCGAGATGATCCTCGCTGGCGCCGATGACGTGCTCCGGGAGCCCTATTCCGACAGGGAGTTGACGGCGCGCCTCTGGCTTCGGGCGGGGAGCAGATTGCCCATCAGTTTCCCGGGAGAAGAGAGGCGGGTCGCGCGCCTCAAGATAGACGAGGAAAACCGGCTCACCGGCCCAGACGCGACTGAAGCTGTCCAGCTGACTCCCATGGAGCGGGAGATCATGTGCGAGCTTATCCGCAGCGGCGGTCGAATCGTGACCCGCGACGCGCTCTCGCGCCGGATCGACAACACTATGTGGGTCTATGGCGACCGGAAGTTTGACGTTCACATCACCAAGATCCGCAAGAAGCTGCGCGATGCGTTCGGCGACCGATATGTCGTCGAAACGGTGCGATCCGCCGGATACTCGTTCTATGAAATTCCCCAGCGAAAGCCCTCAGACTCTGCAACCTAAGGTTGATTCGCTGATCCTCCGAAACTGGTTTCGAGGGAGTGCCTGTCAAGCGCTGAATTGTTAACGTCTCAGCGATTGATCGTGAGCACACAATTTGTAGCGGAACCGTCGACAAGCTGTGGATGATTGAAGTTGTAGCCACAACTTGTAGCGTAAGAGGCCATGAAAAATTGGGTCATCGACGCTTCTTTCGAGGTTCGCCTGGGGATAACTCGGCGCGGCGGCAAGTTGTCCTTTTGGGCAGGAACTATCCTTACTCGCCTTGCAGTTTTAACAATCCTTAACCTTACGGGAAAGGGAATCGCTGGTAATCTGCAGCCACTGACTTTGGGGGACTTGGGGATTAGGGATGTCCATGAAAAGTAACAATTTGTTAGCGCAAATTTGGGAAGGCTCGGTGAAGCAAGTGTCAGCCGGAGCAGGTTCTCAGGGAAGTTTGGTGGCGGCTGCGCTTCTGCCTGCGCAGACCGTGGTGCTGCGTTCGACACACAAGGAAGCAAGCCTGCTCGTGCTGCCCGAGTCGGAAGAGCTTCTGCCGGGTATTTCGCTTGGCGACGTGCTCGTGGAAGAGCTGGGTATCGAGGTGCCTTATGGAAGCCTCGTGGTCATCGAGCCAGCGAATGCCGCGGAGGTGAAGCATGGTTTTGGGGACCGCGCGATCAACCTCCGCCTGCCGGCCATGGCGTCGCGGCCCCGGAGCGAGTTCTCGGTGCACGAAGATGCGCGCGATTGCAGCGCAACCGCGATGGGCGGCTATCTCTGAACGTGAGTACAGTGCCGAAAGCCCGGTATGAACGCGCTGCTCGGCGGGTGGGCCGTGCAACCGCGACATCGTTGGAAATACGAAGCGCCGCCCTTGGGGCGGCGCTGCCTTTTGGGGCGTTAATCTAGGGTTAACCAGAAAACACTGCGATTAACTCGCCTTTAATCAAGTAAAGCTTTCTCCAAACAGGGCGCCGTGGTCTTCTGTTCAGCAAGAATAGAGTGAATAGAGGCGGGTAATGTTTGCATTGAGCTTTCGTGCTGCACTTGATGCGCCGTTTCTCGATGTCGAAGAAGAGCGGCAGGCGATCTCCCGGTGGCAGGAATACGGAGATCAGAACTCGCTTGAAATTCTGCTGCGGTCGCATGTCCGGCAGGCCTACGCGCAGGCGCGTCGCTGGGCGTCCAATCCGGTCGAGCTCGAAGACCTCGTGGCCGAAGGGATCATCGGTCTGATGCGAGCCGCCGAACGGTTCGATCTGACGCAGGATGTCCGGTTCTCGACCTACTCGCATTGGTGGGTGATGACTTGCGTGCTGAACGCCCTCGCCCGGATCAAAACGGTGATCGACGTGCCGGCGCGGGTCTATCTCGATGCGCGGATGGGGCGGCTCGACAATCCCGAGGCGAGCCAGCTTCTGACCGGTCTCGTCGCTTTGGACGCCAAATCCTTCGATGACAGTGACGCCGACCTGATGGAGATGATGCCCAGCCCCGATCTCACACCCGAGGAACAGACGCTGGCGTCCTCCGCCGCGCAGGCTGCACATGAGGTGCTGAGCAGTGCGCTGGATGATCTGGACGCGCCGGATCGCGAGATCGTTTTGCGGCGCAAATTGCAGACGCCGCCGGAGTCGCTCGACGATCTGGCCCGTGATCTTGGAATCAGCCGTGAGCGTGCCCGACAGGTCGAGAAGCGTGCGCTCCTCCGGCTGAAGCGGTGTCTCGAAAAACGCGGCTTCAGCCCCGCGATGCTGAACTGAGGAGAAGGGCGATGGCACGTCATCTGATGATCGCAGGGCACGGGCGCGCAGGCACCACGCTATTTTACAACATGCTGCGCGAGACTCTCAAAGGTTTCGAAATCCCGCCGCGCGAGACCAGCGCGCTTTCCACGATCGGGCAGCCGGGCGACTGGGTCAGCAAGCGGCCGCTCGATATTTTCCAGGTCGCGAATGTCGCGCGGGCGAATGTCCGTAGCAAGCGGATCGATCTGATCGTGCCGCTGCGCGACCCGCGCGACATCCTCGTGAGCCGCCATTCGGCGGTGCCGGACGATTATTTCATCTCGGCGGACGCGATGTATTTCATCGGCGGGCCGGATGCGCCCGCGCCGGTGATGCCGGGGTTTCTGCAGATTCACGAGGCGATCGGGACCGTGCTGAGATCCGGCATTTTCCCGCAGGGTGTATTCCTCCTGAAATACGAAGACCTGGTCAATGATCCCGACAGGATTCAGCAGAAGTTGCGCGATGCGCTCGGTCTGCAATTCGAAGGGCATTTTTCCGATTTCGGCGCCGCCGAAATTCCCGAGGAGTTGCAAGGCCCGCTCAACGGTGTGCGCCCGGTGGAAAAGGCGCGTGCGAAGTGGCTCGACGAAGAGCATCGGGCGCGGATTTTCGATCAATTCTCGCGCTTCCCGGTGCTGTTCGACCTGCTCGAGCAGTTGGGCTACGAAAAGGATCGCGACTGGTTCGCGCCGTTCATGGCGTGGCAGGCGGCCTCGAGGCCCCGGAGCAAGCGTATGAGTTTCGTGTGACGAGGGTGATGAGATGGACGCGATAGCCGCGACATTGTTGAAGGTAACGGCGTCGGCCGCAGGCACCGGGCGCAAATCCGCGACAGAGGGGACCGGTTTCGGATCGCTCGTGCAGGGCGTGCCGGCGGATGGGCTTGCAGCTTCGGGCGTGGGGGCTGCCACGGCGGCCGCGACGCCGGAGGCTGGCGCAGGCGCAGCGTCCGCCTTGACCGACAATCCAGCGCTTCAGGCCGAGCTGGCCAGCAAGCTGCAAACGGTTCGCGACGGCGCGCTGGCAGAGCTGGCGCAGGGCAAGTCGATGAGCGAGGTGCTCAAAAAGCTGGGCGCGTCGCTGGCTACGGTCCTCACGGAGTTCGACGCGGCGCATGGCACGAAGCTGCAGCAAGGTTTGACGCGGGCACTTGAAGGTATGCGGCTGCAAACTGACGGCGCGGGGGCAAAGCCCGCCTCGGATCGTGCGAGCGACAAAAGCGACACGATCGACGCGGTCTTCGCGAGCCTTCTGGTCTCGCTCGGTCTGCAAGCGAAGCCATCTGGGACGGCATCGCCGCAAACGGGTGGTGCGCAGATTCCGTCGGTAGCGGGGCGCATGCCCGCGCACTCTGCTGGCAATCTATCCTCTCCGGCGGCACAGCCGAAGCTTGAGGCAACGCAGACGCAGTCGCAGGCGCAGGCGCAGGCGCAGGCGATCATCGCCGTTCCGCAGGGGCTTGCCGGGGTGATTCCAGCGCCGCTCACGGCGGAGATTCAGCAGAGCGACATGGACCCGCGGGTGCGCGCCGTGCTGGAAGCTGCCGCCAACGGCGCCACGAACACCGGCAAGGTCGAGGCGCAAGCCGCGGTTCTGCCTGCAGCGCAGAGCAAGGGCGACCCCAAGCCCGCCCAGTTTTTTGCCGAGGCCGCCCGTGCAGGCGTCTTGCCCGAAACCGCGGTGGCGCGGCTCACGCAGCATGACGCCAGCCACGTTGCGCGCAGCGACGCTGCTGCCCAATCGGCGCAGACGGCGGCTCAACCCTCGCCGCGCTTCGCGGCCTTCGTCGCGACGCAGCTTCGGCGCGCGGATCTGCAGGAAGGACGCACCCGCGTGGCGCTGACCCCGCGCGGGCTCGGCGATATCGAGATCGACGTGGAGCGCGACAAGCGTGGTCAGGTCAACGTGGTCGTGCGCGCCGAGAGCCCGGCGGTGCTGAGTGCGTTGCGCGGCGATCGCGAGACCTTGGCGGCGATCCTCGCCGGGCAGGGACTGCAGATGGATAGCGGCGCGCTCGATTTCGAGCAGTTCGGCGGTCACGGCGAACGGGGCGATGAGCGCGCCTCCGGCGCGCATGTTGCCGCAGATGAAGACATCCCCGTGCTGGGCGCCGACTGGCAGCCCACCATTCTCGACGGACAACTGGATATCAGGACCTGAGGAGCCACCGATGAGCATCTCTCCGACAAGCACCAATCCCGCTGCGACCGCGGCCGACGCCAAGGCGAACCCGGCGCAGTCCAAGAT
This sequence comes from Thioclava sp. F1Mire-8, assembly GCF_002213165.1. Classification (NCBI taxonomy): domain Bacteria; kingdom Pseudomonadati; phylum Pseudomonadota; class Alphaproteobacteria; order Rhodobacterales; family Paracoccaceae; genus Thioclava; species Thioclava sp. F1Mire-8. The sequence continues at coordinate 179,619 of NZ_NBNY01000005.1, read as the reverse complement.
CTCGGCGGATTACAACAGCTTCTTGCAGCTTCTGACGGCGCAGATCCGAAATCAGGATCCGCTGAAGCCGATGGATTCCACGCAATTCGTTTCGCAGCTGGCGCAGCTGAGTCAGGTCGAGCAAACGGTGCAGACCAATACCAACCTCAAGACCATCGATGCCAAGCTGAGCGCAATGGGTGCGATGTCGGATGTGGCCCTGATGGGCAAGACAGTGTCGCTCGCCTCCGACCGGATCGAGTTGCGCGACGGTCAGGCCAGCACCAGCTACGAGCTTGCCGCACCCGCCGACAAGGTGACCGCGATCATCAAGACGGAAGAGGGGACCGAACTGCGCCGGATTACTGGCCTGCCCGGACGGGCGGGCGAGAAGATCGCGCTGAACTGGGACGGGCGCGATTCTGCGGGGTTGCCGGTGCCGGATGACACGTTCCGGGTCGAGATCGACGCGCAGGACGCCGATGGTAATGCGGTCTCGTATGACACCTATCCCAGCACGCAGGTGGAGCAGGTGCGCTTCTCTTCGCAGGGGCAATCGCTGGTTCTTCGCAATGGCGAGGAAGTGCCGAGTTCGCTCATCGTCGCGGTGTCGGGCTGAAACGCCTGCACCGGGCGCGATCCGTGATGGGAGGCTTCCTATCCCTGCTTGAACGGCTCGGCGCTGTTTACCTTGGCCGCTTGCAGGCCGGGTACTCGGTCCGCGAGGCCGCGCTCTAGCAGGGTGGCGAGGTCCTCGGGTTTGACCGTATCGGGATCGAACATCCGGTTATCCGCGAGCTTGCTCAAAAGGTCGAGTGTCTCGTCGCGCAGCTTCGGCACCAGCGCGGGGCCATCGGGAAGCCCGTCTCCCTTCAGCACCAGTGTTGCGTCGACGCTCAAATAGCTGATCGTACCCGCCCGGTAGACCGGCACCGTGACAGGCCCCAAGGCGACGTCACGCGGCGCGGGTTCGGGCGGCGCTTCTGGGGCAGCAGGTCGCGGTGCGATCTGGCTTCCGCCCAGATAGCCCAGCCCCGCCGCGACGATCGGCACCACCACGACAAGCAGTACGAGTGTTCTCCAGCGCGGCATCGGAGACGATCAGTAGGGGAGGACGACGTCGAGCGCGTCTTCCCCGTAGCGGGGCTGTTGCACCTTGCTGATCTGGCCGCGCCCGCCATAGGAGATGCGCGCCTCGGCGATCTTCTCGTAGGGGATGGTGTTGTCCATCCGGATGTCTTCGGGACGGATGATCCCGGCCACACGCAATTCGCGCAGCTCGTGATTGACCTTCACCTCCTGGCGTCCCGCGATCACGAAATTCCCGTTCTGAAGCTTCTGGATCACGAGGGCCGCGACCTTCAGGCTGATGGTCTCGTTGCGCTTGATCGAGCCGCTGCCGTTGGAGGTCGATTGCGAGCTGAGATCGACGATGTTGCTGCCGGTGGGCAAGTCCTTCTCGCTGACGCCGGGCAGGATCTTGGCGATCTTGCCGCCATAGCCAAGGAAGGTCGGAAAACCGACGCTCTGGCTGCCGTCGCGGCTCCGCTGGGACGCGTTCTGAAGCTGCGCCTCGTCCTTGATGTTGATATCCACCGTCAGCAAATCGCCCACCTTGTCGGCACGCTGATCGCCGAAGAAGCCGGTGGAGCCGGTCTGCCAGAGCGACGCGGCCTCGGCCCGCTGCGGAATGCGCGTGGGCTCGAGCGGCGGCATCGGCACGCTCACCCGGTTCACCTCGGGGATCGTGTCGCCATCGACCACCATGTCGCTCACTTTTGGGTCGCGCTCAAAGGCCGTGCCGGAACCGCAGGCGGCCAGTGCGAGCATCGGCAGGATGTAGAACGGATGTCTCACTTCTGAATCTCCACTTTGCCGTCGGGCTTGGCGATGCCTTCGACAATCTTGTTGCTCACGAGATTGACCACGCGCACTGACTGGTCGGCATGGGCGTCGGAGATCGCCTTGCCGGGCGCGGTCAGGGACATGGCGCCTTTCGAATATTCGATCGAGACCGGGTCGCCGCGCGAGATGATGACCGGCTCGGTGATGGATTGGCTCATCACCGGGCGTCCGCGGGCGAGCACGCGGCGCACCTGCATCCCCTCCAGATGGTCGAGCCGCGTCACCGCATAGGCGCCCACCTGACCGTAGGGCAGGTCGACGACCTGAAAATCATCTCCGGAAAGAATCTTGCCGGGAAGCAACTGCTGCGTCGGCACCGGGACGGGCACGTTGAGCAGCGCAAGCCCCGCGAGGCGGCGCACGTCGCCCGAGGCCTCCACCGCATTCGCCAGGAACTGCCCCGTGGAGCGGTCCATCCAGAAGTCGCTTATCATCTCCGCGTCGCCCGGGTCGCTGTCTTGCAGCGTGATCTCGAAATGGCCGCTCGGCGGCATCTCCAGCCCCCAGGACTGCTCCGCCTTCTCGGCGATCAGCACACGCACGGATTCGGCGCTCGCGGGGGCGACGAGAAGCGCGGCGGCGAGCGTGGCGAGAACGGCGGTCGCGGAGGCGCGTATCGGGCTCATGGCATCACTTGATCTGGTTCGAGGTGGACATCATCTGGTCGGCCGTCTCGATGGCCTTCGAATTCATCTCGTAAGCGCGCTGCGCCGAGATCAGATCGGTGATCTGCTGGATGATGTTGACGTTCGAGCTTTCGAGATAACCCTGACGCAGGATGCCCACGCCCGGATCGCCCGGAAGCGCCTCGGTCGGATCGCCCGACGCGGTCGTCGCCTGCAGGAGGTTGTTGCCCAGCGGTTTCATCCCCGCCTCGTTGACGAAGGTCGCCATCGTCAGCTGGCCGATCTGAACCGGGGTCGGGTCCTTGCCGACATAAGCCATCACGAGGCCCTGCTGGTTGATCTCGACATTCGTAGTGTTCGCCGGGACGTTGATCCCGGGCGCGACCTCGTAGCCGTCGAGGGACACGATCTGTCCCTCGGGGCTCAGCTGGAATGTACCCGCCCGCGTATAGGCCTGGCTGCCATCGGGCATGTTGAGGGTGAAATAGCCGCCGCCGTCGATTGCGAGGTCGAGCTGGTTCTCGGTCTGGACGAGCCCGCCCTGGGTGTTGAGCCGCACCACGCCCGCGCTTTGTACGCCGAGGCCGATATCCACGCCCACAGGGCGCGCTGTCCCGTCGGCAGAAGTCAGCGAGCCTTCGCGTTGCAGCGACTGGTAGACCAGATCCTGAAATGCGGCGCGGGTGCTCTTGTAGCCGGTGGTGTTCGCGTTCGCGATGTTGTTCGAGATCACGTCCACATTGGTCTGCTGGGCCAGCATCCCCGTGGCGGCAATTCCAAGTGCTCTCATGGTTCAGCTCCTTTTCGCGCCGGTCAGACTTTGCCAAGCCTGCGCAACGTTTCCTGACGAAGGTTGTTCTGTTCATCCATCAACTTCACCGCGCGCTCATAGGAGCGCTGGATGTCCATCATCCGGGTCATCTCGACCACCGGTTGGACATTGCTCTCCTCGATGAAACCCTGAGCGACCTGCGTCGTTTCGGATGGCGTAAAGGCGGGTACGGTGCCCCCGGGCGCGGCAAAGAGGCCTCCACCCAGCCGGCTGTAGCTCTGGATGTCGGGCACGGTGAACATGCCCAGCGTGCCGATCGTGCCGCTATTCGGCCCCGAAATCGTGCCGTCGCGGGAAATGGTGATCTCCTCGCCCGGCGGGATCGCGATCGGCGCGCCGCCCCGGTCGAGTACCCGATTGCCCGACAGCGTCACGAGATTGCCTTGCGGGTCGACGGTCAGCCGGCCGTCGCGCCCGAAAGCGGTCTGGCCCGCCGGCGTCTGGTAGGCGAACCAGCCATCGCCGTTCAGCGCCACATCGAGCGGGTTCGAGGTTTTCGTGAGGGATCCCTGCCGGTCGTCGAGATAGGAGCCCTTGTCGAGCACGTAGCTCACGTCATCCTCGGCCCCGGCATTGCCCTTCGACTCGAAGCTCTCGGTCAGCGAGCGCTCCGCCTTGAAGCCGGCCGTGTTGGCATTGGCCATGTTGTTGGCGGAGATGTCGAGACTGCGCCACAGCGTCGAGGCGAGGGATAGGGAGACGTAATTTGAGCTATCCATGAATGTCCGCCCGCGCGAATAGAACTTGTGGCTTTGCTTGGACTGCTGCCGATTTCTGGTCAATAATGTTTGCTCTTCTTGGAATAATCAATACTATTCTTTAAAGAGGGAAGGAATTATGGCGCGTTTGGGCAAGAGGTGATGGAATTGCGAGGCGGTTTCCCCTTGATGGGCGGCGTTTTGGCGCTCTGTCTTCTGTGCGGCCCCGCCGCGGCGGAGGCCATACCTGCGCCGCCACCATTCGATTTCGCGCAATACACTCAGGCGGGCTTCCTTGCGGACCGCGATGCGCTAACCGCAGGTTTCGCCGCGGCCGAGCCCGGGCCGTCGCGCGCGGTCGCGCGGCTCAATCTGGCTGAATTCTATCTCGCGCATGTCATGTTGCCCGAGGGGCGGTCGGTGCTGGGCGGCGAGATGCCCGACGGTCTGATCCCCGCCGAACAGGCCCGCTGGCGCGCGATCGCCGCCGGGTTCGATATCATGGAAGGGGTGGGGGTGCCGACTGGCACGCTCTTGCCCAATGCGGATTGGGCGAATTGGCAGGATTATCACCTCTGGGCGGCGCTGAATGCGATCACGCAGGGCGACGCGGAGGAGCTCGAGGGGAACCTCGCGGGTGCGGCGGACCGGCTGCCCGCCTATCCGCCCGTTTTCGTGGAGGCCTGCCTGCCCGCGCTTCTGGAAGGCGCGATCGCGGTCAAGCAATGGACGCTGGCCGAGCGACTGAGCCGGGATTTCGACAACTATCCCGAGTTGAAGGCCCAACCGGTTTACAGCTTCCTCATCGGGCGGGTGGCAGAGCATTCGCATCATCCGGAGAAGGCCTACGCCGCCTATCGCGAAGCAGCGAAGGGACGGGATCGATACGCTCAGCGGGCGCGGCTCGCTCTGGTCGATCTCGGCCTTGCGAAGGGTGCGCTCACGACGGACCAAGGTTTATCCATGCTCGCCGAGGCCAATCTTGCGTGGCGCGGCGACCGGTTCGATCTTCAGGCCCTCGAACAGCGCGCGCATCTGGGGGGAAAGAGCGGTCGCGATGTGGAGGCGCTGATCGCTTATGGCGAGATCCTGACCCGTTTCCCGGACCGCCCGCAGGCGCGGACGGCCGCCGAGGCGGCGGATCGGTTGCTCAAGGCGTTCTATGCGAAAGGCGCGGCGGGGAAGATCTCGCTCACCGCCTTCACCGAAGGCCATCAGCGCTTGGAGCCCTATTACGAGGCTCGCGCCGATTTCCAGGCCTATGCCGAGCAATTCGCGGATCGTCTGCTGGAGCTGGGCGCCACGACGCAAGCCGCGTCGGAATATCGCAAGATCCGAGAGGCTCTCAGCGTACAACGCAAAGATAACCCCGAGGCGGTGTCGCAGGACCGGATGGCCTATCTTGCGCTTCGCGAGGCGGAAGCGCTTGCCCGTGGCGGGCAATTCGCGCGTGCCGCGAAGGTGTTGGAGGCCTCCGAGCGTCCCGCCGACGCGCAGGAGCTGAACCAGTTCAACGCACTGCAGGCCCGCGTTCTGGCCGAGGCCGGAAAGACCGATGCGGCCCTGGACACCAAGGTCACCGCGCAATCGATCGACCATCTCCGGTTGCAGGCGCAGCTCCATTGGAAGAAGGGCGACTGGGAAGCGGCGACGCGGTCCTATCGCGCATTGTGGAGGACAGCCTCTGGTGATTTTTCGGAGACCGATGCGGTCCAATTGCTGCTGGCTGCCTACCGGTCCGGCGACCTGACTACGGCCCGCAGCGTCGCAGAGGTTTTCCCCCGTCTCGCGGGGCGGGAGGACCTGAACAAGCTCGTCGCAAGCCTGCTGGCCGAGCCCGCCAAACTGACCCCGCTGATGGACGCCGCAGCGCGGGATCGGCTGCGCAACGCCGGTGACGCGATCGAGATGGTCGGGGCGGAGGCGAAGCGGGCAGGAGGCTAGGTATCTTTGCTATGCATTGGCCCCTGACGCGAGTCCAAAGAAAAACGGCGGATATTTTTAACTTCAGTGAAACATCACTCGTCTATCTCTTGGATAGGACCCCTTTCTCTTCGGACATGAGAGGATAAAACCATGAGTATTTCGAGCGCAATGCAGACCGGTGTGAGCGGCCTGAATGCGAACTCCGTCGCCGTTGGCGAGATTTCCGAGAATATCGCGAATGCGAACACCACGGGCTACAAGCGCAGCTTCGCCCAGATGGTGACCATGACGCCGACCGGCGGGCTCAACGCGCCATCCGGGGTCAATGCCGTCGTCTCCTCCGATCTGCAGAATGGCGGCGCGGTGATCCCTACCAACTCGCCCACCGATTTCGCGGTGAACGGGAACGGGTTCTTCGTCGTGTCCAGCAACGCCAATACCAGCGTGCAATCCGATTACGTCATGACGCGCGCTGGCTCGTTCCAGCCCGACGAGAACGGCAACCTCGTCAATTCGGCGGGCTACTTCCTGTCCGGCTATCCTTACACGGACGTCAAACTCGCCACGATCGACGGCAACAGCTTCAACGGGCTGAAGACGGTGAACATCACGGACGCCACGCTGAGCGCGAAGGCGACCACCTCTATCGGGGTGCAGGGCAATCTTCCCTCGCAGGAAACCGGCAACGCGACGCCGGGCGCGCCTTTCACCTCCTCGTCGCAATATTACACGCCGCTCGGGGCGGTGAAGCGGCTCGAATATTCGTGGCAGCCGACCTCGACGCCGAACCAATGGGACATCACTGTCTCCGATGGTGACGGCGTGCCCTATGGTCAGGTGACGGTCGATTTCGCCCCGGGCGGTGCCAATGCCGGCGCGCCGATCAGCTATTCCGGTGTGACCAACCTCGCCACGGCCCCCGGCGCTTTCTCGATGGACACGACCACCGGCGTGATGAGCCTGACGATGAATGACGGCGGCACTACGCAGCCGATCGAGATCGGGCTCGGCGCATTGAACAGCTTCGACGGGATCACCCAGTTCGCTGGCGATTTCACGCCCCAGAAGTTCACTGCAGACGGCTCCTCGTCCGGCGCGCTGACCCGGATCGAAGTCGACGATACCGGCACGATGTACGGAATCTTCGACAACGGGCAGCGCCAGCCGCTCTACAAGATTCCGCTCGCCCATGTGGAGAACCCCAACGGCATGCAGGAGATCGACGGCGACGCCTATCGTCTGACCCGCGACAGCGGCGCCTACACGATCCACAAGGCGAACGAGGGTCCGGTGGGCACGATCAGTTCGGGTGCGCTCGAAGGGTCGAATGTCGATATCGCGCAGGAACTGAGCGATCTGATCCGCACCCAGCGGGCCTATTCCACCAACGCCAAGATCGTCACCACGATGGACGAGATGCTCGACGAGACCACGCGTCTCAAACGCTGATCGCCACGCTGAGAACGGAGTAAACCCATGAGCCTGACGGGCGCCCTCCAGGCGAGCACGAGCGGTCTGCGCACGGCGCAGATGCAATCGGAAGCGACCTCGCGCAACATCGCGAATGCGAGCACCGAGGGCTATGTGCGCAAGGAGTTGCCGCAGGTCACGACCTCGGGCGGCCTGGTGCAAACCGGCGAGGCGCGGCGCGAAGTCGACGCCTCGCTCAACCGCATGTATCGGCAGCATTCTTCTGCCATGGCGCGCGAGCAGGCGATCTACGAGGCGGTGGGCGAATATACCGCGACCCTCGGTCAGCCGGGCGATGGCCTCTCGCCCGCGGATCGGCTGACCGACCTGCGCAGCTCGATGATCGCGCTGGCGAACAATCCTGGCAACAACGCGGCGCAGAACGGAGTGGCCTCCGCCGCGCAGGAGATGGTGACGTCGCTCAACCAGAGCAGCGACATGCTCGCGCGGATCGGTGGCGAGGTTGATATGGAGATCAAGTACGACGTCTCCGATTTCAACGAGACGCTGCATAAGATCACCTCGCTCAACAAGCAGATCTCGGATGCGCAGCCCGGCTCGCTCGGCGCGGCCGATCTCGGCGACCAGATGGACGTTCTGGTGGAAAAGGCGTCGAAGTTGATCGATATGCAGGTGCGCCGCTCCACCGATGGGCGGGCCACGCTCTACACCGCGGGGGGCACGCCGCTCGTCGATGGCGATCAGGCAAATTACGTCACCTATGACAAGGTGGCCGGAAAGCTGTTCGCGGGCAAGACGGAGATCACCCCGGAATCAACCGACGCGCGCGGCTTCCAGAATGGCAGCATTTCCGGGCTCTTCGCGGTGAAGAAGGATGTTCTGCCGCGCTTCCAGCTTCAGCTCGACGAGATGGCGCGCGGCCTCGTGCAAGGGTTCGAGGGGGCGGATGCCTCGCTCGCTCCGGGGCAGGCGGGTCTCTTTACTGACGCTGGTGCGGCTTACGATCCCGCTAAGCTCGACGGGCTTGCCGGACGGATCGCCGTGAGCGCAGCCGTGGACCCTGCGCAGGGCGGGCAGTTGTCGCGACTGCGCGACGGGATCGGTGCGACCACGCCGGGCGCGGCCGGGGATTCGACCCAGATCGAGGCCTTTGTGTCGATGTTCGACGCCCCGCTTTCGGCGAATCCGGACACCGGGCTGGCGGCGTCCCTGTCGTTGCGCGACTACGGCAGCAGCATGATCTCCGCGCAGGAGTTCGAGGGCACCCGCGCGCAGGAGCGTTTCGCTGCCGCCCGCACCGCCGCTGAAACCGTGAACGGTACGCGTCAGAGCATTCAGGGCGTGAATATCGATGACGAGATGCAAAAGCTGATCACGATTCAGCAAAGCTACGCCGCCAATTCGAAAATGATGACCGCCGTCATGAAGATGATGGACACGCTGCTCGCCGCCGTCTGAGGAGACTGAACGATGATCCCCCTGATCCGGAATTCGCTGTCGACCCTGCAGATGAGCATCATCTCGCGCCGCTCGGTCGACCGCACCACGGCAGAGCTGCAACGCACGAGCGACGAGGTCGCGACCGGGCGCAAATCCGATGTCTACGCGGATATGGGGGCGAAATCGGCCTTCGTCCTCGCTCTGGAAGATCGCGCGACCACAAATTCGAATTACGTCACCTCGAACAAGCTCCTCGGAAGCAAGCTCGATATGATTGCATCGAGCGCGTCGACGGCGCGCGGGGCCGCGCAGGATGTGCTCGGGCTCGCCGTCGGTAACCTCGAGCAACCCGGCGCCGCGGCGGCGACCCTGCAGCAAAGCGCCCGCGCGGCGCTCGATACCATCATGACGAGCCTGAACATCTCGCTCGACGGCGAGCACCTGTTCTCCGGCGTCGCGTCGGACAAGCCCGCGCTGCGGGGCTATGACGTGGCGAATGGTGCGACGGGCCTGTCGGCAAAGGATGTCCTGGCGGGCATCGTCGGTGGTGGCCCAGCGGATGCGACCCAGGCGGCGGCGATGCTGTCGCAGGTCGACAGCGTGTTCGACGACAGCAATGCCGATCCGGCCAAGCGCTTCAGTTCTACCTTCTTCAAGGGCGACGCGACGAGCGGAGCGGCGCGCAAGTCGGCGTTGATCGGGGATGGCGAGACGCTTGATTACGGGATGCAGGCGAACGATCCCGAATTCCGCAACATCATCAAGGGGCTTGCACTCTTCGCCTCGACCGACGTCTCGAAGATCACGGATCGGGATGCCTATAAAAGCTGGGTGGCGGCCGGGGTCAAAGCATTGAGCGATGGGGTAGAGGGGCTGCGCAATTCCGAGACCGCCTTGGGTGCGAAGCAGAAGCGGCTCGACATCAAGCTGACGCAGCAGCAATCGATGGATGCGGTGCTCAACAGTCGGCTGTCGGATTATGTCTCGGTCGATCCCTATGAGGCCGCGACGCGGATGACGGCACTGCAGACGCAGCTCAACGCGAGCTACAGCGTTGCCGCGCAGATGTCGAAACTGTCGATCCTGAATTATCTCTGAGCCGCGCGTTTATCGCGCGGCCACCGTGCGGCGCGAGTCGGTCTGCTCGTAAGCGGCGATTTTCACGTCGCTCGTGCTGTCCAGTTCGCTGAACTTGTAGCCGCGACCGTAGACCGTCTCGATATACTGGTGGCCGCTTTCGGCCGCGTCGGCGATCTTCTTGCGCAGCTTGCAGATATAGACGTCGATCACCTTGTCGAAGGGCTGGTCGTCGCTCATCCCGTAGACCGCGTCATAGATCGCGCCTTTCGCAATCACCTTGTTCGCGTTCAGTGCCAAGTGCTGGAAGATCGCGTGTTCGCGGTTCGACAGTTTCAGCCGCACACCGGAGACAAGCGGGTCGCGCCCGTCGAAGAAGGCGGTGATTTCGCCGACGCTGATGCTCTCGGCGGCGTGGCCATAGGAACGCCGGATGATCGAGTTGATCCGCGACAGCGCCTCGATCCCCTTGATCGGGCTGACCATGACATCGTCTGCCCCGGCATCGAGCGCCTCGGAGGCGTCGCGCGAGTTCTTGAAGTCCCGCATCACCAGAACCGGGTTGCGGCAGCCGCAGCTGCGGATGGCCCGGATGTAATCGGTCACTTCGGGGCAGTCGCCGATCAGGATCGCCCGCGTGTCGACCCCCTTCTGGTTCAGCGTGCTGAGATCGGACGCGAAGAAGGACGCAGGGATGAGGACGGGCTGCAACCCAACGCTCTCCAGCTCGCCGAGCAGGCCGCGAACACGGCCATCGCGAGGCTCAAAGACGTAAATATTCATACAGGTCTCCATCCCGGGCAAGTTTCTCGCACAAGCGGCAAGCTCACGCTAAGTTGCCACAAAGGATTAGTCAAGAATAGTACCGATTTATATTGGACACTATTCGCGTTTTACTTTAATTTAATGAAATGTGTCGGTGACGTGAGGAAACTATGCTTGCTGCCTTGTGCCGAAAAAGTCGTCGGGCGTCGCTTTCTTGCGCCGGGTTTCGCGGAGCGCTCGTCGCGCTCTCCGTCTTTGCGGGGGTGCTCAGCGCGATCCCGGCCACCGCACAGGTCCGGATCAAGGACATCGCCAGTTTCGAAGGCGTGCGCGAGAACCAGCTCGTGGGCTACGGTCTCGTCGTTGGCCTGAACGGGACTGGCGACACCCTCAACGGCAGCCCTTTCACGAAGAAGTCGATCGAGGGGATGCTCGAGCGGCTCGGGGTCGGCAATCTCTCCGGCGATGCGATCAAGACGAAGAATACGGCCGCGGTGATGGTGACGGCCAAGCTGCCGCCCTTCGCCCGCCGTGGTTCGACGATCGACGTGACGATCTCCTCGCTCGGCAATGCGGACAGCCTGCGGGGGGGCACGCTGATCGTGACGCCGCTCGTCGGCGCCGACGGTGAGATTTACGCCGTGGGGCAGGGGCCGATCTCGGTTGCGGGCTACAGCGCGAAGGGCAACGCGGCGAGCATCGTGGACGGTGTGCCCACGGTCGCGCGCATGGAGAATGGCGCAATCGTCGAGAAAGAGATCGATTTCGAATTGAACTCCTTGAACTCGGTGCGTCTCTCCCTGCGCGAGCCGGATTTCACGACGGCCTCCCGGGTCGCAGGGGTGATCAATGACAAGCTCGGCCACAACACCGCGCAGATGCTCGACCCCTCCACGATCGAAGTGCAGGCGAAGGGCAAATATGGTGTACCGGAGCTTCTGGCGATGATCGAGAACCTCCCCGTCACGCCCGACTCCGTGGCGAAAGTAGTGGTCGACGAGAAGTCCGGAACGATCGTGATCGGCGCCAATGTGCGGATCGATCAGGTCGCGATCAGCCAGGGCGGGCTGACCGTGAAGGTCAAGGAAAGCTACGCGGTCAGCCAGCCGAAGCCCATCTCCATCGGGCAGACGGTCGTGGTGCCCGAAACGGATGTGCAGGTCGAAGAGCGCAACACTCAGTTCAGCGTGCTCCAAGGGGGTGATGTCAGCCTTCAGGACCTCGTGGACGGTCTCAATGCGATCGGTGTCGGCGCGCGGCAAACCATCTCGATACTGCAGGCGATCAAGGCAGCCGGCGCGCTTCATGCCGATCTGGAGATCATCTGATGAACCCGCTCGGTCCGTCGAAGCCATTTCTCTCGGCTGCGTCTCTCAAGGCGCCTGCTGCCTCCGGTACGAAGACGCAGGATGCGAAGGAAATCGCCAAGAATTTCGAGGCGACCTTCCTGCAGCAGGCCGTTGGTGAGATGATGAAGACCGTGAAGATGGGCGGACTGGATGGCGGCCACGCCGAGGAGATGTGGAAGTCCTTCCTCGCGCGCGGCATCGCGGATGAGATCGCCGCCTCGGGCCGGACCGGGATCGCGCAAAGCGTCGAGCGGATGATCGGCGCCTATACTTCGAACGGAGAAGATCATGGCTGAAGAAACTCCGTCGCGTTTTCGCAAGCGGATGCAAGCCCGGCGCGACGATATCTCCGCCGACGGGCCCGTCCTAACCGAGGAGGACGACGCCAACCTCGCCGCTTTCGAGGCGAATATCGATGCGACGCTCGATCTGTTGCATGAGGAAATCGCGGCGGTCGAGGCGGGACATCTCGACCGCGTCACGGAGCTTTATGATCGCAAGGCGGACCTTCTGAAGCGGATCGAGCTGAAGATCCCTGTGATCGAGCCGTTTCTGGAGGCGTCTGAGCATGCCGCGCCCGCACTTCGCGAGAAGCTCCGCCAGCTGAAGGTCGCCGTGCAGGACAATAGCGTTCTGTTGTCGCGGATGTCCGACGCGACCCGGGACATCGTGCGCGAGATCGAGAAAATCCGGAACCGGCACAGCCTCGACGGTCTCTATGGAAAGAGTGGCAAACCGGTCACAGGACAGGATGGTCCACAGATGCATATCGATAAGGAATTCTAAGTTTCGGCCAAACGTTAACCCGCGCTTAATCTTCGACCCAAAATTCCTCTCCACGGCTCGCGCCGTTTTTCTGTCAGAAGACGAAAACAAATATCTCTCAGAATGAGGAGTGACTAGAAATGTCATCCATTCTTACCAATACCTCCGCGATGAATGCTCTTGCGACCCTCCGTGGGGTCAACAAGGGTCTCGAAGACACGCAGAACCGCATTTCGACCGGCAAGAAGATCAACTCGGCGAAAGACAATGCCGCCTATTTCTCGATCTCGGAATCGATGAACAGCGACAGCGGCATGTACAAGTCGATCAACGAAGGCCTGACCCTGACCAAGAACTCGGTTTCGACCGCACGTCTCGGCGCAGAGTCGGTAAAGGATCTCGCCCAGCAGTTCGTCGAGCGTGTTTCGTTCGCGCAAGGCGATGCGGTGGATCATGCTGCGGTTCAAAAGGAACTGCGCAGCATCGTTGATCAGATCGGCACCACGATCAGCCAGGCAACCTTCAACGGTGACAGCCTCGTCGACGGCTCGGCCAACGTGACGGTCGTCACCGGGATCAGCCGCGCAAGCGGTTCCTTCGCAACGACGTCGATGACCTTCCAGGCGGTCGATCTCTCATCGCTTCAGGCGACGCTGAGCGGGATCGACATCTCTGGTGGTTCGGCGGCGGTTCTGACCAGCGCGCTGACGAGCGCCCAAAGCGCTCTCTCGACGGCGATCGACAACGCGACCTCGCTGGGCGTTGCGGAGAAGTCGCTGGAAGCTCAGCAGAACTTCCTTGGCAAGCTGACCGACAAGCTCGACACCGGTGTCGGCAACATGGTCGATGCGGACATGGAGCAGGAGGCGGCTCGCCTGCAGTCCTACCAGGTTCAGCAGCAGCTCGCGACGCAGTCGCTCTCGATCGCGAACCAGGGCCCTCAGAACCTTCTGAGCCTGTTCCGCTAATCGGTGGCGAAGACATGAATGGAAAGGCCCCGTGCAGTGCGGGGCCTTTCCTTTTATCGCGCTCCGGTTGTCTTTTCCCCCAAAGTTTAAAAACGCCTTTAACCGGGTTGTGCTAAGTTCGGGCAAAGAGAACAAAAGAATATCGAGAGGAGAGCTTGCATGAGCGTCGCCGCGTATAAGCGAACCATTTCCGAAACCGAGTCTCCGCGGCAGATCGAGCGTCGTATCCTGTCGCGCGTCACTGGCGAGCTTGAGGCCTTTCTCGTCGATTATGACGAGGCGCCACGGGCCGGACGGGGGGCGATCCTCGCGCAGGGGCTGCGCACCGCGCTCTGGGAAAACGAACGCATCTGGACGGCATTGCGCGACGACCTCGCGGAGCCTGCGAACCAGTTTCCCGCCGAGTTGAAGGCCGGGCTGATCTCGCTCGCGCTCTGGGTCGAGCGGCAGACGCAGATGGTGATGGGCGGCGGCGGCGCGGTTGCGCCGCTGGTCGAGGTGAACCGCAACATCATCCGCGGGCTCAGCGGCGACGCGGGCGAGCCGGTCGCTGCGGAATAAGAAGGGGCGCGGGTCATGGCATTACGACTGACGTTGAAACCGAACGAGCGGATCGTGGTCAATGGATGCGTCATCCGAAATGCCAACCGCCGCCAGACACTTCAGATCGAGAATACCGCCGACGTGATCCGGGCCGAAGACCTGCTGGATGAAAACTGCGAGCCGACCCCGGTGAAGCAGGCCTATTTCCTGATCCAGACCGCGCTGATCCGCGCCGATACCCGCGACACGCTGGTGCCGGTCATTCAGGAGAAGCTCGCCGATCTCGCCACGATCTTCAGTGCCGCCGTGGTTGGCAGTGTTTTCGAGGCCGCGAACTGGGTGTCTCAGGGCGATTATTACAAAGCGTTGAGCGCGCTGCGCCCGGTCATGCGCCGCGAAGAAGAACTGTTCGCCCGCCTGTCCGCAAACACGAGCGCGACGGCGGCGCTGGAGGGCGAAGAATGCTGACGATTTCGGGCATGAGCAGTCGGCTCGCGCTGAGCCTGATCGATCGGACGCAGGCCAAGCAACTCGATCAACTGGCGCAAGAGCCGCAGCATGCGCGCGCGATCAGCCGTTTCCGCGAGAAGATCGGGGATATCCATACCGCGGCCGACTTGGTGAAGGATTACGACGCCTATAGTTTCGTGATGAAGGCCTTCGATCTGGAAGACCAGCTGTTCGGCAAGGCGATGATGCGCGAAATACTGTCGAGCGATCCCACTGACAAAAGTTCCCTCGTCAACAGGCTCACCGATCCGCGGTTTCGCAAGCTCTACGATGCGCTCGGGTTCACCAATGGCGGCACTGCAAACGCGAATACCTCCTCGGCCTCGTGGCAGGACAAGATCGTCGATCAATATGTCAGCCAGCAGTTCATCAATGGTGAGCGCGACCAGAACGAGACCGTCGGGTCCGTGCTCGAATTCCGGCAGAAGCTCGGCGGCGTCAAAACATGGTATTCGGTCCTGAAAGACAAGGATATGGCGCAGTTCATGCGCACCGCTTTGGGGATCCCGAATGACGTGGTGAAGCTCGATGTCGAGCGGCAGAAACAGATTTTCGAGGACAAGTTCGATCTTCCGAAACTCAAAGACCCGAAAGAGGTCGATGATCTGGTCTCCCGTTTCGTCGCTGTGTCCGATGCGAATAACTTCTCAATCGGAGGGGCGGCGGGGAATGCTGCGGTGACGCTGATGCAAGGCGCGGTGCAGGGGGGCTCGGGCCAATTCGTGCCCGCGACCTTCGATTTGACTGCGATCGCTACCTTCTCGGCTTCGCGCTACCGGTAAGCTGGTCGCCGGTCACGGACGGCTTCAGTCGATAATCACGTCATCATCGTCGAGCGGAATCCGGATTTCGTCCTCGCGCGACAACTCGAGCGCATAGTCCACAAGCGCGGATTGCGCTTCTTGCACCTCGCGCCCGCGCACCGGGCCCATCGCGGTCATTTCCTCGTTCAGCATGTCGCGCGAGCGGGCGGGCAGGGCGCTCAGGAAGTAGTCGCGTACCTCCTTCTTGGCCCCGCGCAAGGCGAGCGGAAGCGTTTGCCCTTCGACCCCGCGCATGACTTTGACGAGGCTCTGCTGGTCGAGCTTGCACAGATCGTCGAAGGTGAACATCTTCGCCTTGATCGCACCGAACGCCTCGGGAATACGTTTTTCCAGACGCTGGGTGATGTCGTCGAACAGCTTGCTATCGAGCTTGTTGAAGAGATCGGCCATGCGCTGCTGCGGGTCCGGGCCGGTATTGCGCGTCGCCGAGCTCATGAACTCTTTCTGCAACGTTTCTTCGATGTTCTGGAAGACATAACGCGGCACGGTCTCGATGCCGATCATCCGCTCCAGCACTTCCATCATGCGCTCTTCGCCCAGAAGCGGCAGCACTTTCGAGGCGACCTCGGGTTTCACCTTGCTCAGGATCGCCGCGACGGTCTGGTCGTGCTCTTCCTTGAGATAATTTGCGATGATCTGTTCGTTCAGCGCCGAGAAGTTTTCCCAGATATTGCGTCCTACCAGCGGGCCCTGAATCTCGTTCATGATGTCGGAGACGCGCTCGTCGGGGAGGAACCCTTTGAGCATGCTCTCCGCCATCTCCATCGAGCCCACGAGGCCGCCGCCATCGCCTGCGGTTTCCATGAACTCGCTCATCACCTCTTCGACGATATCGGCGGGGATCGTACCAAGGGACGAGATCGCATGGGTGATCGAATGGATGTCGTAATCGTCGAGCCGCTGCATGAGCCCTGCGCCGTGTTTCTCCCCGAGGCAGAGGAAAAGAATCGCTGCCTTCTCTGGGCCACGCAGTTTCTTGTAATCCCGGGAGGTTCTCATCGTCGGCGCTCGATCTGTTCTGAGGTGTAGGCAAGGATAGCAGGCTATCCTTTTATTCTCAATCAAGATCGCCCGCTATTCTTTGTAGTGATGTGTTTTCTAAGGATAGGGGCGGCGCAGAGGCTTAGCCACCCCCGCCATAGGCAACGTAAGATTGCATCATGCTCCCTGCGAGCATGTACCAGCCGTCGATCAGCACGAAGAAGATGACCTTGAAAGGCAACGAGATCATCACCGGCGGCAACATCATCATGCCCGCACTCATCAGCACCGATGCGACGATGAGGTCGATCGCGATGAAAGGCAGATAGATCAGGAAGCCGATCGTGAAGGCGCGCCGCAGCTCGGAGATCATGAAGGCAGGGACGAGGGTGCGCCAGTTCGCCTCCTCCGCCGTGGCAGGCGCGGGCGTCTCGGGCGCGGGTTCGGCGTTTTGCCCCGCTTCGTTGTCGCGGACGAGATCGGCGAAGAGCTTCAGGTCCTTCGGACGCGTATTGGCGAACATGAAGGCCTTGAACGGCGCGCCGATCCCGACGAGCGCCTGTTCCTCGGTCACCGTGTTGTTCAGAAGCGGCCGCAGCCCCCCGGTCCAGGCATCGTCGAAGACCGGCTGCATCACGAAGAAGGTCATGAACAGCGCCATCGCGCTCAGCACCATGTTCGGCGGCGTCTGGTTCAGCCCCAGCGCTGAGCGCAGCATCGAGAAGACGATCACGAAGCGGGTGAAGCTGGTCATGACGACAAGGACGCCCGGCGCGATGCTGAGCACGGTCATCAGCGCGATCAGCTGAATGATCCGCCCGCTCAGGCTGGCCGATGCATCGCTGCCTGGCGCGGCATTGTTGAGCCCCTGCGCTAGGTCGCTCAGCAACCCGCCCGCCTCCTGCGCCTCTGCGCCGCTGCTGAAAGCGAGCGACGCTACGAGCGTCAGGGCGACAAGTGGCAGGCCGGATTGCACCGTCAGAAATCGCTTCGTGAGGTGGATCATCGTTTCGGGACGTAGTCTTTGACGATCTCGGTCAGGGTGACGCCGAGCCGGTTGTCGCCCACTTTCACCAGATCGCCCCGCGCCACCAGCCGGTCGTTGATCACCACGTCGACCGGCTCGCCAATCTTCTTCTCCAGCTCGATGACCGAGCCGCGGCTCAGGTTCAGAAGCTGCGAGATCGGGATACGGCTCTGACCCAGCACGATCTGCACCGAGAGCCCGACATTGAGCATCGCGTTGACGTTCTGCCCGTCGGCATCGCTCTCGGCCTGTTTGCTGGCGAGCGTATGCAGCAGGGTCTCGGCTGCAGCGGCGCGGGCTTCGCCCTGCGTCGGCTGGGTTCCGGTTTCCGGCGTCTCAGGCGGCTGCGTGGATTCGGGCGTATCGTTGTCGGACATTTACACGGCTTTCCTGATTGGTGTGGCTTGGGGAGAGATCGTCTGCCGCAGGGCGATGAGGATGCTGCGGCAGACCGTCTCGAAGCTGTAATCCATCACGCCGTCTTCCCAGTCGGCATGGATGTCGCCATCGGCAAGCGCCGGGTCCGCGACGATGTTCAGGGCGGGGCTGTTCGGCCCGGCGCTGGCCTCGATCACCGGCGTCAGCCCCGCGACATTGGCGGGGGAGAGGCGGATCGTGAGGCTCGGTTTGCGCAGCGCGATTTCCATCGCCCGACGGATCTGGGTCTCGACCCGCGCGGTCGAGCAGCTCTCGATGAATTCGGGGAAAACCTTCTCGCAAACGCGCAGCGCGAAGCCGCAAAGGTGTCGCTCCAGCGCCGCTTGATGAGCGAGCTGGTTGCCCAGAAGTGCTGTGATCTCCGGAGAGAGCTTTTCCAGCGCCTCGGTCTGGCGTGCCTCGAGCGAGGTCGTGATCTCGGTGGTAGCCTCGTTGCGGCCTTGCGCACGGCCCGCCTCGAACCCTTGGGCGCGCGCGGCCGCCGCCGCGGAATCGAGATCGGCCTGAGTGAAGACCTTCAGGCGTTCGGCGGCGCGGCGGGCGTCTTCCGCCTGCATCTCTTCATCGAAGTCTCGCTGGAAAACCGTCATGTCATGCCTCGTTGAGCAGCCAGCCGCGCAGGACCTTGAGGGCCTCTTGCGGTTCTTCTTCGGCGATCTTCTGGATTGCCGAGACCTTGCGCTTCAGGATCGCGCCGCTGATCGCGAAGTTGGTGACGAGCTCCTCGTCCCTGGCGGGATCGTAGCGCTCCGCACGTTGGACGGGCGCTGCGGGCTCGGCGGCCTCCTGCGTTCGGGGCGCGACGGCACTGGCGGGCGCTGCGGGCAGGTTGTTGCCCGCGGGTGCTGCTGCTTCCGCCTCGCCCTCGGGGGCTGCGAGCGCCCCGGCGCCGGGCGCCTCGCTCAGCCGCGCGCGTTCGCGGTCGGCCCGGTTCAGCAACGGGCGCAGACCGAAGACAAGCACCGCGACCACGATCAGAAGGGCAAAGACCCAGCGCAGGATCGACACGATATTGTCGGAGAGTCGCTGCATCAGCGTCGGGCCGACCGGGCCGCCGACTTCCATCGAGTAATCGATGAAGCGCAGGCTATCGACCGAGACTGTATCGCCGCGATTCTGGTCGTAGCCGATCGCCGATTTCACCAGTGCGGTGAGACGCGCGATTTCCTCGGGCGAGCGCTGTTCGTATTTCAGCGAGCCGTCGTCCTGCACGTTGTATATGCCGTTGACCAGCACGGCGACCGACACGCGCTTGACTGCACCCGCTTCGGTCGTGGTCTCGCGCCGGGTGTTGCCGATTTCGTATTGCACCGACTCGCCGTTCTTGCTGCGGCTGTCGGTCGTGCTGCTCGCGCCGGGGCCGCCAAGCGCGCCAGGGATGTTGTTTCCGGTGTTCACACCCGCATCGCCATTCTGCACACCCTTTTGCTGTTCGGCGTTGTTCTGGGTGGAGCGCACGACCTGCTGATCGGGGTTGAAGCTTTGCTGCACCACGACTTCACGCTGGTTGGACAGGTCGACATTGACCTGCACGCGGGCATTCCCCGCACCGACACGCGCCGTCAGGATCTGCTCGATCGAGCGCGCCATCCGGTCCTCGGTCGCGGCCTTGTTCGACTGGAGTGTCGCTTGCCCGGCCGCATCCGAATTCTCCGCGAGGATGGTCTCGCCGCTGGCCGAGAGCACCGTCACCCGGTTGCCGTCGAGATTGGGCACTGCCGCCGCGATCAGGTTGCGAATCGCCAGCGCCTCCTTGCGGCTGATGCCGCGGGTGGAGGCGGCGCGCACGATGACGCTCGCGCTCGGGTCGGGGCTGGTGCGCGAGAAGGCTTCGCGCTCGGGCAGAACCAGATGGACGCGGGCGCTGCGCACCCCGTCGATGGTCTGGATCGAGCGCGCCAGCTCGCCCTCCATCGCGCGCAGACGGTTCACATGCTGCATGAAGGTGTTCATGCCGAAGCCGCTTGCGTTGTCGAACAGCTCCCAACCGGGTTCGCCATCCACTGGCAGGTTCTTTTCGGCCAGCGCCATGCGGGCGCGGGCCATGTCTCTCTCCGGCACCGACACCGCGCTGCCATCTGCAGACAGTTGCGTCTTGAACCCTGCCTGTTCGAGTGCGTCGACGATTCCGGCTGCGCTGGAGGGCGAAAGCTGGCTGTAGAGCAGCTTGTAGTTCGGGGCGGTCACGACGGATAGGCCGAAGACCAGCGCGAACACGCTGACGACGCCGACGGCCCCAAGCATCAGCAGCTTGCGCCGTCCCAAGGATTGAAGATTCCGCAAGAATTGCTGCACGGCGAACACCAGTTATTCTTCATCTACGCAATAGAAGCTATTCTATCTTTGTATTGCAAGTAAAGTACGGATGTATATACTTCACGACATCCAATGAAGATCGGGTTTTATCTTTAAGTTCGACGAAGAGAGGCGCGGTAGCCGATGACAGATGCGGCCGTTGATGGAGAAGAGCTTGCCGAAGCGCCTGCCGGGCGCTGGCGTGTCTTGCGTGACCACAAGCGTCTCGTGATGGCGGCGGGCGCCCTCGCGGTCGTGGCCATGTTCTGCGGTGGATTCGTCGCTTTCGGTGGCGTCTCTGCCCTCACCGGGGGCAAACCCGCAGAGTCGGCAGGCCATGGCGGTACGGGCGCGGGTGCCGCGGCCGGCGGGGACGCGCTACTGGATTTCGACGACATCGTGGTGAACATCACCGGGACGACTGCGGACGGCGCCTCCGCCGCGCGCTACCTCAAGATTCACCTAGCGCTGGTCTATCCCGAATCGCCAGAAGCCGAAGCCGCGATGGCCGAGAAGAAACCCTTCATCCGCGATACCTTCACCGGGTTCCTCCGGCAGATGACGGTCGAGGATCTGCGCGGCAGCATCGGTCTCATCAAGCTCAAGGCGGAGCTGCTCAAGCGCGCCCGCGCGGTCGTCGGGGACAATACGCCGAGCGAGGTTCTCATCAGCGATCTGGTGGTGCAGTGACGATGGCGGAGCAGGCGGACATGGCGATGGCGACGACGACGACGGCGGAGGTCGAGGACGAGATCATCCGCATGTCGATGCTCAATTACGAGCGTCTGCCGATGCTGGACGTGATCTTCGAGCGCTTCGTTCTGTCCTTCTCCAGCTCGCTCAAGTCGCTGACGGGTTCGGTGCTGGACGTGACGCTGGGCGAGGTCGAATACCTGCCCTTCGCCGACGCGATGAAAAGCCTGCCCAAGCATGGTTTGATCGCGGTTGCGCAGGCCGATCCTTGGGATGACCAGTTTATCCTTTCGCAGGATCCGGTCTTCCTGTTCTCCGCGCTCGAACTGATGCTGGGCGGGCAGCCGACGGGGCGGGCGAAGGATGCCAAGAACGGCTTCACGACGATCGAGCGCCGGATGGGAGAGCAGGTCGCCGAACGCATCCTCGCCGACATGGCGGTGGGCTTCCGTCAGATTTGCGAGGTCTCATTCCAGGTCGACCGGATGGAGAGCAATCCGCAATTCGCGAACATCGCTCAGCCCAACAGTCCCACGGTCCGCGTACCGCTCAAGGTCAGCCTCGAAGGCTACCACGGCGAGGTTCATCTGATCCTGCCTTACTCGACGCTGGAGCCGGTGCGCCCGCTGCTCACCAAGATATTCTTCGGGGATCGGCTGGGCGCGGACAGCTCGTGGCGTACGCAGCTGAAACAGAAGATCGAAGGGTCGTCGGTGGCGCTGACCGCGCAGCTGCACGAGCTTGTGGTACCGATGCGCGAGATTCTGGACTGGAAAGTGGGCGACACGCTCGACCTCGGGATCGACGACACCCAGCCGGTCCTTCTGCTCTGTGCCGGGAGTCCGGTTCTCGAAGGCGAAATGGGCAAGAAGCAAAACGGGTCGATGGCGCTGAAGGTGACCGCGAACCTCATGGGAAAGGACGAGTGGAGCAATGATGTCGATGCTGATTAACGCGATTATTCTCGTGTCTCTTGTGGGGTTGATGGCCTATGGCGTGGTGATCACGCGACGGGTCAAGAAGCTGATGCTCGTGCTCGAGGAAATGGAGCCGCTCGTCGCCGCTTTCTCCGCGGCCGTGGACAAATCGCAGCTCTCCGTCGAGGAGATGAAGGACGCGGTCGCCGAGGTGCAGAAAGCGCCCGCGCCCGAACCGGCGCCCGCGCAAGAGGCTGCGCCCGCCCTGACCTTCAACTCGCGCCGCGCCGCGCCGAAAGCGCCGATGGGATTGACCCGCGTCACCGGCAAGGCAGAACTGGTTAAAAGCTTCTTCGAGCAGACCCGCGTGCGCCGGGAGGCGCAGGGGCAATGGTGAAGAGCCGCCCCCTGCAGGTTCTCGTCGGTGTGCTGCTGCTTTCGGGCGGCGCGAAGCTCGCGACCAGTCTTCCCTCGGACATGATCCCGTTCCCGGACTCGCTTTTGCAGGCGGCTCTCGCAAGCGGGGCGGAAAAGCCGAACGCGGCAAAGGCTTCGTCGGCGGACGCTCCCGGCGATGCCAAGAGCAGCTGCGCCCCGACGCCGGAGGAGCTTTTGATGTCCGTGCGGCAGGAGCGCGACCTTCTTGCGGAACAGAAGAAGAAGCTCGACGCCCGCAGCGCCGAGATCGAGCTTGCCAAGCAGGGGCTCGACACCCAGTCGCAGCATCTCACCGAGTTGAAGGACAAGGTGACCAAGCTGCTCGACCAGGTCGACAAATCGCATACCGCCGACGTCGATCGCCTCGTGTCGATCTACAAGAACATGAAGCCGGCGGCGGCGGCTTCGATCATGAACGACCTCGATATAGAGGTGACGGTCATGGTGCTGGCCACGATGAATGAGCGCGACGTCGCCCCGATCATGGCCGCGATGACCCCGGTGCGCGCGCGGGCCGTCTCCAAGATCATTCTCGAACGTTCGAAGCTGCCGGGCGACCAGAAGCTGGTCAACGTCAAGCTCAACTGAAAAGCGCGGGCGTTCCGGCCCGCGCAGTTACCCGAATTTGCATCCAGTTTGGGAAAAGGGACGTTCAGCCCCTATTCTCATTCCTCGTCGACCCGCAGGACCGAGCCTTTCGGCGGCGCGCGCCGGATGTTGCGACGCAGATCCATGACATAGCCAATGATCTCCGCAACCGCCTGCCAATGCTCGACCGGCACGGTGTCATCCACTTCGATCGTCGCGTGCAGCGTACGCGCGAGGGGCTTATTCTCGACGATCGGCACCTCGTTCTCGCGCGCGATCTGCCGGATGCGGGCGGCCACGGCATCGGCCCCCTTGGCGACGCAGACCGGTGCGGCGTCGCTGCCCTGTTCGTATTTCAGCGCCACGGCATAATGCGTCGGGTTCGTCACGATCACGCTGGCGGTCGGCACGGCCTGCGCCATGCGCTGGCGGGCGCGCCTGCGTGCGATCTCCGCACGGCGGCCCTTGATCTGCGGATCGCCCTCGGAGTCCTTCATCTCGTCGCGGATTTCCTTGAGAGACATGCGCAGTTTGCGCCGCCACTCGAACCGTTTCCAGATGATGTCGCCGATGGTGATCGGGACGAGGAACACCATCGCTGCGCTCAGCAGCCATCCGGCCCAATGGGCGGCGTAGCTCGGAATGTTCTCGGGCAGGAAATTCTCGCCCTGCCAGATCCCGGTGACCGCGCGTTTCGCCACCCACAGCGCGAGCACGCCGATGACGAGAACCTTGGTGATGCTCTTGGCGAACTCGACCAGTGCGCCGGGCGAGAACATCTTCTTCAGCCCCCCAAGCGGCGAGAGCTTCGACAATTTCGGCTTCATCCGCTCCGACGAGACCACGGTTTCGCCCTGGATCAACACGCCGAACAGCGCGGCCAGAAGCATCACGCCGAAGATCGGGGCGGCCCATCCCGCGATCTCGCCGAAGAGCATGCTGAGGATGTCGCCAATATCGCGCGCGCCTGCCGACCCTTGGCCAATCTTAACCTGGCCCGCCCCGGCGAAGACCTGACCAAGCGAGGTCATCGCCCGGCCCGCCACGAGTGGCAGGATGAACATCACGATCATCAGCAGCGAGAAGACCGACATCATGTTGCCGGTCTCGCGCGAGGAGGGCACGTCGCCTTTCTCGCGCGCCGATTTCAGCCGCTTGTCTGTCGGCTCTTCGGTCTTGGAGGATTTATCCTGTTCGTCGCCTTCGGCCACGGCGCGCTCCTTAGGGTATGACGAAAGTGCCGAGCCAGTCGGTGAACCGGCCGAGGAAGACATGCAGCATGCTGGGCGACGCCGCCGCAAGGATCAGCAGGCCCGACGCGATCAGCGCGGGTGCTGCGACGAAGAAGACAGGCAGCGCGGGCATCATCCGGTTTGCAAGCCCCATCCCGAGATTGAAGATCAGCCCCATGACGAAGAACGGCGCCGCGATAGCCGCCCCGATATAGAGGCTGGCCGACGCGGCCTTCACGATCTGCTTCGCCATGTCGCCCAGCAGCAGGGTGCCCGGCGGAAAGACGTCGTAGGAATAGAGCAACGCGCGGATGATGACGTGATGCGTGTTCGTGACGAAAATCAGCGCGACGCCCGAGATCAGCAGGAAGCTCGCGATCATCGTGGAGCCTTCGAACGACCCGAGGCTCGGCGCGAAAGCATTGGCGAGACCCGAGACCTGCCCGGCCTGATGCCCCGCAAATTGCAGCGCGCTGAACAGCACCCGTGCAGTCAGCCCGATCCAGAGGCCCGTCGTCACCTCAAACCCGAGATAGATCGCGAAAGAAACGAGATTGTCGGGCTGCATCGGCATCACCGGCGTCGCGGGATAAAGCGCGAGGCTGAACACC
This sequence comes from Thioclava sp. F1Mire-8, assembly GCF_002213165.1. Taxonomy (NCBI): domain Bacteria; kingdom Pseudomonadati; phylum Pseudomonadota; class Alphaproteobacteria; order Rhodobacterales; family Paracoccaceae; genus Thioclava; species Thioclava sp. F1Mire-8. The sequence continues at coordinate 154,761 of NZ_NBNY01000005.1, read as the reverse complement.
ACTGCCATCGCCAGACGGCTTCGGGTCGGCACCTGCATCTCGCCGAAGCCCGGCATGAACATCATAGCGCTGCCCAGCCGGGCGAAGACTATGAGATAGCCGAATAGCTGCGCGTCGAGAAATGTGCTCAGCCCGCTCACCCCTCAGGCCCCGATCGTCCCGACCGTCTTCATCGCGGCCTTTCGGTGCACCTCGTTATGTGAGATCACCTGAGTCATCGGGCTCACGCGTTCGAGCATCGAGCGGACATAGCCACGCACTTCCGGCGCGACCATCAGCGCGGGCCATTCGTCGCGTGCGGCGTGGCGCTGGATTTCCTGACGCGCCTCCAGCACGAATTCCTGCACGCGCTGCGGCGACATCAGGAAGGTCCGATCCTTGCCGTTGATCTTCACCGCTTCGCCGAATTCATGCTCCCACGCACCCGACATTGTCAGCACCGGCACGAAGCCCGAAGCATCCGCCAGCGCGCGGCAGATCTGGTTCGCAAGGCGGGCGCGGACCCGCTCGGTGATCACGGCAGGGTTGGTGCTCGACGGCGCGGCCTCGGCCACCGCCTCGATGATGAGCGGCAGGTTGCGGATCGAGATACGCTCGGCCAGCAGCGATTGCAGCACCTGCTGCAGCAGGATTTCCGGGGCGGGGTTGGAGATGTCGCTCGCGAGTTTCTGGTAGTCCCGGTCCAGCTCGGCCAGAAGCTTCTTCACCGCGCCATAGGTGAGCAGTTCGGACATATGCTCCTTGATGATCTCGGTGAGATGGGTGGTAATCACGCTCTCGGGGTCCACGACCGTATGGCCCTGCTGTTCGGCCTCGGACGCGCGCGCCGGGTCGATCCAGACCGCGCTCAGCCCGAAGGTGGGTTCCTTGATCCGCTCGCCGGGCAGCTTCACCTGATCACCGGACGGGTCGATCACCATCACGAGGTTGGGGCGCAGCTCGCCTTTCGCCGCCTCGACGCCCTGCACGAGGATCGAATAGCTGTTCGTCGGCAGCATCGGGTCGTCCTTGATGCGCACCGAGGGCAGGACGAAGCCGTAATCCTTCATGAAAAGATTGCGCAGGCTTTTGACCTTGCCGGGCAGGGCGGCGTCCATGCTCGAGATCAGCGGCACCAGTCCCGCGCCGAGGCTGAGGCGCAGCTCGTCGAGCTTGAGTTGCTGCTGCGTCGTCTCGGCCGAGGTCTCTTCCATCTGGGCCGCGCGGGCTTCTGCCGCCGCCGCGTCGCTGGCGCGCAGCGCGGCCTGCTCCTGCATTACATAGCCCAGCCCCGCGAGCAGCCCGGCCAGCGCGAAAAACACCACGATCGGGAAGCCGGGCAGCAGGCCGATCCCGCCAAGAAGCACCGCCGCCATGTAGAGCGCTTTCGGGAAGTTCGACAGCTGCCCCAGCACCGCCTCGTTGGCCGCGCCTTCCGTGCCGCCTTTCGTGACGATCAGGCCCGCTGCCAGCGACACCACCAGCGCCGGGATCTGCGTCACCAGCCCGTCGCCAATCGTCAGAACGGTGTAGTTGCCCGCCGCCTGAGAGACGCTCAGCCCGTGCTGGACCACGCCGATCAGGATGCCGCCGACGACATTGATCAGCGTGATGATGATCCCGGCCACCGCGTCGCCGCGCACGAATTTCGACGCACCGTCCATCGCGCCGAAGAAGCCGCTCTCGTCCTCGAGCTCCTTGCGGCGGCGCTTGGCTTCCACCTCGTCGATCAGTCCCGCGCCCAGATCGGCGTCGATCGCCATCTGCTTGCCGGGCATAGCATCGAGCGAGAAGCGCGCGGAAACCTCGGCGATCCGGGTCGAGCCCTTGGTGATGACGACGAAGTTGATCACCACGAGAATCGCGAAGATCACGATACCGATCACGAAATCCCCGCCCACGATGAAGCGCGAGAACCCTTCGATGACGCCGCCCGCCGCGCCGGGGCCGGTATGGCCCTGGCTGAGAATCAGCCGCGTCGAGGAGATGTTGAGCGACAGCCGCAGCATCGTCACCACGAGCAGCAGCGTCGGGAAGGAGTTGAACTCCAGCGGCTTCGGGATCCACAGCGCCACCATCAGGATCAGCACCGAGACCGACAGCGAGATCGCGAGGCCGAAATCCAGGATGATCGGTGGCAGCGGGACGAACAGCATCCCGAGGATCAGCGTCACGCCGATCGCGAAGCCGATATCGCGGTTCTTGATGCCGAGCCCCACGAGGTTCTGGCCGAGACTGGTTTGTTTTTGGCTCATTGCGCGCTCAATTCGTTCGCGTGAAATTGGGAAGCACAGGTTGCAGGTCGTTCGTCGAATAGATCGAAAGCCGCATGTCCTGATCCGCCGTCAGATCGGCCGACCAGAAGACGGGCAGTTTGCGGCGCGTGGGGCGTGGCGAGGCGGTCATGGTGGGCGCGTCCACGGAGGCTGCGCCTGCGAGTCGGACGAAATAGTCGCCCCTTTTCTGCGCCACCGCGAGATTGCGCCTGAGCGCGGTCAGATAGGTCTGGCGCGCCTCCGGGGTGAAGGAGTGATACGAGCCTGCGGCGAGCCACCAATCCCCCGTCCGCCGATGCAGATCGACCAGAAACCGCGCCGCGTAATCCACATTCGCCGCCGGATCGAAGGACTGGGCCAGCGAGTCAAACGCGTCCGGATGCCATTTGCGGTTCACCTGCATGCAGCCCGTATCGATCGAGGTGACGCCCGCTGCTTGCTTCTGGTGGACCCAAGCCATCGCCGCTTCGCGGCTGTCGAACACGCGCCCTTCGCCCGCGGCATTCACGCTCCACGGCCAGACGGTCAAGCGACCTTCATTGCGAAACCCCGCCTCCTGCAGCCCGATCGCGAGAAGCAGGTTGTCGGGGATGCCGTAGCGGTCCTGCGCCGCGAAAATCTGGCGCAGGCATTGCTGGTCATTGCCGAACTTGGAGGGGACGACTGTGGTTGCCTCGGGCACGGGGCGGCTGGAGGTGTAGAACCCCGCCCAGCCCTCGGCCCGCGCGGGGCCTGTCGCGGCGAAGCTCGCGATTGCAAGCGCCGCCAAGGCGCGAAACCACCCCGCCCGCGCCATCAGGTGGGCCCGTTCATGATGAGATCGAAGACGGTATCCGACAGGTGCGAGAGCGTCGCGTAGATGAAGGGCAGGGCGAGCACGAGGCCCACGAAGATCGCGACGATCTTCGGCACGAAGGTCAGCGTCATCTCCTGCACCTGCGTCAGTGCCTGGAAGATCGCGATGCCAAGGCCGACAAGCAGCGCGAGCGCGAGGATCGGGCCGGCCCCGAGCAGGATCGTCCAGATCGTGTCCGACATGATCGCATAGACATCGGCTTCTTCCATGACGCCCCCGCCTGCCTCAGATCGGCATCCGCATGATTTCCTGGTAGGCCTCGACCAGCTTGTCGCGCATCGCCACGGTGACCTTCACGGTGGATTCCAGCGCCATCGTCGCTTCGACGACCTGCTGCGTGCTGGCCTGTCCCGTCAGACCCGCCTGCGCGGTGGTATCGGCCGCACGCATGGTCTGGACCGCGTCTTCGGCGGCGCTCTTGAGCATGTCGCCGAAGCTTTGTCCCGCGGATTTGGCCTCCTGCGCGGAAGCAGGACCGCCACTCAGGTTGCGCGAGGCGCCATAGGCGCCCCGGATCGCTGCGTTGGAGAGGACTGGATCGCTCATGCGTCACCTATTTCAGAAGGTCGATCATCTCGCGGCGCATCTGGCGACCGGTCTCGAGCATGTTCAGGTTGGCCTCGTAGCTGCGCGCCGCTTCGCGCATGTTGCTCATCTCGATGATCGGGTTGACGTTCGGCAGTTTCACGAAACCCTCGGCATTCGCCGCCGGATGAGCCGGGTCGTATTTCAACACGAAATCAGAGGTGTCGCGACCGACTTCGGTGACATCGACCATCGAGGCGCCTGTCGCGTCATCGACCATTTCGCCGAAGGAGATGGTCTTGCGGCGGTAGGGATCCGCGCCCGGCGTCGAGCCGGTCGAATCCGCGTTGGCCACGTTTTCCGAGACGACCTTCAGTCGCTCGCCCTGCGCGCGCAGCCCGCTTGCCGCGATCGCACCGATTGATTTCAGAGGGTCCATGCTCATAGTCTGCTCCGCACGTTACTCTTTGCCGCTGGCGGCGTTGATAAGCTGGTAGGCCTTTCGATAGAGGTTCGCCGCCAACCGATATTGGTCCGCATTCTCGCTCGCGATCACGGATTGCTGCTCCAGCGCCACGTCGTTGCCGTCGAGACTGCTGTCCCATGCGCCGCTGGCATTCACCGTCTCGACGGTGGTTTCGTGCGACGGGCCGCCGGTTGCGCGCGCCGCGTCGCTCTTCTCGAGGAAGCTCTGGAAGTCGGTGACGTCCCGCGCGCGGTAATTCGGCGTGTCGGCATTGGCGATGTTCTCGGCCAGCACCTTCTGGCGGGCCGCAAGCCACTGCATCCGATCCGAGGCGAGGTTAAAAAAGGATATCGTATCAAGTTTCACGTTGGATCGCTCCGTTTTCATGGATAGTATACTGGTGTGAGAATGGATTGGTAGGGTTTATCCTTGTGAATACGATTTTTTCTTCCTTGAATTATGCGGTTGACGAGGCCGATGAGGCAAGAATTGTCGGTCATGTCCATTCGGTCACGGGCCTGTCGCTGACTGTCGTCGGGCTCGAACGCGCGATGGGAATCGGCCAGCGCTGCATCGTGCACGGGCGGCGCGGTCCGGTTCTCGCCGAGGCGGTCGGTTTGAACGAGGCTGGAACCCGCGTTCTGCCGTTCGGCAGCTGGGATGGCGTCTCGGTGGGGGATCGGGTCGAACTCGACCAGCACGGCGATCTGATCCACCCCGATGAAAGCTGGATCGGTCAGGTCGTGGATGCGCTGGGCCGGCCCGTGCGCAGCGGCACTGGCTGGACCCCGGGGGAGATGGCGCGCGACCTCAAGGCCGCCCCGCCGCGCGCCTTCGACCGAAAGCGGGTCGGCGCGAAGCTCGAGACGCAAATCAAAGTCTTCGACATCTTTACCCCGATCTGTCGTGGCCAGCGCATGGGTGTCTTCGCGGGCTCCGGCGTCGGGAAATCGACATTGATGGCGATGCTCGCGCGCAATACCGATACGGATGTGATCGTGATCGGGCTGGTGGGCGAGCGTGGCCGCGAAGTGCAGGACTTCATCCAGAACGATCTGGGCCCCGAGGGCATGGCGCGCGCGGTCGTCGTGGTGGCGACGGGCGACGAGCCGCCCTTGCTGCGCCGTCAGGCGGCGTGGACCGCGACCGCCGTGGCCGAGCATTTCCGCGATCAGGGCAAGCAGGTGCTGCTGCTGATCGATTCCGTCACCCGCTTCGCGATGGCGCAGCGGGAGATCGGCCTCTCCGGGGGCGAGCCGCCGACGATCCGGGGCTACCCGCCCACCGTCTTCGCGGAACTGCCGCATCTGCTGGAACGGGCGGGACCCGGCGTCGAAGGGACGGGCGATATCACCGGGCTCTACACGGTGCTGGTGGACGGCGATGACATGAACGAGCCCATTGCCGATACCGTGCGCGGGATCGTGGACGGGCATATCGTGCTCGACCGCCACATCGCCGAACAGGACCGCTATCCGGCGGTGAATGTGCAGAAAAGCATCTCGCGGATGCTGCCCGACTGCCACACCGACGCCGAGTATCGGATCATGCAGGCGGCCCGGCGCGCGCTGGGAAAATATGCGGATATGGAGGATCTGATCCGGGTGGGCGCTTACCGTCCCGGCGCCGATCCCGACACAGATGCGGCGATCCGCTTCCACCAAAGCGCGACGGTTTTCCTGTCGCAGCGGAAATCGGAGCAGCTTGGATCGATGCGGGCCTTCGCGGAAACCTACAGGCTGCTACTGGAAGCGGGCTTCGACGTGCCGCTTCCCGAAGAGGTAGATGGCGAGGGCGCGTAAGCCCGCGGTCCCGAGCGCCTCTTAAAGCGCGGCGATTTCCGACAGTGGGCCGCTCCAGTCGCCGAGCTGCGCCTGGCGATGAAGTTGCAGGTTTCCATACCAACGATCCGGGCTTCCTTGACGGCCCCAATACCACATGCACGCCGCCCCTTTCGGGATCAGCACATGGGTGTCGGGATGCCCCAGCGCACCGCAGAGATGGGCGGTGGTGTTGTCGATGCTCACCACCCGATCGAGCGCCATGATCTGTGCGGCGAACCCGTCGAGATCGGCGAACTGGTCGATTGCGGCATCGTGGAAAAGCGTCAGGTCAGGACGGCTGCGGGCGGCTTGCGCCAGCTCCGCCTCGCGGTCGCCATATTGCAGGTTCACCACCAAGGCACCTTCGGGCAGGGCCCTCAGCATCGTTTCTAGCGCGAGCGAGCGATGCGCTCCGGTGATCGCGTCGCTGCTGTGCCATGCGACGCCGACGATCGGTCGCCCCTGCGCCATCTCGCGATAGCGGGCCCGGGTCATCTCGACCTGCACCGGATCGGCGTTCAGATACCCGCCAAGCGGTCGCGCCGCGAGCGCCTCGACGGTGAGATAGCGCACGAGGTCACCGACGAAGATCATTTCCTCCGGAGCGACGCCCATCTTGTCGACCTTGGTGGTCTCCGCGAAGGCGATCCCAAGGCCGGAACGCTCGATCAAGGGCTTCATCCGGGCCTCGCCGACGAAGGTCACCTTTGCGCCGGCGGGCAGGGGAGCGCGCCCGATGATGGGCAGCAGCGCAAGCTGGTCGCCGATCCCCTGCTCGTCGACGAGAAAGAGGCGATCGCGGGTGGCGAGCCGCTCGGGCTCGGAATTTTCATAGGGAATGCGGCGGCGGTTCGCGTCGGGCTGGCGGCCTGCGTAATAGGGGGCTCCCGCCGCGAAATCGCCTTCGCCCATCAGGAAGGTGCCGTAGGCGCGCCGCACCCAGAGCCCGCCCCCGTCAACGAGGTGAAGGGCTTCGCGAAACGCGATCCGCGCCGCGCGAAAGTCTTCCCGGTCGAGGTGGCAATTGCCGGAAAATCCCAAAACCCGCTGGAACTGCGCGGGATCTTCGAAGCGATGCGAGAGGGTCTCGAGGGCGCGCTCGGTCTCGCCGCACGCACGTAGAGCCGCCATCCGAAGGGTGACGATTTCGTCGCGATGCGCGGGGGGCAGATCGGCCTCGGCCAGCAAGGCATCGGCGCCGACGATGAGGCCCCTGTAGTTCTGGCGGAAGAGTTTCGCCTTGAGCAAGCCGATGCGGTGCGCGATCGGCGCCGGCGAAAGTCGCGCGGCTTCCTCGTAGGCGGGCGCGGCTTCGGCATTGCTTTCGCCTGTGGCGAAGGCGTCGGCCGTGATGAACCAGATCTCGGCCGTCTTCATGCGCTCAGCCATCTTGCGCAGATTTCGTCCGGCCGTGGTCGACCGGTCGAGCCGCCCCATCAGATCGGCATAGAGGCGGGCCATCGGAACGTCTTCGCTGCCACGCTCGATTGCCTGCGCAAACAGATCGATGGCCGCGAAGATGTCGGCCTTGAGAACCCGCGCCTTACCCAGCCCTGCAAGCCCCATCGGATCGGTGGGCGCGATCAGCAGGGCGCGTTCGAAGAACTTCGTCGCGGCTTCGGCCTCGCGGCGGTCGAGCGCCACGGTGCCCAGCACGAGCCACGGGTGACGGTTCGCCGGATGCGCCTGGCTGACCTCATGCGCCAGCCGCGCCGCGTGCGGGCCGTCAGCCGCAGCGAGCGCCTCATAGGCTTCGTGCATCGTCAGCGCCGCTGCGCTGTCCGCGATACCGTAATACTTCGCGGCTTTCGCGGCCCGGGCGCGCCGGTCCTTGCGTGAGAGGGTGGTCTGGGTCATGCGCGTTCCCTCGGAATGGCGAAGTAGTCGATCGAATGGACGTAGAACACGCTGTCGACCAGCACGTAGTCATGCGCGCGGCACCATTCCTGCGCGAAGGCGAGGAGGTTGTCGCGGCGGGTCTCGACCCAGATCAGCGGGCGGTCGCGCGCGATCAGCCCCTCGGCCCCGGCGAGCACGTCCAGCTCCATCCCTTCAGCGTCGATCTTGAGAAAGTCGGCGCGGGCGTCGGCCATCAGCGCATCCAGCGTCACGACCTTCAACTCGCCCGCTTCGTCAGCGATCAGTGTCGTGGCCCCGAGGTTGTTTTCCTGCGTCGTCTCTGCGCGGAAGCTGCCCTCCGCGCGGCCCACGCCGAAGCCCATGCCGCGCCGGTCGATCAGGCCGTCGATCCCGTTCGCGGCGATATTGCCTTCCAGAAGGGTCAGCGCCGCGGGGTTCGGCTCCACCGGATAGATGCGCGCCGGGTTCAGATGCTGTGCGTACCAGACGACGTGGTTGCCGATATTCGCGCCGACCTCGACGATATGCGGGTGCTTCACGCCGATCAGATCGCGCAGCTTCTCGAGCGAGCTATCCTCGAAGAACCTCCCCTGAAGGTGGGTGTTCTGGATGATGTCGAGCGGATTGGTGATCTGCATCTTCGCCGCCACCCCCCGATGTTCGAGCGGCGCCCAGAGCGGATCGCGCTCGACCGCGTCGGCCCACATCCGCTCGACCTGTCGGGCCCAATCGGCTCCGGTCGCAGAGCGCGGCCCGGTGGAGTGCTGATCGCGGCGGTTGATGAAGAAGATCTCCGGGCGTTTCGCGCAGTGCCCGTTCTGCCAGAGTTGCAGGTAAAGCTTGTAATCCTCGCCCGTATCCATCGCCTCATCGAAGCCGAAGCGCGCCGCGAGTTCGGTGCGGATGAAAGCGCCGATCTGAACCGCGAAGAAGGGTGGCGTGGCGAGAAACTCTGCATAGCTGGAAAGCTCTGCCGGCTGACCGTCACGCAGTTGCGGCTCGCCCGCCGCGTCGAATTCGCAGATCAGCCCCCAAAGCGCATCGAGCGTGGGCTCATCGGCAAGTCGCGCGCCGAAAGCCTCGAACGCGTTCGGGGTCAGCACGTCATCCGCATCGAGGAAGAAAATCCATTCGATGCCCGCCTCCTGCGCTTGCCGGATCGCGGTATTGCGACGTGCAGACCGGCCGTGCAGCCCTTGCGTGTCATCCATCGGGTAGTGATGGACATGGTCGAACGGCCCCTTGGAAAAGCCGATCGCGGTCTCGACGGAGGGCGCGCAGCTTTCTTCGAACAACTGGCGATGGCCGGGGCCGATCGGGGTGATGATTGCGCAATCCATGGCTCAGCGCTCCTTGCCGCTTTGTTCATCCGCAAGCGACTGGAAGACGGATTCCCGGATCGTATCGAGCGAGACCTTCCGCGCCTCGCCATGGCTGAGCGCAGGCGTCAGGCCAAGTTGCAGCGCCAGCGCCGAGAAGAAGATCAACGCGGCGCCGCCCAACATCGTGCGCATCTGCGGCTTCGCGCCCTCGCGCTTTGCTGGAAACTTGCCTGGCTCCGCGCGCGCCGGGGCAGACAGGGCAGCGGCGCGCGGTTTTGCGGCTTCGGGGGCGATGAAGATGTAGTGGTCGAGCGCGGTCAGTCGCGCCGTCAGCGGCGCCTGCCGCAAGGTCGCGAGAAGCGGGGCCGGGAAGTGATCCGCCGCGGCGTGGATCTGACCGGGCAGGGCGGTTGCCCCCTGACGCGCGAGTTCCGCCACCGGGATGGCGAAGCTGCGAAGATCGTCGCGGAAGTAGACGTCTCGGACCCCGAAGCTTTGCGCATCGGCGCCGGCCTCGTCGATGGTGATCCGCACGGTGTCGGCATCGAGGCTCAATTCGCAAGTCGCCATCAGCGCCTCGGCCCGGTGCGTATCGCTCAGCCGCCGGAAGCCGGGCGGGCCGCCATCCGCGCTCACCGGGGCCGTTGTTTCCGCTCGATTGGTAGGCACAGAGGCCGTATTCCTGCTCGTCGGCGGAGCGTTCGATGTCGCGGAGTATGTCGGGTTCAACTCCGACAGGAGCCGCTCGACCTCGCGCAACGCAGGCGACACCGAGGCGGATTTCGCATCGGTCATCGCTTCCGGGTCGAGCCCCTCGTCGGCGGCATAGGCGAAATTGATCGCGTAATCGCGGGCGATTTCCGGAAGGTTGTCGGTGTCCTGCACGAGCGACAGAATCTTCTGCTCGTCGGAGAACAGTATCCGCCGTGTCTGGTAGCCGTCGATCTTTGGAATGACGCTGAACTCATCCGCGCGCCAGTTCATCGACCGCGCGAGCCGGGGCAGTACGCGCCCGGCCTCGCTCGCGTGGAAGACCAGCATCGCGCAGCCGCCTTCCGGGTCGAGGCCGACGGCCAGACACATGTGCTGCGGCCATTGCTGGAACAGATGGCGCAGATCCTGCTCTTCGAGCAGAAAGGCTATGGCTTCCGCACTGGCGCTCATTCGATGCCCTGAATCCAAGATCAGTGTTGGAGTTATCCTATCTATTCATGGATAATCGGTCAAGTTTCCTTGTCTATAGATGATATAGTGTGTTTTGTGCTTATTCTCGTTAATGATTTTGGTATTTATACTTGACTTAACGAGAGCGTCACCGGAGATTTGCTCGAGATTTTGGGGAAACTGCGCCTGCCGGTGAAAGACTGGGGGCGCGAAGCATACGGACAAAGTATAATGACGATCATCCTTGGCCTGTTGGCCGTCGTGGGCCTCGTGTTCGGCGGCTTCCTCCTGTCCGGCGGCAGCATGGACGTTCTGATTCATGCCTTGCCGTTCGAAGGGATGATGATCGGCGGCGCCGCGCTCGGGTCGTTCCTGATCGCCAACTCGTTCGGGATGATCAAGCAATCGGGCCGGGGGCTCGTAAAGGTGCTCAAGGGCAGCAAGTGGAAGACGGCGGATTACACCGACCTCTTGAACCTGCTCTACGAGCTGTCGCGGCTCTATCGCAACAAGGGTATCATCGCGCTCGATCCGCATGTCGAAGCCCCGGAAGAGAGCGAGATCTTCAGCCGCTATCCGCGTATCCTGAAGGATCATTTCGCGATCCAGCTTATTACCGATAGCTTCCGGATGCTGGCGATGAATTTCGACGACAAGTACCAGACCGAGGACGTCATCAACCGCAAGCTGAAGAAGCATCACCGCGAGGTTCTGGCCCCCGCCTCAGCGCTCCAGACCGTGTCCGACGCCTTGCCTGCCATCGGCATCATCGCCGCCGTTCTGGGCGTGATCAAAACCATGGGTGCGATCGACCAGCCGCCGGAGATCCTGGGTGGTATGATCGGCGGCGCGCTTGTCGGGACCTTCCTCGGCGTGTTCCTTGCTTATTGCTTCGTGCAGCCGATGTCTGGCCGTCTGCGCCAGATCGAGGAAGAGGATTCCGCGTTCTATGCGGTGATCCGCGACATCTTCGTTGCGCTTGTGAGCGACCACCCGCCGAATATCTGCGTCGAGATCGGGCGCGGCAGCATCCCAACCGCGCATCAGCCGGATTTCTACGCCGTCGAGCAGGCGCAGAAAGACCTGCCGCAGGCGGCGTAACCGCGCCATGGCCCGCAACCGGATCGCGGCCCTGGAGGTGATCGGGCGGCTGCGGCGGCGTGAGCTCGAAGAGCAGGCCGGCGAGCTATCGAAGCTGAATGCGCAGGTCGCGCGGCTGGAAGGCGAGCGCGATACGCTGACAGCGCGCGCCCGCGCCGAGCTTCACGTCACCTCGCCTGAGACCGCGCCTTACGCCGCCGGATTCCGCGAGGCGGTGCGCGAGACGGTCTCGTGGCTCGATCAGGAGATCGGCACGCTGAACGAACGCCGCGTGCCGCTCGAAGACCGGATGCGAGAGCTGTTCCGAGAGGCGAAGACCTATGACACGCTTCTCGACCGGGCCCGCGCCGAACGCGCGGCGGAGCTGGCAAAGCGCGAGCAGGCACAGGCCGAGGAGCGCACGCTGCAGCGCTGGCTGCGCGACAGGGATGCGGTCAGAAGCTGAAAATCTCGCCGAGATTGGCGATGATCGTGACGAGCAGGACAACGCCGGCAACGAGCAGCGCGATCCACCAGACATATTGGAAGACGATCGCCGCGATTCCGAGGCTCACCGCATAGCTCGGCAGTCGCCAGTTTTCGCGGAGTGCCGCTGCGATCCCCGCGAGCACGATCGCTAGGATCCCGAGGACCGGCGCCGCGAGGCCGAGGTAGCTGGAAGCCGGGAGTGGTTGCGGCTCCACCGGCTTCGGCGCAAGGCCGAAGAAGGACCGCCAAGCCGAGCGTTTGATCTCGCCAGCGATCTCGCCAATCTGACTTCCGGCAGAGGGCTGAGGCCCGTTCGAAATACCCGAGATCTGCACGAAAACCAGAACCAACGCGGCCGCGCCCGCCAGCAACGCCCAGAAGCCCCAACTGCGAAACAGGGGGCGAAGCGGGGCGGGCGGATGGCTTTCACTTTGGGTCATTCCGCGAGGTTAGCCGCGAATCTTGACGCAAATAAGAAGAATGCACGTCGCGCGTTGACGCATCACGCGCCCACCGCACCTGCCCCGCCGGATTCACGCTGGCGTGACGCGTCGTCCTGAGGCTAAGCTTCCTCGACAGCTCATCCACGAAGGGAGACGCCCGATGGAGTTCAGCGAAGCGATCCGCAAATGTTTCTCGAACTACGTGACTTTCACCGGCCGCGCGGCCCGGCCCGAATTCTGGTGGTTCGTGCTCTTCGTCTTTCTCGGGAACATCGTCTTCGGGCTGCTGGATCGCATCCTCTTCGGTCCGATGATGATGCGGAGCGGCGAAGCGTCGCTGCTGGGGGCGATCTTCTCGCTCGTCGTGTTCCTGCCGTCGCTCGCGGTGCTGGTGCGGCGGCTGCACGACCTCGACCGAACCGGCTGGTGGGCCTTGATCATGCTGATCCCGCTGATCGGGACGCTGGTCCTGCTCTTCTTCACCGTTCAGCGCGGCTCGCCGCGCGGTAACCGTTTCGGGCCGCCGCCGCTGCCGCCGCACCAGATGCCGTCCTGACCTGACATGAAAAAGGGCACCCAAGCGGGTGCCCTTCATTCCGTCACCGGATACGCGCCTCTCAGTCGAGCGCCGCATCGCACCGTTTGCAGGTGCCGGGATGCTCATGCGTGCCGACATCGGGCAGGATCTTCCAGCAGCGCTCGCATTTCTGACCGTCGGCCTTCTCGAAGACCACCGAGATGCCCGAAACTTCGGGCAGGCGGTACGCTTCCTGCGGAGCCGGATCGGCGGTCAGCGCGATGTCCGAGGTGATGCAGAGATCCTCGAAGGGCACCGATTTCAGCGCCGCCAGAACATCCGCATCCTCGACATGTACGACTGGTGCGGCCTCTAGCGAGGCTCCGATCACCTTGGCCGAACGCTGCACCTCCAGCGCTGCCGTCACCACGCGACGTGCGCGGCGGATGCCATCCCATTTCGCCGCAAGGCTCGCGTCGGCCCAGGCTTCGGGCGTCTCGGGGATGTCCTGCAGGTGAACCGAGGCATCGTCGCCCGGGAAGCGCGACAGCCACACGTCTTCCATGGTGAAGACGAGGATCGGCGCGAGCCAGGTCGTCAGGCGATGGAACAGCAGATCCAGCACCGTGCGCGCCGAACGGCGGCGCAGGCTGTCCTCGGGGTCGCAATAGAGCGCATCCTTGCGGACGTCGAAATAGAAGGCCGACAGGTCCACCGTGCAGAAGTTGAACAGCTGCTGGAAAACGCCCTGGAAATCGAAGGCGTCATAGCCCTTGCGCACCTCGGTATCGAGCTGTGCCAGACGATGCAGTACCCAGCGCTCCAGCTCCGGCATCTCGGTCGGATCGACGCGCTCGGCGTCGGAGAACCCATCGAGATTGCCCAGCATGAAACGCAGCGTGTTGCGCAGACGACGATAGCTGTCGGCGGTGCCTTTCAGGATCTCCTTGCCGATGCGCAGATCGGCCGTGAAGTCCGACTGCGCAACCCAGAGCCGCAGGATATCGGCGCCGTATTGCTCGATCACCTCCTGCGGCGCGACGGTGTTGCCGAGCGATTTGGACATCTTCATGCCCTTCTCGTCGAGCGTGAAGCCATGCGTCACCACGTTGCGGTAGGGCGCGCGGCCCTTCGTGGCGCAGGCCTGCAGCAACGAGGAGTGGAACCAGCCGCGGTGCTGGTCGGTCCCCTCGAGGTAGACATCGGCGATGCCGTCCTCTGTCCCGTCCGCGCGGTCGCGCAGCACGAAGGCGTGGGTGGAGCCGGAATCGAACCAGACGTCGAGCACGTCGAAGATCTGCTCGTACTCGTCGGGATTCACGACGCCTTCCAGAACCTTCGCCTTGAAACCGTCCTCGTACCACGCGTCCGCACCCTCGGTCTCGAAGGCGGCGGTGATGCGCGCGTTGACCTCGGCGTTGCGCAGCAGGAAGTCTGCGTCGGTGGGCTTGGCGCCTTTCTTGACGAAGCAGGTGAGCGGCACGCCCCAGGCGCGCTGACGGCTCAGCACCCAGTCGGGACGGTTCTCGATCATCGAATGCAGGCGGTTCTTGCCCTTCTCGGGCGTGAAGGTCACCAGCTCCTCGATCGAGGTCAGCGCGCGGGCGCGGATCGTGTCGCCATACTCGCCCATGCCGTCATCCAGCGTGTGGTCGATCGCGGCGAACCATTGCGGCGTGTTGCGATAGATCAGCGGGGCCTTGGAACGCCAGCTATGCGGATAGGAGTGCTTGATCTTGCCCTTGGCGAGAAGCGCCCCGGCCCAGGCCAGTTGCTTGATGTTCGACACATTTGCCGGTCCGTCCTTGCCATCAGCCGCGACGATCGCCTCGCCGCCGAACAGCGGCAGGTCCTTGCGGTAGCTGCCGTCGGGCTCGACGTTATAGGTCATCTGCAGCCCGTATTTCAGGCCCATCTGATAGTCGTCGTCGCCGTGGCTCGGTGCGGTGTGAACGAAGCCCGTCCCGGCCTCGTCGGTGACGTGGTCGCCGGGCAGGACCGGGACGTCGTAATCCCACTCGCCATTCGCGCCCTCGACGCCGGCATAGGGATGCGAGAGCGTCAGCCCCTCAAGCTCTGCCGCGCTGACATTGCGCACGCGGGTGAAGCTCTCGACTTTCGCCTGATCCATCACCGATTGCGCCAGCGCATCGGCCATCAGCAGCAGTTCGCCTTCCTCGGCGGTCGATTTCTCGCCCAGCGTGTCGACGCGGTAGAGCCCGTAGGCGATGCCCGGATTGAAGGACACGGCGCGGTTTTGCGGGATCGTCCACGGGGTCGTGGTCCAGATCACGACGCTCGCCGCGTGCAGCTGATCGGCCAGCAGCGCCTGATCCGCGGCGTCATATTCGACCGCATCCTCGGTCGGCATGTCGGCATTGCCGCCCCGGCGGACCTTGAAGCGCACCCAGATCGTGTGGCTGGTGTGGTCGTGATACTCGACCTCTGCCTCGGCCAGCGCGGTCTTCTCGACCGGCGACCACATCACGGGCTTGGAGCCTTGGTAGAGCGTGCCGTTCATCAGGAACTTCATGAACTCCTCGGCGATCACCGCCTCGGCATGGTAGTTCATCGTCAGATAGGGATCGGCCCAGTTGCCATAGACCCCCAGACGCTTGAATTCCTCGCGCTGGATGTCGACCCAGTTCTCGGCAAAGGCGCGGCATTCGCGGCGGAACGCCACCACGTCGACAGCGTCCTTGTCGAGCCCCTTGGCGCGGTACTGCTCTTCGATCTTCCACTCGATCGGAAGGCCGTGGCAGTCCCAGCCAGGCACGTAGCGCGCGTCGCGGCCCATCATCTGCTGAGAGCGAGTGATGAAATCCTTCAGGATCTTGTTGAGCGCGTGACCGATATGGAGATGGCCGTTCGCGTAGGGAGGGCCGTCATGGAGCACGAAGCCGGGGCGCGTCTCCTTCGCGGCCTTCTCGCGCAGGCGATCGTAGACGCCGATCTTCTCCCAGCGCGCCAGCCAGTCGGGCTCACGCGCAGGCAGGCCCGCGCGCATCGGGAAATCGGTTTTCGGCAGGAAGACGGTGCCGCGATAGTCGGGGGCGGTCGTCTCGGTGGTCTGGTCGGAACTCATGGATAGGTCGTCCTTGGGAAAGGGAAGGGCGTGCGCGCGCACGCCGCGAGGCTTGGCGCAATATCCCGGCTACCCTGACGCGTCAGAGCGCCGGGCAAATAATTCGCGGATATGCAGCCAGCAAGAACATGCCGCCCTTATAGGCGTGAGGTGCAAGCGCGGCAAGCGCAGATCAGGGAGGGCTGCCGCCCGTCACCGTGGGTTCGCAATCGCCGAAGAGGAGGGGGCGCTGCCCCCACGCCCGGTCGGGCGCTCCCCCCACGCCCGGTCGGGCGCTCCCCCGGGATATTTGTGCCAAGCCGAAACGTCGTTGCAGGCAAAAGCCGGGGATGCGCGGCCGATCGGGCTGGCCCCCTTCCCCCCTCGGTCGCGATCTCTTAGGGTCGGGGCGAAGCGAGGGAGGCAGCATGGCGGAACAGGCAGAAATCACGGGCGAAATGGTGGAGCAGCTCTTCCGGCGCTCTTCCGACGAATATCTATTCGCACGTTGGGGGCGCCCCGTCGTTCCCGTCGTGTTCGGGGTCGAGGCGGCGACGCTTGCGACGGTGAAGGGCGCGGTCGAGGCGGTGGTGGCGCTGGCAGGGCACAAGATGGCCGAGACCGATCCCGAGCTGGGCGCGAACCTGATGATCTTCTTCTTCCGCGACTGGCAGGAATTGCTCGAGGTGCCCAATCTCGATCACCTGATCGACGGGTTGCAGGATCTGGTGATCCGGCTCGACGATCAGGGGGCGAACCAGTATCGCGTCTTCCGCTTCGACAGGGAGGGCGCGATCCGCGCCTGTTTCGCCTTCGTGCGGATGGATGCGGGGCTCGACGAGGTGCCCGCCGAGGTAATCGCGCTCAGCCAGGCGGTGCAGATGATCCTGCTTTGGTCCGACAAGGCCTTCGTGAAACGCTCGCCGCTTGCGGTGGCGCGCGGGGTGACCGTGCTGCGCCCCGAGATCGCTGCGGTGATCGCAGCTGCCTATGACCCGACGATGCCGGCTGTGGCGAAAGATCCGAGCCACGCGCTGCGTCTCGCGGCCCGCGCCGGCCTGCGTCAGGGCGAGGCCGCAGAGGCGGTGCGGGAATTGTCGCGCGAAGTGGGCGAGGCGGAGCCGGACGATCGGGAGAACGAGCATGGCGCATGAGTTTCCGATCCGGGTCTATTACGAGGATACCGACCTCGCGGGGATCGTCTATTACGCCAATTATCTGAAGTTCATCGAGCGCGGGCGGTCCGAATTCGTCCGCGCGCTGGGCGTAGATCAGGTCGCCATGAAGGCCGATTACGGGGTGGTCTTCGCGGTGCGCCGCGTCGAGGCCGATTACCTGCGTCCCGCGAAATTCGACGACGAACTGGTGGTGACGACCGACCTCGTCACCGAAACGGGCGCGCGCTTGGTGATGGAGCAGACCGTGCAGCGCGACGGCGAGGTGCTGTTCACCGCGCAGGTCACCATCGTCTGTCTCAACGAGGCGGGCGCGGCTCAGCGGCTTCCCGCCGATATTCGCCGGAAACTGGCCCCGAAACTGCATTGAAAAGCGGCGGGGTTTCGCCGGTTACATTGTTGTTATGGCGTTCCCCTTACTGCTGATATAGAATCGCTGGTAATCAGAGGCCCGATAACGTGGCCCCAACCGGCGAGCAGTACCTATGGACCATTCTTCGCTTGCGATGGCGCAGGAGATCGATTTCTCCCTGCTGGCGCTCTTTCTGCGCGCATCGCTGACCGTCAAACTCGTGATGATCATCCTCGTCGTGGCCAGCTTCTGGTCCTGGGCGATCATCATCCGCAAATTCATCGCCTATCGCGCGGCGCGCTCCGAGGCGGAAGCCTTCGACCGGGCCTTCTGGTCCGGCGAGCCGCTCGACGAGCTGTTCGACCAGATCGGCCCCGCGCCCGAAGGCGCGAGCCAGAAGATCTTCGCCGCCGGCATGTTGGAATGGCGCCGGTCGCATCGTCAGGACGGGGCGCTGATCACCGGCGCGCAAGCGCGGATCGAACGCTCGATGGATGTCGCGATCCAGAAGGCGACCGAAAACCTCAATTACGGGCTGACCTTCCTTGCGACCGTGGGCTCGATCTCGCCCTTCGTGGGCCTGTTCGGTACGGTCTGGGGGATCAAGGTCGCCTTCGAGGAGATCGCGATCTCGCAGAATACCTCGCTCGCCGTCGTGGCGCCCGGCATTTCGGAAGCGCTGGTGGCGACCGCGCTGGGTCTTCTCGCGGCAATTCCGGCGGTGATCTTCTACAACAAGCTGTCGTCCGATGCCGATCGCATTGCGGGCAACTATGAGGCCTTCGCGGACGAATTCTCGACCATCCTGTCGCGCCAGTTGGATAGCTGATCATGGGTGCGGGTGTTGCAAAACGCGGATCGGGCGGATCGCGGCGCCGCAGGAGCGGACGCGGGCGTCACGCCGCGATGAGCGAGATCAACGTCACGCCGATGGTCGACGTGATGCTGGTGCTGCTGGTGATCTTCATGGTCGCCGCGCCGATGATGACGGTGGGCGTGCCGCTCGAGTTGCCGAAGACGGCGGCCAAGGCCGTACCGACCGAGCAGGAGGTGCCGCTGACGGTGTCGATCCAGGCGGACGGGAAGGTCTCGCTGATGAACTCGGAAGTGCCGCAGGATCAGCTGATCGACCGTCTCAAGGCGATCGCGGCCGAGCGCAAGAGCGACAAGGTCTTCCTGCGCGCGGATGGCAAGATTTCCTATTCTCAGGTGGTGCAGGTGATGGGCGCGCTCAACGGCGCGGGGTTCTCGAACATCACGCTCGTCACCGATACCGGGGGGCCGCAATTGACGGCGCCTGCGGGGAACTGAGCCCAGGGGGCATCGCATGAACCGTGCGGACAAGATCGGTTACGGCCTGTCGGGCGCGCTGCATCTGGGCGTGCTCTTCTGGGTCATTGCCGGGGGCCAGTGGTTCTTCCCGAAACCGAATAAGCCGGTGGTGATCTCTCAGGTCGCGGTGATGTCCGAGAAGGACTTCAACACGATGATGGCCTCGGCGCCGAAGGACGCGCCGCAGCCCACGCCGGATCCGGTCGCGCCCACGGCGCCCGATACGCCAACCGAGACGGCCCCGCCGCCCAAGCCGCCCGCGCCGGAGCCGCAGGCCAAGCCCGAGCCGGAACCGCAGGCGATGCAGCAGCCCGACCCCGTACCGGATGCGCAGCCCGATGTGTCGGCCCTGCAAGAGCCGCCGCCGCCTGCCGAAGTTAGCGACACGCCGCCGGAGATCGTGCCGCCGGTCGAGGAGCCTTCGCCGACGGTCACGCCCGATATCTCGCCCGTGCCGAAGCCGAAACAGGCGCCGCGCGTTGCTCCCACGCCTGCGCCCGAGCCGCCGCCCGAGGCGAAGGTCGACCCGCAGGCTCAGCCGCAAGAGGCCCCCAAACCCGCTGACACGCCCGATCAGCCCACCGAGAAGCCGAAGGAGGCGACGGCGCCGCCCGAAGCCTCCACCGAAATCGTGACCGAGGCGAACAAGACCAAGGACAAGCCGGAAAGCTCCGCGCCGCTGGCCTCGCCGCGGCCGAGCGCCAAGCCAAAACCGCCCGCGCCGAAAGAGACGCAGACGGCTGCGTCCCCGGCAGAGAAGAAGCCTGAAGCGCCCAAGCCCGCCGAGAAGAAACCGGCTGAGCCGAAACAGGCTGAGAAAACGCCCGCGCCGAGCGAGCCGAAGAAAGTCGACAGCGCCTCGGTCAACGATGCGCTTGCGGCTGCCTTGGGCGGTGAAGGCACGGGTGGCACCGGCTCTGCGCCGACGGGTCCGCCGATCACCGCGGGCGAGAAAGACGCGCTGATCGTCGATATCAAGCAGTGCTGGAACACCGGCGCGCTCAGCTCGGATGCGCTGCGCACCACAGTGACGCTGTCGGTCGACATGCAGCCCGACGGCCACCCGATCATCTCCTCAATCAAGCTGGTCGGGGCGACGGGCGGCACCGGCAACGCGGTCGATCAGGCCTTCGAGGCCGGGCGACGCGCCATCGTTCTGTGCGGTTCGGACGGGTTCCCGCTGCCGCCGGAGAAATATGACCGCTGGAAAACGATCACCATCGACTTCAATCCCGAAAAAATGAGGATGAAATGATGGCTGATCGGCGAATTTCCGCGCGGTGTCATGGGGTTGTGATGCACGATCGTGCCGCAGCGCGTTACAAACCGGGCAAGACCCGGAAAGGGAGTGTGTGACATGATGCGTTTCGTTCTCAGTTTGCTGGCCGCTGTGATGCTGGCACCCATCGCCGCAATCGCGCAGGATTCCGAGCCGCTGCATATCGAGATCACCGATGGTGTGATCGAGCCGATGCCGTTCGCAATCGCGGGTTTCATCCCCGAGACCCCCGACGCTGGCCAGATGGCGAGCCAGATCACGCAGGTGATCTCGAGCGATCTGACCGGGACCGGGCTGTTCCGCGAAATTCCGAAATCCGCCTATATCCAGAACGTGTCGAGCTTCGACACGCCGGTGAAATATTCCGACTGGCAGGCGATCAACGCACAAGCGCTGGTCGTGGGATCGGTCGGGATGCAGGGCGGCAAGGTGGTCGTGAAGTTCCGCCTGTTCGACGTGTTCTCCGGACAGCAGATGGGCGACGGGCAGCAACTTGCGGCCTCGCCGGCAAGCTGGCGGCGTCTGGCACACAAGGTCTCGGACGTGATCTATTCGCGCATCACGGGCGAGGGGCCGTATTTCGACAGCCGCGTTGTTTTCGTCTCGGAAAGCGGGCCGAAGGACAACCGCCAGAAGCGCCTCGCGGTGATGGATTACGACGGCGCGAATGTGACCTATCTCACCGATGCCTCGACCATCGTGCTCGCACCGCGTTTCTCGCGCGACGGGACGAAAGTGCTCTTCACCACCTTCGAGACCGGTTTCCCGCGCATCAAGATGCTCGACGTGGCGACCGCCTCGGCGAGGCTGCTGCCTGAAGTGCCCGGGACGATGACATTCGCGCCGCGCTTCTCGCCCGATGGGCAGAAAATCGTCTACTCGATGGAGCAGAACGGCAATACCGACCTCTGGATGATGAATGTCAGCACGGGCCAGACCCAACGCCTGACGACCTCGCCCGCGATCGAGACTTCGCCCAGCTTCTCGCCCGACGGCTCGCGGATCGTGTTCGAGTCCGATCGCTCGGGTACCCAGCAGCTCTACATCATGCCGGTCGGCGGCGGCGAGGCGACGCGGATCAGCTTTGGCGACGGGCGCTATTCGACGCCGGTCTGGTCGCCGCGCGGCGATATGATCGCCTTTACCAAGCAGAACCAAGGCCGGTTCCATATCGGCGTGATGCGCACCGATGGCTCGGAAGAGCGGCTGCTGACCTCGTCCTTCCTCGACGAGGGCCCAACCTGGTCGCCCAATGGCCGCGTAATCATGTTCACCCGGGAGAGCCCCGGCGCCGAAGGCTCGGCCTCGCTCTATTCGGTCGACATCTCCGGGCGCAACCTGAAGAAAGTCTCCACGCCGGGCGCCGCGTCGGACCCGGCCTGGTCGCCGCTTCTGCCGTGAGGGCGGATTAACAAGCGTTAGAGAAACTGGTAGGCTCGCCCGCAATGGGCAGATCAACAAAGGCGGAACCAATGAAATTTGCAGTGAAGGCCGTGTTGGCCATCTCGATGCTGGGCCTCGCGGCCTGTTCGAACCCCGATCAATACGGCTCCGGTGCGACCGGTCCCGGCGGCGCGCTCGGACCGGGCGGCGCTGGCATGGGCGGCGTCAGCCAAGGCGGGATCAACGATCCGAACTCGCCGGCCTATTTCAGCCAGACCATCGGCGACATGGTGCATTTCCAAGTCGACCAGTCGACGCTGACCGACACCGCGCGCGGCATCCTGAGCCAGCAGGCGAGTTGGCTGGTGAGCCACCCGAGCTACACCGCGATCATCGAAGGCCATGCCGACGAGCAGGGTACCCGCGAATATAACCTCGCGCTTGGGGCGCGTCGTGCCTCTGCGGTTCAGGAATACCTGATCAGCCAAGGCGTGGCCGGCAACCGTCTGCGCACGGTCTCCTACGGTAAAGAACGTCCGCTGGCAGTCTGCTCGACCGAAGAGTGCTACCAGAAGAACCGTCGCGCCGTGACGGTGATCTCGCAATCGGCGGTCGGGAGCTGATCGCGATGCTGAGAGCTTTGCTTCTCGGTGCGGCTGTTCTTGCAGCCGCGCCCGCGCTGGCTCAGGACGCGAACCGCGCCCAGACGCTGGCTGACATCAAGACCGAACTGGGACAGCTTCAGGCCGAGATCGGTAGCCTGCGCCAGGAACTGAAATCCTCTGGTCAAGCCGGTCTGCAGAAGGCGGGCGGCGATTCCGCTCTGCAGCGCATGGATTCGATGGAGCTGTCGCTGTCGCATATGACCGACCGCGTCGAGGAGCTGGAAAACAAGATCAACCGCGTCGTCGCCGACGGCACGAAGCGGATCGGCGATCTGAACTTCCGGGTCTGCGAAATGGAAGAGAATTGCGACATTTCGAAGCTTGGCAAGACAGAGCCGCTGGGAGGTGAAGCGCCGAACACCGGTGCGTCGGTCACGGGTCCGGCTCCGGATTCCACGCCCGGACCCGATCTTGCGATCAACGAGAAATCGGATTTCGAGGCGGGCAAGAAGGCCTATGAGGATGGCGATTACGCCTCTGCGGCCGATCTTCTCACGACCTTCCGGCAGACCTATCCCGGTTCCCCGCTGACCAGCGACGCGATGTATTATCGCGGTCTCGCACTGCAAAAGCAGGGTGATGAGGCGGGCGCTGCGCGGGCATGGCTCGACGGGTTCTCCGCCGACCCGAAAGGCTCGCGCGCCGCGGACAACCTGTTGTCGCTCGGCAAGGCGCTGGGGCAGCTCGGACAGCAGAGCGAGGCCTGCACTACGCTGGGTCAGGTGAGCGCACGCTTCCCGGGTTCGTCGGCGGCGGGCGAGGCGCAGAACGCGCAGCAATCGCTGGGATGCCAGTGAGCGTTCTCCGGTGACGCTGGACGACATCGCAAGACACGGTTTTGACCCCGACGCGCCCCGGCGCGTCGGGGTTGCCGTTTCCGGGGGTTCGGATTCGATGGCGACGCTGGCGCTGTTGGCTGCGCATTTCGAGGTCGCCGCGGTGACGGTGGATCACGGGCTGCGCGCCGAGGCTGCCGAGGAAGCCGCATTTGTCGGGCGGTTCTGCGCAGATCGGGGTATTTCGCACACGATCCTGCGCTGGGACGGAGCCAGCGCCGAAGGTAACCTGATGGACGCCGCGCGCCGGGCGCGCCTTGGGCTGATCGGCGCATGGGCGGGCTCGACCGGGATCAGTCATGTCGCACTTGGGCATACTGCCGACGATCAGGCAGAGACCTTTCTGATGCGGCTCGCGCGCGAGGCGGGGCTGGAGGGGCTGACAGGCATGCGCCCACGCTTCGAGGCCGAGGGGGTGACATGGCATCGCCCGTTCCTGACCCAGACACGAGGGGCGTTGCGCGATTACCTGCGCAGGCAGGGCATCGCATGGGTCGACGATCCGTCCAACGAAAATGAACGCTTCGACCGGGTGAAGGCGCGACAGGCGCTTGGCACGCTGAAATCTTTGGGTGTCGATGCGCAGGCGATTGCCGGGGTGACGACAAACCTTGCGTCGGCCAACGCTGCGCTGCATCGACTGCTGATGGCGGAGGTCGAGCGCCATGTCTCCGAGCAATCGGGAGATCTGCTGATCGACGTGGCGGGCTTTTCCGCGATGGAACCGGAGCTGCAACGCCGCCTGATCGTGGCAGCGCTGCGCTGGATCTCTGGCGCGGATTACGCGCCACGCGCCGCGAAGGTGCAGACCCTGCTGGCGGAGTTGCCCCGGCAAGGCGACCGCACCCTGCACGGTTGCCGTATCACCACCGCCAAGGGCGCGCTACGCATCACCCGCGAGGCGCAGGCGGTGGCCGATCTGCGCGTGACCCTCGAAGATGGCGCCGCGACCTGGGACCGCTGGGTGGTCACCGGGCCCGCCATGGACGCCACGGAAGTCGCGGCGCTGGGGGAGGCGGGATTACGCCAATGCCCCGATTGGCGCGAAACGGGCCTTCCGCGTGCCTCGCTTGCCGCAAGCCCGGCCATATGGCGGGGCGAAACGCTTGTCGCGGCACCGCTCGCAGGCTTCGGGATCGGCTGGCAGGCGCGGATTTGCCGCGACGCATTCGACACTTGGCTAATTCGACGTTGAACCCGGGCGCGTAATGCCTATTTTCACTGAGGAAGAGGCGGCGACCGCAGGTCAGCCGCCCGATACGATTGGAGGATATTCCTTGGGTAATGCGCGCAATCTGGCCTTTTGGGCGGTGCTGTTCCTGCTGATTTTGGCCCTGTTCAACCTTTTCGGTGATGGGCAATCTTCGATGAACTCGTCCCAAGCGACCTATTCGGAGTTCATGGACGCCGTCAACAAAGGCGAGGTGAAGAACGTCCGCCTCGATGGCGAAGAGGTGCGCTACCAGCTCGCCGACGGCACGAGCTTCACCACCGTCAAGCCTCTGGAAGATCAGATCGCAGAGAAGCTGATCGACAAGGGCATAGCGGTGAGCGTCGTCAAACAACAGCAATCCGGCTTCATGTCGCTGCTGGGCGTCTGGCTCCCGTTCCTCGTGCTGATCGGCATCTGGATCTTCTTCATGAACCGGATGCAGGGCGGCGGCAAAGGCGGCGCGATGGGCTTCGGCAAGTCCAAGGCAAAACTGCTGACCGAGAAACATGGTCGCGTGACCTTCGACGACGTGGCTGGCATCGACGAGGCCAAGGAAGAACTCGAAGAGATCGTCGAATTCCTGCGCAACCCGCAGAAATTCTCGCGCCTTGGCGGCAAGATCCCGAAAGGCGCGCTGCTGGTGGGCCCTCCGGGCACCGGTAAGACGCTTCTTGCCCGCGCGATTGCGGGCGAGGCGGGTGTGCCGTTCTTCACCATCTCGGGCTCCGACTTCGTCGAGATGTTCGTCGGTGTCGGTGCATCGCGTGTCCGCGACATGTTCGAACAGGCCAAGAAGAACGCGCCCTGTATCGTCTTCATCGACGAGATCGACGCGGTGGGCCGTGCCCGTGGCGTCGGCATCGGCGGCGGCAATGACGAGCGCGAACAGACCCTCAACCAGCTGCTGGTCGAGATGGACGGGTTCGAGGCCAATGAAGGCATCATCATCATCGCGGCGACGAACCGGAAAGACGTGCTTGACCCTGCGCTGCTGCGTCCGGGCCGCTTCGATCGCCAGATCCACGTGCCGAACCCCGATATCAAGGGCCGCGAGAAGATCCTGACGGTTCACTCGCGCAAAGTGCCAGTGGGGCCCGATGTCGACCTGCGCACCATCGCGCGCGGCACGCCGGGCTTCTCGGGCGCCGACCTGATGAACCTCGTCAATGAGGCGGCTCTGATGGCGGCGCGCGTCGGGCGTCGTTTCGTCTCGATGGAAGATTTCGAGAACGCGAAGGACAAGGTGATGCTGGGTGTCGAGCGCCGCTCGATGGTCCTCACCCCCGAGCAGAAGGAAATGACCGCCTATCACGAGGCCGGTCACGCCATCGTCGGACTGTCGCTGCCGAAATGCGATCCGGTCTACAAGGCCACGATCATTCCGCGCGGTCAGGCCTTGGGTATGGTCGTCTCGCTGCCCGAGATGGACAAGCTCAACTACCACAAGGACGAGGCCAAGCAGAAAATCACCATGACGATGGCGGGTAAGGCTGCCGAGATCATCAAATGGGGCGAGGAACATGTCTCGAACGGCCCGGCCGGTGACATTCAGCAGGCGTCGGCCATAGCCCGCGCGATGGTGATGCGCTGGGGCATGTCCGACAAGGTCGGCAATATCGACTACGCCGAGGCGCATGAGGGCTATCAGGGCAACACCGCTGGCTTCTCGGTCTCGACCAAGACGAAAGAGCTGATCGAGGAAGAGGTGCGCGGCCTGATCGAAGAGGGCTATCAGGAGGCCCGACGCATCCTCACCGAGCGGATCGAGGATTGGGAACGTCTGGCGCAGGGGCTTCTGGAATACGAGACCCTCACGGGCGACGAGATCAAGAAGGTCCTCTCCGGAGAGCCGCTGGGCGGCGACGACGATGACAGCTCCTCGGGAAGCCTGCCGTCGGTGACCGCGCTGCCCAAGACGTCCAAGAAAAAGGATCAGGGCGACGGCGGGGCGGAAACCACCCCCGAGCCTTCGGCCTGATCGCGCAGGTTCGCGAGAATGGTCACGCGTGACGCTTCAGTGCCGGGCGCAGCCGATTGGGATCCCGACGCTTATGCGCGGTTCCGCAATCTGAGGCTGCGTCCGGCACTCGACCTTCTGGCGCGGGTTCCGCATCTGCCAGAGCGCGGCAAGATCATCGATCTGGGCTGCGGCAATGGCGCGGTAGCCGAGACGCTGAACCACCAGTACCCCAAGCGCAAGATCGTGGGCGTCGATAATTCCGAGGCGATGCTCAAGCGCGCTGCGGCGACCGGCGCCTATCATCGCTGCGATCTGGTCGATATTTCCGAATGGACGCCCAACAAGCCGCCCGCGATGATCTTCTCCAACGCTGCGCTGCATTGGCTGCCCGATCACGCGAAGCTGTTCCCGCGTCTGGCCGGAGAGCTGCGCGAGGGCGGCGTTCTGGCGGTGCAGATGCCCGCCCAGCATGGCGCGCCGTCGCATCGCATCCTGCGCGACCTGTCGCAGGAGATGTTCCCCGACCGCTTCAACTTCGCCGGCTGGGTGCCGCCCGTGGCCCCGGCGGTGGATTACG
Source organism: Thioclava sp. F1Mire-8 (assembly GCF_002213165.1). NCBI lineage: Bacteria > Pseudomonadati > Pseudomonadota > Alphaproteobacteria > Rhodobacterales > Paracoccaceae > Thioclava > Thioclava sp. F1Mire-8. Next base: position 128,125 of record NZ_NBNY01000005.1, on the reverse strand, counting down.
CGAAAATGCTCAGCCCCCTTGGCGAGGTCGACATCTGGCACACCGAATATCTGCAGGAACTGGAGCCCACGCCGGGCGCGCATCCGGTCCGCCGCTTTACGGAAAGCACGGTGATGCGACCTTTCCTGCGGCTCTTGGGCGACACTGAAGCGCAGGTTCTCATCGAACGCTATGAAACCGCGCTGGAGACGGTTTATCCTTTGCGGGACGACGGCAGCGTCTTTTTCCCGTTCCGTCGTCTGTTTGTCGTCTTGTCAAAGAGGGGCTGATGGCCGCGCTGAAACCCACGCAATATCAAGGGGAGGTCGTCTGGCTCGGGCTGGTGACCACCGAGGGACAGCTGACCTCGACCCCGGTCGAAGAGATCGAATTCACCTTCGACGGTCCCGTGGGAGAACTGCATGGCGGACGCACACGTCCCTCTTGTTCGCGGGTCACAGATCAGCATCCAAAGGGCACCGAGATCGCCAATGTCCGCCAGCTGACGATCCTGTCGGCCGAGGAGCTGGCGGAGACCGCTTTCGCGATGGGCGTGCCGGAAATCGATCCGTCCTGGGTCGGCGCGACGATCGTGCTGCGCGGCTTGCCGGATCTGACCCATATCCCGCCCTCGGCGCGGCTTCAGAACGAGACCGGGCTGACCCTCGTCGTCGATATGGAAAACCGCCCCTGCGTCCTGCCGGGCCGGGTGATCGAAGAGCACTATCCAGATAAAGGCAAGCGCTACAAACCCGCAGCGCACGGACGGCGCGGCGTCACCGCATGGGTCGAACGTCCGGGCCGGCTGGTGGTCGGTGAGACGCTGCGGCTGCACATCCCCGATCAGCGCGCCTGGGAGCTGATGGACGAGGTCCGCTGAGGCGATTTAATCCCGCAACGGTCGCTTCTTTCCCTTTCGCCGCGTCGTCAAATGGTTACCCTCCGTCAGCAGGAGGACCAGATGACCAGTGATCTCGATATTGCCCGTGCCGCCACGCTGCGCCCGATGCCGGAAATCGCAGCGAAACTGGACATTCCTGAAGACGCCCTGATCCCCTATGGCCGCGACAAGGCGAAGCTGGAGGCGGAGTTCGTCGCTGGGCTGGATGGGCGCGAAACCGGCAAGCTGATCCTCGTCACAGCAATCTCGCCGACCCCCGCGGGCGAGGGCAAGACGACGACGACCGTGGGCTTGGGCGACGGGCTGTCCCGGATCGGAAAGCGCGCCGCGATCTGCCTGCGCGAAGCCTCGCTCGGCCCGAATTTCGGGATGAAGGGTGGGGCCGCGGGGGGCGGTTACGCGCAGGTCGTGCCGATGGAGTCGATGAACCTCCATTTCACTGGCGATTTCCACGCGGTCGGCGCGGCGCATAACCTGCTCGCGGCGATGATCGACAATCATATCCATTGGGGCAACGCGCTCGAGATCGACGCGCGCCGGATCACGTGGCGGCGTGTGCTCGACATGAACGACCGGGCGCTGCGCGACATCGTCGTCAGCCTCGGCGGCGTCGCGAACGGCTTCCCACGCCAGACCGGCTTCGACATTACCGTCGCCTCCGAGGTCATGGCCTGCCTCTGCCTGAGCCGCGACCTGACAGATTTGCAGGAGAGGCTCGGTCGGATCGTCGTGGCCTATCGGCGCGACCGCTCGCCGGTGACCTGCGCCGAGATCGGAGCCGACGGCGCGATGGCGGTGCTGTTGAAAGAGGCGCTGCAGCCCAATCTCGTGCAGACGCTGGAGGGCACTCCCGCTTTCGTCCATGGCGGGCCCTTCGCCAATATCGCGCATGGCTGCAACTCGGTGATCGCGACGCAAAGCGCGCTGAAGCTGGCCGATTACGTCGTGACCGAAGCGGGGTTCGGCGCCGATCTGGGTGCTGAGAAATTCTTCGACATCAAATGCCGTAAGGCCGGACTGACGCCGAGTGCTGCTGTGGTCGTGGCGACGGTTAGGGCGCTGAAGATGAATGGCGGTGTCGCTAAAGCGGATCTTGGCGCGGAGGATGTTGCCGCGGTCGAGGCGGGCTGCGCTAATCTCAACCGTCACATCGCGAATATGAAGAAATTCGGCGTACCGGTCGTGGTCGCGATCAACCGCTTCACTGCCGATACCGAGGACGAGATCGCAGCGGTGCGCGCCGCCGCCGAGGCGCAGGGCGTGGAGGCGGTTCTATGCACACACTGGTCGGAAGGCGGCGCCGGAGCCGAGGCGCTGGCCGAGAAGATCGTCGCGCTTACCGAGCGCCCTTCGCAATTCGCGCCGCTCTATCCCGATGACATGCCTCTGATCGAGAAGATCGAGACCATTGCCACGCGCATCTACCACGCGAGCGACGTCTATGCCGATCAGAAGATTCTCAACCAGCTGCGCGATTGGGAAGCCGCGGGCTATGGAAACCTGCCGATCTGCGTGGCCAAGACGCAGTATTCCTTCAGCGCGGACCCGACGCTGCGCGGGGCGCCCTCGGGCCATACGCTGCCGATCCGCGAGGTGAGGCTCTCGGCCGGGGCGGGGTTCGTCGTGGTGATCTGCGGTGAAATCATGACCATGCCGGGCCTCCCCCGGCACCCGGCTGCGGAGACGATCGGCCTCGATGCCGACTGCCGCATCACGGGTTTGTTCTAGGCGCGCGGTCTTGAGCTTGTTGGGCCAAGCTGCGATAGGGGGCGCAAGTGTTCCGGGAGCCTTGTCGATGAAAACCCCGTCCGAACTACACTCGATGGAAGAGCTGCGCGTCGCGATCGATGCGCTCGACCGGGAGCTGGTCGAAATGCTCGCCGCGCGCACCCGGCTGATCGCCCGTGCGGCGGAACTCAAACAGGAAAATGGCTGGCCTGCACGCATCCCCGACCGGGTCGAGGACGTGGTCTCGAAGGTGCGCGCCGCCGCCGGTCCTGCCGGGCTCGATCCCGATCTCGCCGACCGTCTGTGGCGCGAGATGATCGAGCATTTCATCGCGCAGGAAGAACAGGTTCTGGGCAAGGGAGATCCCGATGAGCGCCACGATCATTGACGGCAAGGCGTTTGCGCAGGGCAAGCTGGACGAGACCTATGCCGAGGCGCAGCGGCTCTCGGAGGCAGGCTGGGCGCCGTGCCTCGTCTCGATCTCGGTAGGTGACGTCGCCGCTGCCGAACTCTATGTGCGCAACCAGAGGAAATATGCCGAGAAAGCTGGCGTGGCCTTCGAGGTGCGCAACTACCCCGAGACGATCAGCCTCGAACAGCTTCAGGGCGTGCTGGCCGGTCTGAACGCCGATCCGCGCGTCAACGGCATCATCATCCAGCGCCCGCTGCCCGCACATATCCCGGTCAAGGCGCTGCAAAAGGCGGTTCACCCGCTCAAGGATGTGGAGGGGATGCATCCGTCCTCGATCGGCAACATCGTCTATAACGAGCTGGAACTGGGCCCCTGTACCGCCGTCGCAGCGGTGGAGATCCTGAAATCACTGCCGCTCCAGACCGAAGGGCTCAATGTCTGCGTGATCGGCCACTCCGAGATCGTGGGCAAGCCGATCGCCTTCCTGATGATGGGGCTCGGCGCCACCGTCACGGTGTGCCACCACATGACGCGGCAGGTCTCGGTGCATTCGCGCGCCGCAGACGCCGTTTTCGTCGCTGTGGGAAAGCCGGGGCTGGTGCACGGCGAAATGCTCAAGCCCGGCGCGGCCCTGATCGATATCGGCATCAACCGGGTCGAGGGGCGCACCGTGGGCGACGCCGATTTCGACAGCTGCGCCGAGGTGGCGGGCTGGATCACGCCCGTGCCTGGCGGGGTGGGGCCGGTCACGGTCTCTACGCTGATGAACAACGCGGTCCGCGCGACCCGCATGCAGATGGACCATTACCGCGCGACCTTCGCGGCGGCGGAGTGACGGAGGAATGAAATGACGGCGACGATCATCGACGGGAAGGCCTTCGCAGCGAGCGTGCGCGAGAAAGTGGCCGAGCATGTCACCCGGCTGCAGGAGGAACACGGCATCACGCCGGGCCTCGCAGTGGTTCTGGTGGGCGAAGACCCGGCCAGTCAGGTCTATGTCCGAAACAAGGGCAAGCAGACCCTTGAAGCCGGGATGAAGTCCTACGAGCACAAGCTGCCAGTCGAGACCTCCGAGGCCGATCTGCTGGCTCTGGTCGAGAAGCTGAACGCCGATCCGGCGGTGCATGGCATCCTCGTGCAGCTACCGCTGCCCGATCACATCGACGAGGAGAAGGTGATCAATTCGATCACCCCCGCGAAGGATGTCGACGGCTTCCATATCCTCAATGTGGGCCTTCTCGGCACCGGGCAGAAATCGATGGTACCCTGCACGCCGCTGGGCTGCCTGATGATGCTGCGCGATCAACTGGGTAGCCTCTCGGGGCTGAACGCCGTCGTGGTGGGGCGCTCCAACATCGTCGGCAAGCCGATGGCGCAACTGCTGCTGCGCGACAGCTGCACCGTCACCATCGCCCATAGCCGCACCAAGAACCTCGCGGATGTCTGTCGCGGCGCCGATATCCTTGTCGCGGCCGTGGGCCGTCCACGCATGATCCCGGGCGACTGGGTGAAGCCTGGCGCGACCGTGATCGATGTCGGCATAAACCGGATCGACGCGCCCGAGAAGGGCGAGGGCAAGACGCGGCTGGTCGGCGATGTCGATTTCGACAGCGCCAAGGAGGTCGCCGGCGCGATCACCCCGGTGCCGGGCGGCGTCGGGCCGATGACCATCGCCTGCCTGCTGGCCAACACGGTCACCGCCTGCTGCCGCGCGAATAACCTGCCCGAACCCGAGGGTTTGACTGCCTGACGAAAGTAGGTAAGGATTTCCGCAGGTTGGACAGGAGAAAACGGCCTTTGCCGTTGTCGGACCTGTGATGCTTGCGTTACCCAAGCGTCAATTGAGGCGTGGCGGCTATGGCAGGATTCTGGAAGACATATTGGCGGGCGTTGAAGATCCCGGCTCTGCCGGTGATCTGGATCGTCGCATCGCTTTTCGGTGTCGCCGCCGGTCCGTTCAACTCTCTCGAATCCATGTCCTTCGGCGCACGCTTGGTTTTCTGGCCGACCAGTATCGCCGTGGGCATTCTGATAGGCGCGGCAATCCGCATTTTCGTGCGGCGCAAGTTGGGTTTACGCTGTTTCCGATACGAGGCTCCGACCCTCGCGGGTCTCTCGGCTCTCGTGCTGACCGCGCCGCTTTACCTGCTCGTCCTGCTGCTTGCGGAGAAGCCGAATTTCGGCGGGTTCGAGATATTCCACATGGCCGCATATATCTTTGGCCTCTCGATGGCGGGATCGATCCTGCGGCACTGGATGGCGCCCGAGCAGGGGCGCCGAACGCGGTCGCGTGAGATCCATGCCGCTGCCTATCCGACAGAAGCGCCGAGCGGGGCCGATCCGTCCGCGGAGAAAGCTCTGACACGGCCCGCGCCACGTCTGCTCTATCGGCTCGACCCGGACTTGCGCGCGCCGTTGATCCGGCTTGCGGTGAATGACCACTATGTCGACGTGGTCACCGAGGCCGGGCAGACCAGTCTGCTGATCCGGCTTGCCGATGCGATCGCCGAGACCGAGGGCGCGCCAGGCCTGCAGGTCCATCGCTCGCATTGGGTGGCGCGCGAAGCGGTGCGCGCGATGCGCAAGGAGAAGGGGCGGGTCTTTCTGGAGATGTCCGACGGCGAAGAGGTGCCTGTCTCGCGCACCTACCAGCCGCGCGTCGAGGCTGCGGGCTTCCCGCCTTCCGGAGCGGAGCGGATGGCCGCGCAGTAGCGCCGTCAGTGGACGATCACCTCGTCTTTCACGAACATGTTGTCCCAGGCGCGATCCACCAGCTCCGGTGTCATCTGATAGGGGATGCCCTCGAATTCGCAGATCGAGATCATCTGGTCGATCAAGAAGATCGGCTGATAATTGGCGTAGACATTGTCGATGGTGGGATATTTCACCTTGAGCAGGTGCAGCAGCGCTTTCTCATCCAGTGGCATCTGCCGCTTCTTCGCCACCATCTGGAAGATCTTGAGATAGTCGGATTGGTTCGGCCCGTCGATCTTGATCTTGAAGAAGATACGACGCAGCGCCGCCTTGTCGAAGATATCGTTCGGGTGGAAGTTGGTCGAGAAGATCACCAGCGTGTCGAAGGGCACCTCGAATTTCTCGCCCGACTGAAGCGAGAGGATATCGCGGTTCTCTTCCAGCGGCACGATCCAGCGGTTCACCAGCTTCTGCGGCGGCTCCGCCTGACGGCCAAGGTCGTCCACGATGAAGACGCCGCCCGCCGATTTGAACTGCAGCGGCGCGGTATAGGTGCGCGCGGTCGCGTTGTATTTCAGATCGAGCATGTCGAGCGACAGTTCACCACCGGTAATCACGGTCGGGCGCTCGCAATAGACGTAGCGCTGATCGAACTGCATCCCGCGCTTGCGCAGGGCGGTGGGATCGTCCTCCTCGACGGGGACGGGGGTGTGTACGATAGGGTCGTAGACGGTGATGATCTGACCGGCATATTCGATGGCGCGAGGAATGAAGATATTGTCGCCGATCGCGTCGCGGATACCGTTCGAGATCGAGGATTTGCCATTGCCGGGGGGACCGTACATCAGGATCGAGCGCCCCGAGGAGACCGCCGGACCAAGTTGGCCGATCAGGTCGGGCGGCAGGATCAGGTGGCCCATCGCGCCCAGAAGCTGCTGGCGGGTCAGCTGGATGTTGCGGATCGACTGGCGCTTGACCTGCTCGCGATAGATCGTCAGCGGGACAGGCATCGCGCCGTAATATTCCGACTGTGCGAGCGCATCGAGCGCGCGGGCCTTGCCGCTATCGGACAGCTGAAATCCCATCTCGCCGCCGGAATTGGCGTGCAGCGTGCCCATCGCCTCCAGCAGACCGTGCTTGCGGCACATGTCGATCAATTCCTGCACCATGGTAATCGGCAGGCAGACCAGCTTCGACAGCGCGGAGGCCGTGTCCGTATTGGTGCGGAACATCGTCTTCAGGAGGATGTCGCGCATCACCACGACATTTAGCCCCGTTTCCTCCAGCGCGCGCGGCGGGACAGGGGCGATGACATTCGCGGTCATCATGTTCATCTGGCGCATCCTCTCGGCTATACGTCCCGTCTGATCGAAAACGGGGCGAAGATCGGTCCGGGCCAATCTTGCTGGCGATTGTGGCCAAAAGTTGGAAAAACAGGGTAATCGTCGCGATACCTGATCGGCGGGCCGAACAATCAGCCGAGGGCCGCGAGCAGCAGATACGCCCAGAGCGTGCCGACCAGCGCCAAACCCATCGGGAAGTCCTTGCGCTTCCAGCTGACCCAGTCGGGGGTCGCGTTCACCACTGCCGGGATTGCACGAAAGATGCGATGCGCAGCGAAGGCGGCCAGCAGGAAGGCGCAGAGCAGGAACATCGTCAGTTGCACGTCGAACAGGTCATGCGAGAAGAATGGCGCGGCGCCGGCGGCGAATTTCGCGTCTCCCGCGCCGAAATGCGCGATCTGGTTCAGGATATAGCCGATCGCGAAGACGACGAGCGCATGGGTCCAACGCCATCCATAGACGTCGAGCGGCAGCAGGAGCGGCCCCGCCACCGCAAAGATCAACAGCAGCGCCAGTACCGCCTTGTTGCGGATCTTCATGTATTTGAGGTCGGTAAAGACCACCCAGGCGCAAACCGGGGTAATCAGCACCAGAAAGATCAGCGCCGACAGAGGCGGAGCAAGACCGAGCATTCCGTCAGCCCTTCAGCGCGCTCGAGGATCCCTGATCGAGCGCCTTCAGCGCCCGGTCGGCCTCCGCGAAATATTGCGGATTGGTGTCGATCGCGTCTTGCAGAAGCGTCTTGCCGATATTGACGTCGCCGCGCTTCACTGCCGCGAGACCCGCCGTATAGAGCAATTGCGCCCTCTCGGTCTGGGTCATGTCGATCACGGGCAGGTCGTATTTGCCTTGGCTCGCACGGGCGAGTACGAGGTTGTTCTTCGTGGTGAAGCGCGTCGGGTCGTAGGTGAGCGCTTCCTTGAACAGTTTCTCGGCCCCCGCCGCATCGCCGCGGCTGAGCTTGGAAAAGCCCCAGTTGTTGTAGATGCCCGCGGGCTTCGTGGTCAGGCCCGCCGCGGTCTCGTAGAAGCTGTCGGCCTTCTTCCACTTTTTCTCGCTATCGGCGACCATCGCCTCAAGCCGGTAGCGGTCGTAGGTCTCGTGGGTCGGCGGCACGGTGTCCAGCGTCGCCTTCGCTCCGGACCAGTCATTGGAGCGGATCTGCGCCTCGGCCATCGACACGCGGTCGTCATTGGTCGCGCCCGGCATGGCGATGACCTCCTGCCAGACCTTCACGGCCTGCACCGGCTTCTGAGCGCGCACGAGCGATTTCGCGAGGCCGCGCTTGGCGTCGATCCGGTCGGGGTGATCGTTGGACAGCCGGGTGAAATAGGTAACGGCCTCGTTCGGGTCGGCGACCGTCAGCATGATGTCGGTGAGGTTGGTCTCGTCGACGGCATTCACGCTTTTCATCGCGCGCGCGACTTCGGCGTCGTTGTTATTGCCCATACAGCCAGAGAGAGTCATCGCACAGCCAGCCAAGGCTGCCAGAAAGATCGGGTGGCGCATGTTACCTGCGTCCTTTTTGCTCGAGCCTCAGTGCTTCGTCAGCAGCAGGTAGTCACCGACCCCTTTCCTGACGAGCGTGAACTGCTTGTCCTGTGGCGCAGCGTAACCCGGCTCCTCGATTTTTGCGAGCGCCCGCGTGAGGTTTTGCTTGATCGCGTCCGATTGGCCACTGTCCAGCGCGAAGGCCAGTTTGAAGACGCGGGCGGCTTCGGCGTATTTGCCGCGCTCCATCAGAACGACGCCGAGGTTGTTCCACGCCGGCACGAAGGTCCGATCGGCTTCGGTCGCCCGGCGCAGCATCTGTTCCGCCTGGTTGAGACGCCCGAGCTTCAGGTCGGCCGAGCCCACGCCCGAGAGGATTTCCGCCGTGGCGCCATGCTGGCCTGCCGCGCGGTAATAGGCTTTCAGGGCAAGCTCGTATTCACCCGCTTCCATCAGCCGGTGGCCGACCAGAAGCCCGTCGACCGCCTCCGCTCCGGGTTTGGTGCCGGGGGCGAAAGCGCCCCGTTTCTCAGCCGAAAGGCCGCCCGGGTTGCAGGCGGCCAGTGCGGTTACTGTCAGCGCGGCCAGTATCAGGCCGCGGCGCTTTGGGATCATGCCGTCAAATGCCCATATTCTTGAAGTTCTCAAGCATATCATGGATCGACGGGCCAACAAGAATGATCAGAAGCGGCGGCACGGTGAACATCATCGTGCCCAGCGTCATCTTGGTCGGGATCTTGTTGGCGGCTTCCTCGGCGCGCATGATCCGCTTGTCGCGCATGTCGGCGGCATAGAGGCGCAGGGCCTCTGCGATCGAGGTGCCGAATTGCTGCGACTGAATCATCACGGTCACGAAGCTCGCGATATCCGGCACGCCCGAGCGTTCGCCGAAATTGCGCAGCACGGTCGCCTTGTCGAGACCGGCCTTGATCTCGTGCGCGACCATTGCGAATTCTTCCGACAGTGCCGGGTAGGATTTGTTCAGCTCTTTCGAGACGCGGATGATCCCCTGATCGAGGGACTGGCCCGCCTCGACGCAGACGAGGAGCATGTCGAGCGCATCGGGGAAGCCGTTCTGCATCTCGTCGGTGCGCGCTGCCACGCGCTTGTTCACCCAGTATTTCGGGCCGTAATAGCCCACGCCGCCGGGCCCGAGCACCCAGAGCACGGTGCCCAGCATCCCCATCGCCTGCCCTTCGGGCGCGCTGGAGTTGTAGAGCACGACATAGAGCGAGCCGAGCGCGAGCAGGCCGATGCCAGCCGCGAACTGAACCGCGTGGAAGGTGCGCACCGCATTCGGACCGCGATAGCCGGCCGATTGCAGCCATTTGCGCGACTCCGACAGTTCCTCGGCATTTTGCGGTTCGAGGAAGGCCGCGTATTTCTGCAGTTTGTCGTTCTGCGTGTCGCGCAGCTTCTGACTGGGGCTGTCGTTGTTCGTGCTGGGTGCCTGACGCGGCGGGCGCGGGGCATTGCCACGGATCTTGTCAAAGGGGTCTTCGCGCTTCTTCAGGAGCGCGGGGACTGCAGCGAGCACGAGAAGCCCGCCAAGACCTGCGAGCGCCATCATCGGACCCATCGGCCCGAGCGCATCGATCAGCATCTGGTTGATGGCAGCGAAATCCATTGGGCTCTCCTCAGACCTTGATGGTTGTCATGACCTTCATGAAGATCACGTTGGCGCCGAGCAGCAGGAACACCACGATCGCGGCCGGAATGAAGGCGGCGGTCGTTTTGACCTCGTCGTAATAGTCGGGCGAGACGACCTGAATGATCACCATCACCACGACGGGGAAGGCCGAGAGGAAGATGCCCGACCAGCGCGGCTCCGCGGTAATCGCTTTCACCCTGCGGAACAGCCGGAAGCGTGAGCGGATCACCTTGGACAGACCGTCGAGAACCTCTGCGAGGTTCCCGCCCGAGGTCTGCTGGATCGACACGGCGACCGCGAGGAAGCGCAGATCCTGCATGTCGAGCCGTTCAGCCATTTCCGAGATCGCCTCGGCCACGTTGCGACCGTAGGCCGCCTCGTCGGCGATGATGCCGAATTCGGTGCCCAGCGGATCGGGGATCTCGCGCGCGACCGCCTGGATCGCGGAGGGCAGGGGGTGACCGACGCGAAGCGAGCGCACCATCAGTTCCACCGCGTCGGGTAGCTGCTCCTCCATCAGGGCCATGCGTTTTTTGGCCTTCGAGTTGACCCAGAAATAAACGCCGCCCACGCCCATGAACAGCGCGAGGAAGATGCGGATGAAAATGCCGGCATCCGAGCTCAGCGTGAGTGCCATGAAAGCGGCGAAGCAGGCGAAGGCCATGATGCCGATCAGCGCCATCGGCGAGAACGCGATGTTGCCCTTCTGCGCCTTGTTTGCCAGCAGCGAATAGAGCGGGATCGAGCGCGCGTCGCTATGCTGCGACGCTTCCTTGCGCAGACGCTCCAGCACCTCTTCGCGCCGTTCGCCCTTGTTGAGCATCTCGAGGCGGCGATTGACCCGCTTGTTGAGCGAGATCGATTTGCCGAAGACCAGCAGGTAGACGCCTTCGACGAGCAGCAGAACCGCGACGAAGATCAGCAGGTAGATAATGGGGGTCGCCATGACGGAGTGTCCTTAGTCCTGCACGGGTTCGTAGATCGACGCCGGCAGGTCGTAGCCCCATTGCCGGAACCGATCGGAATAATGAGAGCGCACGCCGGTCGCGGTGAAGCGGCCGATGATCTTGCCGTCGGGGGCAAGCCCGAGACGCTCGTAGCGGAAGACTTCCTGCATCGAGATCACGTCGCCTTCCATGCCGGTGATTTCGGTGACCGAAACCATGCGGCGCGAGCCGTCCTGCAGACGCGAGGCCTGCACGATCAGGTTCACAGCCGAAGCGATCTGGCTGCGCATCGCCTTCATCGGCATCTCGATGCCCGACATCGAGATCATGTTCTCCAGACGCGCCACGCCATCGCGGGCGGAGTTCGCGTGAATTGTGGTCATCGAGCCGTCGTGGCCCGTGTTCATGGCCTGCAGCATGTCGATGACTTCCTCGCCGCGCGTTTCGCCGACGATGATCCGGTCGGGACGCATCCGCAGCGCGTTCCTGAGACAGTCGCGCTGGGTGACCGCACCCTTGCCTTCGACGTTCGGCGGGCGGCTTTCCATCCGGCCCACATGGGTCTGTTGCAGCTGAAGTTCCGCCGTATCCTCGATCGTCAGGATGCGCTCGGAGTTGTCGATGAATGAGGAAAGCGCGTTCAGGGTCGTCGTTTTACCTGAACCCGTCCCGCCCGAGACGATCACGTTGAGACGGGTCGCGACGGCGGCTTGCAGATAGGCCGCGATTTCCTCGGTGAAGGCGCCGTAACTGACGAGATCGTCAATCCCCAGCTTGTCCTTCTTGAACTTACGAATGGAGACGAGCGAGCCGTCCACCGCGATCGGCGGCACCATCGCGTTGAAGCGCGAGCCATCGGCGAGACGCGCGTCCACATAAGGGTTCGATTCATCGACGCGACGGCCCACGGCCGACACGATCTTGTCGATGATGCGCAGCAGGTGGCGTTCGTCCTTGAAGGTGATGTCGCTCAGTTCGAGCTTGCCATTGCGCTCGATGAAGATCTGCTGCGGGCCGTTCACGAGAATGTCGTTGACGGTGTCGTCCTTCAGAAGCGGCTCGAGCGGACCGAGCCCCATGACCTCGTCGTAAAGCTCTTGTTGCAGCGCTTGGCGGTCCTGCGCGTTAAGCGCGACCGAAAGCTCGGTCATCGCCTCGGCGGTGATGTCGGCGATCTCGGCGCGCAGCTCGCGTTCGGAGGCGTGCTCAAGTGCGGCGAGGTTCAGGTTCTCCAGCAGCCGCTTGTGCAGCTCCACCTTGAGTTCCTGAAGGCGCTGTTTGCGTTTCTTTTCCTTGTCGACGGCCACCGGGTCGGCAGCAACCTTCGCTGGGCCCATCTTGCGATGGACCACCTGCGTCTTCGGCGCAGCGTCGATCGGCGGCGGCTTGGCGGCACCGGGCACGGGCGGCGGGGGGGCGGCCTTGCCGTTGGTGGGCTTTGCCCCGTCTTTCTTGTAGCGCGAAAACATCTGGACGTGTCCTTTCGGGTCAGGCGGCTGCTTCGACGGCTTCGTTCAGCTCCACCAGCGAGCCGGCGAGCTTCTGGAATTCCTTGCGTAGCGGCACTTTCGGTGCCGAGAGCGCCAGTGGCAGCCCGTGATCGTTGGCCTGAGTGATCTGCTTGCCGCCATCGCTCATCAGCAGCTCGAGCGAGATATCGAGGCTCTCGGCCAGTCGCTTCACGCGGGCCTTGCCGTTGAGATCGGTGAATTTCGGCGCGCGATTGAGCACGTAACGCAGCTTCTCGGTCGGCAGCCCCTCGGACTTCAGCGCCCGCTGCATCCGCAGCACGTTCTGGGCCGAGCGCATGTCCAGCTCGATCAGCGCGAAGTAGAGATGGGCCTTGTTCAGCACCGTCTCGGTCCAGCTGACCACGGTCGAGGGCATGTCGATCACGACGAAATCGTAATGTGCCCGCGCCATGTCGATCAGGCGCTCCAGATCGTCGCCGCTCAGAAGGTCCAGCGGCAGCATGTCGGTCGGCGCGGTCAGCACGTCGAGCTTGTCGTTGAAGCTGAGCATCGCCTGTCGGAAGGTCTCTTTGTCCATATGCTCGGTATCGGCGAGCATTTCGTAGATCATCTCGCGGCGCGGCAGGTCGAGATAGGTCGCGGCGGCGCCGAATTGCAGGTCGAGGTCGAGCAGGCAGACTTTCGGCGAGGTCGACGGGGCTTTCTTCTTCTTTTTACCGTCGTGGATCGTCGCCATTTCCCAGGCGAGGTTCACCGCGAAGGTGCTTGCACCGACGCCACCGGACAGGCCGTGAACCGGGAGGACGACACCATCGTGGTTGCCGGTCGCCGCAAAGGTCGGCGCGTGGACGGGGGGCGCGGCTTCGACCGGCGGGGCGGCTTGGCCAAGACGCTCGATCGCGTCGTGCAGCGCGCCTTCGGGAAGCGGGTAGGGGACGAAATCATCCGCGCCGAGCCGCAACAGTTGATGCAGCGCGATCGGGCTGACCTCATCGGCGATCAGGATGACGCGGATGTTGCGGTCCTTCGCCTCGGTGATGATGCCGGAAATCTTGGTCAGCTCGTCCTCGTCTTCGCCATTGACGGCGATCGCGATGAACTCGAGCTGTTCCGCGTCGGGCTGGCCGAGGAAGATGACCGCTTCATCGAAGGTCAGATCGCCCCAGCTTTCGCCGAGCTCGGTTTCCATATCCTCGATCAGCAGATCGAAATTCGACACATCGCGGGACACGGTGCACGCCTGGATCGGGGCCGGCTCCGAAGTCATGATAGCTGCTGCAGTCATTGCCTCTGTCCTCTTTTTCGTGACCCGTGGCGCGGTTCGGTTAACTCTGTTCATACGCCGCGGACCGGACGCGACTCGCTGGACGCGCCTATTCCGTCGAGGCTCAATCTCGTTTCTAATCTGGGCGACATTGGGGCCAGACTGTTTCAATTGTGGGATATTGAGAGACGATAAAGAAAAACGGCGGGCTTTGTTGAAAGCGCCCGCCGTCTATGGGTCTCATTTGCCGAAATGTTGCGACAAGGTTAGCGAATTCAGTGGCTTAGTTGCCGCCGCTATTGTTGTTGCCGCCGCCGGCTGTCGCCGAGGCGATATAGTCGCGATAGATTACCGCCGCGTATTTTCCGTCGAGCAGCATAGGCCGGCCCTTGGTCACGAAGCCGGAGACCTCGGTGACGGTGCGGCGATTCTGCGCGTTCGGAGCCTGCGTGTAGACAAGCGGATGCGTTTCGCCGAAGGAAACGACCGCCTCCAGCCGCGCGCGGGAGATGCCTTGCGACACGAGGAAATTCACCACCGCGCGGGCGCGCCGCATCCCCAAGGCCTTGTTATAGGCGTCGGAGCCTACGAGGTCGGTATGCCCATAGACCCGGAAGCGTACTTCCGGGTTCTGCCGGATCCAGTTCGCCTGCATCAGCAGCGCATTGCGCGCCTGCGCATCGAGCACCGAGGAGTTGAAGGCGAAATGCACCGTGTTCGGCACGTCGGCGGCGAATTTGCGCGTCATGTTGATGACGTAGCTTTGATTGCCGCTCATCATCGCCTGGTTCTGCGCGATCGCGGAGCCGAATCCGAGGGAGCCTTCCGTGGTCGAGCCGACCTCGGAGTTGAAGACCTTGGTGCCTTCGGAACAGCCCGCCAGCAGAGCCACGGTTCCGACGGTGATCGCGAGGGTGCGCAGTTTCATGTTCCCAGCCATCTCGCTCACTCCATCACATAGCCATAGGACCCGGAGAAGTCCTGCTTGGCGACTTCCGCGGCAGGACCCTTCTGCGGTGCTCGACCGCCCGAGGTTCTGCCGTTGAGGAACAGCTCGGACTCGGTTGGCGGCTTCAGGCGATCCGTAGGCAGCACCAGCGTGTCGCCCTTCACGGGCGAGACCAGATGCGGCGTGACGATGATCACCAGTTCGGACTGCTTGCGTTCGAACTCGGTCGAACGGAACAGCGCGCCGAGCACCGGCACATCGCCGAGCCACGGGATCTGCCCCACGGAATCGTTGAAGTCGTCCTGCAGCAGGCCCGCGATCGCGAAACTCTCGCCATCACGCATCTCGACGGTGGTCGAGGTCGAGCGCTTCTTGAAGGCGCTGACGTTGAAGGTCCCGCTCGTGTAACCGTTCGCCGTGTCGATCGAGGAGACAGAGGCGGCGATTTCGAGGTTGATAACGTCACCATCGACGACGCGCGGGGTGAAGGACATCTCGACGCCGAAGGGCTTGTACTGGATCGAGACGTCACCGTTGTTGAGCACCGGGATCGGGTATTCGCCACCGGCGAGGAAGTCTGCGGACTGGCCGGAAAGCGCCGTCAGGTTCGGTTCGGCGAGGGTACGAACGACGCCTTTGTTCTCAAGCGCCTGGATGAGAACGCCCAGCTGGAAGGTCCCTCGGGTCAGGCCGATGCCGATCCCGTTCTCGTAGCTCTGCGAGGCAGCGTTCGAGGCAGTCGTTGTGGTGCCTCCGAAGCCAGCCCCCGCGCCCAAGCCTCCGTTCGGACCGAGGCTGGCATTGATCGAGGAGCTGAGGCTTTTCGCGACCGAGCGCTGCATCTCTGCGAAGCGCACTTTCAGCATCACCTGCTGCGTACCGCCCACCATCATCAGGTTCGACACCCGGTCGGGCGCGTAGCGATTGGCCAGTTCCAACGCGCGGCTGAGTTTCTGTGCCGAGGAAACAGTGCCCGACAGCACGATACCGTCATTCGCGGTGCGGACCTGGATGTTTTCGCCGGGCAGGATCTGCTTGAGGCGTTCCTTGAACTCCGCGAGGTCCGGGGTCACCTGAACGTCGACATTGGAGATCAGCTTGCCGTCAGCGCCGAGGATCGTCAGCGTCGTCCGGCCCGGAACCTTGCCGAGCACATAGATCGAGCGGTCCGAAAGGGTCTGGATGTCCGCGATGCCAGGGTTGGCGATCGAGAGTTCCGAGAACGGCGTGTCGCTTTCCACGACCACCGCACGGTTGAGCGGAACGGTCAGCGGCGCTTGAGTGGCGCCGGACATGATCCGCAACGTGTCTGCCTGCACCGGGCCCATCGCCGCGATGCTCAACGCCATGCCACAAAGGCAGGCCTGCATCAAAGTTCTAAATTTCATCTGTGACCCTGCCTCTCCGATCACGCCACTCGCAAATCTTCTGCCTGCTTAGGGACTGTTATGGTCCATTATTGCGGGAAAGAATGCGGCAAGACCTGTTTTTTTGCAAGAATCAATGGATTGAGCGTCGTTCTTGATGTGGAAAACGTGTCACATATGAAAGCGGGGCCCCGTAGAGCCCCGCGCAAGCGACTGATATTTGTCATTTATTTAATTCGTGCAGGGGATCGGCGTCTCGATGACTTCCGTGCCCTTGCGGGTCTTGATCGTGCAAACCTGCGCTTTTTCGACCTGTTTGACTTCTTCTCTCTTGATGCCAAGCAGCTCATCGCGGTTGATTTCGATCTGGCCGAGTTGCGCGCTGTTCTCCAAGCCGACGAGCGAAAGGGTCAGGCGACCGGTGTTCTGTGCGAGCGTCAGGGCCGCGACCTGCTCGGGGCTGACTTCTGCCGTGACCGAGCGCGCGATCTGGGTCGCACTGGTGCGGTCGGGATCGGTGCTCTGGTCGATCGCGATCAGTTTCAGGTTGCTGTCGATCAGCTTCGTGACGGGTTCGCCGTTGATTGAGCCGGACCAGTAGACATCAACAAAATCTCCCGGACGCAGGAAGCCCGAAACTGCAGAAGTCGACGAAACTTGGATTGTGAACGCGCGACGACCGTCCGGGAGGCTCGCCATGATGCCCGCGTTCTCGCCTGGTTGGGTGACACGCGAGGCGAGCAGCATTTCTCCGGGAGTAAGCGCGCGCATCGACGCCCGATCACGGGTTTCGCCCTCCAAGAACGCTGCATGTGCGGCTTCTGGAGTGCCTTGCTTCGCAGTGATCACAGTAAAGGCGTTTTTCGGCACCGCGTTGGCTTGCATCTTGATGGTGGCGAGGTCTTTGGGGCCAAAATGCTCACCGTATTTCAGCTCTTTCCGCACAACGACGACATCGGCGAGCTTCGGTGCATCCTTCTGCATAGCGACCAACTGGTCCCGTTCGGCTTGGAACTGCGCGATTTGACCTTGCGCCATCATGACCGCCACGCCTGCGAGGCCGACGCCAGCAACAAGGAAGAGAACGAAGATCAGTCGCATTGGAGCATCCTTCTGTTTTCATTTCGACGACAACGCTACGGCGAGAGTCGCTTTGTTGCAGGCAAAGATGGCGAAACGTTGGCGTGGGTCGGGCCCAAGATTGAAAGCTGGTTCTATTTGCCCAACTCGCTGTCTGTGAATGTCGTGGCAAGCTCTTGCGTTCTGATGTAGTTCGCAATTTTGCGCGAGGCTCCGCCAGTTTCATTCCAGATGAAAGATGCTGCGATAAATCCGAGCGAAACGACCGAGGCGGTGAGAACAACCCAGTCGACAGTGACAGCGCCATCTTCCGCTTCAAGTATGTCGAATATTTCTTTCCGGAACATGAAGCATCCTCGTTTTCTTCTGGGGATCGCCTGAGGGCGACGCGAAGCAAGGCTCCGAAACGAGAGAAGGTGGAGCGCCTTGCCGAATAGGCTTGCTTTAAGATGTTAAGCCGCTCTCTCGAGCGGCTTAACATAGTGTTCAGAACAAGCTCTTTTACTTCGTCGCGCCAGCGGTGATTTCGTCTGCAGTGAAGGAGTCGGAAACCGTCGCGCCGTTCAGGTAAGTCGCGATACGATCCGACAGGCCAGCGGTTTGGGTGCGGACCAGGGCCAGCGCGGCGGCGCCGAGGCCGACGACGGCAGCGGTCAGCACAACCCAGTCAACGGTTACAGCGCCGTCTTCTTCGTCGTGGAACTTCTTGAGTTTGAAGAATTTCATCATGGTGTCTCTCCTAAGGTTTTGTCTCTGCCCCGCGGTCCCGGTTGGCGTCCGTGCCGGTTTCCGTCTCGCGGTATGGGGACATATGGCCCCCGGAACGTGGCGCGATTTGGGCGCATCGCAGGCGATTTCGCGAAAATGGAAATTCAGGCTGACGCGCAATCTAACCCATTGTGAAATAAGGAAATAAAAATCAAAATTTTTTGGAACATTTGCATTTTGCGTCAGGATTCCGGTCATCACACCGCGATTCGCGGGACTCAAAGGGGCGGATTTTCTGGAATTTTTCCAGGTTTTCAGGGATAGTCGGGCCAAAGCGGCCCTCGAGAGCCGCGCGAGGCAGTGAGCAGGTGGCGCAGATGCGCAAGGTTTTAGCAGGGATTCTCTGCAGTGCGATGGTGGCCGTGGTCGCGCCCGTGGGGGCCGAGCCCGCAGCCCCCCTCTTCAAGAGCGTGAAGCCCAAGACGGTCAAACCACCCGCGCCCGGCACCAAGCGCTTCATAACCATCCAGATCGATCCCGAGGAACAGAAGCGCCAGCTTGCCGCGATGGCGAAGCAGCCCTGGGAGCCGGAAACGGCGCCTCCCGCGGACGACAGCGCGACGGGCGATGCTCCGGCCTCTACGCCGACGCCGCGCGTGCCGGCGCATTACGCGTGGTATTGGAACAAGGTCTCGCCGCGTCTGGGCGAGCGAGCGGGGCGGTTCGATCAGGCGATTTCCGCTCTGTCGCAAGGGCCGAAAGGTACGCGGGTGCGCGAGCCGCGGCTCAACGATCTGGCGAAGATTGCACGGGCGCATGGCACCGATATCCTGCGTTCGACCATCGGGACCGAGGTCTCGCCAGCGCTGGTGCTGGCGATGATCGCGGTGGAATCGGGCGGGCGGCATGACGCGCAAAGCCATGCAGGGGCCGTGGGGCTGATGCAGCTGATCCCAGCGACCGCAGAGCGGTTCGACGTCGAAGACAGCAAGGACCCGGCGCAGAACATCGCGGGCGGGGTGAGCTATCTCGACTGGCTGATGAAGGAATTCGACCGCGATCCGCTGATGGTCATCGCCGCCTACAACGCGGGCGAGAACGCGGTGAAGCGCAATGACGGCGTGCCGCCCTATGCGGAGACGCGCGACTACGTGCCCAAGGTGCTGGCGGCGTGGAACGTGGCGCGGGGGCTCTGTGCGACGCGCCCGCAGCTGGTGAGCGACGGTTGCGTTTTCCGGGTCACCCAAATGGCAAAGAGCGGCCCCTGAAGGCCGCTCTTTCCGTAACAAGCCTATGGAGGCGATCAGTTGACGATCGTCGCCTCGGTCGCTTCGCGGATCTCGTCCTCGGTGACGCCCTCGGCGCATTCGACGATCTTCAGCCCGCCCTCGACGACATCGAGGACACCGAGATTGGTGATGATGCGGTTGACGACGCCGGTGCCGGTCAGCGGCAGGGTGCATTCCTTCAGCAGTTTGCTGTCGCCATGCTTGTTGGTGTGATCCATCACGACGATGACTCGCTTCACGCCCGCCACGAGGTCCATCGCGCCGCCCATGCCCTTCACCAGCTTGCCGGGGATCATCCAGTTCGCCAGATCGCCATTCTCGGCCACTTCCATCGCGCCGAGGATCGCCATCGCGATCTTGCCGCCACGGATCATCCCAAAGCTCATCGCGCTGTCGAAATAGACCGTGTTGGGCAGTTCGGTGATCGTCTGCTTGCCAGCGTTGATCAGGTCGGGATCCTCTTCGCCCTCATAGGGGAAGGGGCCCATGCCCAGCATGCCGTTCTCCGATTGCAGCGTGACGTGCACGCCCTCGGGGATGAAGTTTGGGACCAGCGTCGGGATGCCGATGCCGAGGTTCACATAGGTGCCGTCTTCAAGCTCCTGCGCCGCGCGGGCGGCCATCTGATTTCTATCCCATGCCATGGGTCAGGCCTCCTTCTTTTCGCGGGTGGTGACTTTCTCGATGCGCTTCTCATGTTCCCCCTGGATCAGGCGGTGCACGTAGATGCCGGGCAGGTGGATGCAGTCAGGGTCGAGCGAGCCCACGGGCACGATCTCTTCGACTTCCATCACGCAGACCTTGCCGCACATCGCCGCCGGTGGGTTGAAGTTGCGGGCCGTCTTGCGGAACACAGCGTTGCCGGTCTCATCCGCTTTCCACGCCTTCACAATGGAGACGTCAGCGAAGATGCCCTCTTCGAGGATGTAGTGCTCGCCGTTGAACACCTTCACCTCTTTGCCTTCGGCGATCTGGGTGCCGTAGCCGGTCTTGGTGTAGAAGCCGGGGATGCCGTGGCCGGCGGCGCGCATGCGCTCTGCCAGAGTGCCCTGCGGGTTGAATTCCAGCTCGAGTTCGCCGCTCAGATACTGGCGCATGAACTCGGCGTTCTCGCCCACGTAAGACGACATCATCTTCTTGATCTGCTTCGTGTCGAGCAGCTTGCCGAGGCCGAACCCGTCCACGCCGCAATTGTTCGACGCGACGGTGATGTCCTTGACCTTGCTCTCGACCAGCGCGTCGATCAGCATTTCAGGGATGCCGCAGAGGCCGAAGCCGCCTGCCGCGATCAGCATTCCGTCGAAGAGAAGCCCGTCGAGAGCCTCCTTCGCGGAACCGTAAATCTTGTTCATGGATATCCTCCGCTCATATGCGCGTGAAGATGACGCCGGGGCGGAGGGGAGTCAATTGCTGCGATGCGGCGAGGGTGGTGTGTTGGGGTCAACTTCGCGCGCGAGCGCGCCGGGAGGGGGCTCTGCCCCCGCGCTGTCGCGCTTCCCCGGGATATTTTTGTCAAGACGAAGTGGGCGCGGGCGCCTCACTCCTCGTCGGTCTTCTTGGCCGCCGTCTTTTTCGCCGCGGGTTTCTTCGCGGCGGTCTTCTTGGCGGTCGGTTTCTTGGCCGCAGGCTTCTTCGCGGTCGTTTTTTTAGGCGCGGCTTTCTTCTTCGTGCCGCCCTTCTTGGCCGCCTTCGCCTCGATCAGCGGAAGCGCGTCTTCAAGCGTGACGGCTTCCGGTTCAAGTTCTTTCGGCAGGGTCGCGTTGATCTTGCCCCATTTGACGTAGGGACCGTAGCGCCCCGGCATGACCGCGATCGGGCCGCCCTCGGGGTGTTCGCCCAACTCCTTAAGCGGTTTCGCGGCGGCACCGCGCCCGCCTTTGGCGGCTTTCTGGGCGATCACTTCCACGGCGCGGTTCATGCCGATGGTGAAGACCTCGTCCACTTCCGGCAGGTTCGCGTAGATCCGGCCTTTCTTAACGTAGGGCCCGTAGCGGCCGATCCCGGCTTCGACCAACTCGCCGTCCTCGGGGTGCGGGCCGATCTCGCGCGGCAGGCTCAAGAGCAGCAGCGCCTTTTCGAGGTCGATTTCTTCGGGTTTCCAACCCTTGGGCAGCGAAGCGCGAGGGGGTTTCGGCACATCCTCGGTCGGCTCGCCCTTCTGGACGTAAGGGCCGAAACGTCCGACACGCAGCGTGATCGCCTGCTCCTCGTCATAGCCCAGCACCTTGCCGTCGAGTGCCTGAACCTCATCGTCGCCATCGGGCGCCGACAGAGGCCGGGTGAAACGACATTCGGGATAGTTGCCGCAGCCGATGAAGGCCCCGCCGGAGCGCGCGGTCTTCAGGTGCAGCTTGCCACTGCCGCAAAGCGGGCAGATGCGCGGGTCCGACCCGTCGGGGCGCGGCGGATAGAGATGCGGCGCCAGAACCTCGTCGATCTTGTCGAGCACTTCCGAGATCCGCAGCTCCGACGTCTCTTCCAGAGCTGCCGAGAAATCACGCCAGAAGCGCTTGAGCACTTCCTTATAGTCGCGATCGCCTGCGGAGATATCGTCGAGCTGATCTTCCAGATCGGCGGTGAAATCGTATTCCACGTAGCGCTTGAAGTAGTTCGACAGGAAGGCCGTCACCAAGCGCCCGGTATCTTCCGGGATCAGGCGGTTCTTGTCCTTGCGGACATAGCCGCGATCCTGAATCGTCGTGACAATCGAGGCATAGGTGGAGGGGCGCCCGATGCCGAGCTCTTCCATCCGCTTGACCAAGGTCGCCTCAGTGTAGCGCGGCGGCGGTTGGGTGAAGTGCTGCTCGGGCGTGATGTCGCCCTTCTTCGCCTCTTCGCCCTCGTGGATCTGCGGCAGACGGTTGCTGTCCTCGCCCTCATCGTCGTCGCGGCCCTGATCGTAGACTTTCAGGAAGCCGTCGAACACAACGACGGAGCCGGTCGCGCGCAGTTCCACCTGTTCGTCGCCGGAGCCGACGAGAACGGTCGTCCGCTCGAACCGGGCCGCTTCCATCTGCGACGCGATCGTGCGTTTCCAGATCAGATCATACAGCTTCCACTGATCATCGGAGAGCTTCAGCTTGTCGGGCGATTTCGACATATCCGTGGGGCGGATACATTCGTGCGCTTCCTGCGCGTTCTTCGCTTTGTTCTTGTACATGCGCGGGCTTTTCGGGACGTAGCTGTCGCCGAACTTGTCCTTGATCGCATCGCGCGCCTGCATCACCGCCTCGGGGGCCATGTCGATGCCGTCGGTCCGCATATAGGTAATGTGCCCCGCCTCGTAGAGACGCTGCGCCGCCGACATCGTGGCGCGCGCGCCGAAACCGAACTTGCGGCTGGCTTCCTGCTGCAGCGTCGAGGTCATGAAGGGCGGGTAGGGGTTGCGGTTGGCGGGCTTCGCCTCGACCGAGGCCACGCTGAGATCGCGCGAGGTGATCGCCTGCACCGCCATCTCGGCTGCGGTCTCGTTCTCGAGGTCATATTTCTCAAGCTTCTTGCCGCCGAGAACCGACAGGCGCGCTTCGTATTCCTGACCGCGCGGCGTCGTCAGGATCACCTTCACCGTCCAGTATTCACGCGGTTTGAAGGCTTCGATCTCCATCTCGCGCTCGACGATGAGGCGCAGGCAAACCGACTGGACACGGCCCGCCGATTTCGCGCCAGGCAGCTTGCGCCAGAGAACCGGCGAGAGGTTGAAGCCCACGAGGTAATCGAGTGCGCGGCGGGCGAGATAGGCCTCCACCAGTGGGGCATCGACATCGCGCGGATGCTTCATGGCTTCTTGGATTGCGGTCTTGGTGATCGCGTTGAAGGTGACGCGGGACACGTTCTTGCCCTTGAGCTTCTTCTCCAGCGCTTCCTGCAGATGCCACGAGATGGCTTCGCCTTCGCGATCGGGGTCGGTTGCGAGGATCAGCGTGTCGTCATCTTTCAGCGCGTCGGTGATCGCCTTGATGTGCTTTTTCGAGTCGCTCGCGACTTCCCATTTCATCTCGAAATCGTGCTCGGGATCGACCGAACCGTCTTTCGGAGGCAGATCGCGGACGTGACCGAAGGAGGCGAGAACGGTGTAATCGGACCCTAGATACTTGTTGATCGTCTTGGCCTTGGCAGGGGATTCGACGACGACAACGGCCATAAGGTCCTCACTATTCAGCGCTAAAGGGTCTGGGCGCGGAACATGTGGGGGTTTGGTGGGGATTGTCAATGCACCCTGGCGCTGAGGAAATCCCGCAGGCCTTAAACCGGGCGGCTGATCAGCCCGCCGCGATGGCGCTCTATTCGGCCCTCGATCTCGAGCGCGGTGAGAGCCTGTGAAAAGGC
Source organism: Thioclava sp. F1Mire-8 (assembly GCF_002213165.1). Lineage (NCBI taxonomy): Bacteria > Pseudomonadati > Pseudomonadota > Alphaproteobacteria > Rhodobacterales > Paracoccaceae > Thioclava > Thioclava sp. F1Mire-8. The sequence goes on along the minus strand of NZ_NBNY01000005.1, from coordinate 104,524 downwards.
CGCCGCCGGCACGTCGAGATCGCGGATCACCTGATCCTCGGCGGTGGGGGAGGGGCCGAGCCGTTCGAGGATCTTCGTGCCCAGATCGGCAGGTTCCGGAGCCGGCTTTCCGGAGGAACGCCGGGGGCTGGGTTCGGGTGCGGTCCGGGCGACGGTCGCTCTCCGCGCATTGAGCGCGGCCAGCACGTCCTCGGGCCCGCGCACCAATGTCGCGCCGTCGCGGAGCAGCGCGTTGCAGCCGCCCGCGCGCCCGTCCATCGGGTGTCCCGGGACGGCCATTACCTCGCGCCCCTGATCGAGCGCATCGCGCGCGGTGATCAGGCTGCCGGATTTCAGGGCCGCTTCGACCACGACGACGCCGGCGCTGAGCCCCGAGATAATCCGGTTGCGCGCAGGGAAGTGGCGCGCCTGCGGCTGCGTGCCGGGCGGGGCTTCGGTCAGCCGCAGCCCGGTCTCCGCGATCTGTCGGGCAAGCGTCGTGTTCTCCTGCGGGTAGATCACGTCGATTCCACCCGCCTGCACCGCGATCGTCCCGGTGAGCAGGGCGGCCTCATGGGCGGCGGCATCGATCCCGCGCGCCAGCCCGGAGACCACGCAGATGCCCGCCTCGCCCAGACCTTCGCTCAACCGCTTCGCCATGCGCAGCCCCAGCGAGGACGCGTTGCGCGCACCGACTAGCGCGATCATCGGGCGGGTGAGCAGCTCCGGCTGGCCAAGCGCCCAGAGCACGGGTGGCGCATTGTCGATCTGCGCAAGCGCGGGGGGATAGTCAGGCCCTCCATGAAGCAGGAGCAGCGCCCCTGCGGCCTTGCCCGCCTTGATTTCGGCGCGGGCCTGTTTCTCGGGGAAAGGGGTGTAATCGGTGACGCCCGCCGCGCGTGCGACCTCTGGCAGGGCCGCGAGCGCTGCCGTCGCGGAGCCATGTTCGCCGATCAATCTGTGGAAAGTTGTGGGCCCGACACGTCGGGAGCGAATGAGGCGAAGAGCAGATAGTTCGTCTTCTTCCGTGGTGGGTGGGGTGAAGGGGGTGGGGTAAGAAAACAAATCTGTTTCCATCCGGCCCTCCGCCTCAATCGCCCCCCCTTCTTGCCGTGTTATTCTTAATAAGTTGTTACCAAAACTCGGTGTGCGCGGCGTTTGGAAGGAATTTTCTGCGTTTTGACTGCAAATTTTCGGCGTCGCCGATTTGCAGCTGCTGATCGCGCGGGCGAAGCGGTCTTCATGGACCGTCCCGCCCGTATCTGTCGGAAACGATTACGCCGCCGAGCCGCCCACCGTGAGGCCGCCGATCATCAGGGTCGGCTGGCCGACGCCGACCGGTACCCATTGCCCCGCCTTGCCGCAATTGCCGATGCCGGGGTCGAGGGCGAGGTCGTTGCCGATGGCGCGGATATGCTGCATCGCGGTCGGCCCGTCGCCGATCAGGGTCGCGCCTCTTACTGGTGCGCCTACGACACCGTTCTTCACGCGATAGGCTTCGGTGCAGTTGAAGACGAACTTGCCATTGGTGATGTCGACCTGACCACCGCCGAAGCCGACCGCATAGATGCCGTCCTTCAGATCGGCGAGGATCTCGCCCGGATCGGCATCGCCGCCGAGCATATAAGTGTTGGTCATCCGCGGCATCGGGGCATGGGCGAAGCTCTCGCGCCGCCCGTTGCCGGTGGCCTCGACGCCCATCAGCCGCGCGTTCTGGCGGTCCTGCATGTAGCCTACGAGCACGCCGTCCTCGATCAGCACGTTCTTGCCCGAGGGCGTGCCCTCGTCGTCAATCGTGATCGAACCGCGCCGATCGGGGATCGTGCCGTCATCAAGCACGGTGACCCCTTTCGCGGCGACCTGCTGGCCCATCAGCCCGGCGAAGGCCGAAGATTTCTTGCGGTTGAAGTCGCCTTCCAACCCGTGCCCGACTGCTTCGTGCAACAGCACACCCGGCCAGCCCGGGCCAAGCACGACGTCCATCACCCCGGCGGGCGCGGGCTCGGCGCGCAGGTTCACCAGCGCGATGCGCAGCGCCTCACGCGCGACGGGTTGCCAATGCGCGGGTTCGATCAGGCCCGACAGTCCGAAGCGTCCGCCGCCACCATGACCGCCGGACTCGCGCCGCCCGTTCTCTTCCACGATCACCGAGATGTTGATCCGCGCCATCGGGCGGATATCCGAGACCAGCCCGCCCTCGGGCCGAAGAATGAAGACCTCCTGCAGGCTCGCCGCCATCGAGGCCGAGACCTGCACGACGCGCGGGTCGAGGTCGCGGGCGAAGGCGTCGATCTCGCGCAGTATGTCGATCTTCGCCGCGAAGGGCGTGTCGGAGACCGGATCGGTATCACTATATAGATGCAGGTTCGTGCCTTTGGGCGGGGGCGCCATCGTGCCGCCGCCGTCGCCCACGGCCAGCCGCGCAGTTTCGGTCGCCCGTTTCAGCGCGGCTTCGGAAATCTCGGTCGAATGGGCATAGCCCGCGACATCGCCCTTCACCGCCCGCAGGCCGAATCCTTCGGAGGCGTCGTAAGAGGCGGTCTTGACCCGCCCGTCATCGAACACGAGCGCCTCGGACCGACGCTGTTCTAGAAACAACTCGCCATCCTCGGCCCCCGCGGTCGCCTCGCGCAGCAATTGCAGGGCGCGGTCCTTGTCGAGCTTGTCCTCGAATGGCGCGAAACGGTCGGGCTGGGTCATCGTCTCTCCTCGGATAGCGATCAAAATTGCCAAAATGTCGCAGCTTTTGCTTGCGCCATCCTCCCAATATGATTTTAAAGTGAGAACACGCAACGGTGAACGGTTTGGGAGAGCCGGACGCCGTCGGGCGGCAGGGAGAAACGCCGCCAAAAGGGAGACATGGGACTTATGCGCTTTGCAAGCAAGGGCCGCGGTATCGCGGCCGCTGTCACGTCGGCTGTTCTGTCGACGCTCGTCGCCGGGCAGGCCTCGGCTCAGGACATGATCAAGGGGCTGCCGGTAATCGGTAAGCCGCATCTGGGCGGGACGGGGTTCCAGCCAGCGTCGTCCAACCTCGCGGAAGACCAGCAATGGCTCGACCATATGCTTTTGGTCATCATCGCCGCGATCTGCGTTCTGGTCTTCGCCCTGATCATCTATTCGCTGCTGCGCTTCAACAGCCGCGCCAACCCGACGCCGCGCAGCTTCACCCATAACACGCCTCTCGAGATCACCTGGACCTTCGTGCCGATCGTGATCCTCGTGGCGATCGGGGCCTTCTCGTTGCCCGCGCTGTGGAACCAGCAGGAAATTCCCGAGGGCGACATCACCGTGAAGGTGACCGGTTACCAGTGGTACTGGGGCTACGAATACCCTGATGAGGGCATTTCGTTCGATTCGCTTCTGCTCGCGAAGGAAGACCTCGAAGAGCATGGCTATGCACCCGACGAATACCTGCTGGCAGCTGACAACGCGATGGTGGTGCCGAAAGGCAAGACGATCGTCGTGCAAGTCACTGGCGCGGACGTGATTCACAGCTGGACCGTGCCGGCCTTCGCGGTGAAGCAGGACGCCGTGCCGGGCCGGATCGCGCAATTGTGGTTTAAGGCCGATCAAGAAGGTGTGTATTTCGGCCAGTGTTCGGAGCTTTGCGGCACCAACCACGCTTACATGCCCATTGTGGTCAAAGTTGTCTCACCGGAAGTTTACGCTAACTGGCTCGAGCGTGCGAAGAATGACTTCGCCTCGGTCGAGACGGATGGGGCGGTTCGGGTCGCACAGAACTGAATACATCGTGCGATAACACCCGAGGAACGCTTTCATGAGTGACATCAGCTATATTCGCCAACAGGACAACGAGGCGCGGTTCGGCGACTACATCGCGCTTCTGAAGCCGCGCGTGATGTCGCTGGTGGTCTTCACCGCTTTCGTCGGTCTCGTGGTGGCGCCGAATCCGGTGCATCCCTTCGTGGGCTTCGTCGCGATCCTGTTCATCGCGCTGGGCGGTGGCGCCTCGGGCGCGCTGAATATGTGGTATGACGCGGATATCGACCGGATCATGCGCCGCACTCGCGGTCGTCCCATCCCGGCGGGCCGCATCTCTGAGCGCGAGGCGCTGGGCTTCGGGCTGGCGCTCTCGGGCATCTCCTGCGTGATGCTGGCGCTGGCCACGAATATCTTCTCGGGCCTGTTCCTTGCCTTCACCATCTTCTTCTATGTCGTCGTCTACACGATGTGGCTGAAGCGCGCGACGCCGCAGAACATCGTGATCGGCGGCGCTGCGGGCGCCTTCCCTCCGATGATCGGATGGGCCGTGTCGACGGGTGGCATCTCGATCGAATCCGTGGCGATGTTCCTGCTGGTCTTCCTCTGGACGCCGCCGCATTTCTGGTCGCTCGCGCTGTTCATGAAGTCCGATTACGACGAGGCGAAAGTGCCGATGCTGACCTCGACCCACGGTCGGGTGGTGACGCGCAAGAACATCCTGTTCTACGCCTTCATCCTCGCCCCCATCGCGGTCGGCACCGGTTTCACCTCGATCGGCGGCCCGGTCTATTTCGCGACGGCGCTGATCATGAACGCGCTCTTCATCAAGGGCGCGATCGAAATCCACGCCCGCACCGAAGCGCAGGCGGAGGCCGACAAATACGCGGTCGAAAAGCGCTTCTTCTATTTCTCGCTCATCTACCTCTTCGCGCATTTCGCGGCTTTGCTGGCCGAAGCGGGGCTGAGCTATATCGGTTTGGGAGCTTGGTAAGCGATGGCAATCACCCGGGACAGTGACCTCCATATCCGCCGGTTCACCCGCAATGTGGGGCTTGGAGCGGTTCTTCTCGGGTTCGTCGCGATCGTCTTCGGCCTGACCGTGGTCAAGGTCGAGAACGGCTCGAAGATGGAAGCCTACGACCACCAGCCGCGCGCCTCGGTGCTGCCGGCGGAGGGCGCTTCGAAATGACCCAGCGCCCCACAGATCGGTCGAATACGCGCGTGCTGCTCTCGCTGCTCGCGGTGATCGTCGTGATGGGGGCAGGGGCTTGGGCTGCGGTGCCGTTCTACAACTGGTTCTGCAAGACCACCGGATATGGCGGCACGACCAACACTGCCGAGGTGCTGCCCGACAAGGTTCTCGACCGCGAGATTCTCGTGCGTTTCGACGCCAACGTGGCACCGGGCATGCCGTGGAAATTCAAGCCGGTCCAGACCGAGATGAAGCTGAAGATCGGCCAGAACGGGCTGGCCTTCTACGAGGCCTACAACCCGACCGATCACGTCATCGCGGGCACGGCGAGCTACAACGTCTCGCCCGATGTGGCCGGCTACTATTTCGACAAGATCCAGTGCTTCTGCTTCACCGAACAGGTGCTGCAACCCGGGGAGAGGGTGCAGATGCCGGTGAGCTTCTTCGTCGATCCCGGCATCGTCGATGATGCGGATGCGAAGCGGATTCACGCGATCACGTTGAGCTACACTTTCTATCAAACCGACCTTCCCGAGCCGGAAGACACCGCCTCGGTCCGTCAAAGGGAGACGGAGACGGTCAACTAGCCATCGGAGGGAGACGCATGGCCCACGCAAAGAACCACGACTACCACATCCTACCGCCCTCGATCTGGCCCTTCCTCGGTGCCGTTGGTGGCTTCATCATGCTCTTCGGGGCGGTGCTCTGGATGCAGAGCATCACCCATTACGTCTTCTTCGGCGGCCTGCTCGTGGTGCTTTATACCATGTATGGCTGGTGGTCGGACGTAGTCCACGAAGGCGAGACCGGCGATCACACGCCCGTCGTCCGGATCGGCCTGCGCTATGGCTTCATCCTGTTCATCATGTCCGAAGTGATGTTCTTCGCGGCCTGGTTCTGGAGCTTCTTCAAGCACGCCATGTACCCGATGGGCCCGATGAGCCCGCTCAAGGATGGCGTCTGGCCGCCCGAGGGCATCGTTACCTTCGATCCATGGCACCTGCCGCTGATCAACACCGTAATCCTGCTGCTTTCGGGCGTGACGCTAACCTGGGCGCACCACGCTCTGGTCCATGAGAACGACCGCAGCCAGGTCAAGCAGGGGCTGATCCTCACGGTGATCCTCGGCGCGTCCTTCACGGTGCTGCAGGCCTACGAATACAGCCACGCGGCCTTCGGTTTGGCGGGCAATATCTATGGCGCCAACTTCTTCATGGCGACGGGCTTCCACGGCGCGCACGTGATCATCGGGACGATCTTCCTGCTGGTCTGCCTGCTGCGTATCGTGCGCGGCCAGATGACCCAGAACGAGCATGTCGGTTTCGAGGCCGCCGCCTGGTACTGGCACTTCGTCGATGTTGTCTGGCTCTTCCTGTTCGCGTCGATCTATATCTGGGGCAGCGCGTAAGCGCCCCCGGCCATCACACGCAAAATGCGCAGATCGGCGCGGGGGGCGACCCTCGCGCCGCTTTCTTGGAGGCTTGATGAAACGCTATATCTTTCCGCTGCTGCTGGGCGTCGTCGGCTGCGCGATCCTGATCTCGCTCGGCATCTGGCAGGTGCAGCGCCTTGGCTGGAAAGAGGCGATGCTGGCCGAGATTTCCGCCAAGATCGAAGGCCAGCCGCAGGCGCTGCCGCCTGAAGGCACCGACACCAAGCCGCTGAAATACGAACCCGTCACGGTAAGCGGGCGCACGACGGGCCAGGAGATCCTCGTGCTTTCGGGCCAGAAGGGCGTCGGCGCGGGCTACCGGGTCATCGACGCTTTCGAGACCGATCAGGGCCGCAAGATCCTGCTCGATCGCGGCTTCATCCCTGAGGGCGAGAAAGGCACCGACCGCCCCGCAACGGATCTGACCGTCACCGGAAACCTGCACTGGCCCGAAGAAGCCGACAGCTACACGCCCAAGCCCGACGCGAAGTCTGGCATCTGGTTCGCCCGCGACGTGCCTGCGATGGCCGCGAAGCTCGGCACCGAGCCGATCCTGATCGTCGCCCGCACCGTCCAAGGCGCGGCGCAGGGCATAACCCCGGTCCCCGTCACGATCACCGGCATCCCCAACGACCACCTCGGCTACGCGATCACCTGGTTTTTGCTCGCAATCGTCTGGGCCGGGATGACAATCTTTCTTCTCTGGCGTATCAGGCGGCAACAGGCCTGAGGATTGACGATGCGTTATGTTTCCACTCGGGGCAAAGCCCCGGTTCTGAATTTCGGCGATGCGATGCTGACGGGGCTTGCCCGTGACGGCGGGCTCTACGTGCCCGAGACCGTGCCGCAGTTTTCCGCCGATGAGATCGCCGCGCTCGCAGGGCAGCCCTACGAGGAAATCGCCTTCCGCGTGATGAAGCCCTTCGTCTCCGAGACCTTCTCGGACGAGGAGCTGCGCGGCGCCATTTCCCGCGCCTATTCCGGCTTCGGCCATGTCGCCCGCGCGCCGATGGTGCAGCTGGCGCCGAACCATTTCCTGCTGGAGCTGTTCCACGGCCCCACGCTCGCGTTCAAGGATTTCGCGATGCAGGTGATCGGACAGCTGTTCCAGATCGAACTGCAAAAGCGCAATCAGAAGATCACCATCGTCGGCGCCACCTCGGGCGATACCGGCTCGGCCGCGATCGAGGCGTTCCGCGGGCTCGACAATGTCGATGTGTTCATCCTCTTCCCGCATGGCCGGGTGTCCGAAGTGCAGCGCCGCCAGATGACGACGCCCGTCGAGGGCAACGTCCACGCGCTCGCGCTCGATGGCGATTTCGACGATTGCCAGGGCAAGCTGAAGGACATGTTCAACGATTTCGACTTCCGCGACGAGGTCGGTCTGGCGGGCGTGAACTCGATAAACTTCGCCCGCGTGCTGGCGCAGATCGTGTATTTCTTCTCCTCCGCCGTGGCGCTTGGCGCGCCGCATCGCAAGGTCTCCTTCACCGTGCCCACCGGCAATTTCGGTGATATCTTCGCGGGCTTTCTCGCAAAGGAAATGGGTTTGCCGGTCGAGCGTCTGGTGATCGCGACGAACCAGAACGACATCCTGCATCGCTGCCTCGAGAAGGGCGATTACACCAAGCAGGGCGTCACGCCCTCGATCTCGCCGTCGATGGATATCGAGGTGAGCTCGAACTTCGAGCGCGCACTGTTCTGGGCCTACGGCAAGGACGGGGCCGCGATCGAGAAGCTGATGGACGAGCTGAAAACCGAAGGCTCCTTCACCGTCTCCGAAAACGCCATCGGTGCGCTGCGCGATATCTACGACAGCGGCTCGGTCGGCGAGGCGCGCACGATGGAAGAGATCGGCGATACGCTCAAGGAGACCGGCGAATTGCTTTGCCCGCATTCGGCGGTCGGCGTGAACGTGGGCAAAGCTGCCGTCGCGCGTGACCCGGCCACGCCGATGGTCACGCTCGCGACCGCGCATCCCGCGAAGTTCCCCGATGCCGTGGAAGAGGCGACGGGCATCCGCCCCGATCTGCCGCCGCGCATGGCCGACCTGTTCACCCGCGAGGAGCGTGTGACCCGGGTGCCGAACGACCTCGCCGACCTTGAAGCGCTGATCCGGGAGCGTCGCCGCACATGATCGAAATGACCACCCTGAAGAACGGCTTGCGTATCATCACCGAGACGATGCCGGGCCTTGCCTCCGCCGCGATCGGCGTCTGGATCACTGCCGGTGGCCGCCACGAACGCCCCGAGCAGAACGGCATCGCACATTTCCTCGAACATATGGCGTTCAAGGGCACCAAGACCCGCTCGGCGCTGCAGATCGCGGAAGCGATCGAGGATGTGGGCGGCTATATCAACGCCTATACTTCGCGCGAGATGACCGCCTATTACGCCCGCGTGCTGGCCGAAGACGTGCCGCTCGCACTCGACGTTATTTCGGACATCCTGCTGAACCCGGTCTTCGATCAGCGTGAGATCGAGGTGGAGCGCGGTGTGATCCTGCAAGAGATCGGCCAATCGCTCGACACGCCCGACGACGTGATTTTCGACTGGCTGCAAGAGGCAGCTTACCCTGATCAGCCGATGGGCCGCACCATCCTCGGCCCGGCGGAGAAGGTCCGCAGCTTCGCGCGCGACGATCTGTCCGGCTTCGTGTCCGAGCATTACGGCCCGGATCAGATGATCCTCTCGGCGGCCGGTAATGTCGATCACGCGGAGATCGTGAAACGCGCCGAGGATATCTTCGGTGATCTGCGCCCCGCGCTGAACCCCGCGCCTTATCCGGCGAAATGGATCGGCAACGAGCGGCGCGAGATCAAACAGCTCGAACAGGCGCATTTCGCGCTTGGCATCGAAGCGCCCAGCTATCGCGACGCCGATCTCTACACCGCGCAAGTCTATTCGGTCGCGATGGGCGGGGGCATGTCCTCGCGCCTGTTCCAGAAGATCCGCGAAGAACGGGGCCTGTGCTACACGATCTTCTCGCAAGCCGGCGCCTACGAGGACACCGGCATGTTCACCGTCTACGCGGGCACGTCGGGCGACGAGATTCGCGGTCTGGCCGAGCTGACCATCGACGAGTTGAAACGCGCGGCCGAAGACATGACCGAGGTCGAGATCGCCCGCGCCCGCGCCCAGATCAAGGCGGGTCTGCTGATGGGGCTGGAAAGCGCTTCGGCGCGCGCAGAACGCATGGCGCGCAGCCTCTATATCTGGGGCCGGGTGCCCGGGATCGACGAGGCCTCGGCCCGGATCGACAGCGTCACCCGTGACGCGGTGCGCGATTTCGGGGAACGGCTCGCGATCGGTGGTCGCACCGCGATGGCGCTTTACGGTCCGGTCAAGGATGCTCCCGAACTGGGCGCATTGCGGGAAAGGCTCGCCGCCTGATGTTCGCGCGCCGTCGTCAGCTGCGGATCGATACGGATCGGATGATCCTTCGTCCGCCGCAGCATGGGGATTATCGCCCGTGGGCCAGCCTGCGTGAGGACAGCCGCGCCTTCCTGACCCCGTGGGAGCCGAGCTGGTCCTCCGACCATCTCGGGCGCAAGGCCTTCTCCAACCGGGTCTACTGGGCCGCGCGCGCGATCGCGAATGGCACCGCGGTCCCCGTCTTCCTGTTCTCGCGCCGCGACGAGACGTTCCTCGGGGCGATCACGCTCGACAATATCCGGCGCGGACCGGCGCAGGCGGGCACGCTGGGCTATTGGATCGGCCAGCGTCACGCGCGTCAGGGTTACATGCGCGAGGCGATCGAGGCCGTCGTGCATTACGCCTTCACCAAGCTCGACCTCAGCCGGATCGAGGCGGCCTGCCTGCCCGAGAATGCGGCCTCGCGCGGGGTTCTGGAGAAATCCGGTTTCAAATACGAGGGAGTCGCACAGAGCTACCTGCAGATCAACGGGCGCTGGCGCAATCACGTCCTCTATTCCAACCTGCGCTCGGATCGCCGGGGACGGACGGATGTCCGATAGGGGCGCCTGCGCTCGCGCGACATGTTGCGGGGCGAACGGCAGAGGGGGCGCTGCCCCCGCTGGCGCAGCCAGCCCCCCGGGATACTTAAGCCAAGCCGAAGGAGCCAGAGATGCGTACCGCCGCTGATGAAAGTTTCGTCGAGACGCTGCGGGAGGCGGTGCCGCGCCTGAGCCTCGGCGCGCCGGGGGCGTCCTATCTCGAAGAGCCGCGTGGGCGCTATCACGGTATCGGCGGGGTGCTGGTGAAGCCGACGTCGACCGAAGAGGTCGCTGCGGTGCTGAGGCACTGCCACGCGGCGGGCGTCGCTGTGATGCCCTATGGCGGCGGCACCGGGCTGGTTGGCGGCCAGATCACCGAGGACGGCCCCGCGCCGGTGATCCTGAGCCTCGAGAAAATGAACGCGGTTCGCGCGGTCAGCGGCTATGTGCTGGAGATCGAGGCAGGCGCGACTCTGCTTGAGGCGCAGCAGGCGGCGGAAGGTGTGGAGCGGCTGTTTCCGCTGACCATCGCGAGCCAGGGCTCCGCCCGGATCGGCGGTGTGCTGGCGACCAATGCGGGCGGGGTGAACGTACTGCGCTATGGCAACGCGCGCGAGCTGTGTCTGGGCGTCGAGGCGGTGCTGGCCGATGGCACGGTGATCTCCGGCCTCAAGCATCTGCGCAAGGACAATACCGGCTACGATCTGAAGGACCTGCTGATCGGGTCCGAGGGCACGCTCGGGATCATCACGGCCGCGACGCTGCGGCTCTTCCCGCGCCCGGCGGCGGTCGGCACGGCGATGATGGCTGTTGAAAGCCCCGCCGCAGCGCTGGAACTTCTGGAACTGGCCGAGGCCCGGATGCCGGGCTGTGTCTCGGCCTTCGAGTTGATCTCGGGGCAGGGGCTGCGTTTCCTCGACGAGGTCGGACCGGAGGTGCATCAACCTTTCGAGGCGCGCCCCGACTGGTCGGTGCTGATCGAGATCGGTCTGCCCGAGGGGCTCACCCCGGAAGAGGCGCTTGCGGAGCTGTTCGAGGCCGCCGAGGGGCTGGTCAGCGACGGGGTGATCGCAAGCTCCGAGAGCCAGCGCGCCCAGATGTGGTCGCTGCGCGAGAGCCTGCCGGAAGCGAACAAGCGGATCGGGTCGATATCGAGCCACGACATCTCGCTGCCGCTGCCGAAGCTGGCCGCTTTCATCGAAGAGGCGCGTGGCGCTCTTCTCGACCTCGGCAATATCCGGATCAACTGCTTCGGCCATGTCGGCGACGGCAATCTGCATTTCAACGCCTTCCCCGCCGAGGGGCGCGACCGCAAGGAATACGAGAACCTGCGTCGCGCGATCCCCGAAACGGTCTACGATCTGGTCGACCGTTTCGGCGGCTCGATCTCGGCCGAGCATGGGATCGGGCGGCTCAAGGTGGGCGATCTGGAGCGCTACGGCGATCCGGGCAAGCTGGCCGCGATGCGCGCGATCAAGGCGGCGCTTGATCCCAAGGGCATCCTGAACCCCGGCGCGGTGCTGGCGGAGCGCTGAAGGGCAAGAGAAACGCGCCCCGCCAGGAGAGCAGGCGGAGCGCGGCGTTCTGGTTCACGTGTCATTGCAAGCAGCCGAACCATCTGGCCCGGTCAGGTTAGGTCGATTTGCGTAAGAAAGATGTTAACGCGGCCCCAGCGCGGCGGCCTGCCGCGCGATCCGTGCTACATCGCGGCTTAGGGGAAGGTCGTCCTCCATCCGGTCGACATCGACCCAGCGCGCATCCAGAGCGTCATCGGCGGCGACCGGCTCTCCGGCCTGCCACTGACATTCGACCGCGATCAGCACGAAGTGATGCTCCAGCGCGCCCGCATCGTCATGGGCAAGCACATCGAGCGCGTTGAAGGCATGGGTGGCCAGCGCCTGCACGCCGGTTTCCTCCAGCAATTCGCGCTCTGCCGCCGCGAGAAGCGTTTCGCCAAGCTCGACCTTGCCGCCGGGAAAGCCCCATAGCCCGGCATCGGGCGGGTTGGCCCGTTGCACCAGCAGGGCCTGTCCGTCGCGGATCACGACGGCGAGAATGGCGGGGACCGGACGGGGGCTCACGCCCCCTCGAATTCGCAGAGCACGCTGACATTCATGCCGCGATCTTCGAGCAGTTTGCGCCCGCCCAGTTCCGGCAGATCGACGATGAAGGAGAGGCCCACGATCTCGCCGCCCACGCGTTCGATCAGCTGGATGCCCGCCTGCGCGGTGCCGCCGGTGGCCAGAAGGTCGTCGACGACCAGAACCTTCTCGCCGGGCTTGATCGCATCCTCATGCATCTCCATCACCGCCTCGCCATATTCCAGCTGGTAAGCCTGCGAAATCGTCTGGCCGGGCAGCTTGCCCTTCTTGCGGATCGGCACGAAGCCTTTCGACAGCTGATGCGCGATCGCGCCGCCGATGATGAAGCCGCGCGCCTCCAGCCCCACGACCTTGTCGATCTGCTGGCCCGCCCACGGGTGAAGCATCTGGTCGATCGCCATGCGGAAGCCGCGCGGATCGGCGAAAAGCGTGGTCACATCGCGGAACATGATCCCTTCATGCGGGAAGTCGGCGATGGTGCGGATATAGTCTTTGACGTTCATGGGATCCTCAGAGCTCGAGCACGCGGCCCGCGATGGTCTTCAGTTTGCGCGCCATCTCGGGGTCGCGCTTGTCGGGGGCGGTCATGATTGCGCTGTCGAGGGCGCGGGTACAGCCGGTGGCGCAATCGCCCGCGGTGCCTTTCAGCAGACCCGGCAGGGCCGCGACCAGAGCGCGCGCCTTATCGGCATTTTTCATCGCGACGGCAACGACCTGCGCCACGTCCACTGCATCGTGATCGGGGTGCCAGCAGTCGTAATCGGTGATCATCGCGACGCAGGCGTAATGCAGCTCCGCCTCGCGGGCGAGCTTGGCCTCGGGCATGCCGGTCATGCCGATCACATCAGCGCCCCATTGGCGGTAGAGCTCGCTCTCGGCTTTGGTGGAGAATTGCGGGCCTTCCATCGCGACATAGGTGCCCCCCTCGTGGACGGTGACGCCGGTCTTGCGCGCGGCCTCGGCGCAGGCGGTCGAAAGCTCCGCACAGACGGGATGGGCCACCGAGACATGACCGACCATGCCGGGACCGAAGAAGGTCTTTTCGCGGGCGAAGGTGCGGTCGATATACTGGTCCACAATCAGGAAATCGCCCGGCGCATAGGCCTCTTTCAGCGAGCCCACTGCGGAGACGGCGACGAGATCGGTCACGCCCAGCTGTTTCATCGCGGCGATATTGGCGCGGTAGGGGACGGTGGTCGGCGTCTCGACATGGCCGCGGCCGTGGCGGGGCAGGAAAGCCATCTTCACGCCATCGAGGCTGCCGGTCAGCACCTGATCGGAGGGCGCGCCGAAGGGTGTCTCGACGGTGACCCACTCGGCCGCCTCCAGCCCGTTGATCTGATAGACGCCCGAGCCGCCGATCACCCCGATCATCCTGTCCATTCCGCGCATCCTCCGGCTGTCTTTTCCGCGTCGCGGCGAGCCTAAGGCCCGCGCGCGCGGGAGGAAAGAGGGATTGCAGCCACTTGCCGCGCGGTCTATCGCCGATGGGCGAGGGAAATGGGAGCCCTCACGGGAGAGGATCTATGGAAAATATCCGCGGCTCGGTGCTGATGGTCGTCGCGATGGCGGCCTTCGCGATGGAAGACATGTTCGTCAAATCCGCCTCGAGCCATCTCGCGGTGGGCGTGGTGCTGATGCTGTTCGGCATTGGCGGCATGGCAGTCTTCGCAACCCTCATCATGGCGCGAGGGCAGCGGCTGCTGCACCCGGCGCTCGCCTCGAAGCCGCTGCTGATCAAGCTCGCGCTCGAAGTGATTGGGCGTCTCGGCTATACGCTGGGGATCGCGCTGACGCCGCTCTCGAACGCCTCCGCGATCCTGCAGGCGACACCGCTCGTCGTCGTCGCGGGCGCGGCGGTGGTGTTTTCCGAGCGTGTCGGCATCCGGCGCTGGGTCGCAGTGGGGATCGGGTTCATCGGCGTGCTGATCGTGCTGCGTCCCGGCCTCGACGGCTTCGTTCCGGCTGCCCTTTGGACCGTTCTGGGGATGCTGGGCTTCGCGGGCCGCGATCTGGCGACGCGCGCCTGCCCGCCGGTCCTGTCGAATTTCCAGCTCAGTTTCTACGGCTTCATGATGCTGATCCCGACCGGCGTACTGATCCTGCTGATCTTCGGCGGTGTGACGACGCCCGATCTTGTTTCGCTGCGCGATGTGGCCGGCGCGGTGGCCTTCGGCAGCCTCGCCTATTGGTCGCTGACGAAAGCGATGCGTATGGGCGAGGTTTCGGTCATCACGCCCTTCCGCTACACCCGCCTGATCTTCGCGCTGATCCTCGGGGCGGTCGTGTTCGGCGAGCGGCCTGACACCGCCATGATCTTCGGCGCGGCGCTGATCGTGGCGAGCGGCCTCTACACGTTGGTCGAAGGCCGCCGCAGCCGGATCCGCGCGCGGGTCAGAGCTTAGGCCGCAGCATCTCGAAGGTTTCCGACACGGCCGCGTAATCGCCGCGATTGCCGAGCCGCACCAGACGGTCGGGCGGCGAATAGAGCCCGTCCTTCAGGCAATCATCGGCGATATGGATGCCGGTCACTTCGCCATGAACGAGGTAATTACCCTCGCCCAAGAGCTTGATGACCTGCACGACGCGACATTCGAGCGAGGCGGGCGCCGCCGCCACGCGCGGGCAGTCGATGGTCTCGCATTCCGCTTTCTCGATCCCGCATTCGGCGAATTCGTCGGTGCCCGCGGGATAGTTGGCGCAGGAGGCGTTCATCTGGTCCTTCAGCGCATAGGTCACGAGATTGGCGCAGAACACCCCCGCCTCGCGCAGTTGCGAGACGCTGTCCTTCGTGCCGTCGCGGTCGGGCTTCACCCCGGTCGAGGCGAAGATCACCTGCGGCGGCGTATAGGCGACCGCGTTGAAGAAGGAATAGGGCGCGAGATTGTCGCCCATCTCGCTGCGCGTCGAAATCCAGCCGATCGGGCGTGGGGCGACGATGGAGTTGAACGGGTTATGCGCGAGCGGGTGGCCATCCGAGGTGCGATAGAACATGCTTTCTCCTGTTTGATCCCGAACTTAGCGCATGCTACCGCGCAGGAAAGGGGCAGCCTGAAAGGGGCGGCGATGCACGAGCTCGCGCAAGAGACGGCAGAGGACTGGTGGGAGGTCGAGGCGCTCTACGACCTCTGCTTCGCGCCGGGCCGCACGGCGCTGTCCTCCTATCGCCTTCGCGACGGCGTCGATCCGGTCCGGGAGCTTTGCCTCACGCTGCGTCAGGACGGCATCCTTGCCGCCGTAATCCGCTACTGGCCGGTGCGGGTCGGCGGCAAGCGCGTCCTGCTGCTCGGGCCGATCGCGGTCCACCCGACGCGGCAGGGCGAAGGCCTGGGCGGAATTCTGATGCACGAAAGCCTCTCGCGCGCCGCCGATCTCGGCTGGGAGCGTGTGCTGCTGGTGGGCGACGCGCCCTATTACCAGCGCTTTGGCTTTTCAAAGCTCGACGAAGTCGAGATGCCGCCGCCCACCAATCCCGACCGCGTTCTGGGACTCGAACTGGTGCCCGGTGCCTGGGAGGGCGTGCACGGTCAGGTCGAGAAAGACGACTGATTGCCGAAGCGCTCCCGCCGCCCCATATCTGGAAAAGGCAAGGAGGCGATGATGGCAGATATTCTTCCCCCCGTAAGCGACCCTGCGATTCTGGGCCAGCTCGACACCCTCGCGAAACGCCACCGCGCTGCGGGCGGCGTGGTGATGCAGCTGATCGGCTATGTCGGAGGTTCCGCCGAAGGGCTTCTGAGCAAATTGCCGGGGCCCGTGCGCAACGGTCTGGATGGGGCGACCGAGCGCGCGCTTTCGGGCGCGATGACAGCCGCCGAGCGCTCGCGCGGAATCGTCGCGGACCGGCCCGACTGGATGAACCGCACGCTGACCACCGCAATGGGGGCCGCAGGCGGCGTCGGCGGTCTGGGCAGTTCGCTCGCCGAGTTGCCCTTCACGGTCACGATGCTACTGCGCGCCATACAGGGCATCGCCGCCGAACACGGCTTTGACCCGGCCTCCGAGGAAGTGCGGCTCGAATGTCTGCGGGTCTTCGCATCTGCCGGGCCGCTCGAGGATGATGACGGGATGGATCTGAGCTTCCTCGCCGCGCGCGCGACGATCACCGGGTCGAGCATGAAGTCGCTGATCGCAAAGGTCGCGCCTCGCCTGTCGATCGTGCTGGGTCAGAAACTCGCCGCCCAGGCCGCCCCGCTTCTGGGCGCAGTCGCGGGCGCTGCGGTGAACTACGCCTTCACCAGCTATTATCAGGAAATCGCCCGCGTCCATTTTGGGCTGAAGCGCCTTGCCCGGGACACCGGCACCGATGAGGGCGTTCTGCGCGAGGAGCTTGTCGCCCGCATCGCCAAGTGATCGCGACGCCGCGCCCCTGTTTTCCGTCGAATGCCTCCGGCGGGGATATTTAGACCAAGAGAAAGGTAGCTTCGCTTCCTCTTGTCGAAAATATCCCGGGGGGCTCCGAAGGAGCGGGGGCAGCGCCCCTCTACGTACCACTAGGCGAGAGCAGCTTCTCAGCCCTTCGCGTCCTCAAGGATCATCTGCGCCGCCTTTTCGGCGATCATCATCGTCGGTGCGTTGGTGTTGCCCGAGGTGATCGTCGGCATCACCGAGGCATCCGCGATGCGCAGCCCTTTCAGGGCTTTCAGCCGTAGCCGCGGATCGACCACTGCACCGTCATCAGGCCCCATCCGGCAAGTGCCGACGGGATGGAAGATCGTGGTGCCGATATCGCCCGCGGCTTTCACCAGCTCAGCTTCGGTCTGATAGTCCGGGCCGGGCTTATATTCCTCGGGCTTGTATTTCGCGAAGGCCGGTTGCGAGGCGACACGGCGGACCTGCCGGATCGCTTCGACGGCGACGCGGCGGTCGCCCTCGGTCGAGAGGTAATTCGGCGCGATTTCGGGATGGGCGCGGAAATCGGGAGAGGTGATATGCACATGGCCGCGGCTCTCGGGGCGAAGGTTGCACACGCTCGCCGTCATGCCGGGGAAAGCGTGGACCGCGTCGCCGAACTTGTCGAGGCTGACCGGCTGGACGTGATACTCCAGATCGGGCGTCTCCTTCTCGGGGAAGCTGCGGGTGAAGATGCCCACCTGCGACGGCGACATCGACATCGGCCCCGAGCGGAACAGCGCATATTCCATCCCGATCTTCGCCTTGCCCCAGAGGGTCGAGGCCATGGTGTTGAGACTCTTGACGCCCGAGACCTTGTAGATCACGCGCAGTTGCAGGTGGTCCTGCAGGTTCTCGCCCACACCGTTCACTTCGGCCACCGGGGTGATGCCGTGCTGGGACAGCACGTCGCCGCGCCCGATTCCCGAGAGCTCGAGGATCTGGACCGAGCCGATCGAGCCCGCCGAGAGCACCGTCTCGCCCGCCTTCACATCGTGGCTCTGTCCGTTCTGGTTGTAGCGGATGCCGATTACGCGCCCCTCTTCGATCAGGAGCTTCTCGACCTGCGCATTGGTTTCGATCCGCAGGTTCTGGCGTTGCATCGCGGGTTTCAGGAAGGCTTTCACCGCGCTCCAGCGCCAGCCGGATTTCTGAGTGACGTGGAAATAGCCGCCGCCCTCATTGGTGCCGGTGTTGAAATCGTCGGTGCGTGGGAACCCGGCCTCTTCGGCGGCCTCGAGAAAAGTATCGAGCATCTCCCAGCGCACGCGGGCTTCTTCGACCCGCAATTCGCCGCCAGCGCCATGCAGGTCGCTCTCGCCGCGATAGAAATCTTCCTGCTTCTTGAACAGCGGCAGCACGTCGTCCCAGCCCCAGCCGGGATTGCCCGCCTGCGCCCACATGTCGTAATCGCGGGCCTGGCCGCGCATGTAGATCATGCCGTTGATCGAGGAGCAGCCGCCGAGGATGCGCCCGCGTGGATAGAGCAGTTCGCGCCCGTTCAGTCCGGCTTCGGCTTTCGACTTGAAACCCCAGTCGGTGCGCGGGTTGCCGATGCAATAGAGATAACCGACGGGGATGTGGACCCAGTGGTAGTTGTCACGCCCGCCGGCTTCCAGCAGCAGCACCTTGTGCTTGGGGTTCTCCGACAGTCGGTTGGCCAGAACGCAGCCTGCGCTGCCGCCCCCGACCACGATGTAATCGTATTGCTCCATAAGCCCCTCCCGAACTGCGCCTCCGGGCAGGACTTTCGCAAGCTGCCGTCCGGGAAACAAGGCCATGGACCGTTCATTCGCGCAAAGTCGCTTTGCGAAAACGCAAGGAGGGGCTTGCCTGTGAGGGGGGTGATCCGTTCTATGGCGCAAATCTCGCCGGAGCCTTTCATGGTCCTTTACCGCCTTCTCGTCAGTATCGCGAGCCTGCCTGTTCTGGCGGCGTTGCTCTGGCGCGTTCTGCGCGGACGCGAAAGCCGGGTCGCTTTGTTGGAGCGGTTGGGCGGTGGGGAGGCCGCGCCGGGACGATTGTGGCTGCACGCGGCCTCGAATGGTGAACTGACCTCCGCCAAGCCTTTGATCGAAGCGCTGCTGGCCGCCGATCCTGCGTTGCAGCTGTTGGTGACGGTGAACACGGTGACGGCGCGCGCGCTGGGGCAGGGCTGGAACGATGCCCGCATCGCGATCCGTATGGCGCCGCTCGACCATCGTGCGGTGCTGCGGCGGTTCCTGTCGCGCCATGCCCCGCGCGCGCTGGTCGTGATCGAGAACGAGCTGTGGCCGAACCGCATGGCGCTGATGGCCGATGCACAGCGTTCGATCTTTGTGATCGGTGCCCGGATGTCGGCCCGCTCGGCGGCGCGCTGGGCGAAGATTGGCATCGCGCAGCCGATGGTGGCGCAGATCACCGCGCTCTCGGCGCAGGATGCGGGGTCCGAGGCGCGGTTCCTCGACCTTGGCCTGCCGCAAGAGCGGCTGATGCCCCCCGCCAACCTCAAGACCTCGATAACCGTCGCACCGGGCGTGCCGCTCGGCTGGCCGCGCAGCGACACGGTGTTGGCCGCGTCGACCCATGAGGGGGAAGACGCGACGATCCTCGCCGCCTTTGCGAAGGCGCGCACGCACCGACCGGGCCTGCGCCTGATCCTCGCCCCGCGCCATCCCCGCCGTGCGCCCCAGATCGCAGCTCTGATCGCCAAGGCCGGGCTGCGTCATACCACCCGCTCGAAGGACGGGCCCCCGACCGCGGAGGTCTATCTGGCCGATACGCTGGGCGAAATGGGCCGCTGGTATGCGAGCGCGGGCCTGTGCTTCGTGGGCGGCTCGCTTGTCGAAAAGGGCGGTCATACCCCCTATGAACCGGCGAGCTTCGACTGCGCTTTGCTGCATGGTCCGGATGTCGCGAATTTCGCCGCAGCCTATGCCGCACTCGACGCGGCAGGCGGCGCGCGGCTTTGCGCGACCGAGTCGGATCTCGCCGCTGCGTTCGCCACGCTCGACGCCGACGAACAGGCGGAAATGGCGCGCGCCGCGCGGGCGGCGCTTGGGCCGCCAGCCGATGTCGAAAGCATCGCAACCGCGCTCATCGCGCGTCTATGACCTGCGCCAATATGCTTGCATCGCGGGTTAAATAGCCTATTTGCTTACCCATTCGGGAGATGCAGAGATGATCCGTTATACGCTGCAATGCGAGAATGAGCACCGCTTCGACAGTTGGTTTCCCTCGGCCTCCGGGTTCGAGGCGCTCAAATCCGCAGGCCAGCTGGAATGTGCGGTTTGCGGCTCGAAAAACGTCGAGAAATCGCTGATGGCGCCGCCCGTCGCGCAGACACGCAAAACGCAGGAGGGCGCGCCTGAACGCCCCCTCTCGCAGCCGCATTCCGAGGCCGAGCAGGCTCTTGCTGCGATGCGTCGCGAGATCGAGAAGAACTCCGATTACGTCGGCATGAACTTCGCTACCGAAGCGCGCGCGATGCACGAGGGCACCGCCAAGAAACGCGCGATCCACGGAGAGGCGAAACTCGACGACGCGCGCAAGATGCTCGAGGACGGGCTCCCGGTTCTGCCGCTGCCCTTCCTGTCGACTCGCAAGACGAACTGACCCTTTTCGCTCTTTCCAAATATCCCGGGGTGAGTTCGCGAACGCGAAGAGGGGCAGCGCCCCCGAGCCGATCTGCAGGCCCGGAAACGCCAAATCTCTTGCGTGCCCCAACGGCTTGAGCTAGCAGAGGCGCGACTCTGCCCAAGGGGGATTTCCATGCCCATTCTGGTGATGAAATTCGGCGGCACTTCCGTCGCCGATCTCGACCGGATCGCAAACGCCGCCGAAAAGGTGAAGCGTGAAGTCGAGCGCGGTTACGATGTCATCGTGATCGTCTCCGCGATGTCGGGCAAGACCAACGAACTCGTCAACTGGGTCGAGACCACGTCGCCGCTCTACGATGCGCGCGAATACGACGCCGTGGTCTCCTCGGGTGAGAATATCACCGCCGGCCTGATGTCGCTGCGCCTGCAGGAGATGGGCGTCTCCGCGCGCAGCTGGCAGGGCTGGCAGGTGCCGATCAACACGACCTCTGCGCATGGCGCGGCGCGCTTCGTGTCGATCCCGCGCGAAAATCTTGACCAGAAATTCTCCGAAGGCTTCAAGGTCGCGGTGATCGCCGGCTTCCAGGGGCTGTCGCCGGAGAACCGGATCACGACGCTCGGCCGGGGCGGCTCGGACACGACCGCTGTGGCTTTCGCCGCTGCGTTCGGCGCGGAGCGATGCGACATCTACACCGATGTCGACGGCATTTACACCACCGACCCGCGCGTCTCCTCCAAGGCGCGCAAGCTCGACCGCATCGCCTTCGAGGAGATGCTAGAACTCGCGAGCCTCGGGGCGAAGGTTCTGCAAACCCGCTCGGTCGAGCTCGCGATGCGCTACAAGGTGCCGCTGCGCGTGCTAAGCTCCTTCGAGGAAACCACGGAGAATTCGGGCACTCTGGTCTGCGACGAGGATAAAATCATGGAATCGAAAGTTGTCTCCGGCGTCGCCTTTTCCCGCGACGAAGCGAAAATGACCCTCGTGACGGTCGAGGACCGCCCCGGTATCGCCAGCGCGATCTTCGGGCCGCTCGCGGATGCCGGTGTGAATGTCGACATGATCGTCCAGAACATCTCCGAGCGTCAGGCCGAGCATGAGGTCAAGGTCACCGACATGACCTTCTCCTGCCCGGTCAATCAGGTGGCCCGCGCCCGCAAGGCGATGGAAGACGCTCGCGACGCCGGTCTGATCCAGTTCGACGAGCTGGTCGCAGACGAGGACGTGGCGAAAATCTCCGTCGTCGGGATCGGCATGCGTTCCCACGCGGGGGTCGCCGCGAAGATGTTCAAGGCGCTGGCCGCCGAAAACGTCAACATCAAGGTTATCTCCACGTCGGAAATCAAGATTTCGGTGCTGGTCGACCGCAAATATCTGGAACTGGCGGTTCAGGCCCTGCATGATGCCTTCGAACTCGACAAGGCCTGAGTAACCCGAAGGGCCGCAGCAACAGGGACGACCTGCGCGGATGGTGGAACTGAGCGAAAGTGATAGTCGCACGCTGTTGCGACGCCTGCGCGATACGCTGGCCACGGAGGGCGACGGGCAGGACCGGCTCAACCACATCACCCAGATCATCGCGGATTCGATGGGCACCGAAGTGTGCTCCATCTATCTGTTCCGCGATCCCGAAACGCTAGAGCTTTGCGCGACCGAAGGTCTGAAGGCAGAGGCTGTCCACCACACGCGGATGCGTCTGGGCGAAGGTCTCGTGGGGCGCGTGGCGCGGTCGGGCCGCCCGATCAACTCCGCCGATGCGCCCTCCGAGCCGGGCTTCCGCTACATGCCGGAGACGGGCGAAGAGATTTACTCCAGCTTCGTCGGCGTGCCGATCCAGCGCGTGGGGGAAAAGCTGGGCGTTCTGGTCGTGCAGTCGAAGGACGAGCGCAGCTTCTCGGATGACGAACTTTATGGGCTCGAGGTGGTCGCGATGGTGCTGGCCGAAATGACCGAGCTTGGCGCTTTCACCGGCGGCGAGAATTCCGAGATCGGCGCGACTCACCGCTTCCCGGTCATGTTCCGCGGTGCGACCGGTCAGGAAGGCGCCGCCGAGGGGCGCGTCTGGCTGCACGAGCCGCGCGTCGTCGTGACGAACCCGGTCGCCGAAGATCCCGAGGCCGAGGCCGCGCGCCTCGAGGAGGCCATCACCGAACTGCGCGGCAAGATCGACGAGATGCTCGCCAGCCCGACCCTGATCGACAAGGATCAGCGGCAGGTGCTGGAGACCTTCAAGATGCTCGCCGCCTCCAAGGGCTGGAAACGGCGGATGCTCGAAGACATCGCAGCGGGCCTCTCTGCCGAAGCTGCGGTCGAGAAGGAGCAGAACGCCGCGCGCGACCGGATGCGCAAGGCGCCCGATCCGTACCTGCGCGAACGGCTCAACGATCTCGACGACCTGTCGAACCGCCTGCTGCGGCAGCTGACGGGGCAGGGCAGCGATACCGGTGCCGAGATGCCCGAAAACCCGGTGCTCGTGGCCCGCAATATCGGCCCGGCGGAACTTCTCGACTATGATCGCAAACTCAAGGGCGTGGTGCTGGAGGAGGGTTCCGTCGGCTCGCATGCCGCGATCGTCACCCGCGCGCTCTCGATTCCGCTGGTGATCCATGCGGGCCGGATTACGGCGGAGGCACTGAACGGTGACCCGATCCTCGTCGACGGTGATCAGGGCGTGGTGCACCTGCGGCCAGAGGAAAGTGTAGCGCATGCATTCCGCGACAAGATCGCGATGCAGGCCGAGGCACAGAAACGCTATGCCTCGCTGCGCGACCAACCTGCGGTCGATCGATCGGGCCAGATTGTCTCGCTGATGATGAATGCTGGGCTGATGGCGGATCTGCCCTCCCTGAAGGGCTCCGGCGCTGATGGGGTGGGGCTGTTCCGCACCGAACTGCAATTCCTGACCCGCACAAAGGTGCCACGCCGCGACGAGTTGGTTCAGCTCTACAAGCGGGTGATGGACGCGGCCGACGGCCGACGGGTGAATTTCCGCACGCTTGATATCGGCTCCGACAAGGTGGTTCCCTACATGAAGCCGCAGGACGAGCCGAACCCGGCGATGGGCTGGCGCGCGCTGCGGGTGGGGCTCGACAAGCCGGGTATCCTGCGAATGCAGCTGCAGGCGCTCTTGCGCGCAGCCGACGGACGCCCGACGTCGATCATGTTTCCCTTCATCGCGCTCCCCGAGGAATTCTACGCCGCGCGCGATACCTTGCTGCGGGTCCGCGATCGCGAGGCCCAGTTGGGCCGCACCGTGCCCGAGGAGTTGCGCATCGGCGCGATGCTGGAAACCCCGAGCCTCGGCTTCGCGCCGGACAGCTTCTATCGAGATTGCGATTTCATCTCGATCGGCGGCAACGATCTGAAGCAGTTCTTCTTCGCCGCCGACCGCGAGAACGAACGGGTGCGTCGCCGCTACGATACGCTTGACGGGTCCTTCCTGAACTTCCTTGAGCGGATCATCGCACGCTGCGCGGTTTCGAACACGAGCCTCAGCTTCTGCGGCGAGGATGCGGGGCGCCCGATCGAGGCGCTGACCTTCGCGGCGCTCGGCATTCGTACGCTTTCGATGCGACCCGCTTCGATCGGTCCGGTCAAACATCTGATCCGCCGCGCCGATCTGGGGGAACTGCGGCAGGTGATCCAGCAGGCGCGCAATGCAGGGCAATCCACTGTGCGCCCCGCGGTAACGAGCTACCTCGCGCATCTCTGACAGGGGCGGGGGCCTCTGAGGTCGCAATAAAAAAGGGGCGCTGCCCCCTCTGTCCTTCGGAAATTCACCCCGGGATATTTACGCCAAGGCGAAAGAGGTAAGCCTTCGCCTTGGCACACATTTTCGGCGGGGGGCTGGGGGCGCGAAGCCCCCAGTCTTTGCCTTCCGTCTCAGCCGGCGGCCAGACGTTTTTCCTCGGCCGCTTTGTAGGCTTTGTCCGAAGGCGCGATGAAAGTGTAGAACATCGGCACCACGAACAGCGTGAACATCGTCCCGATCAGGATCCCCGAAAAGATCACGAGGCCCATCGCCTTGCGTGCCTCTGCGCCCGCGCCTTGCGCGAGGATCAGCGGCACCACCGCCAGCGCCATTGCGGCGGTGGTCATCAGGATCGGACGCAGACGGGTCTGCGCGGCCTTCACGATCGCCTGCCGGCGGGTGAGGCCCGATTGCTCGCGCTGCTGGTTGGCAAACTCGACCATCAGGATCCCGTGTTTCGTGATCAGCCCCACCAGCGTGATCAGCCCCACCTCGGAATAGATGTTGAGCGTGCCCAAGCCGAGGTTCAGCGGCAGCACCGCGCCAAAGATCGTCAGCGGCACCGTCATCATGATGATGAAGGGGTCGCGGAAGCTCTCGAACTGGGCGGCGAGCACCAGATAGATCACCAGCACGGCCGCCGCGAAGGCGATCACGATGGTATTGCCTTGCTGAGTCTCGATCCGCGATTGGCCCGAATAGTTCACGAAGAAGCCGTCGGGCATCACCTGATTGGCGATGTCCACGATCGTCTGCACGCCCTCGCCGGTGGAGCCGCCGGGCAGGGGGAGCGCCGTGATCGTCGCCGCGTTCAACTGGTCGAACTGTTCGATCGAGGCGGCGTTCACGCCGGTGTCGATCTTCACGAGCGATGACAGCGGGATCATCGCACCCGAGGCGGAGCGGACGAAGTAGCGGCCCAGCTCCTCGGGATTCGCGCGGAATTCCTGAGGCACCTGCGGGATGATGTCGTAGCTGTTGGAGTCGCGGTCGAACTGCGCCACCGACGCTTCGCCGACCAACAGCCCCAGCGTCGAACCGATATCCGAGACCGGCACGTTCAGCGCCGCCGCCCGGTCGCGGTCGATCGTGACATTGACCTGCGGGCTGTCGAAGTTGAGTGAGTTCTGTACGACGATGAACTTGCCCGTGGCCTGCGCCTTGTTCTTGATCTCCTCGGCCACCTCGGCGACGCGTTTGGCGGAGTGGATCGACTGGATCACCACCGATATCGGCAGGCCGCCCCCGGTGCCCGGCAGCGACGGCGGCGCAAAAGCGAAGCCCTTCAGGCCGGTCGATTTGCCCAGATCGCTCTGGATCTCCTGCTGGATTTCCTTCTGGCTGCGGGTGCGATCCGCCCAGTCCTTGAGCGCCCAGATATAGATACCCTGAGAGCTGTCGCCGCCGAAGCCCGCGATCGAGAAATCGGTGCGCACTTCGGGGATGTCGGCGGTGTCGCGTCCGACCTGGTCGATATATTTCTGCGTGTAGTCGCTGGTCGCGTAGCGTGGCCCGTTCAGGATCGCGAAGAGCGCGCCGTTATCCTCGTCCGGGGCAAGCTCGGAATTGGTGTTCATCAGCATGAACCCGGTCACGCCCACCAGCGAAACGACGATGAGCAGCGTGATCCCGCGCAGGTCGAGCGAGCCGTCGACGCGCCGTCCGTACCAGCCCGAGAGCCGATCGAAATTGCGGTCAACGAACGCCTGGAAGCCCTTGGACTCGCCATGTTTCAGCAGGCGGCCCGACATCATCGGCGTGATCGTCAGCGCGATGATCCCTGACAGGATCACCGACCCCGCGAGTGCGAAGGCGAATTCACGGAACAGCTGTCCGGTCAACCCGCCGGTGAAGCCCAGAGGCGCGAGCACTGCGGCCAGCGTGATCGTCATCGCGATGACCGGTCCGGTGATCTCCTTCATGCCCCGCACGGCGGCGGGGATCGGTTTCATCCCCTCTTCGATATGTCGGTGGATATTCTCCACCACCACGATCGCATCATCGACGACGAGGCCGATCGCCAGCACCATTGCCAGCAGTGTGAGAAGGTTGATCGAGTATCCCAGCGCCAGAAGCACTGCGAGCACCCCGATCAGCGAGAGCGGAATGGTCACGATGGGCATCGCCACGGAGCGCAGCGAGCCGAGGAACAGAAGGATCACCACGGTCACGATCGCGACCGCCTCGCCGATGGTCTTGAACACCTCGTGGATCGAGGCCGAGATCGTCTCGGTCGAGTCGTAGACCAGCTCGATCTTCATGCCTTCGGGAAGCGTTGCGTTGATATCGGGCAGCGCCTTGCGCACCGCCGCCGCCGTATCGAGCGGGTTGGCAGCCGGCGTCGGGTAGACGCCGAGGAACGTGCCCTCTTTGCCTTCGAAGGTGACGATCTCGTTCTCGGAGGCCTTGGCGAGCTCGATCTTCGCGACATCGCGGAGGCGCACCACGTCATCGCCCTTGCCGGTGATCGGCAGCTTGCCGAAGGCTTCGGGCGTCTGCAGCGTGGATTGCAACGTGATCGACTGGGCGACGTATTCGTTTTTCGTCTTGCCCGGGGCCGAGAGGAAGTTCGACGCCTGAATGGCGCCCACCACTTCCGACGCCGTGACGCCGCGCGCAGCCAGCTTGTCCGGATCGATCCAGACCCGCATCGCGTAATCGGAGGCGCCGATGATCTGGGTCTGCGCGACGCCCGGAATCGTGGACATGCGCGGACGGATCACCCGGCGCAGATATTCGGTCAGCTGCTCGGGGGTCATGTTGGGGTTGAGCGCCGCGAGATACATCAGCGCGAAGGTCTGGCCGGTGCCCTTCTGGATCACCGGGTCCTTCGCGGCCGAGGGCAGTTGGCCCTTCACCTGCTGCACTTTCGAGAGCACCTCGGTCATCGCCGCGTCGGAATTGGACCCGAGTTTCATATGCACCGAGATAACCGAGGCCGAGGGCCGCGACTGGGTGGTGACGTAATCGACGTTTTCAGTGGTCGCCACGGCAGCAGCGAGCGGCGAGGTGATGAAGCCCTGGATCAGTTCGGGCGAGGCGCCGGGATAGGCGGTGGTGATGGTGACCACCGTTTCCTCGACTTCCGGATATTGGCGGACGGGCAGGTTAAAATAGGCCTGCGCCCCCAGCAGGAGCATGAACGCGCCCAGAACCATCGACAGGACGGGGCGGCGGATGAAGATCTCGGAGATATTCATGGGCTTGGCCTTACTGCGCCTTCGCGCCGTCTGAGGTCGTGTCCGATGAGGCGTCCGACGTGGTGTCCGAGTCCCCCTCCGCGCTGGCGCTCGAGTTTCCGTCCGAAGACGCCTCGGAGTTTGCCGCGGCGTTGCCCTCCATGCCGAAGGCTTTCATCACCTCTTCGGTCGAGGGCGCATCGGGATCGGGCGAAATCGCGTTGTCGATGCTCACCGTCGCGCCGGAGTTCAGCTTGTTCTGACCCGCGTTGACGACCATGTCGCCCGCTTTGAGACCCTTGGTGACTTCGATGAGTTGGCCGGAGCGGCGTCCGAGCGTGATGAAGACCTGCTTGGCGACCAACTGCGGCTTATCCGCGCCTTCGGGGGTCTCCTTGCGCACCACGTAGACGGAATCGCCGTAGAGGTTGGAGCTGACCACGGTCTGCGGCAGGGCGATCACGTTATCCTCTGCGGGCAGCACCACAGTGACATGCACGAACTGGCCGGGCGTCAGCTTGCCTTCGCCATTGGGAACCTCGGCGCGCAGCGTCACGAGGCGCGAATTCGGGTCGATCTTGGGCTCGATCCCGGTGATCTCGCCTTTCAGGTCGACGGAGCCGTCCTCGGTTTGCACCTTGACGGTCTGACCCGCTTCGGCCAGCCGCGCCTGCTGCTCGGACAGGGTGAAGTCGACCCGCATATGATCGCGATCCTGCAGCGTCGCATAAGTGGTGCCGGTTCCGACATATTGGCCGACCTCCACCCGCGGAATGCCGATGATGCCCGCAAACGGCGCTGTCAGGCGCTTCTTCTCGAGCAAGGCCTGGAGCTTCGCGACGCTTGCGCGCGCTTCCTGTGCGCTTGCTTCGGCCTGATCGAGATTGGAGGTGGCGGACACGCCCCGGTCGGCGAGCTGACGCGCGCGCTTGAGATTGGTCTCGGCGAGGTCCTGAGCGGCCTTGGCCGAGGCCAGATCGGCGCGCTCGGAGCTGTCGTCGATCTGCAAGAGCACCTCGCCCTTCTCGACCTTGTCGTTCGCTTCGAAATGAATCGCCTGCACCGTGCCGCCCATTTCGACGGCAAGTTCGGTCCCTTGCACGGCGGCGGCGGTCCCGATCGCCTCGAGGCCCGGCTCCCAGGTGATGGGCTTCACCTCGCTGACCGAAACCGCCACGGGGGGCTGCTTCATATTCGCGAAGAACTGCGAGATCATCTTGGAGCGGAAAAGATTGTAGCCGACGACGCCACCCACCACGAGGATGAGGGCGACGAGAGCGATGAGGAGGCGTTTGATCATTTGGATGTCCCGTCAAAATCCCTGTTTGCGCATGGTTTCGGCCCCGCCGACCGACCCGCGCGCGATTTTTGAACCATTTGGTTCACGTCTGCGCCCTGTCAATACGCGAGCGACGCTAAAAGGATGGGTCACAGTGCCGTGAAGGCAAGGTGGAAAACCGGTGCGGCCAAGCAATACTTGGCGTTTTGTAACGTCAAGATCGCGGAAATCTGATTTTTTCCGCCTCGACCGCCAAGAAACGTGCATTATCTTTACTTGTACCTGCGATCCTGACGGCCCCGCGTCGCTTTGCAGCGGTGTCTGGTTCTAGGAGTTTGCATGGATCCCCTTTCTTTTTTGCGCATCGGTTTCGAGGCCGCGCGGATCGGCGTCGAGGCGCAAGCGGTGATCTCGATGCGGGTCGCGGGGATGATGGGGCTTTGGGATGTTTCCCCGCTCGAATCGTTCCAGATGATGCAGGAAAAGCCGGTGGCGGTCGCGGCGGCGGCAGAGGCTGCAGCTTTCGCGCTGATGCGCGGACAGACGGCAGATCGGGCGATTTCGGCTTCGATGACGCAAATCGGAAACCACACCAGCGCCAACATGATACGATTGTCGCGCCGCGGCCCCAGCTGGTTCTGATGGGTTGAGCCGGGCAGGGCCGCCACGCTGGCGCGGCGGCCCCGTAGTCTTTAGGCGGCGCTGTCTTCCTCGACCGCGTCATCGCCTTCTTCGACGCTTGCGGGCGTGACCATGGCCGTCAGGATCGTCGGCATGTCGACCACGCCGATCGGCTTGTTCGCCTTGTCGACAACAGTCGCCATGCGCACCTCGGCATCGGCCATCCGGCGCGCGATCTTCTCGAGCACCGAGCTGGCTTTTACCTTCATCTTCGGCAGCTCGCCTTCCGGCAATGGCATCGCGATGGTCTCCGCTCGGATCACGCGACCCCGGTTCACCTCGCGGACGAACTCGGCGATGTATTCATTCGCCGGGCGCAGCACGATTTCCTGCCCAGTGCCTACCTGATTTAGCGCACCGTCGCGCAGGATCGCGATCTTGTCTCCCAGCCGCAGCGCCTCGTCGAGGTCGTGGGTAATGAAGACGATCGTCTTCTTCAGCTCCGCCTGCAGGTCAAGAAGTACCTTCTGCATGTCCATCCGGATCAACGGATCGAGCGCGGAGAACGCCTCATCCATCAACAGGATGTCGGCATCGTTGGCCAGCGCGCGGGCTAGACCCACCCGCTGTTGCATGCCCCCCGAGAGTTGGTTCGGGTAGTTGTCCTCGTAGCCCGCAAGACCAACGCGCGCGATCCATTTCTTCGCGATCGGCTCGGACTCCTTGCGGTCGATGCCCTGGATATCGAGGCCGTAGCAGGTGTTTTCCAGCACGGTCCGGTGCGGCAGAAGCGCGAATTTCTGGAACACCATCGCGGTCTCGTGGCGGCGGAATTCACGAAGCTCCTCTTCGTTCATCTTTACCACATCGCGGCCATTATAGAGGATTTCCCCGGCCGTGGGCATGATCAGCCCGTTGATATGGCGGATGAGCGTCGACTTGCCCGAGCCCGAGAGGCCCATGATCACCGAGATCTTGCCCGGCGGCAGGTCGAGGTTGATGTTCTGCAGACCGAGCACATGGTTGTGCTTGTCGTTGAGTTCTTCCTTGCCCATGCCGCCCTGCACGACCTCCACGTAATCTTTGGGTCGCGCCCCGAAGATCTTGTAGAGATTGCGGATTTCGATGCCCGAGCGGGTCTCGTCCGCTGCGTTTGTCGTCGCATCAGTCATGGCCAGCCTCCGAATGTTTCTGCAGCCGCTTGCCGAACGCCTGGCTTGCGCGGTCGAAGATGATCGCGATCGCGACGAGCGCGAAGCCGTTCAGGAAGCCGATGGTGAAGAACTGGTTGTTGATCGCCTGCAGCACGTTTTTACCGAGGCCGCCGACACCGACCATCGAGGCGACGACGACCATCGCCAGCGCCATCATGATGGTCTGGTTGACGCCCGCCATGATCGTCGGCAGCGACAGCGGAAGCTGGACGCCCCAGAGTTTCTGACGCGGGTTGGCTCCGAAGGCGTCCGCGGCTTCGATGACTTCCTTGTCCACGAGGCGGATGCCCAGATTGGTCAGACGGATCATCGGCGGGATCGCGTAGATCACCACCGCGATCACGCCGGGCACCTTGCCGATACCGAAGATCACGACGACCGGGATCAGATAGACGAAGGATGGCATGGTCTGCATGACGTCGAGCACCGGCGTCAGGATTTGCTGCATCCGGTCCGAGCGCGCCATCAGGATGCCGATCGGCAGTCCGAGGATGATCGCGATCAGCGTCGCCACGGTGACCATCGCGAGGGTGGTCATGGTGTCCTCCCACAGGCCGAAAATGCCGATGAAGGCAAGGCCCATGGCCGAGCCCATCACGATCTTCGGATTGCGCGAGGCGAACCACACCACGACGAGGATCAGCGCGAAGATGATGAACCACGGCGTGTCCACGAAGGCGTGTTCGAGAGTGTTGAGAAACCATTGAAGCGGCCGCGTGGCCGCGTCGATTTGATCGGAATAGGCGCGGACGATGCCGCGGAACCCGTCGTCGATGCCCATGCGCATGTGGCGCAGGGTGGAGTTGGGAAGGGAAGGGAACTCACAGAGCAGTTCCGGCAAGCCCCAGCATGAAGATGCCATCTTGTTATGTCCTCCGGTCGATTATTTGCGCCGGTTAAAAGAAAGCGCGCGCAAGGCTCCCCTTACGCGCGCCAAAATCTCGGTTCGCCCGCTCAGAGCGCGTCCTCGACCTTCTTGATCACGTCGTCGGAAAGCCACGCTTTCCAGACATCCGGATAGTTCTCGAGGAAGTAGTAAGCGGTGTCCTCGTTGGTGCCTTGGTTGTCGGCCTGCCAAGCGAGGAACTCGCCCACGATCTTGTTCGACCATTCACGCTTGCCAAGGTAGTCCATGGCCACCGCGTTGTTCTGGGCGAACTCCTTGGTCACGACCGTAAACACGTCCGAGGTCGGGTAGGCGTTGGGCTTGGGATCGACGCAATCGGCCTGCGAGTTGCACTCGTCCCAGGCTTTCTTGTCGTTCGGAACACCTGCGTCGAGCTTGACCATCGGGTATTTGCCGAGGATCGCCGTCGGTGCCCAGTAGTAACCCAGCCAGCCCTTTTTGGACTCGTAGGCATTGGCGATCGAGCCGTCGAGGCCCGCAGCCGAACCGGTGTCGACCAGCTTGAAGCCCTTCTCCTCGGCCTTGTGGGCCTTGAAGCGGTTCGCGGTCGAGATCTGGCAGTTCCATCCCGACGGGCAGTTGTAGACGCCACCGATCGACGGCTCTTCGGGATCGGGGAACAGCTCGGGATGCTTCAGCGCATCGTCGACCGTCTTGATCTCGGGGTGCTCGTCGGCGACGTATTTCGGAATCCACCAGCCTTCTTCGCCGCCATCCTTGAGGATTTCGGCGGCGATCACGAGGCGGTCCTCGCTGACGGCCTTGTCGAGCGCGACCTTCACCGCGTTCACCCAAAGCTCGGGCGCGATATCGGGCTCGCCCTTCTCGTTCATCGAGGTGAAGGTGGGCATCGTGTCGCCGGTCACCAGCGTCACGTCACAGCCGTAGCCGTTTTCGAGAATGATCTTGTCGACCCAAGCGGCGACACCGGCCGAAGCCCAGTTCATTTCCGCTTCGGTGACGGAACCACATTCGCCGTCGGCGGCGAAGGCAGGCGCCGAGAAGGTCGCCAGCGGCAGCGCCGTCAGTAGCGCGGCAAGCGCTTTCTTGTTCATACAGGTCCTCCTGTTGTGGCAGCTTTGATTTGAAGCGATCCGCGCGGGCTGCCGCCGTGATACCGGTCGCGATAAGTCCCGGATTTTCCCGGGTTGGAATCCTCATGAAGTCACGCTCACGTGAGAACGCGCGCAGGACTTGCCAAATTCCGACACTTCTATGTCGTAAATAACCAAGTCGAGGCGCGCAACCTTTTCACGGACCTTTCCGGCTCCGTGCGGCGTTACAGCCGCACGAAGAGGTGAAAGCATGACAACCGAGCCCAAGGACTCCGTTTCGTCGGAGAATAACACGGGGTTTTCCGCCGCCGTGACCCCCGGTGCGGACTCCGCGCTTCCGTCCGGTATAAGTCACGGGAAAGACGTCGGAAATTCCGATGCTGACCCCGATTCCGGCGCCCCGCCGCAGCCGAGCGCCGCGCTGCGTCGCGAAGCGGTCGCGCTGATTGCGAACCCCTCTTCGGGGGGCAATGCCAAGGACGAGGAAGCGATCAGCCGCGCGATGGAGGCGCTTGGTGACGGTGCGTCGCTTTATCGATGGTCGCCGGAAAGCGACATTGTGGCGACCGTGCGTAAAGCGCTCGACGAGGGCGCGGAGATGATCGTGGCGGCGGGTGGTGACGGCACCGCGATGGCTGTCGCGGGTGCGCTGGTGGGGCAGGATGTGCCGATGGCCGTACTGCCGCTCGGTACCTTCAACTTCTTCGCCCGAGGCCTGCGTCTCTCCGAGGATCCGGAAGAGGCGGCGCGCGCGATCCGCGAAGGCAAGGCGCACTCGATCCGCGTCGGCGAAGTGAACGGGCAGGTGTTTCTGAACAATGCCTCGCTCGGCATCTACCCGTCGATCTTGAAGGCGCGCGAGGACATCTATGCGCGCTGGGGGCGCCGCCGGATCGTCGCGCATTGGTCGGTGTTCAAGACCTTCCTTCGGTTCCAGCGCCCGATGCAGCTGAAGATTACGGCTGACGGAAAAAAGCTGAGTCGACGCACGGCGCTCGTCTTCATCGCCCGCTCCGCCTATCAGCTCGATTTCTTCGGGCTCGACGGGGCGACCGTGATCAGCGACGACGCCTTCGCGGTGCTCGTGGCAAAGGCGCAGACCCGCCGGGATCTCTTCCGTCTCTCCATGCGCCTTGTGCGCCGCAAGACAAAGCAGGGCGAGGATTACGAGTTGATCCGGGCGAAATCCTTCGAGATCGAAACCGTGCGCCGTAGAGGCCTTCTGGCCTATGACGGTGAGAAATGCCGCGCTGAAAGCCCATTCCGCTTCAAGATGTCCGACGAGCCGCTCTGGATCGTGCTGCCCGCGACGCATGGCGAGACCGAACCCCAAGACGCAACTGCATGACACGTATCGTTCACCTTTCCGACCTGCATTTCGGGCGCAGCCTGCCCGAACTCGAGATGCCGCTTCTTACGGCACTGAACCAGCTCGAACCCGATCTGACGGTGATCTCGGGGGATTTCACGCAGCGCGCCCGGCGCGGTCAGTTCATGCAAGCTCGGATGTTCCTCGAGCAGATCGAGAGTGAGACGCTCTCGGTGCCCGGCAATCACGACACGCCACTCGACAATATCGTTCTTCGGATGCTCAAGCCCTTCGGGCGCTACAAATCCGCTATCAATCACGATCTCGAACCAGTCTACGAGACCGACGGCTTCAAGGTGGTGGGCGTGAACACGGTCAACCGCTTCGCGTGGCAGCGCGGGAAGGTGCCCGACCGCACGATCTCCCGTCTGTGTCAGGAATTCGAAGAAGCGGGCGAGAGATTGCGAGTCGCAGTGATGCACCATCCGCTCGAACACGGCCCCGAGGTCGACAAGGCTCTCATGGAGGGGGCAGGGGACGCGCTGCAGGGCATGTCGGAATGCGGTGCGGATCTCGTGCTTTCGGGGCATCTGCACACCGGGTTGGTGGCCCCCTTCTCGGCTGTGCCGGGCATACTGTTCGTGCAGGCGGGGACGGGCCTGTCCTCGCGCCTGCGCGGCGAGCCGAATACGTTCAACGTGATCGAAGGGGGGCGCGACGCTCTGTCGATCACGCTTTACGGGGCGCGGGACATGAGCTTCGAGCCGATCGAGAACGAGAGGTTCATCCGCGCCCCGGACGGGACGTGGATCCGGGCCTGATCAGTTCGGCTTGCCGGAAATGTCGCCCCAATCGAGAACGGGGGCGGCGTCGATCTCATGCGCGTCGAGCATCGAGGCGACGCGCTCGAGCGAGGCGATGATCTGCGCCTGCTCCCAATCTTCCAGTGCCTCGAATCGGCGGACGAAGATTTGCTGCAGGGCGTCGGGTGCCTCGTCGATCGCGCTCGCGCCGAGCTCCGTAATCACGATATCGGTCTGACGGCGGTCCCGTTCGGAGCGCTGACGGGTCACCATGCCCTTGCGCTCGAGCTTGTCGATCAGCGCTGTCATCGTCGCCTGGCTCACGCCCATACGCTGTGCGATGGCCTTGGGGGTCGACCAGCCTTTTTCGGAAATCACCTGAAGCACGCGGAACTGCGCAGGCGTCAGCCCGGCAGCCTTCGCCAGGTCGCGGCCGAACATTTCGGTCGCGCGCAGGATTCTACGCAAAGCGATCAGGCTCGTATCGACACGCTCCATCAGGCGGCGGGCCCCTTTTTTATCAAGACGGCCCAGTATCGCAGAGAGTTCCGTGTTCTGCAATTGCTTGGCTTTGCTAAGCTTATTTCGTTCGCTTCTACTCATTTGCTTTGTCATACTAACGGTATTTAGGGCTTATAAGCAAGAATATAAGGCTATAAGCGGAACTTTTCCGGGTTCCATTAGTTAGGTGGTTGAAATTTTCGACTACATGAACTACTTAGGCTACCGAAGCAAACGAGAGGAAAGAGCTGTGCCGCAAGTCGAGTCGATCAAGAAGGGTTCTGAACTGGTCTTCCGTAAGCCGGAGTCCGAAGACGGCAGCGAAATCTGGAAGCTGATCCGCCGCTGCAAGCCGCTTGATGAAAATTCGATGTATTGCAACCTTCTGCAGTGCGATCACTTCGGGGACACCTGTGTCCTCGTGGAGCGCGAAGGCGAGGTCGTCGGCTGGATTTCGGGCTACATCGCCCCGTCCGAGCCGGACACGTTCTTCGTGTGGCAAGTGGCTGTTTCCCCCGACGCGCGGGGGCTGGGTCTTGGCAAGCGTATGCTGCGCCACCTCATCCAGCGCGACGTCGCCGAAGACTGCACCAAGTTGAAGACGACCATCACCAAGAGCAACGAAGCCAGCTGGGCGCTCTTCCGTTCCTTCGCCCGTTCGATGGGCGGCGAGCTGACCGATGAGGCGCACTTCCACGAAGAAGACCATTTCGACGGCCACGCCTCGACCGAACATATGGTCACCATCACCTTCCCCGAGGAGGCGCGTGCTGCCGCCTGATCTCAGGCCGCGCACCCTCCTCTTTCCCCCAATTCTACGGAGTCCCCCATGACCGTTCATTCGACGGATAAGACGATCTTTACCCAACGCGAATCTGAAGCCCGCTCCTACTGCCGCGGCTTCGATACGGTTTTCACCAGCGCGCAAGGCTCGGAGCTGACCGACGCCGAGGGCAACACCTATATCGACTTCCTCGCCGGTTGCTCGTCGCTGAACTACGGGCATAACGACCCGGACATGAAGCAGGCGCTGATCGAGCACCTGACCGAGAACAAGATGGGCCACGCGCTCGACCTGCACACCGACAGCAAGGGCAAGTTCCTGCGCGCCTTCGAGGAGCATATCCTCGCCCCGCGCGGCATGGACCACAAGCTGATGTTCGTCGGTCCGACCGGCGCGAACGCCGTCGAAGCCGCGATGAAGATCGCGCGCAAGGCGACTGGCCGCACCAATATCATCACCTTTACCAACGGCTTCCATGGCGTGACCATGGGCGCTCTGGCCGCGACCGGTAACGGTTATCACCGTGGCGGCGCCGGTATGGACACGCATGGCGTGACCCGCATGCCCTATGACGCCTATGCCGATGGCGTCGATTCGGTCGCGCTGCTCGACCAGATGCTCTCGGACGCCTCGGGCGGGATCGACGCTCCGGCGGCGATCATGCTGGAGACGGTTCAGGGCGAGGGCGGCCTCAACGCCGCAAGCCCGGAATTCGTGAAAGGCGTCGAACAAGTCGCCCGCAAGCACGGTGCGCTGTTCATCATCGACGACATTCAGGCAGGCTGCGGCCGCACCGGCACCTTCTTCTCCTTCGAGGAGATGGACGTGATGCCGGACGTCGTGACCCAAGCGAAGTCGATCTCCGGCTTCGGCATGCCGATGGCGCTGGTTCTGGTGCGTCCCGACTACGACGTGTTCGGCCCGGCCGAGCATAACGGCACCTTCCGCGGCAACACCCATGCCTTCGTGACCGCCACCGTGGCGATCGAGAAGTTCTGGGCCGACGACAAGTTCCAGAAGGAACTGGCCGTGAAATCGGACGTCCTGCGTGAAGGTCTGGCCGCCGTGGCCGATCTCGTGCCGGGTGCCTTCCTCAAGGGCCGGGGCCTGATGCAGGGTGTCGATGTCGGCACCGGCGAGCTTGCCTCGGCGATCTGCGGTCGCTGCTTCGAGAAAGGTCTCGTGATCGAAACCTCGGGCAATGACGACCAGGTCGTGAAGGTGCTCGCACCGCTGACCACGCCGATGGAACAATTCCGCAAGGGGCTGGAAATCCTGCGTGAAGCCGCCACCGAGGTGACCGGTGAACGCACGGACATCGCGGCGGAATAATCCGCCGCCCCCTCCCCGGCGATCCAACGAATTCAAATACGGAGAAACGATCATGATCGTTCGTGATTTCAACAAGCTCAAGAACACAGACCGCGACGTGTCCGATGCCGACTGGAGCAGCGTTCGCATGCTGCTGGCCGACGACAAGATGGGCTTCAGCTTTCACATCACCACGCTGAAGGCGGGTTCGGACCACACGTTCCACTACAAGCACCATTTCGAGAGCGTCTACTGCATCTCGGGCAACGGCCACATCACCGAGCTCGACAACGGCACGCGCCACGAAATCAAACCGGGCGTGATGTATGCGCTTAACCTGCATGACCATCACCGCCTCGTCGCGGGGGACGAAGACCTCGTCATGGCTTGCTGCTTCAACCCGCCGGTGACCGGTAACGAGGTTCACCGTGAAGACGGGTCGTACGCGCCGGCCGAAGAACTGGAAAATTCGTAAGGGGGCCAAATTGACCCACCAGAATCACACGGTCGAAAAGATTGGCGGCACCTCCATGAGCCGCGTGGACGAGTTGCTCGACACGCTGTTCATCGGAGACCGCAAGGGCGCCGATCTCTATAACCGCATTTTCGTCGTCTCGGCGTTCGGTGGCATCACCGATCTGCTGCTCGAACACAAGAAATCGGGCGAGGCGGGTGTCTATGCGCAATTCGCAAAGGCCGACAGCGAACATGGCTGGCACGAGGCGCTGAGCCGCGTGTCCACCGCGATGATCGAAGCCCATGAGAATGTGCTCAAGCATCCCGGCGACATCGCGCAGGCGACCGAGTTCGTCCGCGAGCGCACCGAAGGCGCGCGCAACTGCCTGATCGACCTGCAGCGTCTGTGCTCCTACGGGCACTTCCGGCTCTCGCAGCATATGCTGCAGATCCGCGAATTGCTGTCGGGTCTGGGCGAGGCGCACTCCGCTTTCGTCACGACGCTCCTTTTGCAGCGCAACGGCGTGAACGCACGTCTCGTCGACCTGTCCGGTTGGCGCGACGAGACCGATCACGACCTAGAAGGCCGGATCATGGGTGCGATGAAGGACATCGATCCGAAATCCGAGCTTCCGATCGTGACGGGCTATGCGCAATGTGCCGAAGGCTTGATGCGGGAATTCGACCGTGGCTACTCCGAAGTGACCTTCTCCAAGCTCGCAGCCCTCACCGGCGCGCGCGAGGCGATCATTCACAAGGAATTCCACCTGTCTTCCGCCGACCCGAAGCTGGTGGGCGAGGGCAAGGTGCGCAAGCTGGGTCATACGAACTACGACGTGGCCGACCAGATGTCGAACATGGGCATGGAGGCGATCCACCCGAAGGCCGCCAAGACCCTGCGCCAGGCGGACGTTCCGCTGCGTGTCACCAACGCGTTCGACCCGGGCGATCCGGGCACGCTGATCGACGACAAGCCCGCCAAGGAAGCGGCGGTCGAAATGGTGACCGGCCTCGATATCATCGCGCTCGAAGTGTTCGAACAGGACATGGTCGGCGTGAAAGGCTACGACGCCAAGATCCTCGAGGTGCTGACGCGCCACGACGTTCGTATCGTGTCCAAGGCCTCGAATGCGAACACGATCACCCATTACGTCGATGCCCCGATCCGTGTGCTGCAGCGCGTCGAGAAGGATCTTTGCGAGATTTATCCCTCGGCGGAAATTTCGGCCCGGATGCTCTCGATGGCCTCGGTCATCGGGCGTGACCTGAGCGGTCTCTCGGTACTGACCCGTGGACTGCAGGCGATCGCGAAAGCGGATATGGAAAGCCTCGGCGCCACGCAGGGACCGCGGAGTGTGGACGTGCAATTCGTCCTCGAACGGGACGATCTGAAACCCGTGATCAAGGCGCTCCACGAGGAGTTCATCCCGGAAGAAAGCGCCCTCAAGCAAGTTGCGTGAAAGACGTGACGCCAACTTTGTATAAAGCCCGTGCGGAACTCCGCGCGGGCTTTTTTCATTGAGCCTGCGACATCCCGCCACGCTGCGACGTTTGAACCATGGCCCGGCGGTTGCCGTACCCTCGGGTAAGTCTAGTTCTTATCACGTAACGTGCAGAAACGCGGACGACCATGAGCATATTCGACATACCGACACTCGATCTGGCGCGGGCGCAATTCGCCTTCGTCGTCGCGGCACACATCGTCTTCCCGGCCTTCTCGATCGGCACGGCGAGCTACCTGATGGTGCTGGAAGCCCTGCGGATGATCACCGGCAAACAGGTCTACCAGCGAATTTTCGAGTTCTGGAAACACATCTTCGCGGTGGTCTTCGGGATGGGTGTCGTCTCGGGCGTCGTGATGTCCTACGAGTTCGGTCTGAACTTCGCGCATTTTTCCGACAAGGCGGGCCCGGTGATCGGGCCGCTGATGGGCTACGAGGTGATGACGGCCTTCTTCCTCGAGGCCGGTTTCCTCGGGATCATGCTGTTTGGCCGCAACCGGGTGAACAAGTGGATCTACATGTTCGCGGTCACGATGGTCGCGGTCGGCACCTTGATCTCGGCCTTCTGGATTCTCTCTGTGAACAGCTGGATGCAGACGCCGCAGGGCTTCAAGATCAACGATGTCGGCCAATTCATTCCGACCAGCTGGCTCGAGGTGATCTTCAATCCCTCGCTGCCCTATCGTTTCGTGCACATGGTGCTGGCGGCCTATCTCACGACCGCGCTCGTCGTGGCGGGTGTCGGCGCGTGGCATCACATCCGGGGCAATGCGGACGATGCCGTGCGCACCATGTTCCGCATGGCGATCGGGATGATCCTCGTGACCGCACCGATCCAGATCTTCGCCGGCGACCAGCACGGGCTCAATACGCTCGAACATCAGCCTGCCAAGATCGCGGCGATGGAAGGGCATTGGGAGACCAGCAAGGGTGCCGGGCTGATCCTCTTCGGCATCCCGAGCCCGAGCAAGGAGCGCACCGATTACAAGATCGAGGTGCCCTATGCGTCCTCGCTGATCCTGACACACTCGCTCGATGGCGAGGTGCCGGGCCTCGGGGACTTCCCGCCGAATGAGCGCCCGCCGATGACGATCGTCTTCTTCACCTTCCGGATCATGGTGGGGCTCGGCTTCGCCTTCGCCGCGATCGGGCTCTGGGGCGGGTGGCTGATGTGGCGCAAGCGCCTGCATGAGCCGGGCCTCTTCCACAAGGTGGCGCTGGTCTTCGCGCCGGGCGGCTTCCTCGCGATCATCATGGGCTGGTTCACCACCGAATTCGGCCGCCAGCCCTACACCATCTACGGTCACTTCACGACGGCGGAGTCCGTGTCCTCGCTGACGGCGGGGCAGGCCTGGGCCGCGCTGATCGGGTTCGTCGTGGTCTATGCCTTCCTCTTCGGTTCGGGCACCTTCTACCTGCTGCGGCTGATGCGGCGCGGACCGGAAGGTGCCGAGCCGGTGGAGAACACGCCGCAGCGCGCAGGCGGCGTGGCGGGCGCGATGCTCGCCAATGATGTGACGACCGAGAAAGAGGGGGCCCACGCATGACCGGTTTTGCGCATTACCTGCCCGACATCTGGGCCGCGATCATCGCCTTCGCGATCCTGACCTACGTGGTGCTCGACGGGTTCGATCTCGGCATCGGCATCCTGTTTCCGTTCCTCGGCTCCGAGGAGAACCGCACCCGCGCGATGAACTCGGTCGCCCCGGTCTGGGACGGCAACGAGACATGGCTGGTGATGGGCGGCGGCGGTCTGCTTGCCGTCTTTCCGCTGGCCTACGGGATCATCCTGAACGCACTTTATATCCCAATCGTCATAATGCTGCTCGCGCTCGCGTTCCGGGGTGTGGCCTTCGAGTTTCGTGGCAAGACCCGGCGCTGGCAGCGGCTGTGGGACCGGGCGTTCTTCGGCGGATCGCTCGTCGCGACGCTGGCGCAGGGCGCGATCCTCGGCGGGCTGCTGCGCGGCCCCGAAGTGACCGACCGGACCTTCACCGGCGGCCCGTTCGACTGGGTGAGCTTCTTCTCGCTCGGCACCGCGCTGGCGCTGGTGGCGGGCTACGTGATGCTGGGGGCAGCCTGGCTGGTCATCAAGACTTCGCACGGGCTCTATGATCTGGCGCGCCGGATCGGGGAGCGCGCGCTGATCGCGACGCTGGGGTTCATCGGCCTCGCTTCGCTCGCCACCCCGTTCCTGCATCCGGAATATTATCACCGCTGGTTCCAATGGCCGGGCGTGATCTGGAGCGCGGTGGTGCCGCTTCTGCTGCTCGTGGCGGGCTTCGGCTACTGGACGGCGATCCGCTCGGACCGAGGCGTCGTCGCCTACCTGTCGGGGATCGCTATCTTCGTGCTGTGTTTCGCGGGACTGGGACTGTCGATCTTCCCCTATATCGTGCCCGCCTCAATCACCATCCGCGAGGCCTCCACACCGGCGATGTCGCAGGGCTTCATCCTCGTCGGCGCGGCGATTTTCCTGCCGATCATCCTTGCTTATACGGCCTATGCCTACTGGGTGTTCCGCGGCAAGACGTCCGAGCATGAACATCACTACTGAGTGAGGCGCGAGAACCGCTGGAACCGGGGGCGCAAACGCTTGGTTGGGTCTGCGTGATCCATATCCCGCGTACAGATTTCATGCCCGACGTTTTCCATATGTCGCCTTCAGCCGGTAAGTCCGGCCTACGCGCGTCCCTCGGGGCGCGCGTGCTCGTATCTGCGCGGACCAAAACCGGAGGAGCTGCGCGCCATGTCTGACAAGCTAGATAAACTTCCCGAAGAAAGCGGCCCGTCGGGCGGGTGGGGCTCGTTGAAGGGTATCGCCCGGATCTTCGGTGAATCCTGGCCTTCTTCGCCTGACGTGCTGCGCGAACTCGAGCGGCAGAACAAGCCGGGCGGCTTCATGTGCGCCTCCTGCGCCTTCCCGAAACCTGCCAATTACCACCCGTTCGAATTCTGCGAAAACGGGGCGAAGGCGACGCTCTGGGAGATGACGAAATCGCGCCACACGCCCGAGTTCTGGGATGATCATACGGTTGCGGAACTCAAGGACTGGCCCGATCACGAGTTGGAAAAGACCGGCCGCCTGACCGCGCCGATGCGCTACGATCGCGCCTCCGACCGCTATGTCGAGGTCAGCTGGGACGAGGCCTTCGCCGAGATCGGTTCGATCGTGAAGGGGCTGCCGAAGAAAGAGGTCGTATTCTATTCCTCGGGCCATGCCGGGCTGGAAGCGAGCTATCTCTGGGCTCTGATGGCGCGCGCCTACGGCAACAACAACCTGCCGCAAAGCTCCAATATGTGCCACGAGACGACTTCGGTCGGCCTCAAGAAGGTGATCGGCTCGCCGGTCGGCACCATTCTCTGGGAAGATCTCGAAGAGACCGACTGCTTCTTCTTCTTCGGTCAGAACCCCGGCACCAACTCGCCGCGTTTCCTGCATCCGCTGAAGGCGGCGAAGGATCGCGGGGCGAAGATCGTCACTTTTAATCCGGTGAAGGAACAGGGGCTCGTCAGCTTCGTCGATCCGCAGAACCTCTACGACATGGCACGGGGCCACGAGACGAAGATCTCCGACCAGTATCACCAGTTGAAGGCAGGCTCGGACATCGCGGCGCTGACCGGCCTGTGCAAGGCGGTGCTCGAAGAGGACGAGAAAGCCCAGGCGCAGGGTCGCCCAGCGGTCGTCGACTGGGAGTTCCTGAAAGAGCACGCGATCAATTACGACGAGTTCCTGACCTTCTGCCGCACGACGTCGTGGGAACAAATCACCGAGGAATGCGGGCTGTCCGAGGCCGAGCTGCGGCAGGCGGCGGATGTCTACATCCACGCCCAGAAGGTCATCGGCGTCTATGGCATGGGGCTTACTCAGCACGCGCATGGGGCGACCAATATAGGGATGCTGGTGAACTTCCTCGCGCTGCGCGGCAATATCGGGCGCAAGGGCGCGGGGTGCTGCCCGGTGCGCGGCCACTCCAACGTTCAGGGCCAGCGTACGGTGGGCATCGCCGAAAAGGCGAAGCTGATCCCGATGGACAAGCTGCGCGAGCTCTACGGTTTCGAGCCGCCGCAGGAAGACGGTTTCCACATCGTCGACGCCGCGCAGGCGATGCTGGAGGGCAAGGTCTCGGCTACCTTCTCGCTCGGCGGCAACTTGGTTCGCGCGCTACCCGATAGCGACCGGATAGAAGAGGCGTGGCCGAAGCAGAAGCTCACGGTGATGATCTCGACGAAGCTCAACCGTTCCCATCTCTATCCGGGCGAAGTGGCTTATATCCTCCCCTGTCTGAGCCGGTCGGAAAAGGACGAGCAGGAAACGGGTAACCAATACGTCTCGGTCGAGGACAGCTTTTCGATGATCCATGGCTCGCTCGGCAAGGGTGCGCCCGCGTCGGATAAGCTGAAATCCGAGCTGGCGATCACCTGTAGCATCGCGAAGGCGATCTGCGAGCCTAACCCGAAGCTGAAATGGGACGAATGGGTGAAGGACTACTCCAAGGTCCGAGACCTGATCGAGGCGACCTACCCGGACGACTTCCGCGGCTTCAACGAGCGGCTGAACGAGCCGGGCGGGTTCTGGCGCGGCAATCCGGCGCATGATCGCATCTGGAAGACCGAGAGTGGCAAGCTGGAGTTCACGACGCCGTCCAAGCTCAACGCGCTGGGGTTCGACGACAAACCGGGCCGCTACCGGATGATCACGATGCGCTCCAACGACCAGTTCAACACCACGATCTACGGCTATTCGGACCGCTTCCGCGGGATCGAGGGGACGCGTGACGTGCTCTTGATGAACAAGATCGACATGGCCGATCTCGGGCTCGAGCACGGCGACCCTGTGGTTGTCCATGGCGACATGGATGATGGGGTCGCACGCAGCAAGACCGGGCTGAAGGTCGTCACGTTCGAGCTGCCGCGCGGCACGGTCGGGGGCTATTACCCCGAGTGCAACGTGCTGGTGCCGGTGGGGCTCAATGACGAGCTGTCGAAGACGCCCGGCTCCAAGGGCGTCCCGGTGCGTATCGAGAAAGCCTAAGCGGGAACGGCGGCGGGGCGACGGCTGTCGATCCACGCGATGGCGAGAAAGACGAGCCCCGCCGCTGCCAGCCCCGCACCGACATAACCTGTGGCGGTCCAGCCATAGCCTTCTGCCAGCGCGATCCCGGCAAGAAACGGCCCGATCGCGTTGGCGAGGTTGAAGGCCGCGTGATTGAGGGCAGCGGCGAGCGTCTGAGCCTCGCCCGCGACTTCCATCAGCCGCATCTGCATCGGGATCACCATCCCGGCGGTCGAGCCGAGCGCGACCATCGCCACCGACATCGCGACCCAGTTGCCAATGGTGAAGGTGTAGAGGATCGACATCACCATCATCCCGCAAAGCAGGATCACCCCCGCGCCGAAGCGCGACCAATCAGAGAGCTTGCCCGAAATCCAGTTGCCCAGCGTGCCGCCCACGCCGAAGGCGGACAGTGCCACAGGGATCGTCCAGGCGGGGCCTGCCTGCGTGTCGATCATCGCCGCTGA
This sequence comes from Thioclava sp. F1Mire-8, assembly GCF_002213165.1. Taxonomy (NCBI): domain Bacteria; kingdom Pseudomonadati; phylum Pseudomonadota; class Alphaproteobacteria; order Rhodobacterales; family Paracoccaceae; genus Thioclava; species Thioclava sp. F1Mire-8. Next base: position 59,974 of record NZ_NBNY01000005.1, on the reverse strand, counting down.
CAGGTAGGAATAGACCGCGAAGATGCCGCCGAAGCCGATCGAGCTTACAAGAAGCGTCAGCCAGACCGAGCGATTGGCCAGAGCACCGAGCTCGCGCATCGGGCTGGCGTTCGGATCGCGCGGTGTCGCAGGGGCGACGCGCGCGATCATCAGGGCCGAAGCCGCGCAGATCACCGCCACGATAGCAAAGCCCCAGCGCCAGCCGAAATTCTGGCCGATCGCCCCCGCCAGCGGCACGCCCACGATATTCGCGATCGTCAGGCCGGAGATCACCATCGCGATGCCCTGCGCGCGTTTGCCTACGGGCATCAGGTCAGCGGCGAACAGCATCGCCATCCCGAAATAGGCCCCATGCGGCAGGCCCGAGGCGAAGCGCGCCGCCATGAAGCTATCCATATTCGGTGCGAACCCGGCCAGCAGGTTCGCCACCGCATAGAACCCCATCAGCCCGATCAGGAACTGCTTGCGCGGGATTTTCGCGCCGATCACCGCCAGAAGCGGCGCGCCGATCACGACGCCAAGCGCATAGGCCGAGATCGCATGACCGGCCCGCGCCTCGGTGATCCCGAAATCGGCCGCGTAATAGGGCAGCAGCCCCATCGACGCGAATTCGATCACGCCGATACCGAAAGTGCCAAGGGCCAGCGACAGGATCACGGCCCGCGCGTGGCGGGGTTCGAGCGTCATGGTAGTCTCCGAAAATAGGCGTGTAGCGCGAGTATCAGCCCCGTGACTTAGGCGATTGCTGCGCTGCGGCAAGGGGCGGCCCGGTTATTTCCCGTAATAGTCGCGGAACCACGCCACGAATTTCGCGATCCCCTCGCGGACATTCGTCTGCGGACGGTATCCGGTAAGGCTTTGCAGAAGCGAGGCATCGGCCCATGTCGCGGGCACGTCGCCTTTCTGCATCTCCATGTAATTGCGCTTTGCGGGGCGGCCCAGCTCGGTCTCCAGCGCATCGACGAAATCCAGAAGCTTCACCTTGTCGGAATTGCCGATATTGACGATCCGGTAGGGGGCCACGGGCGAAAGGCTGTCGCCCTCTGCGATCTCGTCGCGCGAGGCGGGGCGCTCGGGGACTGCATCGATCAACAGGCGGATGCCGCGCACGAGGTCTTCGACATAGGTGAAGTCGCGATACATCTCGCCATGGTTATAGATGTCGATCGGGCGGTCGTTCAGGATCGCGTCGGTGAACTTGAACAGCGCCATGTCGGGGCGGCCCCACGGCCCGTAGACCGTGAAGAAGCGGAACATGGTCGTCGGCAGGTTCCACAGATGAGCATAGGAATGGCCCATCGACTCGGTCGCCTTCTTCGTCGCCGCATAGATCGTCAGCTGCGTGTCTGCCTTGTCGGTCTCGGCATAGGGCAAGTCCTCGTTCGCGCCGTAGACCGACGAGGTCGAGGCCATCAGCAGGTGCTTAACCTCGTGGCGGCGCGCGGCCTCCATCACGTTGAAGGTGCCCACGATATTCGCCTCGATATAGGCGCGGGGCTGTTCGAGGCTGTAGCGCACGCCGGCTTGAGCTGCGAGATGGACGATGATCTCGGGTTTGAACTCATCCGCCATCGCGTCGAAGGTCTCGAGGTCTTCGAGCATCCCCTCGGTCGCGGAGAAATTCGGATTCTGCAGCAGCATCGCGTGACGGCGCTGTTTGAGGGCGACATCATAATAGTCGGTCATCCCGTCATAGCCATGCACCCGGTAACCTTCGTCGAGCAGCAGCTTCGCCAGATGGTAACCGATGAAGCCCGCGGTGCCGGTGATCAGGATGCGCGTCATGAATGTCCCTCGCAAATACTGCATCTGCAGTAGCGAGAGGGGGGTGGGAAGGTCAAGCGAGGCGCAGAAAATGTCCCCGGGCAGAGGAGGGGGAACGGCAGCCCAAGCCACCGCCCGAAGCGCGAACGCGGGAGTTGCGTGCGCGGGGCAAACGCACTATACGCCCCCGGTGGCCAGACGGCCGCATCAGAATCAACGCAAAAAGCCGTGTCCCTTCCGCACTCGCTTCGGGAAGGTGTTCCGGCAAGGAGAAGCGATATGAAACTCAATGAACTGCGCGACAACGAAGGCGCGGCCCAGAAGAAAAAGCGCGTCGCCCGCGGTCCCGGCTCGGGCAAGGGCAAGATGGCTGGCCGTGGTATCAAAGGTCAGAAGTCACGTTCGGGTGTGGCCCTGAACGGTTACGAAGGCGGCCAGATGCCGCTCTATCGTCGTCTTCCGAAGCGTGGCTTCACCAAGCCGAACGCGAAGAAGTTCAACGTCGTGAACCTCGGCCAGATCGAGAAATTCATCGAAGCCGGCAAGCTCGACGCGAAATCGGACATCACCGAAGACGCTCTGGTCGCGGCCGGTGTCGTGCGCCGCAAGCTCGATGGCGTGCGTGTTCTCGCCAAGGGCGACATCAAGTCGAAAGTGGCTCTGAAGGTCACCGGCGCTTCGAAATCGGCCATCGAGGCTGTCGAGAAGGCTGGCGGCTCGGTCACGGTGGCGCAGGCCGCTGAATAAGCTGTTGTGAGCGGGCCCCGGCCCGATTACATAGGCGAAGGTTTTCTAGGCGCCGCCGACCGGGAACCGGTTGGGCGGCGCTTTACATGAAAGAGACGAGCATATGGCATCTGCTGCAGAGCAAATGGCGGCGAACCTCAGCTGGGACGCCCTGGGCAAAGCCACCGAGCTGCGCCAGCGCATCTTCTTCACCATTGGTTTGCTGATCATCTACCGCCTTGGCACCTATATTCCGGTTCCGGGCATCGACGCGCAGGCACTGCGCGAATTCATGCAAAGCGCGGGCTCCGGCCTTGGCGGCGTGTTGTCGATGTTCACGGGCGGCGCGCTCGGTCGGATGGGTGTCTTCGCACTCGGCATCATGCCCTATATCTCGGCCTCGATCATCATCCAGCTTCTGACCGCTCTGGTGCCCGCACTCGAGCAGATGAAGAAGGAAGGCGAGCAAGGCCGCAAAAAGATCAACCAGATCACGCGCTATGCGACCGTGGCCCTGGCGACCTTCCAGGCATGGGGTCTGGCCGTGTCGCTCGAGAAGGGCGATTTGGCACACGATCCGGGCCTGTTCTTCGTCGCAGCCGTGGTCATCACGCTCGTCGGCGGCACGATGTTCCTAATGTGGCTGGGTGAGCAGATCACCGCACGCGGCATCGGCAACGGCATCTCGCTCATCATCTTCGTCGGTATCGTCGCGGAAATCCCGGCGGCTCTGGCCCGCTTCCTCGAGCAGGGGCGTGCGGGTGCGATCTCCACTCCGGTGATCCTCGGGGTGATCCTGATGATCGCGATCGTGATCACCTTCGTCGTCTTCATGGAACGCGCGCTGCGCAAGATCCATATCCAGTATCCGCGCCGTCAGGTGGGGATGAAGGTCTATGACGGCGGCTCCAGCCACCTGCCGATCAAGGTGAACCCGGCGGGCGTCATCCCGGCGATCTTCGCCTCGTCGCTCCTGCTGCTGCCGACCACCATCGCGACCTTCTCGGGCCAGAACACCGGTCCCGTGATGTCGACGATCCTCGCCTATTTCGGCCCGGGTCAGCCGCTGTATCTGCTGTTCTACGTCGCGATGATCGTGTTCTTCGCCTATTTCTACACCGCGAACGTGTCGTTCAAATCGGACGAGGTCGCGGATAACCTGAAAAATCAGGGCGGCTTCGTGCCCGGCATCCGTCCCGGCAAGAAGACCGAGGAATATCTCGACTACGTCGTCAGCCGCGTTCTGGTGATCGGCTCTGCCTATCTCGCTGCGGTCTGCCTTCTGCCCGAGATCCTGCGTTCGCAGCTGTCCATCCCGTTCTACTTCGGCGGCACCTCGGTTCTGATCGTGGTCACCGTTTCGATGGACACCATCAACCAAATTCAGTCGCATCTTCTGGCCCACCAATACGAGGGTCTGATCGAGCGTTCGCAGCTTCGCGGCCGTTCGGGCAAGAAGAAGAAGGGGCCGCGCAAGCCGCCCGCGCGCCGCTAAATCCGCCAAGCGTTTTCAGGGGGAGCCGACATGGCAAATATCATTCTTCTCGGCCCGCCTGGCGCGGGCAAGGGCACCCAGGCCCGCCGTCTCGTCGAAGAGCGCGGCATGGTCCAGCTCTCGACCGGCGACATGCTGCGAGAGGCGAAGGACTCGGGCACCGAGATGGGCAATGTCGTCGCCGAGGTGATGGCCAAAGGCCAGCTGGTGACCGACGAGATCGTCATCGGTCTGATCGAGGAAAAGCTCGCCGCCGGTGGCGAAGGCTTCATTTTCGACGGCTTCCCGCGGACGCTGGGCCAGGCCGATGCCCTGGGCAAGCTGCTCGCCAAGATGGGCACCAAGCTCGACGCGGTGATTGAGATGCAGGTCGATGACGAGGCGCTTGTCGCCCGCATCACCGGCCGCTCGACCTGCGGTGGTTGCGGCGAGGTCTATCATGATCAGACCAAGCCCTGGCCCGCGGATGGCAAATGCGAGAAGTGCGGCGGCACCGACGTGAAGCGTCGTGCGGACGACAACGAAGAAAGCCTGCGCACCCGGTTGATGGAGTATTACAAGAAGACCTCTCCACTGATCGGCTACTACTACCACGCGGGCGATCTGTTCACGATCGACGGGCTGGCCGAAATCGAGACCGTAGCGACCTCGATCGCGCGGATTCTCGACCAGCAAGGGTAATCGTAAAAGAAGCCTTGACCCGGAGGGCGTTTACCTCTAGGTCACGGCGTCTCCGATGAGAATCGTTTCCGAAAAGGGAGAGATTCCCTCGGGGATTAATCGTGGGGTCCGAAGCGCCAGTTTCGGGCCTCGTGTTGTGAAAAAAGGGCCTGGGGTTACGGGCTCGCAACGAAAGGATACACGCTTTGGCTCGTATTGCTGGCGTCAACATTCCGACCGGGAAACGCGTCCCGATCGCACTTACCTACATCACCGGGATCGGTCCCCATTCGGCTAAGCAGATTTGCGAAGCCACGGGTATCGACGTGACCCGTCGCGTCAACGAGCTTTCGGACTCCGAAGTGCTCGCGATCCGCGAACATATCGACGCCAACTACACCGTCGAGGGCGACCTGCGCCGTGAAGTTCAGATGAACGTCAAGCGCCTGATGGATCTCGGCTGCTACCGTGGCCTGCGTCATCGTCGCAACCTGCCCGTGCGCGGTCAGCGCACCCATACGAATGCGCGCACGCGCAAAGGCCCGGCGAAACCCATCGCTGGCAAGAAGAAGTAAGGGGAGGCAGGACAAATGGCTCGTGATAAGGTTCGCGCTAAGCGCAAGGAACGCAAGAACATCGCCGCTGGCGTCGTTCATGTGAACTCCTCGTTCAACAACACCAAAATCCTGATCTCTGACGTGCAGGGCAACGCGATCTCGTGGTCGTCGGCTGGCACGATGGGCTTCAAGGGCTCGCGCAAGTCGACCCCCTACGCCGCTCAGATGGCTGCGGAAGATGCGGCCAAGAAGGCTCAGGAACACGGTCTGCGCACCGTGGACGTCGAAGTTCAGGGTCCGGGTTCGGGTCGTGAATCGGCGCTGCGCGCGCTGGCTGCGGTCGGTCTGACCGTCACCTCGATCCGTGACGTGACCCCGATCGCCCATAACGGCTGCCGCCCGCCGAAGCGTCGCCGCGTCTAATCTAGATTACGACGGTCGGGCCGTGCGGGATTCCCGTGCGGCCCGACCGCATTTTTCGGTTTTATCCTCGGGCGTCCCCGACTTTGGGCATGGGTCTGGGACAGGTATGGAGGCAAACGCATGATCCACAAGAATTGGGCTGAACTCATCAAGCCGACGCAGCTTGAAATCAAGCCCGGCAACGACCCGCTGCGTCAGGCGACGATCGTCGCCGAACCGCTCGAGCGTGGCTTTGGCCTGACGCTCGGCAACGCGCTGCGCCGCGTACTGCTCTCGTCGCTTCAGGGCGCCGCGATCACCAGCGTCCAGATCGACAACGTGCTGCACGAGTTCTCGTCGGTCGCGGGCGTTCGTGAAGACGTGACCGATATCGTCCTGAACCTCAAGGGCGTTGCTCTGCGTATGGACGTTGAAGGTCCGAAGCGCCTCTCGATCTCGGCCAAGGGCCCGGGCGTCGTGACCGCTGGCGACATTACCGAGACCGCGGGCATCGAGGTCCTGAACAAGGATCACGTGATCTGCCACCTCGACGATGGCGCCGACCTGTTCATGGAATTGACCGTGAACACCGGCAAGGGCTACGTCGCCGCCGACAAGAACCGTCCCGAGGATGCGCCCATCGGCCTGATCCCCGTCGACGCGATCTATTCGCCGGTCAAGAAAGTCGCCTACGAAGTGCAGCCGACCCGTGAAGGTCAGGTTCTGGACTATGACAAGCTGACCATGAAGGTCGAGACCGACGGTTCGCTGTCGGCCGAGGACGCGGTGGCCTTCGCCGCCCGCATCCTGCAGGACCAGCTTTCGATCTTCGTCAACTTCGAAGAGCCGGAATCGGCTGGCAAGCAGGACCAGGACGACGGTCTCGAGTTCAACCCGCTTCTGCTGAAGAAAGTGGACGAGCTGGAACTGTCCGTGCGTTCGGCGAACTGCCTGAAGAACGACAACATCGTCTATATCGGCGACCTGATCCAGAAAACCGAAGCCGAGATGCTCCGCACCCCGAACTTCGGCCGCAAGTCGCTGAACGAGATCAAGGAAGTGCTCTCGGGCATGGGTCTGCATCTCGGGATGGAAGTCGAAGATTGGCCGCCGGAGAACATCGAAGATCTGGCCAAGCGTTTCGAAGACCAGTTCTGATTGACGAATTGAGGGGCGTTGGCTAAACGCCCCTCCAATGCCCGGACTGCCGGGGACTATCTGGGTCACAAGACCCCAAGGTGAGTCGGTGACACGCATCGCCGGCCTGACAAAGCAAAACGCAAGATTGGAGAATGACAATGCGTCACGCACGTGGCTACCGCCGCCTCAACCGTACCCATGAGCACCGCAAGGCGCTCTTCGCCAACATGGCTGGCTCGCTGATCGAGCACGAGCAGATCAAGACGACCCTGCCGAAGGCGAAAGAACTGCGCCCGGTCATCGAGAAGCTGGTCACGCTCGCCAAGCGCGGCGATCTGCACGCTCGCCGTCAGGCGGCCTCGCAGCTCAAGCAGGACCAGTATGTCGCGAAGCTGTTCGACATCCTCGGCCCGCGCTACAAGGAGCGTCAGGGCGGCTACGTTCGCATTTTGAAAGCCGGTTTCCGTTACGGCGACATGGCGCCGATGGCGATCATCGAATTCGTCGACCGCGATCTGGACGCCAAAGGTGCTGCAGATAAAGCACGCGTCGAAGCCGAAGAGGCTGCAGAGGATTGATCCTCGCAGATGATTTCCCTTCGAAATCAACGAGTACTGGGAAATCCCGCCTTTTAGGCGGGATTTTCTTATTTCCGCCTGCATTTTCACGCAATTCTCGCGCAAAAGGTTATTGCGCAGGTGTGAAGCTTTCGCGAGTGTAAACGCGAGGGCGAGTGGGGACGTAAAGCCACTGTCGGAGCGAACTCCGCAGGGCGCGAACACTTTTAAGTTGACCGGGTTAATTCCAAACTGTCTAAAAAGATATGTCGATACAGAGCAGAATCGATTTGAAACTCCGTGACTTGGATCGTTTAGCTCCAGGTGGTTATTTTGTTGGACTGCATATTCGTTTTACGGCGCCGCTGATGACGTTCCAGACTTACGACAAGGCTTGGCTCGATCATTACACCGCAAACGGCTATGTGCTCCGCGACCCAATGACTGCTTGGGGGTTTAGCGAGACCGGCGCAATCCGGTGGAGCGACCCGCGGCTACCCGATCCTTTCCGTCTCTTCGATGAGGCCAAGAAATACGGTCTTATCTACGGGGCGACAGTCTCATGCGGCCCGATCCGGTCCCGTACTATCGCAAGCATGGCGCGCGATGATCGGGAATTCGACCTTACCGAGATCGAGACCTTCGAGCTTATCGTGCGTGAAATGCACGATATGACTCAACCGCCTGAGGAACTCACGCGAGCTCAGATCGAAGCCCTGCGCTGTGTTGCTGGGGGTGACCGACACGCGGCGGCGGCCGCGAAACTTGGAATTTCGGAAAGCGCGCTCAAGGCGCGGCTGAATTCTGCGCGCGCAAGACTGATGGCTCGGACGACCGCCGAAGCTATTCAGCGCGCAAAGGATTTCCGCCTGTTATAGTGTTGTTGACCCTCCGCACGGCTGTACTGTGTTAAACCTGCAGGAGGAAGACATGCAGACCACTACGCTTTCGTTCACCAATTTCCATAATCATGGTGAGCTATTCGCAAACATGCTGCGCGCACGTCGCGAGCTCTTCATCGTCCAGAACAAATGGGACCTCCCTGAAGCGATGGGCATGGAATATGATCAGTATGACACCCCGGCGAGCCGCTGGGTGGTGGTCCATGACGAACTGGGCAAGGTGCTGGCAGGCAACCGTCTCACGCCCACGACGGCAACCTGCGGGATCTACAGCTACATGATCCGCGATGCGCAGCGTGGGCTACTCGCGACGATCCCGTCAGATCTTCTCTATGACGAAGCTCCGGTCAGCGAGACCGTGTGGGAAAGCTCGCGTCTCTTCGTGTCGCATGACGTTCCGATGGCGCTGCGCCGCAAGGTCCATGCGCGTCTCGTGCAGGAAATCGGCAATTCCGCCCGGCAACTCGGCGCAAGCTCCGCCCTTACTCTTCTGAACGCGAATTGGCCGCGTTGGGCGGGTCGGGTTGGAGTGGACATGACGGCGATGGGGCCGGTCATGGAGATCGACGGGATCAAGAACCAGGTCGTGTCGATGGACTTTTCCCAGAACCTTCATTGAAAGCGTGGGGGAGATCAGAGCTCCCGTGCGACCCCACACGCACGGGGGCTTTTCGTGAGCCGAGCTAATCACTAGGTTCACGCCATCATGGCCGACCTATTCGACACGCCCCCCGATCCCTCCGCGCCTGCGCCCGAAGCGCCGCGCCCGCTCGCCGATCGCATCCGCCCCAAAACGCTGGGTGAAGTGATCGGTCAGGAGCAGGTGCTTGGCCCCGATGGGCCGCTGGGTGCGATGCTGACCGCGGGCTCGCTTGGCTCGCTGATCCTTTGGGGGCCGCCCGGCGTCGGCAAAACGACCATCGCGCGACTGCTGGCCGATGCCTCCGACCGCGCCTTCGTACAGATTTCCGCAATCTTCACCGGCGTGCCGGAACTGCGCAAAGTCTTCGAAGCTGCCAAGCTTCGGCGCGGGCAGGGCAGGGGCACGCTCCTCTTCGTCGACGAGATTCACCGTTTCAACAAGGCGCAGCAGGACAGCTTCCTGCCGCATATGGAAGACGGCACGATCATGCTGGTGGGGGCCACCACCGAGAATCCGAGCTTCGAGCTGAACGCCGCTGTGCTGAGCCGGGCGCAGGTCATGGTACTCGAGCGGCTCGACCTCGCCGACCTGGAACGCCTCGCGCAGCGCGCCGAGAAGGCGCTCGGCCGTCCCCTGCCGCTGACCGGCAAGGCGCGCGAGGCGCTGCTGGAGATGGCCGATGGCGACGGGCGCGCGCTTCTGAACCTGGTCGAGCAGGTCGCGGCATGGAAAGTGACCGGCAATCTCGACACGGACGCGCTCTCGACCCGACTGATGCGCCGCGCGGCGAAATACGACAAATCGGGCGACGAGCATTACAACCTGATCTCGGCGCTCCATAAATCTGTGCGCGGATCGGACCCGGATGCCGCGCTCTATTGGTTCGCGCGGATGCTGGAGGGCGGCGAGGATCCGCGCTACCTCGCGCGGCGCTTCGTGCGCATGGCGGTGGAGGATATCGGGCTCGCCGATCCGCAGGCCCAGACGCATGCGCTGCACGCGTGGGAAATCTACGAGCGCATCGGCTCGCCCGAGGGGGAGCTGGCGCTGGCGCAGACGGTGATCTATCTCGCACTCGCGCCAAAATCCAACGCGGGCTACGTCGCCTACAAGGGGGCGCGGGCGCAGGCGCAGAAGACCGGCTCGGAGCCGCCGCCGAAGCATATTCTGAACGCCCCGACCAAGCTGATGTCGGAACAGGGCTACGGTGCGGGCTACGCCTATGACCACGACGCCGAGGACGGGTTCTCGGGGCAGAACTACTTCCCCGACACGATGAAGCGCTCGGTCCTATACCAGCCGGTCGAGCGTGGCTTCGAGCGCGAGTTGAAAAAGCGGGTCGACTGGTTTGCCAAGCTGCGCGAACAGCGCAAATCTTGACATTCAGGCCCGTGACCGCTCTTACGGCGCCAAAGGAGACAGCGATGCTTTCTACGATCTTGCAGGTCGCGCTTGGCGGCGCGATGGGCGCATCGGGGCGGTACCTCGTGGGCGTCGGGATGATGCGCAGCTTCGGCCCGCAGCCCTTCCCGCTGGGCGTGATCACGGTGAACATCCTCGGCTCGTTCCTGATGGGCGCGCTCGTGGTATTCCTTGGTGACAAGCAGCTGACTCATTGGAACGCCTTCCTCGCGACCGGCTTCCTCGGGGGCTTTACGACCTTCTCCTCCTTCTCGCTCGAAGCCTATCGCTTGATCGAGAAGGGCGACGTCACATTGGCAGTCAGCTATATCGGACTGTCGGTCGGCGCGGGGCTTCTAGGCCTCGTCGCGGGCATTCTACTTATGAGGGCCATGCTATGAGCGGCGTCCAGCATATCACCGTCACCGAGGAAGAGGGCGAACAGCGCCTCGACCGGTTCCTGAAAAAGCGGTTTCCGCATCTGTCCCAAGGCATGATCGAGAAGTTTTGCCGCAAGGGCGACCTGCGCGTGGACAAGGGCCGGGTAAAGGCCAATTCGCGCGTCGCGCCGGGGCAGGAAATCCGCGTGCCGCCGATCCCCGATTCCGCGCCCGCGCCGAAGACCGAGGGCATCTCGGAGGCGGATGCGAAATTCATCCAGAGCTGCGTGCTGTGGAAGGATGAACACATCATCGCGCTCAACAAACCGCCGGGGCTGCCCTCGCAGGGCGGCTCGGGGCAGGGCAACCGTCATGTCGACGGGCTGAGCGAGGCGCTGAAATTCGGCTACAAGGACAAGCCGAAGCTGGTGCATCGCTTGGACAAGGACACCTCCGGCGTTCTGCTGCTCGCGCGCACCGACCGCGTCGCGCGCCGCCTGTCAGAGGCGTTCCGCGGTAAGACCACCCGCAAGATCTATTGGGCGGCCGTCGCAGGCGCACCCGAACCGAAGACCGGAACGATCCGCTTCGGCCTCGTGAAGGCGCCGGGTCATGGCCGAGGTGGCGAGGGCGAGAAGATGATCTGCGTGCATCCCGCGAAGGTCGACAAGACCGAGGGCGCCAAGCGCGCGACTACCGATTATTTCACGCTGCACATCCTCGGGCAGCGGGTCAGCTGGGTCGCGCTGGTGCCGATCACCGGGCGCACCCACCAGCTGCGCGCACATATGGCCGAGATCGGCAACCCGATCATCGGTGACGGCAAATACGGCGGCTCGGGTCAGGAGAATCTCGGCGATGGCTGGGGCGCGCAGCTGGGAGGAGAAATCTCCCGCAAGCTGCATTTGCATGCGCGCCAGATCAGCTTCGATCATCCGATCAGCGGCAAGCGGATCACCCTGACCGCGCCGCTGCCCGAACATATGAAACGGACATGGGACCTGCTGGACTGGCACGAGAAAGACGTGCCCGCCGACCCGTTCGAGGATCTAGCATGAAACTTGCGATCTTCGACGTCGACGGCACGATCTCGGACAGCCAGAATCATATCACCCACGCGATGACGCTCGGGTTCGAGGCGGCAGGCCTTCCCGCGCCGGCCGCGTCCGAAGTGCTCCAGATCGTGGGCCTGTCGCTGCCGCTCGCGGTGGCACGGCTCGCGCCCGAGCACGATGCCGAGACGCAGGCGCGCATCGTCGAGGGCTACAAGCAAAGTTACATGACCACCCGCGCCGCCTCTCCCGCACCGCTCTATCCCGGGGCGGAGGCGCTCCTGCGCAAGCTCGCCGCGCGCGATGACATGCTGCTGGCGGTCGCCACCGGGAAATCCCGCCGCGGGTTGCGCGCGCTGATCGAGCATCACGGGCTGGAAGGGCTGTTCGTCAGCCTGCAGACGGCGGACGATCACCCCTCCAAGCCGCACCCGTCGATGATCGGCGCGGCGCTGAGCGAGACCGGCGTGGACGCACGCGACGCGGTGATGATCGGCGATACTAGCTTCGACATGGCGATGGGCCGCAGCGCGGGCGTCGCGACGATCGGCGTGCGCTGGGGCTACCACGCGCCGCACCTGCTCGAAGCTGCGGGCGCGCATTGGATGGTCGATGATTTCGACTCGCTGGAAACGACACTTCTGGACCTGTGGGAGATGAGCGCATGAGCGAATGGGCGGCGAAACGGTTCTGGAAAGAAACCACCGTCACCGAGCGTCCGGAAGGCTTCGGCGTGGCGCTTGACGGGCGTGCGGTGAAGACGCCGGCGAAAGCCGCGCTGACCGTGCCGACCCGTGCCTATGCCGAGGCGATCGCCGCCGAATGGGACGCGCAAGACGGCGCGATCCAGCCCCACAAGATGCCGGTCACCCGTTCGGCCAACGCCGCGATCGACAAGGTCGCGCGCCAGCATCCCGAGGTGGTCGCCCATGTCTGCGAATTCGGCGGCACCGATCTTCTGTGCTACCGCGCCGAGGCGCCGGCGGAGCTGGTCGATCTTCAGGCAGAGAAATGGGATCCGTTGTTGGAGTGGGCCGCGCAGACCTATGGCGCAGCGCTCAAGGTCACGACGGGTATCCTGCCGGTCGATCAGCCTGCGGACCATCTGGCACGGCTGGAAGCGGAAGTCGCAGCCCTCGATCCGTTCGCGCTCGCGGCGCTCCACGATCTCGTGGGCATCACCGGCTCGCTCGTTCTGGGGCTGGCGGTAGCCCGCGGTCGGCTCTCGGCGGAAGAGGCGTGGGCGCTCTCGCGGCTCGACGAGGATTGGCAGATCGCGCAATGGGGGGAGGACGAAGAGGCGGCCGAGATCGCCGCACACAAGCGCGAGGCGCTGTGTGACGCGGCTCGAATCTGGTCGCTCGCCGAAAGGTGACCGCCCGGGATTCTTACGCCGCTTACGGACCTGCCAAAAGCATCATCACTTGCCGATGATTTGCGCAGCTACCCTCACGAAATCCGGAAACTAGCCTTGACCTTCTTTGATCGGATGGACCAAACTTTCGTTACTCCGTGTCATGGGACACGATCGACCAGGTCCGTGAGGGACCAAGAACCGCTCTGTCAGAGCGGCGACAACAGGAAGAGGTAAAAATGAAGAAATCCGTCTTTTTCGGCGCGCTGACGGCTGCGACGCTGACTGCCGGTCTGGCTGGCGCGGCCACGCTCGATGACGTGAAATCGCGCGGAGAGCTGATCTGCGGCGTGAACACCGGTCTCGTCGGCTTCGCCGCGCCGGATGCCAACGGTAACTGGTCCGGCTTCGACGTCGCGGTCTGCCAGGCCGTCGCCGCCGCTGTGCTGGGCGACCCCTCGAAGGTTAAGTATGTTCCCACCTCGGGCCAGACGCGCTTCACCGCGCTCGGTTCGGGCGAAGTGGACCTGCTGGCACGTAACACCACCTGGACCTTCTCGCGCGACACCGACCTCAAGCTCCAGTTCACCGCGACCAACTACTACGACGGTCAGGGCTTCATGGTGCGCAAGGACTCGGGCGTGACCTCGGCCAAGGAACTCGACGGCGCGTCGATCTGTATCCAGACCGGCACCACGACCGAGCTGAACCTTGCCGACTACTTCAAGGCCAACAACATGTCCTATCAGCCGATCACGGTTGATTCGAATGCCGAAGGCGAACAACAGTTCCTCGCTGGCGCTTGTGACGCCTACACGACCGACGCGTCCGGCCTCGCTGCCACCCGCGCCGCTTTCGCGAACCCGTCGGATTACGTGATCCTGCCGGAAATCATCTCGAAAGAGCCGCTGGCTCCCGCCGTCCGTCAGGGCGACGATCAGTGGACCGACATCGTCCGCTGGACCGTCTTCGCGCTGATCGCGGCCGAAGAATACGGCGTGACCTCGGCCAATATCGACGAGCTGGCCAAGGGCACCGACAATCCGGAAGTCAACCGCCTGCTCGGCACCGAGGGTGACCTCGGCGCGATGATCGGCCTCGACAAGACCTGGGCCGTCAACGCCATCAAGGCCAACGGCAACTACGGCGAGATCTTCGCTGCGACCATCGGAGAGCAGACCCCGATCGGTCTGGCCCGTGGCCTGAACGCACAATGGACCCAGGGCGGTCTGATGTACGCTCCTCCTTTCCGCTAAGGAGGGCCCGGCAGGGGCGCGGTTCAATCCGCGCCCCTGATCCGTTTTCAAGAGACCGTGCGTAGGGGAGACATCCCCGCAAGGGCCCGTAAGAATGGCCTGACAAAAACAGCGACGCGGCAACAGGGGAAATAAGAATGACAAGCGCGCCCGACGCGCCGGAGCAGGGCTTCCGGCTCAGCCAGCTTATCTATGACACGCGTTATCGCTCCCTGACGATCCAGGTGGTCGTCTTCATCCTCGTGATGGGCGGCGCGGCATGGCTGGTGGACAATGTGATCCAGAACCTCAACGATCTCGGGAAGGATTTCAATTTCTCCTTCCTCGGGCAGAGGGCCGGTTACGATATCGGCAATGCCATCATCCCGTATAACAACGACATGAGCCACGGCCGCGCGCTGCTGGTCGGTCTGATCAACACGCTCTGGGTGTCCTTCCTAGGCTGCGTCGCGGCGACGATCATCGGGATCTTCGTGGGCGTGCTGCGCCTCTCGAAGAACTGGCTCGTGGCGCGGCTGATGACCGTCTATGTCGAAGTCTTCCGTAACATCCCGGTGTTGCTCTGGATCCTCGTGGCGATCGCGCTGCTGACCGATGTGGCCCCGTCGCCCAACGCCTACAAAGTGAACCAGCAGACCGGCGAGGCGCAGGCGTCGATGATCCTCGACTCCGTCGCCTTCACCAACCGCTATACCGCGATCCCCGCGGTGCATTTCGACCGCTCGCTTGGATCGCTCGACACGGCGCTCGCGCCGATCTCGCTCGACTTCCTCGCGCTCGTGATCGTGCTGATCGCCTCGATCTGGGTGAACAAGCGGCTTATGACCCATGCCGCCAAAGTACAGGAGGCGACCGGGAAGAGGCCGACCACGTGGTGGAAGAGCATCCTCATCATTCTCGGGCCGGTGCTGATCCTCGCAATCGCGCTCGGCATCAATCCCGAAGAGCCGCAGATCAAGGGCTTCAACTTTACCGGCGGCACGAACGTGTCGAACTCCTTCGTGGCGCTCTGGCTGGGCCTGTCGCTCTATACGGCGGCCTTCATCGCCGAGATCGTCCGCGCCGGTATTCTCGCCATCTCGAAAGGCCAGACCGAGGCCGCCTTTGCGCTGGGTCTGCGGGCCAATCGCACGATGAGCCTCGTGATCCTGCCGCAGGCGCTGCGGGTCATCATCCCGCCGCTGATCTCGCAATATCTGAACCTGACGAAGAACTCCTCGCTCGCGATCGCCGTGGGCTACCTGGAACTGCGCGGCACGTTGGGCGGCATCACCCTGAACCAGACCGGGCGCGAGCTCGAGGCGATCACGCTGATGATGCTGATCTACCTCGCGATCTCGCTGACGATCTCGGGCGTGATGAACGTCTACAACAATCGCGTGAAGCTGAAGGAGCGGTGAGATGAGCGATACCGAAGCCCATTCCGTAGCCTATGTCCGCGACTCGATGCTGCCGCAGCAACCGGCGCCCGCGGGGCAGTCCGGAGCGGTCCAATGGCTGCGCGAGAACCTGTTCTCGGGCTGGCTAAATACGCTGCTGACCCTTGTGGGCGTGGCGGTGATCTACACGCTGGTCATGCATTTCCTGCCGTGGTTCCTGCATGGCGTCTGGGACGCCAACTCGATCAAGGAGTGCCGCACGATCATCACCGACCGTTACGGCGAAGGCGCGACCGGCGCCTGCTGGGCGGTGATCCGCGAGCGGTGGCACCAGTTCATCTTCGGCTTCTACCCGCCGGAGCTCTACTGGCGTCCGATTCTCGCTTTCCTGCTGCTCTTCGTGGCGGTCGGCCCGCTTCTCTTCACCTGGGTGCCGCGTGCGCTGGTGTGGTTCACGCCGGTCTACCCGTTCCTCGCCGTATGGCTGCTCTGGGGCGGCACCGGCTGGGCCCCGGTCATGGTGTTCGCGGGTTTCTTGCTGGGCGGGGCGATCTTGATGCTGCTCGCATCGCGCATCGGCTCCATCGCGGCCTTCTCGGTCGGTGCTTTCGTGACGATCCTCTATTTCCTCTTCGTGGTTGGCCCGCTGATCGGCGGTCTGCAGGCGATCCTCCCCTGGGGGATCGAGCCGGTGGAATCCGCCAAGTTCGGGGGCTTCCTGCTGGCGATCACGCTGGGCGTAGGCGGCATCATGATGTCGCTGCCGCTGGGGATCATCCTTGCACTCGGGCGTCAGTCGGACATGCCGCTGGTCAAGGCCTTCTCGGTGATCTTCATCGAGTTCATCCGCGGCGTGCCGCTGATCACGCTGCTGTTCGTAGCCTCGCTGCTGCTGAACTACTTCCTGCCGCCGGGCACGAATTTCGACATCATCCTGCGGGTGATGATCCTCGTGACCTTCTTCGCCGCGGCCTATATCGCCGAGGTGATCCGCGGCGGTCTCGCGGCACTTCCGCGGGGCCAATACGAAGCGGCGGATGCGCTGGGGCTCGACTACTGGAAGGCGCAGCGGCTGATCATCCTGCCGCAGGCGCTGAAGATCTCGATCCCGGGCATCGTCTCGACCTTCATCGGCATGTTCAAGGATACGACGCTGGTCGTGTTCGTGGGTCTCTTCGACCCGCTCAAGGGCATCCCGGACTTCATCCGCGCCGACTTCAACTGGAAAGGCATCTACTGGGAGCCCTTCATCTTCGTCGGCGCCATCTTCTTTATCCTGAACTTCGCAATGTCGCGCTACTCGATGTCTCTCGAGCGTCGACTGCAGCGTGATAACCATTAATCGGGGACTAGACACAATGACCGAACCGCATTTCGAACGTCAGGTCGACCGCAGCCACATGCAGGTCTCCGACGAGGTTGCGATCCAGATCGAGAACATGAACAAGTGGTATGGCCAGTTTCACGTCCTGCGCGACATCGATCTGACCGTGCAGCGCGGCGAGCGCATCGTCATCGCCGGGCCCTCCGGCTCGGGGAAATCGACGCTGATCCGCTGCATCAACCGGCTCGAGGAGCACCAGCAGGGCAAGATCATCGTCGACGGAATCGAACTGACCAACGACCTGAAGAACATCGACAAGATCCGCCGGGAAGTCGGCATGGTGTTCCAGCACTTCAACCTGTTCCCGCATCTCACGATCCTCGAGAATCTGACGCTAGCCCCGATCTGGGTGCGCAAGACGCCCAAGAAGGAAGCCGAAGCGACGGCGATGCATTACCTCGAGAAGGTGAAAATCCCCGAACAGGCCGACAAGTATCCCGGCCAGCTCTCGGGCGGCCAGCAGCAGCGTGTGGCGATCGCGCGTTCGCTGTGCATGAAGCCGCGCATCATGCTCTTCGACGAACCGACCTCGGCACTCGATCCGGAGATGATCAAGGAAGTGCTCGATACGATGATCGAGCTGGCCGAAGAGGGGATGACCATGCTCTGCGTGACCCACGAGATGGGCTTCGCGCAGGCGGTGGCGAACCGGGTGATCTTCATGGCCGACGGTCAGATCGTCGAGCAGAACAACCCGCATGACTTCTTCAACAACCCGAAATCCGAGCGGACCCAGCAGTTCCTGAGCCAGATCCTCGGGCACTGAGCCAAGGCTGCGGGCAGAGGCTGGGGGTTTCATACCCCCAGACCCCCATGGGATATTTCCGCCAAGGCGAAGAATTAAAAAGGGGGCGGCGCGAATACTCGTGCCGCCCCTGTTCTATATTCGGGTCTGATTTAAAGCAGGTCGGAAACCGCTTCGCGCTCTTCTTCCAGTTCGCCGACGGTGCGCGCCATCATCTCTTTCTGGAAGTCGTTGAACTCGAGCCCTTCGACGCGCTCGTAATGGCCATCCTTGCAGATCACCGGCAGACCGACCATCAGCCCCTCGGGGATGCCGTAGAGGCCGGTCGACGGCACGGCCATCGACACCCATTTGCCATCGGTGCCGTGGATCCAGTCATGCATGTGATCGATCGCGGCATTCGCGGCGGAGGCGGCCGAGGAGGCGCCGCGCGCTTCAATGATCGCCGCGCCACGGGTGGCGACCTGCGGGATCAGCGTTTCGCGATACCAGGTCTCGTCGCCGATAATCTCGGAGAGCTTGCGGCCCTTCGCTTCGGCTTCGGTCCAATCGGCGAACATGGTGGGCGAGTGGTTGCCCCAGACCACGAAGCGCTCGATGTCGTCGACATGCAGATCGGCTTTCGACGCGAACTGGGTCAGCGCGCGGTTATGGTCGAGCCGGATCATCGCCGTGATGTTCTCGGTGGGGAAGTTCGGCGCGTTGGCCGCGAGGATCATCGCGTTGGTGTTGGCCGGATTGCCGACGACCACGCATTTCGCGTCGCGCTTGGCAGCCTTGTCGAGCGCTTCACCCTGCACGCGGAAGATCTCGGCATTGGCCGACAGCAGGTCGCGGCGCTCCATGCCTTTGGTGCGGGGGCGCGAGCCCACGAAGAACGCGGCATCGATATCGGTGAAGGCGGTCACCGGGTCATCGGTCACGACTGTCCCTGCGAGCAGCGGGAAAGCGCAGTCTTCCAGTTCCATCACGACGCCGCGCACCGCGTCGAGCGCCTGCGGCAGGTCGAGAAGCTGCAAGATCACCGGTTGATCGGGACCGTAGACATCCCCCTTGGCGATGCGAAACAGCAGCGCGTAGCAGATCTGACCGGCAGCCCCGGTGACGGCGATGCGTTTCGGCGTTTGAGCGGACATGGAAACCCTCCTGTGATGATTACGCCCGAGAGATAGGGCACCGGCGCGCGACTGGCCACAGAAAACCGTGTCCCGACGTCACGATCATGGGAGAGAAATGCCGCGATCAGCCGCGCCGGGTCGGCGTGAAGAAATCGAGCACCGATCCCTGTCCCGGCTGCACCTCGTCCCAGCTGTCGATCTGGAAATCGACGATCAGCGTGGCACAGGTGGGGAAGCGGCGGAAATCGGGGTCGTGCAGGGCGCGCGCGGGCAGGCGATGGGCGAATTCCGCGATGCCCGGGTTGTGGCCCAGCATCATCACCGTCGGCGCGGAGGCGGTGCGCAGGACCTGCAGCATCATTTCGGGGGCGGCGTGGTAGAGGTCTTCGACATAGCTCACCTGCGGCCGCGTCTCGATCACCGCGCGTTCGACCCGGTCCCACGTCTCGCGGGTGCGGGTGGCCGAGGAGCAGAGCACCTCTTCCGGCTCCAACCCGCGCGAGGCGAGGAAATCGCCGAGTTCCAGCGCGGCGGCTCGGCCACGCCCATTCAGCGGGCGGTCACGATCCTCCATCGCCGGGTCATCCCAGCTGGATTTCGCATGACGGGTCAGGATCAGGCGGCGATAGCCGAGCGGGGTCATGGGTGAAACTGCCTCATATGCCATGCGGATTGCTGGGGCAGCCTGCCATAGCTTTCACCTGCCGGGCAAGCGCGTCTTGCAAGGCAGCCGAGATCGCGACAGGTCGCACCCTCGGGGCGGTCGAGATGCGCGTGACAGCTTGCCGTGTCGTAACCGTCCGCCGTGAGCGCGTCGACCGGGCAGGCGGTGGCGCAGGGCGCGGGGCAACCGAGGCAGGGATTGGCTGCGGCTGCGGGCAGCGGAAGCAAGCCGGGCAGGGCCAGCGCGCCCCGTACCGAGGCCCAGAGGCCCATATGCATATGGCACATCAGGTGGACCGGCGAGGCGAAGCTCTGTCCGCTTTTCAAGGCCCAGCTTACGAAGGGCTGCCAGGGCGGACCGGTGAAGGGGAAAAGCGCGCGGGCTTCAAATTGCCGTGCGATGGCGCCGATCACCCGTGCCGACCAGCGATCCAGAGGATCGAGAACGTCCTCGGCGAATTCCGGCTGAGCGGTGACATGCGCCCAAAACCCCGGCTCGTCGGGGGAGATCAGCGCGATCGTCTCGCTGCCCTCATGCAGCAGCCCCGATACGAACAGCCGATGCGGGGCGAGCGCCTCCGCGAGCGGCGCGATCGCCGGAAAAGTCACCGGCGGCGTCTCACTCACCGCGCGGTTTTACCCGCGGCTCGGTCGAGCGGATCATCGAGCCCGCCCCATGTTCGGTGAACAGTTCCAGCAGGCAGGCATTGGCAACGCGCCCGTCGACGATGACAACCGCGCGCACGCCCTCTTCGACCGCTTTCAGCGCGGTCTCGACCTTAGGGATCATACCGCCCGCGATGGTGCCATCGGCGATCATCGCTGTGACGTCTTCCGGTGTCAGCTGCGTCACCACTTCGCCGGCCTTGTTCTTGACGCCCGCTACGTCGGTCAGCAGGAGCAGGCGATCGGCGCGAAGCGCGCCCGCGATGGCGCCAGCCGCAGTGTCGCCATTGACATTGAATGTCTCGTTATCGGCCATGCCGGTCGCGACCGGGGCGATCACCGGGATCATGCCCGCGTTGTAGAGGTCGCGGATCACCTGCACGTTCATCTCGACCGGACGACCGACGAAACCGAGTTCCGGGTCGTCCGCCTCGCAGACCATCAGGTCGTCGTCCTTGCCCGAGATACCGACCGCACGACCGCCCTGATCGTTGATCGCCTGCACGATGCGCTTGTTGACGAGGCCCGAGAGGATCATCTCGACCACCTCGACGGTCGCCTTGTCGGTGACGCGCTTGCCGCGGACCCACTGGCTCTCGATGCCGAGCTTGCCCAGCATCTCGTTGATCATCGGCCCGCCGCCATGCACCACGACCGGGAAGATACCGACCTGGCGCATCAGCACGATATCGCGGGCGAAATCGGCCATCGCCTCTTCGTCGCCCATCGCGTTTCCGCCGAATTTCACCACGACCACGGCGCCGGAATAGCGTTGCAGGTAGGGCAGGGCTTCGGAGAGGGTGCGGGCGGTGGCAATCCAGTCACGATCCATGGTCTGCTTTCTCATCTGGCTGGTCCTCGGGCAGGGTGATCTCATCTTGCTAGACCGTTCGCGCCGGGTTTGGAAGGGTGCAATCGGGGCCGTTGCGCTCGGACCAAAACCGACTAGGGTCGGGAACGCGCTGACGGGGAGTTCGAGTGATGGACGATCGCAAAGTAATGCTGCTGACAGGGGCGAGCCGCGGGATCGGCCACGCCACGGTGAAACGTTTCGCAGCCGAGGGGTGGCGCGTGATTACCTGTTCGCGCCAACCGTTTCCCGAGCAATGCCCGTGGGGCGGCGGCCGCGAAGACCACATTCAGGTCGATCTCTCGAAGCCCGACGAGGTGATCGACGCGATCGCAGATATTCGCAGCCGGATCGACGGGCGGCTGCATGCCTTGGTGAACAATGCCGGGATTTCGCCCAAAGGGCCCGAGGGCGAGCGGCTCAATACGCTCGACACCGATCTGCGTACCTGGGGGCAGGTGTTCCACGTCAATTTCTTCGCCTCCATCGTGCTTGCGCGCGGGTTGGTCGAGGAACTGTCGGCGGCGCAGGGGGCTGTGGTCAACGTGACCTCCATCGCCGGGCTGCGGGTGCATCCTTTCGCGGGGGCGGCCTATTCCACGTCGAAGGCGGCACTGAAGGCGCTGACGCGCGAAATGGCGCATGATTTCGGGCCGCTCGGCGTGCGCGTGAACGCGATCGCGCCGGGCGAGATCGAAACCTCGATCCTCAGCCCCGGCACCGAGAAGATCGTCGAGAGCCTGCCGTTGCGCAGGCTCGGCCAACCGTCGGAGGTGGCGGATGTGATCTGGTTCCTGTGCTCGGACGCGTCGAGCTACGTCACCGGCACCGAGATCGAGGTGAACGCGGGCCAGCACGTCTGAGGTGGCTCAGGTCTTCTTGCCGATCTTCGGCTCCGTGCCCATTGCAAGGCGTGCGATATTGGTGCGGTGGCGCCAGAAGATCAGCACCGACAGGCCCGCCGCCAGCATCATCAATTCGCGATAGCCGAGGAAATAGGCCAACGGTACCGTCGCCGCCGCCGAAACAAGTGCGGCGAGCGAAGAAATCCGCGTTACCACCGCGGTCACCAGCCAGACGGCGCATGTCGCGAGACCCACAGGCCAGGCCAGCGCGATCATCGTGCCGAGGAAGGTCGCGACCCCTTTGCCGCCCTGAAAGCGCAGCCAGACCGGGTAGATATGACCGATGAAGGCCGCAGCGCCCGCCACCTGTGCGGCGGTTTCTCCCAGCACATAGCGCGCGATGAGAACCGCGATCGCGCCTTTGCCGCTGTCGAGGAGCAGGGTCGCGAGCGCCGCGCTCTTGCTTCCGGTGCGCAGGACGTTCGTCGCGCCGATATTCCCGGAGCCGATCTTGCGCAGGTCGCCCAGTTTGAAAAGCTTGGTGATAACGAGCCCAAAGGGCACGGATCCGAGCAGGTAGCCCAGTGCAGCCACCAGCCCGAGCCATGCGGACCCGTTCTCAATTCCCGGCATGTGCCTGCCCTCGCCTCATTTATGAGTCGTTATTGTTGTTATAAACCTGCACCCCTGCGACGAATGTGGCAAGCGTTTTGCCTTCCATTCGAGCAGTATCGAAGGGGGTATTCTTCGATTTTGAGCGCAATTTAAACCTGTCGAGCACGAACGGCGCGTCCGGATCGAAGAGCACGAGGTCTGCCGGAGCTCCCTCGGAAAGCCGCCCCTGCGGCAATCCGAGCCGCTTCGCCGGGTTCAGCGACATCGCTCGGAACAGCTGCGGCAGGGTCAGCTGACCGGCATGATACAGGCGCATCGCAGCAGGCAGGATCGTCTCTAGCCCGACCGCGCCAGAGGCCGCTTCTTCGAAGGGCAGGCGCTTGGATTCCTCGTCGGCGGGCGTGTGGAGCGAGCAGATCACGTCGATCGTTCCGTCCGCCACCGCCTCGATCACCGCGAGCCGGTCTTCCTCGTCGCGCAGCGGCGGCGTCAGTTTGAAAAAGGTTCGGTAATCGCCCACGTCGAGCGCGTTCAGCGTCAGGTGGTGGATCGAGACCCCGGCGGTGACATCAAGCCCCGCCGCCTTCGCACGGCTCAGCGCGGGCAGGGCCTTCGCGGTGGTGATCTGGTCGGCGTGATAGGCGAGGCCCGTCATCTCCACCAGCGCAAGATCGCGGTCGAGCCCCATCCGCTCGGCCATCGGGGACACGCCGGGAAGACCGCGCAGTGAGGCGAATTTGCCCGAGGTGACGGCCGCTCCTTTCGACAGGACCGGTTCCTGCGGATGGCCGATCACCAGAGCGCCCAGATGGGCCGCATAGGTGAAGGCGCGTTGCAGCACCTTGGTCTGATCCGAGACGCGCGTAACATCGGTGAAAGCCACGGCGCCGGCATCTTTCAGAAAGCCGATCTCGGTCATTTCCTGCCCGTCGCGGCCCTTGGTCAGCGCCGCCATATGGAGGATACGCACCGGCGCATCCGCTGCACGGCGGGTGACGAATTCCAGCGTCTCGGGATTATCGATGGCGGGCTGCGTGTCGGGACGGGCGATGATGGTGGTCACGCCCCCGGCTGCGGCGGCCAGCGCCGCCGTGCGGAAGCTTTCCATGTGGCGCTCGCCCGGCTCACCGATCTTCACCCCCAGATCGACGATCCCCGGCGCGAGGCATTTGCCGCGGCAATCGATCACCTCGGCATCGGCGGGCGCGGACATGTCGCCGATCGCCGCGATCCGGTCGCCGTCGATCACCACGTTTCCGGTAGTTTCGGTCAGTGCCTCGGGGTCGATCAGGCGGGCGTTTTCGAGGAAAAGGGTCATGCTTCGTGCCTCACTTCGCCACCAGTTTGCGCGCGGCCCGCGCGCTCTCGATTTCGCGCACCACCGGGCCTGCATCGGCGAGGTGGCGGATCAGATGCTTGTCGCCGCTTTTCGTCACGACCTGCACGTCGCCCATCAGCGAGCGCACCGCGTCAATCTGCAGAAGCATCACCTGTTTGCCCTGTGGTCCGATCAGGCGGCGGTCGGTCAATTGCCAGCGCCGCGCGAAGGCCTCCGAGCGGAAATAGAGCCCGCGGGCAGCCATGCCGACCACGATGGCGAAGCTCGCGATCACCACCTGATCGGGTTTGCCGAGCCAGAACAGCACCGCCGAGACCAGCACCGCACCGATCACCGCCAGAACCGCATGGTCGGTCCAGTAGCGTTTCTTGTCCGCCGTGAAGACGGCCAGAACTTTCTCGCCCTCTTCCAGCGGCAATTCGCTTTCGGGGCCGGGGCGGTAGTTGAGAACCTCGTCGCGCTTGATCTCAGACATAGGTACCCTCCGTCAAAGCGCGCCCGCGCTCTGCCCGCAGGTTGCGCGCCAAGAGGTCCATCACCGCCATGCGCACCGCCACGCCCATCTCGACCTGTTCCTGAATGACCGAGCGGTTGATGTCGTCGGCGATGGTGCCGTCGATCTCCACGCCGCGGTTCATCGGGCCCGGATGCATGACGATCGCGTCTTCCTTGGCATAGGCGAGCTTCTCGGCATCCAGCCCGTAACGGTGGAAATATTCGCGCTCCGACGGGATGAAGCCGCCATCCATCCGCTCTTTCTGAAGCCGCAGCATCATCACCACATCGGCGTCGCGCAGGCCTTCGCGCATGTCGTGATAGACTTCGCAGCCGAATTCGCCCACGCCCGAGGGCATCAGCGTCGGCGGCGCCACGAGGCGTACGCGGTTCTCCATCTTGCCCAGCAGGATCAGGTTGGAGCGCGCCACCCGGCTATGAGCGACATCGCCGCAGATCGCGACCGTGAGGCGCTTGATCCGGCCCTTCTCGCGCCGGATCGTCAGCGCGTCGAGAAGCGCCTGCGTGGGGTGTTCATGCTTGCCGTCGCCCGCATTGATCACCGCGCATTCGACCTTCTGCGCCAACAGATCGACCGCGCCGGACGAGCCGTGCCGCACCACCAGCAGGTCGGGATGCATCGCGTTCAGCGTCAGTGCGGTGTCGATCAGGGTCTCGCCCTTCTTCACCGAAGAGGTCTGCATCGACATGTTCATCACGTCCGCTCCGAGCCGCTTGCCCGCAAGCTCGAAACTCGATTGGGTCCGCGTCGAATTCTCGAAGAACATGTTGATCGCGGTCATCCCGGCCAACGCGTCGGTCTTTTTCACCGTGCGACGGTTCAGATCCACATATTGTTCGGCGAGGTCGAGAACGGTGAGGATATCCTCGGGGCTCAGATGTTCGATCCCCAGCAGGTGCCTTGGGCGAAAAGCCATTGCGCGATGCTCCGGTTAGACTGCGACGCTTATGGCAAACGGGGGGGCGGGCGTCCAGCCGCTTTACCGTCGCAGCGCCCATGAGGTAGGGTCGCGCAATGGAGACTCAGCCGACCCCGGAAATCGACTATCACGCAGCTCTGGCCGCCCTCGAATGGCAGCTGGAAATGGGCGTCGACACCGTCATCGGTGACACGCCGGTCGACTGCTATGCGCTGCCCGATAAATCCGCGCAGGCCAAGGCGAAGGCGCCCGAGGCAGCGCCCGTGGCGGACCGGGATTTGCCGCCGGTGGCGCAGATGGCAAAGATCGAGGGCCCCGATCCGGTCGTGGTCGCGCGTGATGCAGCGGGCAAGGCCGAGACGCTCGAAGCTCTGCGGGCCGCAATCGACGCCTATGAGATGTGTGATCTGAAGCTCGGCGCGCGCAATACGGTCTTTGCCGATGGCAAGCCTGCCGCGCGGGTGATGATCATCGGCGAGGCGCCGGGGCGCGAAGAGGACCAGAAGGGCCTGCCCTTCGTAGGCCGCGCCGGTCAACTGCTCGACAAGATGTTCGGCGCGATCGGTCTCTCGCGGCAATCGCCCGATGCCGAGGCGGCGCTCTATATTACCAATGTCCTGCCTTGGCGTCCGCCGGGCAATCGCGACCCCGCGCCTGCCGAGATCGCGCAGATGCTGCCATTCCTCGCCCGCCATGTCGATCTGGCCGATCCTGACCTGATCGTTCTGATGGGCAATGCGTCCTGTGCGGCGGCGCTGGGCAAACGCGGCATTCTGCGGCTGCGGGGCACATGGGCCGAGGCCTTCGGGCGGCCTGCGCTGCCGATGACCCACCCGGCCTACCTGCTGCGCAATCCGGCGGCGAAGCGCGAGGCATGGGCGGATCTGCTGCAAATCCGCGCCCGTCTCGATCAGGTGTAAACCGCGCCAAACGGTCGCGCTTTCGTGAAAAAGTGACGGACGCGGCCCCGTGACGCGTAGAGATAACCATTCCCTGCACCTATTTCGGCAAGGTAACATGGAAATCGCGCGACCGTGGGCAATCGCGAGCGCCCGCACTACTGACGACTGATCGGAGATGCCATGCGCTTTCTCACCCGCTCCCTGATGGGGCTGTTTCTTTTGGCGCTGACCGTCGGCCTGCTGGCGATGGGCGGCTTCTCGATCTTTCAGGCGATGCAGTCCCGCAATGCCGAGAGCGGGCGTGCCCCTACCGCGCGCGAAAGGATTTTTGCTGCCAATGTGATCCCGGTCACCTTCAAGACGATGTCGCCCGTGCTGACCGCCTATGGCGAGGTGCGCTCGACCCGCGAGCTGGAACTGCGCGCCTCGGCGGCAGGCACGATCGTCGAGCTTGCCCCCGATTTCGAGGATGGTGCGGAGGTTGAGAAGGGCGAGCTTCTGGTCAAGCTGGACCCGGCGGAGGCGCAGGCGGCACGCGACAGCGCGGCTGCGACCGTGGCCGAGGCCGAAGCCGCGCTTGCGCAGGCCGAGCGCGCTTTGACCATCGCGAGGGACGACGTGACGGCGGCGCAGCGGCAAGCCGATCTGCGGCTCAAGGCGCTCGACCGGCAGCGCTCGCTCTCGGAGCGGGGCGTCGGCTCTGCTGCCAATCTGGAGACTTCGGAACTGGCGGCCTCGGCGGCCGATCAGGCGGTGCTGAACCGCCGCTCGGCATTGTCGACTGCGCAGGCGCAGCTTGATACCGCGCGCACCTCGCTGACCCGCGCCAAGATCGGCCTGACCGAAGCCGACCGGAAACTGACCGATACCGAGATTCGCGCCGAATTTTCCGGGCGACTGGCCGAGGTGAACGCGGTCGCTGGTGGGCTGGTGTCGAATAACGAGATGCTGGGCAAGCTGATCGACCCCAACGCGCTGGAAATCGCCTTCCGCGTCTCCACCGCGCAATTTGCGCGCCTGATCGACGCGCGGGGCGCGCTGCGCGATCTGCCCGTGGGGGTGGAGCTGGTCGCGGGCGAGGAGACGCTGACCGCCAAGGCAGAGCTTTCGCGCGTGTCGGCGGCGGTCGATGACGGGGTGACGGGGCGCCTGCTGTTCGCGCGTGTCACCGACGGTCTGGGCAATCTGCGTCCGGGCGATTTCGTGACCGTCCGGCTGGAGGAGCCCGCGCTCGAGAATGTCGCCGAGATTCCCGCCGCGGCGGTCGATGCGGATGGCACGGTTCTCGTGCTCGGCCCGGAAGACCGTCTGGAAACCGCCGATGTCACCGTGCTGCGCCGGCAGGGCGACGCCGTCATCATCCGCGCCGAATTCGCGCCCGGCACCGAGATCGTCGCCGAGCGCACGCCGCTTCTGGGCCGTGGAATCAAGCTGCGTCCGATGCGCCCCAGTCAGTCGCAGGCGGCCGCTGGACCGGAGACGATCAATCTCGATCCCGAGCGCCGCGCCAAGCTGGTCAGCTTCGTCGAAACCAACAAAGTTATGCCCGACACTGCCAAGCAGCGGTTCCTTGCCGAGCTGAAGCAGGACGAGGTGCCCGTCGCCACCGTCGAGAAGCTCGAATCCCGGATCGGAGGCTGAGATGCGCTCCGACCTCGATCCGCGCGAATTGCCGCCCGCCCGCGGGCTGATCGGCCTCTTCACCCGCCACGCGACGCTGGCGAATATCGTGCTGGTCGTGATGATCTGCGCGGGGCTCGTTGCCCTGCCGCGGATGCGCGCGCAGTTCTTCCCGGACTCGGTCGAGGAATCGATCACCGTCTCGGTGAAATGGGACGGCGCTGGCGCGGAGGAGGTCGACCGGGCCATCGTCCAGGTGCTGGAGCCGTCACTGATCTCGGTCGAGGGGGTGGAAGCCTCGGACAGCCGAGCCTCGGAAGGCTCGGCGCGGATCAGTCTCGATTTCGAACCCGGCTGGGACATGTCCCGCGCGGTGAACGATGTCGAGAACGCGTTGGCCTCGGCAGGCGATCTGCCCGAGGGGGCCGAAGATCCGGAAGTCGCACGCGGCGTCTGGCGCGAGACGGTGACCGACATGGTGATCACCGGACCGCTCTCCCCCGAGCAGTTGGGCCGGCTGGGCGACGAGGCGGTCGTGCGGCTCTACCAGCAAGGCGTCACGCGCACCTCGCTCGCCGGGATCGCCGCGCCCGAGACGGTGGTCGAAGTGCCGACCGTGTCGATGATGGCCCATGACGTGACGCTGACGCAGATCATCGATGTGATCTCCGCCGAGGCGAATACCGATCCGGCGGGCGAAGTGGCGGGCGGTGCCACGCGGGTACGCACGGGCGAAGAGCGCCGCTCCGCCCCCGAAATCGAGAACCTCGTGATCCGCACCGAACCGGACGGTTCGCAGCTGACCGTGGGCGACGTCGCAAATATCCGGGTCGAGGGCGGGGACCGCAATCAGGCCTATTTCGTCGGCGACAATCCGGCGGTGGTGATCAATGTCGCGCGCTCCGCGGCTGGCGATGCGATCGCGATCCAGCGCAAGGTCGAAGGCGTGATCGACCAGATGCAGCCGACGCTGCCGGCGGGCACCTCGATGGATCTGGTGCGCACGCGCTCCGACGCGATCACGCAGCGCCTCGATCTGCTGGTGGGCAACGGGGTACTGGGGCTGGGCCTCGTGCTGGTGCTGCTGTTTCTGTTCCTCAATGCGCGCACGGCCTTCTGGGTGGCGATGGGGATCCCGACTTCGATGGCTGCGGCTCTGGCGGTGATGTATTTCACCGGAATGACGCTGAACATGATCTCGATCTTTGCGCTCATCCTGACGCTGGGGATTGTCGTCGACGATGCGATCGTGGTGGGCGAGCATGCCGATTTCCGCGCCCGCCATCTGGGAGAGCATCCCACGCTCGCCGCCGAGAATGGCGCGCGGCGCATGGCCGCCCCGGTCTTCGCCTCGACCTTGACCACGGTGATCGCCTTCGCCGGGCTGACCGTGATCGGCGGGCGCATGGGTAATATGATCGTCGATATTCCCTACACGGTGATCGCGGTGCTTGCTGCCTCGTTGATCGAGTGCTTCGTGATCCTGCCCAACCATATGAGCCACGCGCTGCGGCATACGTCCGAGGGCAAGTGGTACGACTGGCCTTCGCGGCAGGCGAACCGAGGCCTCGACTGGTTCCGCCGCGTGGTGATGAAGCCGTTGACCCGCCTCATCGTCATCGGGCGCTACCCGGTGATCGCGGCGGCAATTGCGCTTCTGCTGTGGCAGGTCAGCTTCGTGATGTCGGGCAAGGTACAGTGGCGCTTCTTCAACCCGCCGGAACAATCGACGGTGAACGGCGCCTTCTCGATGGTCGAGGGCGCGACGCGGGCCGACACCGAAGAGATGATGCGCGCGATGCAGGCGACCGTCACCAAGGTCGCGAAGGAGTTCGAGGATGAGTACGGGGTGAACCCGGTCGAATACGCGCTGGGACAGATCGGTGGCGCGTCGGGGCGCGGGTTGGCCTCTGCCGATACCAAGGATGCCGATCTTCTCGGCTCGATCTCCATCGAGGTGATCGACCCCGATTACCGGCCCTATTCCAGCTTCGACTTCGTCTCGCGACTGCAGGCCGAAACGCCGCGCATGCCGCTGGTCGAGGAGATCAGCTTCCGCCGTTTCCGCTCCGGCGGGGCAGGGGACGGTATCGCGGTCCAGTTCTCGGGTAGCGAGACGCGCATCCTGAAGGAGGCCGCCGAAGACCTGAAGACGCAGCTTGCGCAATTCCCCGAAGTCTCGGCGGTGGAGGACAACCTCGCCTATGACAAGCAGGAGTTGATCCTTGATCTAACCCCGCAGGGCGAGGCGCTGGGCTTCGATATCGCGACGCTGAGCCGAGAATTGCGCGCGCGCCTGAACGGCACCGAGGCTGCGAGCTTCCCCGACGGGGTGCGCTCGGCCACGATCCGGGTGGAGCTTCCCGAGCAGGAACTAGCTGCGGATTTCATCGACCGGATGCAGTTGCGCGCACCGGGCGGCGAATGGGTGCCGCTGGCCGATATCGTCTCGGTGCGCAGCCAGACGGGCTTCTCGACGATCCGGCGCGAGGATGGCGTGCGGCAGGTCTCTGTCACCGGCGATGTCTCCGAGGACGACCCGGCGCGGGCCAACGAGATCATGGCGCGGATCAGCGACGACATCCTGCCCCGCATCGCCGAGGAGCGCGGCGTGGCCTATACGCTCACCGGGCAGGCCGAGCAGGAGCGCGACTTCCTGAGCGACGCCATGATGGGCCTGATCATGTGCCTGATCGGCATCTACATCGTGCTGGCGTGGATTTTCGCGAGCTGGACCCGGCCGATCGTGGTGATGTCGGTGATCCCCTTCGGCGCGGTCGGCGCGATCTGGGGCCACTACATCTGGAACCTGCCGATGTCGATGTTCGCCGTTGTAGGCGGAATCGGCATGGTGGGGATCATCATCAACGACGCGATCGTGTTGATCTCAACGGTGGACGAATATGCCGAACGACGCGGCATGGTGCCCGCGATCGTCGACGCGGTCTCGGATCGTCTGCGCCCGGTGCTGCTGACGACGCTGACGACGGTTCTGGGCCTCGCGCCGCTACTCTACGAACAGTCGAGTTCGGCGCTGTTCCTGAAATCCACTGTCATCACGTTGGTCTACGGTCTGGGCTTCGGGATGGTGATCGTGTTGCTGGTCGTGCCCGCGGTGCTGGCGGTGCAGCTCGATTTCGGGCGGCAGGTGCAGGCGGTGCGTCACGGCGTGCGGGTCCTGCGGCTGCGCGCTGTGCTCGCCGGGGTCGCCGCGCTGATGGCGTTGGGCTTCGCGCTCACGCTGGGCCGCGCGATGTGGGAGGGGGAGGCGCTGATGCCCGCCTTCGGAGGCTTCGCGCTGATCGCGGCGATGGTGGCGATGGGGGCGGGGCTGATCGCGCCGCGGCTTTTGCGCGGCCATATCCGCCACAGGCCGCCGCCCGAAGTCTGAGAAGCCCGACGCCTGAAGGGGTGATTACTCGGTGCAGCCCATGATCTCGACCGCGCCGCGATCGGAGAGCACGGTGATGCGTATATCGCTCGGATCGAGGTCGAAGGGCTTCGCGTCGGGCGGCACGAAGTCGGCGCTCGTCACGAGGGTGTCGCCCTCGCGGTGGCTGTCGGCCTCGGACACCCAGACCGGGCGCGAGGCCAGTTCCAGAAGGGTATTTTCCTTGCCGATAGCGGGCGGCAGGTCAATCCGCGCCGTGAGTCGCACCCCGTCCTTCTTCGGCTCCGTCTCGCAGCGCGTCGGCGGGTCGATCTGGCGTGGTTCGCGTGCAAGCGCCGCCTGAATCTTCGGATCGGTGGTGCCGTCGGCGGTGACCTCCGTTTCCAGCTGCAGGCTGACCGGCACGCAGATATTCTCGCAGATCCCGATCATCACATCGGCTTTCAACTGCACCGGCTTGTCCGGGTCTTTCGGCGTCACCGAGATCGGCAGCACGACGCCGTCGTGATAGCCGACGGTGCGCATCCCGGAGGACAGGAACACTTCCGGTGCGGGCCAGTGGACTACGGCGGAGGCGAGATTGCTCGACCCGGTGAACTGAATATGCGGCGGGATGCCTGCATCGCCCGGCGAGCGCCAATAGGTCTTCCAACCGGGAGCGAGCGCGATCTCCAGCGCCGCCATACGGGCGCCATTCGCGCCTTTTCCGCCTGCGCGCAGCTGCGCCTGTTCCAGCCCCGGGGGCGTCGGCAGTGCGGGCATTGATGCCTCCTGCGGCGCGACCTGCTCCTGCGCTGCGATCTGCGCAACAGCTTCCTGCGCCGCCACGCCAAGCGGGCAACAACCGAGCAGAATTCCCATCACTGGTAACAAACGTGTCATATCTTTTACCTAGTCGCTTCCCTGCACGTTCAGAAGTCACAAACGCGACAGAAGCGTGCAACATTTTGTCCAGGCGCGTCACAATACCAAACAATTCCTGCGTCCGGCTTGAATCGACGTCTTCCCCGCGCCACCTTGAATAGAGACGGGATGCATTTTGCGAAGGGGATCGAGATGGACCTGACAGGCAAGTTTCTGATCGCGATGCCCGGCATGGGCGATCCGCGATTCGAGCATTCGGTGATCGCCGTATGCGCCCATTCCGATGAGGGTGCGATGGGCTTGATCATCAACAAGCCCTTGCCTTCGCCGGCCTTCTCGGACCTTCTCGAAAGCCTCGATATCGACCGGCCCGGCGCGGATATCCGCCTCGATCAGCCGATCCTGTTCGGTGGCCCGGTCGAGACCGGGCGCGGCT
Source organism: Thioclava sp. F1Mire-8 (assembly GCF_002213165.1). Taxonomy (NCBI): domain Bacteria; kingdom Pseudomonadati; phylum Pseudomonadota; class Alphaproteobacteria; order Rhodobacterales; family Paracoccaceae; genus Thioclava; species Thioclava sp. F1Mire-8. The sequence continues at coordinate 27,432 of NZ_NBNY01000005.1, read as the reverse complement.
TCGTGCTGCATTCGCCCGACTGGACGACCGGCGAGGGCCAGATGGAGGTCACCGATCGCCTGCGCATGACCGGCACGCGCGACATTCTCGAAGACATCGCGCGGGGGCGCGGCCCGAACCAGGCGCTGATGGCGCTGGGGTATGCGGGCTGGGGGCCGGGGCAGCTTGAAGAGGAAATCCTCGACAATGGCTGGCTCACCGCCGACAGCGATGCCGATCTCGCGCTCGATAGCGATCATGAGACGAAATGGGTGCGCGCGCTGGAAGGCATGGGGATTGACCCGAGGACGCTTTCGGCTGCAGCGGGGCATGCCTGAGGGCTGAACGGGGCTCCGCCCTCTCGGCGCGTCCGCGCCTCACCCCCGGGATATTTAAGCCAACACGAAGACGCAATCAGTCGCGCGGCGCCGCCGCGCGGCGCAGGCGGTCGTTGATCGCGCGACCGAGGCCGGTTTCCGGGACCGGGGCGAAGGCGAGTGTGGAAAGGCCGCGCGTCTTCGCCAGCGCATCGCCTTTGCGCAGCATAGCGAAAAGATTTGCGGCGGCTTCGGTCAGATCGCCTGAAGGCGACAGGTTCAGATCGGCGGTCTGGCAATCGCCGCCGAAGCCGATCCAGACCGCGTCGGGGCGCGGGGCGGTCACGTCCAGCAGCACGGCCGCGCCCGGCGCGTAATGCGATTTGAGCTGCCCCGGTGCATTTGGTTTGGATGCGTCACCGCCGGTGGGCAGTGGCTGGCCGATCAGTGCCTCGATCTCTTCCGCAGCGACCCCGCCGGGGCGCAGCAGCGCGGGCGGATCGAGCGCGAGAATGGTGGATTCCACCCCGACCACGCAGGGCCCGCCATCGATCACCGCCGCGATCTTGCCGTCCAGCCCGTCAATCACATGCTGCGCTGTGGTCGGGCTGATCTTGCCGGAGGGGTTCGCAGAGGGCGCGGCGAGCGGCCCGCCGAATTCCGTCAGCAGCGCGCGGGCGACCGGATGCGCGGGCAGGCGGATCGCGACCGTGTCATGCCCGGCGGTCACCAGATCGGAAAGCCCGGCATCGGGGCGCAGCGGCAGCACCAGCGTCAGCGGCCCCGGCCAGTAGCGCGCGGCGATCTCTCGAGCGGCGTCGGAGACCACGGCGATCTCTTCCGCCGCCTCGATCGAAGGCAGATGGACGATCAGCGGATTGAATTTCGGACGTCCCTTCGCCGCGAAGATGGCCGCCACCGCGCGGTTGTTGCGCGCATCGCCTGCAAGCCCGTAGACCGTCTCGGTCGGCATCGCGACCAGCTCGCCTGCGCGCAGCAGAGCGGCTGCCTGTACGTAGCCCTCGGCATCGGCGGAAAGGAGTTTCGTGTCTTGGCTCATGCAGTCGTGACGCAGCGTTGGAGTTGAAGGGGGCTGCCCTTGCGGTAGGGTGATGGCAACCCGACAGGACATAGACGCGCGCGCGGCAATTGCCAAGCTGCCCGGAGGAGACCCATGACTTACCGTTCCCCCGTCACCGACATTCGTTTCATCCTCGATCACGTCGTGCCGCTTGCGCCCGTCGCCGCCACCGAGATGTTCGCCGAGGCGACCCCTGATATGGTCGAGGCGATCCTCACCGAAGGCGGCAAACTATGCGACGAGGTGATCGCGCCGACCAATCGCGACGGCGACCTGACGCCCGCGAAACTGGAGAACGGCGTCGTGCGCTCGTCGCCCGGGTTCAAGGAGGCCTTCGCGGCGCTTGCAGAAGGCGGCTGGATTGGCATCGCGGCGACCCCGGAACATGGCGGGATGGGCCTGCCGCAGGCGCTCAACGTCGGCTTCAACGACATGCTGTCGGGCGCGAACCTCGCGCTGCAGCTCAGCCCGCTGCTGACACAGGGCCAGATCGAGGCGCTGGAGCATCACGCCTCCGACGAAATCAAGGCGCTGTATCTGCCCAAGCTGATCTCGGGCGAATGGTCGGGCACGATGAACCTGACCGAGCCGGGGGCCGGCTCCGACGTGGGGGCGCTCAAGACCAAGGCGGTGCCGAATGACGACGGCACCTATGCGATCTCGGGCCAGAAGATCTACATCACCTGGGGCGACAATGATTGCGTCGAGAATACCTGCCACCTCGTGCTGGCGCGCCTGCCCGATGCGGCGCCCGGCACGAAGGGCATCAGCCTGTTCATGGTGCCGAAGCTGATCCCGGATGCCGATGGCAAGCCGGGCGTGGCGAACTCGCTGAAAGTGGTTTCGCTGGAGCACAAGCTGGGTATCCATGGCTCGCCGACCTGCGTGATGAGCTACGAGGGCGCGACCGGCTGGCTCGTCGGCGAAGAGAACAAGGGCATGGCCGCGATGTTCACGATGATGAACAACGCGCGTCTGAACGTCGGCGCGCAGGGCATCGGCGTGGCCGAAGCGGCCTATCAGCAGGCGCTGGCCTATGCGAAGGACCGGGTGCAATTCGCGCCGATCGTGGAGCATGCCGATGTGCGCCGTATGCTCTCGGGTATGAAGGCAGAAATCTTCGCGGCGCGGTCGATCGCGCTGGCCTGTGCGGTGGCGATCGACATGGGGCGTGCGACCGGCGATGCGAACTGGCAGGCCCGCGCGGCGCTGCTGACGCCGATCGCGAAGGCCTATGGCACCGATATGGGCATCCGCGTTGCCTCGACCGGGATCCAGATCCATGGCGGCATGGGCTTCATCGAGGAGACGGGCGCTGCGCAATATCTGCGCGACGTGCGGATCACCACGATCTACGAAGGCACCAACGGCATTCAGGCGATGGACCTCGTGGGCCGCAAAATGATGGACGAGGGCAAGGCCGCCTTCCGTCTGCTGCAGGAGATCGAGGACGAGGCGCAGGGCGCACGTGGCGATTTCCCGGTGCTGGCCGAAGACGTCTGGCAGGCCGCCGAGGAATTGCGCGAGCACACGGAATGGATGGTGCGCCAAGGCATGCAGGATCGTTTCGCGGGTGCCGTGCCCTATCTCGACGCCTTCGCGCGGGTGCTGGGGGGCTATTACCACCTGCGCGCCGCCATGGCCGAGGGTCGCGATTCCGCGCGCGGGCATCTGGCCGCCGTCTATATCCGCCGCCTGATGCCGGCCTATGCGGCCTCGCTGGCCGAGGCGAAGGAGGGGGCCGAGGGGCTCTACGCGCTCAGCGTCGAAGATCTCGAGGCATGAGGGGCGAGGATACCCCCGCGTCGGCGAGCGGCATCCGCTATCCTTGGGCGGAGCCGCCAGATCCGGGCGGCGCGATCGAGGTCGCACCCGGCGTGATGTGGATCCGGCTGCCGCTGCCCATGGCGCTCGATCACGTCAATTGCTTTGCGTTGGACGAGGGCGATAGCTGGGCGCTGGTCGATCCGGGCATCGACACGCGCAAATGTCGCGCGGCGCTGCAGGCGGCGATGGACGGACCGCTGGGTGGCAAGCCGGTCACGAAGGTTCTGGTGACCCATTACCACCCCGATCATATCGGGCTGGCAGGCTGGCTGCAGGAGCAGGGCGCGGAGCTGATAACCACGCGGACTTCGTGGCTGTTTGCGCGGATGCTGCAACTCGATCCGCAGGATCGGCCCGTGGCCGAGACCCTGACCTATTACCGCCGCGCCGGGATGGACGCGGCGCTTCTGGACAAACGCGCCAATGAACGCCCCTTCAACTTCGCCGATTGCGTTCATGCGATGCCGCTCGGTTTCACCCGGATCGTGGAGGGCGACGAGATCACCCTCGGCGGGCGGCGTTGGTCGGTGAAGATGGGCGACGGTCACGCGCCCGAACACGCGACGCTCTGGAGTTTGGACGACGATCTAGTTCTGGGCGGCGATCAGCTCCTACCCTCGATCTCGGCCAATCTCGGTGTTTACGCGACCGAACCCGAGGCCGATCCGCTGGCGGACTGGCTTACCTCCTGCGCGCGGTTTGCCGAGATCGCGGAGGATCGCCATCTCGTGCTGCCCGGCCACAAGCTGCCTTTCACCGGGCTGCCGCTGCGGCTGCGTCAGATGATCGAGAACCACGAGGGCGCGCTGAAACGTCTGCGCAAGCATCTCGACACCCCGCGCACCGCTTGCGATTGCTTCCCGCCGCTGTTCAAGCGCCAGATCGACGAGAGTACCCACGGGCTCGCGATGGTCGAGGCGATGGCGCATCTCAACCATCTTTGGCACAAAGGGGAGGTGAGCCGCACCTTGCGAGAGGACGGCGCCTGGCTCTGGAGCCTGAAATGACCGAAATACGCACCACCGCCGAAGCCCATGAGGAAGCTGCCCTTCCGAATGCGAAGGTGGTGCATACCTCGGAGAACGCGCCGAAGACCGCGGAGGTCAAACCGCTTCCGCCGGAACTGGCCCGGGCGCGGCCCGAGGACAAGAGCCCGGCGCAATGGGCCTATGAGCGAGTGTTGCTCTATATCCAGAACTTCGAAGAGCAGCTGCAGGAAGACGAAGAAGTCGTGCTTGGCCTCACCGGCGGGGAGGCGGGCGTCCTGCAGATCGAGGGGATCGGTTTTTTCGATCCCGACATCCTCACTTTCTACGGCACCGACGAATACGGCGCGCGCACGCAGCTCATCCAGCACGTGAACCAGCTCAACGTGATGCTGATCGCGCAACCGAAACCCGCCGAGGACGAGGCGCCGCGGCGGATCGGCTTCCGGCTCGCCCGCGCGCTGGAGGAAGAAATTGCGCCGGAGACCAAGAACCCGCAAGACGAGACGTGACAGCCTGTCGCAGCTCGGCTAGTTTTCCCTCTGGGAGATCAGCGCAATAGGGAGAACGCGCAATGGCCGAGTACAAACCGGGCAACATGGACATTCGTGACCAAGAGAGAACATTCAACGGATTTGTTCGCTTCGTCACGGTTTCGGTGATTGTGATCATCTGTTTTCTGGTGTTTCTCGCATTGGTGAATGGCTGACGCGACCGGCGCAGCTGAGAGACACTCAGAACGGGAGATCAGGTAGATGATGCGCCTGCTTCTTGTCTGCCTGATGCTGCCGCTTTTCCTGGCCGGCTGCGGTGCAGACCACATTTACGCCTCGGATGCCGAGGTCGCCAAATATCGCTATGTTTCCGACGAGCCGCCTTCGGTCACGCTTTATACCGTGATCTCGACCAATACCGGGTCGGGCGGGCATTCGGCATTGCTGATCAACGGGCGCGAACGGATCATCTTCGATCCGGCGGGCACCTGGAACCATCCCTGGGCACCCGAGCGCAACGACGTGCATTTCGGCATCACCGAGAAGATGCGGAAATTCTACATCGACTATCATGCCCGCAAGAGCTGGTACGTGCGCGCGCAGAAAATGCCACTGACGATGGCGCAGGCCGATCAGTTGATGGCGCGGGTGGAGCGCAACGGCTCTGTCAACAAGATGATGTGTGCGGATTCGGTGTCGAGCGCGCTGCGCGATATGCCGTGGCTGCACGATCAGATTCCCTTCACCTTCTCTCCGCTGAAGCTGTCGCGGGCGTTCGGAGAACTGCCGGGCGTCACCGAGAAGGATCATTACGACGACGATCCCGATGACAATTCGGGCGTGTTGATGATCCAGCAGCAGCCCTACAATCACGGTGAAACCCAGTTCAACGAGTGAACGGGTTACACATCACCTCGCCTGCGTGACAATGCGCGGGCGAGCGCGGGGCCCGCGACCAGCACCAGCAGGAAACGGGCGATCTGCATCGCCATCACGAAGGGCACATCGACCTGCGTGCCCGCCGCGATGATCGCCACCGAATCCGCGCCGCCGGGGCTGGTGGCGAGATAGGCGGTCACCGGCTCGATCCCGGCGAAATAGACCAGCCCCATGGCAAAAGCGGCGCAGAGCGCGATCAGCGCGATGATCGAGCCGAGGATGCGCGGCAGAAGCCGTGCGGCATGGCCCAGCACGGCACGGGTAAAGCGCATTCCGATGCCCCAGCCGACGACCGCGTAGCTGATCGCGAGCACGGTCTGGGGCAGGGTGATCTCCAGCAGGCCCGTGGCGCTGGCGATCAAGCCGAAGGCCATCGGCAGCAGCAGCCCGCCGCCCGGAATGCGCAGCCGCACCCCCAGAAAGCCCGCCCCGATCCCGAGCGCAAGCGACTCCGCCGCGCCGAGGAAGTCGGTCGGACCCTCCTGAGCCATTGCCGTGCCAACCTCGCCGCCCTGTGCCACGCCGAAGAGCTGCACGACGGCGGTTGCGGCGATCGCGCAGCAGGCGACGCGGGTATATTGCATGACGGCGACAAGGCGCATATCGGCGCCGTAATCGTCCGACATCAGCGTCATCGCCGTCGCGGCACCGGGGGAGGAACCCCATATCGCCGTCGTGCCCGGTAACCCGCCCGCACGCGCCATCACCCAGCCGAGCGCGCTCGCCCCCAGCACGGTCGAGAGTGTCCCGGCAAGGAAGATAGGCCAGTCGCGGGCGATCTCGGGCAGGATCGAGGCGGGAAGCTTCGAGGCGATCATCACCCCCACGATACCTTGCGCGGCAACGAAGCCCAGAGGCGGCAAACGCACGGCCCCGCCGCTCGCGGCGAGCGTGATCGCGGCCGCCATCGGACCCAGCAGAAACGCCGCCGAGAGATGCGCAAGGCTCAGCGCGAAAGCCAAGACTGCGGAGCTCGCAAGCAGCACGGCCCAACGCAATGCTGCGGGCCAGCGGGCGGGGGAGTATCGGAAGGGAGGCAAAGAGCGCATAGGGGCTTTGAAGAAGAAAATCATCTGTTTCCCAGCAGATAGGGCTCGTAGCGTCAAGCGCATAGCGAAATTCGAAACTTCCGCTCGGGAACCCTGATTGCGATCGAGCGCGCCGTCGTTCACGTCAAGCGGAGAATTTTCCGCTTTCTGGTTTCATCGACGTGAATTGAATTGATCCCCGCGCAAAACCCGTCACTTTGGGGCCGGTCCCGCTTTTCACTGCGGGCAATGACATATGGGAGGATTACGATGTTCCAACACATCAAGCTCGGCGCGCTCGTCGCCGGGGCGATTGCTTTGAGCGCACCCGTGGCCAAGGCCGAAAGCTTCATCAACATCCTGACCGGGGGCACCTCGGGCGTTTATTATCCGCTCGGTGTGGCTCTGTCCGAAGTCTATGGCGAGAACATGAAGGACGTGCGCGTTCAGGTGCAATCGACCAAGGCGTCGGTCGAGAACCTGAACCTGCTGCAACAGGGCCGGGGGGAGCTGGCCTTCGCACTGGGCGACTCGGTAAAGGATGCGTGGGAAGGCAATGCGGATGCGGGCTTCAAGGCCAAGCTCGGCAAGCTGCGCGCGATCGCCGCGATCTACCCGAACTACATCCAGCTCGCCGCACTCAAGGATGCCGGCGCGACCACGATCACCGATCTCAAGGGCAAGAGCCTTTCGGTCGGTGCGGCGAAATCGGGCACCGAGCTGAATGCGCGCAAGATCTTCGACGCGGCGGGCATGAGCTATGACGATCTGGGCAAGGTCGAATACCTGCCGTTCTCGGAATCGGTCGAACTTATGAAGAACCGCCAGCTCGACGCGACTTTCCAGTCCTCGGGGCTGGGCAACGCGGCGCTGAAGGATCTGTCGACCACGCAGGACGTGACCTTCGTCGAGATCCCCGCCGACATCGCAGAAAAGCTCGGTGCGCCCTACAAGGCAGGCGTGATCCCGGCAGGTACCTATCCGGGGCAGGACGCGGATGTGCCGACGGTGGCGATCACCAACATCCTCGTCACCCGCGAAGGTGTTTCGGATGAAGAGGCCTACCAGATGACGAAGCAACTCTTCGAGCATCTCGACACGCTCAAGGCCGCGCATTCGGCCGCGAACGGCATCTCGCTCGAGGCGGCGGTGCAGGGTCTTCCGATCCCGCTGCATCCGGGTGCGGAGAAATACTACAAGGAGCAGGGCGTGCTGAAATAAGCCGCTAGAGCTCAGGTGAGGGGCGGCGCGCTTTTCGGGTCGCCCCTGATCGTTCGGGCCAATGCGCCCAAACCGGGGGAGGAGACAGGCATGGACAACAAAGAAGAAGCAGCGGTCGACGCGGCGGTGCACGATCCGCTGGCTGGCGGCTTTCCGCAATCGCGCGAGGGGCGGGCGCTGTTCTGGCTCGCGGTCGCTTTCTCTGTCTGGCAGATCGCCTTCGCCGCCCATGTCATCAACCCCTCGAGCCAGATTGCGCGGGCCGTCCATGTGGGCTTCCTGCTCGCGCTCGGCTTTCCGCTGCTTGCCATCGCCCGAGGCTTCGGTCCGGTCGGACGCTCCATCGCCTATATCCTGGCCGCAGCCGGAGTCGCTGTCGCCGCCTATCAATGGATCGAATACACGCCGCTTCTGCTGCGCGCGGGTGATCCGAACACGCTCGACCTCGTGGTCGGCTGCGTGCTTCTGATCACCGTCTTCGTCGCCGCCTGGATGCTGATGGGTCCGGCGCTGCCGATCATCGCGGGCACGTTCTTCCTCTATGCCATGTTCGGCCAACACCTGCCGTCACCGTTGAACCATCGCGGATACGCCTTCGAGCAGGTGATCGAACAGATGAGTTTCGGCACCGAAGGCATCTACGGCATCCCGACCTATGTGTCGGCAACTTATATCTTCCTGTTCATCCTCTTTGGCGCCTTCCTCGAGAAAGCCGGGATGATCAAGCTGTTCACCGATGTCTCGCTCGGTATGGTCGGGCACAGGATGGGCGGGGCCGCGAAGGTCTCCGTTCTGTCTTCGGGGCTGATGGGCACGATCTCGGGCTCGGGCGTCGCCAATGTCGTGACCACCGGGCAGTTCACGATCCCTCTGATGAAGAGCTTCGGCTACCGCTCCGCCTTCGCGGGCGGCGTCGAGGCCACGTCTTCGATGGGCGGGCAGATCATGCCGCCGGTGATGGGCGCTGTGGCCTTCATCATGGCAGAGACGCTGGGCGTCGATTACGTCGAGGTCGTCAAGGCCGCGCTGATCCCGGCGATCCTCTATTTCGCGGGGGCGTTCTGGATGGTCCATCTGGAGGCCGGAAAGCGCGATCTGCGGGGCCTTGCGAAATCCGAACTGCCGAGCCCGCGCAAGGCGCTGAAAGAGGGGTGGTATCTGCTGCTGCCTCTGGCCGTGCTCGTCTACCTTCTGTTCACCGGCTACACGCCGCTTTTCGCGGGTACCGTGGGCCTGTCGCTCACGGGCCTCCTGATTCTCGGCGGGTCGGTCGCGCTCGGCCTGCCCAATCAGGTGCTGCGTGTGATCTTCTGGGTCGTGCTGGCGCTGGTCGCGGCGGCTTTCTTCGAATTCGGCATCTGGGCGGTGCTGCTGGCCATCGCGGTGCTGATCGCGATCAACGTCTTCTCGAAGGGCGGGCGTGAAACCTTGGCGCTCTGTCGCGACAGCCTCGCTGATGGCGCGCGGACCGCGCTTCCCGTCGGCATTGCCTGCGCGCTCGTCGGCGTGATCATCGGCGTGATGACCCTGACGGGGGCCGCGACCACTTTCGGTCAGTTCATCGTCGGCGTCGGCAAATCGAGCCTGTTCCTGTCGCTGATCCTGACCATGATCACCTGCATCGTGCTGGGCATGGGGATTCCCACGATCCCGAATTACATCATCACCTCCTCGATCGCGGGCCCGGCGCTTCTGGACCTCGGCGTGCCGCTGATCGTCAGCCACATGTTCGTCTTCTATTTCGGAATCCTCGCGGACCTGACGCCCCCCGTGGCGCTCGCCTGTTTCGCGGCGGCCCCCATTGCGAAGGAGAGCGGCCTGAAGATCAGCTTCGAAGCGATCAAGGTCGCCGCCGCAGGTTTCGTCGTGCCCTTCATGGCGGTCTACACGCCCGCGCTGATGCTGCAGGATGGTGGGCCACTCGCCGCCGCGATCGGCTATTGGCCAGCGGTCGCCTACATCGTGATCAAGGCGCTGCTGGCGCTGTCGCTCTGGGGTGTTGCGGTGATCGGCTGGCTGGGCCGCCCGCTGGCGATCTGGGAGCGCGCGCTGGCTATGGTCGCGGGCTTCACCCTGATCGCGGCATTGCCGCTGACCGACGAGATCGGCTTCGCGCTCGTCGCCGCGTTCGGCGCGGCGCTCTGGCTGGGCCGCAAGCGGGCGATGGCATGAGCGCCTCATGCCTGATGGTCGGCGCCGCGATGGTGGCGCTGGCGAGCGATGGTCAGTTCTCGCTCCAATGGATGCATTCGGTCGAGCATGAGGGCTGGCGCGAACATTGGCAGGTGACCGACCATGACACGCTGCGCCTCGTCGGCGCGGCGGTGAAAGGCTCGGGTGCCGGGATGGAGCCCGGTCCGGGCGGTCATTTCGAGGATGGCTGGTGGGTCTGGACGACCGATGGTCCGGATGTGCCCACGCTGACCCTCGCGGCTTCCGGCGCCACGATCTCGGGCTGGACGCTCTGCTCGAAGAAATGCGAAACCATAGGTGCCGATCGCGAGGCCCCGATCCACATCGCCCCCTGCGACTGACCGGAGTTCCGAGTAGCGACTGGTCGGCCTCGACCGCGCCGTTTTTTTCGTGAGTTGTCGTGAATCGTATTGTGAACGGCGTCAGAAATCGGATACGAATGATTCATATATAGATGATTGTATTCATTCAGAGATTTCATGACCTATCCGTTTCAAAACGGCGCAGGGGTTAGCCAGTGCGCTGCGCTGGAGGCCGCCTGCGATATTTTTTCATCCGGGATAGTCGCCGGGCCGAATGCGCCGATGCAAACCTTCCTCAAACGAGACCTCGGCATCACCGCGCGCGAACCTCTGAGCCTGTCAATGGTCCCGGGCGGACGCCTCTTGCGCGCGCCGGTCCTCTCGGCCACCGCCCGTTGGGCGGCGCAAGCCACCGTGCTCCGGCCTCGCGTCAAGCGCCTGCCGAACCTGAGGCAAATAAATCTCCTCCCGCTCGCGCCCGGACGCGCACGCTGTATCCTTTTTCTGAATACGGAGGAGTTCGCAGCGGAAGAAAACATTCCGAATATCACCCGCCGCGAGCGTCAGATCCTTGTCCGCGCCGTGCGTGGCGAACGCCGGGAACAGGTGGCTTTCGCATTGGGCGTTTCGGTTTCGACGGTCGACATGCATCTCCGGAATCTGCGCGAGAAATTCGGCCTTCGTACGACCAATGCAGTTGTCGCGCGGGTGGTGGAACTGGGGCTTTGCGAAGAAGACGCCCTCAGAACTGGGTGACGAAATGTACGCCGCAATCGAGCGAAAGATAGCTGTAAAGCGACACGTTCGACCGGTTGCGCCGCGCGGTGCAGCTCAGTTGAGGTGTCGTGCCCATCACTTTGAAGCTTTCCAGCCCGACTGAGGCGGTGAGGGAAATGTCGCGATCCACGCGTGGCTTTCCGAACAACGGAAAGTCCCCGTCGAAGTCGCGCAGCCCGGCTGTCGCGGAGAGTTCCGCGCTAAGCGTTCTCGTGATGCGGCGGCTCGCTCCTACGGTGAGAGCTGCGCGGGTGTAGCTTTGATAATCGCTACGCAAATCTGCGCGCTCGAGCCGCAGTGCGAGCTCGAGGCTGGAGCGGCGTGAAATGGCTCTGTCGTAGCCAAGGCTGAGTGCGTAGCGTGGCCCGTTGAGATAGCGTTTTGCCTCGAAGCGGCTTTGCGTGACGGAGCCGATGACCGTGAGGTTGGCGTCATGTGCGAGCCGCCAATGGCGGTCGAGGTTGAGACTCGTATCGGTCGCATCGGATCGCGTTTGACCATGTGCAGCGGCATAGAAGCTGTGCCCAGCCTCGATTGTCGCGCCCCAAGGGGCTCCTGCGATGAGACGCTCGTAGCGCACCGAAAAGCTCGGTTTCACGAAGCGCAGTTCCTTGGGCGAGTACCAGTTTCCCGACACCGCGCCGCGCAGGCGCAACCGCCAATCGAGCGCAGGGTGGATGTAATAGTCGACGCTCGCGCTGGCGCCGAGCCCCAACCCCGACGTTTCCCGGCCGCCATCCGTGATCTGGAATCGCCCCGCTTTGGTTACGAAAACCTTCTGCGAGGAGACATGACCGAGATTGCTTGTCGGCAGAAGCGAGATCTGCCCCGAGATCCGCCAAGGGTGCGATTGATCGAGTTGTCGCAAGGCCGCGTTGAAAGCCATCTCGCGATCCGGCGCGCGATCCGCAACATATCGAAGTACCCGATCCGCGCGTTTCGGGGAGCCGATCTGGTCGAGGCTTTGCTCGAGCGCGATTTGCGCCGGCGAGTAGTGGGGCGCCTTCGCTGCGGTCGTCCCGAGAATGGTGATCGCGGTGAGCGTGTCGCCCTTGGCGCTGAGGCGCGCGCCGATCTGCGTCCAATCCGCGAGGCTGCGTTCTTGGGGTGCGGCGGAGAGAGGGGTGGCGCAAAGAAAAATGGCTGCTGAGAGCAGTCGGCGCGAGGCGGATAGCATCATGTAAAACCTATGGGTGTGCCGGGAGCGATGCTCCCGGCAACAATTTTTATTGTTCTACCGCCACATAGCCGCCGTTACTGACAGCAAGGCTCTCAGTTCCCGCAGAAACAGTGCCCGTCACCGAGCCGCTCGTCACCAAAGTTCCAGCATCGTCATAGACTTTGCCAGCGAGGTCGAGGTTCGTGTCCATATCGACGCCATCCTGAATCACGCCCTTCGCTGTCGCGCTGAGGCTCCCGTCATTCTGGAGCGTGCCGTCGACAGAAAGCGTGCCCGGGTTCTCGGTGCGGCGGTCCGAGGCGGAACCGTCAGCGGCTTGGTCGTAGAAGGCAAAGCTACCGGCATCGCCGGTCACCTTTTTGTTGTCGAAGTCGACATCCATCGACAACTTCCCTGCGACGATACGAGGCGTGCCTCCATCCCCTGGGAGTTCGAATTTCAAGGCACCATCCATGCGCGCAGTCCCCTGGGGGTCTTGTGCGACAGGAAGAGCGCCAGCCGACAGGGTGGAGATTGCGCCGAGCGCCGAGTTCACCGTCGCAACATCCATCGTTCCGGAGGTGGCAGTCTCGAAGGTCGAGCCTGTGGTGCTCCCGCCGCTCGACGACCCGCCGGACGTATCTCCGGGTACATTGTTAGTCGGCGTATCGGTGGAGAGGGATGTGTCGCTACCGCTACCCATGCAGCCTGCGAGTGCAAAACACACAGCGGTCGCGGCAATCGAAAATTTATAAGCCATTAATTCCCCTATTTTCCCAAAACGAGCCAGACCTTGGCTCGCACAGGTCAGGTGCAGGATTCTGGCGGATTTCGGCAATCTGAAGTAAACCACAGGTTGCGCCCGATCATGCCAAGGTTGCTTGAGCGGTCGAGTGTACGGCTCTCGCTCAAGCCTCTCTCGGTGGAAGGCGAGGTGTGGTTTCCGAGACACTCGCGGTAACGGTTCGTTAACCCTGCGGCTCGAACGGAAAGGCGTCGTTATCCCGGTAAAACCTGAGAAAATCCCGACAGATTAGGCGGGGCCTGAAATTTGGCCCGGCGAACAGCGCAACCGTGGCGTTTGCTCAGCGAAACGACGGTTTCGCAGTCGGGCGCAAAACCACAGGTAATGGAGAGATTTCGCACGCGGACGACTCCGCGGAGATCAAAGCCCGGAAAAGGCATCCGTGTGAATCCGCCTGCGACCGACGCCGCAATTTCGAAGTGTCTTTCGGAAGCCGGCGACCATCGCGCTCGCTCCGGACACGTAGACACGCCGTTCGTCCAGATCGGGAACGCATTCGCGTAGTTTCGTCTCGTCCATTCGGCCCTCGACCACCGTGCCGGGGAGGGTCGAGGCGTCGCCGGGGGCCCCGGAAACCGCGTAGACAACTTTCATTCCGAGTTCGCTTCGCGCGCGCGTCAGCAGCTCTCGATATGCGATCTCGTCAGCCGACCTGTTCGCGTAGACCAGCACGATATCGCGTTTCTCGCCGCGTTCGAGGAGATCGGCGATCATGCTCCGGAACGGGGTGATTCCGATCCCTCCCGCGATGAAGAGGAGCTTCTTCTCACGTTGTCGGGGCAGGACGAAGGTGCCGGCGATCTGGGAGCCATAGATCGGGTCGCCTTCCTGCATCTCCAGGAGCCCACGCTTGAACTCGCTGCCGTCGGGGGTGAACTTGACGCCGACCCGCACCGAAGTCGCCCCGGGGGCTGAAGCGATGGTGAAGGTTCTGCGATTGCCGCGCGTGTCGGATTTCGGCAGTCCCAGCGTCCAGTCGAGATACTGTCCCGCGCGGAATTTCAGGGCGCGGTCCGACTGAAAAACGAACTCGTAGCAGTTCGCTGCGATCTCCTCGACACCGATCAGCTTCATCTTGAAGCGTCCCTTCGGACTCGCGGCCCAGGCGTAGATATTGGCCACGAGGAAGGCCAATTCCGGAGAGAAATATAGCGTCCCGATATGGATGTTCGAGCAGGACAACACACCGACGATGGCCGCATAGACATGCCGTGACCAACGGCCATGGGCGGCTGTCAGGGGCTCGGTGAGCATCGCGAAGCCGGCGAAGAACAGCGGCGAGTAGAGGAGCGTTTGTTGCAGCGCCATGCCCATCATGCCCGGGGGCGTCGTCGCGATGACCGCCGCGAGGTTCGACAGGATGTAGACCGCGATCATGCCGAGACGCTCTATCTTGTAGCCGACGAGCAGCCCGCCGAGGATCACCAGAGGCAACAGTTGCGGCGTGCCGCCGACCCACCACAAGGCCGGGGTATTGAGCCCGATCCCCGCGACGACGGCACCGAGCGCCACCGGGTTGAAGATGTGTTTGTGCCCGATCGTCAGTATGAATTTCGAGGCGATGGCTGCGACCGACGCGAGCACGATCGCGGCGAGCGTCGTCGGGTCGGCAATATCCGCTGGCGGCATGATGAGCGCGAGGATCAGGGCCGTAATATGCACGGATTCCGAATTCGTCGGCAGCTTGAGCACAATGCTGAAAAGCCGGTTCGTGACCCATGCGCTCGCGACCGCAAGCGCGAGCGACAAAAGCAGACCGGCAGGGTCGAGGAATGTCGCTCCAGTCATCCCCGCGGCAAGTCCGCCGACGAACAGGAGCCCGAGATAATAGACCATCAACCGATACATGGTGACGCCATTCAACGCACGTCTGATCAGCCTCATCATGAGAAGACAAACTCCTTGAAACCGGTCGTTTGCACGGCCGTGCCATCGCGGTGGATCTGGTAGGCTTCGACGCCCTCGAGGTCTTCGATGTAGTAAATGCCCGCGTCACCCATCGCGAAGGCCGCCGTGGCATGCAGGTCCGCGACGAGGACGTCACTCCCGATTACGGTGATGCTGACGGGGCCTTCGATGCGGCGGGCGCGATCATGCGGGTCATAGATGTGATCGCCACGGATGTAGTTTCCCGAGGTCGCAACGCCTTGTCCTCTCGGCTTGACGGCTTTGACGATCTCCTGCGGCGCGAAAGGATTGCGGATACCGATCGACCATTCCTGTCGCGACGCATCGCGTCCGCCGACTTGTATATCGCCACCGGCGTCGATGCAGAAATCCGCGAACCCCTCTCGCTCGATCAATTGGGCCGCGCGGAGGATCGCCCATCCCTTCACGACACCCGAGGGATCAATCGTCCCGTCGTTGCGCCTTATGTCGAAATACCCGTCCGTGAACTCTCGCATGCGATGCGCGATTTCCAGCACGTCGCGCATTTGGGAACTGAGTGCGGACTCCCCGACCTCGCCCGCATTGAAGCGCGACACTTCGCTGTCCGGCCGGAACGGACTGAAGCGTATATCGACGTCGGTGAAGAAATCGAACACGCGCTCGTGAATGCCTGTGTGCCCTGAATTCGGGATGTCGAGCGTGATCGGCATTCCCATGATGAGCCGCGTCTCGACTGTCATGGCCGGGCTATTTCAGGGATTTCCGCAGCGCATCATGGACCGAGTTCAGAAAAGCCTGGCTCGTGAGCGTAGCGCCGGAGATGTAGGAGACGTTGGTATTCTGCGCCATGACGATCTCGCGTTCGAGCATCGGCAGGGCCTTGCTGTTGATGTATCGGCTGGTCCTGCGATCCGTCGGTGCCCTCAGGATGTCGATGGAGGAAATTTTACCGTTTTTCACATGGGCTTGGGCCTGCACATAGCCATAGTATTGACGGACGGGCGAACCAGTCCATGTGCCATCCTGATACTGCGCTCCGTCAGGCAGCGCCTGAGGCTGCGAGAAGCTCGAGAAAAAACCTGCCGATGCCGCGGTCGAACTTAGCAGCACCGCGAGAATACTGGCTGAAAGAGCATTTGGTAACTTCCAACGCGTCATTTTGAACCTCCTGACGTACCTTTCGTTTCCGGCCCGGTGAATTCGATCTGACGGTCGCTCAAGTGACCCGTGGCCTGTAGTAAAGATACGTCCTCGACCCCGATATTGAAGTCGCGCCCGTTCCCCTTTGCGTGAGGCGAACGTGCGTGAAAATGTGATGTGACATACCGACGGGCGCTGAGACGCGGCGCCTTCGATCAGGTGGCGGAAGACAAGAGGACCCTCTCGAAAACCCTCGCCCTAATGTGGGTCAGGATCTTGGTGCAGCGCTCGGAACGCTAACGGAATTCGATTTTCGAAGGGGAAGTGGTGCTGCTGGAGAGACTTGAACTCTCGACCTCTCCCTTACCAAGGGAGTGCTCTACCGCTGAGCTACAGCAGCGCCGGTTTCGGTCCGTCGCTTCGACCGTGGCGGGGATTTAGACGCAATCGCGCGGGGGTGCAAGGGCAAATCTTGCTCTCTCTCGACAGGATTTCGCAGGCGGGTTAAACGGGGCGCCATGACAGGCGGTAAGAAAGACGGATCGGGCACGTCCCGCGAGGCGGGGTTGAGCCGCGAAGAGCGTCGGGCGCAGGCGCTCCGGGCGAATCTGCAGCGTCGCAAGGCGCAGGCGCGCGCGCGCAAATCCGAATCCAAGCCGCCGAATAACAACGAATCCGAGGGCAGTTGAAATGGACAGCATCGTCGTACGCGGCAACGGGCCTCTTTCCGGCCAAATCCCGATCGCGGGGGCGAAGAACGCCTGTCTCGCGCTGATGCCGGCCACGCTTCTGAGCGATGAGCCGCTGACCCTGACCAATGCGCCGCGCCTGTCGGACATCCGCACGATGACCGAATTGCTGGCCTCTCTCGGCGCGGAAGTGACCGCGCTGCAGGAGGGAAAGGTGCTCGCAACCTCGTGCCATGGCGAGATCAACCCGGTCGCGGATTATGAAATCGTGCGCAAGATGCGCGCGTCGAATTTGGTGCTGGGGCCGCTGCTGGCACGTCTGGGCCATGCGGTCGTCTCGCTGCCCGGCGGTTGCGCGATTGGCGCGCGTCCGATGGATATCCATGTCGATGCGCTCGCGGCGCTCGGCGCGGAGATCGAGCTGAAGGACGGCTATCTGCATGCCGAAGCGAAGGGTGGACTGAAAGGCGCGACACATGAGATGCGCTTCGCCTCGGTCGGCGCCACCGAGAACTTCCTGATGGCGGCCTCGCTCGCCAAGGGCACATCGGTGCTGAAGAACGCCGCGCGCGAGCCGGAGATCGTCGATCTCGCGAAATGCCTGCGGGCAATGGGGGCGCAGATCGAGGGTGACGGTACCTCGGAGATCGTGATCGAGGGCGTGGATCGGCTGCACGGCGCCACGCACCCGGTGGTCGCCGACCGGATCGAACTGGGCACCTACATGCTCGCGCCCGCGATCTGCGGCGGCGAGGTGGAATGTCTGGGGGGGCGAATCGATCTGCTGGAGAGCTTCTGCGAGAAGCTCGATGCGGCGGGTATCTCGGTCGAGCAGACTCATGCCGGCCTCAAGGTCGCGCGCAAGAACGGCCGCATTCGTGCCGTCGACGTGACGACCGAGCCTTTCCCCGGCTTCCCGACGGATCTTCAGGCGCAGATGATGGCGCTTCTTTGCACCGCCGAGGGCACCAGCGTTCTGGAAGAGAAGATTTTCGAGAATCGCTTCATGCACGCGCCCGAGCTTATGCGGATGGGCGCGAATATAGAGGTCCATGGCGGCCATGCGACGGTCCATGGCGTCGACAAGCTCAAGGGCGCGCCGGTGATGGCAACCGATCTGCGGGCCTCCGTGTCGCTGATCCTCGCGGGGCTGGCCGCCGAGGGCGAGACCGTCGTCAGTCGTGTCTATCACCTCGATCGCGGCTATGAGCGCGTCGAGGAGAAGCTGGCGGGCGTCGGCGCCCATATCGAGCGCGTGAAAGCGAATTGATCGGCTGGCAATCCCCGCCATCTCCCCCATATCGAATGCAGAGGTGACCCAATGACCCGTGACGCGAAATTCGAAGAGGGTGGCGAAGGCGCGATCGCGCTGCGCGCCGAGACCAAGGACGACCTGCCCGTGATTGCGGCGCTGGTGCAGGACGCCGTGCTGCCGATCACCGAGATCGCGTGGGAGGCGAAATCCCGTCGTCTCGCGCTGCTGATCAATCGCTTCCGCTGGGAAGACAAGGCGCAGGCCGAGGCCGAGAAGCGGCCCTACGAGCGCGTGCGCTCTCTGCTGGTGATCTCGGACGTCACCCATGTCGCGAGCATGGGCATCGATCGGTCGGATCGCGACGTGGTGCTCTCGATCCTCGACGTCACCTTCGAGGAGGCGGAAGACGGGGCGGGGCGTGTGACCCTGACGCTGGCGGGCGATGGTGCGCTGGCGGCGGATGTCGAATGTCTCGATGTCGATCTGCGCGACGTGGAGCGGCCTTATCGCGCACCCTCCGGCAAGGTGCCGCATCATCCCGAGTGAGCCGAGTTTTGCCGCCGGGGTTGCCTCCGGCGGAGATATTTTCGCCAAGTCGAATTGGAATTGCCTTTGCGGGCAGCGTCGTGCTTGCGGGGCAGGGCGGGAGTCTCTAATCCGAAAAGCGGAAAAGGAGACTGTCGATGCCGCATTTTCTGGACACGCGCGAAGTTGGGTTTGAAGCCCGGTTTGTCGAACTTCTGGGGATGAAGCGCGAGGACAGTCCCGATGTGGATGCTGTCGTGGCCGAGATCATCGCAGATATCCGCAAGCGGGGCGATGCGGCGCTGATCGAGCTGACCGCGAAATTCGACCGGCTGGAGCTGGCGCCCGAGACGCTGGCTTTCTCTCCCGACGAAATCGAGGCCGAGGTCGCGAAAGTGCCTGCCGAGGAGCGCGCGGCGCTGGAACTGGCGGCCGAGCGCATCCGCGCCTATCACGAGCGTCAGATGCCGCATGACGCGCGCTGGATCGATGCGAGCGGGGCGGAGCTTGGCTGGCGCTGGGGACCGGTTTCGGCGGCGGGGCTCTATGTACCCGGCGGATTGGCGAGCTATCCCTCTTCGGTGCTGATGAACGCAATCCCGGCGAAGGTCGCGGGCGTAGAGCGGCTTGTGGTCGCCTGCCCGACGCCGGGCGGGGCGGTGAACCCGTTGGTGCTGCTGGCGGCGCAACTCGCGGGAGTCGATACGGTTTACCGGATGGGCGGCGCGCAGGCGATTGCAGCGCTGGCCTACGGGACCGAGACGGTCACGGCGGTCGACAAGATCACCGGGCCGGGCAACGCTTTCGTCGCGGCGGCAAAGCGCCGCGTGTTCGGGCGCGTGGGCATCGACATGATCGCGGGGCCGTCCGAAATCCTCGTGATCGCGGACGGCACGGGCGATCCGGACTGGATCGCGCTCGACCTGATGAGCCAGGCCGAGCATGACGAGAGCGCGCAGGCGATCCTGATCACCACCGACGAGGCCTTCGGCAAGGCGGTTGTGGCGGCGGTCGAAAAACGGCTCGAGACGCTGGAGCGCCGCGCCATCGCGGGCGCCAGCTGGCGCGATTTCGGGGCGGTGATCGTCGCGCGGGATCTGATGGAGGCAGCCGAGCTGTCGAACCGGGTAGCCCCCGAGCATCTGGAACTTTGCGTCGCCGATCCCGATTGGCTGGCGGAAGCGATCACACACGCGGGTGCCATTTTCCTTGGTGCCTACACGCCCGAAGCGATCGGCGACTATATTGGCGGGCCGAACCACGTTCTGCCCACGGCGCGCTCGGCGCGGTTTTCCTCAGGCCTCTCGGTGATGGATTTCATCAAGCGCACGACCATGGCGAAGATGACGCCCGGCGCGCTGAAGGCGATCGGCCCTTCGGCGGAGATTCTGGCGAAATCGGAAAGCCTCGAGGCGCATGGGCTGTCGGTGCGTGCGCGGCTCGATGCGCTCAATGACGAAGAGGAGGGGTGATGGCCCGGATTTCGCATATCCAGCTGGACACGAGCGGCCTTCCCGCGCCCTCGCCCGAGATCGAGCAGGAGCGCAAGGTCGCGATCTACGACCTGCTCGAGGATAACAGCTTCGACATCCCGGGTCGTGACGGTCAACCCGCGCCGGAAGGGCCGTTCACGTTGACGCTGGCTGTGCGCGACCGGCGGCTGGTCTTCGACACCGAAACCGAGAGCGGCGCGAAAGTGGCAGAGTTCCATCTGTCCTTCGGCCCGTTCCGGCAGGCGGTGAAGGACTATTTCCAGATCTGCGAGAGCTATTTCGAGGCGGTCAAGAAACTGCCGCCCAGCCAGATCGAAGCGATCGACATGGCGCGGCGCGGCATACACAACGAAGGCGCGCGCATCCTGCAAGAACGCCTCGAAGGCAAGGCCGAGATCGACATCGACACGGCGCGGCGCCTCTTCACCCTCGTTGCCGTTCTCGCCCCGAGGTAATCGGAATGGGCGAGATCCCCAACTCCGTTCTTTTTGCGTGCGATCATAACTCCACGCGCTCCCCGATGGCCGAGGGGATGATGAAGAAATTCTACGGCACCGAATGTTACGTGCAGTCAGTGGGCGTGAAGGCCGATCTGGAGATCGACGGGTTCACCATCGCGGTGATGGCGGAGATCGGCGTCAATCTGGAGCGACACCGCGCGCGCTCTTTCACCGAGTTGCAGGAATGGGGTGACGATCTGTCGGCCTTCGATCTGGTGATCGCACTTTCGCCCGCCTCGCAGCGTCAGGCGTTGGAACTGACGCGGTTTTTCCATCTCGACGTGGAATATTGGCCGATTCTCGACCCGACCGGGATTGGCGAGACGCGCGAGGCCAAACTCGCTGCCTATCGCGACACCCGCGACCAGATCCGTCGTCATCTCATCGACCGTTTCGGCCCCCCTCAGGAGTAAGACCATGCCTCGCGCCCGCGCTCTCGACACGATCACGCGTTACTACGATGCCTTCAACGAAGGCGATACAAAGGCGATGGAGCGGCTGCTGGGCGAGCCCTTTGCGCATCATGTGAACGAGGGGAAAATCCGCCACGGGATCGAGGCGTTCCGCGAATTCAACGCGCATATGAGCCGCTGCTATCGCGAGCAACTGACCGACATGGTGATCATGGCGAACGATGCCGGCACCCGCGGTGCGGCAGAGTTCATCGTGAACGGCGTCTATCTGGAGACCGATGACGGGCTGCCCGAGGCGCATGGGCAAAGCTATGTCCTGCCGGCGGGGGCGTTCTTCACGCTCGACGAGGGCAAGATCACGCGCGTGGTCACCTATTACAACCTCGCCGACTGGATCGCGCAGGTCTCGTGATGGAGGTGCGGCGGCTGACCGGAGAGGCGCTGGATGCGGCGCTCGAAGACGTCGCGCGACTGCGTATCGCTGTCTTCCGGGACTGGCCCTACATCTATGACGGCTCGCTGGAGTATGAGCGGCGTTATATCCAGAGCTACCGCGAGAGCGATGCGGCGGTGGTCGTCGGCGCGTTCGACGGGACGACATTGGTTGGAGCGGCCACGGGCACGCCGCTGGAAGATCACGCCGGTGATTTCGCGGCGCCTTTCGCGGGCACCGGGTTGAAGCTGGAAGACGTGTTCTACTGCGCTGAATCCGTGTTGCTGCCGGAATATCGCGGTCAGGGGCTGGGGCACGCCTTCTTCGATCACCGCGAGGCCCATGCGCGCGAGCTGGGGCGCGGTCATTCGGTCTTCTGTTCGGTGATCCGGCCCGACGATCATCCCTTGAAGCCCGCCGATTACCGCCCGCTCGACGGGTTTTGGCGCAAGCGGGGCTATGCGCCGATGGCCGGCGTAATCGCGCGGTTCAAATGGACCGATCTAGGTGAGGATCAGCAGACCGAGAAGGCACTGCAATTCTGGGGACGCCCGCTGTGAGCCGCGATGTGACGATAGCCGCGGCGGCCTATCCGCTCGACTGGTTCGACGATTGGGCGGGCTACGCGGCGAAGGTTACGACTTGGGTGACCGAGGCCGCGGGGCAGGGCGCGCAGCTTATGGTCTTTCCCGAATACGCCGCGATGGAGTTGGCGAGCCTCGGCGGCGCCGAGGTCGCGGGCGATCTGGAAGCCGCGCTGTCGCATGTCGCCGGATTACGCGCGGATATGGAGACGCTGTTCGCAAATCTCGCGGTAAAACACGGCGCGCATATCCTCGCCCCCTCCGGCACCGTCATCGAAGGGCCTAAGCGCGTGAACCGGGCGAGCCTGTTCGGTCCCGGCGGGCTGATCGGGCATCAGGATAAGGCGATCATGACGCGGTTCGAGCGCGAGATCTGGCATGTCGATGCGGGCGAGGGGCTGGTGCTTTTCGACACCGCGCTCGGCAAGATCGGGGTCACCATCTGCTACGACAGCGAATTCCCCCTGCTGGCGCGCGCTCTGGCCGAGGCGGGGGCAGAGATCATCCTCGTGCCCTCCTGCACCGACACGCTCGCGGGCTACAACCGGGTGCGGATAGGTGCGATGGCGCGGGCGCTGGAAAACCAATGCGTGACCGTTCAGGCGCCGACCGTGGGCGATGCGCTTTGGTGCCCGGCGGTGGACGAGAACCGGGGCACGGCTGCGATCTTCGCACCGCCCGATGGGCTTTGGCCCGAAAGCGGGATTGTGGCCGAAGGGGCCCCCGACTCACCCGGATGGACCTTCGCGACGGTGGACTTGGATCGCGTCGCGCAAAGCCGGACTGCAGGAGCTGTTTTGCCCTACAAACATTGGTCCGAGCAGTCTGATGCGGCCCAAATAATCCGGATCGCCTCGGAAAACCCCGCCCAGCCTTGACATTCCCCTTGAATTTCGCGGCTTACGGGCGCATTTAAACGCTCGCCCGCAGATGGCGCGGGTAACCATTTACGGAGTGACCATGGCCAAGGAAGAAATGCTCGAATTTCCCGGTGTCGTGAAGGAACTCCTGCCTAACGCGACGTTTCGGGTCGAGCTGGAAAACGGCCATGAGATCATCGCGCATATGGCAGGCAAGATGCGTAAGAACCGCATCCGCGTTCTGGCAGGCGACAAGGTTCAGGTGGAAATGAACACCTACGACCTCACGAAGGGTCGTATCAACTACCGCTTCAAGTGAAGCTGATCCTCGGCTCGGCGAGCCCGCGGCGGCGAGAGCTTCTGGCCCAGCTCGGGCTGGAGCCTTTTGACGTGCGCCCCGCCGATATCGACGAAACGCCGTTCAAAGGCGAGGCCGCGCGCGACTATGTCGCTCGCATGGCCCGCGAGAAAGCGATGGCGCTTGATGTGGCCGACGACGAGGTGCTGTTGAGCGCCGATACAACGGTGACCTGCGGGCGCCGCATCTTGGGCAAACCCGAAGACGAGAAGGAGGCGGCGGAGTTCCTCTGGCTGCTCTCCGGGCGTCGGCACCATGTGTTTACCGCCGTGGCGATCCGCACGGCGCAGGGCCTGCGCGAGCGGCTCGTCGATACGGTGGTGAAGTTCAAACCGCTTAGCGACGAGGACGTGAACGGCTATCTCGCCTCGGGCGAATGGCACGGCAAGGCGGGTGGCTACGCCATCCAGGGGCGCGGCGGCGCTTTCGTCCCGTGGATTCAAGGGTCCTTCACCGCAGTCGTGGGGCTGCCGCTCGCAGAAACCGCAAACCTGCTCGCAAGCGCGGGCATTCGAGGGGACGTATAATGCAGGGGCGCGTGGTTCTGCTGGACGAGATTGCCGGTCGCGAAGCGGCGGCGCTGATGGTCGATGGGCAAATTGAAGACCTGCTTATCGACACCTCCGACGAGATCAGCTTCGCCCCCGGCGCGATCCTGCGCGGCACGATCGGTCGCCAGATGAAAGGGCAGGGCGGCGTCTTCGTCGATCTACCCGAAGGCGCGCGCGGCTTCCTGAAAGAGGTGAAGGGGCTCGCCCCGGGCCAGACCGTGATCTGCATGGTCTCCGGCGGGACCGAGCCCGGCAAGGCGCTGCCTGTGACGCTGCGGGTGCTGTTCAAGTCGCGCTACGGCATCGTCACCCCCGGCGCGCCCGGAATCAACGTCTCCCGGCGGATCCATGAAGAGAATCTGCGCGCCGACCTGCAGGCAGCAGCCGAGGCGGTGATGGAAGGCTCGGATATGGGCGTGATCCTGCGTTCTGCCGCGGCCCATGTGTCGCTCGAAGAGGTGGCCGAGGATGTCGCCGCGATGCGCGAGCTGGCCGAGGCCGTGACTAACGATACTGAAGGCGGGCCGGAGTTGCTCGTCGACGCGCCCGATCCGCATGAAGAAGCCTGGCGCGACTGGGCCGAACCGGTGCCGGACGAGGTGATCGAAGGCGGGTTCGACGATCACGGCGTCACCGACGCGATCGAAGCGCTTCTGCACCCGCGTGTCGATCTGCCAGGCGGCGCTCATCTGATGATCGAGCCGACCCGTGCCCTGATCGCGGTCGACGTCAATACCGGCAACGACACGACGCCCGCCGCGGCGCTGAAGGCGAATATCGCCGCGGCCCGAGAGTTGCCGCGTCAGCTGCGCCTGCGTGGCCTTGGGGGGCAGGTCGTGATCGACTTTGCCCCGATGCCCAAGCGCGACCGTCAGGCGCTGGAGCAGCAGCTGCGCCGCGCCGTAAAAGGCGAGCCAGAGACCTCGCTCGCAGGCTGGACGCCGCTGGGCAATTTCGAGATGCAACGCAAGCGCGACCGCGTGCCGCTCGCACGTCTCTTGCGGGGCCAGACGACGGAGGCGATATGAGCTGCCCAATCTGCGGCAAGGAGGCCGACCCGAAATACCGCCCCTTCTGTTCAAAGCGCTGTGCCGACGTCGATCTGGCGCGCTGGCTGAACGGCTCCTACGTCATTCCCGGCGATATCGCCGAGGAAGAAGAGCGCGCGCCGACCGGCCTCGCGGGCGATGATTTGCCCCCCGGCAAGCCGCACTGAAAACCTTTCGCAAGATCGCGGAAATTTCTGCGAAATCCCTCTGGACACCCCCCGCGCCCTCGTCTAGTAACCGCTCCACCAAGACCGAAAGGTCGAAGTGCCCGGATAGCTCAGTTGGTAGAGCAGCGGATTGAAAATCCGCGTGTCGGTGGTTCGAATCCGCCTCCGGGCACCACTTCCCATAGCCAACCCATTGATAACCCTCAGTTTAACTCAGGAACTGTGAGGGTTGTAGGACATGGCGTATGACATTTTGGTCCCGTTTTCGTTCAAAAAGAACGGCATCTACTACTTCGAGCGACGGGTCCCGAAGTGCCTTCGAAAGCATTACTCGACCGCCAAGATTTCATATTCGCTGCGAACGCGTTCATCGACCGTAGCAGCGTCGAGGGCGACGAAGGCAGCACAGCAACTCGACGACTACTGGTATCATCTTCGGATACGCGAAGTTGATCTTCCTGGTAAGCATCTGCTTCGGTTGTCTCACTCTGCTAACACCGCGTCTGGTGGAGGAGCCTCGGCTGTACCGGCGGCCCCCTGCGTGACACTTTCGGAGGCTGTGCAGGTCTATCTAAGCCTCAAGGGTCGCGGGCGTCCTCAGACCTTTCAGCGAGCAGCGGAGCGCTCATGCGGCTACGTAATTGATGTCTGTGGCGATAAGGCTCTCACAGCTTATACAAAAGCAGACGCGAATGCCTTTCGTGATGACCTTATTCAGCGTGGTCTCACGGGCAGCAGTATTACCCGGGTCTTTGGAACAGTTCGAGCCGTGGTCAACTTCGCGGCTAGTGAGGCTGGTATAGATTTCTCCAACCCATTCGGGAGAGTGTATTATGACCGTACTGCCGGTGTCGAAGGTCGCACTTCGCTGCCTCTTGATGCGGTCAGATGTATTCAGAAGCAATGCCGCGACGCAGACGATGATCTGCGCTGGTTGGTCGCCTTAGTGTCCGATACCGGAATGCGCCTCGCTGAGGCTGCCGGAGTGCTTAAGGAGGACATTCGGCTCGATGATCCGGTCCCCCATGTAGTCATTCGAGAGCATCCCTGGAGACGGCTCAAGACGGCCAGCAGTACACGTAAGGTGCCTTTGGTCGGCGAGGCTCTGTGGGCTGCTCGCAGGGTTCATGAGTGCGTCAGGGAGAGTGAGTTTGCTTTCCCTAGGTACAACAAGGGTGGGCAGACTAACGCGAACTCAGCAAGCGCATCTCTTAACAAGTGGCTAAAGGCATGTGTTCAGTCGAAAGGCACGATGCATAGCTTTCGCCACTCCCTGCGGGACCGTCTACGCGCGGTAGAGTGTCCTGCCGACATTGTTGATCAGATCGGTGGTTGGCAGACTGATGGCGTCGGGCACGCCTATGGTGATGGGTATCCCCTTGATGTCCTCAACCGTTGGCTCAGAGCAGTTGCGGATCATCAATCGAAACTTTAGGAAAAACCGTCTGAAATCTTAGGGGGAGCTTGGGGTGGCCATGAGCAGCGAGGTCAAATGTCATAAGTGCGGAGCGTTGTACGAAAGGAAAGAGATCAAGCTTCCTGCTCGGGATAAAGATAGCTTCGAGTGCGACCAGTGCGGGGAGACTATTGAACATTGGAATGGCTCGCGCATTCCTTCCTTTCGGCTCAAAAACGCGGATCGAGATTAATTATTGGGCCTGGATGGGCCGGAATTTGGCGAGCGCAATACTGGCGTCTAGCGTTGTCTTTTTGACGTCCTGGTCCTGCAATGGATGGAGGGTTCGGACGCCTGTCGAGGGGTAGAGATGTTCAATGAAATCCGCGGCATTTGTCGCCACTGTTCTTCTGAAGTCAGTGTTCTAGTGAATGGTGGCGAAGTCTTAGATGTCTGCGCCGGATGTGGCGAAAAGCCATTTGAGATCATCCCGTATGCCGGTCTGGTGTACGTTGTGAATAATCCACACCAGAGCGGTGTCAAAATCGGGATGACAACAAAAAGCATCTACGAGCGGCTGAAAGGTTTGAACGCGACAGGAGTGCCGGGCGCGTTCGAAGTGGTAGCGCTATTTCCGTCCGCGAAGCCAAAGCATGAAGAGAAGAAGATTCACCAAAAGCTCAAGCGATGGCACCTTGCGAAAGAACATTTCGAACTTGAGCCTGTCGAAGCGGCGCTTAAGTGCTTCCGCGAACTCAATCGGCGGAAGCCAGTATTCTTCAGTGATGCCTATAGAACTGAGTTTGAACTGAAGCTGGAAATAGCAAAGAAGACTATGCAGCTTCGCCTGAATGGCAAGAGCAGCTAGGTCAAGTCGCCATGTCCTACAACCCTCACAGTTCCTGAGTTAAACTGAGGGTTATCAATGGGTTGGCTATGGGAAGTGGTGCCCGGAGGCTCCGTCTGTATTGGGTTGTGTTCCCGTTACAGGCATCTTTGCCGCTGATAATCTCAGTAAAGC
>NZ_NBNY01000004.1:0-425188 GCF_002213165.1 Thioclava sp. F1Mire-8 | reverse complement strand
TATGCTCCGGTCCGCATCGATCATCGACCAAACCGCCCGCATATCTCTTCAGATATCTATCAATGTCAAAGAGCGCGAGGCCAAAAAGAACCGGAAGCGCTTACCTTAAGCGCAGCCCGCTCTCAAACCTCAGTAGTTTTCGTTGCCTTCCGTGTCAGCATCGCTGGCCCTTCCGGCGCCCCGTTGCGTTCCGTTTGTTCCGCTTCGGTGAGGGGGGTTCTACGCATAGGCGCCGGGGTCCGCAACAGCTTTTTTCATCTGATCGTCACTTTTTTCTCGATACCCTTATTTTGTTGGTCAAAAAACCGGCAAAAAGCGAAGTCGAGGGGATGGCCCCCGAGAGAGGCAGGTGGAATCGCCTTCGCCTGCCCTTGGGGCACCCGATTCCATTTCGCGTAAATCACCCGAATTCACGCCGATCGCCCGGGTGAATCGCATCTCTGCCTGATGAATCGCTCCCCTGCCCTCGCGTCCCCGCTGAATAGCGCTTCTGAAACGCAAACGCCGCCCCGGGGAGGGGCGGCGTTCGTTCGTCTCAATCAAGCTGCGGGGTCACGCGCGCAGGATCCGGCCCCGTGCCTTCCAGATCGCCGGGATCAGCATCACCGCGTAGATCGCGGCAAGGATCACCATCAGCAGCCAGATCCGCGTGAACACCATGCCGACTGCGATCACCGTCCCGATCAGGAGAACACCGACGGCGCGACGCGGAATGCGCATCGCTTTCGGCGAGAAGGTCTTGATCCGCGAAATCATCAACAGACCGACGAAGCCCAGCCAGAAGGCCACGACCACCGGCACCGCGCGCGCGTCGCCCAGTTCGGCGAAGCTGATGAACATCGGCAGGAGCGCGAGCCCTGCCCCGGCCGGGGCGGGAACCCCGGTGAAATGGCGCATCGAGTCGGGCTCGGCGCGCATCACGTTGAACCGCGCGAGACGCAGGCAGGCCGCGCCGGTGTAGACCAGCACGAAGACCCAGCCGAACGCATGAGTCTCTCCCAGCGCGAAGCGATACAGCAAAAGCCCGGGTGCCACCCCGAAACAGAGGAAGTCGGACAGGCTGTCGAGCTCTGCCCCGAAATCCGAGGACGCGTTGAGCCGCCGCGCGAGCAACCCGTCCATCCCGTCGATCAGCGCCGCGAGCAGGATCAGCACCACCGCGGATTCGAACCGGTCATCCATCGCGAAACGGATCGAGGTCAGCCCCAGCCCCATCCCGGCGATCGTGACGAGGTTCGGCACCAGCTGCAGAAACGGCAGCCGGTCCTTCTCGTGCGGATCGATTTCGTGGTCTTTCATCGCGCCCTCCCCGAGCCTCTCTTACCGAATGCCGCCGGAGCGCGCTTGTTCCGTGCTCTCGAGATCGGCGATCACGGTTTCGCCCGCGACCATGTTCTGGCCGATGCAGACCAGCGGGTTCACTCCCTCGGGCAGGTAGATGTCGAGGCGCGAGCCGAACCGGATCAGACCGAAGCGCTCGCCGGTGAGCAAGGACTGGCCCTCTTTCGACCAGCACATGATGCGGCGCGCGACGAGCCCTGCGATCTGCACCACCCCGTATTGGCGGCCATCGGGCAGGGTCACGGCAAGGCCGTTGCGCTCATTGTCCGAACTGGCCTTGTCGAGCGAAGCGTTGAGGAATTTGCCAGGCCGGTAGGCGACCTTCGAGATACGCCCTGCACAGGGAAGCCGGTTCACATGGCAATTGAAGACCGACATGAAAACCGAGATCCGCATCATCGGCTTGTCGCCGAGCCCCAGCTCCGCCGGAGGCACCGCCGGTTCCAGCAACGAGACGATCCCGTCGGCGGGCGATACCATCAACCCCTCGCGGGTAGGCGTCACCCGCGGCGGGTCGCGGAAGAAGTAATAGCACCAGACCGTCAGCCCGACCCCGATCCAGCCGAGCGGCTCCCAGATCAGGAACAGGATGAAGGCGATCCCCGCGAAGATGGCGACGAATTTGCGCCCTTCGGGATGCATCGGTTTCACGAAGGTGGAGAGCATGGAGACGGACATACGGGCCTCTTGAACTGTTTGCCCGTGCTTACCCCAGTTGCACGGCGATGGAAACGGGGGCGGGAGATGGCACCGCGCGACCCGATATCCGACTCTTTCCGTCGGATTGACTTTTCTGACAAAACTACTCACCTATAGGGGCAGATACCCACCTCCCCGGAATCAGGGCGCGCAACCATGATCATTTGCCATTGCCAAACCATTACCGATCGCGACATCCATGCGGCGATCGACTGGATGCGAAAATCGGACCCGAGCACGATCATCACGCCGGGCAAGATTTATCACGCGCTCGGCAAACGCGCCGATTGCGGCGGATGCATGCCGCTCTTTCTTTCCACGATGCGCAAGAATACCAATTTGAAAGTGCCGGTCGAACTGACCGGGCTGAGACAGGCACCAATGGAAGGAAGACGACATGAAGGGCGACGCTAAGGTCATCGAATATCTAAACGCGGCTCTGCGCAGCGAATTGACGGCCGTTTCGCAATACTGGCTGCACTTCCGGATGCAGGAAGATTGGGGCCTTGCCGCGATGGCAAAGAAATCGCGTGAGGAGTCGATAGAAGAGATGCATCACGCCGACAAATTGATCGCGCGCATCCTGTTCCTCGAAGGCCATCCGAACCTCCAGAAGCTCGACCCGCTGCGTATCGGCGAGGGCCCGCGCGAGACGCTCGAATGCGACCTCGCGGGAGAGCATGACGCGCTGACCCTCTACCGCGAGGCCCGCGACCATTGCGAAAGCGTGCGCGATTACGTCTCGAAGGATCTGTTCGAAGAGTTGATCGCCGACGAGGAAGGTCACGTCGATTTCCTCGAGACCCAGCTCGACCTCTACGACCGCGTAGGCGCACAGAATTACGCCCTGCTCAACGCTGCAAAGATGAACGAGGCGGAATAATCCCCGCCTCTCTCAGGGCAGACAGGCTCGAAGGCGCTCCGAACGGGGCGCCTTCATCGTTTGCACCGGTCGGAATTCGGGGGCCAAGGGGCGAAGTCCCAAACGAAAAGCGGCCCCCGTATGGGAGCCGCTTTCCAAATCGTATCTCGCGAAGTTTAGCGCTTCGAGAACTGGAAGCTACGACGGGCTTTCGCGCGGCCGTATTTCTTACGTTCCACAACGCGCGAGTCGCGGGTCAGGAAGCCAGCGGCTTTCAGAGCCGGACGCAGCGAGGGATCGTAGAGCTGCAGCGCTTTCGAGATGCCGTGCTTGACTGCACCGGCCTGGCCCGAGAGGCCGCCGCCTGCGACGGTCGCGTAGACGTCGAACTGGCCGTCCACGTTCGCCACGCCGAAGGGCTGGTTCACGATCAGCTGAAGCACGGGACGCGCGAAGTACTTGTCCATCGCCTTGCCGTTCACTTCGATCTTGCCGGTGCCCGGCTTGACCCAGACGCGGGCGACCGCGTCTTTACGCTTGCCGGTGGCATAGGAGCGGCCTTGCGCGTCGCGCACGGGCTCACGGGGCGTGGAGGTTTCGGTTTCGGTGGCGCCAGCGTTGTCCGAGCCGGTCACGACCGATTTCAGATCGTCGAGGGTCTTGATATCGTCGGCCATGATCAGCTCCGGGTGTTCTTCTTGTTCATCGACTTGACGTCGAGAACTTCAGGCTGTTGCGCTTCGTGCGGATGCTCGGCACCGGCGTAGACACGCAGGTTCGCCATTTGCGCACGACCCAGACGGTTGCGCGAGATCATGCGCTCGACCGCCTTGATGACCACGCGCTCGGGATGCGCGCCCTCGAGGATCTGGCGCGCGGTGCGCGACTTGATCCCGCCGGGGTGGTTGGTGTGCCAGAAGTAGGTCTTGTCGTCACGCTTCTTGCCGGTCATCTGCACCTTGTCGGCGTTGATGACGATGACGTTGTCGCCCATGTCCATGTGCGGCGTGAAGGTGGCCTTGTGCTTGCCACGCAGACGCATTGCGACGATCGAAGCGAGACGGCCTAGCACGACGCCTTCAGCGTCGATGATGACCCATTTCTTCTCGATCTCCGCGGGTTTTGCGGTATAGGTTTTCATCTGTGATCTGCCCTTGTGGGGTATTTCGAATTCTGATGCGGGCTTTTGCGCGATTCCGGAAGCGTTTTCAAGTGGCGCGCTTCTTAATTTTGCCAGCGAAAACAATGCGATAAAAATTAGGTATCAAAATACCCCATCGCTGCGTGCGGTTTTCCGACCCGGAGGGGGCTCTGCCCCCGGCGCATCTGCGCCTCCCCCGGGATATTTCGCCCAAGGCGAAGGCGCATCGAGAGCCCCGCCCTACCCCATCGCCCTCGGCGGGATCGAATAGGTCATGCTCGCACGCGCGACAGGCCGGTCGTCGCCCTCGGAGTAAATCAGCGCATCTCCAACGGCGAGGACGCGGCCCAGTTTCAGCACCCGGATCTTCGCGATCAGGTCGGCTCCGGCCGCTGGCTTGCGCATGAAATCCATGCTCGCATTGGTGGTCACCGCCAAGGCCACGCGCCCGATCCGGGCGAGGATCGCGATGTAGATCCCGACATCGGCCAACGCGAACATATTCGGCCCCGAGACAGTGCCGCCGGGTCGTAAATGACGCTCTTCCACTTTCAGCCGCACCACCAACTCGTCCTCGTCGAGCGCGTCGATCGCGAAGTCGCCTTTCACCTGCGGAAACGCCTCGTCGAGAAATTCCACGAGTTCGTCGCGATCCATTACCAGCGCCATGCGCCCTCCCCTTCCCTTGTCCCTCTCTCGCCCCTAGAGTTTCGACAAAGAGGAGGAGTTTCAATGACAGATCTGGTGATCCGCGAGGATAAAGGCGCGGTGGCGCATCTGACGATGAACAGCCCCGGCAGCCTGAACGCGCTGTCGGATGCGATGCTCGCGGCGCTCAAGGCCCGGTTTTCGGAGCTGACCGAGGATACGAGCATCAAGGTCGTCGTGCTGCGCGGCGCGGGCAAGGCGTTCTGCGCGGGCCATGACCTCAAGGAAATGCAGCGCGGGCGCGAGGCCGAGGACAAGGGCCGCGCCTATTTCGCAGATCTCTTCTTCCGCTGCGCCGAGATGATGCAGATGATCCCGGCCCTGCCGCAGCCGGTGATCGCCGAGGCGCATGGCATCGCCACCGCCGCCGGATGCCAGCTCGTCGCCTCCTGCGATCTGGCGGTCGCCGCCGAGGGCACGCGCTTCGGAGTGAACGGGGTGAATATCGGTCTGTTCTGCTCGACCCCGATGGTGGCGCTGTCGCGCAACGTGCCGCGCAAGGTCGCCTTCGAGATGCTGACCACGGGCGAGTTCATCGATGCCACCCGCGCCCGTGAGGTCGGACTGGTGAATCGCGTCGCCCCGCATGACGAACTCGGTGCCGAGACCGAAAAGCTGGCACAGACGATCGCGGGCAAGCTCGGCGCCGCGGTGAAGATCGGCAAGCGCGCCTTCTACGAACAGGCCAACATGGACCTCGCGAAAGCCTATGATCACACTGCGGCGGTGATGGTCGAGAATATGCTCTGGCGCGACACCGAGGAAGGCGTGCAGGCCTTCATCGAGAAGCGCAAGCCGGACTGGGCGGAGTAACCGGGCTCAGCCAACCACCATATCGTCGCGATGGATCAGCGCCGCGCGGCCGGGATAGCCCAGGATCTCCTCGATCTCGCCCGAGCGGTGCCCCGCGATCAGCCGCGCCTCGTCGCCGGTATAGCGCACGAGTCCCTTGCCGAGAACAGCGCGGTCCGGCCCCGCGATAGTAACGGGATCGCCGCGCCCAAAACGGCCGACGATCTTGGTGACGCCCGCCGGCAGCAGCGACTTGCCCGAGCGCAGCGCGTTCGCCGCGCCCTCGTCGACGAACAGCTCGCCACGCGGCTTCATCGCCGCGATCCAGCGTTTGCGCGCGGCCTGCGGGTCGCCCTCGGGCAGGAACCAGCTGCAGCGCCCGCCTTGCTCCAGTGCGCCGACCGGGTGATCGGCAAAGCCTTCCGCGATCGCCATCGCACAGCCGCCCGCCACCGCGACTTTCGCCGCCAGCAGCTTCGTTTTCATTCCGCCCTTCGAGAGGCCAGACACGGGATCGCCCGCCATCGCCTCGATCTCGGGGGTGATGTGTTCGATTACCGGCAGATGCTCGGCGCTCGGGTCGGTCTTCGGATTCGCCGTATAGAGCCCGTCGACATCGGACAGCAGCAGCAACTGGTCCGCCCCGATCGTCACTGCGATCTGGGCAGCCAGCCGGTCATTGTCGCCGAAACGAATCTCGTCGGTCGCGACCGTGTCGTTTTCGTTCACGATGGGCACGACGCCGAGGCCCAGCAGCGTCTCCAGCGTGGCACGCGAATTGAGATAGCGCCGCCGATCCGCGGTATCTTCCAGCGTGACGAGAACCTGCGCGGTGCTGACGTCATGCGGGCCCAGAACTTCCTCATAGGCCCGCGCCAGGCGGATCTGCCCCACCGCCGCCGCGGCCTGGCTCTGCTCCAGCGGCAGCGTACCACCCGCAAGACCGAGCACCCGCCGCCCCAAGGCGATGGACCCGGAGGACACGATCACGACGCCGGTGCCGCGTGCGCGCAAAGCCGCCACGTCCGCAGCCAGCGAGCGCAGCCAATCCGCGCGCAAGCCGCCCTGATCGACGAGAAGCGCCGATCCGATCTTGATCACCAGGCGCTTCGCCTGCGCCAGAGCGGGCGCGCTCACGGATGCCATGCTCCGCCCTCATCCTCCGGCTTCGGCTTGTCCTTGGCGATTTCCGCCCAGAGCGCGCGCAGCACATCCGGCACGCCTTTTTTCGACACGCCCGACATCAGCATGACAGGCCCACCCGACGCCTCTTCCAGCTCCGCCTTACGCTCAGCCAACGTCTCTTCGTCAATCGCGTCGATCTTGTTGAGTACGGTGACGCGTGGCTTCTGCGCGAGGATTTCCGAATAGGCCTCCAACTCGCCGATGATCGTGCGCCAATCCTCGACCGGGTCCTCCGCCGTGCCATCCACCAGATGCAGCAGCACCGAGCAGCGCTCGACATGGCCCAAGAACTGATCGCCCAGACCCCGCCCTTCAGAGGCGCCCTCGATGAGCCCCGGAATGTCGGCCACGACGAATTCGCGCCCGTCGATGCCGACCACGCCGAGATTCGGAACCAGCGTCGTGAACGGATAATCCGCAATCTTGGGACGCGCGTTCGAGGTCGCAGCCAGGAAGGTCGACTTGCCCGCATTGGGCAGGCCCAGAAGCCCCGCATCCGCGATAAGCTTGAGGCGCAGCCAAATCGTGCGCTCGACGCCTTCCTGACCGGGATTCGCCCGTTGCGGCGCGCGGTTGGTGGAGGATTTGAAATGCAGGTTGCCCCAGCCGCCATTGCCGCCCTTGGCGAGCAGCACGCGCTGCCCCACCTCGGTCATGTCGGCGATCAGTGTCTCCTGATCCTCGTCGAGAATCTCGGTGCCGACCGGCACTTTCAGCACGACGTCGTCGCCATCCTTGCCCGTGCATTGGCTGCCCATGCCGTGCTGGCCGGATTTGGCGAAGAAATGCTGCTGGTAGCGGAAATCGATGAGCGTGTTGAGCCCTTCGACCGCCTCGATCCAGACCGAGCCGCCCTTGCCGCCGTCGCCGCCATCGGGGCCGCCGAATTCGATATATTTCTCGCGCCGGAACGAGACGCAGCCCGCGCCGCCGCCGCCGGAGCGGATATAGACCTTGGCGAGATCGAGAAATTTCATGGCTTGGCCCCTTTCATCAAGGCGCCGCAATAGACGCCTGCGCGCGCAGGATCAAGCGCCGCGTGGGGCGCCGCCCCGCACACACCTGAGTTATTTCCATAGAGATTACGGTGAATAGGTCGAGGAAGGCGGAATTTGTCCCGGCTGCCTCTTCTTCCTGATCCAAATATCCCGCGAGGGTCCGGGAGGGCTGCGCCCTCCCGTCCGCGGCTCGGGCCGCGCGCTTACATCTTGCGCAGATAGGTCCAGGTCGGAACGTGGCGCCCGCGCGCGAGCGACCAGCTTTCCGCATCGCCCAGATATTCGAAACCGCTATTGGTCAGGACACGGGCCGAGCCCGGATTGTCCTGAAAGACCTCGGCGAAGAGGGTGCGGGATTTGTGGGGATTGGCCTCGATGATGGCGGCGACCGCCTCGGAGGCGAGACCCGTATTCCAGAAGCCCGGGCCCACCCAATAGCCGATCTCGGACTGATCGTC
The DNA here is from genome assembly GCF_002213165.1 of Thioclava sp. F1Mire-8. Lineage (NCBI taxonomy): Bacteria > Pseudomonadati > Pseudomonadota > Alphaproteobacteria > Rhodobacterales > Paracoccaceae > Thioclava > Thioclava sp. F1Mire-8. The sequence continues at coordinate 417,004 of NZ_NBNY01000004.1, read as the reverse complement.
GTCGAGACGTGTCAGCGAGACGACACCCAGAAGTTCGCCCATGCCATGGCGCGATCCATCGATCGCCCAGACGTCTTCGACGCGGTCGTCGGCCTGTGCGCGCGTGATGAAATTCTCGGCTGTGCCGGGCGGTAGCGGATGCGGGATCGCACGGGTGCCTTCGGCGACGCGTTTGTCGCCGGAATACATCTCGATCAGACCGGCATCCGAACGGCGCAGCGGGCGCAGCACGAAACGCTCCGTTTCGATCACGGGTTGGGTGGAAATCGTCTCCTGGTACATGGGCGCTCCTCCTCGAAACGCGGACGAACCGGCGGCTCCTCCTGCCGCATGGTCCTAGTAAATAAATAGGACAGCAAGATGACGATACATCCCCTGACCCGGTAAATTTCCTCGCTGCAAATGCAAACACCTTTGCGCCACACTGCAACGAGAAAGGGGACCGGCCTTTCAGCCGATCCCCCGATTTTGTGACACTTTCGTCGGTCGGGTTACTCGGCGGCCTCCGCAGCCGGGAGGACCGATACGAAGGTGCGGCCCTTGAGGCCTTTATGGAAGGTGACGCGGCCTTCAGCCGTTGCAAAGATGGTGTGATCCTTGCCGAGGCCGACGCCCTCACCCGGCCACCACTTGGTGCCGCGCTGACGCACGATGATGTTGCCCGGGATCGCTGCCTGACCGCCGAACAGTTTCACGCCAAGACGACGACCCGCAGAGTCGCGGCCGTTACGGGATGAACCGCCTGCTTTCTTGTGTGCCATGGGTGTCTCTCCTTATTTCGCGAGCTCTTTGGCCTGCTCGACCCAGTCGGGCTTGACCTTGGTAGCTTCAAAGGTTTCGGGATCGACCGAAGCGAGCTGGGCGTAGGTGGTGATACCAGCTTCGTTCAGCTTCTTCTCGGCCGCCGGGCCGAGACCGGTGATGACCTTCAGATCGTCCGCTTCCGCGACGGCGGCGTCAGCCTTCGGCGCGGCTTTCGGAGCAGCAGCGGCCTTGGCGGGCTTGGCCGGAGCGGCTTCGCCTTTGCCACCATGCGCTGCACGACGCGCGATCGCGGTGCCCACGGCTTCCTTCACGCCCGACTTGTCGCCGCCGGTGGCGAGGACGTCGGTGACGCGCAGCAGGGTCAGCTGCTGACGGTGACCACGGGTACGCTGCGACGAGTGCTTACGACGACGCTTGTGGTAGGTGATGACCTTGTCGGCCTTGATGTTGTCGATGACTTCCGCCTGCACGGCCGCACCTTCGACGAAGGGGGTGCCGAACTGGGGCTTGTCGCCGCCGACCATCAGAATCTCGTTGAACTGGACTTTGTCGCCAGCTTCGGCTGCGAGCAGTTCCACGCGGAGCAGATCGCCCGCCTGAACCTTGTATTGCTTGCCGCCGGTCTTGAGGACCGCAAACATGGGTCTTTCCTTTTCTTCATCCGCGCCCTGTGGCCCCTGATCGGAGTTCGTTGGACCTGTTGGCCCGCCGTCGGACTGCGCGCTCCTCACGGGAGCGAAGTTGCAAAAACGAGGCCCGGCGGAAAGAGGACTCTCCGCCGGGTCGGGCCGATATCGGGGATCAGCCCCCGTCTGTCAAGGAAAATCGAGGTTTTATACGCAATCGCTCCAGCGGGCGAGCGCCTCCGCCGCAGAGATCCGCCGCCCCTGCGCGCATACCTGCCCCGGCGTGGCCGAGAGCCGCGGCGCGGGGGCTGGCTGGGCGAGGCCGTCGAGATCGACATAGGCGCCGCGTTCGGCGTTCTGCGGATGCGCAATGGCCTCGGCGATCGACAGTACCGGCGTTGCGCAGGCATCGCTGCCTGCGAAAACCTCAGTCCAGTCATCGCGGCTGCGAGTCGCGAAGCGGTCCGCGAAGGCATCCCGCAAGGCCGGCCAATTCGCACGGGCCTCGCGCGCAGGCAAGGCCTCGGGCGCGAATCCCAGCCCCGCGATCAGCACCGTGTAGAATTGCGGCTCGAGCGCGCCGACCGCCATATGGCCGCCGCAGGCACATTCATAGACCGTGTAGAACGGCGCTGCCCCGTCGAGCAGATTCGCCTGCCGCCGATCCGTCCACGCCCCCTGCCCGGCCATCCCGGTGATCATCGCCATCAGATGTGCCACCCCGTCAGTGATCGCACAATCGACGACCTGACCCTGCCCGGTCTCCCGTGCGCGCCACAGTGCCGCCAGCATCCCGAAGGCCAGATAAATTCCGCCGCCGCCGAAATCGCCCAGAAGGTTGAGCGGAATCGCGGGCGCCTCTCCGCCCATCGCATGCAATGCGCCGGTCAGAGACAGGTAATTGATGTCATGCCCGGCGGTCTGCGAGAGCGGCCCCTCCTGCCCCCAGCCGGTCATCCGGCCATAGACCAACGCCGGATGATCGGGGAAATCGTCCGGCCCCAGCCCCAGCCGCTCCATCACGCCCGGGCGCATGCCTTCGATCACCCCATCGGCGCAAGCGATCAGCGTGCGCACCGCCTCACGCCCGGCGTCGGATTTCAGATCCACCTCCACCACGTCGCGGCCCCGATCGAGCACATCGACCTCCAGCCCCAGAACGTGATTCTCCGCCCCGCCCGAGCCGGGCCGCGCGATGCGGATCACCTCGGCCCCGAAATCGGCCAGACACATTGCCGCGAACGGCGTCGGCCCCAACCCGGAAATCTCGACAATGCGCAGCCCGCTGAGCGGCCCCGCGCCCTTGGCCCCGGTTCGCTTGATCATACGCCCCTCCTGATCGCCCCGTCAGAGGGGCTCTGCCCCGCTGGCTCCGCCAGCCCCCGGGATATTTTCACCAATCCGAAAGAGAATGCCCTCCCCTTTGGCTTGGATCAAATATCTCCGCCGGAGGCATCCGACTTCACGGCGAGCGCCAAGGTCAGGCCTCTTGCGCCTTCTCCTCGAGTTCGAGCCATTCGACCTCGGCCGCGTCGAGCGCGGTCTGGCGGTCGCTCAGCATCTCGGTGGCCTTCGCGAATTTCACCGGCTCGCGGGTAAAGAGATCGGGATCGGCGAGTAACTCGTTGATCTTCGAGATCTCATGTTCGAGCTTCTCGATCACGCCGGGCAGCTCTTCCAACCGGTGTTTCTCGGTAAAGCTGAGGCCGGTTTTCTTCGGCGCAGCTTTCTGGGCTGCGGCGGGTTTCGACTCGGCTTTGGGTGCGTCCCTCTTCGGCGCAGGCTTGGCCTCCGGCGCGGCCTCGGCCTTCTGCGCCTGATAATCCGACCAGCCGCCCGCATAGACGGTGGCGCGCCCGTCGCCTTCCATCGCGATGGTCGTGCTGGCGACTCGGTCGATGAAATCGCGGTCGTGGCTGACCAGCAGCACCGTGCCGTCATATTCGCCCAGCAAATCCTGCAGCAAGTCGAGCGTTTCCACGTCGAGATCGTTGGTCGGTTCGTCGAGAATCAACAGGTTCGACGGTTTCGCCATGATCCGCGCCAGCAGAAGCCGAGCGCGTTCGCCACCCGAGAGCGCCCGGATCGGGCCGCGCGCCTGTTGCTCGTCGAAGAGGAAGTCTTTCAGATAGCCCACGACATGTTTCGGGGTGCCGCGCACCATCACCTGATCGGAACGCCCCTTCACCGCCATGTCCGGGTCGTTCACCAGCCCGTCCCACAGAGTCTGCTCGGGATTGAGCGTCGCGCGCGCCTGATCGAAGACGGCGATCTCGAGATTCGTGCCCAGCTTGACCGCGCCCTCATCGGGCTCGACCTCGCCGGTCAGCATCTTCAGAAGCGTCGTCTTGCCGACGCCATTGGGGCCGACGAAGGCCACGCGATCCCCGCGCAGCACGCGCAGATCGAAATCCTTCACGATCTGCTTGTCGCCGAAACGTTTGGACAGGCCCGTGGCCTCGATCACCCGCTTGCCCGATTGCTGGCCCGAGTCGAGTTCCATCGCCGCGACGCCCTGCCGTTTGATCTGGCTGGCGCGCTCGGCGCGCAGCGCCTGCAGCGCACGCACCCGGCCCTGATTACGCTTGCGCCGCGCCGAAATACCTTCGACCGCCCAACGCGCCTCGGCCTTGATCTTGCGATTGAGCTTGTGGCGGGCCTCGTCTTCCTCGGCCCAGGTTTTCTCGCGCCAATCCTCGAACGTCTCGAAACCCTGCTCGTTGCGTCGCACCTCGCCCCGGTCGATCCAGAGCGTAGCCCGCGTCAGCGCGCGCAAGAAAGCGCGGTCGTGCGAGATCAGCACGAACGCCTTGCGGGTCTCCTTCAGCTGGTTTTCCAGCCAGGCGATCGCCTCGATATCGAGATGGTTCGTCGGCTCGTCGAGCAGCATCAGCTCCGGCCCCTCGGCCAGAAGCTTTGCCAGCGCCGCCCGCCGCCGCTCGCCACCCGAGGCGGTCTCGACCGGAGTCTCGGGTTTGAACTTCAGCCCTTCGGCGACCATCTCGACGCGATAAGCCTCGGCCGGATCCAGCTCGGAGGCGGCGAAATCGCCCAAGGTCGCGAAGCCCGAGAGATCCGGCTCCTGCTCCATGTAACCCACCGAGATGCCCGGCGGCACGACCCGCGTGCCCGAATCCGGCTCCACCAGCCCGGCCATCACCTTCATCAGCGTGGATTTGCCCGAGCCGTTGCGGCCCACCAACGCGACGCGGTCGCCTTGCTGGACGGTGAGCGAGAGCCCTTCGAAAACGGGATTGCCGCCGAAGGTGAGCGAAATGTCGGAAAGCTGTAAGAGCGGTGCGCGTGCCATGCTCGCGAGCTAAGCGGGCCTTGGCGAAAGGTCAATGGGCCATGCGCGACGCCGCCCCTATGAGCGCAGACGTCTTCTTCCCCTTGGGACAAATATCCCCGCCGGAGGCTCCTGCCTTCTCAGCCCTCCGAAACGTCCGTGTTACCCGGCCAGCGCCCGCAAGCTGCGCCGCCGCGCCTCGGGGATCGCGGCGATCTCCAGTGCGGTGAAGACGTGACAGGTGTCGAGGTCGCGATCGATCACGGCGTGATCCGATACCCATCCGCCCATCCCGAGATAGGATCGCAGCAGCGGCGGCAAGGCACTGACGTCACCAACCTCCCCCGCCAGGGCAGCAGGGTAGTCCACACGCTCGGACGCTTTGGGGCGCGGACGCAACGCCTCTGGGCCAAGCGCGCGAGCCGCGAGATGCGCGAGCCCTGAGCGATGCGTCCGCCAGTCGCTTCCAGTGAAGGAGGAGCAGCCAATCAGAAGCTCTGCCCCGGTTTCCTCGGCAATCCGTGTAATCGCAGCCCAGCCCAGACGCAGCACATCGGGATCGCGCAGGCCCGGACGCGTGCAGAACCGTCCCAGTTCGAGAATCGGCCCGGACCATGCGGCGAGCGGCGCGAGATCGTAGAACTGCGCGCAATAGCCCTCAGGCAGCACCGCCCCACACCCCAACAGCAAAAGCCGCGCGGCGGCGGCGGGGCCGTGATCGTCGCAAATCAGGATGTGGCGGCAAAGCGGGTCGAAGCGATCGGCATCCGAGGCGCCATTCCGGAAGGCCGCCGCGCGCAGTGCAAGCGCGGCCTCTCGATCCGCAGGGGTCTCCGCCTCGCGGACCTGATAGGTGCCTTTTGCGAAACTCAGGGACATGCGACCTCGCAGATCATGACGGCACTCGCCTCGGGGCCGCCCTGCTGCGATCAGTTATTTCCGAGAACCTGACCCGCATTGACGCGACCGATCGAACCCATCAGCTGACGCAAGAAGCCGATGCCCTTGACCTTGCTCTCGGTCACGCGGCGCGACAGCGTCACGACCTGACCCTTCTCGAGGCCGAAGCGTTCGACATTCGAGACGACGCCATTGTCATTGAAGGACACGGCGACGACTTCGCGGCTGATTTCCTGCGGAGCGTGCCAGGTCACGGTTTTCCAGCGCGAACCGACGTAGTACCAGCCCGAGCCTTCCAGCAGCCCGGTGGAGCTCGGCCGCCCGATCGCGGCAGCGACATCGTCGCGTGTGCTCTTGCCGACCTCGATCTGGGCGAGGTCTTCGTCAATCGGCACATACCCGTGGTTGCGGTAGATCGGAGAACAGGCCCCCGCGATAAGCACCACGCCGAACGCGATTAACAGCATGGCCTTGCGCATCATTGAACCGATCCCCACCTGCAACCCCCTATTGCCTCTGACACTTCGGGCTTTTAGTGACGCTTACATCATGACTGCGCCGCCCTCAAGCGCTAGAGCGCGCCGACAGGGCACTCGGGCGCATGCAAAGGGTCGCCAGACAGCACCGCGCGACCCAAAACAAGGAGCCGGACATGACACAGACCCCCGTCGATCCCGACCTGCCCGCCGCCCCCGAAACGATCTGGAGCGAGCCGATGCGGCTGGCCGATCTGCCCAGCCGAAAGCCGACGCGCTTCGACATCGAGGCCAAGGGAGAGCGGCTGCAAGCGATTGCAGACTGGGCGGATATTCGCGGCGTCGAGGCGCTGCGGCTTAAAGGCGAGCTCGCGCCGAAGGGCCGCTCGGACTGGGAGCTGCGCGCGACCCTCGAGGCCCGCGTGGTTCAGGATTGTGTGATCACCCTCGCCCCGGTCACGACCGATATCCGCGAAGAAGTGGTACGGCGTTATCTCGCCGATATGGAGATGCCGACCTCCGAAGAAGTCGAGATGCCCGAGGATGAGACCGCCGAGCCGCTGCCCGCGACGGTGAATCTCGGCGTCGTCGCGCTCGAGGCGATGGAGCTGGCCCTGCCGCTCTATCCGCGCGCGGAAGGCGCGGAGCTGGAAGGCGCGCAGGTTACCGAGCCTGGCGCGGAGCCGCTCAGCGACGAGCAGATGAAGCCTTTTGCCAATCTGCGCGACTTGCTTGCCAAGGGCGAAAGCGGTAAGGGCGACGCCTAGTGGAAGACGCGGTTTCGCACCGCCCGAAACCGCTTGAAAAAAGGCCGGAAAAAAGGCTTGCACGGAAAAAGAATCCGAGTATGTTCCCGGCCTCATTCGACGTTTGGCTTCGCACCCCGAGAGACGCTTTCGGCCAAGTGACGAAACCACAAGGAAAATCAGGGCTGTAACGCCGCAAACACGGGCTACTGGCCCCCGAAACCCCGAGGTTGAGACATGGCTGTCCCTCAGAATAAAGTCACGCGTTCGCGCCGTAACATGCGCCGCGCCCACGACTCGCTTACCGCTGCAAACCCGGCGGAATGCCCCAGCTGCGGCGAACTCAAGCGCCCGCACCACGTCTGCCCGTCCTGCGGTCACTACGCCGACCGTGAGGTCGTCGCTCTGACCGAAGAGGTCGACCTGGACGACGACGCGGCGTAAGCCCGTCGACCCGCGCCGCACGTCATGCAAGACTCGCAAGACCAGCCGCAGACGGGATCGCAGATGAAGGCCGCAGAGATGCAGGCCGCCCAGAAGGGCAAAGCGCCGGCGAATGCCGGCGCTGTCGTTCTGTCCATCGACGCTATGGGCGGCGATCTTGGCCCCGAGGCCACGATCGCCGGTGTCGCGAAGGCGCACCACGCCCAACCCGATCTGCATTTCATCATCCACGGCCCGCGCGCGCAGCTCGAACCGCTGATCGCCAAGCATGATCTTGGCGAATGCATCGACCTGCGCCACGCCGAACGGACCGTCACGATGGAGGACAAGCCCGCGCAGGTTCTGCGCAGCGGGCAGGATACCTCCATGTGGTCGGCCATCGAATCGGTGCGCGACAAGGAGGCCGATGTCGCGGTCTCCTGCGGGAATACCGGGGCGCTGATGCTGATCTCGATGATGCGGCTGCGCAAGGTGCCGGGCGTGAACCGTCCGGCCATCGCCTCCTTCTGGCCGTCGCGTGGGCCTGCTGGCTGGAATGTCATGCTCGATATGGGCGCCGACGTGAAAGCCGATGCGGAGGATCTGCTGACCTACGCCCTGATGGGCACGTCCTATGCGCGCAACGCGCTGGGGCTGGAGCGTCCGCGCGTAGGTCTGTTGAATATCGGCACCGAAGAGCACAAGGGCCGCCCCGAGCTGCGAGAAGCCCATGAGCTGATCAGCAACGCCCAAGAGGCGGGGCAGTTCGACTTCGCGGGTTTCGTCGAGGGCAACGAGCTTGCCGGCGCCCGTGCTGACGTCATCGTGACCGACGGCTTCACCGGCAATGTCGCGCTGAAAACCGGCGAGGGCACGGCAAAATTCGTGGCCGAACTGCTGCGCGAGGCGCTGACCTCTTCCGTCATGTCGAAGCTGGGCGCACTCCTGGCGATGGGCGCGCTCAAGCGCCTGCGGCACAAGACCGATCCGCGCCGCGCCAATGGCGGCGTCTTCCTCGGCCTCAACGGCACGGTCGTGAAATCGCACGGCTCGGCGGATGCCACCAGCTTCGCCGCCGCGATCGAACTGGCCGCCCGACTGGCACGCTCGGGCTTCGGCGCGAAGCTTGCCGCACGGGTTGCCACTGCCCTTCCCTCGGGGCAGGATGAGGCCAAATCCGGCGCGCCATCTGCCGCCGAGAAAAGCGAGAGCAGCCAATGACGATCAGATCCGTGGTGCGCGGCGTGGGCCATTACCTGCCCGAGCGCGTTGTCGAGAACGCCGAGTTCGAGAAAACGCTCGATACCACGGATGAATGGATTCGCGGCCGCACCGGGATCGAACGCCGCCACATCGCCGCCGAGGGGGAATACACTTCGGATCTCGCGATCAAGGCCGCGAAAGCCGCGCTCGAAGACGCGAATATGAGCGTCGACCAGATCGACGCGATCGTCGTCGCGACCTCGACGCCCGACAGCACTTTCCCTTCCGTCGCCACGATGGTTCAGGCGGGGCTGGGCTCGACCACGGGCTTTGCCTATGACGTGCAGGCGGTCTGCGCGGGCTTCATCTTCGCGCTGACCAATGCGAACGGGCTCATCCTCTCGGGTCAGGCCGAGCGCGTGCTGGTGATCGGCGCCGAGACCTTCTCGCGGATCATGGACTGGACCGACCGGGGCACCTGCGTGCTGTTCGGGGATGGCGCGGGCGCGCTGATCCTCGAAGCCGCCGAGGGCACCGGCACGTCGACCGATCGCGGGATCCTGTCGTCGGACCTGCATTCCGACGGGCGCTACAAGGACCTGCTCTATGTCGACGGCGGGGTGTCGACCACCGGCACGGCGGGTCATCTGCGCATGCAGGGCAACGCGGTCTTCAAACACGCGGTCACCAAGCTGGCCGAGACTGCGCACAAAGCCCTCGATAAGGCCGGGCTCACCGGCGAGAACGTCGACTGGATCGTGCCGCATCAGGCGAACCTGCGCATCATCGCAGCCACGGCCGAGCGGATGCAGCTGCCGATGGACCGCGTGATCGTCACGGTTCAGGACCACGGCAACACCTCCGCGGCCTCGATCCCGCTGGCCCTCTCGGTCGGCAAGCAACGCGGCCAGATCAAGGAAGGCCAGGTTCTGGTCACCGAGGCGATCGGCGGCGGTCTGGCATGGGGCTCTGTGGTTCTGCGCTGGTAAGCGCGGCCTCTCTGCATTCGTTTTAAGCGTCGCCCGCGCAAACGCGCGTGAGCCCGCGCATCAAGCCCGTCCGCCAAGTGCTTGATATTGACTCGGGAATTACGGTCGGTCACTGTTAGCGAAATTCTTTATCCGGGGGGATAGGATGTCGAAGACCCTGACGCGCATGGATCTCAGCGAAGCGGTGTTCCGCGAGGTTGGATTGTCGCGCAATGAATCGGCGCAGCTCGTCGAAAGCGTGCTGCAGCATATGTCCGACGCCCTCGTGGAGGGAGAGACGGTCAAGATAAGCTCTTTCGGTACCTTCTCGGTGCGCGAGAAAGCCAAGCGCATGGGCCGCAATCCCAAGACCGGCGAAGAGGTTCCGATCTCGCCGCGTCGCGTGCTGTCCTTCCGTCCCTCGCATCTGATGAAGGACCGCGTGGCGGCGGGCAATTCGAAGTAACCCGACAACAAGTGACAGGTCCTACCGATGGGTAAATCCGCCGACGCGTTTCGGACGATCTCTGAGGTTTCAGACCTTCTCGACACGCCGACCCATGTTCTCCGGTTCTGGGAGAGCAAGTTCACCCAAGTGAAGCCGGTGAAGCGCGCGGGCGGGCGGCGGTATTACCGGCCCGCTGACGTCGCACTTCTGGGCGGCATCAAGCGTCTGCTGCATGACGAGGGTATGACCATCCGCGGCGTGCAGAAATTGCTGCGCGAGGAAGGTATCCGCGAGGTGGCCGCGCGGGCGGAAGTCAGCCTCGAGGATGAGCGCGAGACCGGTGAGGCCACGCAGAGCACTCCGGAGCCAATCGCTCCGGTTGCCGCGCCCCAGCCCAGCCCGGCGCCCGAAGAGGATACCCAGACGCAAGAACCCGCGCCGCAGGAACCTGCGCCCGAGACGGTCGACGCGGCCGCGACAGACGCCTCTCCGCAGGAGGACGCCCCGCGAGAGGCGGCGGCCCACGAGGACGTCGTGCAGGCGGCGGCTGAAGACGCCACCGAGAGCAGCGCGCCAAGCGAAGCGCTGCCCGAGCGTCCCGAGGAACTGCTCGACCTGAACGCCTCCGTGGAGGCGCCGATCGAGGCCCATGAGAGCGGCTCTGTCACCCCCTTTCCCGGCGCCTCGCAGCCCTCGTTCTTCGACGAGTCGGAAACCGCTTCCCGCGAATCTCCCGAACTGGACGAGTCGGAGGATGACGCAGAGGCCCCGATGGCGCTCGATGTCGAACCCGAGCCGGAACCGTTGGCTCCTGTCGTGGCGATGACGATCGATCGCGGGGGGCAGGACCGCGCCGCGAAAAGCGCCCCGCGGGCCGATCTGGCCAAGCTGTTGCACGGGCTGCGCACCCTCGATCCGGCGCGGCTCAGCCCTGCCGATCGAGGCGATCTGCGCATGTTGCGTCTGCGTGCGCAGGCCCTTCAGCTGAGGCTCGCGCAGCATGGCTCCACGCGCGCGGAATGAGTGATCGCAACCCCGGACGAATTGGCGTGAAATTTCTCTCACTAACTGCTTGCACCCGCCGCCCGGTTCGCACTATATCCCCCTCGTCGGGCTGTGGCGCAGCCTGGTTAGCGCGTCCGTCTGGGGGACGGAAGGTCGTGAGTTCGAATCTCGCCAGCCCGACCATTTCGACAAACGCCCACCTCTTCATCGGGGTGGGCGTTCGTGTATCCGGAGGAGGGATCGGATGACCATCGGCGTGCTGCCCGACACGATGCTGCAAGAGATGATCACGCGCGGAGAGATCGCTGCGGATCCGGCCATCATTCCCGAACAGATCCAACCTGCGAGCCTCGACCTGCGGCTTGGCACCGTGGCCTACCGGCTGCGCGCCTCGTTCCTAGCGGGCAAAGGCCAGAAGGTCTCGCATCGCCTGCATGACTTCGAGATGCACCGCATGGCGCTGACCGATGACGGCGTGGTGCTGGAAAAGGGCTGCGTCTATCTCGTGCCGCTGATGGAGAGCCTCGCGCTGCCTGAGGGCGTCACGGCGGTCGCCAATGCCAAAAGCTCCACCGGACGGCTCGATCTGCTGACGCGGCTAATCACCGATGACGGCACCGAGTTCGACCGAATCCCCCAAGGCTATAGCGGCCCGCTTTATGCCGAGATCTGCCCGCGCAGCTTCTCGGTTCTGGTACGGCCCGGCATGCGCCTCAACCAGATCCGATTCCGTGCAGGTCAGGCGGTGCTCAGCGATGCCGAGTTGAAGATCCTGCACCAGCAGGAGCCGCTCGTGGATGGCCCCGCCGTGATCGACGAGGGTCTGGGCTTCTCGGTCGATCTGAAGCCCTCTGAGGGCGATCTGGTGGGCTACCGCGCCAAGCCCCACACCGGGGTGATCGACATCGACAAGATCGGCCATTACCCGGCCCGCGATTTCTGGGAAGAGGTGCGCGCCTCCGATGGCCGCATCATCCTCGACCCCGGCGCGTTCTACATCCTCGTCAGCCGCGAGGCGGTGACGATCCCGCCCGACCACGCCGCCGAAATGGCGCCCTATCTGGCGATGGTCGGCGAGTTCCGCGTCCATTACGCGGGCTTCTTCGATCCCGGCTTCGGGCATGGGGCTGCGGGCGGCACCGGGTCGCGCGGGGTGCTGGAGGTGCGCTGCCACGAGGCCCCCTTCGCGCTCGAGCACGGGCAAGTCGTGGGCCGTCTCGTCTATGAGCGCATGGCCGAGGAGCCGCGCCAGCTTTACGGCAAGGACATCGCCTCGAACTACCAGGGTCAGGGCCTGAAGCTCGCCAAGCATTTCCGGATGGGGTGAGCCGGGAAAAGCGGCCTTCCAGTGGAAGGACGCCCGGCGAACGCCCGAAGCGCAAGCGAAGGGCCGGGGCAGCGTCTCTGTGTCGACTGAGGGTCGGGCGCGGCCCGGGGCTGGTCGCCCCGCGCCCTCAGACAGGCACCACCGCCCTACCCGGCCTGCTGCGTCACGTCGTGGCCATAAATCCAGTCGAAACGCCCGACCAGCCGCTCCGGAGTGAACCGGGAGGCGGCACGCAAAGCGAGATGACCCAAGGTGCGCGGAGCTCCTGACAGGTGATAATTCCGCGCGTTCTTGTTCGCCGCGGCCACGATCCGGTCACAGCGATCCCAGCGCGCATTCTGATAGGCCGCGAAAGCCAGCTCGTCGGTCTCGTGATTGGCAAGCGCCTCGGCCAGAACCCAGGCATCCTCCATCGCCATCACGGCACCCTGCGCAAGGAAAGGCAGAGTGGGATGCGCGGCGTCGCCCAGAATCGCGATACCGGGCGCGAACCAGCGCTCGGCCACAGGGTGACGGAACAGGCCCCATAGGTTAACTTTCTCGGCCTGATCGAGCCAGCCGCGCACGGTCGGGCAGAAATCCTCGAAGGCGGTGCGCAGATTGATCGGATCATCCTCGAGCGCCCAGCTCTCCTCGACCCAGCGATGCCGCTCCTCGACCGCCACGATATTGCGCAGCCCCCGGCCCAGCGGATAGCTCACAAGGTGCTTGCCTGCGCCCATGAAGACCTGCGCGATCTTCGGCTCGGCATCGTCGCACGGCACCAGCGCGCGCCACGCCACCTGATGGGTGAAGAAGGGCGCCACCCGCCCGTTGAGCGCCTCGCGCGCCTTGGAATTCAGCCCGTCCGCGCCGATCAGCAGATCGGTTTCGATCTGTGCACCCTGCTTGGTGTGCAAGACCGGATGCGGCCCCGACAGGTCCACCCGCTCGATCTGTTGCAGAAGACGGATCTTCACACCGGCCTCGCGCGCGCCTTCGGCCAGCAGTTCGATCAGCCGGGCGCGGTGAACGAAATGGTAATCGGCATCGGGCCGCAACCGCGCCATGTCGAGCTTGGCCACCTGGCTCCCGGTCTCGCCATCGACGAGCCGCACCGCCTCGGCGCGCGGCCCCGCCGCCTCCAGCGCCTCGCCCAGCCCCAGCGCGCGCAGCACAGCCGCCCCGTTGGGCGAAACCTGCAGCCCAGCGCCGACCTCGCGGATCGCCTCGGCCTGTTCGAGCACCTCGACATCCGCGCCGCGCATCGCCAAGGCCCGCGCCACTGTCAGCCCCGCGATCCCCGCACCCAGAACCGTAACCTTGCGCCCGATCAGCATGGGACCTCCTTGAAAAGCGAACACCGGCACCTTGGCGGTGCCGGTGTCGAAATGTTTTGCGCGCCTTCCCGCCCGAAGGCAACGCGCGTTTCGTTCTCCGACACGCGCAATCCGCGCGTGGGATCAGTCGTCGCGATGCACCCGCTCGCGGCGCTCGTGCTTCTCCTGCGCTTCCAGCGTCATCGTCGCGATCGGACGCGCATCGAGACGCTTGAGCGAGATCGGCTCCCCGGTCTTTTCGCAATAACCGTATTCGCCATTCTCGATACGGCGCAGCGCCGAGTCGATCTTGCTGACCAGCTTGCGCTGACGGTCGCGGGTGCGCAGTTCCAGCGCACGATCGGTTTCCTCGGAGGCGCGGTCGGCAATATCGGGCACGTTGCGCGCCGATTCCGCGAGACCTTCCAGCGTTTCAGCGGATTGTTCGAGAAGTTCGGCCTTCCACGCCAGAAGCTTTCTGCGGAAATATTCCAGCTGCCGGTCATTCATGAAGGGTTCATTCTCGGCCGGACGATAATCATCCGGAAGGAAAACTTCTGCTCTCATACCTGCCCTCTCTTCCGGGCCGGGGGCGCCACCATGATCGTCATTCGCCATCGGCCAACTCTCCTCGGGCGCTCCAATACCCCAAGAACACAGGGTTGTCACGTCCGCATTCACCATCACTGCGCGTTTCCTCATCAATTCTTACGCCTGGGTTGCGGCAGCATTTTGGCGCAGATAGGTTGCAAACGATTTGCGCAAGATCATTGCGTAGCGATCTCGAAACCGGAGCGTATCCCCCGTGCAATTCCAATCGACCGACAGCTATGTCGCCCCGCCCGATCTCACCGTCGCGGTCAATGCCGCAGTGGCGCTGGAGCGCCCCCTTCTGGTGAAGGGCGAGCCGGGCACCGGCAAGACGGAACTCGCGCGGCAGGTGGCACAGAGCCTCGGGATGGAGATGGTCGAGTGGAACATCAAATCCACCACCAAGGCGCAGCAGGGCCTTTACGAATACGACGCCGTCAGCCGTCTGCGCGACAGCCAGCTGGGCGACGAACGCGTCAACGACGTTAAGAACTACATCCGCAAGGGCAAGCTCTGGCAGGCCTTCGAGGCGGACCGGAAGGTCGTGCTACTGATCGACGAGGTCGACAAGGCCGATATCGAGTTCCCGAACGACCTGCTGCAGGAACTCGATAAAATGGAGTTCCACGTCTACGAAACCGGCGAGACGATCCGCGCGAAACACCGCCCCGTCGTCATCATCACCTCGAACAACGAGAAGGAACTGCCCGACGCCTTCCTGCGCCGCTGCTTCTTCCACTACATCCGGTTCCCGGAACCCGCGGTCATGCGCGAAATCGTCGCCGTCCATTTCCCCGACATCAAGGACCGGCTACTGACCGAGGCACTGAGCCAGTTCTACGAGATCCGCGAAACACCGGGCCTGAAGAAGAAGCCCTCGACCTCCGAGGTGCTCGACTGGCTGAAACTCCTGCTCGCCGAGGACCTGAACCCCGAAGACCTCAAACGCGAAGGTGCGAGTCTGCTGCCGAAGCTGCACGGGGCGCTTCTGAAGAACGAGCAGGACGTACACCTGTTCGAGCGACTGGCTTTCATGGCGCGGCGGCAGGGGCGCTAGCGCCCCGGAACCCGATCACCCCGCTCACGTTGCCCCACCTGCTCACCAGAAAGGAGACCCCATGACCGACAGATACGAACTCCCGCACCCGATCGGCATGGGGGGCGTTGCGCTTGGCAACGAGTTCCGCGTCACGACAGACCGGCAGGCGGCGGACACGCTCGAGGCCGCGTGGGAAGCGGGCATCCGCTATTTCGACGTGGCGCCGCATTACGGCGTCGGCTTGGCCGAACGCCGCTACGGGCAGTTCCTGCATCACAAGCCGCGCGAAAGCTTCGTGCTCAGCTCGAAAGTCGGGCGGCTCCTGAAAGCGGGGCCCGAGCATCGCAATCAGCAGCTCATGCCCTACTCCCCCTCGCCCAATATCGAGGTCTACGACTACAGCCGCGAGGGCACGCTCCGCTCGATCGAGGACACGTTGCAGCGCACCGGGCTCGACAGTCTCGACGTGGTCTTCGTGCACGACCTCTCGCCCGATAACGGCGCGCTGCCGAAGGACTGGCTGGAGCTGTGGCCCGAGGCGGTCGAGGGCTGTTTCGCGACGCTGAGCGAGCTGCGTGACCAAGGGGTCATCAAGGCATGGGGCATGGGCGTGAACCGACCCGAGCCGATCCTGAAATCGATGGAAGACAGCGATCCGGATCTGCACCTGATGGCGAGCCAGTATTCGCTGGTAGAGCATGACCACGCGGTCGAGACGGTCTTCCCGGCGGCGCGCAAGCACGGCAACAGCTTCGTCATCGGCTCGGCGCTGAATGCGGGCTTCCTCGCGGGGCTGCACCGTTACCATTATGGCGACAAGAACAGTGTCATCGCGAAAGAGCGGATGGAGAAGCGCGATCGCCTGAGAGAGGTGGCCTTCGATCATGGGGTGAGTCTGCTCGCGGCCGCGTTGCAATTCGCGAAAGCGCCGGATGTGGTGCAGACGGTGGTGGTGGGGCTTGGACGTCCCGACGAGGCGATCGACGACGTGGCGGCGATGAACATGCCGATCCCGGCGGAGTTCTGGCAGGACCTGCGCGGGGCCGGGCTGATCCACAAGGATGCGCCGGTGCCCGGCTAAGGCGTGAATAGGGGAAAGCACGAAGAAGGGCGTCGCGGGTCGATCCGGCGGCGCCCTTTTCCATGAGATCACATGCGCCGCGTGATCCGCGCCGCTTTGCGCGCGCGTTTGACCGCCTCGCGCGCGGTTTGGGTCTGCTTGCGCTCCTGCGCCGTCATCGGGCTCGCGCTCTTGCCCTTGCCGCCGCGCTTCGAAGCCATGCCGATGCCCTTGTTGATCCCCCAGTTGATCCCCCGGCGCAGGAACATCCGGATGACCATGTTGATGATCTGGTTGAAGTTCATCGGATATCCCCCTGTCAATCCTCGAACAATTCGGATTGGCCGGTCTGGACCTCGTCCTCCTCGCCCTCCTCGTCGTCGTCCGAGCCTGCACCCGGAAGGGGGCGCGAGTCCAGCAGACCTGCGGCGCGCAGCTCCTTGAGGCCCGGCAGGTCGCGGGCGCTCTCGAGGCTGAAATGGTCGAGGAATTCCTGCGTCACGACGAAGGTGACGGGTCGGCCCGGCGTCATGCGGCGCCGACCGAAGCGGATCCATTCCATTTCCAGCAACTGGTCGATCGTGCCGCGCGAAACGGCGACGCCGCGGATCTCCTCGATCTCGGCGCGGGTGACCGGCTGGTGATAGGCGATGATCGCCAGCGTCTCGACCGCGGCGCGGGAAAGCTTGCGCTCCTCAACCGTCTCTTTCTGCATCAGGAAGGCGAGATCGGGCGCGGTGCGCACGGCCCAGGCGTCGCCGACCTTCACCACCCGCACGCCGCGTCCCTCGTAGCGCTTGCGCAGATGCACCAGCGCCTCGGCGGGGTCGCAACCATGCGGCATCCGTTCTTCCATCTCGCGGATGCGGACGGGTTCGGCAGAGGCGAAGAGGATCGCTTCGACCATCCGCTCCTGCTCGGCAATGGGCGGCGCGGCAAAGAGGGTTTCTTCTTTTTCTTCGGTCTGTTCCGGCTCGTCGTTCATGTCTTCTTCCGGATCGAAATGGGTTGGAACGTATCGCTCTGGCGCAGCTCGATCTGGCCTTGCTTGGCCATCTCCAGCGAGGCCGCGAATGTCGCGGCGGTGGCCGAGCGTCGGCGTTTGGGATCGGCGGTCCACCCGTCGGGCAGGAAGGTGGTCAGCTCCGACCAGCCACCGGCGAAACCGATCAGACTGCGCATCCGGTCCAGCGCCTCCTCCATCGTGAAGACATTGGTCCGATCGAACGCATAGGGGCGGAATTCATCGCGCGTGCGGATGCGCGCATAGGCCTGCATCAGGTCCATCAGCGAGGCCGAATAGGTGACCTTGCGGACGCGCTCGACCTCTTCCGAGATGCCGCGCGCGAAGGTGTCGCGCCCCAGCCGGTCGCGCGCCATCAGCTGCGCCGCCGCCTCGCGCATCGCCTGCAGGCGTTCCAGCTGGAAGGCGAGGTGCTCGGCCAAATCCTCCGCCGAGGGGCCTTCGGCCTCGGGGTCAGGCGGCAGCAGAAGCCGCGATTTCAGGAAGGCGAGCCAGGCCGCCATCACGAGGTAATCGGCGGCCAGCTCGATGCGCAACGCCTTGGCGCGTTCGACGAAGGCCAGATATTGCTCTGCCAGTTGCAGCACGGAGATCTTGCGCAGATCGACTTTCTGGCTGCGCGAGAGCGTCAGCAGCAGGTCGAGCGGGCCTTCGAACCCGTCGACATCGACGATCAGCGCCTCGGCCTGAAGCCGATCCGCGACCGTTTGCGAGTCGAACAGATTTTCGGTGTCACTCATCCATGCCGCCGCTCAAGAGTGCCTCAAGTTCGGCATCGAGCGCGGCCATGTCAACTGTCTCGGGCGGCAAGCGCCGGTCCAGCGCTGCCTCGGCGCGGGCCTGTGCGGCCTCGCTCATCGCCGGGGCGGCCATCGCCACCTCTTCCATCGCGGGCATGTCGCCCTTGCAATGGAGCACCAGATCGCAGCCCGCCGCCAGCGCGGCAGCCGTGCGTGTCCCGAAGCCGCCCGCCAGCGCCTCCATCCCGATATCGTCACTCATCAGGAGCCCGCCGAAGCCGATCTCCTCACGGATCATCTTGATGATCTTCGCGCTCTGCGTCGCGGGAGCCGCGTCGAGCGCGGTGAAGCGGATATGCGCCGTCATGCCCAGTGGCAGATCGGAAAGCGCCTTGAACGGCGCGAAATCAGTCGCGATCAGATCGGCCTTCGAGGCCTCGACCACCGGCAAATCCTTGTGGCTGTCCGAAATCGCCCGACCGTGGCCCGGAATATGCTTGATCACCGGGAGCACGCCGCCCGCCAGCAGCCCCTCGGCCGTGGCGCGGGCATTGGCGATCACCGTCGCCGCATCCTTGCCCAGACAACGGTTTTGCAGGAAGGGATGGGTCAGAAGCCCCGCGATATCGCAGGTGGGCGCGCAGTTCACATCAATGCCGACCGCGCGCAGTTCCGCGGCCATGATCCGCGAGCGCAGCCAGAAGGAGCGCGGTGCCTGCGCCCCTGCCCGTTTCGCCTGCTCCAGCGGCGGCAGCCATTCGCGCCACTGGGGCCCGCGCAGCCGCTGCACCCGCCCGCCTTCCTGATCGATCAGAACCGGCGCATCGCGCCCCACCGCCCCGCGCAGAGCGTCGGTCAGACGCGTGACCTGCTCGGGCGTATCGATATTGCGCGAGAACAGGATGAAGCCCCACGGATCGGCCTCGCGGAAGAAATCCCGCTCACGCGCGGAGAGCTCGGTCCCCTCGCAGCCGAAGATCGCCGCGACGCCCATCAGCGTGCCTGCGTCGGGATGCAGTTCTGCCGCTCGGCCACGAGGGCCGCGCAGAACTGGCGCGCTTCGGTCACGTCGTCGAAGCCCGCGACGCGGAGGCGATAGAAATCGCGCCCGCCGGAGCTCGCCTTCTGGATCACGCGCTTCTTGTCGGTCATCAGCGCGTCGAAGCGCTTGGCGATCCGGTCCCATTCGCCCTTCGCCGCCGCTGCCGTATCGAAGGCGCCGACCTGCACGAGGCGCGTGCCCGCCGACAGTTCGGACGGGTCGAGATCGACGACGCCGGCCTCCGCTTGCCCGGCCGACATCTGCTTCGTCACCGCCTGCTCCAGCGCCGCCGCAAGCAGCTGATCGCGCATCGGTTTGGACTGCGGGCGCGGCGAGCGCGAGACGCCCGGCACGGAGGCCGGGATCACACCGCTGACTGCGTCGCTCTCGGGGGCTGCGTCCTGAGCGACCGCATCGGGGCGTGTCTCGGGCATGGCCGGGCTCATCAATGCAGGCTCGACGGGAATGTCGGGCGCATCCTTCACCTGCGACGGATCGGCATTGAGCGCGGCAGGCTCGAGCGCCGCAATCGCCGCCTCCACGGCAGGGTTGGACGCTGGGTTGGATCCGTCACCCGCGCCAGACGCATCGCTCGCCACCTGCGTTTCCGCCGCCAGCTCGCCCATCGGCTTGTCTTCGTCGGTGAACCCTTCCGGGCTTGGCGCGAGAGTCACTTTCTCAGGTGCAGGTGCCGCCTGCCCCGTGCCGGCCACGTCGTTGACAGCCAGACCGGTATGGCGCGCAAGTTCGCCGCCCGGGTCTTCGGGCGCGATCCGGGCGGGCCCGTCCATCGCGCGGATCACCGGCACGCCGTTCAGATCGCGCATCGCCAGCTTGTACCCCCAGACCACCAGACCCGCGATCATCGCGACCGAAGTCAGTGCCCCGGCCACGTTGACCCAGCGCGACACGACACGCGGCGCACGCTCTGGAACGGGATCTTCGGGATGCGCGTAATGGGGCTGCGGGTGTTCATGCCCGTAACCCCCACTCTCGCGGTAGTCGTAGGTCGTCATGCTCGTCGCCTCGCCGCCGGTTGCCCGGCCTTGCCCGGTTGACCCGGAATTTGCCTGTTCCCGGCGGCGTGCGTTCAGCGCATCTCTTCAGCCGGTGTCACGCCAAGAATACCAAGACCGGCGGAAATGACAACGGCACAGGCTCGTGCGAGGGCGATTTTCGCCGCCGATGCGGCCTCGTCGCCCTCCTGCAGGAAGCGCAGGGACGGCTCGTCATTGCCACGGTTCCACAGGCTGTGCAGATCCGAGGCGAGATCGTAGAGGTAGAAAGCCACCCGGTGCGGCTCGTTCGCGCGCGCCGCGATCTCCAGAAGACGCGGCCATTCGGCGATCTTCTTGACCAGTTCCAGCTCGGACGGATGCCACTCGCCGGACAGATCGACCTCGGCGAGACGCGCATCGGACATGTCCCAGCCCGCTTCCGCCGCCTTGCGCAGCACCGAGCAGACCCGGGCATGGGCATATTGCACGTAGAAGACCGGGTTGTCCTTGGACTGCTCGAGCACCTTGTCGAAATCGAAATCCAGCGGCGCGTCGTTCTTGCGGGTGAGCATGTGGAAGCGGGTCACATCCGCGCCGGCCTGCTCCACCACGTCGCGCAGCGTCACGAAAGTGCCCGCGCGCTTCGACATCTTGAAGGGCTCGCCGTTCTTGAACAGCTTCACCAGCTGGATCAGCTTGATATCAAGCGTCACCTTGCGATCTGAAAGCGCAGCCACGGCTGCCTTCATCCGCTTCACATAGCCGCCATGGTCGGCGCCGAAGACGTCGATCAGCAGATCGTAGCCACGATCGATCTTGGTCCAGTGATAGGCGATATCGGGGGCGAAATAGGTCCACGAGCCGTCCGACTTCTTCACCGGGCGGTCCACGTCATCGCCATATTCGGTCGAGCGGAACAGGGTCTGCTCGCGCTCCTCCCAATCCTCGGGCAGTTTGCCCTTCGGCGGGTCGAGCACACCCTCGTAGATCAGGCCCAGATCCTCGAGCCGCTTCAGCGCCGCCTCGATCTGGCCGGTGCCGTAGAGCGATTTCTCGGAGGAGAAGACATCCATTTTCACGCCGAGACAGGCGAGGTCCTCGCGGATCATCTCCATCATCTGCTCGGTCGCGAATTCGCGGATATCTTCGAGCCAGTCTTCCTCGGGTTTGTCGAGCAGGCTCTCGCCATACTTGGCCTTGATCGCCTCACCGACCGGGATCAGGTAATCGCCGGGATAGAGCCCCTCGCGAATTTCCGGCTCGAGGCCACAGGCTT
Source organism: Thioclava sp. F1Mire-8 (assembly GCF_002213165.1). NCBI lineage: Bacteria > Pseudomonadati > Pseudomonadota > Alphaproteobacteria > Rhodobacterales > Paracoccaceae > Thioclava > Thioclava sp. F1Mire-8. The sequence goes on along the minus strand of NZ_NBNY01000004.1, from coordinate 395,760 downwards.
CGCGATAGCGCTCATAGGCGGAGCGGGCGAGCACATCGACCTGCGCGCCGCCATCGTTGATGTAATATTCCCGCGTGACGTCATAGCCCGCGAAATCCAGCAGGCTTGCCAGCGCATCGCCGAAGACGGCGCCGCGGGTATGGCCGACATGCATCGGGCCGGTCGGGTTCGCGGAGACATATTCCACGTTCACCTTCACGCCGCGGCCCAGATCGGAGCGCCCGTAATCCGCACCCTCTTTCAGAACGGCGTGGGTCACATCAGCCCAGACCTTCGGATCGAGGCGTAGGTTGATGAAACCGGGACCGGCGACATCGGCGCTGACGATCCGGTCATCTGCGGCCAGCTTGGCCGCCAGCGCCTCGGCGATGTCGCGCGGTTTCGACTTGGCGGGCTTGGCCAGCACCATCGCGGCGTTGGTCGCCATGTCGCCATGCAGCGGATCGCGCGGGGGTTCCACCGCGACGTTTGCATAGTCCAGCCCCTCGGGCAGCGCGCCTTCGGAAACCATCTGATCGAGTGCCGCAATCACCGCGGCGCGGATGTCGGAAAACAGGTGCATTCTCATTGTCCTTATTTGCGCTCTCCCCTGCCAGAGCGCGCAGGTCGCGTCAATGGCCCGAGCGGGGGCCAAGCGGGGACCGAGACGGCGCGGGCGGCCCGGCATCGCCTGCCGGACCGCCCGAAATCAAACCTTGCGAGAGGATCAGTCCTCGGCGGTGAAGCCCGCAGCCTCGATCCCGGCGACAGCCACTTTCGCATCATTGTCCGAGGTGTCGCCGGTGACGCCCATCGCACCGATCACCGCGCCGCTCTCGTCGCGGATCAGAACGCCGCCGGGCACGGGGCAGGTCTTGCCGTCATATATGCCGTTCACCGCGGCCATGAAATAGGCCTGCGCCTCGGCCCGCGCCATCTGCGCCTTGCCGCCCATCCCCAGCATCACCGCGCCGTAAGCCTTGGCCTGCGCAATATCGAAGCGGCCCGGCGCCGCGCCATCGGCGCGCGCGAAAGCAAGCGGGTGGCCGCCCGCATCCAGCACGATGGCCGAGAGCGGTTTCAGCCCGTCTTCCGCGCCTTGCGCCAGCGCGGTCTCGATCATCTTCTGCGCCTGTTCGAGCGTGATCATGCGCGTTCCTCCTTCTCTTGCAGGCGGCGCTGATGCAGCACCGGTTCCGTATATCCCGAGGGTTGGACCGTGCCGAGGAAGCACAGGTCGCAGGCCGCCTGGAACGCGAAGCCGTCATAGCCGGGCGCCATGGGGCGGTAGTTGGGATCGCCCTCGTTCTGACGGTCGACGACCTTGGCCATCTTGCGCAGCGCCTCCATCACCTGGCCTTCGCTCACCAGCCCATGCTCGAGCCAGTTCGCGATCGCCTGGCTGGAAATCCGGCAGGTCGCACGGTCTTCCATCAGGCCGACGTCATGGATGTCGGGCACCTTGGAGCAGCCCACGCCCTGATCGACCCAGCGCACGACATAGCCGAGGATGCCTTGCGCGTTGTTCTCGATCTCGGTGCGGATTTCCTCCTCCGAGTAGTTCTTCCCACGCGCGAGCGGGATCGTCAGCAAATCGTCGAGCCGCGCCGGACGGTTCATCGCGGCGATTTCCTGCTGGCGGCGCTTCACGTCGATCTTGTGGTAATGGGTGGCGTGCAGCGTGGCAGCGGTCGGCGACGGCACCCAGGCGCAGTTCGCGCCCGCGAGCGGATGGTTCACCTTGGCCTCGAGCATATCGGCCATCTTGTCGGGCATCGCCCACATGCCCTTGCCGATCTGCGCCTTGCCGGCGAGCCCGCAGGCCAGACCGATATCGACGTTGCGATCCTCGTAGGCTTCGATCCAAGGCTGAGACTTCATCTCGCCCTTGCTCAGCATCGGACCGGCCTGCATCGAGGTGTGGATCTCGTCGCCCGTGCGGTCGAGGAAACCGGTATTGATGAAGGCCACACGGTTCTTCGCGGCGCGGATGCATTCCTTGAGGTTGACCGAGGTACGGCGCTCCTCGTCCATGATGCCAAGCTTCACCGTGTAGCGCGGCAGGCCCAGAACCTCTTCGACCTTGTCGAAAATCTCGGTCGCGAAGGCGACCTCTTCGGGGCCGTGCATCTTCGGCTTCACCACGTAGACCGAGCCGGTTACAGAGTTGCGCGGGCCTTCGGTCTTCTTGAGGTCATGCATCGCGCAGAGCGTGGTGACCATCGCGTCCATCAGCCCCTCATAGGCTTCTTCCCCGTCGCGGGTCAGAATCGCGGGGGTGGTCATCAGGTGGCCGACATTGCGCACCAGCATCAGCGAGCGGCCCTTCAACGTGATCACCTCGCCACCGCCGCCGGTGAACTGGTAATCGCCCTCGAGCCGCCGCACGGTCTTCTCGCCGTTCTTCACGACGTTCTCGCGCAGATCGCCCTTCATCAGGCCCAGCCAGTTGCCATAGGCGAGAACCTTGTCCTCGGCATCGACACAAGCCACCGAGTCCTCGCAATCCATGATCGTGCTGACCGCGGCTTCAAGGATGACATCGGCGATATCGGCAGGGTCGGCCTGACCGACTTCGGTTGTCGGGTCGATCTCGATCACGAGATGCAGCCCGTTGTTTTCCAAAAGAACTTCGGACAGCGCGCCCTCGTCGGAGATGTTGAACCCGAGGAACTGCGCCGGATCGGCCAGCCCCGTCTCGCCCACCGCGTTCTCCACGAAGAACACGCCGTTCTCCACGCGCAGCGCGGTCACGTCGGTCCAGCTTCCGCCCGCAAGCGGCACGGCTTCGTCGAGAAACGCCTTGGCACGCTCGATCACGCGGGCGCCGCGCTTGGGATCGTAGCCCTTGCCCTGCGGCAGATCGCCAAGCGCATCGGTGCCGTAAAGCGCATCATAGAGGCTGCCCCAGCGGGCGTTCGCGGCGTTGAGTGCGTAGCGCGCGTTGGTGATCGGCACGACGAGCTGCGGACCGCAGACGGTGGCGAATTCGGGATCGGTCTCGGGGGTCTCGATCTTGAAATCGTCGCCTTCGGGCAGGAGATAACCGATCTCGCGCAGGAAGGATTTATACTCTTCGAAATCAAAGCCTTCAGCGCGGCGATGCGAATGCCAATCGTCGAGCTTGGACTGGATCGACTCGCGCGTCTCGAGCAGCGCACGGTTCTTCGGCCCCAGCGTATGCAACAGTTCCGAGAGCCCTTCCCAGAAGCGCTCCGGCGCGACGCCGGTCCCTGGCAAAGCTTGATCCTCGATGAAAGCGGCCAGTTCGACCGCCACCTGCAGTTCGTTTCGCGCGACCCGCTGTGCCATGATGCCTCCCGTTTTCTCAGACGCGTATTAGATGAAACCGCTGGGCGCGAATGTCCAGCGGATTACGGAAAGCACGCGGGAAGGCGCGGAGACGGAAAAGCGGTCAGGAGAACCGCGCATGCCTCGGCAGACGGGGCTTTTCGAACCCCGCCCGCCGAGGCATCGGCGCTGATATCACCGTTGTGGCGCGACAGTCGTCGCCTCGGAGTTACTGCTGTATCGTGTCGCCCGGCGTTGCCTCACCATTGACCCCGCCTTCGCCGACCCCGGTCGTCGCGGGCGCCTGGGTCGTCGAGGTACCAAGCCCGTCAAGCGGCGCCGATGGCGGCTCGGAGCGCACGACGCCTTCGGTTTTCGGGGCGTTCTGCGTCGCGGCGGGCGCCTCTGTCTGGTCTGCACCCGCCCCGGTCGGTTGCGGGGAATTTGCGGCCATCGCGATCCATACGACGATCACCGCCACGCCCAGCATCACGACCATGGCCATGCCGATCAGGGCGGGGGCATGCCTCTTCTTCTCGCCATTTGTATTCGTATTCGGTGCGGACATCGGATTGCTCCTTCCATCTTCGATAGTGTCCTGTCGGGGCCGTGGCGCAGAGCGCATCGATCCGGCCCCCTTCACTTCGGGTAACGCGGTCGTCCCGGTTCGGGTTCAGCCCGTCGGCAGCGAACCGCCCGGCCCTGCCGGCGAAACCGCTTTGAAAACCGCGCGCGGGACGGATACTCTTGGCACTGAACTGCGTGACTGAGGCGAAACCGGATCGCGCCCGCCCGAAACGGGAAGCGATACCCAGAAGGCGCGCTTGCCTTCGCGCCGAAACGCTCCACGTCACACAAGCCGAGAATAACGAGGAATATCGCAAGAATGCCCGCCGACACGACGGCTACCCAAGCCCTTCCCAAGCGCCTGATCGACTACCGCCCCTATCCTTTCACGCTCGAGAGCGTGGGACTCGATTTCACGCTCGATCCGGACGCGACAGAAGTACGCGCGCGCCTAGCCTTCTCTCCGCGGGAAGCGGCAGCGGCGCTGCATCTCGATGGGGAGGAGCTGGAGCTTGTCTCGATTGCGCTGGACGGGCGCGAGCTGGCCTCCGGCGAATACCAACTCAGCAAGACCGGCCTTACGCTCCCGGCGGATATTCTGCCGGCACAAGACTTCACGCTGGAGACCGTGACGCGGATCGCACCGTCGAAAAACACCGCGCTGGAGGGGCTTTACATGTCGAACGGCATGTATTGCACGCAATGCGAGGCCGAGGGCTTCCGCAAGATTACCTTCTATCCGGACCGTCCCGACGTTATGGCGCGCTTCCACGTCACGATTACCGGCGATCAGCCGGTTCTGCTGTCGAATGGCGATCTGGTCGCGAACCGCGACGGCTATGCCGAATGGGTCGATCCGTGGCCCAAGCCCGCCTATCTCTTCGCACTGGTCGCGGGTGACCTTCGCGCGCATTCGGGCACATTCACCACGATGTCGGGCCGAGAGGTCGCCACGAATATCTGGGTCCGTCCGGGCGACGAAGATCGTTGCGACTTCGCGCTGCAGGCGCTGCATCGGTCGATGCGCTGGGACGAAGAGGTTTACGGTCGCGAATACGACCTGGACATTTTCAACATCGTCGCCGTCGATGACTTCAATATGGGCGCGATGGAGAACAAGGGGTTGAACATTTTCAACTCCAAATGGGTTCTCGCCTCGCCCGAGACCGCGACCGATGCCGATTACGAGCGTATCGAGGGCATCATCGCGCACGAATATTTCCACAACTGGACCGGCAACCGCATCACCTGCCGCGACTGGTTCCAGCTGTGCCTGAAAGAGGGGCTGACGGTTTATCGCGACCAGCAGTTCACCGGCGACATGCGCGGACACGCGACGAAGCGGATCGACGACGTTCTGGCGCTGCGCGGGCGGCAGTTCCGCGAGGATCGCGGTCCGCTGTCGCACCCGCCGCGCCCCGATCATTACCGCGAGATCAACAACTTCTACACCGCGACCGTCTACGAGAAAGGCGCCGAGATCGTGGGCATGTTGCACCGCCTGCTGGGGCCCGACGGCTATCGCGCCGCGCTCGACCTCTATTTCGAGCGCCATGACGGGCAGGCCTGCACGATCGAGGACTGGCTGAAGGTGTTCGAGGACAGCTCGGGCCGCGATCTGAGCCAGTTCAAGCGCTGGTATACCGATGCGGGCACGCCGACGCTACGGGTGCGCGACAGCTTCAAGGACGGCGTATACACGCTTGAATTCGAACAGGAAACGCGCCCCACGCCCGGTCAGGAAGAAAAGCCGTTGCGCCACATCCCGATCGAAGTGGGGCTGCTCAACGAGAATGGCGACGAGGTCGTGCCATCCACCGTTCTTGAGATGACAGAGGCGAGGCAGAGCTTCACCTTCGACGGGCTCGCGACGCGCCCGGTGCCCTCGATCCTGCGCGATTTCTCCGCCCCCGTGCGGCTGGAGCGCGACGCCGACACGTCCGAGCTTGCCTTCCTGCTGACCCATGACCGCGACCCGTTCAACCGATGGGAAGCGGGGCGTGCGCTGGCCCAGAAGATGCTGATCGGGCGCGTTCTGGGACAAGAGGGTGACCGATCCTTCTCCGATGCGATGGGTGCGCTGTTGCGCGACGAATCCGCCGATCCGGCCTTCCGCGCGCTGTGTCTGAACCTGCCCTCCGAGGACAGCATCGCGCAGGCGCTCTACGATCAGGGCGAGACGCCCGATCCTGCGGCGATCCATGAGGCGCGCGAAGCGCTCGCCCGCGATCTTGCGACTGCGCATAAGACGCTTCTGGCCGAGATTTTCACCAAAACCGAAGCGACGGCGCCCTACAGCTCCGACCCGGAGCAGGCTGGCCCGCGGGCGCTGCGCCTCGCCGTTCTGCGGCTTTTGAACCGCATCGACGGCGGAGCCCGCGCGGGTGCCCTGTTCGCCTCGGCCGAGAACATGACCGAAAGCTTCGGCGCGCTCGCGGCACTGGTGCAGACCGGACAGGATGCGAGCGCGATGGCCGAATTCCGCGACCGCTGGCAGGGCGACCGGCTGGTGATGGACAAGTGGTTCCTCGTCCAGCTCGCCAACTGCCCGCCAGAGATGGCGCTGGAGCGCGCCGAGGCGCTGACCGGCGATCCGCTCTTCACATGGAAGACGCCGAACCGCTTCCGGGCGCTGATGGCGGGGCTGTCGGGCAATCACGCGGGCTTCCACCGCGCGGACGGGGCGAGCTATCGCTTCTATGCCGATTGGCTGCTCAAGCTCGATCCGGTCAACCCGCAGGTCGCCGCCCGCATGTCCACCGCCTTCGAGACATGGACGCGCTATGACGAAGGCCGGCGCGAGAAGATGCGCAGCGAGTTGGAACGGATCGCCGCCCAGCCGGGCCTCAGCCGCGACCTGTCCGAGATGACGCAGCGTCTACTGGGCTGATTTCCGCGCGGCGCCTGCGCGCGATCCCGGAAGACCACGGATTGGCCGCATTCTCGGCCCATCCGTGCCGGGTTCTCGCGCTACGAAAGGCGGACGCTCGCGACTTGCGGGCGTTGGGCAGTTTCGCGAACAGGCTCGACCATGGACGACAATGAATTTGAATACCGACACCAGGCCCGCCGGGCGGGAGGGTATCTTGCGCTCGCCTTCGGGATGGCGCTGCTCTACGGCGCAATGAAACTGACCGCGACGACATGGATTCATGTCGCCGCGTGGATCTATCTCGCCCTCACTTTGTACAAGCTGATGCGCAACCGCTCGGGGCTGCTGCGGATCACGCCTGCGCGAATGGAAGTCTACCGCAACGGGCGGCAATTGGGCACGTTCCCCCTCGCACAGATCGACTCGGCGCGGCTGCGGCGGCGCAAGCTTGCGGGCGACGAATGCATGGTCACGCTGCGCGACGGGCGTCGCGCCTACCTGCCACGAGAGGCCACGCCGCCGCTCGACCGGCTCAGCGCGATTTTCGAATCCTACGGGGTGCCGCTGGTCTGATGTCCGCTGCGGGGCGGTCGCCCTCTTGCCCCCGCCCCTGCCCTGTCCTAGAAGCTTGCCCAAGCCTTTACTGACAGGATGTGGACATGCTCGACCATCTCGAATTCCAAGCCCCCGAACCCAAGGTCATTGCCGGTGCCAAATCGGATTGGGAGCTGGTTATCGGGCTTGAAGTCCACGCGCAGGTGGCCTCGAAAGCCAAGCTGTTCTCGGGCGCCTCGACCAAGTTCGGCGCAGAGCCGAACTCTAACGTGGCCTTCGTCGACGCGGCGATGCCGGGGATGCTGCCGGTGATCAACGAGTTCTGCGTGGCGCAGGCGGTGCGCACGGGCCTCGGCCTCAAGGCCGACATCAACCTGCGCTCGGCCTTCGACCGGAAGAACTATTTCTACCCCGACCTGCCGCAGGGCTACCAGATTTCGCAGCTCTACCACCCCATCGTGGGCGAGGGCGAAATCATCGTCGATATGGGTCCGGGCGTCGCGCGCAAGGTCCGGATCGAGCGTATCCACCTCGAGCAGGATGCGGGCAAGTCGATCCACGACATGGACCCGCATATGTCCTTCGTGGACCTCAACCGTACCGGCGTCGCGCTGATGGAGATCGTCTCGCGCCCCGACATCCGCGGCCCGGAGGAAGCGGCGGCCTATGTCGGCAAGCTGCGCCAGATCCTGCGCTACCTGGGCACCTGCGACGGCAACATGCAGAACGGCAACCTGCGCGCGGACGTCAACGTCTCGATCTGCAAGCCGGGCGCTTACGAAAAGTATCAGGAAACGCAGGATTTCAGCCATCTCGGCACGCGCTGCGAGATCAAGAACATGAACTCGATGCGCTTCATTCAGCAGGCCATCGAATACGAGGCCCGTCGCCAGATCGCCATCGTCGAAGACGGCGGCGAAGTGGTGCAGGAAACCCGCCTTTACGATCCCGACAAGGGCGAGACGCGCTCGATGCGGTCGAAGGAAGAAGCGCATGATTACCGCTACTTCCCCTGCCCCGACCTGCTGCCGCTGGAAATCGAGCAGGCCTGGGTCGACGATATCGGCGCCTCGATGCCCGAACTGCCGGACGCGAAGAAAGCGCGTTTCGTCAAGGAGCTGGGACTGTCGGAATACGATGCCTCGGTGCTGACGGCAGAGGTCGAGAACGCGGATTACTTCGAGGCCGTGGTGGCCGAGGCCGGTGACGGCAAGCTTGCCGCGAACTGGGTCATCAACGAGCTGTTCGGTCGCCTGAAGAAGGAAGACCACGACATCACCTCGAGCCCGGTCGATGCCGCGCAGCTTGGCGCGATCATCCGGCTGATCAAGTCCGACAAGATTTCGGGCAAGATCGCGAAGGACCTCTTCGAGATCGTCTACACCGAAGGCGGCGACCCCGAGAAGATCGTGGAAGAGCGCGGCATGATCCAGGTCACCGATACCGGCGCCATCGAGGCCGCCGTGGATGAAGTGATCGCCGCGAACCCCGAGCAGGTCGAGAAGGCGAAGGCCAACCCGAAGCTGGCGGGCTGGTTCGTCGGTCAGGTCATCAAGGCCTCGGGCGGCAAGGCCAACCCCAAGGCGGTCAACCAGATCGTCGCGCAGAAGCTGGGGCTGTAAGCCAAGCGAAATAGTGCGATCAAGGCGCATTCGGGCGCCTTTTTCATGCCCGCCCGGAAAGAATTCGGGAACAAGTCTTCGCGCTTGTGGCTTGGGGAGACGCGCCCTAGGCTCACGTGGGCGTGAAGAGGAAAGGGTTTGCGATGAGTGGCTTGCTGGCGCTTCTCGATGACGTGGCGGGGATCGCCAAGGTGGCGGCCACCTCGATCGACGATGCGGCAGGTCAGGCGGCCAAGGCGGGCTCGAAGGCGGCTGGCGCGCTGATCGACGATGCGGCGGTGACCCCGAAATATGTCCACGGCTTCAAGCCCGCCCGCGAATTGCCGATCGTGGGGAAGATCGCGCTCGGCTCGATCAAGAACAAGCTGATATTCCTGCTGCCTGCGGCACTGCTGCTCTCTGCCTTCGCGCCGTGGCTGATCACGCCCTTGCTGATGCTCGGCGGGTCGTACCTGTGTTTCGAAGGCGCGGAGAAGGTCTATCACCTGTTCAAGCCGCATGAGCCCGATGCCGAGGGCCATGTCGCGGCAGAAACCGCCGACCATCTCGAGGAAAAACGGGTGAAATCCGCGGTGAAGACCGATTTCATCCTCTCCGCCGAGATCATGACCATCGGCCTCGCCGCCCTGCCCTCGGGCCAGCCGATCTGGATGGAGGCTATCGCGCTCGCCATCATCGGTATCGGCGTGACGGTCGTGGTCTATGGCTCCGTCGCATTGATCGTGAAAGCCGACGACGCGGGGCTATGGCTGGCCGAGAACGGCAAGCTCGGGCCGACGCGTTCGTTCGGACGCGGCATCGTGCATGTGATGCCCAGATTGATGCAGTTGCTGATGATCGTCGGCACCGCCGCGATGATCTGGGTCGGCGGCAATATCGTGCTGCACGGGCTGGCGGAGCTTGGTTGGCACGCGCCCTACGACTGGATTCACCATCAGGCCGAAGCCGCCGCCCATGCGGCAGGCACGGCGGAAGGCGTCGTCAGCTGGGCGGTCACCGCGTTCTTCGACGGCGTCTTCGGACTGATCTACGGGCTAGTGCTGATCCCGGTCGTCACCCGGATCATCCAGCCGATCTACCGCGCCGTGACCGGCAAGGAAAAGCCCGCTCACTGAGCGCAAGCGGACAGGTTGAGGCCATCCGCGCCGCCCTATAGGCTGGGTGCGAACAGATCGCAGGAACCGCAGATGACCGAGTATTTCGAGACCCAAGAAGGCCGCCGCATCGCCTATAACCTGACGCCGGGCAAAGGGCCGGGCGTAGTTTTCCTCGGCGGATTCAAATCCGACATGGAAGGCACGAAGGCGCTGGCGCTGGAAGACTGGGCAAAGCGCGAGGGCCGCGCCTTCCTGCGCTTCGACTATTCCGGCCACGGCGTCTCGGACGGCGCATTCGAGGACGGCGCGATCGGCGACTGGTTTGAGGATGCGCGCGACGTGATCATGGCCAAGACCGAAGGCCCGCAGATCCTCGTGGGCTCCTCGATGGGCGGCTGGATCTCGCTCCTGATGTCGCGCGAACACCCCGAGAAAGTCGCGGGCCTCGTTACCATCGCCGCGGCCCCCGATTTCACCGAGGACGGCTATTGGGCGAGCTTCGACAAAGAAACCCGGCACAAGCTGGAAAGCGAAGGCTCCATCGCGGTCCCGTCGGATTACGGCGAGCCCTATGTCATCACCCGCCGCCTCATCAACGAGGGTCGCGAGCGATTGGTGCTGCGCAGCCCGCTGGCGCTGCCCTTCCCCACGCGCTTCCTGCAAGGCACCGCCGACGAGGCCGTGAGCACCGAGACCGCGATCCGGCTGCTGGAGCATGCCGAGGGCGCGGACATGCGCCTGACCCTGGTCAAAGGCGCCGATCACCGCTTCTCGGACCCCGATTGCCTCGCGCTGATCGAGACCGCGCTGGCGGAGGTACTGGCCCGGCTGTGATCCGCTGCTTGCGGCATTTCGATTTGCTTGACCTCGGCCCTTGCGGCACACTCGACGCGAGAAGCGCGAAAACGCGCCGCGATTGAGGTTTCGAGCGATGCCAAGCGATCCGCTGGTCTTTCTTCCCGGTTTCATGTGCGACGCGCGGCTGTTCTGGCACCCGCTGCAAGAGCTGTCTTCCGAGCGTTCGGTGATGGTGGCGCGGCTGCGCGGCACGACGATCGAGGAGATGGCACAGGCGGTTTTGGACGAGGCGCCGCCCCAGTTCGCGCTGGTCGGGCATTGGCTGGGCGCGGTCGTCGCGATCGAGATCCTGCGCCGCGCGCCCGACCGGGTGACCCAGGTCGCATTACTCGACGTCTCCCCCCTGCCCGAGATGCCGCAGATCGCCGCCGCGCGCGAAACCCGGATCGTGAAGGCGCTCACCGGGCGGCTCGACGAGATGATGCTGGAGGAAATCCCCGCCGACAGCCTCGCCCCCGATCCCGGCCGCGCTGAAATTCAGGCGATGCTGCTGGAGATGGCGGCAGGCTTGGGCGCCAACACGTTCGAGGCGCAGTCCCGCGCCCTGATGCGCCGCCCCGACCTGCAACGCACGCTGCGCGCCACGAAAACCCGCGCGCTGCTGATGTGCGGCGAATACGACAAGATCTGCCCGCCCCGCCGGCACGAATTCCTCGCAGAGCTGATGCCCCACGCCGAATTCCGCCTGATACTCGGCGCGGGCCACCTGAGCCCGCTGGAACAACCCGAGAAGATCACCCAGAACCTGCGCGACTGGCTGGAGGCGCCGTTATTGTTGGCGTAAAAACGCAACGACCTTCGGCGTTTCGACTTTCCGGGTCCCACGGCATTTCGGGAAATTCGTGCAGCCAAGAAACACGTCACCGGTCTTCTTGCTACGGCGCTCGACCATCGCGGATCCGCATCGCGGGCACCCATCCGTCGAAGCCTGCGATACAATTCGAGCCGCTCTGACGTTCTTGATGTGCTGCTGCGTGGTCCGCAAACCCCGCTCGAACCGTCGGCCTTCCAGCGCCTGACAAAGCGCCTCAACCTCACTCTCCGTGAGTACTACTTGGCGGGGAGACTTCAGAAAGTTGAGCATCGAGTTCCGTCGCCAGTGAACGCTGGGAGGAAACTCAGTTTTCGGGACCGCTCCACCAACGAAGACGATAACCCCGTGAACCTTGCTGCCGTCTACACCAAGACAGTCTTCAATCGCTTTGATGTGCTTGTAGTTTTGCCGCAGCGGATTCTGAAACTTGGTCTTTTTCTTATAAAGAACCTGCGTCCAATGGGATTGCCTCTCCGCACCGAATATCCACCCGCTCATGTTCTTGGTCTCAATAACGAACACGCCGCTCCGCGATATGAGGACATGATCGATTTGTGTTGTCCCGTCCTTCACGGGCAGGGTCACGTCATCGAAGAGATGCATGCCCCCTTCTTCAGCGAGCTTCTCGAGCCCTTTGCTCACGTAAACCTCTCCGATGAACCCCTTGAAGCGTGGGGATTTTACGATCGCGACTAAGAGGAGGAGGAGAAGCACAACAGGGAAAAACAATGCGTCCATAATTTCGGTCTCGAAATATCAAAGTGATTTTCCGATCATGCGCCGAAACCAGTCAAAACGATGGCGATACCGCGAATAAAAAAGCGCTGCCGAAGCAGCGCTTTTCCAAAACTCTCGCATGGAGCGAGATCACCCAGCCTCGGCTGTCTTCACCTTCTTTTTCCGGATCGGGGTGACCGTCGCGGGCTTGCCCTTCCCGGGCGCCGGGTTGTCGGCGTTCTCGTCGATGAAATCGAGCACGAGCGGGCGGATGTTGTTGCGCCAGTGCGAGCCTGCGAAGATGCCGTAATGGCCTGCGCCTGGCTCGAGATGCTGTTGCTTCATCGAATCCGGCACGCCGGAGCAAAGGCCGAGCGCGGCGACGCATTGGCCGGGGGCAGAGATGTCGTCCTTCTCGCCCTCAACGGTCTTCACCGCGACCTTGGTGATCTTCGAGATATCGACCATCTTGCCGCCGACCTCGAAGCGGTTCTTGGCGATCTCGAGGCCCTTGAAGATACGCTCAACCGTCGAGAGGTAGAACTCGGCAGTCATGTCCATCACGGCAAGGTATTCGTCGTAGAAGCGGTAATGCTTGTCGTGCTCCGATCCTTCGCCAGAGGCCTCTTTCCAGATCTTGTCCTGGAAGGCCTGCGCGTGCTTGTCCATGTTCATCGAGATGAAGGAGGCGAGCTGCATCAGGCCCGGATAGACCAGGCGCCCCGCGCCCTTGTATTTGAAGCCCACGCGCTGAATCACCATCTGCTCGAGCTGGCCCATCGTGACGCGACGGCCGAAATCGGTCACTTCGGTGGCGGCGGCGTCGGGATCGATCGGCCCGCCGATCAGGGTCAGCGTGCGCGGCTGCGCGGCCGGATCCTCGGCGGCGAGATAGGCGGTCGCGGCCAGCGCGAGCGGCGCCGGCTGACACACCGCGATCACGTTGGTATCAGGACCCATCTCTTTCATGAAATCGACAAGGTAGAGTGTATAGTCCTCGATATCGAACTTGCCTTCGGAGACGGGGATATCGCGCGCATTATGCCAATCGGTCACCCAGACATCGGCGTCGGGCAGCAGCGAGGCCACGGTGGAGCGCAGCAGCGTCGCGTAATGGCCCGACATCGGCGCCACCAGAAGGATGCGCCGCTCCATCGGCTCGCGTCCGTGGACGTTGAAATGCACGAGGCTGCCGAAGGGCTTGTTGAGCACCGTTTCGACTTCGACGAGGTGATCGCGCCCGTCCTCGGCGGCGATCGAATGGATGCCCCAATCGGGCTTGATCACCATCCGCGCGAAAGAGCGTTCCGTCACCCGGCCCCAGGCCGACATGATCTTGAACATCGGATGCGGGGCGAGGCCCCAGACCGGGTAGGACGCCATGGCGCGCGCCGAGGCGCCCATCCACTCGTTCGTGTTCCTGAAGGTTTCCATCAGGTCGTAGGACATGATCGTTTTCATATGCAACTCCTCGGGGCCGGCCACGCGCACACTCGGCAACGGAAACGCCGCTTTACCCCAAGACTGCGGCGATATTATGCTGGTTCAGAGGATAGGGAGGATTATCGTTCATGACAACCGAGGAGACGGACAAAATTGCTGCATCGCAGAAGATGCAGGAGAACCTCGCCCGCATCGAGGAACTGACAGAGCGGATGGTCGATGCGATCGCTCAGAAGCGCCCCGTGAATCCCGCCCTCGAAGGCCCCGGCGCCGATCTCTATTTCTCCTCCTCCGCGGCCATGATGAACGAATGGCTGGAGAAACCGTCAAAGATCCTCGAAGCCCAGGTGAATTACTGGGGTCAGGCGATGAAGCATTACCTCGAAGCGCAGGAGGCGCTCGCCAAGGGCGCGTTCCGCCCGCCCGAGGACACGGGCCCTTCCGACCCGCGTTTTGCCAACCCGCTCTGGGATAGCCATCCCTATTTCAACTATATCAAACAACAATATCAGATCGCGGCGCAGGGCGTGCGCGAGACGGTCGACAAGCTCGAAGACCTGGATCCGGTGGACCGTCAGCGGCTCCAGTATTTCTCGCGCCAGATCATCGACCTGATGGCGCCGACCAACTTCCTCGCGACCAACCCTGATGCGCTGGAAAAGGCGATCGAGACCGAGGGCGAGAGCCTCGTGAAAGGGCTCGAGAACCTCGTGCGCGACATCGAGGCGAACCGCGGCGACCTGCTCGTGACGCTGGCCGACAAGGACGCCTTCACCGTGGGCGAGAATATCGGCACCGCCGAGGGTTCGGTGATCTACCGCAACCGTCTGTTCGAGCTGATCCAGTATACGCCGACCACCGAGAAGGTACACAAGACGCCGCTTCTGATCTTTCCGCCCTGGATCAACCGCTTCTACATCATGGACCTGAAGCCGCAGAACTCGCTGATCCGCTGGATCGTCGATCAGGGCTTCACCCTCTTCGTGGTCAGCTGGAAGAACCCCGACAAGAGCTATGCCGATGTCGGCATGGATGACTACGTGCAGGAGGGCTACCTCACCGCGATCGACGAGGTGAAGAAGATCACCGGCGAGAAGAAGGTCAACGCGGTCGGCTATTGCATCGCGGGTACCACGCTGTCGCTGACGCTGGGCCTGCTGAACAAGCGCAAGGACAAGTCGATCAACTCGGCCACCTTCTTCACCACGCTCACCGATTTCTCGGATCAGGGCGAATTCGCGGTCTTCCTGCAGGACGATTTCGTCGACGGGATCGAGCGGCAGTGCAAGGCCGACGGCGTGCTCGACAGCTATTTCATGTCGCGCACCTTCTCCTACCTGCGCTCGAACGACCTGATCTATCGGCCTGCGATCCGCAGCTACATGATGGGGGAATCCCCGCCCGCTTTCGATCTGCTGTTCTGGAACGGCGACTCGACGAACCTGCCGGGCAAGATGGCGGTCGAATATCTTCGCGGCCTTTGCCAGAAGGACCGCTTCGCGCGCGAAGGCTTCGAGGTGCTGGGCGAGACGGTCAAGGTCTCCGACGTCAACGTGCCGTTGATGGCGATCGCCTGCGAGACCGACCACATCGCGCCCTGGGTCGCCTCGTTCAACGGGGTCGCGAAGATGGGTTCGAAGGACAAGAGCTTCATCCTGTCGCAATCGGGCCACATCGCCGGAATCGTCAATCCGCCCAGCAAGAAGAAATACGGCCACTACACCTCCGAGGCGCCGGTCGCGAATCCCAACGAGTGGAAAGCGCAAGCCGAGTTTCACGAGGGAAGCTGGTGGCCGCGCTGGGGCGAATGGCTGGCCAAGAAGTCCGGTGCGATGGTGCCCGCACGCCAGCCCGGCGATGCCGATCACCCGATTTTGGCAGACGCGCCCGGCACTTACGTCAAAGAGATGGTAAAGATATAACCTTCCCGCTTGGGTTGTGAATTTTCTGCGGCGCAGCAATTCTTCTCTTGAAATGCTGCGCCGCAGCATGTATATACGTTGCGTAACCCAAAGGGCCCCGCCAACGTTCCAGACCACGGGCCCCAACCCAACGGAGCACTCACATGGCCAAGACCCAAGACTACACCAAGATCATGCAGGACATGATGGCGTCCTTCCCCGTCGACACCTCGAAATTCCAGGATGCGTTCAAATCGCAAGCTGCCCTCGGCGAGAAGATGTCGAAAGTGGCGCTTGAAGCTGCCGGCAAGTCGACCGAAATCTCGACCAAATGGACCAAGGGCACCCTCGACAAGATGGGCGACCTGACCAAGACCAAGGAAGAGCCCGCCGATTACGCCAAGGCGATGAGCGACTTCGCGTCGGCTTCCGCCGAGATGGCGGCCGAGAACATGGCTGCCTTCGCTGAAATCGCGAAAAAGGTTCAGATGGACACCGTCGAGCTGATGATGGCCGCTGGCAAGGACATGTCGGAAGAAGCGTCCGCCACCGTCAAGAAGGCGACCGCCGACATGACCGCTGCGTCGAAGAAAGCCGCAACGGCTGCGAAATAATATCTCAACGCGGGCACCGGCCTCCTCCTCCCAGCCGGCCCTGCGTATCTCGGGCGCGCCTTCGCGGCGCGCCCTTTTTCTTTTATTGATTTTGGCAGCGCGGCGTCTCACAATCGCTGCACACGCATAATTCGGGGAGGATCGCATCACATGGCCGCAGACGAAAAGCCCTTGTTGATCAAGCGTTACGCCAGCCGCCGTCTCTATAATACCGAGACCAGCGATTACGTGACGCTCGAAGACATCGCGAAATTCATCCGCGAGGGGCGCGAGGTGCAGATCGTCGATCTGAAATCGGGCGACGACCTGACACGGCAATATCTGCTGCAGATCGTGGCCGAGCACGAGAGCCGCGGCGAGAACGTTCTGCCCGTCGATGTTCTGACCGATCTGGTGCGCTCCTATACCGGCGCCGCGCAATCGGTGGTGCCGCAATTCCTCGCCGCGTCTTTCGAGATGCTGCGCGAGGGGCACTCGCAGATGCTCGAGAACATGAACAAGATGCCGAATCCGATGAGCTCGATGCCGGGTTTCGAGGCGCTGCAGGCGCAGCAACAGGCCTTCTTGCAGAACATGATGGCGGGCTGGGGAACCGCCGGCTCGTCCGGCCCCGCGCCGGACGATGGCGACGATCGCGGCGAGCTGGACGCGATCAAGAAACAGCTCGCCGATCTGCAGAGCAAGCTCAACAAGATGTAAGGAGAGGCGCCCGAGAGGCGCCTTTTTCCTATCCGGCGCAAGGGGGCGCTGCCCCCTCGGCGCGTCGCGCCTCACCCCCGGGATATTTTCGCCAACACGAAGGGGCAGCCGCCTCTGGTCCTCGCCTTGGTCGCAATATCCCCGGGGCTCGCAGGGCGGGGTCAGCCCCCCCCTGCAACGTCTCCCCCACCCCCTCCCCATTGACAGCCGCGCCCTGCCCGCGCAAAAGGCTCTGGAACCATATATCCCGCAACCGGGCGTTCCGTGGGCGCCAAACCGACGAGGAGGACGACATGTCCCAGATCTCCCTCACCTTTCCCGATGGCAATTCGCGCGACTACGACGCAGGCGTGACGCCGGCCGAAGTGGCCGCCTCCATCGCACCTTCGCTGGCGAAGAAAGCGATCTCCGCACAGGTCAATGGCGCGCATTGGGATCTGCAATGGCCGATCCAGGAAGACGCGCAGATCGCCATCAACACGATGCAGGATGACGGCCCCGCGCTGGAGCTGATCCGCCACGACCTCGCCCATATCATGGCCCGCGCCGTGCAGGAGCTCTATCCCGGTGTGAAGGTCACGATCGGCCCGGTCCGCGACAATGGCTGGTTCTACGATTTCGACCGCGAAGAGCCCTTCACGCCCGAAGACCTCGGCGCGATCGAAAAGAAGATGCGCGAGATCATCAACGCGCGCGACGCCATCAAGACCGAGGTCTGGAGCCGCAAACACGCGATCGACCACTATCTGGCGACGAATGAGCCCTACAAGGTCGAACTGATCAACCGGATTCCGCAAGGCGAGGACATCCGGATGTATTGGCACGGCAACTGGCAGGATCTCTGCCGTGGTCCGCACCTGCAGCATACGGGTCAAGTCCCGGCGGATGCGTTCAAGCTGACCCATGTGGCCGGCGCCTATTGGCTGGGTGACTCGAGCCGCCCGATGCTGCAGCGCATCTACGGCGTGGCCTTCAAGACCAAGAAGGACCTAAACGCCTGGGTCACGATGATGGAGGAGGCCGCCAAGCGCGACCACCGCAAGCTCGGTCGCGAGATGGACCTGTTCCACATGCAGGAAGAGGCACCGGGCCAGATCTTCTGGCACCCGAACGGCTGGACGATCTACACCGCGCTGCAGGACTATATGCGCCGCAAGCAGCGCGATGACGGCTATGTCGAGGTGAACACGCCGCAGGTGGTGAACCGCAGGCTCTGGGAAGCCTCGGGCCACTGGGAGAACTATCAGGAGAACATGTTCATCGTCGAAGTCGACGAGGATCATGCACGCGAAAAGACGGTCAACGCGCTCAAGCCGATGAACTGCCCCTGCCACGTCCAGATTTTCAATCAGGGCGTCAAATCCTATCGCGACCTGCCGCTGCGCATGGCCGAGTTCGGCTCCTGCGCGCGCTACGAACCGTCCGGCGCGCTGCACGGCATCATGCGCGTGCGCGGTTTCACGCAGGATGACGCACATATTTTCTGCACCGAAGATCAGATCGAGGCGGAAACCGAGAAATTCATCAAGTTCCTCTCGGGGATCTACGACGATCTCGGCTTCACCGACTGGCGCATCAAGCTGTCGACGCGCCCCGAAAAGCGCATCGGCAGCGATGAGAGCTGGGATTACACCGAAGCCGCGCTCGGCAACGCCTGTAAGGCCGCCGGTTACGACTACGAGATCTTCGAAGGCGAAGGCGCGTTCTACGGTCCGAAACTGGAATTCGTGCTGACCGACGCGATCGGGCGCGACTGGCAATGCGGCACGCTGCAGGTCGACACCAACCTGCCCGAGCGGCTGGATGCGGAATTCGTGGGCTCGGATGGCGAGCGCCACCGTCCCGTGATGCTGCACCGCGCGGTGCTGGGCTCGTTCGAGCGTTTCATCGGCATGCTGATCGAGAACTTCGCCGGCAAGATGCCGCTCTGGCTCGCGCCGCGTCAGGTGGTCGTCGCGTCGATCGTATCCGACGCCGACGATTACGTGCTGGAAGTGACCTCGAAGCTGCGCGCCGCCGGTATCCGCGCCGAGGCCGACACCCGCAACGAGAAGATCAACTACAAGGTCCGCGAGCACTCGCTCGGCAAGGTTCCCTATATCTTCGCGATCGGGATGAAAGAGGTCGAGGAGCGCACGGTTTCGGTCCGCAAGCTCGGCGATACCCGCACCTCCACGGTGGCGATCGACGAGATCGTGGCACAGCTGATCACCGAATCGACGCCGCCCGATTTGCGCGAATAATCGCCAATTCAACGGCCTATCTCGAATTTTCACAGACCTGTGAGGGGCTTACGCCCCTCATGGAATGTCATTGCATTTTCGCAATTCTCGGAGAGACTTGAATACGCGTGTGTTACAGACTTTCCTACCGCCTCGCTTCTGAAAAAGGCAGCCGGAAGACCCGAAAGAGACTGGCTGCACGGCCCGGACGCAATATCGCGCCGGGAGACTACGAAGGAGAAGACGGTAATGGCCACTGGCACCGTGAAATGGTTCAATTCCACCAAGGGTTATGGCTTCATCGCGCCTGACGAAGGCGGCAAGGACGTGTTCGTGCACATCTCTGCTGTCGAACGTGCGGGTCTCAAGGGGCTCGATGACAATCAGAAGATCCAATATGAGCTGCAGTCGGGTCGCGACGGCCGCTCCTCGGCATCGGATCTGGTCCTGCTCTGATCGGGCGATCGGACGGCAAGGATTTGGAACGGCGCGCATCACGGGATGCGCGCCGTTTTTCTTATGTCAGCGATAAGTGCGCAAGGGCGCAGTCAGAGCCATTCGGCCTGTGTGGCCTTCGCCCAGCCCAGCGTCAGCTTGTCGCCCTCGCGGATCACCGGGCGCTTCATCAGCGCGGGATGTTCGCCCAGCAGAACGGCGACAGGCTTTTCGCGCTCACTCTCGGGCAGATTGCGCCACGTCGTCGATGCACGGTTGACGATCTTGTCGCCGAACGCGCTTTCGAATTCTGCGACCTCAGCCGCCGTCAAAGGCTCTGCCCGCACATCGCGGAACTCCACGTCGCGCCCGGCCGCTTCCAAGGCCTTGCGCGCCTTGCGCACCGTGTCGCAGGTCGAAATCCCATAAACGATCATATCCCCTCCTCCAGCGCGCCGTTCTCCAGGTGCAACACACGGTCCAT
This sequence comes from Thioclava sp. F1Mire-8, assembly GCF_002213165.1. NCBI lineage: Bacteria > Pseudomonadati > Pseudomonadota > Alphaproteobacteria > Rhodobacterales > Paracoccaceae > Thioclava > Thioclava sp. F1Mire-8. The sequence continues at coordinate 375,590 of NZ_NBNY01000004.1, read as the reverse complement.
CTTGGCGGCGAGCTCCATGTTATGCGTCGCGATCAGCGCCGACAGGCCCGTCTCGCGCACCAGCCCCATCAGCACGTCGAACACCGTGTCCGAGGTGGTCGGGTCGAGGTTGCCGGTAGGCTCGTCGGCCAGCAACAGGCTCGGCCCGTTCGCGAGCGCCCTGCAGAACGCCACACGTTGCTGCTCGCCACCCGATAGCGCCGAGGGGCGGTGGTCCATCCGGCCCGCCATACCGACGCGGCTCAAGAGGTCCTTGGCCCGCTCTTCCGCGGCCTTGCGGCTGACGCCATTGGCCAGCTGCGGCAGCACGATATTCTCCACCGCCGAGAACTCCGGAAGCAGGTGGTGAAACTGGTAGACGAAGCCCAGCTTCTCGCGCCGCGCCGCCGTGCGTTTGCCGTCGCGCGCGCCGGTCAGATCCTCGCCATCGATCAGCACCCGACCGAAATCGGGCGTGTCCAGCAGCCCCGCGATATGCAGAAGCGTCGACTTGCCCGCCCCCGAAGGCGCGACCAGCGCCACGACCTGCCCTTTCGGAATGGTCAGATCCAGACCTTTGAGCACCGTGATCTCGTTCGGCTTGCCCCGGTTGTAGCACTTTTCCAGCTGTTCGCAGATCAGCACGTCATTCATAGCGCAGCGCCTCCACCGGGTTCATGCGCGCGGCACGGCGCGCCGGGAAGATGGTCACGATGAAGCTCAGCGCCAGCGACAGCGTCACCGCCTTGGTCACGTCCCAGGGCTGCAATTTCGCGGGCAGATGGTAGATGCCGCGGATCGACGGATCCCATGCATCGCCGCCATTGAGCCAGTTTACGAAGCCCATGACGTGGTCGATATTCACCGAGAACAGCACCCCGATCGCCAGCCCCGCGAGCGTTCCGATCACCCCGGTGAACGCGCCGCAAAGGAAGAAGACCCGCAGGATCGAACCCTCGCTAAGCCCCATCGTGCGCAGGATACCGATGTCGCGGCCCTTGTTCTTCACCAACATGATCAGTCCCGATGTGATGTTCATCGACGCGATCAGCACGAGGATCGAGAGGATGATGAACATTACGTTGTCTTCGACCGTCAGCGCGCGCAGGAAGCTCGACGATGCGTCCTTCCATGTCCACAAAAGCGTGCCCTTGCCGCTCGCATCCATGATCGCGGGCTCCCATTCGGCGATGCGCTCGGGATCGGCCACGTCCACGTCGATCTCATCGACCCCGCCCTCGCGGTTGAAGAAGCTCTGCGCCTCCTTGAAGGGCATATAAAGCCGCGTCTGGTCGATGTCGTAACGCCCGGCCGAGAAAACATAGGAGACCTTGTAGGCGTTCACGCGCGGGCTTGTGCCCGACGGAGTCTTCGCCCCATTGGGCGAAATCACCTTGACCGTGTCGCCCACCGTCACGCCCAGATCGCGCGCCATGCCGATGCCGATCGCGATGCCTTCACCGTAATTGTCGATATCGCCCTGCGCATCTTCGGAATGCGCGATATTGGGGATGTTCTTCAGATCCGACAGCGCCAGACCGTAGACATCCGCCACGTTGGAACGATCGCCGAAGCTGACCATCGCCTGACCGCGCACCGCCGGCGCGGCGCTCACCACGCCCGGGATCGCCTTGATCCGATCGGTGCGCTCGGCATAGTCGCGGATCAGCTTGGAATAGACGCCCGAGCCCTCCGCCACTTCCATCGGTGCGGAATAGACGGTGATCTGCGGATTCGAACCGACGATGGTCGAGACGAACTCGGCGCGAAAGCCCGCGCGCACGGCCAACGTCGCGATCAGGGCGGCCACGCCAAGCGCGATGCCGATCAGGGAAATCCATGTCATGACCGAGACGCCACCTTCGGCGCGGCGCGCGCGCAGGTAGCGCCATGCGATCATGAACTCGAAACGGGAAAACGGGGCAGTGCGTGCGGCCATCGGCTCCATCCACGAAAATTCGGCGCAAGCTGGCGCGGCGGGGTCGAAAGGTCAAGCCTGCGCCCGGTCATAGCGGCGAGAGCGCGCCTCTTCGGCTTGGTCGAAATATCCCGGGGGCGCCCGGAACGGGCGGGGGCAGAGCCCCCTATTTGCAGCCCAGCGTGCCGGGCACATCCGCCAGAAGCGGTGCCATCGCCTCGGCCAGATCGGCGGGGTAATCGGTCTGCACCGAGGCAAGCACCGCCTCGCCCGCGCACTCGAGCCGCTGCGTCTTGCGCAGCGTCACCTTGCCGAACACGTCCTTGGAGCGGATCGCAAACCCGTCTTCGGTCATCTCGTCCGACAGCACCGTATCGCCATCGAGCAGGATCGTGTGCAGGAGTTGTTCATGCGCGGCCGTAAGGTCCGCGCCCGCATCGGCATGGGCACGCAGCGCGACATGGGCGGTCTTGTGCGGGTCGATATCGGGCGCGGAGAACAGGATGCCGCCGCCCGGCATCTCGTCCGACGTCCAGCCCTTCGGCACCCTGGCCGAAATACCGAGCGCATCACTCGACCACGGCACGAGACCTTGGCCGGCGCCCTGCCCCGTGCCTTCGGCCAGAGCGGGCCCGGCGAGCAAGCCCGCAGTGACCGCGCTGGCGGCAAGGATCAGATCAAAGCCCTTCATAGATGCCCACTATCTTCTCGACCGCCTCTTCAGCCGGCATCTCCTCGCTCTCGCCGGTGCGGCGGCAGGTCAATTCAACCTTGTTGGCCGCGATCCCGCGCGGACCGACGGTAATGCGCCACGGCAGACCGATCAGGTCCATAGTGGCGAATTTCGCGCCCGCGCGCTCTTCGCGGTCGTCATAGAGCGGGTCGAGCCCGTGGTCGAGGAACGCGCGGTAGAGCGCCTCGCAGGCGCTGTCGCAGCTGACATCGCCCTGCTTGAGGTTGACGATGCCAACATGGAACGGCGTCACGCCCTCGGGCCAGATGATGCCCTTGTCGTCGTGGTTCGCCTCGATCAGCGCGCCGACGAGACGGCTCACGCCGATCCCGTGGGAGCCCATATGGACCGGCACCTTCGCGCCATCCGGGGTCTGAACGGTTGCGCCCAATGCCTCGGAATATTGCGTGCCGAAATAGAAGATCTGGCCGACCTCGATCCCGCGCGCGACGCGGCGACGCTCTTCGGGGACCTCGTTGAAGACCGCCTCGTCATGGGTCTCGTCGGTGCGGGCATAGCGCGAGGTGAATTCCTCCAGCACGCCCTGGCACTGCGCCACGTCGTCATAATCGATTTCGCGGTCGCCGAAGGTCAGATCGGTGATCTCGCTGTCGTAGAACACCTCCGACTCGCCCGTTTCGGCCAGCACGAGGAATTCATGGGTGTAATCGCCGCCGATCGGGCCGCTATCGGCGCGCATCGGGATCGCCTGCAGGCCCATGCGCTCATAGGTGCGCAGGTAGCTAACGAGGTGGCGGTTATAGGCGTGCAGCGCGTCTTCCTTCGACAGATCGAAGTTGTAGCCGTCCTTCATCAGGAATTCGCGGCCGCGCATCACGCCGAAGCGCGGGCGGATCTCGTCGCGGAATTTCCACTGGATCTGATAGAGCGTCAGCGGCAGCTGCTTGTAGCTAGAGACATGGGCGCGGAAGATGTCGGTCACCATCTCCTCGGCGGTGGGCGAGTAAAGCATATCGCGGCCCTGCCGGTCGGTGATCCGCAGCATCTCTTCGCCATAGCCGTCATAACGGCCCGACTCGCGCCACAGATCGGCCGATTGCAGCGTCGGCATCTGGATCGCGAGGTGGCCGGCGCGCGCCTGCTCTTCGTGCACGATCTGCTCGATCCGGCGCAGCACCTTGAAGCCCATCGGCAGCCAGGAATAGATCCCGGCCTGCTGCTGCTTGATCATACCCGCACGCAGCATCAGCCGATGCGAGGCGATCTGCGCCTCGGCGGGGGTTTCCTTGAGAACGGGAAGAAAATAGCGGGACAGGCGCATGAGCGGTCCTTCGAGGGTTGGTGTCAGACGTTGCGTTTGGCCTAGAGGAAACGGGGGCGTTGGGCAAGATGGTGGCGTCGGACGCGGGTGTCGCATATGAGGGGCTCCGCCCCTGGCGCATCCGCGCCTCCCCCGGGATATTTCCGCCAAGAGGAAGGGGCACGCGATCCTAGCCTTGATTTCCCACCGCATTTCGCCACGTTAGATCGAACGCACCGCCGAGAAGGACCACGCATGGCCCTGCCTGCCCGCCAGCAAGTCACCTATTGGTCCGTCGCCGCCTTGGTGCTGGTCCTGTCGCTGTGGTGGCTGGGCAATGTCATCCTGCCGTTCATCATGGGCGGCGCGATCGCTTATTTCCTTGACCCGCTGGCCGACCGGCTGGAGAAGCTTGGCCTGAGCCGCGCGGCCTCCACCGCGATCATCGGGCTGGTGACGGTGCTGATCTTCGTGATCCTTGCACTGGCCGTGGTGCCGATGCTGGCGCGTCAGCTGGCGCAGCTGGTTGCGCTGGCGCCCGATCTTCTGTCGTCGTTGCAGGCCTTCCTGAACGAGCGGTTCCCCAACCTCCTGCAGAACTCGGTCGTGAACGACACGCTCAACAGCCTCGGCAGCGCAATCAAGGCGCGGGGCGGCGAACTGGCGGCGACCCTGCTGAGTTCGGCGATGACGCTGGTCAACGTCGTCGTCTTCATCGTCGTGGTGCCGGTCGTGGCCTTCTACATGCTGCTCGACTGGGACCGGATGGTGGCCAAGATCGATGGCTGGCTGCCGCGCGATCACGTCCAGACGATCCGCACCATCGCGCGCGACATCGACCGGGTGCTTTCGGGCTTCGTGCGCGGCCAGGTCACGGTCTGCCTCGTGCTCGGCGGCTTCTACGCGATCGCGCTGATGGCGGCGGGGCTCGATTTCGGGCTGCTGGTGGGGTCGGTCGCCGGCGCGCTGACCTTCATCCCCTATATCGGCGCGATCATCGGCGGAACGCTCGCCATCGGCCTCGCGCTGTTCCAGTTCTGGGGCGAGTGGTTCAATATCGGCATAGTGGCGGGCATCTTCGTGCTCGGCCAGTTTCTCGAAGGCAATTTCGTCACTCCCAAACTCGTGGGCGATTCGGTCGGGCTGCATCCCCTCTGGCTGATCTTCGCGCTGTCCGCTTTCGGCACTTTGTTCGGTTTTGTGGGCATGTTGGTCGCCGTTCCCGTCGCTGCGGTGATCGGAGTGGTTGCGCGCTTCTTCATCGACCAATATCTGCAAGGGGCGCTTTACCGAGGGCAAACGGAGCGCGAGCCAACAGCCCATCCGCCGATCTCCCTTATCAACGAGGAGACCGGGGAAGTGACGGGCGCGACCGAGACGACCGAACACGAGAACTGAGAATGGCCGAGCAGTTGACCTTCCCGCTTCACCTGCGTTCTGCGCAGGGGCGTGAAGACTTCTTCATCTCCCCAGCCAATGCGCTGGCGGTGACGACCCTCGACGCGCCCGAAACATGGCCGCTGGGCCGGATGATCCTGATCGGGCCGGAGGGCGCGGGCAAGACGCATCTCGCGACGATCTGGGCCGACGAACAGGGCGCGGAGATTCTGCCGGCCCGCAATCTCACCGAAGATATGGCCCCCGCGCTGGTCGCCAAGGGCGCCGCCGTGATCGAGCGGGCCGAAACGCTCGGCGCCGACGAGGCGGGGCAACGCGCGCTCTTTCACCTGCACAACCTGATGCAGGCCGAAGGCGGGCGGCTTCTTCTGACCGCGCGCACACCGCCCCGCGACTGGGGATTGAGCCTGCCCGACCTGATCAGCCGGATGGAAGCGACGGCGACGGTGCGCATCACGCCGCCTGATGACGCGCTGCTGGCGGCCGTTCTGGTGAAGCTGTTCTCCGACCGGCAACTGACCGTGCCGCCAAACCTGATCGGCTGGCTGGTGACGCGGATGGACCGCTCTCTCGCGACCGCGCGCAAACTGGTCGCGGCGCTCGATCGGCAGGCACTCGCACAGCGCCGCGCGATCACGCAAAGACTAGCCGCCGAGGTTCTGGACAGTCTCGATTGAGCCGCGCAAACTGTCATGGAGCCATTACAAAATCCAACGATAAGCGCGCCATGACCCAAGCAGATTTCCTCAAGACCCCCTTCCCCACGCCGATCACGCTGCCCGAGGCGGAGATCAGCGGCCCCGGTCGTTTCTTCAACCGGGAACTGAGCTGGCTGGCGTTCAACTGGCGGGTTCTGGAAGAGGCGCGCAACCCGCGCGTGCCGCTGCTGGAGCGCGTGCGTTTCCTGTCGATCTCGGCCACCAACCTCGACGAATTCTACACCGTGCGCGTCGCGGGCCTGATGGAGCTTGTGCGCGAGAGCAACGTGAACCCCTCCGATGACGGGCTCACCCCCGCCGAGCAGCTGGAGAAGATCAACGCCAACGCGCGGCGGTTGATGGACACGCAGCAGGCGACATGGTCAGCGCTCAAGCGCGAGATGGATCACGAGGGCATCCATGTCGTCACCCGCTCGCGTCTGACCAAGCGCGATCTCGACTTCCTGTCGGATCACTTCCTCAACAACGTCTTCCCGGTGCTCTCGCCGCTGGCGATCGACCCGGCCCACCCTTTCCCTTTCATCCCGAATACCGGCTTCTGCCTCGCGCTGGAACTGGAGCGCGAAAGCGACCAGCGCCGGTTGCAGGCGCTGCTGCCGATCCCGGCCCAGATCGACCGCTTCGTGCGCCTGCCGGGCGAGGCGCGGTTCCTGCCGCTCGAGCAGCTTCTGATGCTGCATCTGAGCTCGCTCTTCCCGGGCTACAAGGATGTGGGCTCGTGCTCGTTCCGGGTGCTGCGCGACAGCGATCTGGAAGTCGAGGACGAGGCCGAAGACCTCGTGCGCGAGTTCGAGACCGCGCTGAAGCGCCGCCGCCGCGGTCAGGTCATCCGCATGTCGGTCTCGCCGGGCGCGCCGGAAGACCTGCAGGCGCTGGTAATGCGCGAGTTGCATGTCGATCCCGAAGAGGTGGTCGAGGAAAAGGGCCTCGTGGGCATCGCCGATGTGAAGGAACTGATCCTCGGCGAGCGCCCCGATCTGCTCTGGCCGCCCTTCATGCCGCGCGTGCCCGAACGCGTGCAGGACCACGAGGGCGACATGTTCGCCGCGATCAAGCAGAAGGATATCCTTCTGCACCATCCCTACGAGACCTTCGATCTGGTGGTGCGCTTCATCGATCAGGCGGCGAACGACCCGAACGTGCTGGCGATCAAGCAGACGCTCTATCGGACGTCGAAAGACAGCCCCGTCGTGTCGTCGCTCTGCGAGGCGGCGGAGAATGGCAAATCCGTGACCGCGCTCGTGGAGTTGAAGGCCCGGTTCGACGAGGCCGCCAATATCCGCCAGTCGCGGCGGCTGGAGCGCGCAGGCGCCCATGTCGTCTACGGGTTCATCAACTACAAGACCCACGCCAAGATCTCGACCGTCGTGCGCCGCGAGGGCGACCATCTCGTGACCTATACGCATTACGGCACCGGCAACTACCACCCGATCACGGCGAAGATTTACACCGATCTGAGCTTCTTTACCTGCGATGCCGCGCTCGGGCGCGATGCGACCAAGGTCTTCAACTACCTCTCGGGCTATGTGCAGCCCGAGGGTCTCGAAAACATCGCGATCTCGCCTATCACGCTGAAGCCGCGCCTGCTGCAGTTGATCGACCGCGAGATCGAACACGCCAAGGCGGGAAAACCCGCCGCGATCTGGGCGAAGATGAATTCGCTGATCGAATCCGACGTGATCGACGCGCTCTACAAGGCCTCGCAGGCGGGGGTGAAAATCTCTCTCGTGATCCGCGGCATCTGCGGCATCCGCCCCGGCATCAAGGGCCTGTCGGAGAATATCCGCGTGAAATCCATCGTCGGGCGGTTCCTCGAACACTCGCGCATCGTGTGCTTCGGTAATGGCCATGCCCTGCCGTCGAACGACGCGCGCGTGTTCTTCTCCTCCGCCGACTGGATGGGGCGCAACCTCAACCGCCGGGTGGAGACGCTGGTCGAGGCCAAGAACCCCACGGTGAAGGCGCAGATCGTCAGCCAGATCATGGCGGCGAACATGGCCGACGAGGCGCAAAGCTGGATTTTGCAGCCCGACGGCAAGTTCATCCGCCACCTGCCCGACGACCGCGAGGACCTGTTCTCGTGCCACCGGTTCTTCATGGAATACCCCTCGCTCTCGGGCCGCGGTTCCGCTGGGGCAAGCGATGTTCCCGAACTTGCCCATAGCTTCGACTAGCCCTAGCTTTGGGGTCGAACGACTCGAACGGACGGGCACATGAGCAAAGACAAAGCGGCGCCGGCACTCGATGACAGCGACGATTGGGACCCGTTCGGCCAACCTCTCTTCGACGATCCGTCCGTGCGCGCGCTCTCGCGCGTCGGCGTCGTCGATATCGGCTCGAACTCGATCCGGATGGTGGTGTTCGACGGCGCGGCGCGCAGCCCGGCCTATTTCTTCAACGAGAAGGTCATGGCGGGTCTCGGTCAAGGTCTCGCAGAGACTGGCCAGCTGAACCCCGAGGGGCGCGAGCGCGGCCTGATCGCGCTCAAACGCTTTGCCGCGCTCGCCGAAGGGATGGAGATCGGCCCGCTCACCTGCGTCGCGACCGCCGCGATGCGCGACGCCGAGGACGGCCCCGAGTTTCACCGCAAGATCGAGAATGAGACCGGCCTCAAGGTCCATATCGTCGACGGGCTCGAAGAGGCGCGCCTCTCCGCGCAAGGGGTGCTACTTGGCTGGCCCGAGGCCGAAGGCCTCGTCTGCGATATCGGTGGCAACTCGATGGAATTGGCCGAGATTCGCGGCGGCAAGGTCTGGCGCCGTGCCACCTCGCAGCTCGGCCCCTTCCGGCTGCAGCAGATCGCGGGCGGCAAGAAGGCCATCACCGCGCATATTCAGGCGACGATGCAGGAGTTGGCCGAGAAAGTCGGGACCGAGCATGAACGCATCTACCTCGTCGGGGGCTCGTGGCGCGCCATCGCGCGTCTCGACATGGAACGGCGCGACTATCCGCTGCTGGTGATGCACGAATACCGGATGAAGCCCGACGAGCTGGGCGAGACGATCGACTGGATCGGCAAGTCCGACCTCGAGAAGCTGCGCGCCAATACCGGCACCTCCGCCGCGCGGATGGAACTGGTCCCGCTCGCGAGCCAGGTGCTGCGCGAGTTGATCGCGACCTTCCAGCCCAAGGAGATCGACGTCTCCGCCTACGGGATCCGCGAAGGGCTGCTTTACGAGCAGATGCCCGAACGCCTGCGCCGCCGCGATCCGCTGGTGGAGGCCGCGCGCCATACCGAGCGCGTGATGAGCCGGATGCCCGGCTTCGGCAAGAAGCTCCACGCCTTCATCGAGCCGATCTTCGGGCCGCTCCCACCCGAGAAATTCCGCCTCGTGCGCGCGGCCTGCCTGCTGCATGATACGACATGGCGCACCCATCCCGATTACCGCGCCGAGGCCTGTTTCGAGAACGTCACCCGAGCGAACTATTCGGCCATGTCCCACCCCGAGCGGATCTGGCTCGGCGTGGCGCTCCTGCACCGCTACAAGAACTCGCGCAACGGCTCGCGGCTGGAGCCGTTCCTGCCGCTGCTGACCGAAGAGCAGATCCAGGAGGCGGAAGTTCTGGGCAAGGCGATGCGCTTCGGCGCGATGTTCGCGACCCACAGCCCCGCCGATGCGGGCGAGTTGAAATATTCCGCCAAGAAGGGCGTTTTGGAGCTGAAGCTGACCAAGCGCGGCAAGGCGCTGATGGGCGAGGTCGCCGAGTCGCGCTTCCGCTCGCTCGCGGGCGCGCTGAAGGCCGATCCGATCATCACGGATTAAAGCTCGATCCCGCCCTCCGGGATCTCAATCGGCCCGCCTTGCTCCGGGTCGTCTTTTTGCGGCGCATCCTCCGGCGGCTCGGTCATCAGGGGCGGCGGCGGCGGTGCATCCGGGTCGCGCCGCATGATGATATCGCCATTGGGCAGCCGCTCGGGCGCGCCGTAATTCGCCATATCGTCGACCAGCGCGAGGAACTGGCGCAGCTTCGGCCCCAACTGGGCCGCGGCCTCCCCCAAGCCTTTCTGCATCTCGTCGAGCTGCGGCTTCATCTCTCCCATCAGCCCGCGAAACAGCGTCTGCGCCCCTTCCTGCAACAAGGAGAACCCGCGATCGACATCGCCGCCAGCGTCGCCCCCCTCATCCTGCGCGGAGACGGGCGTGGCCAGAAGGGCGAACGAGAGAGCGATGACGAGCGGCTGTTTCATGGCTCCGATCCTACGCGGAAGCGGGACGAAAATCACGCCCCTCGCTCAATCGATATCGACCGAGACGGGAAAATGATCGGAGGCCTGCAACAGCGCCTCGCGCAGCTCGGGCACGCGGTAGATATGCGGATCGTCGAACGGGTGCCAGATTCTCCACGCCGTCGCCCGCGCCGCCAGATCGGGTGAGAGCATCACGTAATCCAGCATGGCCGAGAAATACTGCTTCTGATCCACGAGATAGAACCGCGCGGAACTGGGCGCGGCGGCCGTATGATGGGCTTTCGACAGCCGCGCATGCGGGTCGCGGAGGCGCACCGCGTCGGGCCCACCCTCGCCTGCGACGATCTCGACACCCGAGCGCCCGAACAGCTTCTCGTACTCGTCGAGCCCCGGACCGTCGTTGAAATCGCCGAGCACGATCAGGCTGTCGCCCGCCGCCAGATGCTCCTCCACGCGGCCCCGGATCCAGATCGACTGTGCCAGCTGCTTGCGCCGGTTCTCGATCGCCATGCGGGTCGCCGTCTCCAGGCTCGTCGCGCCATGCGGAGCTTTCGACTTCACATGCACGCCGATCATCCGCATCACCTCCCCGGACCGCGTCCCCAGAACGACTTCCAGGGGCGGCTTGGAAAAGGTGACCGTATCCATCCGCGCATCGATATCGAGGTCGATCCGGAGACTGCCGTCGAAACGCGGCCACGCCTCCGAGCTTTGCGGATCATGCCGCGCCGTCACGACATCGGGGTCGTAGAGCAACGCCAGTTCCTGCTGCGTGTCGTTGGAAAAGCCAAGAAGCGCGCGCCGCTGACGCAGCCCGAAGCGCTCCGCAAAGGCTTCGAGCATATCGACCGTCTTGTGGCGGTGGTTGTCGTCGGGCGCCTCGACCACCAGAAGCACATCGGCCTCCAGCGCGCTCATCACTATCGCGATCGCCCCGGTCTGCTGGCTGCGCGTCACATTGTAGCGCGCCGACCACTGATCATCGTCGAGAAGCGCCCCGTTGCGATCGAAAAGGCTGTTGAACCACTCGATATTCCAAGTGGCGATCCGCATCAGGCGTCCGCATGGCTGGCGCGGATTTCCTCCCAGGCCTTGTTGAGCGCGATCACCCGCGCCTGCGACAGCTGCACCGCCTCTTCCGGCAGGCCGCGCGCAATCGCCCGGTCGGGATGGGCCTCGCGCACCTTGTTGCGCCAGACCTTGCGCACTTCGGGAAGCGGCGTGCCCGGTTCGACCTCGAGCACCGACCACGGATCGGGATCGGCATCCTCCACGAAGGCGGAGCGCATCGCACGGAAACAGCATTCCTCCAGCCCGAAGATCCGCGCGACTTCCAGCAGGAAGGCATCCTCGCCCTCGTGGTAATCGCCATCGGCCAGCGCGATGAAGAACAGCCCTTCGAGCACGTCTTTCAGCACGTCCGCGCCGGGACCAAACATGTTGGCGATCTTGCGGGCATAGGCGTCGAAGCCCGCTACATCGGTGCGCGCCATGTTGAAGACGCGCGCGGCATTGGCTTCCTCTTCCGGTGGGATCTGGAAGATGCGTCGGAACGCCGCGACCTCGTCGCGAGTCACCTGCCCATCCGCCTTTGCCATCTTCGCGCCGAGTGCGATCACCGCGATGGTGAAGGCGACAGAACGCTCCGGCGGTTGGCGCAGATTGTCGAAAACGGTCGACAACGCCTCGCCCCGCCCGAGAGCGGAGAGTGCTTGCGCGATGCGCGACCAGAGAGAAATGGGCCTGTCCATGGTTCAAGTTTAGCCGCGCTGCGGCGGAAATGCACCCGCGCAAATCCGGCCTGTGATTAAATCGTTGTAATATTTTGAATGAACGGCGGCGCGCAGAGTTCCCCCGCGCGCCGCTTAAGACCTATCAAGGTCGAAGTTCGGGCTTGACCAAATATCCCGGGGGGCGCTTCAGCGCGGGGGCAGAGCCCCCTCGCCCTCAGGCCCGCGCCTGCCGCACGATGTCGAGGATTTCGCGCGCGGCCAGCGGGATATTGGTCCCCGGCCCGAAGATCGCCTTCACGCCCGCCTTCTTGAGAAAGTCGTAATCCTGCTGCGGGATCACGCCGCCGCAGATCACGATGATATCCTCGGCGCCCTTCTCTTTCAGCGCCGCGATCAGCTTCGGCGCGAGGGTCTTGTGACCCGCCGCCTGCGACGAAATCCCGACCACGTGGACATCGTTGTCGATCGCATCCTGCGCGGCTTCTTCCGGCGTCTGGAACAGTGGGCCCACATCGACGTCGAAGCCGATATCGGCAAAGGCCGTCGCGATCACCTTGGCGCCGCGGTCGTGGCCGTCCTGACCCATCTTCACCACCAGCATCCGCGGGCGGCGGCCCTCTTCCTCGGCGAAGGCCTCAACGTCCTTCTGGATCTGCGCGAAGCCCTCGTCGCCGTCATAGGCCGCGCCATAGACACCTGCGAGCGTCTTCACCTCGGCGCGGTGACGTCCGAACACCTTTTCCATCGCCATTGAAATCTCTCCCACAGAGGCCCGGGCGCGTGCAGCTTCCACCGCCGCTTCGAGCAGGTTGCCACCTTCAGAGGCGCGGCGCGTCAGCTCGGCCAGCGCCGCCTCGCAGGCTGCCTCGTCGCGGCTTGCGCGCATCTTCTCGAGCCGCGCGATCTGGTTGTCGCGCACTTTCGCGTTGTCGATGTCGAGGATATCCAGCTCATCCTCGGTCTCGCGGCGATACTTGTTCACACCGACCACGACATCCTCGCCCCGGTCGATCAGCGCCTGACGCCGGGCGGCCGTTTCCTCAATGCGCAGCTTGGGCATGCCCGAGGCCACGGCCTTCGTCATGCCGCCCATCTCCTCGACTTCCTCGATCAGCTCCCAGGCCTTCTCGGCCAGTTCCGCCGTGAGGCTCTCGACGTAGTAGGAGCCCGCCAGCGGATCGACCACATTGGTGATCCCCGTTTCTTCCTGCAGGATCAGCTGCGTGTTGCGCGCGATCCGGGCCGAGAACTCGGTGGGCAGCGCAATTGCCTCGTCGAGCGCATTGGTGTGCAGCGACTGCGTGCCGCCCAGCGCTGCCGACATCGCCTCGTACGCCGTGCGGATCACGTTGTTATAGGGATCCTGCTCCGCCAGCGAGACGCCCGAAGTCTGGCAGTGCGTGCGCAGCATCGAGCTTTGCGGCTTCTTCGGCTCGAACTCTTCCATGATCCGGCTCCACAGCAGGCGCGCCGCGCGCAGCTTGGCGGCCTCCATGAAGAAGTTCATCCCGATCGCGAAGAAGAAGCTCAGACGGCCTGCGAACTTGTCGACATCCATCCCCGCCTTGATCGCCGTGCGAACATATTCGCGCCCGTCGGCCAGCGTGTAGGCCAGCTCCTGCACGAGGTTCGCGCCGGCCTCCTGCATGTGGTAGCCCGAGATCGAGATCGAGTTGAACCGCGGCATCTCGTTCGAGGTGTATTCAATGATATCCGCGATGATCCGCATCGAGGGCTCGGGCGGATAGATGTAGGTGTTGCGGACCATGAACTCCTTGAGGATGTCGTTCTGGATCGTGCCCGACAGAACGCTGCGGTCATGGCCCTGCTCTTCGCCGGTGACGATGAAGTTGGCGAGGATCGGGATCACCGCGCCGTTCATCGTCATCGAGACCGAAATCTGATCGAGCGGGATGCCGTCGAACAGGATCTTCATGTCCTCGACGCTGTCGATCGCGACACCCGCCTTGCCGACATCGCCCTCGACGCGCGGGTGATCGCTGTCATAGCCGCGGTGGGTCGCCAGGTCGAAGGCCACCGACACGCCTTGCTGCCCGGCAGCGAGCGCCTTGCGATAGAAGGCGTTCGACTCCTCGGCGGTCGAGAAGCCCGCATATTGCCGGATCGTCCACGGACGGCCCGCATACATCGTCGCACGAGGCCCGCGCGTGAAGGGCGACAGGCCCGGCATGGTGCCCAGATGGTCGAGCCCCTCCACGTCCTCTTCGGTGTAAAGCGGCTTGACCGCGATCCCTTCGAGCGTGTTCCAGGTCAGGTCCTCGAACGGCCTTCCACGCAGTTCCTTCTCGGCGAGCTTGCGCCAGTCCTCTTTCTTGTCCGTCATGGCCAAATCCTTCTTCCACTGTCGCCGCGGCGGGTGTCTTCCCCGCATCTTCGGCCGTCATTTCCACGAAATTCAGTCCCGGCGGCGCGTGGCGCAGCCCGGTCATATGTCCCAGATCGCGGGTGTCCATCCGCGCACGGCACCCTATCGAAAGGCATCCGGCGCGCTTCGCCCGCCTCCGGTGCGTCGGCGTTTCGCATATCCGCTTCCCACGACAGCAGGCCCAAGCGGCACCCCGCCGCACGCCCCGCCCCCCGGCGCCAGTCGGCACCGCTGTTCCTAGCGGCGCGCTTAAAGGCCGCATTTCGCGAAAATTCGTAGCGCCCGCCATGGTGCGAGAGGTCCGCCGCGCATATATCTGGAACGAGAGAGGAGCCCATGACCCGTCTATTATCCCTTGGACTCGCTGCATTTCTTGCGCTGACGCCCTTCGCGGTCGCAGCCCAGGACAGCACCGTCAATCTTGCCGTGGCAGAGCCCGAGGTCACGCCCCCCTTCGCACCGGTCGATGGGGCGGACGCGGATCTGGATGCGCTCGTCTGGCAGAAGCGGCCCATCGTGGTCTTCGCCGACAGCCCCCTCGACCCGGCCTTCAAGGAACAAATCCGGTACCTCGAAGACCATTGGTCGGAACTGGCCCAACGCGACGTCGTCGTCATCACCGACACCACGCCCGATCCGGCGAGCGACGTGCGGCGCAAGCTGCGCCCGCGCGGGTTCTCCCTCGTGATCATCGCGAAGGACGGTACGGTGAACCTGCGCAAGCCCGCCCCGTGGGATGCGCGCGAGATCATCCGCTCGATCGACAAGATGCCGATCCGGCGCGACGAGATCCGCGAAGAGCGCGGTTTCTGACCACATCCCCGCACACCACCGCGCGCCAATAGACCGTGCCCCGCCGTGGCGGGGTGAGCCGGTCGCCCGGCCTCCCTATGCCACGGCGCGGGCGTCACTTATTCGAACTCCATGATGATGTCGTCGACGGCAAGGCTCGCGCCCGCCTCGGCGTTGATCTTCTTCACGATGCCCTTCTTCTCGGCGCGCAGAATGTTCTCCATCTTCATCGCCTCGACAGTGGCCAGCGGCTGACCCTCCTGCACTTCCGCGCCTTCCTCGACCGAGATCTTCACGACGAGACCCGGCATCGGGCAGAGCAGGAATTTCGACGTATCCGGCGGCAGTTTCACCGGCATCAGCTGCGCAAGCTCGAACTGGCGCGGTGTGCGGACATGGACCTTCAGATCGGCGCCTCGCACGCGGATGCGGAAGCCCATCGGGATCTTGCCGACCTTCAGGACCAGCGGCGCACCGTTCACGGTCAGTTCGGCCAGCGGGTCGCCCGGGGTCCAGTCACTCTCGACGCGCATTTCTTCGCCATCCTCGAAGACGATGGTGGAGCCGTTGCGATCCGCATTCACCTTCAGCTTGAAATCCTCATCCTGCAGCGAGACCGCCCAATCCACGCCGACCTTGCGCTCGTGATTGCCGAGCGTGCCGGAGATCTTCGTGCGCCGAATCTCGGCCACGCGCTCCATCGCCGCCGTGGCCGCCGCGACCTTGCGCAGCATCCCCTCGTCGAGCGTGACGCCCGCGAACCCTTCGGGATATTCCTCTTCGATGAAGGCGGTGGTGATGTTGCCGGAGGTGAAGCGCTCGTGATCCATCACCGCGGCGCAGAACGGAAGGTTGTGACCGATGCCTTCCACCTCGAACTTGTCGAGCGCGAGGCGCATCTCTTCGATGGCCGCGTCGCGGGTCTCGCCCCAGGTGCAGAGCTTGGCAATCATCGGGTCGTAGAACATCGAAATCTCGCCGCCCTCGAAGACCCCGGTATCGTTGCGCACGATGCCGCCCGACGCGGTCTTGCCTTCCACCGGCGGACGGTAGCGGGTCAGACGCCCGATCGAGGGCAGGAAGTTGCGGTAAGGATCTTCGGCATAGAGGCGGCTCTCGATCGCCCAGCCGTTGATGCCGATATCTTCCTGCTTCATCGGAAGCTTCTCACCGTCGGCCACGCGGATCATCTGCTCGACGAGGTCGATGCCGGTGATCAGTTCGGTGACCGGGTGTTCCACCTGAAGACGGGTGTTCATCTCGAGGAAGTAGAAGTTCTTCTCGCCATCGACGATGAATTCCACCGTGCCCGCGCTGCAGTAATCCACCGCTTTCGACAGGGCGACGGCCTGCTCGCCCATCGCCTTGCGGGTCTCGGGGTCGAGGAAAGGCGACGGCGCCTCTTCGATGACTTTCTGGTTGCGGCGCTGGATCGAGCATTCACGCTCGTTCAGATAAACGCAGTTGCCGTGCTTGTCGGCGAGCACCTGAATCTCGATGTGGCGCGGCTGGGTGACGAATTTCTCGATGAAAATGCGATCGTCGCCGAAGCTGTTCGCGGCCTCGTTCTTCGACGACTGGAAGCCCTCGCGGGCTTCTTCGGCGTTCCACGCGATGCGCATGCCTTTACCGCCGCCGCCAGCGGACGCCTTGATCATCACCGGGTAGCCGATCTCGTCGGAGATCTTCACCGCTTCATCGGCATCCGCGATCAGCCCCATGTAACCGGGCACGGTCGACACGCCGGCCTCTTTCGCGAGCTTCTTCGAGGTGATCTTGTCGCCCATCGCCTCGATCGCGCCCGAGGGCGGGCCGATGAAGGCGACGCCCTCTTTTTCCAGCGCCTCGGCGAATTTCTTGTTCTCCGACAGGAAGCCGTAGCCCGGGTGAACCGCTTCGGCGCCGGTCTGGCGGATCGCATCCATGATCTTGTCGATCACGATATAGGATTGGTTCGCGGGCGGCGGACCGATATGCACCGCCTCGTCGGCCATCTGGACATGCAGCGCCTGCGCATCGGCATCGGAATAGACGGCGACCGTCTTGATCCCCATCTTCTGCGCCGACTTGATGACGCGGCAGGCGATCTCGCCACGGTTGGCGATCAGGATTTTCTTGAACATGTCAGGCCCTTCCCTTCCGGTGCGGGAGGGGCATCCCCCCGCCCCGCGTGTCGTGTTCATGATGTGAGACAAAAGAAAAACCGCCACCGGGGCGAGCAGCCCCGATGGCGGTCGGATAGCGATCGGGCGCGGTCAGAGCCGCGCGGATGTGCTTAGTAGGAGCGCTGGCAGACGCCGGCGTCGTCGCAATAGGTGCCCGCGAGCGCGCCGAGAGCCGCACCGGTGAGCGCGTTGTTGTCGGTCGCGTCCGCGATGATCGCGCCGCCGGCCGCACCGGCGAGGGCGCGCTGACCGTCGGTTTGCATGCAGCCTGCGAGGGCGAGACCGGCAAGGAGAAGAAGGATCGGGGTTTTGCGCATGGGAAACTGCCTCCAATAGCGGTTATGATTGGACGCGAGTTTATCGCGGCCCCGTGAAAAGCCAACGGCGAAAACGCGAGGTCCGACCCCATCGGCGAGCTATCGCCACTGCCCTTCACATCTCTGCAGGCAGCCCCTTGACCTTCCGAAGGAAAAAACTGCGGCCCGACCATAAGATCAGGCCGCAGGAATAGGGAAGGGGTAGGGATATTACACAAGCCGCGGGTGTTGGGGACAGTACGGCTTGCCCCCTCAATGTGACTGCGCATATCGCGGATTGCAAAGGCGAAATCCCTGCAATTCCGAGATTCGGCGGCATGCCGCCATTTCGCGCAGGACATCAGCGAAATCATGCCCAATCCTCATCCTCGTCATCGTCGAAGGTGAAGGCGTCGGGATCGGCGAAGACCTCCGGGAAGGAGGCTTCCGCGCGTTTCACGTCGATCTTGAGAAGCGCCTCGTAGCTTTCGGGGTCGAACGGGTCCTCGGCAGGCACGACTTCGCGCCCAAAGAGCCAGCTCAACCGGCCCGCATCGAGATTGCCGCGCTCGAACGGCTCTTCGCCGAAATGCGCCCAGAGCGCGGCCATGAAGCCCGCATCGGCCTTGCGATCGGCATGACCGCGATCGGCGTAGCGTTCACGCCGAATGATCTTCGTCGCGCCCTTCTTGTTGGCGCGGCGAATGGTGAATTGATAATCCGTCGAGGGTAGCCGCGACGGGAAACCGCGATGCTTCAGCATGACGCGCCCTCCGCTTTGAAGTTGCTGGGACGGCGTGCGCTGAGTTTCTGCGTTACGCCTTCATTATTGACCCGTTCGGGTCTGGTTCCCGCCGGTTGGGTCGGTCGAAGAAGGTGGCGTGCCAGGCGTCGTCGGCTGGCGCTCGCTCGAGCCACCGCGCTGCTCGGGGACGCATTGCGCCGGTCGCTGCGTTGTCGCTGCCACCGCCGTCTCGAACGGTCCGCATTGCAGCGGACAGTCGGGCACGGAAGCCGGGTATTGCGAGTCGACGAGCCGTCCGGTCGGTCGGCAACTGCTGCCGCTTGCGACGGGACCGCCATATTTGCCGGTATAGACCGGTTCCACGGTGACAGGCGCAGGCTCCGGCTTGGGCGCACAGCCCACAAGCAGAGCCGCACAGGCGACGGCGCCCAGAGAAATTCGGACCATTTCACTCTCCCCCATTCTGTTATCGAATGGCTAAGAGCGTACTCCCGAAGGGAAATTTCCGCTAGGTAACCGTATGGCGTATTGCAATACGCCGCCCTCTCGGCAGGGATCGTGGGGGCAAGGCGGTGGCTGCCGCCCTGCCCCGCACGCAGATCACTTGTACTTGCCGGTATAGGTCGGCTCGGTAGTGACGGCCACCGGCATCGGCTCGGGCTTGGGCGCGCAGGCTGCGACGAAGGCCACGAGGCCAAGCGCGATGAGAGCTTTCGACATGTCGTTCTCCTGTCCAGGGGGGCGCGCGCCCCGATCTGGGCGAGGTTCGGCACGACCCGTTTCAACGCGGGGACCGAAATCGCTTTCCCCAAGGGCAGGTTAGCCCGCAAATCCCGCTCACGAAAGCGCGATCTTGCCGTGAGCGTCCGCACAAACGCGCGCTCCGGCATCCTGCCTTCCAAGCTGTGATCTGCGGGTCTGGCCACGGCCATCAGAAAAACTCCCAAACGCATTTTCCATCCTCGACGGAAAAGCTGTCGAAATATTGCACCACCTCTGGGGCGGCTTCGCCGAACGGCACGATCTGGTCCGACAGGCTCACCATCACCTGTGCGGGCTCCGGACCGGGCTGCGGCAGGCGCGGCACCACCCACCCGTTGCACAGCGCCTCGATATCCTTCAGCGCGATATCGGAGGAGATCGGGCTCGGCCCTCCGATCTGCGGCGCGAGGAAGCGGAAGCGATAGGTCAGCCCGTCCGGTCCGGCCTCGTTGTGGATCACGTCGACCCACCAGACCTTCTGCCCGGACGGTACCGGGATCGCATCGCCCTTCGTCCCCTCCGGCCCGTCGCCGGGCCCCAGATCCTCCCCCAGGTTGCCCGGATGCATGACCGCACCGTAATCGGGCACTGGCGTCACCTCCCGCAGCTCCTGGGCGGGCGCCGAAGACGCCAGCGCCAGCCCGGCGAGAGCGCCGGGCAAGAGCGTCGCGATCCTCGACCTGCCCGTCATGCGCCTCCTCAGAGCGGGATGTTATCGTGCTTCTTCCACGGGTTGGACAGCTTCTTCGAGCGCAGCGCCGCGAAGGCGCGGGCCACCCGGCGACGCGTCGAACGCGGCTGGATCACCTCGTCGATGAAACCCTTCTCGGCCGCCACGAACGGGTTCGCGAAACGGTCCTCGTAATCGGCGGTGCGCTTGGCGATCTTCTCCTGGTCACCCAGTTCCGAGCGATAGAGGATTTCGACCGCACCCTTCGCGCCCATCACCGCGATTTCCGCAGTCGGCCAAGCGTAGTTGAAATCGCCGCGCAGGTGCTTGGAGGACATGACGTCATAGGCGCCACCATAGGCTTTGCGGGTGATAACCGTGACCTTCGGCACGGTCGCCTCGCCATAGGCGAACAGCAGCTTCGCACCGTGCTTGATGACGCCGTTATATTCCTGGCTCGTGCCCGGCAGGAAGCCCGGCACGTCGACCAGCGTCAGGATCGGGATTTCGAATGCGTCGCAGAAGCGCACGAAGCGCGCGGCCTTGCGGCTGGAATCGATATCCAGACAGCCCGCCAGCACCATCGGCTGGTTCGCGACAACGCCGACCGTCTGACCTTCCAGACGGATGAAGCCGGTGATGATGTTGCCCGCGAAGTCCTTCTGGATCTCGAAGAAATCGCCCTCGTCGGCGATCTTCAGGATCAATTCCTTCATATCGTAGGGGGTGTTCGCGTTCGAGGGCACCAGCGTGTCGAGCGACGCCTCGATCCGGTCCACCTCGTCGAAGAAGGGCCGCACGGGCGCCTTCTCGCGGTTCGAGAGCGGCAGGAAGTCGATCAGGCGTCGGGTCTCGAACAGCGCCTCGACGTCGTTCTCGTAGGCGCCATCGGCGACCGAGCTTTTCTTGGTGTGGGTCGCGGCCCCGCCAAGCTCCTCGGCCGTCACCTGCTCGTTCGTAACCGTCTTCACCACGTCGGGGCCGGTGACGAACATGTAAGACGTATCCTTCACCATGAAGATGAAGTCCGTCATCGCGGGCGAATAGACCGCACCGCCGGCGCAGGGCCCCATGATGAGGCTGATCTGCGGCACGACGCCCGAGGCCATGATGTTGCGCTGGAACACGTCCGCATAGCCTGCAAGCGACGCCACGCCTTCCTGAATCCGCGCCCCGCCCGAATCGTTGATGCCGATCACCGGCGCGCCGTTCTGGACCGCCATATCCATGATCTTGCAGATCTTCTCGGCGTGGGTTTCCGACAGCGAGCCACCGAAGACAGTGAAATCCTGGCTGAACACATAGACCATGCGCCCGTTCACGGTACCCCAGCCGGTGACGACGCCGTCGCCATAGGGCTTGCTCTCTTCCATCCCGAAATCGGCGCAGCGATGGGTCTTGAACATGTCGAACTCTTCGAAAGAGCCCTCGTCGAGCAGCAATTCGATCCGCTCGCGCGCGGTCAGCTTGCCCTTCTTGTGCTGCGCCTCGATGCGTTTCTCGCCGCCACCAAGGCGGGCTTCGTCGCGCCGATGCTCCAGCTCCTTCAGGATGTCTCTCATGAGGGTCCTCCGCATAATTTCTCGGCACCCTATTCCGAAGGCAACAATCTTACAAAGGGGATTCGAGAAAATTTGCAAATTATTGGCAAGCATGCGATAGCGAATTGCATAACTGCGAAGCACGCTACCGATCGCAGACCATCCGCGATTGATCCAATGACGCCGGCTCAGAACCGGCAAAATTTGACGCAGGGTTTTTGCAAAGCTAAAAATCTCTTTGCAAAAAGGAGGGGCAGATGGCGACTCAGAAACTCTATGCCGGCGTGAAACTGCGCGAAACCCGCACGCGGCTCGGCCTGACCCAGAAAGCCTTCGCCGAGCGGCTCGGCGTGTCGCTGCCCTATCTCAACCAGATGGAGAACAACCACCGCCCGGTCTCGGCGCAGGTCGTGCTGGCGCTGGCGAGCGAATTCGGCCTCGACGTGACCGAGCTCTCGGCGGGCGATGCGGAGCGGCTGGTCTCGGACATGCGTGAGGCACTGGCCGACCCGATCTTCTCCGACGGCGCACCGCCCTTGGCCGATCTACGGCTCGCGGCCTCCAACGCCCCTGCACTCGCCCGGTCCTTCCTCGAACTGCACCGCGCCTACCGCCAGACCCATGAACGCCTCGCCTCGCTCGACGAAGCCCTGGGCCGCGAGGGCGCACAGACGGTGGTCTCCCCCTGGGAAGAGGTCCGCGACTTCTTTCACTATTGCGACAATTACATCGACGCCGTCGATCGTGCCGCCGAACGATTTTCCTGTCGTGATGGCAAGCGGTTGGAGCCCATTCCTCATGCGATCGATACCCTCGCGAAACGCGGTCTCGACGTGCAGTTCTCCGACATTTCGCAACTGCGCGAGCGTGACGGCAACCGGCTTCTGATCAACGCCCATGCGGGCCGGCCGACGCAGGCCTTCCAATTGCTGCACCAAGTGGCGTTGCTGACCCAGAACGACTTGCTGGATGCGACGCTCGACCTCGCGCGCTTCCAATCCGACACGGCCCGGGCGATCGCCAAGATCGGGCTCGCCAACTACTTCGCGGGCGCGGCGCTGCTGCCCTACCGCCCCTTCCTCGAAGCGGCGCAGGACACCCGCCACGATCTGGAGCGACTCTGCGACATCTTCACCGCCTCGATCGAGCAGGTCGCCCACCGTCTCTCGACCCTGCAGCGCCCCGGCGCGAAGGGTATTCCCTTCTTCTTCGTCCGCGTCGATCAAGCCGGCACCATCACCAAGCGCCACTCTGCCACGCGACTGCAATTCGCCCGATTCGGTGGCGCCTGCCCGCTCTGGAACGTCCACCAAGCCTTTGAAACTCCGACTAGATTCCTGCGCCAACTCGCAGAGACCCCCGATGGCGTTCGCTATCTCTGCCTCGCGCGCGACGTCTCGAAATCGGGCGGCAGCTTCACCGCGCCAGTCCGCCGCTACGCGATCTGTCTGGGCTGCGAGGTGAGCCACGCGAAGGGGCTCGTCTATGCCGACGATATGGAGCTTGGCAATCCCAAGGCCTACCAGCCGATCGGGATCTCCTGCCGAATCTGCGAGCGTAAGGATTGCCACCAGCGCTCGGTTCCGCCGCTGGAACGCCGCCTGCATGTCGACCCCGACCATCGCGGCCTTCTGCCCTACGACATCGCATAGAAAAACGCCCCGGGGCCGAAGCCCCGAGGCGTCCCACCAAAATCACTCGTTACCATACAACTCAGGCGTCGGCGGTACCCAGCATCCGCGCGATCTCATCCTTCACCGCGGCGCGTTGCTTGCGCAGGTCGGTCTCGGCGAGGCTGTCCATCGGCTCCACGTTCGTCTCGGCCCGGTGCACGCGATCGTTCAGCGTGTCGTAATCGTCCAACAGCTTTGCAAAATGCGCGTTGGAGATTTTCAATTCGTGAATCCGATCGAGTTTCGTCGGGAATTCGTCTTGCAGCGTGTGCGGCGTATTGGCCATGTCGCTCCCTTTCCTTGCTGTCGGACCGACATTAGGCCACCGCGACTCGCGCCACCTTGATGCGCATCAAGTCAGCCGCCTGCGCGACGCCATCCGGCCGCTTTTGCCGCGGCCTCGGTGCAAAACCATCGCTCGCCCTTGGCGGTATTGATCCGCGTCGCGGCATAAGAGCCCGTGCCCGGCAGATGATAGAGCCGCCCGCGCTTGGAAATATTGCCCTTGATCGCGCAATTACCCGGCGGGGTTTGTACCTTGGTCGCGGCGCGGACCGCTGCTGGGCGCCTTGCTTCGCCCTGCCAGATGCCGAGGCCCGCGCGGCGCGCGCGCTCCTCCTGCCCGACATAATCGAGCGCGTATCTTCGGTAAGCGAAGGCTGCGCCGCGGGCCACCATCTCGGCGTTGAGATCGCGCCCGCCGGCGCGGCAAATAGCGATCAGCCGCCCGTAGCGATCCTGCTCGTGACCCGAGCACCGCACTCCCCGCCCCGCGAGCCGCTGCAGTTCCGCCGTCGCGGCCTGTCCACAAGCCCAGCGCACGCCTTGCGTCGTCTTGCAGCTTTGCTTCGCCTCCGGCGCGTCGATGCCGAACAGCCGCACCCGCGTATTCGCAACCACCAGCGTATCGCCATCGACGACGCGTGGAATGCCCGTGACCGTCGCCGCGAAAACGGGCGAGGCGATGAGAACCAGAAGTGAACAAAGCCTTAACATTCCCTAGATATCGGTGGGACTGATCTCGCACGCAACAGATTTCGTAGCTGAAAGGTAAACGCGAAACTTGGGAGCCCCGCATGTCCGACGCGCTCAACCTGATCGGCCGCATCCTGATCGCGCTGCTGTTCCTCGGCGGCGCGGCGCAGAAAGTCAGCGACCCGCGGATGGTGCAGGAAATGATCGGCTGGCTTGGCCTGCCCGGCTGGCTGGTCTGGCCCGCGGCGCTGTTCAACCTGATCGCGGCGCTTGGCCTGATCTTCGGCCCGAAGGTGCGGGCCTGGGCACTCATCCTCGCCGCCTATTGCATCTTCACCAGCTGGTTTCACTGGCAGCTGCGCGCCGACCCGTGGCAGGTGACGATCTTCGTGAAGAACTGGGCGATCGCGGGCGGCCTCTTGATCCTCGCGGCGCAGGGGCCGGGGCGCTATGCCCTCAGCCTCCCGCGCCGCGAAGGCCGCTAACTCAGCGCTGCGCCACCTGCCAGTTCGGCGCCACCCACGGCTCGAGGTTCTCGCGTGCGAGCGGTGCCCGGCCCAGCAGGTGATCGGCCATCTTCTCGCCCACCATGATCGAGGGCGCGTTCAGGTTGCCGTTGGTAATGCGCGGGAAGACAGAGCTGTCGGCGACCCGCAGCCCCTCGACCCCGATCACGCGGCCTTCCGGATCGACGACGGCACTCGGATCGTCCGCCGCCCCCATCTTCGCAGTGCCACAGGGGTGATAGGCGCTCTCGGCATGTTCGCGGATGAAGGCGTCGATCTGCTCATCCGTCTCCACGTCGGCCCCCGGCTGGATCTCGTGCTTCACATGGGCGGCCATCGGCGCTTGCGCAAAAATTTCCCGGGTCAGCCGCACGCATTTGCGGAATTCGGCCCAGTCGTCGGGATGGCTCATGTAGTTGAACTTGATCTCGGGCTTGGCCTCGGGATCGCCCGAGCGCAGCCGGATATGGCCACGCGACTTCGAACGCATCGGCCCGACATGTGCCTGAAAGCCGTGCCCCTCGGCGGCGGCCTTGCCGTCATAGCGCACCGCAATCGGCAGGAAGTGATACTGGATGTCCGGGTAGTCGATCCCGGCCTCCGACCGAATGAAGGCGCAGCTTTCGAACTGGTTCGACGCGCCGAGCCCGCTTTTGGTGAAAAGCCATTGCGCACCCACACGGGCCTTGCCGTAGAGGTTCCAGTACTTGAACAGCGTGACCGGCTGTTTCGCGGCGAATTGCATATAGATCTCAAGGTGATCCTGCAGGTTGCCGCCCACCCCGGGACGATCCGCCAGCACCTCGATGCCATGCGCACGCAGATGCTCTGCCGGGCCGACACCCGAGAGCATCAGAAGCTTCGGCGTATTGATCGAACTTGCCGCCAGCACGACCTCGGACGTCGCGCGGACCACCTCGATCTGCCCCTTGCGCTTGATCTCGACGCCGACGGCCTTCTTGCCTTCGAAGACGACGCGCCGCGCCAGACCGCGCACGATCCGCAACTTGCCGGTCTTGAGCGCGGGGCGCAGATAGGCATTGGCCGCCGACCAGCGACGCCCTTTGTAGATCGTGGCCTCCATCGGCCCGAAGCCTTCCTGCTGCCGGCCGTTGTAATCCTCGGTCACCGGATAGCCCGCCGCCGCGCCCGCAGCGACGAAGGCGTCGAACAGGGGGTTGGAGCGCGGCCCGCGGGTCACATGCAGCGGCCCCGAGCGGCCACGCCATTCGGTTTCTTCGCCGCCGTGCCAATGCTCCATCCGCTTGTAATAGGGCAGCACATCGGCGTAGCCCCAGCCGCGCGCGCCACTTTCTTCCCAATGGTCGAAATCGCGCGCGTGGCCCCGGACATAGACCATGCCGTTAATGCTCGACGAGCCGCCCAGCACCTTGCCGCGCGGGGTCGCCAGACGGCGTCCGCCCAGATGCTCTTCGGGTTCCGACTGAAAGCCCCAGTCGTAGATCCCCATATTCATCGGATAGCTCAACGCGCCGGGCATCTGGATGAACGGCCCGGCATCCGAGCCGCCATGCTCGATCACGACCACGTCGCGGCCCGCTTCCACGAGCCGGTAAGCCAGCGCCGAGCCACCCGAGCCTGCGCCTACGATCACATATTCTGCCGAAACACTCATATCTTCCCCTTGGCGGAAAATCCCGGGGGGCGCCGGTTGGGCGCCATCGGTCCGAGGACCAACCGGCGACGGGCAGCGCCCCCAACCTCCCCAAATTCAAATTCAGTACGGGCTCTCGACCGGCCCCATGCCGACATAGACGGATTTGAGCTGCGTATAGTGCTCCACCGCCGCGCGCGAATTCTCGCGCCCGAAGCCCGATTGCTTCACCGCGCCGAAGGGCATTTCCACCGGCGTCAGGTTGTAGGCGTTGATCCAGGTCGTACCCGCCTGCAGCTGGCTCACGACACGGTGGCCGCGCGCCAGATCGCCGGTGAACACACCCGCGGCGAGGCCGAACTGCGTGTCATTGGCCCGCGCGATCGCCTCTTCCTCGGTCTCGAAATCCAGCACGGACATGACCGGGCCGAAGATTTCTTCCCGCGCGATGGTCATATCGTCGGTGACATCGGCGAAAACGGTGGGCTGCACGAAAAGCGGCCCCTCATTGCCTGCCGAGCCGCCGCAGACCAGTCGCGCGCCTTCGGATTTCGCGCTCTCGACATAGGACATCACCTTGTCGAACTGCGCCTTCGAGATCAGCGGACCGAATTGCGTCGCCTCGTCCAGCGGATCGCCCGCGACAATGGTTTCCGCGCGCTCTTTCAGACGGGCGAGAAATTTCTCCTTGATGCCCTTCTGCACGAAGACTCGCGTCCCGTTCGAGCAGATCTGACCCGAGGAATAGAAATTCCCCAGCATCGCCGCGCCGATTGCGCTTTCGATATCGGCATCATCAAAAACGATCATCGGGGATTTGCCGCCAAGCTCCATCGTGACGTGCTTCATGCCCGCCGATGCCGCCTGATAGACCTTCTGACCCGTCGGGACCGACCCGGTCAGCGAGACTTTCGCGATACGCGGATCGGTCGAGAGCGCCGCCCCTACCGGGCCGAAGCCCTGCACCACGTTGAAGATACCCGCGGGCATCCCGGCTTCGATGAAGATCTCGGCGAGCTTCAGCGCGCCCAGCGGCGTCATCTCGGAGGGTTTGAACACCATCGCGTTGCCGGTCGACAGTGCAGGCGCGGATTTCCAGCAGGCGATCTGGCTGGGATAGTTCCACGCGCCGATCCCTGCGCAGACGCCCAGCGGCTCGCGGATCGTATAAGCGAAATCGCCGCCCAGCGGCATCGTCTCTCCGGTCAGCGTGGGCGCGAGACCCGCGAAATACTCCAGCGCCTCGGCGCCCGAGGGCCAGTCGGCCTCGCGGGTTTCCTGAATGGGCTTGCCGGTGTCGAGCGTTTCCAGCAGCGCCAGTTCCTCACCGCGCTCGCGGATGATCGCGACGGCACGGGTCAGGATACGGCCCCGCTCGACCGGGCGCAGCGCGGCCCAGTCCTTCTGCGCCTCAACCGCCCCCGAAATCGCGGCGTCGATCACCGCAGGGGTCGCCGCATGCAGCTTGGCGATCACCTCGCCAGTGCCGGGATAGGTGACGATCAGCTCGTCGCCGTCCGTATCTTCCATCCAGTCGCCATTGACGAAATGGCTTGCTTTCGGCTGTGCCCTCATTGGTGGACCTCCAATTCCTTTTCCAGATGCGCCAGCACCAGTTCGCAGGCGGCCTCGCGGTCGGGCTCGCCCGCGACAAGCGCCGCGCGGATGTAGACGCCGTCGATCATCGCGCCCAAACCCTCGGCCACGGAGCCCGCGCGGTCGCCGACCAGCGGCCGCAGCCCATGCATGAGGTTGGAGCGCAGACGGCGCTGATAGATATGCAGCAGGCGCCTCGCTTCGGCGCTCGACTGCGCGAGAACGTAGAAGTTCAGCCACGCGGCGATCGCCTCGTGACGGAACGAGCCCGCCGCGAAAGAGCCCATCACAACTGCGCGAACACGCTCGTGCGGGGAATGCGCCATCGCCATCGCACCGCGCACTTCGGCCCCGTAAATCGAAAGGATCGAGCGCATCGCGGCGAGGAAAATCCGGTCTTTCGACCCGAAATAATGGTGCGCCAGCGCCGAGGACATGCCCGCGCGCCGGGCGATCTGCGCGACCGTCACGTCGAGCGACCCCGCCTCGCCCACTGTCTCAATAGTCGCTTTGACCAAGGCTGCGCGCCGTATAGGCTCTGCTCCAAGCTTCGGCATGTGATCGGCCTCCTTCCGGGTGGCTTGCTTGCATGTCGAGCTAGAACATGTTTATTGACTCGTCAATCAACAACCGCATCCCGCGGTTTTTCTTAACGCTGCACAGGGAGAAAAAGCATGAAACTTCGTTCCACGCTCCTCGCACTGGGGGCCGCGCTCTCGTTCGGACTGGCAGGCACCGCGCCCGCTCAGGCCGCCGATTGCTCGAAAGTGACCTTCTCCGATGTTGGCTGGACCGACATCACCTCGACCACCGCGGTCGCGACCACCATCCTCGAAGCGCTCGGCTACGAGACCGACACCAAGGTTCTCTCGGTTCCGGTGACCTACGAGGCGCTGTCGAAAGGCGACGTCGACGTGTTCCTTGGCAACTGGATGCCCTCGATGGCCGCCAACGTCGATCCCTACACCAAGGACGGCACCGTCGAGACGCTCGGCACCAACCTGACCGGCGCGAAATACACGCTGGCAACCAACCCCGCTGGCGCCAAGCTCGGCATTAAGGACTTCTCCGACATCGCCAAGCACGCCGACGAGCTGGACAACCAGATCTACGGCATCGAGCCGGGCAATGACGGCAACGCGCTGATCCTCGACATGATCGACAAGGACGCGTTCGGCCTGAAGAACTTCGACCTGAAGGAAAGCTCCGAGCAGGGCATGCTCGCGCAGGTCGCGCGTGCCGACAAAGCCGACAAGCCGATCATCTTCCTCGCGTGGGAACCCCACCCGATGAACTCCAACTTCGACATCACCTACCTGTCGGGCGGCGATGACTTCTTCGGCCCCGATTACGGCGGTGCGACGGTCATGACCAACGTCCGCGCGGGCTATGTCGACGAGTGCCCGAACCCGGGCAAGTTCGTCTCCAACCTCAAGTTCACCCTCGCGATGGAAAACGAGATCATGGGCAAGATCCTCGACGATGGCGAGGATCCCAAGGCGGCCGCGAAGGAATGGCTCAAGGCCAACCCGGACAGCTGGAAGCCCTGGCTCGACGGTGTGACCACGAAGGACGGCGGCGACGCGCAGGCAGCGGTCGAGAAAGCGCTGAACTCGTGAGCCTTCGGGCGCAATATTCGCGCGGGCGGCAGGGCATGGCCCTCCGCCCCCGCTTCCCCTCGGTCCGCGCCCTCACCGGCGCGGCCCTTCTCTTCGCGGGGATGTTGAGCGCGCCCGTGACCCCGGCGCGCGCCGCCGATTGCCCGGAGGCCGAGGCCCTGCACGCGGCGGGCGTCACACTCACCCGCAACACCCCGAAAATGGCGCAGGCCTATCGCTACGAAAACGGCACGCTGACCTCCTACCGGGTCGACGATCCCGAGCTCGGCCGGCCGCCCAAGCGCGAGCGCTACGACCATCCGCTGGCGGTGAGCCTGCAGGAAATGGACGGGCGCAGTTTCGCGCTCATCTATGACGAGGACCCCGCGCGGCTCGACCAACTGCCGCAGCTGGGCAACTGGCGCACTCCGGTGACGCTGAAAGTCGACGGCGAGACCAAGGATCGCGGCACCATCTCCTACGCCTATCGCGGCCCTGGCTCGGTGCTGATCGGCGCGTGCCGCTACGATGTCTGGCAGGTCGTCGAACGGATCGCGATGGGCAAGCTGCGCACCGCCTTCCTCAAGGAATTTTCCCCCAAGGCCGGGCTGGTCCTGCGCGTGACCAAGCTCGACCCCGAAACCGGCAAGGCGCAATCGCAAGTCGCCTTCGACCGCATCGAAACGCGCCAGAAATAACAACTCGCAAGGACAGTTATGAACTGGTTGACCGAAACCAAAATCCCCGTGGGCAAGACGGCCAAGATCGTGATCGACTGGCTGCAGGACCATGCAGCGCCGCTCTTCGACGCCCTCTCCGTCGCGCTGAAAGCGCTGATCGACGCAACGCTCTGGGTGCTGCAAGGCCCCCCGCCCCTTCTCGTGATCCTCGCCTTCGCGGTGATCGCCTACCTGCTGCAGCGCAGCTGGAAGATTTCCCTGCTGGTGATCGTGGGCTTCCTGTTCATCCTCAATCAGGACTACTGGGAAGAGACGACCGAGAGCCTCACCCTCGTGATCGCCGCCTGCGTGGTCTGCATGGGGATCGGGGTGCCGATCGGCATCGCCGCCGCCCATCGCCCACGGCTGTATTCAGTACTGCAACCGGTCTTGGACCTGATGCAGACGCTGCCGGCCTTCGTCTACCTGATCCCGGCCATCGTCTTCTTCGGCATCGG
The DNA here is from genome assembly GCF_002213165.1 of Thioclava sp. F1Mire-8. Taxonomy (NCBI): domain Bacteria; kingdom Pseudomonadati; phylum Pseudomonadota; class Alphaproteobacteria; order Rhodobacterales; family Paracoccaceae; genus Thioclava; species Thioclava sp. F1Mire-8. The sequence continues at coordinate 345,163 of NZ_NBNY01000004.1, read as the reverse complement.
CATGGTGCCCGGCCTGATCGCGACCGTGATCTTCGTGCTGCCCGCGCCGATCCGCCTGACCCATCTGGGCGTCTCCTCAACGCCGGACACGCTGACCGAGGCCGCCCAATCCTTCGGCGCAACCAAGAGCCAGCTTCTGTGGAAAGTCGAGCTGCCCTACGCCACGCCACAGATCATGGCGGGTCTGAACCAGACGATCATGCTCTCGCTCTCGATGGTCGTGGTGGCCGCGCTCGTCGGCGCTGACGGGCTTGGCGTGCCGGTCGTGCGCGCACTGAACACCGTGAACACGGCACTCGGCTTCGAATCCGGCTTCGTGATCGTCGTCGTCGCCATCATCCTTGACCGCATGCTGCGCCGCGGAGGTTCGAAATGACCCAGACCAAAGCCAAAACCGCCGTCAAATTCGACAATGTCTCCATCGTCTTCGGCGATCGCCCGCAAGAGGCCCTGCCATTGATGGACGAAGGGCTCTCGCGCCCCGAGATCCAGGAGCGCACCGATCAGGTGCTTGGCGTGCATGACTGCTCGGTCGAGGTACCCGAGGGCGAGATCCTCGTCCTGATGGGCCTCTCGGGCTCGGGCAAATCGACGCTGCTGCGCGCGGTGAACGGACTCAACCCGGTCGTGCGCGGGCAGGTCGAGGTGCATGACGGCGAGCGTCTCGTCGATGTCACCCACGCCGATCCCGCGACTTTACGCAAAATGCGCCTCAACAAGATCGCAATGGTCTTCCAGCAATTTGGCCTGCTGCCCTGGCGTACCGTGCGCGAGAATGTCGGCCTCGGCCTCGAACTCGCCGGCATGAGCAAGGCGGAACGCCGCAAGAAGGTCGACACCCAGTTGGAACTGGTGGGTCTGTCGGACTGGGCCGACCGTCAGGTGGCAGAGCTTTCGGGCGGCATGCAGCAGCGCGTGGGCCTCGCCCGGGCGTTCGCCACCGACGCGCCGATCCTGCTGATGGACGAGCCCTTCTCGGCGCTCGACCCGCTGATCCGCACCAAGCTGCAGGACGAGTTGCTGGAGCTGCAGACCAAGCTCAAGCGTACGATCATCTTCGTCAGCCACGACCTCGACGAGGCGTTCAAGATCGGCAACCGGATCGCGCTGATGGAAGGCGGGCGGATCGTGCAATGTGGCACGGCACGCGACATCATCGCCAAACCGGCGAACGGCTATGTGGCCGATTTCGTGGCCCATATGAACCCGCTCGGCGTGCTGACCGCCGAGGATATCGCCGATCCCGTCGGCACGCCGACCGGCGATGCCACGGGTGAACCGATGCCCGCCGACGCCCCCGTGCGCGACGTGATGGAGCGCCTGCGCCATGAGCCTGCCGTCCCGCTCACCGATGGCCGCGTCGTGACCCGCGAAGGCGTCATCACGCGGCTCATCGACCCCCAGCGCAGCGCCGAGACGAGCTGAGGGACGCTTCGCGGAGGATATTTTGACCAAGCCGAAACCAAGGCGCGCGCGCCCCTTCGGCTTGGCTCAAATATCCCCGCCGGAGGCATCCGACATTTGCAGAAAAGCGCTGCGCTGTCAGATCTTGGTGGCAGGCGGAGGCGGCGTCACCCGGCGCTTGAGCTGCGCCTCGCGGATGGTCATGTAGCTCACCGCGCCGATGATGATCGCACCGCCCAGGATCACGTAAGGGTCCGGACGCTCGCCGAAAATCGTCCAGCCCGCAATCGCCGCCCAGACCAGTTGCAGGAAGATCACCGGCTGCGTCACCGTCACGGGCGCCGCGGCGAAGGCCCGCGTCATGCAGTAATGCCCGCCGGTGGCGAACACCGCGACCGCGCCCAGCCAGAGCGTCTCGGACAGCGTGATCGGCTCCCATTTCCAGATCGCCACCGGAGCGAGCGCGACGGTCACTACCAGCGTCATCATCGCCACCACCGTGCCCGCGGGCACGTAATCGGTCAGCCGCTTCGCCGCGAGATAGGCGCCGCCAAAGAACAGCGCCGCGCCAAGCTGGGCGATATGGCCGGGCTCGATCGCGCGCATCCCCGGGCGCAGGATGATCAGCGCCCCGATCAGCGCGACGATCACCGCCGTCACGCGCCGCCACGCCAGCCCCTCGCCCAACAGGAGCGCACCGCCCACCGTCACCACGATCGGGTTGAGGTAGTTGATCGCGGTGACATCGGCGATCGGGATATTGCTCATCGCGAAGAACCACAGCCCCACCGCCACCGCGTGCAACGCCCCGCGCACACCGAACAGCGCCCAGACCTGCGGCGGGAAGTTCTGGCGCAGGATGCGGGCCAGTGCGGGGGCGAAGAATATCAGCCCCCAGGTGAAGCGCACGAAGGCCGATTGCGCGGCGGGCACCTGATCGCCCAGCCAGTGGACGATGATATTCACCATGACGAAACAGGCGGTGGTGGCGAGCATCCACAGGATGCCGATCAGCGGTTTGTTAGGTTTTTCTTGCGCGGTCATGGCTCTCTTGGACGCTGGATCGGCACCGCGCGCAAGGGGCGGTTTTGTGTCGGTTATAATCCGCCCGCGGCGAGCTTCCAGGCGATCGACCCCATCAGCAGCCCAATCAGCGCATCAAGCACGCGCCAGGCGCTCTCCTTGGCGAAAAGCGGCGCCAGCAGCCGCGCGCCATAGGCCAGCGCGAAGAAGAACACGAAAGACGCCACGATCGCGCCGGTGGCGAAGCCGATCCGCGCGCCTGCGAACTGCGCCGAGACCGCGCCCAGAAGCACCACCGTATCGAGCCAGACATGGGGGTTCGCCCATGTGAAAGCGGCCACCGTCACGAGGACCGCGCGCAAGGACGGCGCGCTGCCCGCGCTCGGGTCGAGATGCTCGCCGCCCCGGATCGCCGCCAAAGCGGAACGGATCGAATACCAGCTGAGAAAGGCGACACCGCCCCAGCGCAGCGCCTCGGCCAGCCATGGCAGTGCGGTGGACGCGGCGGCGAAGCCCGACACGCCAATGGCGATCAGCACCGCATCGGAGAGTGCGCAGAACAGCGCCACCGCCAAGACATGCTCGCGCCGCAGCCCCTGACGCAGCACGAAAGCGTTCTGCGCGCCGATCGCCACGATCAGCCCGAGCCCCAGTTTCAGCCCTGCCCAGAATGCCGCCAATTCCATCCGCCTCACCCCCAGTCTGCTCGGAGACGCTTCTCAGTGCAGGGGCGCGCGTATAAGTTCAACTTAATTAAACTAACTCTGTATAAGTAAAACTTATGTTCGACTATGCCGCGCTGGATGCGCTCGCCACCGTGATCGAGACCGGAAGCTTCGAGGCCGCGAGCGCACGGCTCGGGGTGTCGCAATCGGCTGTCTCGCAACGCGTCCGCCAGTTGGAGGAACGCATGGGCGCCGTTCTGGTGATCCGCGCCACGCCCTGCCGCGCGACCGAGGATGGGGCGCGGCTGATCGCCCATCTGCGCGAGGTGGCGCTTCTGGAAACCGAGCTGGCGCCCTCCGAGACCCCGCCGGTTCTGCGTATCGCCGTCAATGCCGACAGTCTCGCGACATGGGTGCTGCCCGCGCTGGCCGAGGTGGAGGGCGTGCGTTTCGATCTGGTGATCGACGATCAGGACCATTCGGCGGGGCTGTTGCGCCGGGGCGAGGTCGTGGGGGCGATCACCGCCGACGCGGGGCCGATCGCGGGCTGCGACGGCGTGAGCCTCGGGCGGCTGCGCTATATCGCGACGGCGAGTCCGGACTTCGTCGCGCGGTATTTTCCGAACCGGATCGACCGGCACAGTTTGCGCGCGGCCCCCGCCCTGCAGTTCAACGCGAAGGATCGCTTGCAGGATCGCTGGGCCTCGATGATCGCGGGCATGCCGATGGGGTTGCGGGCGCATCGTATCGGCTCGACCGAAGGCTTCGTAGAGGCCTGTCTGCGCGGCATGGGCTGGGGGCTGAACCCCGAGGCGCTGGTGCAGGCGCATCTGGAAAGCGGCGCGCTGGAACGGCTGGGCCCGGCGCCGATCGACGTGCCGCTCTACTGGCAAAGCGCGAGGCGGCTGAAAGCCCCGCTCGCGCCGCTGACCAAAGCGTTGCGGAAGGCGGCGAAGGTGGTGTTGTTGTAAGAGGTCGGGAACAGGGCGTCGCGCACGGCTTGTTCCGGTCTGAGCGGCTCCCCGGGCTGAGCGCGCATTGCCCGCGGCCTGCGCGGCGCGCATAGTGACGCATGTCCCGCAGGCCCGTCAGGAGGAGAGACACCCATGGAGCTACCCGATTTCATTCAGGCCTTCCCCGCCCTCGATCTGCCGTTTCCCGAAGATCAGGTGCGCAGCCACGCGGTCCGCTCGGAGGCGGGGCTGGTGGTGTTTCTGCACTTCCTCACCGATTTCGACCTTCCGGCCCATTCCCACAAGGGCCAGTGGGGCACCGTGATCGAAGGCGAGGCGGAGCTGACCATTGCAGGCGAGACCCGGGTCTATCGCCCCGGCGAGACCTACAACATCCCTTCGGGCGCGGAACATTCCGCGCGGCTCAAGGCCGGAACGAAAGTGATCGACGTCTTCGAAGAGGCCGATCGCTATCCGTTGAAGCGCTGAAGGAACGCGCTCAGACCCGGATTACCGAGACGCTCTGGTTGATCAGCGTAGCGGGCGCCTGCGATTCCATGAAGGCCACGTCATAGGCGTCGCGCCCCACCGCGACCAGCGCCATGTTCTCGGCCCCGCACATGCCGGTCGCATCGACCATATGCCACGCGCCATCGAGCCAGACCTCTGCCACGGCGTGGAAATCCTGCGGCCTCACGTCCGGCCCGTAGGACGAAGCCATCCGCGCCGGGATCTGCGCCGCACGCACCATCGCGCAGAACAGATGCGCGTAGTCGCGGCAAACCCCTGCCCGGCCCGCGAAAGTCTCGAGCACATTGGTGTCGCTGTCCGACGCGCCGGGCACGTAGGAGAGGTTCTTCTCGATCCAGTCGCGGATCGCGGCCACTTTCGCGCCGCCCTGCAGATCGCCGAAGCGCTTGCCCACGAAGGAGACGAACTTGTCGGACTGCACGTAGCGCGAGGGGCGGATATAGGGGGCGGCCTCGGCGGGCAGTTCGTGCAACTGCGCGGCTCGCATCTGGCTGAGGTCGATCGCCGGGCGCGTGATGTCGATCAGCGCCTGATAATGCAGCGTCATCTGTGTGCCGACCCTGGCCCAGATCCGCTCGCCCACGCCGCAATCGCCCGCGATCCGGTCGACGGTCGCATCTCCGAGATTCATCGACGCGCTGACGATCTCCTGCCCCGGAGCATGCGCCGCTTCGAGCACCAGCGCGACCGTATTGGGCTGCGGGAACTGGTATTGCATCTGCACGTCGACGGAAATGCGCATGGCGGCTCCTTCTCTCGGGTTTCAGGTGGTGTCACTGGGATGGAGCGCGCCGCGTAACAGAGACACGTCGATGGGAAAAGGGGGGGGAGAGGGTTTCGTTCCGGCGCAGGATGCGCCCGCATCGAATTGCCTGTCGCAAGGGACATATCGTGGTCGGAGCGACCGTCCGCCCTGCTCCGGATAAAATTAACGGCGGCCGCGCCGGGAAGGCACAGCCGCCGTTGAAGTCACGCCAGGTGCGTGCCGACTTACGCGTCGATCTTGACGAGTTCCACGTCGAAGGTCAGCGCCTTGCCGGCGAGCGGGTGGTTCGCGTCGAGGACGAGTTCCTTCTCGTTCGCCTCGGCGACGGTCACGTTCACGGTCTGGCCGTCCTGGGTCTGAACCTGAAGCTGAGTGCCCGGCTCGGTCGGGATGTCGTCGGGAATGTTCGCGCGGTCGACGGCCTGCATGCGCTCGGGGTGGTGCTCGCCATAGGCTTCTTCGGGCTCGACACGCACGGTGCGCTTTTCGCCCTCTTCCATGCCGGTCACGCCCTTGTCGAGGCCGGGAATGATCTGCCCCGAGCCGAGCGTGAAGGAGAGCGGCTCGCGGCCTTGCGAGCTGTCGAAGACGGAGCCGTCATCGAGCTTGCCGGTGTAATGCAGATGCAGGGTGTCGCCAGCCTTTGCCTGGGTCATGGTGATATCCTTTCGCGGGCAGATGAATTTGCCGAGGCCGCGGGGGTTCGCGGGTGCTCGGAGCGTCACGCGACAACGTGGGGGTTATGGCCCGGAATGTAAACCGGGGCACGGGAAAAGGCGCAATTTCACGCGTTTTTCATGCAAAAAGCGCCCCGGAGGGCGCTTTTTCCTATTTTTTCGGCGAAACGCGTTACAGCTGCGCTGCAACATCTTCGGGCACGTCGAAATTGGCGGTGACGGATTGCACGTCGTCATCGTCTTCGAGCGTGTCGATCAGCTTCATCAGCTTCTGGGCGGTCTCCAGATCGACCTCGGTGCGGTTCTGGGGCTTCCAGATCAATTTGGCCTCCTCGGCCTCGCCCAGCTCCTTCTCCAGCGCGTCGGAGACATCCGAGAGGTCTTCCATCGCGCAGTAGATCCAGTGGCCTTCCTCGTCGCTCTCGACGTCTTCGGCGCCCGCCTCGATCGCGGCCATCAGCACGGTCTCGGCATCGCCCACGGACGCGGGATAGATGATCTCGCCCATACGGTCGAACATGAAGGACACCGAGCCGGTAGTGCCCAGATTGCCGCCATTCTTGGTGAAGGTGGAGCGCACGTTCGACGCGGTGCGGTTGAGGTTGTCGGTCATCGCCTCGACGATCACCGCGATGCCCTCGGGGCCGTAGCCCTCGTAGCGGATTTCGGTATAGTCATCGCCGTCGCCCGCCTGCGATTTTTTGATCGCGCGGTCGATCACGTCTTTCGGCATCGACTGGGATTTGGCCGCTTTCACGGCGAGGCGCAGGCGCGGGTTCTTCTCGGGATCGGGGTCGCCCATCTTCGCGGCAACCGTGATCTCTTTCGAGAGCTTGGAAAACATCTTCGAGCGCGCCGCATCCTGCTTGCCCTTGCGGTGCTGGATGTTGGCCCATTTTGAGTGGCCTGCCATGGGTATCTCCGTTCGGAATAGTCGCGAAATCGACCCCGTATAGTGCGCAACGGGGGGATAATTCAAGATCGATGGATGCGGGCCGGCTCCGTGCCCGCCTAAGCGAGGTTACTGCGGCAGCTGGATCTGGCCCTCGCCGCGGGCATGCGGCGGCACGTCACGAGGCGTCTTGAAGTGCCAGCGCCGACCGGCCGCGTCTTTCAGCGTCACCTCGGCATAGGGCTGGAACAGGTCCCCCACCCCGCTGCCCGCGAGATAGCTCGGCTCGAAGCGGGTCACTTGGTAGCGCATCGGATAGGGGCAATCCACAAGGTCGCCGGTATACTGGCCCGAGATATTGGCGTGGCAGTTGGTGCCATCATTGAACGACACCTGCATCACCGTGCCCCGGAAGCTGATCTTGTCCGGCCAGGAAGGTGCGCGGGTCCCCGGCCCCGGCACGCATGCGGCGAGCGCGAGCGGCGCGAGAAGCGACAGGGCGGCGAGACGAGCGGCAAAGCGCATGGGGGAACCTCCTCAGAAGGGCCAGATCAGCGGGATCAGCAGGCAGGCGGTCACCCCGGTCACGATATCCATCGGGATGCCGACGCGCAGGAAATCGGTGAACTTATAGCCACCGGGGCCATAGATCATCATATGGGTCTGATATCCTATCGGGGTCGCGAAAGCCACCGAGGCGGAGAACATCACAGCCACGGCGAAGGGCCGCGGATCGAGCCCGAGAGCGGCGGCCAGCGAGATCGCGATCGGGGTGTAGATCACCGCCACGGCGTTGTTCGACAGCAGCTCTGTCATGAACAGGCCGAGGAAATAGACCACGAACAGCGCAAGCTGCGGCGGCAGCATCTTCAGCAAGGGCGCCACGCCCGAGACGATCAGTTCGACTGCGCCGGAATGCTCGAGCCCTGCGCCGACCACGAGCATCGCGAAGATCAGTGCGAGCAGGCGGCCCTCGATGAAGGTGAAGGCCTCGTCGGTATCGATGCAGCGGCTGACAAGGATGCCTGCCACCGCCACCATCGCGAGCGCGAGGATTGGGGCCACGCCAAGCGCCGCGAAGATTACCACCGCACTCAAAGCACCCATCGCGAGCGGCAGATGCGAGCGGCGATAGGCGCGCGCCTGCGGTTTCGACACGTCCACAAGGTCCATATCAGAGGCCAGACGCGCGATATCCTCGGGCGCGCCTTCAAGCAGCAGCGTATCGCCCACCACCACAATCAAATCGTCGAGCTGGCGGCCGATATTCTGGTTCCGGCGGTGCGCGGCCAGCGTGTAGACGCCATAGCGGCGGCGCAGGCGCATGTCGCCCAGACGCTGCCCGATCATCCGGCAGCCGGGCGAGATCAGCACTTCCACCGTCTCGGTCTGCACAGAGGACAGCTTGTCGACCATACGAAGGTCGCGGTTCTTCTGCATCCCGAGCAGTTCTTCCATCTCCGAGCGCAGCACGACGCGGTCGCCCGCCATCAGCTCGACCGAGGCCAGATCTCGGCGCAGCGAGGCATCGCCGCGCAGCACGTCGATCACCCGTACGCCCTCTCGCTTGAAAGTGTCGGCCTCCTGCACTTTCTCGCCGATCAAGCCGCTCTCCTCCGGGATCGCGACCTCGGTGAAATATTTCATCTTCGGCCGATCGCCGAGCATGAAGGACAGCGATTGCCGCTCGGGGATCAGTTTCGGCGCGAAGATCATCAGGAACGCCCCGCCGACCAGGCAGATCGCGAAGCCCAACGGCGCGATCTCGAAGATGGTGAAGGGCTCCATGCCGCGGCCGCGCACGACGCCGTCGACGAGGATGTTGGTCGAGGTACCGATCAGGGTGATCATGCCCCCCATCACCGTGACGTAGCTCAGTGGCATCAGCAGGCGCGACGGCGAGAGGTTCAGCTTGCGCGCGACCTGAATGAAGACCGGGATCATCACCGCAACGACCGGCGTGTTGTTCATCACCGCGCTGGCGAACATGGTGATCGCGAACATCAGAAGCACGGTGAGCTTCGGGTTCTGGTCGATCCGCGATTCCGCGTAGCGCGTCATCGCGTCGAGCGCGCCGGTGCGCACCAAGGCTCCCACGATCAGGAACATGAAGGCGATGGTCCAGGGCGCCGGGTTCGACAGGATGGCGGCCGCGTTCTCGTAGGGGACGAAGCCGAAGATCAGCATCAGCGCCGCGCCCGCGATCGCGGTGACCTCTGGCGGCCAAGTCTCGCGGACGAACATCGCGAACATCCAGCCCACGACGAGAAGGGCCGCGACTGCCGTCTCGGTGCCGGTGAAGGGCAGTTGGATCATGTCAGGCTCTCGCGAAGGCGCATCGGGCCGATACTATCGACACGCGATGCACGAGCAAGCGCGCTCTGCCCACAGCAAAGGAAATTTGCACGCAACGGCATGAGGTTCGGGCAAATCGGGACGCGAACGGCGCTCAGAGCGGCACCGATTGCGCGAGCCTGCCGCCGGTGCGCACCGCTTCGCAGCGGGTGGCGCGGCCGGTCTTGTCGTCGGTCTCGACATAGAAGCCGCAGAGCGTCACCGGACCGCGCGCCGGCGAGAAGCGTTCCTTCGACATGCCGGTCACGAAGCGCCGCATCGGTTCGGCCTTGGCCATGCCGATGACGGAGTCGTAATCGCCGCACATTCCCGCATCGCTGAGATAAGCCGTGCCCTTCTCTAGGATCTGCGCATCGCCCGTGGGGACATGGGTATGGGTGCCCACGACGACGCTCGCACGCCCGTCGCACCAATGGCCCATCGCCATCTTCTCCGAGGTCGCCTCGCAATGCACATCCACCAGCGCGGCCTGCACCGCCCCGCCCAGCGGGTAGCGTTTCAGTTCCGCCTCGATGGCCGAGAAGGGATCGTCGAAGGCGCGTTTCATGAACACGTTGCCCAGCACCTGCGCCACCAGCACCTTGCGCCCGCGCCGGTCCTGGAACACCCGCGCGCCCTTGCCCGGCGCTTCCTTGGCGTAGTTCACGGGGCGGATGATGCGCGGCTCGCTCTCGATGAAGCGCAGCATGTCCTTCTGATCGAAGGCGTGATCGCCCAGCGTCACCACGTCCGCGCCCGCATCCAGCAGAAGCTTCGCGTGATCGCCGGTCAGCCCCATGCCGCCCGAGGCGTTCTCGCCATTGACCACGACGAAATCGAGGCGCCACTCCTCGCGAAGTTTCGGCAGGGTTTCGGTGATCGCGGCGCGGCCCGCGCGGCCCATCACATCGCCTAGAAAGAGTATCTTCATGGCCCGATTAGATAGAGCGCGGCGCCAGCGAGAGCAATGGGCGGCGCGCATCGGCTGCATGATGATGATGACGATTTCTCATGCAGGCGCGTCGGTTGCGGGCTTTGCTCTGCCCCGCATGGGCCCTAGAACGAGGGGCAAGGAAAACGGGAGCGCGATATGACCGAAGACGTGCAGGTAATCTTCACCCCCTCTGGCAAGCGGGGGCGCGTGGCGCGTGGCACAAGGGTGCTCGCGGCGGCGCGCAAGCTGGGTGTCGATCTCGATTCCGTCTGCGGCGGGCGCGGCGTGTGCTCGAAATGCCAGTGCACGCCGTCCTTCGGCGATTTCCCCAAACTCGGCCTGCATGTGGAGCCCGGCGCGGTCAGCCCGATCAACGCGGTCGAGGAACGCTATGACCGGATTCGCGGGTTGAAACCGGGGCGGCGGCTGGGCTGCCAGACCGAAATCCTCGACGACGTGGTGATCGACGTGCCGCCCGAAAGTCAGGTGCACAAACAGGTCGTGCGCAAGGCGGCTTCCGAACGCGTGATGGAGATGGATCCGGCGACGCGCCCGGTCTATGTCGAAGTCGCGGAACCAGATATGCACCGCCCCGAGGGCGACCTGCAGCGGCTCTCGCAGGCCCTCGAAAAGCAGTGGCAGATCAAAGGCGTGCGCGCCGATCTTGATGTTCTGCGAATGCTTCAGCCCGCGCTTCGCAAGGCCGATTGGAAGGTCACGGTCGCGATCCACGATGCGGGCGACGGGCCGCGCGTGACGGGCATCTTCCCCGGCGTGCGCGAAGTGCCGCTGTATGGGCTGGCGATCGACCTCGGCTCGACCACGATTGCGGGGCATCTGGTCGCGCTCGACGACGGGCGGGTGCTGGCGAGCGCGGGCGTGATGAACCCGCAGATCCGCTTCGGAGAAGACCTGATGAGCCGGGTCTCCTACGTGATGATGAACCCCGGCGGCGATCAGGAAATGACCAACGCCGTGCGCGATGCGATGGGCGATCTGGCGCGGCAACTGGCGGAAGAGGCGAAGGTCGAGACGGGCGAGATCGTCGAGGCGGTCGTCGTCTGCAACCCGGTGATGCACCACCTGTTGCTGGGCATCGATCCGGTGGAGTTGGGTCAGGCGCCCTTTGCGCTCGCGACCTCGGAGAGCCTTGAATTCGCCGCACGCGAGATCGGCATCGAGGCCAGCGCTGGCGCGCGCGCCTATATCCTGCCGCTGATCGCGGGCCATGTCGGCGCGGATGCGGCGGCGGTGGCGCTGTCCGAGGCTCCGCAGAAGCGCGAAGACCTGTCGCTGATCGTCGATGTCGGCACCAATGCCGAGATCATTCTCGGGAATAAACAACGGGTTCTGGCCTGTTCTTCACCCACCGGCCCGGCCTTCGAGGGCGCGCAAATCTCCAGCGGTCAGCGCGCCGCACCCGGCGCGATCGAGCGCATCGAGATCGACCCGGAGACCAAGGAGCCGCGCTTCAAGATCATCGGCAACGAGCACTGGTCGACCGATCCCGAATTCGGCACGCCCCGCATCACCGGCATCTGCGGCTCGGGCATCATCGAGGCCGTGGCCGAGATGCGGATGGCCGGGATCGTGGACACATCAGGGCTGATCGGTTCGGCCGAGCAGGTCGGTACCCCGCGCTGCGAGCCGAACGGGCGCACCCATGAATACGTGATCTACGACGGTGGTGAGGAAGGCCCGCGCATCACCGTCACCCAAGGCGATATCCGTGCGATCCAGCTGGCGAAATCCGCGCTCTACGCGGGCGCGCGTCTGCTGATGGACGAGATGGGCGTGGACACGGTCGACCGCGTGGTGCTCGCGGGTGCGTTCGGCGCGCATATCTCGCCCAAGCACGCGATGGTGCTGGGGATGATCCCGGATGCGCCGCTCGATCGTGTCACCTCGGCGGGCAACGCAGCGGGCACCGGCGCGCATATGGCGCTGTGCTCGGTGAAGGCGCGGCGCGAGATCGAGGCGCAGGTGCATCAGATCACCAAGGTCGAGACCGCGATCGAGCCGCGCTTCCAGGAGCATTTCGTGGCCGCGAACGCGCTGCCGCACGCCACCGCCCCCTTCCCCGAGCTGCGCAAGATTGCGCCGCTTCCGGAGGTCAGCTTCAACACCGGCGGCTCGGGCGAGGATGGCGGGCGCAGACGGCGCAGGCGCGGCTGAGGCAGGCCTGCGGGCCTCGCTTCAGAGCGCTGCGAGCGGCCCGATTTCGGGCCGGATCAGCTTACACACGATTTCGTGATGAGACGTAAGTGATCGGCTCGCCCCCGGCGCGCCGTAACCCTCTTGCTTTGGCGGGGACAACCGTCGCTCAACAGGGAAGGAAAACCTATGTCCATGAAATTCCGCGCATTCGCCGCGTCGCTCACCGCAGCCGCAACCTTGGGCCTCGCCCTGCCCGCGCTGGCGAACCCGATGGTCGGTGGCGCGAAAATGTATGAGAGCAAGCCGATCGCGGCGAACGCTTCGGCCGCTCCGAACCTCACGACGCTCGTCGCAGCCGTGAAAGCTGCGGGCCTCGTCGACACGCTGGCGGGCCCCGGCCCGTTCACCGTCTTCGCGCCGACCAACGCGGCCTTCGACAAGCTGCCCGCGGGCACCGTCGACACGCTGGTGAAGCCGGAGAACAAGGAGATGCTGACGCATATCCTGACCTGCCACGTCGCCAAGGGCGTGATCACCGCCGAGAACATCATCGCGACCGTTCAGAAGGGCAACGGCATGGCCACGATCAAGACGCTCGGCGGCTGTGATCTGACCGCGATGGTCAAGGACGGCATGGTGATGCTTAAGGACCCGAAAGGCGATGTCGCGACGGTTCAGACCGCCGATGTGAAACAGAAGAACGGTATGGTCCACGTGATCGACACGGTGCTTCAGCCGAAGATGTAACTACCCCCCGCGCGCCTCGTCTCCCTTTTTTCGCGCGGCGCCTGGCGCCCGGTGAGCTGATCCTCGCCGGGCGCTTTTTCATGGGAGGGCGCGAGGCCCCGCGCGATCCCTCTTGACCGTGGCTTTTGGCTGGAATACCTCTGCGTTCGCACCATGCGGGTATGATGTAATGGTAGCCTGTCAGCTTCCCAAGCTGAACGCGCGGGTTCGATTCCCGCTACCCGCTCCACCCTCCCGAGACGATAAGCTGTTGTTTTGAAAGCGCCATCCCCGCTCTACGGCGGAGAAGAGCTTTCGACTGTTTTGCTGACTGAGAAGCCAATTCAGGACATAAAACGACGGAAATTCCCGAAGAGTCCCGAAGAAACTCCCGAAGCGGATGGACCCCATGCGCCCGACCTACAAAACCAAGAGCTGGCCAGCCTACAGTAAGCCGGTGGCAGCGTCGCTCGGTTGAGCCTACCGGCGGTCGCGATGGTCGCGGGGCTCGCTGACGATCTGGTTTGACCCCGAGATGACCGAGGATGCCGTGCCGACAGGTCGACGTGGCCACCAGCAGACTGTCTGTCATGCCTGCACTGGCGCAGTTCTCAGTTTTGGAGATATTCTTCTCCGGAAAGCACTGAATTTCTTGACGTTGGTCCCTCCGAGTCCAGATTTTCAATGAAGAACCAAGAAGGAGCAGTTCGGTCGCATGGTGAAGAGCTTGTTCTCTCTCGGTGCCCTGTTTCTGGGTTCAGCGTTTTTGCTGTTCGCGGGCGGCGTCAATGCCTTGATCCTGCCTGTCCGCGGCGAGGCCGAAGGCTTCACGGCAGCGTCGCTCGGCCTGCTCGGGACAGGGTGGGCGATCGGGTATATCGCGGGGTGCTTGCGCACGCCTGCCCTCGTGGCGCGTGTCGGACACATCAGGGCATTTGGGGCCATGTGCGCGATTGCCGCCATTGCCGTTCTTACTTCTCTCATCCTTATCACACCATGGGTCTGGATCCCGGTGCGGGCGCTGTCCGGTTTCTGTTTTGCAGGAGCGGCAATGATCGTCGAAAGTTGGCTCAACGAGCGGACCGAGGCATCCTCGCGCGGTCGGGTCTTCGGCATCTATACGATGGTAAATCTTGCTGCGACGACGGCAGGCCAGATGGTGCTGACACTTGGGGATGCCAGCGGCTTTTTCTTCTTCGTTCTGGCCGCGATGGTTTACTGTCTGGCGCTTCTGCCGACAGCCATAAGCGCGACAACGACCCCGCGGCCGCTCACTAAGGTCTCGCTCAATCTGCGGGGACTTTGGAAAAATTCACCTATTGCAGTCTTTGCGGTGTTGATGGTCGGTGTCTCAAATGCTTCTTTCGGAACTTTGGCCGCCGTTTACGCGGCCCGGATCGGCCTGACGCTGGGCCATATTGCGTTGTTCGCCAGCATTCCGATTCTGGCAGGCGCTGCGATGCAAATCCCCGTCGGGATCGCCTCGGACCGTCTTGACAGAAGAAAAGTGCTGATCGCCATCACCGGCTTCGCCCTTGTTTCTGATGCGCTCTTTCTGGTCTCGGGCGCGACCACTCCAGCCGCTGTGCTTAGCCTTTCCGCTCTGTTTGGAGCGACGGTTTTTGCGATGTATCCGGTGATCGTGGCCCATGCAAACGACCATGCCGAGCCCGGAACATATATTCAGGTGAGCGGTGGTCTGTTGCTGGTGTTCGGGATCGGGTCGATCATCGGCCCTACGGTTGCCGGTATGTCGATGACGGCATTCGGGGCTCTCAGCCTGTTCGCTGTCACCGGCGCTGCACACATCCTTTTGTTTGCTTTTGCGGCCTACAGGCTAAGAAATGCTCCTGCCGTCTCCAGTGAAAACAAGGTGGCGTTCCAATCCAAACCGATGGCCCGCGCTTCGACACCTGAAACGGTCGCCCTCGGTGCTGATCAGGCCGAACTGGATGCGGACCAGCCCGAAGACGCTCCCCTCCCCATGGAATTGGCGCAACAGGACCCAAGAGAATGAACTCCGTTATTTTGGCGACAATTGGCCTTGCAGGTGTGGTGGTCGGCGGCGAACTCCTTGTGCGCGGTGCTGCTCCGTCCGCTCTGCATACGATGGAGGAATGGCCGGTCTCATGAAGCTGCAGCGCAGCGGTCTGACAAAGGCTGAGGGTCAGCTTTGGGCCGTTAACGAAGTGATGCAGGAATGGGCGGAAAACAGTCATTCGCTGCATTTGGTGCGAAAGTCCGCTAACGGCGTAGCGCGACGAGCAGGTGATCAAGGCTGAGAACGGGCCTGGGTCGGCACGCATCGTGAAGTCTCGATCCGTAGACGCGAGAGCTGTCAGTTCAAATTCAAAGCCGCGAAAACCAGCATTTCCGTTCACATGACATGCTGGTTCCTTGAGACTGTAAAAGGATCGAGCGCACAATAGTGTGCTGGTCGGAAAAATGACCGGCACACTCCTTTCCAGTGGTAAATGCTCTCAGACCGTGAAGGCTCTGCGGAAAGCCTCAAGTGCGACCTCATCATCGCCTTGCGCGAAGGCCTCCATGCCCACAGGGCCCTGATACCCCATTTTCTGCAACGCCCTCGCCACACCGGCGTAGTTGATCTCGCCAGTGCCCGGCTCACAGCGACCCGGATTGTCCGCCACCTGAACCTCACCGATCCAAGGCAAACAGGCCTCACACCAGCGGATCACATCGCCTTCGCCAATCTGCGTGTGATAGAGGTCGAGATTGATCCGCAGCTGTGGTCGATTGACGGTCGAGACCAGCGCCAGAACATCCGCTGTCGCGCCGAACGGGCAGCCCGGATGGTCGATCGGGTTGAGGTTCTCGAGGGTGAAGACCACCCCCTCCTCTTCGGCCAGATCGCAAATCCTGTTCAGCGTATCGCAAGCACGCTGGAACATGCCCGGAGCGAAGCTCCCAGAGTGCGGGATCGGGAGACCGCCGTCCCCAAGACCCGTGCCATGCAGGTTGAGCCGGTCCA
The DNA here is from genome assembly GCF_002213165.1 of Thioclava sp. F1Mire-8. NCBI lineage: Bacteria > Pseudomonadati > Pseudomonadota > Alphaproteobacteria > Rhodobacterales > Paracoccaceae > Thioclava > Thioclava sp. F1Mire-8. Next base: position 329,109 of record NZ_NBNY01000004.1, on the reverse strand, counting down.
CGCCAAGGCGCTTGCCGATCTGCGCAATCTCACGGGCCGAGCGTAACAGCATCTCGGCACCTTCGGGGTCACTCAGCCGCCCCTGCAGATAGCCGTTCATGATCGTGTAATTCGCTCCCACCGCCTCGAGCTTGTCGAGATCGTGGTCGGGCCCGTTCCACAGCCCTACGCCGAAGCCCATCTCGGTGAGGCGCGCCGCGCGCCATTCGATCGGGCGGTCACTCCAGAGCATTTCTGCGCAGGCGGCCAGTTGAAATGGTTGTCCCATGGTTCTTCTCCCAACGGATGCCGCTCAGGCATCCCGCTCCATGATCCACTGCACAGCAGGATCAGCCTGGAAACGCCAGTTGCGGCGCGGCCCGGCCATGACGTTGAGGTAATACATCTCGAACCCGTAAGGCGCGCCGCAGGGGTGATGCCCGCGCGGGACCAGCACAACGTCGCCATCCGAGAGCGCCATCGTCTCGTCGAGCGTGCCATCCTCGGTATAGACCCGCTGGATGCCGAAGCCCTGCGCCGGGTTCAGGCGGTGGTAGTAGGTCTCTTCGAGATAGGTGATGCGCGGGAAGTCATCCTCGTCATGGCGGTGACTTGGATAGGACGACCAGTGGCCCGCTGGCGTGAAGACCTCGGTCACCAGAAGGCTGTCGCAGTAATCCTCTCCCTCCATCGCGATATTGTTGATGTAGCGCGTATTGGTGCCCTTTCCGCGCTCGGTCAGGCTGATCCCGTCGGGGCCGATGCGGCGCGCCTCATGCCCGCCTTTGCCCGGCGCGAGGCAGACCGCGATCGTGCAATCCGTCTCTGCCACGGCCTCCCAGTCCTGATCGTTCGGGACATAAAGGCAATGGGGCGGCGTCTTCTCGAACACATCCATCCGCTCGCCCAATACCCCCCAATCCCGCCCGGCGGCGTTAATCGCGGCCTTGCCCTCGACCATCACGAGGATCGCCTCGTTAGAACCGGTCGCCTCCGCCGCACTCTCGCCCGCCCGCAGCCGATAGAGCGAGAAGCCGACATAGCGCCAGCCCGCCGATTGCGGGGTGATCTCGTGGACTTTACCATGAGTGCCAAAGGGTTTGCGCAGCAGATCGGTCATTTGTCTTCTCTCGGCTTGAAGGTCACGAAAAGACGATAGGCGGCATACCCGCCCATCGCGAGGAACAGGATCGCGAAACCCGGATCTCCAGCGACGAGTTCGAACAGCCCCCAGCCAAGGGCCACCCCCACCACCAGCAGCCGCTTCCAAAGCGGGCGGAACCAGGGCGTGTCGAAATCGAGGAAGCGATCACGGGCCATGCGCTCAGGCCTGTTCGGTGGCGATCAGCCCCGCCTCGACGGCGGCTGACTTGAGTGTTTTGAGCCCCAGCGACTGATACTCGAACGGGTTGTGCTGATCGGGATCCTGCTCGGCCTCGATCACAATCCATCCGTCATAGCTCGCCTCTTTGAGGACTGAGAGCAGCGGTGCGAAATCGATCCCTCCTTCGCTATCGCCCGGCACGGTGAAGACGCCGCCGCGCACCCCGTCCATGAAGGACATGCCTTCCTCGCGCACTTTGCGCATAACTTCGGGGCGAACATTCTTGGCGTGGAAATGGCGCACGCGGTCGACGTATTTGCGCAGGATCGGAGCCGGATCGATCCCGTCGCCGCCGAAATAGCAATGCCCCGCATCGAACAGCAGCTTCGTCGCAGGGCCGGTCGCCGCCATGAACGCGTCGATCTCAGCAGGCGTCTCGACGACGGTGCCCATGTGGTGGTGATAGACCAGATCAATGCCCTGCCCGGCGGTGAACGCCGCCAGTTCCTCGACCTTGGCACCAAATTCGGCCATTTCGGCGGCGCTCAGAACCGCCTTCTCGCTCAGCGGCACGTCCTGCCCCTGCACCGAATTCGACGTCTCGCAGGCAATACAGACCTTGCAGCCATTATGCTTTAGCTTGTCGAGATGCGGCTGGATCGCGGCCTTCTCCGCCTCCACCGATTGCGCCAGCAGGTTGAGCGAATACCACCCCGAGACGAAATCCAGCCCATAGCCGCTGAGCAATTTCTTGAGCGCTTCGGGATCATCCTGCGGCCAGCGATGGCCGTTCTCGATCCCCTCGAAGCCGATCTCGGCGGCCTCGCGCAGGATCTGTTCGGTCGGGATATGCGCGCCCAGCGAATGGTCGTCGTCATTGGCCCAGGCGATCGGGTTCGTGCCGAAACGGATCATGGTTCAACTCCTCGAAGGGGGATACCCCTTCCTCTTGGTTCAAATATCCCGGGGGCTCCCGCAGGGAGCGGGGGCAGAGCCCCCGGTCTCAGTCAATTCTCAATTCACCAGCCGCGCGTTTGCGATCTGGGTCAGGTATTCCTCGAAGCGGTCGCGCTGCTTCTGGCGGTCCGAGACTTCCGGCACCGCCACTTCCCAGAATGCGCCGTGCTTGCCTGCGCTGGTCTCGAGCCCGGTGCCGGGGAAGTCGCGCGCTTCAGTTTCGATCACGATCACGGTGGGGATGTCGCGCCCGCGCGCGGCTTTCACTTCCGCTTCCAGCTGATCGGTATTCGCCGCCTTCACCGCATGCGCGCCCATCGCCGCGGCGTGGGCGACGTAGTCGATCTCGGGCTGTGCCTCGACATTGCAATCGACATACATGTTGTTGAAAGGCTCGCCGCCGCAACCCATCGTCTGCAGCCGGTTGATGCAGCCATAGCCGCGGTTGTCGGTCAGGATCACCGTAAAGGGCACGCGGCGCATCACCGCCGTTGCAAGCTCCGAATTCGCCATCATGTAGGAGCCGTCGCCCACGAAGCAGAGCACCTCGCGTTCGGGCCGCGCGAGCTTGAGGCCCATCGCGCCCGCCACCTCGTAGCCCATGCAGGAATAGCCGTATTCCATGTGATAGCCCCCCTGAGAGGGCTTCCACAGCAGCTTCAGCGCACCGGGCATCGTGCCCGCCGCACACATCGCGACCGCATCTTTGCCGGTCGCGCGCTGCACCGCGCCGATCACCTGTCCGTCGGTCGGCAGTGCCGCCTGATCCTCGGGACGCGCGCAATAGGCGTCGACCGCGCGCAGCCAGTCCTCGCGGGCATCGGCATCGGGCGCCGCGGCCTGATAATCGCCAAGCGCCGCGCTCAGATGCTCGAGCGCGACCTTGGCATCGGCCACGAGGCTTTCGGCCCCGTGCTTGGCCGCGTCATAGCCGTGGATATTGATCGAGACGAGCTTCGCCCCTGCCCCGAACAGCGTCCGCGAGCCGGTGGTGAAGTCCTGGAACCGCGTGCCGACCCCGATCACGAGATCGGCGTTCTGCGAGGCGGCATTGGCCGCCGCCGACCCGTCGACGCCGGAGGCCCCGAAACTCATCGGATGGCTCTGCGCGAGGCTCGATTTACCCGCCTGCGTCTCGGCTACCGGGATCCGGTGCTTCGACGCGAACTCCGCGAGCGTGTCTTCGGCTTGGCTATAGACCACACCGCCGCCTGCGATGATCACCGGGTTCTTCGCCGCCTTCACCATCTCCGCAACGCGCGCCAGTTCCCCCGCATCCGGAGCGGGACGGCGAATACGCCAGACGCGCGGCTCGAAGAACTCGACCGGGTAATCATAGGCCTCGGCCTGCGTGTCCTGACAGAAGGCCAGCACGGCGGGACCGCAATTGGCCGGATCGGTCATCACCCGCAGCGCCCGCGGCAGCGCGCTCAGGATATGTTCGGGGCGCGAGATCCGGTCGTAATAGCGGCTCACGGGCCGGAAGCAGTCATTGGCGCTGACGGTGCCATCGTCGAAATCCTCGACCTGCTGCAGCACCGGATCGGGACGGCGCGTGGCAAACACGTCACCCGCCACGATCAGCACCGGCAGCCGGTTCACATGCGCCAGCGCCGCAGCCGTCACGAGGTTGGTCGATCCCGGCCCGATCGAACTGGTCACCGCCATCGCCCGCGTGCGCTTCTTGCCCTTGGCATAAGCGATCGCCGCATGGCCCATCGTCTGCTCGTTCTGCCCGCGCCAGGTCGGGAAGACGTCCTTGTAGGCATGCAGCGCCTCGCCGATCCCGGCCACGTTGCCATGGCCGAAGATCGCCCACATCCCTTCGATGAACCGCTCGCCATCCTCGGTCATCTGCACCGAGAGCCACTTCACCATCGCCTGCGCGGCGGTCAGCCGGATCGTCTCGCTCATCTTGCTTTCCTCCAGCGAAGCACCGCTTCGCTCTTTCAAAATATCCCGGGGAGCTCCCGTAAGGGAGCGGGGGCAGAGCCCCCTCCCCATTTCGTTCTGCGCGCCTCCGCGCGCGGGGGCAGAGCCCCTCCCCGCTCAAACCTCAAGCAGCCTTGGCCGCCTTCGCACGTGCTCCGTCCCAGATCCCGCAGAGCCGCGTGTAGCGGCGCGCCATCTCGGCCACGGCCTCGGCATCGGTCAGCTCACCCTGCATCCAGGCCCGCGCCACGTCACCGAAGATCGTCCGGCCGACGGCGAAGCCCTTGACCAGATCGAAGCTGGCCGCGACCTCGAAGCTTGCCGCCAGCTCGGCCTCCGGCGCGTCCAAGCCCAGCACCACGATTCCGCGGGTGTGCTTGTCGTATTCCTCGATGGCGGCCACCGCCTTGGCCCATCCGGCCGCGTCCGCCATCGGTTCCAGCTTCCACCAATCCGGGTAGACGCCGATCTCGTAGAATTGCCGGATCAGGGTCGCGGTGGTGTCGGCATCGACCGGTCCCACCTTGGACGGAATGATCTCGAGCAGGAATTCCAGCCCGTTGCGCCGCGCCGCGGTAAAGAGGCGCTTGACCGTCGCCTCCTGAGTGGCGCGGGTCTCGGCATCGTCGTCGGGGTGGCAGAAGCACAGAACCTTCACCACCTCCTCGCGCGCCCATTGGGTCAGACCGCCGCAATCGGGGCCAAGCTGCGGTTCCAGCTCCAGCGGGCGGCTCCCGGGCCATTCAGCAGGCCGCCCGATCCAAAGGCCCGAGCCCGAGGCCGCATGCAGCGCAGCGCGCCCGATCCGGTCATCGCAGAGGATGCCATAGCCCGGACGCCCGTCCTGCACCTCGCGCGCCGCCGACAGGCACAGCTCCTTGAACGCCCCACCCTTCTCGAGCGTGTAACCCGGCATCTCTTCGAGCTGCATCCGGTGATCGAAGGCGAAGACCCGGTAATCCGGCCAGTCGGGCAGCGAGCGCGTGTGGCGGTTGGTCGACCAGTGGATCTGCTCCAGCTCCGCATCGTTGCGCAGATCGGGCTGCTTCACGCCGCGTTTGAGGAAGAATTCCAGCTCGGTCAGCGACGGATAGGCGGGCGTGCAGCCATGGCGCGAGACCGCAAACGCCCCGCAGGCATTGGCGTATTCGAGCGCCTTCGGCCAGCTCTCGCCATCGAGCCAGCCCTTCATCAGGCCCGAGAAGAACCCGTCGCCCGCGCCCAGCACGTTGAACACTTCGATCGGAAAGCCCGGGCCGGTCTGGCCGTCATCGAGGCTGTCGGGAATATCGCCCTCGAAAGCCACCGCGCCGGCGGCCCCGCGTTTGCACACCAGCGTGGCGTCCGAGACTTTGCGCACCGCACGCAGCGCCGCAATCGTGTCGGTCGAGCCGCCCGCAATGTGGAACTCCTCTTCGGTGCCCACGATCAGGTCGAAATGATGCAGCACGTCCTGCAGCTTGGCCGTGACTTCGGCGCTTTCCACAAAACGGCTCTCGCCCTCGCCATGGCCCGCCACGCCCCAGAGGTTCGGGCGGTAGTCGATGTCGAGCGCGGTCTTCGCCCCATGCTTGCGCGCCAGTTCCAGCGCGCGGATCACCGCCGCCCGCGTGCGCGGATGCGACAGATGCGTGCCGGTCGCCAGCACGCTCCGCGTCCGCGCGATCAGCGCCTCGTCGATATCCTCCTCGCTCAGCGCCATATCCGCGCAGTTCTCGCGATAGAAGATCAGCGGGAACTGCTCTTCATCACGGATGCCGAGGATCACCAGCGCGGTCAGCCGCTCCGGGTCCGTCTTCACGCCGGTCACATCCACCCCTTCGCGCAGCAACTGCTCGCGGATGAAGCGGCCCATATGCTCGTCGCCGACGCGAGTGATCAGCCCGGACTTCAGCCCCAGCCGCGCCGTCCCGCAGGCGATGTTCGTCGGAGACCCGCCGATATACTTCTCGAACGAGCCCATATCCTCCAGACGCCCGCCAATCTGCGCGCCATACAAATCCACGCCGGCCCGGCCAATCGTGATCACGTCGAGGTTTTTCATGCCATATCTCCGATCCGGATCGGGGCACCGTTGGAGCGCGCCATTGCGTGGATCACCGTCTCGATCTCCAGACCGGCGGCGAAATCGGGACCGGCATTCGAGCCACTCGCGATGGCCGCGCACAGGTCACGCGCCTCGATCACTTTCTGTTCGTTGAAGCCAAAATTGTGCCCCGGCGCGGGGCAGAAGGCGGCGAAGTCGGGCTGCTCGGGACCGGTGAGGTGACGTGTGAAGCCCGCCTCTCCAGCGCGGTGCGCCCACAGTTCGTTCATATTCTCCTGATCGAAGACCAACGTGCCGTCCGAGCCATGAATCTCCCATTGCAGGCGACATTTGCGGCCCCGCGCGACCCGCGACGTGGCGAAGGAGCCCTGCGCGCCGCTGGCAAACCGGATCAGCGCCATCGCGCTGTCCTCGTTCTCGACCGGTTTCGGCCCATCGGGGGAGCCGCGCTCTGGGATCGCGATCTGCGTCATCGCGGTCAGTTCCTCAACCGGGCCCATAAGCGCGACCATTTGCGACACGAGGTGGCAGCCCAGATCGCCCAGGGCGCCCAGACCACCAGCCTCGCGCGTCATCCGCCATGACCACGGGAGGCGCGGGTCGGCGGAATAGTCTTCGTCGTAGACTCCGCGGAAGGCGCGCGGCGTGCCGATCGCGCCTTCGGCGATCAGCTTGCGCGCCATCTGGAAGGCGGGCGAACGCAGGTAGTTGTAACCGAGGATCGTGACCTGTCCGGGATGCTCAGTAGCAAGCGCCGCCATCGCCCGCGCATCCTCCAACGTCAGCGCCATCGGCTTTTCGAGCCAGACATGCTTGCCTGCACGCAGCGCGGCTTCCGCCATCGGGCGGTGCAGACCGTTGGGCGCTGTAATCGAGACCACGTCGACCGCCGGGTCGGTGCAGCTCGCCTGCCAATCGTCGCTTCCGCGTGCGAAGCCGAACTGCTCGGAGAAGGCGCGGGCTTTGTCGGAGGGCGTGTCGCAGAGGACCTCCAACCGGGGATGCGCACCGCCGAATACGGTCGCGAGGTTGCGCCACGCCATTGCGTGACATTTCCCCATGAAGCCGGTCCCGATCAGGGCCACGCCAAGCGGAGTTTCGGGCATCTGAAGCGCCATGTCAGCCTCGGTTTCTGAAGTCATTGTCACTCGTGGCAGGGGCATGCCGCGCCCCTGCCCGCCTGTCAGATTGTGCCGCCGAGCGAACCTTCGAGCTGCGCCATCTCCTGACCGCCCGCCATCATGTCCTGCAACTCGTTGGGTGTGATCTCACCGCGGTTCGCGGTGCCCAGCGTCTGGCCGCGATTGAGCACGGTGAAGCGGTCGCCCACCGCCATCGCGTGACGCACGTTGTGACTGATGAAGACGACGCCCACGCCCTGCTTGCGCACCTTGTCGATCGTGGCGAGCACGTTCGAGGTCTGGCGCACGCCGAGCGCCGAGGTCGGCTCGTCGAGGATCAACACCTTCGCCCCGAAATAGACCGCGCGGGCGATGGCCACCGTTTGGCGCTCGCCGCCCGAGAGCGTGCCCACCGCCTGATCGGGACCACGCAGGTTGATGCCCATGTTGCGCATCTCTTCGACGCAGACTTCATTGGCGTGCTTCACATCGAAGCGCTTGAACGGACCCGAGCCTTTCGTGGGTTCGCGGCCCATGAAGAAGTTGCGCGTCACGCTCATCAGCGGGATCATCGCAAGGTCCTGGAAGACCGTGGCGATCCCGGCTTCCATCGCGTCGCGCGGGCTCGAGAAATTCATCGGCTTGTCTTCGAAGAGTATTTCGCCTTCTGTCGGCTTATGCACGCCGGACATCGTTTTGATGAAGGTCGATTTGCCCGCGCCGTTATCGCCCAGAAGACAGTGACACTCGCCGGGGCGGATGTCGAAGCTGACGCCCGCCAGCGCGATCACGTTGCCGAAATGCTTCTTAATGCCGCGCATCTCGAGGATCGGTTTCGTGTCGGCGGCGACGGCGCCGTGATGGAATGCGGTTTCGAGTTCCATATCAGCGTTCCCCCGTCACGCGCTTGCGGATCACGTTGTTGAAGATCACGGCTAGCAGCAGCATCCCCCCCAAGAAGACCTGGAACCAGTCCTGATCGATAGAGGTGTAGGTCAGACCGATCACAACCATGCCGAAGATGATCGCACCGAAGAAGGCGCCGATGGCCGACCCGTAGCCCCCGGTCAGCAGCGAGCCCCCGATCACCGCGGCGATGATTGCCTCGAATTCCTTCTGGAAGCCGCGCCGTGCATCGGTGGAGCCTGCGTCGATCACCGTCATGATAGCGACCAGGGCGGCGCAGCAGGCGGTCACGACGAAGAGCGTCGTCTTCACCCGGTTGACCGGCACGCCCGAATTGGAGGCGGCGGTCTTGTCGCCGCCTGCGGCGAAAATCCAGTTGCCCGCAGGGGTTCGCAGCAGGATCCAGGTCGCGAAAAGTGCGATCGCGATGAACCAAAGGATCTCGACCGGGATGCCCGGCACTTTGGGCGCGCCGGATTTGAACCGGTCGATCCAGCCCCATTCGGCGAGCTTCGCGAAGAGACCCGTAAACGCGTCGCCCGAGAAGAACGGCGCCAGCCAGTCGTCGCCCACCGCTTCGCGCACACCGCGCAGCTGGGTCGATCCGCCGGTGAGATACTTCAGACCGACGAGCGACAGGCCCCGCAGGATGAAGAGGAATGCCAGCGTCACGATGAAGGACGGCAAGCCGGTGCGGATCACCAACTGACCGTTCACCACGCCCATCAGCCCCGCGAAGATCAGAGTTCCGGGAATAGCGACGATGAGCGGCAGACCGAGATTGACCACCAACGCGCCGAAAATCATTCCCGCGAACGCGACCATCGAACCGATTGAGAGGTCGAACTCGCCTCCGATCATCAAAAGCGAAGCGCCGATGGCGAGAATGCCGAGTTGTGCGGCGGGCGTCAGGAAGTTCATGATCCCGGAGAGGGTGAACATCGAACCGTTGGCGGTGAAGAGAAAGAAGATCGTCACGAGAACGAGCCCGGCGATCGCGCCCAGTTCAGGCCGCTTCATCAAGCGCGCGAGCAGTGACTCCTCGCGTACGCGCTCGTCGGTGACCGTAGTGTCGGCTGGCATTTTGCCCTCCCTGAAAATGCTGCTCCGTGGCGCTGTTGTCCCGCGATAGCTCGCGACGGCGCCGGCAGGATGCGCGCGTATTCTTGGAGCGCGCATCCCCTTGTCTGTCATCCGATGCGGATCAGCGGATGCCCTTGGCTGACAGGTCAACCACCTGGGCGGCCTTGTCCTTGGTGATAAGGTTCGGACCCGAGGCGACGTCCGAGGCCGGGATCAGGCCGTATTTCGCATAGAGCGCGAGGAACGAAACCGGTAGGTAGCCCTGGAGGTATTGCTGCTGGTCGATCGCGAAAGCCGCGTCGCCATCTTCAACCGCCTTCAGGAAGCCGGGCGACATGTCGAAGCTCGCCACCTTGATCTGGCCGCCGCCCTTGCCGAGCGCCTTCACAGCCGCCACCGAGGGCTCGCCTGCGGTCGCCGCGCCGAGTGCCATCACCGTGTCGATAGAAGGATCGGAATCGAGCGCTGCGCGCACCTTGGCTTCGATATCGGTCGGGTCATTGGTAGTCGGCAGAACGGTCGAGTCACCGAAGCCTTCCGCGAAGCCCTTACAGCGCAGGTCGAGCGAGACGTTACCGACCTCCTGGTTGACGCAGATCGCTTTGGTGCCGCCCATTTCCTTGAGCTTCTCACCCGCACGCTTACCCGCGTCTTCCTCGTCCTGCCCCACATGCAGCAGGGCGCCGAGCGATTTCGACACGTCCGAGCCCGAGTTCATCGAGATCACCGGAATACCCGCTTCGACCGCGCGTTTAATAGACGGCCCGAGAGCGTCCGCATCGGGAATCGAGACGACGAGCCCGTCCGGCTCCTGGTTCACGGCGGCGTCGATCAGCTGGCTCATCGCGACCATGTCGAAGGTTTCGGGCGAGCGGTATTCGACATTCACGCCGGTATCCTTCGCCGCCTGTTCGACGCCGTTCTTCACAACGGACCAGAACGGGTCATTGGCCTGCCCGTGCGAGACCACGACGATATCCGTCGCGAAAGCCGGTGCAGCGAAGGCAACCGTAGTGGCCGCGACTGCAGCACGCAGAAACTGTTTCATTTATTCCTCCCAGACTCTTTCTGTTTGTCACCGCACCACGACCCTCCATGTCGCTTCCGATGCGGCCTGACCGATCCCTTCGGCCTTTGAACCACAGGCACCTCCTCGCGCCTGCGATCTCCGTCCACTCCGAGGCCGAGCCTCAAAGCGTCGCCAGATCGACGGCTTTCCCCGTCTTGGCGGATTTGGTTGCGGCCTCGGCCATCGCGAGCGCGGCCACGCCGTCCTCGAGCGTCACCGGCATCGGGCGGCCTTCAGCCAGAGCAGTGACGAACACGTCCCATTCCGCGGCATAGGCGGGCATGTAACGTTCGAGGAAGAAATAGGTGGGCTTCGCCGAGGAGACCCCGGTCACGGTCGACTTCGAGACGGTGTTCTCCAGCATATTCGCCGCGCTCAGCAGCCCTTCCGAACCCAGAATCTCGACCCGCTGATCGTAGCCGTAGACGGCCCGGCGCGAGTTCTTGATGACTGCAATGCGTCCGTCTGCGTAGGTTAGCGTGACCACGGCGGTATCCACGTCGCCCGCCCTTCCGATCGCCGGATCGACGATGGACGAACCGACGGCGCGAACGCTGACCGGCGCACTGTCCATGATGAAATTCGTCATGTCGAAATCATGGATCATCATGTCGCGGAACAGACCGCCCGAGACCTTGATGTAGGAAACTGGCGGCGGCGCCGGGTCGAAGGACGTGACCGAGAGAAGCTCGGGCTTGCCGATCTCACCGGCCTGCAGGGCTGCGCGCAACGCACCAAAGTTCGGGTCGAAGCGACGGTTGAACCCGATCATCACCGGCTGGCCGGTTTTCGACACGACTTCCAGGCAGGCCTTCGCCCGCTCCAGCGACAGATCGACGGGTTTTTCGCACAGCACCGCCTTGCCCGCCGCAGTCGCCTTTTCGATCAGATCCGAATGCGTATCGGTCGAGGTCGCGACGAGAACCGCGTCGATCTCCGGGTCGGCGATGATCTCCTCCGAACTCGCCACATTGGCCCCGAATTTCGCAGCAAGTGCCCGCGCAGCCTCCGCGTTCACGTCCGAGACCGCAACGAGCGTGCTGCCCGCATGTCCGGCAATATTGACCGCATGCACCTGACCGATACGGCCGGCGCCGAGCAATCCGATTTTCAGCATCCATTCCTCCCAGAACCGGTCCGATTCGACCGACGATTGGCGTTAACATCAGACTTTTTGCACGCGCGTGCAAGAATTTTTTGCACGCGCGTGCAAAACCGACTTCGTTGACGCTCATTTCTGTGTGTATGCTTGCGTGAAAGCTGATAGGTCAGTTTGGGAGGAGAGCCCGATGACCGAAGTCCGAAGACCAAATTTCGAAAACAACATCACCGCCGATGATGTCGCGGAAGCCGCCGGCGTGTCGCGCTGGACGGTGAATCGCGCCTTCAAGAAGGACGCTTCGATCTCGCCTAAAACGCGCACCAAGGTAATGGAGGCCGCGAACAAACTCGGTTACGTGCCCGATCTTCGCGCCGCCGCTCTGGCCTCGGACCGTTCTAATCTCGTTGCGCTTCTGGTCGATGACTTCGCCAACCCCCACAAGCTGGTAATGATGGAGCGCCTGACGCGCATCCTGCGCAAGCATGGCTGGGATACGCTTCTCGTGAACACGCTCGATCGCGACGATGCGGGACATGCGATCCTGAATGCCAGCCAACGCCGCGTCGATGCCGCGATCCTGATCGGGATCCAGTTCGATGACGACGTGCTCGAGACCGCGCTGCATGCCCGGCGCTTCCACAAGCTGATCATTTTCGCGCGCACCTCTCGCCACCCGGACACGATCTCGATCGCGGTCGACGATGCCTTGGCGATGCAGGAGATCACCGCCTATGTCGCCGAACGTGGCTATCGCCGCCCCTTGTTCCTTGCAGGTCCGCGCACCTACTCCGCGCATTTGCTGCGCAAGGAAACCTTTTTGGGTTGCTGGGAGCGGCGGTTCGGAACAATTCCTGAATTCGCCGAAGTGCCCGCCTATGATCCGATACTCGCCGAGCAAGTCGTAACCCGAATGCTCACGGATCGCCCACGCGACGAGATGCCCGATATTCTCGTCTGTGAAAACGACGCGCTCGCGATCGGAGCGATCGACGTAATCCGCCACAAACTCGGACTGCGCATCCCCGAGGATATCGCGGTGACGGGCTTCGATGACGTGCCCCAATGCCAGAGCCCGAATTACGCGCTAACGACCTATCGTCAGCCATTGACGGAGATGGCCGAATATCTCGTCGAAGTGCTCGAAAGCAGTGAAGATCGCGACTTCGACCGCGCGTTCAAGGGCACACTTGTCCCTCGCGCAAGCGCCTGATGCAGCAAAGCCCGGCCCATCGATCGACTGAAGAATTGGTCGTGGGGGCGAAAAGCGCCTTGAGCGGGCGTAACTACTTCTTTTTCCGCGATTAAATATCTTCCATAGCCCACAAAACACTGAATAGCGCCGCGTTTCTTAGACGCCTTCGTGTCTCAGTTTCTGCTGCCGCTCAAAGTCGACGGGCGACAGCATTCCGTTCCGGGCGTGCTTGCGCTTTGGATTGTAGAACATCTCGATGTAGTCGAACACATCCTGCCTGGCTTCTTCGCGGGATCGGTAGGTCCGTCGTCTGATCCGCTCACGCTTCAGCAGGTTAAAGAAGCTCTCAGCGACCGCGTTGTCATGGCAGTTTCTGCGGCGGCTCATCGAGTGCTCCAGATTGTGGGCCCGAAGGAACGCTGCCCTGTCCATGCTGGTGAATTGGCTGCCCTGGTCCGAATGGATCAGAACCTTTTCCCTGGGCTTTCTCCGCCATGTCGCCATGAGCAGCGCTTGCAGGACAACTTCGGTCGTCTGGCGGCTTTGCATCGCCCATCCAACGACACGACGCGAGAAAAGATCGATGACAACGGCGAGATAGGCGATACCCTCGATCACGAGGCGCACGGCATCGGGACTCTCGCCCTGCCGGATCACATCCGTTCTGGGCCCGAGGTAGTAGGCCTCCTTGGTCACGGCCGTCAGCCGGTCGCAATCGTCTTCCGCCAGAAAGCCTCCGTGCTTCAGTTTCCTAGTGAGGATTTCCGCCATCATGGCTCCTTGTCCTATCTCGCGGACCCGCGGGAAATTCGACCGTGAGCACCGTTCCGCCATTGTCGCCTGCGGTCCAGCGGGCGCTCCCGCCGATCTCCGAAGCAAGGTCTCGAATGAGTTCGCACCCTTGGCTTTTCGTCAAATTCGCATCGTCGGGCATACCATCGCCGTCATCGGAGACACACAGCCGCCCAGTGCCCGCAGACGACAGGGTAACCTCGATGTCGATATGGCCGTTGACGTTCATCGCCGCCGGATACGCATGCTTGATGCAGTTGGTGACGGCTTCCTGCAGGATGAGCGCGATCGCCCCGGTGCATTGGCGCGACAGGCCGGAGAGATCGTCCCGCCGTACCGATATCTCGATGCTGTGCGGCAATGCGATCTGCCGCCAAAGCTGCTCGACCCCGTCCAGATATCGATGCAGCGCCCCGTCCTCAGCGATCGAGAGACCGGTCTGAAGCTGCGAGACCGTCAATATCTGGTCGAGGACAAGCGCGAGGCGCGAGCGCGCTTCGGGGGTCTCGGCCTCTCTGAGTTGGCGGCGGGTGTGTGCCGACAGAAGCTGGAAGCTATTGGCCATCCGGTGCCGGATTTCCGCGACGCGATCGGCCTCGACGCTCTCGTGGGATATCTGTTTCACGTCACTGCCTTTCCGAGCCATTTCCTGATGCATCGACGCTGAATTCATGGGGCGCGGCTGTCTCGAACAATTGTTGGGTTAAGCCCATTACACGCTCACGCCTTTGTGGGCGGGCGGAGGCTTGCCGACGCGAATGGGGCAACGCGGCGGGTTGCGCTCAATCCGAAGGCTCCAGGAACAAGTTGCTGCCCACTTTGTTCCAACGGCCGTTCGCCGGGATCGACCCCCTGACGACGCGCAACAGCAACGCGTGACGCGGGCCGCATTCGGCCCGGACGGAGGGTTTAGCAATCACTTTCTTTCGGAGTCTTTCAGCCGCCGGTTTCGCGGCGACCGCAATCAGCTACGGCCCCGGCCGCATGGGGTTCGGCCTCTTCGTGCCCCAATTCTCGTCCACATTCTCGATGTCACCCTCCGCGGTGGGCACGGTGTCCAGCATCGGCTTCGTGGGGTTCTTCCTCGGCCTGCTCGTCGCCCAGTTCTTCCTGAACCGCCGGGGACCGGAATTCCCGGTCCTGACCGGATTGAGCGCGGCGACCGCCGGGATGGCGATTGTCGCACTTGCTCCGACTGTCGGCGTTCTGGCGCTCGGCATCTTCCTCGCGACTTCGAGCGCCGGCTTTGCCTGGACCCCGTTCAACGACGCGGTGCACCGCAAGGTCAGCGACGTGGACCGCCCGACCGCGCTGTCGCAGGTCAGCACGGGCACCAGCGTGGGGATCATGGGGGCAGGCGCTTTGGCCCTGGCAATGGTCGTGATGGAGTTCGACTGGCGGATCTGCTGGTCGGTCTTCGCCGGGGCGAGCGCTCTGGCACTTATTGGCAACTGGGCAGCTCTGCGCCAGGTGGACAAGGCCCCCGAGGAGGCCCCCGATCGGAGTTGGGGCGACCTTCTCAATCGGTGCGCGCTGCCCCTTTTCTCCATCGCCTTCGTGTTCGGCATCACCTCCGCCGTCTACGTGTCCTTCGCGGCAGACCGCTTCGCGCAGGCGGAGTATCCCGGGCTCCCCGAAGACGCGACGCCGTCCGTCCTCTTCCTCTTTTTCGGCTTCTTCGGGCTGAGCGGTCTGTTCACGAAGCGGGCGCGGGATGCGGTCGGTCTGAGCCTGCTGGTGCGTATCCTTCTTGTGGTCGCAGCTGTATCGCTTGTTTTCGCAGCGTTCGAGCCCGGAAATTGGGTCGCGCTCGTTGCTTCCGCCGCCCTGCAGGGGATCAACGTGATGATGACGAGCGCGGTGCTCGCCTTCTGGTCCGAACGTCTATTCCCGTCCTTCCCCGCGCTCGGCTTTACGGCGACGCTTCTGGCGACCGCTGCGGGCAGCGTGATCGGCCCGGCGATCGCAGGCATGGTCGCCGGGAGCTCCGGGCCCGCCGCGATGTTCTGCGGAACGGCGGCGATCCCGCTCCTCGCCGCCTTGTCGTTGCGCGCGAGGTTCGTCGTGGAACGGCCCGCGAGGATGGTGGCGACCTGAGAGGGAAGGCGCGCTGCCACCCCTGCCCCGCGTAATCGCGGCGCGCTGCATTCCGCAGCAGGCAGGAACATATCGCGCCAGCTCCTGTTCCCGGCTCAGACCACGCTGCTTTGCGCGGTTGCCAAACACGAGAGGAGAAGCTCATGTCACGGCACTATGACGATATGACCGAAGAAGAGGCCCGCCGTGCCCTGTCGCGGCGGCACCACCCAGACGAAGGCGACCCGGAAGACCGCAGATCTCGGCTCGAACAGTTCGGCTATCCAGCGGCGCCGATGGCTGGAGGCTATGCTTGGCCATTCCTCCCGCCCGTCTATGGCGGAGCACCTTACGATCCGGACCCCTATTGGCGGGCGAGACCAGCGCAGCGGCGCGGCGCAGGACGTGAAGCGCACGGCGGACGGAGCTTCATGGACCGGGCCGGCGACGAGGTCGCTTCATGGCTGGGGGACGAAGACGCCGAAGCGCGTCGGGAAGAGGATCATCGCGGGCGCGGCCCGAAGGGTTACCGGCGCTCGGATGCCCGGATCGAGGAAGATGTTCACGACCGGCTCACCGACGATCGGCTGGTGGACGCGCGCGAGATAACCGTCAGCGTCGCGGATCAGGAGATCACGCTGGACGGCTACGTGGACTCCCGCCGCGCCAAACGCCGGGCCGAAGATTGCGCCGACAGCGTCTCCGGCGTCACCCATGTGCAGAACAATCTGCGTGTCCGGACGGCGGAGTGACGCTGTCGCAGCAACGAAACGCAAAGCGCGGCGGCGCCGTCGGGCGCCGCTGCGCCACGCCCCGGAATGGCCGGGTGCGCCATCGGTGTGAAGCCTCGCCATGGATTGCGCTTATCCGACGGAGGCATCCGCCAAATATAAACCGGTTTGCCTCGACCGCCGTAAAAGGCATAAGGAGGCAAGGCATGGAAAAAGAGCACGACAAAAAGCCTCCAGGCGAGGATTTGGATGAAGCGCTCCGGCAGCAGGCAGGCGAGGTCTGGAACAAGGACGTTCCCGAACGCCTCGTGTCGCTGGCACGACGCCTGGGCAAACGCCTCGATGAACGCGACAAGCCCGAGTAATCGGCGCGATCCGCGGCGACCTAGGGTTCATCTCTAATCTTCGAGGGGATCGTTCGGCGCGCGGGCTTCGAGGTCTTCGACCACCATCGCGCGTGCGCGGTTGGCGCGGCTCTTCACCGTTCCCATCTCGATACCGAATAGATTTGCCGCGTCCTGGTAACTTTCCCCCAGCATCACGACGACGATCAGAACCTCGCGGTAATGACGCGGCAGGCGTTCGACGGCACGCATCAGCTCGCCGCCCCGGACCGACCAATCCTGCGTGGCCGGCGTCGACAAGGTGGTCGAGACGCAATCCTTCTTGCCTGTCGTCGAGCGTTTCGATTTCGCGATGTTGTTGAGGAAGGTATTGCGCATGATCGTCATCAGCCACGCGCGCAGGTTGGTCCCGGATTGAAAGCTGTCGACCTTGTCGATCGCCTTGACCAACGTGTCCTGAACCAGGTCGTCCACGTCCTCGTGCCGCTTGGTCAGCGCCCAAGCATAGGAGCGCAGCGCCGGTATGAGTTCGATAATGTCGCGTTCCTTGCTCACGCCAACCTGTCCTTCTCGTTGAGGACTCAATGAAACGCGAGGGGGCGAAGTTCCTGCCGAGCGAAGTGTGAGCAGCGACCCGCTGAGACGTTGGCGGCAATGCGGCTCCCTCTAGCTGGAAAAGTCTGGTTCAAAATGTGCTCGGGCCTAAGCGGCGAAAACGCAGGAAGTTCCGACAGAAAGCCAGAATAAGTCCCGCGCGAACGTCGGGGACAGCGGTTGTCCGGTCCGACCGGCAATCGAGCGCTGTGCGGTGACGCGGTTGCAGAAAGGTCAGCTTCGCGGCTTGCTGTCACACCCCAAGGGCCGCGCAAGCAGGAACCGAACAGGTCAGCCGTTTGTTGATTTCCCGAACCAGACAGGAGACACGCCATGAAATACGGATGGAGACTTCTTTTCATTCCGCTCTGGGTGCTCTGCATTGCCGGAGCCGTTGTGACCGCCTTTCTCGCATTCGACTGGATGAACTGGCAGGCCTTCGTCGTGGCAGGCCTGATCGGTCTGCTGGCGGGCGTTCCGGCGGGCCTTTGGAACACGTTCAAGGTCAGACGGGAGGACCCGGACTGGAACCGGTCGCCCTCGCGCAGCGGCGTCACCTGAACCGGCTTCGCGCCCCTGCCGGATGGCGTTGGCGCGTTCGCCGGTTTCGGCTTTGACGCAAGGCAAATCCAGTTGCTCCATGCGACAGGCCCGTCGCCCACCCGAGGACCAAGGAAGACGTTCGATGACGAACAAGGAAGATATAGAATACGTGGATGGCAAGGCACGTTCAGGATCGGCGGAAGCCAGCCAGCTACGCGAGACCATCGACAAAGGCGGCGCGGGTGACAAGGTGGGGTTCAGCGACCCCGCCGCCGCGCCTCTCGGCACCGATGACGAGGCGGCCGGCACACCTCCGAGCCCCGATCAGGTACGTATGGCACAGCGTCTGGAGGGTCGCCGGTCCGAGGCGGAGATCGAAAAGCAGACCCCGGCCGAACGCAACAGCGGTATCAGCAAGTGGACCGCCGTCGCGATCGCCGTCGCGGTCCTCGTCGTCCTCGTGGTGACGTGGATGTGGATCGGTTGACTCGCCCGATCCGCGCGGATCCCGCGCAGTCCGTCGGCGCGGCCGAGGGCCGGGCCCTCAAGACCAGAGAAAATGCAGCGCGCTACCGATCGCGCCACCGACCACGGCCGATATCCCGGCAACGAAAGTGAGGCGCCTCTCATGCGCGCGGCGGCGTTCATCTGCCTGTCGATGAATTTCCATGCGCGCGATCCAGACTTCGTGGGGATGTGCTTCCGCGCCGAGCGACGAACTGAGGTAGAGATCTGCGAGCGGAAACCCCTTCACGCGCTCAACTGCGATTTTCACATCCTCGGCCCGGTTCATGTCCAAGCCCGTCAGGGCCGTCTCGACCATTCTATGGGACACGGCCGGGTCGGCCTGCTCCCCCTCCAAATGAGTCTCCATCTGCAAAGCCTTCCATCATCAAAGCCCCAGCAAGCCGCCTGCCGCAATTTTAGGCAACGCGTAAAATTGTATCCCTGACAATCGCTCACCGAAGAAGGCCCCCATTTCCCGCCGGGGAAAATGCGGCTGCGACAAGCGCCCTCAGCTCTATTGAACCTTTTTGGGAAACCGAAGCGGCGAACGCGGGTTGGCTCTGCATAGGCAGGGGATCTCGAAGATCCCCTGACGTAACGCGGCACGCAAGGACACGCTCCGATCGATCCCCATGAGTCAGGAGGCACACGCGTGGAACATGCGACGTTCGACCCGGGCCTGATCGGCCACGTTTCCCGCGCGGCCGGGTTTACGCTCGGGCTCCCCGTCCCTCGTGAGCGCAAAAGCGAGGCCGATGCGCTCCGCTCTGTGAGCGGAGGCGGGTGACGCCATGGTGCTTGCAGGTCGCATTTCCGACTTCATCCGGCAGACGATGGCCGGAGGGCCAGACTGGCTCGGGCCCGCAGTCGTGCTTCTGGGCGCGCTCCTGCTGTCCTTGCTGCTGCATTGGCTGCTTTTCCGCGCCCTTAGTCGCTGGGTGGACGCTGGCAGCGGCATGGCGGGCTCGGCGCTGCGACAGGCAAAGAGACCGATGCGGCTGGCATTTCTGCTCGCGGCATTGGCGATCGCGGTGCCGCGCACCGACCTGCCGTGGCGGTTGCAGGACGTATTGGGGCACATATTCCTGATCCTCCTGATCGTGTTGATTGGCTGGACCTCGATCCTGCTGACCCGAAACCTGAGCGACCGGGTGATCCGTCGCCAGCGGATGGACCTCGATGACAACCTTGCTGCGCGCAAACTGGTGACGCAGTTTCGCGTACTGCGGCGCACCGCGACGATCCTGCTGACCATCTTTACCGTCATGGGCGTGCTGCTGACCTTCGAGACCGTACAGAAATACGGCGTCAGCCTCTTCGCTTCGGCGGGCGCGGCGGGCCTGATCCTCGGGCTCGCGGCGCGCCCGGTTCTGGCCAACCTGATCGCGGGCATCCAGATCGCGATCACTCAGCCGATCCGGCTGGAGGACGTGGTGATCGTCGACGGCGAATGGGGCTGGATCGAAGAGATCTTCGCCACTTACGTTATCGTGCGGATCTGGGACTGGAGACGCATGGTGGTGCCGCTGAGCTATTTCATCGAACAACCGTTCCAGAACTGGACCCGCGAAAGCGCGTCGATCATCGGCGCCGTGCACTGGTATCTCGACTACACCGTGCCCGTGACCGAAGTGCGCGAAAAGCTCGAAGAGATCGTCCGCGAGTCGCCGCATTGGGACGGCCAGGTGATCAACCTTCAGGTCACCGATGCCGACAAGGACACGATTGCGCTGCGCGGTTTGATGAGCGCACGCACCTCGCCGCAGGCTTGGGACCTGCGCTGCGAAGTGCGCGAGAAGCTGATCGCGTGGCTGCAGGAAGCCTACCCCGAGGCGCTCCCGAGGCTGCGCGCGGAACTCCTTTCTTCCCCCGCTGACACCGGCGCGTCGCCGGCCTGATCCGCGACCGACCACAGGAGAGCTGCCATGGATAACGACATGAACATTTCGACCCTTGCGCTGCTTGGCGGCGCGCATGTTCATCTGCCGGACCACCTGCAGCAGATGAAGGCGCGCGGCTTTAGTGTCGGCTACGTGCATGATCGCGATCCGGACCGCCGCGACCGGCTTTGCGCCGAGCTTGACGCAAAGCCCCTCGCGACGCTCGACGCGCTTCAGGGGCTGCAAACGGCGGGCGCAGTCGTCTGCAGCGAGACGGCCCACCATGCCATCGATATCGGAGCGGCGCTGTCTGCGGGTCTGCCGGTCTTTTCGGAGAAGCCGCTCGCCGGTAGCGCCCGCGACGCCGAGGCCGTGGCGCAGCACTCCGCGAAGGCCGAAGCGATACTGCACACTGCGTATTTCTTCCGAACCGTGCCCGCCCTGCGCAAGGCGAAGGGTTGGGTCTCCGAGGGGCGGCTGGGCGAGGTACGATCGGCGAGAATGCTCTTCAATCACGACGGCGGCTACGCGGACTGGCTGAATCTCGACAGTTGGATGACCGACCCGGAGCTCGCCTGCTACGACGGGTTCGTCGACGAGGCGGTGCACGCGATCGACGCCTTGCAGTGGATACTCGGGCCGATCCGCGAGGGACATGCGGCCACCGGCAACGCGCTGGGGTGGCCCTTGAACGATCACGGTGCCGCAATCCTGCGCTTTGCGAGCGGCGCCACCGGCGTCGTCGAAGCGGGCTGGACCGACACCCGGATGCGGCTCGAACTGGACCTCGTGGGCGATGCTGGTGCGATTTCACTCAAGGAAGGCGAGATGACGCTGACCCCGCGCGGGGCCGAGAGCCCGACCGAGCGCATGGTGCTCGATCCGCTCGACGCGGGCACCGGAATCCTGCCTTTCCTGAGCGCGCTCGAAGGCCGTGCCGCACCGGGGCTGGTCTCGGCCGCCGAGGCGGCGCGCGTCAACCGGGTGCTGGACGATCTCGGGCTTCGGCTCAACTGAACACGCGAAAGGAGCACGACGATGGATTATGGACTTCAAGGCAAAACGGCCCTGATCACGGGCGGCGCCTCGGGCATCGGCAAAGCCGCCGCCAGAACGCTGTTGGCCGAGGGCGCGCAGGTTATCCTCGTGGACCTCAAGGGTGACGAGGTGTCCCGCGCCGCCAAGGAGCTCGCCCACGGCACCTGCGCGCTTCAGGCCGACCTGCGCGATCCGAACCAGATCAAGGGTCTCGCCGCCACCACGCAAGAGCGCTTCACCATGCCGGACATCCTCGTCTGCGCGGCCGGTGTCACCGGCGCCAAGGGGCACCCGCTCGAGATGACGGACAGCGACTGGCACGACGCGTGGGAGAGCGATTTCATGTCGGTCGTCCGCACCGTGCGCGCCTTCGAGCCGACGATGGAAAACCGCGGCTGGGGTCGCGTCGTCATCCTCTGTTCCGAGAATGCGGCGCAGCCCTATGAGAACGAGGCGGTCTATAATGTGGCCAAGGCCGCGCTTCTCAATTTCGCCAAGGGGCTAAGCGGGGTGGCCGCGCGCCGGGGCGTGCTGGTCAATTGCGTCTCGCCCGCCTTTATCGAGACACCCATGACCGATGGGATGATGGCCCAGAAGGCGGATGCGGAAGGCATCAGCCATGACGAGGCTGTCCGGAGCTTCTTGAAATCGGATCGCCCGTGGCTGGCGCTGGAGCGGCGCGGCAGACCCGAGGAAGTGGCCGCGACCATCGCCTTCCTGTGTTCCGAGCAAGCCAGTTTCGTTGTCGGTGCCAATTACCGCGTGGACGGCGGCTCGGTCGCCTCCATCGCCGTGTGACGGTCGGGGGTCGAAGACGCGCTTGGTGCGTAGATCAAGCCGTCGCCGGAGGGCCCACGCCGCCATGGCAATACGCCTCAGGATCAGGAACCGGCGCTAAGCGGCGAGTCCGCCTCGGGAGAGGCGACCGCCACATGCCCCAGCTTCGCCTGCACCTCGCGCTCGTATTCGCCGACGCGCTGGACATTGTGCATGATCCGCGCAAACCACCGCATCGCATCAGTCGCCTGAAACGTCTCCTGCATCGTGTAGAGCCCAACATGCTCGCCCAGCAACAGGCCGCGCCGGTGCCGCGCGAGGCGATGGGCGACCGGGTCGGCCATCCGCGCCATGCGCTCCCCGATCTGCGGCAGATCGAGCGGACGTTCGGGCGACAGGCAGGCGGCGAACCATTGCGCGGGTCTGGGCGTGATCTTGCCGCGCAACAGGATCGGGATGTAGCCGCGGTGCTCGGCCTGCTCCACCAGACGCATGAGATGGTCGGCCTGATGCATCAGCGCGGCGAAGGCGGCGGCTTCGGCGGGCCGGTCTCGCGGGACCGAAATCTGCGCCATGTAATCCTTCAGGTCATCCAGAGCGATCGCGATCCGTGGCCCCAGCGTCGACATCCGCCGCAGATCGCGCGCGCGGCCGATCGCCAGCGAATAGGCTGCGAAAATCTCCTGCGCGGCCCAGATCACCATGGAATGCGCCGCTTGCATCGCGGCCCCTTCGTCGCTCAACAGGCGACGGTCCAGTTCCGGGGGCGCCCGCCCGCCGAGATCGGGCCGCAATTTCGCGACGAGCGTGGCGAATTGGCGAGTGACGGGAAGAAAGACCAGCGTTCCCAGCAGGTTGAACCCGGTGTGAAACAGCACGAGCGCCGTATCGACCCCGGTTCGCGCCGCCAGCCCCTCTAACGGAGCCGCGACCAGTTGCAGGAGGGGAAAGGCGATCACCATCGTTCCGCAATTGAACAGCAGGTTCGCGATCGCGGTCTGCTGCATCGCGCGCGATCCCCCGAGGGCCGCGATCAGCGCGGTGAAGGTGGTGCCGAGGTTCATCCCGATCACCGCCGCAGCCGCCTGGATCAGCGGCAGCGCACCGTTGCTGACCAGCACCAGCACAACCGCGATCGCCGCCGAGGAGGATTGCATCACCACCGTGACCGCGAGCCCCAGCGCCGCCATCGCGAGCAAGCCGCCCACCCCGGTTCCGGGCGTGCGCTCCACCGTGATCCAGGCCTCCGCCCCGGACATTCCCTGCTGCATCATGTCGAGCCCGATGAAGAGCAGGCAGAAGCCTGCAAGGACGCGCCCGATGCGCGCCGCCCGGCCATGCGAGAGAAACAGCGTCAGGCTCGCGAAGAACAAAAGCCCCATCGCCACCGCGCCCAGTTTCAGCTTGAAGCCCACCAGCGACACGATCCAGCCGGTGACCGTCGTGCCGATATTGGCGCCGTAGATCACGCCGAGCGCTTGCGGAAAACTAAGCAGTCCCGCGCCGACGAAGCCGACCGTCATCACCGTCGTCGCCGAAGACGACTGGATCACCGCCGTCGTCACCAGACCGCTCGCGACGCCCTTCAGCGGCGTGGTGGTGAACCGCGCCAGCAGGCGGCGCAGATTGGACCCGGCGGCTTCGCGCAGCGCCTCGGTCATTATCTTCATGCCGAGCAGGAACAGCCCGACTCCGCCAAGTGCCGCCAGTGTCTCCGACATGGTTCTCCATCCCTCGCGATCGAGCATGCGGCCGCGCGACACGGAATTCAAGCGCCGGCAGGAACGCCTCGCAAGGTTCTGTTTTGCCGGATGAATTCGTGATCGTCTGGCGTCGAAGACGGCAGTGCACGTTCGGCGCCCCCGCAGCGGGCTAACCGCGGGCGATGAATTCGAAAGAGCACTTCATTCCGGGCTTCGGCGCTTGAGGTTTCCTATCTACATGTCTCGCGGGGGCACTCCGCTGTTGCGTGACCCCTCGATGAACGCCGATCCTCAGTCGCAGCTATGCGTGCGAGTTGCAGGTCGGCGCGGCGGTCGCGGACGGGCTTTGGGAACTGCCGCAATTCGCGCGACTAGCCTGAGCCCGCGCGCCGCCCTGTCACAGGTTTCGCACGGAAGTCTGAGTGTTGGCATCGCCAGAAGTGGGCTATGCTCGCGAGGGTACCGCGCCTCCCGCGGTGCTCGGAAACGGTAGGAACGCGGCATGAGCCAATCCCTGAACCGCCTCGTCGAGCGGCAAATCCAGAAGGCCCTTGCGGAGGGCCAGTTGAGCGGGCTTTCCGGCGAGGGCAAGCCGCTCCCGGATCGCTCGGGCGAGGCATTTACCGACATGGCGACCGCCGTGGCCGCCCGGATCATGGCCGAAGCCGGCGCGCTGCCCGAGGAGTTCAAACTCAAGAAGCTGCTGGAGGCGGCCAAGCAGAGCTACCGGGAGGCGGAGGGAGACGAGGCCAAGCGCGTCGCTATGGCGCTGATCGCCGATCTGGAACAGCGCTACAACATCGCGGTCGAGGCGCGGCGGCGGTTCATGGCGCCGTAGGACGCGCCGGGTCATCATTGGCGCGATGCGCTTGACCCAGAACAAGGATTTCGGCGCGGAAAATGACGATGGTAGGGCGGCCCCTGAACGCACATCCATGGTCAGCCGAATGCCAGTCGCACCCGAAGACCTGCCCCTGCACGCCACCGCGCGCGCCTTGCTCGCCTTTCTCGCGCTGACCTTCGCGATCACCTGGGGCGTGATCGGCAGCTACATCTTCTTGTCCGCAGAAATGACCGCGCGGTTCGGCCAGATCAGCGGCTCCCATCCACTTTTCTTCCTCGCAACCTGGGCTCCGGCAATCGCAGGGTTCACGGTGGTCTTGTTCTCTGCCGGGCTTGGCGGCTTGCGCCGGTTCCTGTCGCGCCTTCTGATCTGGCACTGCCCGGTCTCGTGGTGGGGCTTCATCCTGCTCGTGATCCCGCTCGTCTTCATGGCGGGCTCACTGATCCAGGGCGGGCCCCTCCTTGCGCCGATGCCGCCCGAGGGCGTGGGCGCGACGGTCAGCGTGATGTTCATGATGCTGCTTCTCGGACCTATCGAGGAGTTCGGCTGGCGCGGCGTCGCACAACCGCTCTTGCAGCGCCATGTCGCCCCGTTCTGGGCCGGCGTGCTGATCGGCGCGATCTGGGGCATCTGGCACCTGCCCGCCTTCTACCTCGCCGGCGTGGTCTTCGCGCAGTGGAGCTTCCTGCCCTTCTTCATCGGCAATATCACCCTCGCGGTTCTGGTCACGCCGATTTTCAACGCGGCGCGTGGCAGCCTGCTGCTGCCGATGCTGTTTCACTGGCAGCTCATCAATCCGTTCTGGCCGGATGCGCAGCCTTGGGACACCTGGATACTGGTGGGCGTCGCCGCGTTGGTCGTCTGGTGGAAGCGCGAGAAGATGTTCACGCGCGCGGGCGCCGTGACTGAAGTGGTCCCCGGTGAGGCACGGCCATGAGGCGATGTGGCACAGGCAGACGCAATCACTTGGGAAAGCGGATTTCGGTCACATCGACGAGGAAGAAGGGGAAATAGTCCTCGGTTTCGAAGTTGTTCCCCGCTTCCACATGGGTCGGCAATCGAAACCCGTCGACATTACGGAACTCCGAGAGATAGCCGCCGAAGGGCTGAAGGCGGTAACGCTTTTGCGGGTTCGCATTGCTCCAGCGCTGGAAGCAGACCTGCTCCGGCCGGCCACTCTCGGCGACGGTGAGGTCGACCGCCTGCTCCAACCCGTCATGCCGCATCGTCATCCGGGCGATGTTCCTCGAGACCGGCTCCCAGGTCACATTCGGGCCCGGCAGCACTGCCGCGGGCGTCCAGAACACTGCCTCGGCCACGTAGCGACCGAAGGCGGAGCGTTTGTGATCCGCGCTGCCGCCGAACCGGGCCACGGGGGCGAGCCCGGCGACCCAGAACCGGGTCCATTTGGCGCTGTCGGAGCCGCCGAGGCGCATTCCACCGGAGCCGCCCGACATCGTCCAGACAAACCCGTGCGGCGCGGCGAGCACCTGCGTGGCGCGCATCGGCATGTAGCCCGGCGCGGATTTGTCACCCATGCCGAACTGTCCGTGCATCTCCAGCCGTGCGACGGTGTAAAGCGGCGTCCCCTCCGCGATGGCGAAGGTGAAAAACCGCCGCGCGGGCTCTGGAAGACCGGCGACCATATCGGCAGAGAAGCGCGGCGGATCGAAAGGCTGCGATGCGCTCAGTCGCGCCATCTCTGCGCGGTCGGCGCGCCGATCGAGACGCCGCCTCGCGAAAAGGCCGAAAAGCCCGATGGCGAGGATGGCGAATATCCAAAGAGCCATGCAGCTTCCCTACCTTTCCACGCTCAAGCGACCACGCGGCAACCGCCGCATCCCGAGCCGGATGATAGCATGAAGCGATCAGCGCAGGGCACGCCCTCTGACCTCTGCGTCCCGTTCGCACGGGTCATCGAAGAGATCGAACCACGCCTCGGAACATGTTGCGCGCGCGACCGGGGCGCGCCTGATATGCCTGTGACACAGCGCCTCTTCCAGCTCGGAAATTTCCGCGCTCTTGAGAAAACGGTAGGGGAGGAACGGGTCGGTTCGGGATGCCATGTGAGTTCCTTTCGCGAAAAGGGCCCCGTCACGCGCGCGCCGGGACCGGAGAAAAACGATATCAGCCGGGCAGACGCCGACGCGCGAGCGTACGCAGCAGCCCCTCGTAGCGGCCCAGCTCGTCCTTCAGACGCAGGCGACGCCGCTTGAGCCGTTGCAGCACACTCATGTCGCGCCAGGCCCGTTTCTGCTCCTGCTCCACACGCGCATCGAGGTCGCGATGCCGCGCCCGCAGGGCTGCGATACGGGCCGCGATGGCGGCATGGGTCCGATCCGAAAGGCTCATCTCTAAACTCCTGTAAAGATTGGGGTTCACTCGTGCCGAGGGGGGATCCTCGCGGGGAGACTGCGGGGGGACACAATCCGCCGCCTCCGTCATTCGCGCTCCCTCAAGGCCCCCTCGACAGATCAGAGTTGGGGTTGCGGGCGGGTAAGCTCAATCCTAAGTATCCAGAAGTTATGATCGGAAATTCCTATGGATAAGCCGCGCCTGCCGACCCTGCGCCAACTCGAATATTTCCGCGCCCTCGCGGATGCCGGGAACTTCCGCAAAGCGGCCGAGCGCGTCGGCGTGAGTCAGCCCTCGCTGAGCCAGCAGATCGTCAATCTCGAGGACACGCTCGGTGCGGCCCTCGTCGAACGCGGACGCAGCGGCGCGGTGCTGACGGCTGCCGGGCGCGAGGTGCGTGCGCGGATCGACGCCATTCTCGACGAGGTCGCAGCCCTTGCGGGCCTCGCCGAACATACACGCGCGGGCCTTGCCGGGACCTATCGACTCGGGGCATCGGCGACATTCGGGCCCTATCTGCTGCCGAGCGTGGTGCGACGGCTCCACGCCGAGCACCCCGAACTGCGCCTGTTCATCCGCGACGGGCAGCCGAGCGCCCTGCTCGACGATCTGCGCGCGGGCCACCTCGATCTGGTCCTGACGCAGCTGCCGGTGCTCTCGTCGGATTTCGCCGTCACCCGCCTGTTCCGCGAACCCCTCCAGCTTGCCGTCGCCGGGGATCATCGCCTCGCGGAGAAGACAAATGTCGAGGATGCCGATCTCGCGGGCGAGACGCTGCTCGTTCTGTCGAACGGGTTTTCGCTGCATGCCCAGCTTGTCGAGCTGGCGCGCGAGATGAAAACCACCCTGCGGCAGGATTACGAGGGAAGCAGCCTCGATGCGCTGCGCCAGATGGTGGCGATGAATATGGGCATCACGCTCCTGCCCGCGCTCTATGCCCATTCGGAGGTCGAGCAGGCCGGACGGGATATCGCCCTCGTGCCGTTCCGGCGCGGGCGGGTGATGCGCTCGATCGGGCTCGTGACCCGGCGCAGCGCGCGCATTCCGCCGGTCTTCGCCGAGGTGATCCGCGAGGTCGTGCGCACCGGTTTCGCGAAGGTGCTTCATCCCGAGAGCTGATTGCCGGGACGCGGGCGACAGGGACGCCGTCACGCGCCCGTGAAATTGCAGTTCCGGCCCCCTGCCCCTATCGTGCCGCGGAAACCGCCGATCAGGCGCGCAGGACTGGCCCCGTGGGAAATTCCCGACTGGCCCTGTCGCACCGGCAGACCACGAACACAAGCGGGCCGCGACCGCCGCGCCGAGACGCGTGGCCCGACAGGCAGCAAGACAGGAAGGCCCCTTCATGACCAAGACCGCCCTCATCACCGGAGCCACCGCAGGGTTCGGCGACGCAATCGCCCGCCGTTTCGCCCATGAGGGCTGGAAGGTCATCGTGACCGGGCGCCGTCAGGAACGGCTCGACGCGCTGGTCGAGGCACTCGGCGGACCGGAGGTCGCGCATCCCCTGTGCTTCGACATCCGCGACGAGGCGGCGACGCGTGCAGCGCTCGACAGCCTGCCCGAAGGTTTCGCGCAGATCGACGCGCTGATCAACAATGCGGGCCTCGCGCGCGGCACCGCGCCTGCGCAGGACTGCAATCTGGATGACTGGCGCGCGATGATCGACACCAATATCACCGGGCTCGCGGTGATGACGCGGCTCACGCTGGATCGGCTGATCGCGCGCCGCGGGCTGATCGTGAACCTCGCCTCGATCGCGGCGAACTGGCCCTATCCGGGCGACAATGTCTATGGCGGCACGAAAGCCTTCGTGCAGCAGTTCTCGCTTGGGCTGCGCTCGGACCTGTCGGGCACTGGCGTGCGCGTGACCTCGATCGAGCCGGGTCTGTCGGAGAGCGAATTCACCCTCGTGCGCACCGGTGGCGACAAGGCGGCCTATGACAAGCTCTATGCCGGGGCCGATCCGCTGCAGCCCGAGGATATCGCCGAGAGCATCTACTGGGTCGCCGCCCTGCCCGCGCATGTGAACATCAACTCGATCGAGATCATGCCGGTGAGCCAGAGCTGGGCGCCGTTCCAGATCCACCGCGAATAGTCCGAGGCAAGCCAATCGGAACCCGTGCTCGTGGGTATCTCCCTGTGCGGCGGCATCGTCTGGTGATTTGATCTGGCGATGCGCCGGGGCGAGAATAAGGCGCGCCTTGGCTGGGCCGAATATAAGCCCGCAAACGGAAAGGCGGGGCCCCCTGCCCGACCTTCGCCAATTCCGACGGCGCCGCGCTCGGATGCGCGCACCGCCGTTTTGGGTCAAGCGCCGGGCAAGCTCATTTCGGCATCAGCCGATAGAGTGCGCCCTCGCCCGCGTCCTCGATGATCCAGACCTCGCCATTGGGCCCCACGGCCACGTCGCGCACACGCATCTGCAGGTTCCAGCGCGCGATCTGGTCCGAGCCGTCGCCCGCCACCAGCGCCAGCCCCTGCCCGGCGAGCCCGCCGATCAGCATATCGCCTTGCCAGTCGGGAAAGTCGCGGCCCTGATAGACCGCAAGCCCTGCCGGCGCTATCACCGGCGTCCACCAGAGCTTCGGCGCAGCGAATTCGGGCCGCGTGTCGTGATCCGGGATCGGCTGGCCGGAATAGTGTCGGCCGTTCGAGACCGCGTTCCAACCGTAATTCCTGCCCTTCTCGATCAGGTTCAGCTCGTCGCCGCCACGCGGGCCCATCTCGTGCTCCCAGAGCTTGCCGTCCGGCGTGAAAGCGAGGCCGTATTGGTTGCGGTGCCCCTCAGTCCACGTCTCGGCGCGCACACCGCCCGCCCCTTCATGGGGATTGCCGGGCGCGGGCTGACCTTCGCGGGTCAGGCGCAGGATTTTGCCGCGCGGGTTGCCCGGGTCCTGCGCGGTGTCGGGCTGCATCCGGTCGCCGACCGTGAGATAAACCATTCCGTCGGGCCCGAAGGCGACGATCCCGCCCGGCTGGCCACGCCCGCCCGGCGTCTGCTGCCAGATCGTCTTCAGCTGCGTGAGCTGGGTGCCATCCAGCACCCCACGCGCCAGATGCAGCGCGTTATCCGGCGCGACATAGGTGATATAGACCTCGCGCGTCTCAGCGAAATCGGGCGGCACTGCAACATCGAGCAGCCCGTTCTGGCCGCTATATTGCACCTCTGGCAGCCCGCTGATCGCCTGCGCCCCGCCGCCCGTGACATGCCACATCTTGCCCGCCTTGCCGGTCACCAGCACCGAGCCATCGGGCAAGGGCGCGATCGCCCATGGGTTTTCCAGCAGCGCAACCGGCTTGAGGACGAAAGGAAGATCGCGGCTTATCGGCTTCTCGCCCACGTTTTGCGCGGCGGCAGGCGCGGCGAGGGGCGCAAGGCCGAGGCTCGAGAGGACGGGGATCGTCAGGGCGAGCGCCAGAGCGGCGGGCATACTCGGAAACGGGTTCATGAAGCACCTCCTCCCCTAGAGATGGGGCGGGGGCACGGAATGGGAAGGGCGCGCGATGGCAACGGGAGCGAGGGGCGCAGCCCCTCTGCCTGCGGCATTCACCCCGGGATATTTCGGCAAGCCCGAGGATTTGAGCGCGCCTCTTTGCTTCGGGTTTGCGAAAATATCCCGGGGTGACGCGCGCAGCGCGGGGGGCAGAGCCCCCCTGCCGTCACTTGAAGTTGCGGCTGTCCTTCAGCTGGTCCCAGGCCCAGACGACTTCCTGAAGCATCTCTTCCTGCGAGCGGTCGCCGCCGTTCATATCCGGGTGCAGCACCTTGATCAGCGCCTTGTAGCACTTGCGGATCTCAGCCTTGGACATCGAGTCCTTCGCCTCGAGAATGTCGAGCGCGCGGCGTTCGGTCGGCGGCAGCTTGCGCCCCATCGTCCGGCCCGGGTTCTTCGTGGCGTTGTCGCCGAGGATCTCATGCGGGTCCGAGATGCCGTGACGCGCCCAGCCCGCCTCTTCCTTGGCCTTGCTGAAGGGCTTCGTGGGCCGTTCCCAGACGGTCGCATTGTCCAGGAAAGCCTGGAATTCCTCCTCGGACTGACCCTGGAAATAATTCCAGTTCAGATTGTACTCGCGGACGTGGTCCTTGCAGAACCAGTAGTAGTCGTCGAGGATTTTCGGGCTTTTCGGCGCACGGTACTTGCCCGGCTCGTTGCAGCCTTCCTTGTCGCAGATCCGGGTCGAGGTCTCGAAAGCCCCCGACATGCCGCGTCTGCCACGCGAGCGGCGCTTCTTGTCCGCCGCGGCCGAAATGTTGAAGCCGAAAGGATCGCTGTTGCTCATGCTTGCCTCTTGCCTGCTGCCCGAATGCCACTTCGGGGCGGCATTTGGGCCTGCCTCCGAGTCGGGTCACGCAGTCTACTGGAAATGACGGATGTTGAAAGGGGGTCGGGCGGAAATGGGGCCGCTAATTGCACGGATCAAGGGCGAGCAAGGAGCGTCCCGACGGCAACGCGACTGGCGCGCTGGTGCGGGCGCGCGGCACGTTTCGGGTGGATTGGTCCGGTTCCAAGCCGCCCTACCTTCGCCCTGTCCGTAACGGTCAGTCCCCGTCGCCTGACGACCCGTCGCGGCTGGCGCGCAGTTTCGGCGCACGGCCCTCGGGCGCATCGGCGAGAAGCGCGCGGCGCTTGGCCTCGGGCGCGTCCTCGTCATTCGCCGCAGCCTCGGGATCGGGATGTGCACCGATCGCCTGCGCCGGATCGGCGCTGGTCGGGCGGCGGAATACCAGCAGGTTGTGATAGACCGTGGACTTACCCGTCAGGCCGGTGCGCTCTTCCGCAGGCAGGGTCTCTGCGCGCAGGTATTCCCAGCCGCGCGCCGCCATCTCGTTCATCACACCGGAAAGCGCATGGGCGAAACGGTCGGCGCCGGATTTCAGGCCGCGCTCCTTGTCGCCGCGCGCGGGCGCCGGGATGACCTTGTATTCGTAATGCTGCATGATGCACCTCAAGCTTTCGCGTCTTTCTAGCGGATGCCGGGTCCGGGTCAACTCACTCCAAGCCACACTGGCGGGAACGGGCCGATAAAAGCCCCGCGCATCGCGCACCATCGCCCCCTTGCACGCCTGCGCGCGATGGTTCACAAATCGACCCAACCACGAAAGGACGTCCGCGATGCTCGACCAGACCGCCAAGCCCACCGAAGAAATCGACCTGCGCGAGGTGTTCGGCCTCGATTCCGACATGAAGGTCAAAGGGTTTGCAGAGCGCACCGACCGCGTGCCGGAGATCGACTCCACCTACAAATTCGACCCCGACACCACGATGGCGATACTCGCAGGCTTTGCCTATAATCGCCGCGTGATGATCCAGGGTTATCACGGCACCGGGAAATCGACCCATATCGAACAGGTCGCCGCCCGCCTGAACTGGCCCTGTGTGCGCGTCAACCTCGACAGCCACGTCAGCCGGATCGACCTGATCGGCAAGGATGCGATCAAGCTGGTCGATGGCAAGCAGGTGACGGTGTTCCACGAGGGCATCCTGCCCTGGGCGCTGCGCAACCCGACCGCGATCGTCTTCGACGAATATGATGCGGGCCGCGCCGACGTGATGTTCGTGATCCAGCGGGTGCTGGAAGCCGACGGCAAGCTGACGCTGCTCGACCAGAACGAAGTGATCACGCCGAACCCCTATTTCCGTTTGTTCGCGACCTCGAACACGGTGGGTCTGGGCGACACGACGGGCCTCTACCACGGCACCCAGCAGATCAACCAGGGCCAGATGGACCGCTGGTCGCTGGTCTCGACGCTGAACTATCTCAGCCACGACGCCGAAGTCGCGATCGTTCTGTCGAAGAACCCGCAATACAACACGGCCGAGGGCCGCAAGGTGATCAGCCAGATGGTGACCGTGGCAGACCTGACGCGGACCGCCTTCATGAATGGCGATCTCTCGACGGTGATGTCGCCGCGCACGGTGATCGCCTGGGCCCAGAACGCGCGCATCTTCGACAATATCGGCTACGCGTTCCGCCTGAGCTTCCTCAACAAGTGCGACGAGCTGGAGCGTCAGACCGTGGCCGAGTTCTACCAGCGCCTCTTCGACGAGGAGCTGCCGGAATCGGCGGCGGCCATCGCCTCGTGATGCCGCGCCTCGCGATCCGGGGCGTGCTTCTCGCGGCGCTGCTGCCCTTCGCGGCGGCAGCCCAGGAGGCGCCCAAGGATGGCGAGATTTTCGCGGCGCTCACCGGCGATTGGAACGGCGACGGCACGCAGGATGCGGCGATGCTGGTGCAGAACGGTGCGGATGCAGCCGATCTGGTGGTCTATCTCGGCGATCCGACCTTCGGACTGAAGCGCGAGATGACGGTCGAGCGGGTTGTCTTCTCCGGTCAGGCAGGCGGCCAGACGCCATCTCTCGAGCCGCTTCCCAACGGCGCGTTCAAGCTGCATTCCGAGCAGATCGGCATCGGGCGCAACCCGTGGGAGAGCACCTATTCCATCGCGTGGCGCAATGGTGGTTTTGTCGTCTCGGGCTACAGCTACAGCTTCTACGACCGGATCGATAACGAGAATACCGGCACCTGCGACGTCAACCTGCTCAATGGGGATTACGTCATGACGCGGCGCGGGCAGGAGGCGAAAGGCTCGCAGGATCGTCGCGCCTTCCCGCTGAGTACGCTGCGCGCGGACTGGATGCCGATGATCTGCTCGGGGCTTTTCCAGTAACCGCTCGCGCTGCGACCTCTTCGCGAGGAGCGGCGCAAAAAAGCCCGGCACAAAGGCCGGGCTGGTACTCGTTACTCAACTAACTACGAAAAACAGGCGGGGTCGGATCACGCGGCCTGACGATTTTCTGCCTCGATCTTGGCAAGTTTCGCCGCCTGACCCCAGAAGGCCATGTCGTCGAGCAGCGTTTTCGCCGGACCGTCGAGATGGTCGCCCAGTTCCGCGATCGGCGTGCCCTGCGAGGCCTTCACGAAATCAGCACCGCCAATGCTGACCGCACCCGCGACGGGCACCATGCCGAAATTGATCGCGACGAGGCGCAGATGCTCGACCGCGCGGGCCGCGCCCACGCCGCCATAGCCGACGGTGCCCAGCGGCTTGCGGCGCCAGCCCTCGAACGCGTAGTCGAAAGCGTTCTTGATCGTCGCGGGAATTGAGTGGTTGTACTCCGCCGTCACCACGATGAACCCGTCGAATTCCTTGAGCTTTTCGCCCCAAGCGCGCGCGTTCTCGCTGGTCACGGGTTTCGCGGCGGGCGGGCCTGCCTCGTCGAAGAAGGGCAGCGCGGCTTCGCGCAGATCCAGAACCTCGTAGCGCATGTCGTCGCGCGCCCCGATCTTGGTCTCGAACCATTCGAGCGCGCGGTCGGCGAAGCGACCTTCGCGGGTCGTGCCGACGATCAGGCCGATATTCAGGGTCTCGCTCATGTCGAACTCCTTTCCGGTATGTCGCACGGGAAGGCCCTCGGGGGAGGAAGGGCCACGGGGGGAGACGTGCTGTCCGTGTTGCGAGTTAACCTAAGAAGTAATCGCCCGCTTCCAACCGGGAGTTATGTGCGGATGCGAACGAGTGTCGCGCGTCAAATGCGGGAACCGCGCCGGCGGCGCTGCCCGTCTGCGCCGCATCGCCCGCTTACGCGATCGGCTCTTGCGGGTCGGCGCGCGCGGTGCTTTATCTGAGGCCATGAGCAAGCCTTCCGACAACCCCGCGGATCCCTTCAAAAAGGCGCTGGCCGAAGCCACCAAGACGATGGCCGACGCGCCCGACATGACGGTGAGCTACACGGTCGATCCTTCGGGAATGACCGCCGATACGATGCGCCTGCCGCAGGTTTCGCGCCGGATGAGCCGCGACGAGGTTCTGCTGGCGCGCGGCACGGCCGATGCGATGGCGATGCGCCGCCGTCACCACGACGCCAAGATCGACAGCCGTTACGCCCCGTCGGGCGAGTTGGCGAGCGCGATCTACGAGGCAATGGAGACCGCGCGCTGTGAAGCGTTGGGCGCGCGCGACATGCCGGGCACCCTGTCGAATATCGACGCCAAGATCGCCCATGAGGCAGAGCGCAAGGGCTACGCCCAGATTCGCGCTCCCGAGGAAGCGCCGCTCTCGGTCGCCGCGGGGTATTTCGTGCGCGAACTGGCGACCGGCCGGAAATTGCCGCCCGGCGCGGATAACGTGCTCGATCTGTGGCGCCCCTTCATCGAGCAATCGGCGGGCGACGATCTGGAAAACGTCAAACACGTCCTTGCCGATCAGGCCGCCTTTGCGCGCCTCACCCGCAAGGTGATCGCCGATCTCGGTTATGCCGATCAGTTGGGCGACGATCCCGACGAGGAGATGGGCGACGACGCCGAGGACGAGCAGGAAGAGAACGCCGACGAGGAACAGGGCGAAGAGCAGGCCCGCGACGAGCAGGAAGACGACGACGCCGAGGCCTCGCCCGAATCCAGCCAGGAAGCGCAGGACGACCAGACCCAGACCTCCGTCAGCTCCGACGATCTCGCCGATCAGGAAATGAGCGACGAGATGGATATGCCGCAGGCCGATGCGCCGCTGGAGCCGCCGCCGCCCCCGCCGCATTCGCAGGCCGACCCGAATTACGTGGTCTACACGACCGAATTCGACGAGGAGATCGCCGCCGAGGACCTGGCCGAACCGGCCGAGCTGGAGCGTCTGCGCCTTTATCTCGATCAGCAGCTGGACCCGCTGAAAGGAGCTGTCTCGCGGCTCGCCAACAAGCTGCAGCGCCGCCTGCAGGCGCAGCAGAACCGTGCGTGGGAATTCGACCGCGAGGAAGGGATGCTCGATGCGGGCCGCCTGGCCCGTGTCGTCGCGAACCCGACCACGCCGCTCAGCTTCAAGGTCGAGAAGGACACCGAGTTCCGCGACACGGTGGTGACGCTACTGCTGGATAATTCCGGCTCGATGCGGGGTCGCCCGATCTCGATCGCGGCGATCTGCGCCGACGTGCTCGCCCGCACGCTGGAGCGCTGCGACGTGAAGGTCGAGATCCTCGGCTTCACCACCCGCGCCTGGAAAGGCGGGCAATCGCGCGAGAAATGGCTTGCAGATGGCCGCCCGCAAAGCCCCGGACGCCTCAACGACCTGCGCCACATCATCTACAAGCGGGCCGACGCGCCGATGCGCCGGACGCGGGCCAATCTGGGCCTGATGATGAAGGAAGGTCTGCTGAAGGAGAACATCGACGGCGAGGCGCTGGAATGGGCGCATCGCCGGATGCTCGCCCGGACCGAGCAGCGCAAGATCCTGATGGTGATCTCGGACGGTGCACCGGTGGACGACTCGACGCTGTCGGTGAACCCCGCGATCTATCTGGAGAAACACCTGCGCGACGTGATCGCCATGGTAGAGCGCCGCCGCGCGGTGGAGCTGATCGCCATCGGCATCGGCCATGACGTGACGCGCTATTACCAGCACGCGGTGACGATCACCGATGTGGAGCAACTGGCGGGCGCCATGACCGAACAGCTCGCCTCCCTCTTCGACAGCGATCCGCGGGCCCGCGCCCGCTTCCTCGGGATCAAGAAGGCTATCTGATGTTTCAGGATTTCTCGGTGCAATCGCGCCCCGAACTGGGCCCGCCCCGGCTGGCGGCGCTGCGCGAAGCCATGTCAGCCGCCGGGCTCGACGGCTTCATCATTCCTCGGGCCGACGCACATCAGGGCGAATATGTCGCGCCTTGCGATGCGCGTCTGGCTTGGCTGACCGGCTTCACCGGCTCGGCGGGCTTCTGCATCGCGCTGCCCGAGATCGCAGGCGTCTTCGTCGATGGCCGCTACCGGGTGCAGGTACGCGCCGAGGTCTCGCTCGACCACTTCACGCCGGTGAGCTGGCCCGAGGTGAAACCAGCCGACTGGTTGACGGAAAACGCCCATGCAGGCGCCAAGATCGGCTTCGACCCGTGGCTGCACACCAAATCCGAGATCGCGAAGATCCGCGAGGGGCTTGAAGGCACCGGCATCGCGCTGATCGAGAGCGAGAACCTCGTGGACCGCGTCTGGGACGACCGCCCTGCCCCGCCCGCCGAGCCCGCCCGCATCCATCCGGCGGAATTCGCAGGCGAGACTGCGGCGGAGAAACGCACGCGTCTGGCCGAAGACCTGCGCGAAGAGGATATCGCGGCCGCCGTGCTCACCCTGCCGGATTCGATCTGCTGGCTGCTGAACATTCGCGGCGCGGATATCCCCCGCAACCCGGTGGTCCAGTCCTTCGCGGTGCTCTTCGACGACGGCACGGTGAAGCTCTTCGCCGATGACGCGAAATTCGACGCCGATCTGCGCGCCCATCTGGGCGACGGGGTCTCGATCCTGCCGCCCGACAGCCTGACCGCCGCGCTGGAAGCGATCGAAGGCCCGGTGCTGGTCGACCCCGACAGCGCGCCGCTCGCCGTCTCTCTGCTGCTGGCCGATCACGACACCAAGATCGTTGAGGCGCGCGATCCCTGCATTCTGCCGAAGGCGCGCAAGAACGCAGCCGAAATCGCGGGCATGGAAGCCGCCCATCTGCGCGACGCCACCGCGATGGTCGAATTCCTCAGCTGGCTCGACGCGGAGGCCCCGAAAGGCCAGCTGACCGAGATCGACGTGGCCACCGCCCTCGAGGGCTTCCGCCGCGATACCAATGCGCTGCTCGACATCTCCTTCGAGACGATCTGCGGCGCGGGCGGCAATGGCGCGATCGTCCATTACCGCGTGAACGAGGACACCAACCGCCCCGTGAAACCGGGTGAGTTGCTGCTGGTGGATTCGGGCGGGCAATATGTCGACGGCACCACCGACATCACCCGCACCGTCGCCGTGGGCGATGTACCGGAAGACGCCAAACGTCCCTTCACCCGGGTGTTGCAGGGCATGATCGCACTGTCGCGTACGCGCTTCCCGCGCAGCGTGGCGGGGGCCCATCTCGATGCGCTCGCCCGTGCGCCCCTGTGGGCCGAGGGCTGGGATTACGATCACGGGACAGGTCACGGCGTCGGCGCTGCGCTTTGCGTGCACGAAGGCCCCGCGCGGATCTCGCGCGTCTCGACCCTGCCGCTCGAACCCGGAATGATCCTGTCGAACGAACCGGGCTATTACCGCGAAGGCACATTCGGCATCCGGATCGAGAACCTGATCCTCACCGAAGAGGCCGGGGCCAAGGGCGACAACCGCGACCAGCTCTCTTTCTCGACGCTGACCTGGGTGCCGATCGACCGCCGCCTGATCGACATCGATCTGCTCGGCCCCGAGGAGCGCGACTGGCTCAACGCCTATCACGCCGAGGTTCTGGAGCGTATCGCGCCCAAGGTCAGCGAGGGCGCCAAGGCGTGGCTGCAAACCGCCTGCGCGCCGATCTGAGGCTGCGCGCACAGTATGCCGGGGATGCCTCCGGCGGGGATATTTTTACCAAGCCGAAAAGCTGGGTCCCCTCTTTCGTATTGGTCTAAATATCCCCCGCGGAGCGTCCCGCAGGGGCCGCATGCGCCGTCGTCTAGAGGTCGAGTACCGCCTTCGCCGCCCGCGCGATGACGATTTCCTCGTTGGTTGGGATTACGAGAACCCGAACCGCGCCCGCCCCGATCTCGCGCGCATTTTCGGCATTGGCGTCGGCATTGACCGCGACCCCGAGGAAGCCCAGACCGTCGCAGGCCTGCGCACGCACGCGCGCCGAGTTCTCCCCGATTCCGCCGGTAAAGACGATCCCGTCCAGGCCGCCCATCGCCGCCGCCATCGCGCCGATCTGGCGTTTGATGCGGAAGCAGAAATAATCGATCGCTTCTTTTGCCTTGGGATCGTCCGAGGCCTCGAGCGTGCGCATGTCGTTGGAAATGCCGGACATGCCCAATAGGCCCGATTCCTTGTAGAGCAGCGTCGAAATCTCGGACGGGCTCTTCCCCTCCTGATCCATCATGTAGAGCAGAATGCCGGGGTCCAGTTCGCCCGGGCGGGTGCCCATCGGCAGGCCTTCCAGCGCGGAGAACCCCATTGTCGAGGCGACGGACTGGCCGTTCTCGATCGCGCACATCGACGCACCCGAGCCTAAATGCGCCACGATCATCCGCCCCTTGTGCAACTCGGGCTCGGTCCGCGTCAGTTCGCCATTGATGAAATCATAGCTCAGCCCGTGGAAGCCGTAGCGGCGCACACCCTGCTCGTAATAGCGGCGCGGCAGCGCGAATGTGTCGCTGACGAAGGGATGGCCGCGATGAAAGGCGGTGTCGTAGCAGGCGACCTGCGGCGTGCCGGGGAAGGTATCGACCGCGGCACGGACACCGGCGAGGTTATGTGGCTGGTGCAGCGGCGCGAACGGGGCGAGCTTGGCCAATTCCGCCATGAGCGGCTCGGACAGGGGTTCCGGCGCGGCGTGGTCGATCCCGCCATGCACGATCCGGTGGCCGACCGCGATCACTTCCAGCCCGGGAAAGGCCGACTGGAAGGCCGCAAGCGCAGTGTGTAGCGCCGCCGCATTGGTGACGAAGTCATCTGGCGCGGAAGCGGGCAGCGGAAGCGGGGATCCATCGGGTCCGCTGAGTTTCATCGCCGCCTCGCGCCGTCCGATCCGGTCGACATGGCCAAGCGCGAGCGTCTCGAGGTCTTCCGAGAACAACCCCAGCTTCAGCGAGGACGAGCCGGAGTTCAGTGTCAGGATCGCACGGGTGCTCATGCGCGGCCCCCGCAGGTGCGGTGGTAGTGGATCGAGGCTACGGCGGCAGAGGCCAGCCGCGCCATCCCGCTATCGGAGCGCGAGTTCAGGATCACCGGCACCTTCGCGCCCAGCATCAGCCCCGCCCCTTCCGCGTGAGAGATGTAAGCGAGCTGCTTGGCCAGCATATTCGCGGAATCGATCCCGGGTGCGACCAACACCTCGGCCCGGCCCGCGACCGCCGAGCGGATGCCCTTGGTGCGTGCGGCGGCCAGATCGACCGCATTGTCCATCGCGAGCGGCCCATCGACTTCGCCCCCGGTGATCTGCCCGCGCTCTGCCATTTTCGACAGCAGCGCCGCATCGAGGGACGACGGGATCGCGGGCGTCACGGTCTCGACTGCAGACAGCACGCCCACTTTCGGCACCTCGATCCCGATCGAGATCGCCACGTCGATCGCGTTTTGCACGATATGCACCTTGGTCTCGAGATCCGGCGCGATATTGATCGCGGCATCGGTGACAATCAGCGGATGCACAACGCCCGGCACATCCATGACGAAGACATGGGTGAAGCGCTTGCCGATCCGCAGCCCGGTATTCTTGTCGAGCATCGGCTTCAAGAGCGCATCGGTATGCAGATGGCCCTTCATCACCGCGCCGGCGCGCCCCTCGTTGACCAGCTGCACCGCCATGCGCGCGGCATCGCGGGCGGTCTCGGCGGGCAGGATCTCGAACTTGGTCACGTCGCGGCCGAGCTCTTTCGCGACCGACATGATCTTTTCGGGATGGCCGATCAGCAGCGGCTCGATCAGGTGATGCTCGGCGGCGAGGAGCGCACCGTCGAGCGACACCGGCTCTTCGGGGCAGACGACGGCGGTGACCAGATCGGGCAGTGGCTCGGCCTTCTCTAGCAGTTTCTCGAAATGGCGATGGCGCTGGGAGATCAGGCCGGGCACTTCGAGCGCATCGAATTTCAGGTGTTTCTGCGGGGCATGGACCTCGGCCTCGCCCTCGACGATCAGCGCGTCATCGCCCACACGGCGCACTTCCGTCTTCATCCGCAGCAGCTCGCCGGGCAGCTTCTCGAGAACCTCGACGCGGGCGCAGAGCTCTTGACCCGCCATCGCGTGATCATGGAAGCGCAGGCTTTGCGCGCGGTAGAGCGTCCCCGGCCCCGGCAGCAGGTTGCCCAGGACCGCGGTGATCAGAGAGGCCACGAACATGCCCGGCGCGTAGGCCTCCTTCTGGCCGTCGCCATCGCCATCCTCGTCTTCGAGATGGACCGGGTTGTGGTTGCCGGAGGCGGCGGCGAAAACATAGAAATCGTCGGCAGTGCATAGCCGCTTCAATTCGGCTGACTGGCCGACCTCGATCTCGTCCCATTTCCGGCTCTCGAACATCATTGGCGCGCTCCTTCTTTTTCCTGCACTGCAAGTCTGCGAGACCTGCACGCTGCTGCCTAGGCAAAGATTCGCGACAAATCCTTGATCCGAGACAAAAACCGCCGACA
This sequence comes from Thioclava sp. F1Mire-8, assembly GCF_002213165.1. Classification (NCBI taxonomy): domain Bacteria; kingdom Pseudomonadati; phylum Pseudomonadota; class Alphaproteobacteria; order Rhodobacterales; family Paracoccaceae; genus Thioclava; species Thioclava sp. F1Mire-8. The sequence continues at coordinate 288,102 of NZ_NBNY01000004.1, read as the reverse complement.
ATCCGCTGAAACCCTTTCACTCCCGCGCGGCTGAGCCTAAACCTTTGGCAGCAAGACATGGGAGGCGTTGCATGGCACTGGCAGAGGCGCTGGCGGAACTCGAAACTTTGCTGGGCGACCGGCTCGATACCTCGAAAGGCGCGCGCGACCAACATGGCCGCAACGAGACGTGGTTTCCCTTCTCACCCCCCGATGCCGTGGCTTATCCGACCAGCACCGAAGAGGTCAGCCAGATCGTCAAGATCTGCGCCGCGCATGACGTGCCGATCACGCCCTACGGCACGGGCACCTCGCTGGAGGGACACGCCGTGCCGGTGCGCGGCGGGGTCAGCCTTGACCTGATGAAGATGGACCGAGTGGTGGAGGTTCTGGCCGAGGATATGCAGGTCCGCGTCCAGCCCGGCGTGACTCGCGTGGCGCTGAACGAGGATCTGCGCGCGACGGGGCTGTTCTTCCCGGTCGATCCGGGCGCGAATGCCTCGCTTGGCGGCATGGCGGCGACCCGGGCGAGCGGGACGACGACGGTGGGCTATGGCTCGATGCGCGACAATGTGGCGGCGCTGGAAGTGGTGCTGGCCGATGGCCGCATCATCCGGACCGGCAGCCGTGCGAAGAAATCCTCCGCCGGATATGACCTGACCGCGCTGATGCTGGGTTCGGAAGGCACGCTCGGGATCATCACCGAATTGACGTTGCGCCTGCACGGCCAGCCCGAGGCTATCTCCTCTGCGGTCTGCGCCTTCGATACGCTGGAAGCGGCGGTCGAGACGGTGCAGATGACGATCCAGATGGGCATCCCGATGGCGCGGATCGAATTCGTCGACGACCTCACCGCGCAGATATTCAACGAGGCCAACGGCACCGATTTCCCCGCGAAACCGCATCTGATGATCGAGTTTCACGGCTCGGAAAGCGGTGTGGCCGAGGCCTCCGAGCGGTTCGGCGAAGTCGTGGCTGAAATGGGCGGCGCAGATTTCCAATGGGCGACGACGACCGAGGACCGCAATAAGCTGTGGAAGATGCGTCACGGCGCCTACCCCGCCACGATCGCACATCGCCCCGGCTGCATGGGACTGGTGACCGATATCTGCGTGCCGATCTCGCGGCTGGCAGAGGCCGTGGCCGCGACCAAGCGCGACATCATCGAGGCCGGGCTGATCGGTCCCGTTGTGGGCCATGTCGGCGACGGGAATTTCCACTCTGTCCTGCTGCTCGATCCCGAGGATAAGGACGAGTTCAAACGTGCCAAGAAAGTGGCCGCGAAGATGGCCGAACGCGCGCTCGAGATGCAGGGCACCGTCACTGGCGAGCACGGCATCGGCATGGGCAAGACGGGCTACATGCGCGACGAGCATGGCGCGGGTTGGGACGTGATGGGCCAGATCAAACGCGCGCTCGACCCGCAGAACATTCTCAATCCCGGTAAACTGGTGGAGCAGGACGAATGAGCTTCGAGACTCCGGACGCGCTGCCCCGCGCCTTCGCAAAAGCCTGGGGCGCGCGCGATGCGCAGGCGCTTGCGGGATTCTTCGCGGAAGATGCCGATTTCATCTCGCTGACGGGTGGAGTCGCCTCCGGTCGCACCCAGATCGCGGAGTTGTTCGCAGGCGAACTCGCCGGCGCCTTCTCGCGCGCGCGCCTGGTGACCGGCAAGGCCAAATCGCGCCCTGTCGGCGCCGAGGCAGCGGTCGTCCTGCAGCGCTTCGTCCTGACCGGGATCATCACCGAGAACGGCGCCGATGCCGGCCGCATCGGCTGCACGCTGGCCGCAACGCTGGAACTGACGCCGAATGGCTGGCAAATCGTCGCCGCGCAGTTCGTCGTGGAGGCGGGGTAAGCGGCGCTCCCCTACCCCTTCAGCAGGTCCAGCGCCGCAGCCTTCGCGGCGTCGGTGACTTCGGCGCCTGCGATCATCCGGGCGATCTCGTCGGTGCGCTCTGCTGTGGCCAGCGCGCGGACCTCGGACGTGGTCATGCCGTCAGTCACCGATTTCGCGACGCGGAAATGGGTGGCGCCACGGGCGGCGACCTGCGGAGAGTGGGTGACGACGAGGACTTGCGCCCCTTCGGCCAGCTTTGCGAGGCGGCGCCCCACGGCATCGGCGGTGGCTCCGCCCACGCCGCGGTCGATCTCGTCAAAGATCAGGGTTAGCGTATCGGTGCCGCGCGCGAGCACGACTTTCAGCGCCAGCAGGAAGCGCGACAGTTCGCCCCCGGAGGCGATCTTGTTGAGCGGGCCCGCCGGCGCGCCGGGGTTGGTGGCGACGGTGAAGCGCACGGTATCGGTGCCTTCCGGCCCGGGCTCGCCCTCGGACAGGCGCGTCTCGAACACGGCGCGGTCCATCTTCAGCGGAGCCAACTCGCCCGCCATCGCGGCATCGAGCTGCCCCGCGGCTTCGGCGCGCGCCTGCGACAGGGCCACGGCGGCCTTGTCATAGGTTGCACCGGCTTTCGCGAGGTCGGCTTCTAGCGCACCGATCCCCTCCTCGCCCGCGTCCAGCGCAGCAAGCTTCTCGCGCAGGCCTTCGGCGAAATCGGCCAGTTGATCGGCCAGCACGCCATGCTTGCGGGCCAAACCGCGGATCGCGAACAGACGTTCCTCGCAGGCCTCCAAGGCATGCGGGTCGAAATCGAGCGCATCAAGCGCGGTCTCCACGCCTTGGGCTGCCTCGCCCAATTCGAGGAACGCGCGCTCCAAGGCCTCCAGCGGCGCGTCGAGGCGCCCTTCGGCCCGGTCCGCAGCGCCCTGCAGCCAGCGATCGGCGTCACGCATCATCCCCTCCGCCCCTTCCGGGCCCAGAGCGGCAAAGGCGCGGGACACATCTTCGCGGATTTTTGCGGCGCCCTGCATCAGGCGACGCTGACCGTCGAGTTCGGCTTCCTCTCCGGGCTTGGGATCGAGCGAGTCGAATTCCTTCACGGCGTGGCGCAGGAATTCCTCTTCCTCTTTCACGGCCGCAAGTGAGCTACGCGCCGCCTCAAGCTTGCGCGCCGCAGCTGCGCGCGCTTTCCAGGCGGAGCGGGTAGCCTCCAGCAGCTCGGAATGGCCCGCGAAGGCATCGAGCAGCGCGCGGTGGCCGCGTTCGTTCAACAAGCCGCCATCGTCGGATTGACCGTGCAGTTCCACCAGCGAGGCAGAGACTTGCCGCAGCACGTCGCCGCTCGCCCGACGGTCGTTGATCCACGCGGTCTTGCGCCCGTCGCGCGCATTCACCCGACGCAGGATCAACTCGTCAGTTACGGGAATGCCGGCCTCGGCCAGCACGTCGCGCGCGGGGTGATCGGAGGGCAGTTCGAACACCGCTGTCACCTCGCCCTGATCGGCGCCCTGACGCACGAGTTCCGCGCGCCCGCGCCAGCCAAGGACGAAGCCCAGGCAATCGAGCAGGATCGACTTGCCCGCCCCGGTCTCGCCGGTCAGCACGTTGAGGCCGGGACCGAAGTCCAGCTCGAGCCTCTCGATAATCAGAATGTCGCGGATATCCAGCGAATGAAGCATGTCAGACCATGAGGGCCCAGATCAGAGCCACTTGCCCTGAATCACCTGTCGATACACGCTGGACAGCCACCCGTCGCCCTTCGCCTCGGGCTTCAACCCACGCCTTTGCAGCAGGTTGTACGCGTCCTGATAGAAGGGCGAGGACTGGAAGTTGTGGCCGAGGATCGCCGCGGCGGTCTGCGCCTGATCGGTGATGCCGAGCGCGAGATAGGCCTCCACCAGACGTTCCAGCGCCTCGGGCGTGTGGGTCGTCGTCTGGAACTGCTCCACCACAACGCGGAAGCGGTTGATCGCCGCCGTGTAGTTACCGCGCTTGAGGTAGTAGCGCCCGATCTCCATCTCCTTGCCGGCGAGGTGATCGAAGGCCAGGTCGAATTTCAGCATAGCCGACTGGGCATATTCGGAATCGGGGTATTTCTCGATCACGTCGCGCAGCGCCTGCAGCGCCTGGAAGGTCAGGCCCTGATCGCGACCGACCTCGTCGATCTGATCGTAATAGCTGAGCGCCAGAAGATACTGCGCATAGGCCGCGTCTTCGTCACCCGGATAGGTGTCGAGGAATCGCTGCGCCGAGGCGCGGGCTTCTTCGTAATTCTTCGCCTTGTGCTGAGCATAGGCTTCCATGATCAAGGCGCGCTTGGCCCATTGCGAATAGGGGTAAAGCCGCTCGACCTCGGAGAAATATTTCAGCGCGGTGTTGGGACGCCGCGGATTGCCGACCTCGAGCTCGTATTCGCCGCGCTCGTAGATTTGCTTGGCCGTGAAGTTTTCGAGGTTCGGTGCTTTGTTCGGATCAGGACCGCAGGCGGAAAGCGCCATAACAAGACCAAGAGCCCCGAGTTTCGCTGCCGCTAATTTGCCGCGCGCCATGCCCTGCCCCATCCCTCTTTCGTTGCCGGAGAAAGGCCCCGGACCCGTCAATCACTGCCCCGGTTCGGAGGCCGTTCGGCATGTCCTAGCACAGAAAAATCCGGGGCGCAAAATGCCTTTGCGGGTTTTGCGCCCCTTTTCCCGATGCCCGCGAACCCGTGACCGGGCCGCGATGCGTTCAGGCCGATGCCAGTGCCGCTGCCGAGCATACACCAGCTCCGGGCAGGCTGTAAGCCTGTGCGGGCGAGCAGGTTTCCCAGCACCACGCATCGGGGCGCGCAAACAGCGCCCGCAGAAGCTGGTTCGTCATCGCGTGACCCGCGCGGTTGCCGCGATAACGACCGAGGATCGGCGCGCCCGCGAGCGCGAGATCGCCAAGCGCGTCGAGCATCTTGTGGCGCACTGGTTCGTCCGCGTGACGCAAACCGCCGGGGCTCAGAACCTTGTCGCCATCGACGACCACGGCATTCTCGAAGGTGCCGCCGAGGCTCAGCCCCTTCTCGCGCATCGCATCGACATCGGCGAGGCGGCAGAAGGTGCGGCTGTCCATCAGCTCGCGCACGAAGGCGCCGTTGGCCATCTTGAGACGCTTGCTCTGACGGCCGATGGCGGCGTCGGTGAAGTCGATCGCGAAATCGATCTCGAGGCTGGCGGCCGGTTCGAGCCGCGCGACGGCCTTGCCGTTGCGCACTTCGACTGGCTTGAGGATGCGGATCGCGCGCAGTTCCGCGGCGAGGTGCCGCAGACCGGCTTCGCAGAACTCGGCGACGAACGGGGCCGAAGAGCCATCGAGGATCGGCACTTCAGGCCCGTCGAGCGAGATCAGCGCATTGTGAATGCCCGAACCGACGAGTGCCGCCATCAGATGCTCGATCGTCGAGACCTGGACGCCATCCTCGTTTTCGATCAGCGTGCAGAGCGTCGCGCTCGGCACGTTGCTCCACAAGGCGGGTACGCGGGGGTTCACGCCGGACACATCGGTGCGACGGAACACGATGCCATGGCCCGACGGCGCCGGATGCACATGCATCTCGACTGGGGCGCCCGAATGGAGCCCAACGCCGGAAAAGGCCACGGATTTGGCAAGCGTCGTCTGCACGATAGACCTCACAACTTTTTTCTCTGGCGATCAACGAACACACGGGTTCGGGAGCCGCAGCATCAGTTAGTCAGAGAGGGCGCGGTTAACAATTCACTCTTTGTAACGGCCTGAAACATTGCGACCGTGATCTGGCGGAACACCGCGTATGAGGACGTAAACCTTTGTTCTCCAATAGAAAAGGGCCCGCTCGCGCAGGCCCTTTTCGATGTTTCGTGAAGTCTTTGTGACCGATTAATTTGCCTGACGACGCAGGAATGCCGGAATTTCGATGCGATCCTGATCGTCGGATTGCTCGTCATCGTAGGCTTCCGCGCGCGGCTGAGCGGTCTGCGGACGCTGCTGCTGGGGCTGCGGCGCAGGCTGCTGCGGAGCGTGCTGCTGCGGCGCGTGGCCCTGCTCGCCATGGCCGTGACCGGTCATGCGGTTGATCAGCGAGTTGATCCCGAAACGCGGACGCTCTGCCTGCGGCTGCGGCTGCTGCGCTGCGGGGCGAGTCGCAGCCATCGGACGCTGCGCGGGCGCGTTCGACGGGGTCTTGTTCACCGCCGCCTCGAGGCGACGCAGCGCCTCCGGCGAAGGGGTGCCGGGTTGACGCGGACGCGGTGCGACATAGTCATGCGCGCCGTCTTCGACATGCAGGTCCTGCGTGGGCGCAGGCTGCGGACGGTAGGCCGGCGGCGGCAGATCGTCGGCGGCCTCGTGGGCGCGCGGCTGATCCATCGTGGCGCGCGCCGCGGGCGCATCGAACAGGGTCCGCTCTTGCGCGGTCTGCTGCGATTGCGGCGCAGGCTGCGGGGCTGCCTGAGCGGCCGGCGCGTGCTGCGGCGCAGGCTGCGGTGCCGGTTGCGGCGCCGGAGCGGCGGCTGCGACGGGTGCATGCTCGATGGTGGCCTCGGCTGCGGTTTCCGCGGGCTTCAGCGGCTCGGCCAGCGAGCGGCGCGGCACCGGGATTTCCGCCGGGCTCGCCAGCGCGTCGATGCCGGTCGCGACGACGGAGACGCGCATCGCGCCTTCCATCTCGGGATCCAGCGTCGAACCCACGATGATGTTTGCGTCCGGGTCGACCTCTTCGCGGATCCGGTTCGCCGCCTCGTCGAGTTCGAACAGCGTCAGGTCGTAGCCGCCGGTGATGTTGATCAGCACGCCTTTCGCGCCCTTGAGCGAGATCTCGTCGAGCAGCGGGTTCGCGATCGCCTTCTCGGCCGCCTGAACCGCGCGATCCTCGCCGGTGGCCTCGCCGGTGCCCATCATTGCCTTGCCCATCTCGTCCATCACCGCGCGCACGTCGGCGAAGTCGAGGTTGATGAGGCCCGGGCGGACCATCAGGTCGGTCACGCCTTTCACGCCCTGATACAGAACGTCGTCGGCCATCGAGAAGGCTTCGGTGAAGGTGGTTTTCTCGTTGGCCAGACGGAACAGGTTCTGGTTCGGAATGATGATCAGCGTGTCGACGACCTTCTGGAGCTCCTCGAGGCCCTGCTCGGCCTGACGCATCCGCTTGGAGCCTTCGAACTGGAAGGGCTTGGTCACGACGCCAACGGTCAGCACGCCAAGCTCGCGCGCGGCCTGCGCGATGATCGGCGCCGCGCCGGTGCCGGTGCCACCGCCCATGCCGGCGGTGATGAAGCACATATGCGCCCCGGCAAGGTGATCGACGATCGCCTCGATGCTCTCTTCGGCCGCGGCCGCGCCCACCGTGGGACGCGCGCCTGCGCCCAGCCCCTCGGTGACCTTGGTGCCCATCTGGACCCGGGCCTGCGACTTGGACTGCTGCAGCGCCTGAGCGTCGGTATTCGCGACCACGAACTCCACGCCCTCGAGCTGCTGCTCGATCATGTTGTTGACCGCGTTCCCGCCCGCGCCCCCGACGCCGAATACGGTGATCCGGGGCTTGAGGTCCTCGTGCTCTGACATCATCAAATTCAACGCCATGTGGTATGTCCGCCTGTTGTTGCTGCCCGACCCTGTCCCAGGCCGATTTCGATGGAAATTAGGCCGATTTTAGCGATGAATCGCCGCAGCGTCACGCAAAAAACCGTCCCGAACCACAAAATCTGGAGCTCCAGATTCCGTGACCAGCGGTATTTCGCGCAAACGTCAGGATATTGTGTGGATCGTGCGGTCAGACCGCCGCCGCTACGCGAACTTGAAGTTCGCGCGACAGGCGTCTGAGATCAGTCGATTTTCACTTTTGCAACATTTCACCAATTATCGCGGAACCAGCGGATGGCCCGGCGCAGCGAGCGCCCGCCCAGCGTTTCGGGCGGCATTTCGAAATCCCACCATTCGTCTTGCGGATGCGCCGCGAAAAGCGAGAGCCCCACCACGGAAGAGAAGCCCGCCCCGGTCGCGGCCTGCGGCAGCCCCTGCACCCGCATCGGTCGCCCGAGCCTTACGTTCTGGCCGAGGATTCGCGCAGCCAGCCCGTCGAGGCCGGGGATCTGGCTCGCCCCGCCGGTCAGCACGATCTGCTTCGAGGGCAGATGCTCGAACCCTGCGGCATCGAGGATCGCACGCACGTCTTCGAGGATTTCCTCGACGCGCGGACGCATGATGCCGATCAGCTCGGCCCGGCTTACCTGGCGGCGATCCTTCTCCCAGTCGCCGGAGTCGCCGCCCAGCTCGATCATCTCGCGATCGTCCATGCCGGTAGCCACGACGCCGCCGTGGAAGGTCTTGATCCGTTCGGCCACCGACATCGGCACCCGCAACCCCGCCGCGATGTCGCGGGTGACATGCTCGCCACCCAGACGCACCGCATCGGCATAGATCATGTGTTTCTTCATGAAGATCGACACGCCGGTCGCACCGCCGCCCATGTCGATGCAGGCAGCGCCCAGTTCCTGCTCGTCTTCGACAAGGCTGGAGACGCCGGAAACATAGGCCGAACTCGCAATACCCGCGAGTTCGAGATCACAGCGCCGGATGCAGTAAATCAGGTTCTGGATCGCGGTGTCGGAGACGGTCAGCAAATGCATGTCGACCGCGAGCCGTTGCCCCGCATGGCCCCGCGGATCAGCCAGACCCGAGCGATGGTCGAGCGCGAAGTTCACTGGCTGCGCATGGAGCACTTCGCGCCCTGCCCCGAGCGGTGGGATATCGCACGACGCCAACACGCGGCTCACATCCACCTCGGTGACCTGATCGCCCTGCACTTCGATCTCACCGGCGAGACCATAGGAGCGCGGTTCGGCGCCCGCGAAACAGGCGATGACGTGATCGACACGGGTATTGGCCATCTTCTGCGCCGCCTGCACGGCGGTCCGGATCGCGCGCTCGGTCTCGGCCATCGCGTCGATCTCGCCGAAGCGCACCCCGCGCGAGCGCGTCGTCGCGGCCCCGATCACACGCACGGAGGCGTGACCCGCCAGCGAGCCTTCATCCTCGGTCCCGTTGGGATTGTCGAACTTCAGAACGAGGCAGGCGATCTTGGAACTGCCGATATCGAGAAGCGCGATCACGCCCCGTTGCATCGCTGCCTTACGCATGTTGCGCATTGCGCGCTGGAACTCGTAGAGATCGGTCATTGCGTGGCCCTCGCTTTGAGAATGTCTGATTGCACCCGGCGGAATTCGGCGAGCGCGTTATCGCTGAGCCGGATCGTCGGACGGTCCTTGTTTCGAAAATCAATCACGGTGAAATCGCGGGCGAGCAGATCCTCGGCGGTATTGAGCGCGAGGATGCGGTCGAGAGCGGCGACGGGATCGGTCTCGGGGAGCATGATGCGCTGATCGTGATCGAGCACCATGTCCCAGCGCCGCTCGCCCAACCGCTCCAGCCCGCGCAGGCGCGGCAGGATCGGACCGGCATCGGCGATGATCTCCAGCGCCTCGGGCACCGCCTTGTCCGCGCCCATGCCGGAAATCACCGGCAGATCGGGGCGCGCGTCGCGCGAAATCAGCGTGGCGACCCGGTGGCCGGAGGCGTCGAGCATTTCCAGACCCGCTGGCTGCCGCCAGAGGATCGCGGGCACGCGCTCGGTCACGTCGGCCTCGAGCACGCCACCGGGGCGGATCACGAGGCGCGCATCGGCCACCGCATCGAGCCGGCGGATCGTATCGCGATAGGCATCAAGGTCGATGTCGAAGCTGGACGCGGGCAGCCCCACCGGCAGCATCGCGCGCACGGCATGCGCGACCTCGGGACTCGCACCCTCGATCTTGAGCAGCTTGACCATGAATTCGGGGCGATGCTCGATCGCGTCCTTCACATCCTGCACCTGCGCGACCAGCTCGGCGCGTCGGCCGGGATCGCCGAGCCATACCCCAAGGCCCGCAACGATCAACACGAGCGGAAGGCCGATCCGGGTGAAGGCGCGCACGGCGGGCGTCAGCCACAGCCGTTCGAGTTTGAAAGCGAGCCGCGACGGCGCGGGATCGCGGCGCGCGGGACGTTTGGAGCGTTGGTAAACGCGAGGAGCCATGCCGCCCGAGGGGCCTTTGCGATGCCCGGGGGCTTCGCGCGGCGTGGTCCCGTTCAGCGGCCGCATGAGGCGTCCTCCACCAACCAGGCGCAAAGCTCCGGGAAGTCGATGCCGCAATGGGCCGCCTGTTCGGGCGAAAGCGAGGTGGGCGTCATGCCGGGCTGGGTGTTGGTTTCCAGCAGCACGAGACCGGCGAGCCCCCTGCCCTCGTCCCAGCGGAAATCGGTGCGCGAGAGCCCCCGGCAGCCCAGCACCTGATGTGCGCGAATTGCGTAATCGAGGCAGGCTTCGGTGATCTCGACGGGGATTTCGGCGGGAAGGACGTGACGCGATCCGCCGGGGCGGTATTTCGCGTCATAGTCGTACCAGCCCTCGGTGATGATTTCGGTCACGCAGAGCGCGCGCTCGCCCATCACGGAAACGGTCAATTCGCGGCCCGGGGCGTAGGTCTCGACCATCACCTCTTCGGGCATCTCGGCCGACAGCTGCGGCGGAGAATTCGCGCCGTCCATCACCAGGTAGACGCCGACGGACGATCCTTCGTTATTCGGCTTCACGACGTAGGGCGCGGGCAGCACGTGCCGCGCCATCACGTCACCCCTGGAGGCGATCACCGATTGCACGATGGGCAGGTTCGCGGCGGCATAGGCCTGCTTGGCGCGGGCCTTGTCCATGGCCAGCGCAGAGGCCAGAACGCCGGAATGAGTATAGGGGATACGGAGCCATTCGAGCATGCCCTGAACGCAGCCATCTTCGCCCCAGCGACCGTGCAAAGCATTGAAAACACAGTCAGGCGCGGCATCGTTCAGCCGTTGCGGAAGATCCTCTCCCGCGTCGATCTCGATCACTTCGAAACCCGCCGTGCGCAATGCCTTGGCGCATTCGCGCCCCGAGGACAGAGACACCTCCCGCTCAGCAGAAGGGCCGCCCAGAAGAACCGCCACACGGTGGGATGCCCTGCTCGACATACCCGCTACTTTCGCCTCATGCGGGGGTTGGCCCCCGTCCGGTAATTGCGTTGTAGGGTGGAGGTCTTATGCCTCGAATTCTCCTACACGCATGATTTCCCACTCTAGCGAAATTCCGCTCGATTGCACAACCTTTTTGCGCACCTCTTCCCCGAGATTTTCGAGATCGGCCGCGGTCGCCCCGCCAGTGTTGATCATAAAATTACTGTGTTTTTCCGACATTTGCGCGCCGCCGATGCGCGCGCCGCGCATGCCGGCGTCGTCGATGACCTTCCACGCCTTCAACTCATGCGTGTCATCGGCGCGTCCCGTCGAGGAAAAGCCCGCCGGGTTGCGGAAGGTCGATCCGGCGGTGCGCTCCTTGGTGGGTTGGGTCGCGTCGCGCTTGGCCAGCTGTTCAGCCATATGCGCCTCGAGCGCCGCCGGATCGCCGGGTTCGGCGCGGAAAGTCGCGCCGGTCAGCACCCAGCCCTCGGGCAAATCGCTTTGACGATAGGCGAAGTTCAGATCGGCGGGCGTGAGCGTGACCCGCTGCCCTGCCCGCGTGATCGCACGCGCTTCGATCAGGTGGTCGGCCACGTAACTGCCGTAGCAGCCCGCGTTCATCCGCACTGCGCCACCAATCGCGCCGGGGATCGTGCGCAGGAAGGTCAGATCGAGCCCCGCCTGCGCCGCTTTGCGCGCGACATGGGCGTCCAGCGCCGCCGCACCTGCGGTGACGGTCTCGCCCTCGCAGTCGATGCCGTTGAAACCGCGCCCCATGCGGATCACCACCGCGCGCAGACCGCCATCACGCACGATCAGGTTCGAGCCGACGCCCATCGGGAAGACCGCGATCTCTTCGGGCAGGCCTTTCAGGAAGGCGGCAAGGTCATCCTCGTCGGCAGGCTGGAACAGCCAGTCGGCCGGGCCGCCCACGCGAAGCCAGGTCAGCGAGTCAAGCGGACGGTTCGGCGTCAGAGCGCCGCGCGGAGTATAGGTCGAGGGGCAATCGGTCATGGCGCGTTTCGTAGCCTCGCGCGCGGGGCGAAGCAAGCGATCGTGAGCTCACTCAGCGGTGTCGCGCGTGCCGCGCAGCGCCCGGACGAGGAAAATGACCGGCCAGCGCAGCACGGACATCCCGCCCGCCATGACCAGCAGCCCCCAGATCGGACCGTTCTGATAGGTCACCCAGCCGACCAGCGGCACCCCCACCGCGATCAGCCCCCACGCGCCCGGCCAATGAAACCGCCGCGGTCCCATCGCGATCAGCGTGGCTATGAGTGCCCAGACACAAGCGAGAAAGAGCGAGACGGTCATGAGAAACCTCCCAAGGCTGCAATCAGGGCCGCTCCGGCGACTAATGCGCCCACCACCGGAACCGCCATCGGCACCTTGAACGGCGCATAGTCGGACCGGCTTTTCAGCGCGACGAGCGACAAGTTAACGAGAAGGAAGACGCCCAGAAGCACCTTCGAGGTAATACCGGCCAATTGCTCGACCGGGGCGGCGAGCGCAAGCGCAATCATCGCCACGCCGCAAAGAAGTGTCGCGAGAACCGGCGTGCCAAAGCGCGGATGCGCCTGATGAAAAACCGAAAGCGCGGGGCTGCGGCGACCGAGACCGAACAGCACGCGCGCCGCCATCACCACCTGCGCGAGCACCCCGTTCAGCGCCGCCGCCACCGCGATCGCGGCGAGGATTCCGGGCGCGTGCCCCGCCGATTGCCATACCAGCGCCAGCGGCTGTTCGGAGCGGGCGAGATCGGCCAGCGGCACCGCACGCACGGCGGCATAGCTCACGGTCAGATACAGAACGGCGGTGATCGCGAGCGCGGCGAGGATCGCGCGCGGCATGTCACGGATGGGGTCGCGCATCTCCTCGGACATGTTCACCATGTCCTCGAAACCAATGAAGGCGAAGAAAGCGAGCGAGGCGGCCGCCGCGATCCCGGCCCAGTGCGGCGCGGGCAGCGGCGTGAGATCGGGGCTCGGAGCGGCGGAGAGCCCCGCCCAGATGACCAGCGCGAGCCCGACCACCTCGACCAGCGTCAGCGCCGCGGCGAGACCGACGGATTCGAGCACGCCGAGGCATGCGACGCCGATCAGCGCCAGCCCGAAGGCGATCATCACGCCCTCGACCGGCAACGGCACCAGCAGCGTCATGTACCCCGCCCCACCGCGCAGCACCGCCGCCGCGGAGACCGTGCCTGCCACGACAATGCCCAGCCCCACGATCAGAGCCAGCGCATGGCTGCGCAGCCCCTCCTCGACATAGGCCGCCTCCCCGGCGGCTTCGGGGATGCGCGAAGAGAGTTCGGCATAGGAAAGCGCCGAGGGGGCCGCGATCAGCCCCGCAAGCACGAAGGCCAGCGGCGCCCAGATCCCTGCCTGCGCGGCGACCGCGCCGACCAGCACGTAGATACCCGCGCCCACCATGACGCCGACCCCGTAGCCGGTCATCAGCCACGGACCCAATCGACGTTTCAGATGCGCCTCGTCACGCATAGCGCGGCTTTCCTTGCCCACATGAGACGACGTGGCAGCGCCGCAAGCCTTTTGGATGTCGTGCCGGTTCACCCCGGCGCCTGCTCAGCCCCCCAGCTTCGCAGGCAGGTTGTTCGCCCAGGTCGAGATCGTCCCCGCCCCGAGGCAGACGACGATATCGCCGGGACGCGCCTGTTCACGCACCAGCCGGGCCAGATCATCTTCCGACAAGATGGCACGAGCATGACGGTGACCATGCGCGATCAGACCGGCGACCAGATCGTCGCGCGTCGCCCCCTCGATCGGCTCCTCGCCCGCCGAGAAGACCTCGGCGATGGCGACCACATCGGCCTCGTTGAAACAGGTGCAGAAATCGTCGAACAGCGAATGCAGACGCGAATATCGGTGCGGCTGGTGGACCGCGATCACACGCGCACCGGGCTTCACCGCCTGACGCGCCGCTTTCAGCACCGCGGCGATCTCGACCGGGTGGTGACCGTAATCGTCGATGATCGTCACCCCGCCCAGCACGTCGCCCACCTTGGTGAAGCGCCGGTTCACACCGCCGAAGCCCGCAAGCGCCTCCTTGATCTCGCCCATCTTCATCCCGAGGTGGCGCGCCACCGCGACGGCGGCCAGCGCGTTCGAGACGTTATGATCGCCCGGCATCGGCAGCGTACAGCCCTCGATCACCGGCTTTCCCTCTTCGCCCTGCAGCGCGATGTCGAAATGCGCGACGCCCGCCTCGTAATGCAGGTTGATCGCGCGGATATCGGCCTGCGCGTTGAAGCCGAAAGTCACGACGCGGCGGTCATTGAGCTTGCCGACCAGCGTCTGCACCTCTGGATGATCGGTGCAGCAGACAGCCAACCCGTAGAACGGGATGTTCGAAACGAAATCGTAGAAGCCCTTGCGCAGCGCGTCGAATGACCCCCAGTGCTCCATATGCTCGGGGTCGATATTGGTCACGATGGCGATGGTCGCGGGCAGACGGTTGAACGAGCCGTCGCTTTCGTCGGCCTCCACCACCATCCACTCGCCCGCGCCTGCGCGCGCATTCGAGCCATAGGCGTGGATGATCCCGCCATTGATCACGGTCGGGTCGAAATTGCCCTTGTCCAGAAGCGTCGCGACCAGTGTCGTGGTCGTCGTCTTGCCGTGGGTACCGCCGATCGCGATGTTCGATTTCAGGCGCATCAGCTCGGCCAGCATCTCGGCGCGGCGCACGACCGGAAGACCGCGGCGGCGCGCTTCTTCCAGCTCGGGATTGCCCGGCTTGATCGCGGTGGAGATCACCACGACTCCAGCCTCCCCGATATTCTCGGCGCGCTGGCCTTCGAAGATGGTCGCGCCCAGCGTGGCCAGGCGGTCGGTGATTTTCGAGGATTTCGCATCCGAGCCCTGAACCGTGAAGCCCTGCGTCATCAGCACTTCGGCGATGCCGGACATGCCGATCCCGCCGATACCGACGAAATGGATGGGGCCGAGTTCTCCGGGCAGTTTGGTCGCGTTCATTGAGTCTTTCCTGCTAGGTCTTCGACGAGGGCGACAAGCCGCTCGGTGGCGTCCGGCACCCCGTAGGAGAGGGCCGCGCGCGACATCTGCAGCGCGCCCTCGGGGTTGTCCAGCACCAGTGAAATTTGATCCGCGAGGCTCTCTGCCGAGAGCTGGCTTTCGGGGATGGTGATCGCGCCGCCGGTCTTCGCGAGACCGCGCGCATTGGCCGCTTGGTGATCGCCAGCGGCGGCGGCATATGGGATCAGGATCGCGGGCCGCCCGATGACGGAGATATCCGCGACCGATGATGCGCCCGCGCGCGAGATCACCAGCTGACATTCGCTGAGGCGGCGCGGCACGTCGTTGAAGAAGGGCTCGACCTCGGCGCTGATGCCCGCGGCCTCATAGGCGGCCACGACCCGGTCGAGATCTTCGGGGCGCGCCTGATGGGAGACGCGCAGATTGGCGCGGGCGGCTTCGGGCAGGCTCGCCATCGCGGCCGGAACCGTGTCAGACAGGATGCGCGCGCCCTGCGAGCCGCCGATCACGAGGACCGACATCGGGTAATCGCCCGGTGGAATATAGGCAGCCCCCGCACGCTCCAGCACGGAAGCCCGCACCGGATTGCCCGTGTGCTCGCCCTGCACGCCCTCGGGCAGATCGGTCGGCCAGGTGCCGCAGGCGAAGCGGTTCACCCTCTTGGCGAAGACGCGGTTCACCTTGCCCATGATGCCGTTCTGTTCGTGGATCGCACGCGGAATGCCGAGCGCGACCGCCGAGGACAGCGCCGGGATCGTCGGATAGCCGCCGAAACCCACCACGACCGTCGGCTTGTCCGACAGGTTCTTGCGGATGGCCGAGGCCACACCGCCCGCGATCTTGAAGGGCACGCCCAGCTTGCCGAGCGCCCCGCCGCGCGCGAAGGTCGCCGAGGCGATCTGCTCCACCGTCACCGTATGAGGAAAGCCGCCCGCGTAGCGCGCACCGCGCGCATCCGTGGACAGCTTGACGCGCCAGCCCCGGCGCACCATCGCCTCGGCCAGCGCCTGTGCGGGGAACATGTGCCCGCCGGTGCCGCCAGCGGCGATCAGCAGTAGCGGGGTCGTGTCCTTGGCCATGTCCCCCTCCTGAGGGTTTTAGCGACCGCGCCGGGCGAGAATATCCGAAATCTGCCCCTGCGGCCGGGTCCGAGTCAGCGCGAGCAACATACCCACCGCAATCCCCGAAGCAATGACCGAAGAGCCACCGTAACTGACGAACGGCAAAGTCATGCCTTTCGCGGGCAGAAGGCGCACCGCGACGCCCATGTTGATGATCGCCTGAACGCCGAAGGCGCATGCCAGACCCGCGCCTGCGAGCCGGGTGAACGGGTCGCGCTCGCGCATCAGGCGCAGCAGCGACCGGATCACGACCGTCGCGTAGAGCGCGATGATGACGAGGACAAGGATGAGGCCGTATTCCTCGGCGGCGACCGCGATGATGAAGTCGGTATGCGCATCGGGCAGCGACCATTTCACCGACCCCTGCCCGACGCCCACGCCGAAGAATCCGCCCTCCTGGATGGCGTTCGTCGCGTAGCCGATCTGGGTGCGCGGGTCGACATCCGTCGACAGGAACCCGTTGATCCGGCGCGCGAAGTGTTCCGAGAAGTTATAGGCGAAGAAGCCGCCTGCGACGGTCATCGCCCCGATCCCCGTCAGCAGCGCGATCGGCGCGCCCGAGATGAAATACATTACCGACCAGGCGAAGAGCACCAGCGAGGCCTGACCGAAGTCGGGCTGCAGCGCGAGCGCCACGACGATGATCACCATCAGCAGGAAGGAATAGAGCCGCCCCTTCGGCCCGCCGACCTCATGCGCTGCGGCCATGAACCAGCCGGTGATGATGACGAAACCGGGTTTCAGGAATTCGGAGGGCTGGATCGAGGCGAAGCCGAAGGAATACCAGCGCACCGCGCCCTTGCCGAAATCGGTGCCCAGCACCGGCAGCAGCATCACCGCGATGAACGCGCCCACGAAGCCGATCACGCCGAGCCTGCGCACCTGTTTCGGATCGAGCATCGAGATGCCCAGCATCACGCACAGCGCCAACACGCCGAAGGCCGCCTGTCGTTTCACGTAATAGAAGGGTTCGAGTCCGTTGCGCTCTGCCAGCGGCACCGAGGCTGCGAGCCCCAGAAGCATGCCAAGGCCGAACAACGCCAAAACGGCGCCGAGCGCCCATTTGTCGATCGTGCGCCACCATTTCGGTAAGACGGGTTCACCGACCCGCACGGGGACGGTGCCGAATGCCATTTCTGTCATGGGCTATACTGCCGTTACTGCCTCGAATACGCCCGTTTTCCGGGTCTGAATGGAATCGTAGCCCAAAAGCTTTGAGATGACTAGGAAAATTCAACTGCGACGCGATCACTCGGCGATGATCGGCAAGGGCAGGTGCGATGGCCACCGCCCTCAGGTCAGATCAAGCTCCTCGAGGATGCGCGGGAGCTTCTTCTTGATCTTGAAGAAACCGGCCGTGGCATGGGGCCAGATAGCGCGATCCCAATCCCTATTGACCTCGCACAGCGCAATACCGTGCTGGCCCAGCGCCGCGTCCGCCCTCTCCCGCCAGTCGCCAAGCGGGCCGACCGGGATAAAGGGCGTGACGATCTGCTTGGCACCAAGGCTTAGCGCCCATTCCACGAGCACGGCCAGATCGTCGGCTCCCATGGGCCGCCCTTCAGAGATTCCTGAGCGAACCGTAGCATCGGCGAGCGCGTCACGCTCGAACCGGGCGACATGTTCGGCCACCGCGCGCGGCGAGCGCAGATGGCTTGCGCTGACGGTCGCCACCCCGCGCAGGTCGAGCGCGCCCAGATCGAAATCCTCGACGCGGCAGTCTTCCTCGGTAATCAGAAGCGCCGTGGGCAGCCCCGGCTGCGGGGCGCGCGGCGCGCGTAACGGGGCGACCGGGGGCAGCCCCTCTGGCTCTTGCGCCTCCAGCCCCGCACTCACCGCCGCAAATTGTGCGGGATCGGGCGCGAACCGCCCGCCGGTATAGCGCGCGATATTGGCAGCTTCGGCGGCATAGAACTTGCCCCGCGTATGCAGCCCCGCCACCCAGCGCCAGCTGAGCGTGTTCGAGGCCGGATCGCCATCGAGCAGGTTGCGATAGAAGAAATCCGCCCCGATCCGCCACGGCAGCCGAAGCGTGAAAATCCAGATCGAGGCGAACCACATCCGGGCGTGGTTGTGCAGATAACCGGTCTCGCGCAGCTCTGTCGCCCATGCGTCGAAACAGGCGATACCGCTGCGTCCCGCCTCGGCGTCGTTCACACGCGCCGCTAGCTTGGGGCTCTCCTCGAGAGTCGCGAGGTCATGCGCCAAGCCGTCGCGATAGCGCATCCAGATTGCCGGACGATGCTCCATCCAGCCTTTGAAATAGCCTCGCCAGAGAACCTCCTGCACGAATTTCTCCGCAGCTTTTGCCCCATGGGCGTCGAGGGCCCGCGCCACCGCATCCCGCTCCAGCACAAGACGGCGGCGCAGATAGGGAGAGAGTTGCGAGACATCCCTGTGCCGACCGGCCCCGTGATCGAAATTGCGCCCCTGCGCGTAAGCCGCGCCCATCCTCGGCGTGAAGCGCGCGAGGCGCTCTTCGCCCGCAGCGCGGGTGGCAGCAGGACATGGCAAAGGCTCGGCTACAGTCACGGCGTCTCCTTTTGGGTCAGGACTACCGATCTACGCCGCGAAGAAGATATGCGATCACTCGGCCAGTTCGAACCGCACCGTCGGGTTGCTCATCAGCACCTCGACCGACCCGTCGAACGTACCCAGCCGCACGAGGCTCGGCGAGTTGGCGAAGGGCTTGTAGAAGATCGCGAGATTGCCCCACGGCGCATCAAGCGTGATGTCGCCCGTCTTCGGCTCATAGCTCCGAGGCGCGTTGGTCGCGTCGAGTTCGCGCGGTAGGTCGGCGATCTTCTCGACGCCGTGGGCGTCTCACTGGGTCAGCCCCAGCGGATCAGGCTCGCGAAAACGCGCTCCCGCGGGCGTGTCGTCCAGCTTCGCGGTCAGCACCGTCTCGCCTGCGGTCACGGTCACTATGATCGGGATCATGCTGTCTCCTTTCGCTTCCTGAGCGCTGGCCATGCTCGCGACGATGAACAGCGCCGCGACGGGTCTGAGAAACCTCGGAAAGCGCATGGCCGGTGCCTCACGCTGCTGGAGGCAATACTGCCACAGATGAACGGCGCTCATCTGTTGCGACCTGGGGCGCGCAGGTAAGCGACGCAGGCTACCTGAAATGACGCACTGTATAATCCGTGGACGTCATGAACCACGCGCCACCTCTATTACCCCAGCCGACAGCGCCCGTCCTCCGCCTTCGGGGCGGTTCTGGAAGCCCTGCGGGAGCGCAGTTGACCGGGCTCCCATTATCACGCTCGGTTGAATGAACCTGCACATTCATGGCTCTTGCTCATGAGTGCTGTAAAGATTCCACCGATTATCCTGTCGCCCCTGCCGCACTAGGTTGCAGGACATGAACCGAAGTCGTGCACTTCAAACGTCCCGTCTATGGCGGGCAGCTCTGATTTCGAGAACCTGCGCGGCTGAGCCCCGCACTCCCCTACCCCAAGAAAGGAGTTTTCCCATGAAGATCATTCGCTCCGGCACCAACGCCTCGATGCAGGGCCCCGAAGACTGGTTCACCGGCACCGTCCGCCTCGACCCGCTGTTTCAGGCCGAAGAGCCCGGCCGCACCTCGGGCAGCCATGTCACGTTCGAGCCCGGCGCGCGCACCGCATGGCACACCCACCCGGCGGGCCAGACCCTGATCGTCACCTTCGGGCGCGGCCGCGTCCAGCGCGAAGGCGGCCCCGTCGAAGAGATCAGCCAGGGCGATGTCGTCTGGTTCCCGGCAGGCGAAAAGCACTGGCACGGCGCCTCGTCCGAGACCGCGATGAGCCATATCGCGATTCAGGAGAGCATCGACGGCTCGCCGGTCACATGGCTCGAGAAAGTCGCCGACGAAGACTATAACGGCTGACCCTGATGGCCGGGCCCGCGCGGCTCGGCCTTCTCTCCAAGAACGAAACGATGCGAGCGGCTTCCGCGAGTACCGCTCGTCGCAAGCGGCTGGATCCGCTCTCCATCTCCCGCACTCCCGACCGCACCTTTATCCAGCGACCACAGCGTGGCCGGCACCGAGCCCTACTCTTTCGCGGACTGCATTGAACCGGCGAGGAAGTATTCAAAATCATTGCTACTGACCGACCGGTCAGTTACTTTCTTTCCATGACGACCTCCGACTCGCCCGAGCCCAAATTCCGCCGTCGCGCCGAGGCGCGGCCCGACGAGGTGCTCGACGCGGCCCTCACGCTCTTCGAAGAGAAGGGATACGCCCATACGTCCGTGGCCCAGATCGCCAAGACCGCAGGGCTCTCCAAGGGGGCGGTCTACCTCTATTTCCCCTCGAAACAGGCCATTCTCGAAGGCTTGGTGCGGCGGGCTGTCTCTCCGATCGCCGCGCGGGCGCAAGCCCTTGTCGAACTGAGCTCCGACGACGCGCGCGGCACGTTGCGCGCGCTGTTCTCGCTGATAGCGACCTCGCTTTCGGACCCGAAGGTGCTGGCGATCCCCAAGGTCGTGATCCGCGAAGCCGTCGTCGCCCCCGAGATCGCCGCGATGTATCGGCGCGAGGTGTTCGACCACGTCCTGCCCGCAGCGACTGAAATGGTGCGGCAGGGCATCGCGTCAGGCCAACTACGCCCGGTCGATCCCGAACTGACCCTGCGCTCGGTCATCGGTCCGATCGTCGTGCATCTCTTGCTTGCGGAAATCTTCAACGTCGTGCCGGAGGGGGGGCTCGCGATCGACCAGTTGATCGAGAACCACCTCGATATCCTGTTCCACGGCGTTTTCCTGTCCACAGAAGGTTCGACCGATGCTTGATACCATCCTCGCCTGGATCAGCGCACTGCTCGCCGCGATCATTCCCGGCTACGGGGACGCCCCGATGCCGCATTACTCGGGCTATGTCGAAGGCGAATATGTCTACGTCGCCCCCTCGGTCACCGGACGCATCAAGACGCTGGCGGTGGTGGAAGGCGACACGGTGAAGGCCGACCAGTTCCTGTTCGACATGGATTCGACCAAGCAGCAGGCTGCGGTCCGCGCCGCCGAAGCCAAGATCGGGACCGCGAGCGCCAATCTGAACAACCTCGAAACCGGCTCTCGCGACCCGGAGATCGAGGTAATCAAGGCCTCGCTGGAACAGGCCATCGCGCATCGCAATCTCGCGGAATCCGCTTTGAAGCGCACCGAAGATCTGTTCGCCCGAGAGATCGTCGCGCAGGCCAAGGTGGATGTCGACCGCGCTGCGCTCGAAGAGGCCGAGGCGCAGGTCGCCCAACTCAAGGCTCAGCTCGAAGTGGCCGCCCTGCCCGCGCGCAGCGCACAGCTTCTGGCTGCCCAGAAAACCCTCGAGGCAGCACAGGCCGATGCCGATCTCGCGCGGTCGCAACTCGATGACATGACGGTCGCCGCGCCGGTGGAGGGGCGGATCGAGACGGTCTATTACAAGGCCGGGGAAGTGGCCGCAGCGGGGGCGCCCGTGCTGTCGATCCTGCCGCCGAACGCGCTAAAGGTCCTGTTCTTCCTGCCCGAGGCCGAGCGCGCCGACTTTGCGCTCGGCGATCAGCTGGAGATGGAATGCGACGGCTGTGACACCGGCATCAAGGTGACGATCAGCAAGATGGCTTCCGAGCCGCAATACACGCCGCCAATTATCTATTCCCGCGAAGAACGGTCGCGGCTCGTGTTCCGCGCCGAGGCGCGCATTCCTGCGGGCGCGACGCTCCTACCCGGCCAGCCGGTCAGCCTGAGGCGAGTGAAATGACCACGACGCCGGCTGCGATCTCCGAGACCGAGCCCGCGATCAAAGTGCGCGGGCTGACGAAAATCTATGGTGGCAAAAAGGTCGTGGACGCGGTGGACATGTCGGTGCCGAAAGGCGCGATCTACGGCTTTATCGGACCCAACGGCTCGGGCAAGACCACCACGATCCGGATGATGTGCGCCCTGCTCACCCCCGATGGTGGCGAAGGTCACACCCTTGGCTACGACATCCGCAAGGACGCGCGCCTGATCAAGGAAAACGTCGGCTACATGACGCAGAAGTTCTCGCTCTATGGCGATCTGACGATCCGTGAGAACCTCGACTTCATGGCGCGGATGTATCGGGTGAAAAACCGCAAGAAGGTGGTGGACGAGACGCTGCGCACGCTCGGCCTCGAGGGGCGCGGCAAGCAGTTGGCAGGCACGCTGTCGGGGGGCTGGAAACAGCGCCTCGCGCTGGCTGCGTGCATGCAGCACAAACCCGCGCTCCTCTTGCTCGACGAACCCACCGCCGGGGTCGACCCGAAGGCGCGACGCGACTTCTGGGACGAGATCCGCCAGCTCAGCAAGCAGGGCGTCACGGTGCTGGTCTCGACGCATTACATGGATGAGGCGGTGCAATGCGACTACATCGCCTATATCGCCTACGGGAAGAAGCTGATCGACGGGCCGGCGGCCGAGATCTCCCATCAGGTCGGCCTGACCACCTGGCGGGTCTCCGGCCGCGATCTGATCCAGCTAGAAGACGATCTGCGCGCCGATCCCAGGGTCGAACAGGTGGCGCGGTTCGGCGCCCAGCTTCATGTCTCCTCGACCGACAGCGCCGGGCTTGACGCGGTCGTCGCTGAAAAGCGGAACGAAAACGACGCACGCAAATGGGAGAAGAAAGAGGCCGAGCTCGAAGAGGTCTTCATCTACCTGATGGCGACAGCGGCCGACAATTTCGGTGTCAACGGAGGCCCCTCCGCATGAGCTGGTTCTCTCTGTCGCGTTTCGGAGCGGTGCTCTACAAGGAATTCATCCAGATGCGGCGCGACCGGATGACCTTCGCGATGATGATCGGCATCCCGATCCTGCAGCTGATCATGTTCGGCTACATCATAAATTCCGACCCGCATCACCTGCCGACCCTGATCGAGATGGCCGACGAGAGCCCGGTGGCGCGCGCGGTGCTGTCAGGCATGGAAACCTCGGATTACTTCAAATTCGAGGGCATCGTGACCAGCGCCGAAGAGGGTGATCGCGCGCTTCGCGACGGCACCGCGAATTTCGTCGTGGTCATTCCGCCCAATTTCGAACGCGACATCGTGCGGGGCCTCTCGCCGAAGCTGCTGGTCAGCGCCGATGCCTCCGACCCGACGGCGGTGGGGACGGCCGTAGGCGCCCTGGCGGGGATCGTCGACACCGCGGTGAAGCAAACGTTCGAGGGCCCCCTCGCCCCGGTCGCAGGGCAACCGCCGCCGTTCTCGGTCGTCGTGCACAAGCAATTCAACCCGGCAGGCGAAACCTCCCTGAACATCGTGCCGGGGCTGATCGCCGTGATCCTCGCGATGACCATGGTGCTGATCACGGCCATCGCGATCGTACGAGAGACGGAGCGCGGCACGATGGAGACCCTGATCGCGACACCGGTCCGACCGCTCGAGGTGATGCTGGGCAAGATCCTGCCCTATGTTGTGATCGGCTACATCCAGACCATAGTGTTCCTGATCGCCGGGAAGCTTCTGTTCGGGGTGCCGTTCCTCGGATCGGGTCTGGCCTTCTTCATCGGCTTCAACCTCTATATCGTGGTGAACCTCGCCCTCGGCTTCCTGATCTCGACCCTCGTGCGCACCCAGATGCAGGCGATGCAGGCGAGCTTCATGACGATCCTGCCGACCATCCTGCTCTCGGGGTTCATGTTCCCCTATGCAGGCATGCCCGGCTGGGCACAGGTAATCGGCGCGGCGATCCCGGCCACGCATTTCCTGCGGATCGTGCGCAAGGTGATGCTCAAAGGCGCCCACCTGGCCGACATCACCGGCGACCTGCGCGCGATCCTGATCATCGGCGTGGCGATCATCGTCATCTCGCTGCTGCGCTACCGGCAGACGCTGGATTGATGCCGGTCCAGCGAATGAAATCAGATCGAAGATCGTAAACCGCTGGAACAGAAAAGCCCCTGACCAGACGGTCAGGGGCAGATCTTTTCATATCAATGGCCGGATCAGCTCAGCCACATTTCGAATGGCCGCAATCGGCGCAGGTCATGCAGCCTTCGACCATCCGGAGGGCGTAGGAGCCGCAGGACGGGCAGGCCTTGCCGCGGGGGGCTTCGCCGATGGCCATACGGTCGGCCTCGGGGTCGGATTTCAGGCCCATGCCCTCGCCTTCGAGAAAGCCGATGGAGATCATGTGACGCTCGATGACGCCGCCGATCGCCGCGAGCATGGAGGGGATGTATTTGCCCTGCATCCAAGCGCCACCGCGCGGATCGAACACGGCTTTCAGCTCCTCGACCACGAAGGAGACATCGCCACCGCGCCGGAACACCGCCGAGATCATCCGGGTCAGCGCCACGGTCCAGGCGAAATGCTCCATGTTCTTGGAGTTGATGAAGACCTCGAAGGGACGGCGATGGCCGCCTTGGACGATGTCGTTAATCGTGATGTAGATCGCGTGCTCCGAGCCCGGCCACTTGATCTTGTAGGTCGAGCCTTCGAGCGCCGCGGGACGGTCCAGCGGCTCGGTCAGGTAGACCACATCGGCGCCCTCATCGACTTCCGGCGCGTCTTCGGACTTCTCGGAAACGCTGAGAACCGAGCCGGTGACGTCGTTCGGACGGTAGGTGGTGCAGCCTTTGCAGCCGGTGTCCCAAGCTTCCATATAGACCGATTTGAACGCCTCGAAGGGGATATCCTCGGGGCAGTTGATGGTCTTGGAGATCGAGCTGTCGATCCATTTCTGCGCCGCCGCCTGCATCCGGACGTGGTCCATCGGCGCGAGCGTCTGGGCATTGACGAAATAGTCGGGCAGCGGTTTGTCTCCGAACTTGTCGCGCCACATCTGCACCGCGTAATCGACCACTTCTTCCTCGGTGCGCGAACCGTCGGGTTGCAGCACCTTGCGCTTGTAGGCATAGGCGAAGACCGGCTCGATGCCGCTGGAGACGTTGCCCGCGTAGAGCGAGATCGTGCCCGTGGGCGCGATGGACGTCAGCAGCGCATTGCGGATGCCGTGCTCGCGGATCGCTTCGCGCACGTCGTCATCCATCTGCATCATGTTGCCCGAGGCGAGGTATTTCTCGGCGTCGAACAGCGGGAACGGCCCCTTCTCCTTCGCGAGATCGACCGAGGCGAGATAGCTCGCCCGCGCGATCTGCTTCATCCAGGCTTCGGTTTGTGCCGCGGCCTCTTCCGAGCCATAGCGCAGGCCCAGCATCAGGAGCGCGTCGGCCAGACCGGTCACACCCAGCCCGATGCGGCGCTTGTTCTGCGCCTCTTCGCGCTGCTGCTCCAGAGGGAAGCGCGAGGCGTCGACCACGTTGTCCATCATGCGGATCGCAAGGCGCACCATCTCGTCGAGCTGCTCGGGATCCAAACCCGCATCCGCCTCGAACGGGTTCGTCACCAGCCGCGCGAGGTTGATCGAGCCCAGCAGGCAGGCGCCATAGGGTGGCAGGGGCTGCTCGCCGCAGGGGTTGGTCGCGGCGATCTGCTCGACATAGTTGAGGTTGTTCATCTTGTTGATGCGGTCGATGAAGATCACGCCCGGCTCGGCGTAGTCATAGGTCGCGCGCATGATCTTGTTCCACAGATCGCGGGCGTTCAGCGTGTGATAGACCTTGTCGCCGTATTTCAGATCCCACGGACCATCCGCCTTCACGGCCTCCATGAACGCGTCGGTCACCAGCACGGACAGGTTGAACATCCGCAGACGGGCCGAATCCTGCTTGGCGGTAATGAAGCTCTCGATATCGGGGTGATCGCAGCGCATCGTCGCCATCATCGCGCCACGGCGCGAGCCCGCCGACATGATGGTGCGGCACATCGCATCCCAGACATCCATGAAGCTCAGCGGGCCGGAGGCATCGGCGGCGACACCCTTCACCTCGGCCCCGCGCGGACGGATGGTCGAGAAGTCGTAGCCGATTCCCCCGCCCTGCTGCATCGTCAGCGCGGCTTCCTTGAGCATGTCGAAGATGCCGCCCATGTTGTCGGGGATCGTGCCCATGACGAAACAGTTGAACAGTGTCACGGCGCGGCCCGTGCCCGCACCTGCGGCGATCCGGCCGGCGGGGAGATATTTGAAATCTTCCAGCGCGCCGTAGAATTTCTCCTCCCATTTCGCGGGCTTATCCTCGACCTCGGCCAAGGCGCGCGCGATCCGCCGCCAGCTGTCTTCCACGGTGGCGTCGATCGGGGTCCCGTCCTGCTCTTTCAGGCGGTATTTCATGTCCCAGATCTGTTCGGCAATCGGGGCGGCAAAACGGCTCATGAGGTCCTCGTGGCAGCAGTTCGAGTGAGGTCAGAAATCGAAAGCCCCCGCCGCATATCGTGCGTCGGGGGCGGGCTGACACTATACCTAAGGCCTCTTCGCATGACCAGACGCAAATCGGACATTGCCGTCGCGGGAACGAAATCCTAGTTAAGGGGTATGGGTGACAAAGTGGTGAATCTGATAAAACTGTGCGTCGGCGCCGAGAAGGTCGAAGACCTGATCGCGTGGCAGGCCAGCCGTTATGGCAAAGGGCCGGCGATGCATGTCACGCGCATGTGGCCGAAACGCGCGGACGAAATCCTCAACGGCGGGTCGCTGTACTGGGTCTTCAAGGGCGCGGTGCTGGCGCGCCAGCGCATTCTGGAACTGTCCGAAGTGATGGGCGCGGACGGGATCGCGCGCTGCGCCATCGTGCTCGACCGCGAGGTGATCCGGACAGAGGCCCTGTCGCGTCGCCCCTTCCAGGGCTGGCGTTATCTCAGCCCCGAGGATGCACCCCGCGATCTGCCCAAAGGCCGTGCCCGCGAAGAGGCTCTGCCCCGCGAGCTTGCAGTGGCGCTCTCGGAAATCGGCCTGCGCTAAGAGCCGAGCCAGCGTTCCGCCTCCGCCTGCACGGTAAAGATGCGGAACGCGCCGCCCTCGCCCTGCAAATCCGCCTCGGAGCGCATATCCTCCGGCATGACCAGCGCGCAGCGCCCGGCCTGACCGTCTTCGCAGCTTTGGCGCAGCCCGCCGATCAGTTCGGCCATGTAGCCATCGAAGCGCGGCGCGACGACGACCATCATCCGGTCCGCCGTGCCTACGAGGCGCATCGCCTCGGTCACGTCATGCTTGAGAACGGTGCCCGACGCGCGGAGTGCCGCGACGCCTTCGGGTCCATCTTCCATCTTCTCGATCATCGCGAAAATCCTTCACTCGAACCTAGGCGGGTGGAGCGTCCCGGCCTGCAAGATGAACGGAAGGATAACCGACGCGGTTCCGCCCGCAGGCGGGACCGCCGAACACGTTTGGATCAGCCGCGCAGCGACTGGACCCGGGCGACAAGCTGCCGGGTCGAGCCGTCCTTGCCCTCTCCCGCATCCTCGCCTTTGAGCACCGGCGCAAGCGCAAGCGCCAGTTCCTTGCCCAACTCCACGCCCCATTGGTCGAAGCTGTTGATGCCGAGGATCACGCCCTCGACGAAGACGCGATGCTCGTAAAGCGCGACGATCCCGCCGAAGACCTCGGGGGTCAGTTTCGGATAGAGCAGCGTCGTCGATGGCCGCGAGCCCGGGAAGACGCGGTGCCGCGCCTGACGGTCCAGCTCATCGCCCTCGAAGCCTTTCTTGCGCATGATCTCGGTCGCCTCGGCCAGCGAGCGGCCCCGCATCAGCGCCTCGGATTGGGCAAGGCAGTTGGCCACGAGCAACATGTGCTGATGCGCCAGATCGGGCTCATGCCCCTCGGCCGCGACCATGAATTCGCAGGGAATGACCCGCGTACCCTGGTGGATCAGCTGGTAGAATGCGTGCTGGCCGTTGGTGCCCGGCTCGCCCCAGACGACGGGGCCCGAATTGTAAGGCAGGTCCTTGCCATCCATGCTCACGCGCTTGCCGTTGCTCTCCATCTCCAGTTGCTGAAGATAGGCTGGCAGCCGCGCAAGCCTTTGATCATAAGGCAGAACCGCACGGGTAGCGTAGTCGCAGAACTGATTGTGCCAGATACCCACCAGCGCCAGCAGAACCGGCAGGTTGTCCTTGTAATCGGCGGCGCGGAAATGGGCATCCATCTTAGCCGCACCTTTGAGGAAATCTGCGAAATCCTCCGGCCCGATCGCAATCATCAGCGACAGCCCGATCGGCCCCCACATCGAATAGCGCCCGCCAACCCAATCGGCGAACCCGAAGACGCGTGCCTCGTCGATGCCGAAGGCGGCGGTCTTGTCGGCAGCGGTCGAGAGCGCTGCGAATTGCTGCGCCGGGTCCGCGACCTTCTCGGCCATCCAGCGCTTCGCCGTCTCGGCGTTGGTCATCGTCTCGATCGTGGTGAAGGTCTTGGAGGCGACGATCACCAGCGTCGTTTCCGGGCTCAGGCCGGCCAGCGTGTCATGGATATGCGCCCCGTCCACATTGGACACGAAATGGCAGCGGGGACCGTCGTGATAAGGCGCAAGCGCCAGCGTCGCCATCGCCGGGCCAAGGTCCGAGCCGCCGATGCCGATATTGACCACATCGGTGATCTTGCCGCCCTCCCCCTTGAACTTGCCCTCGCGAACGTCGCGGGCGAACGCTTCCATACGGGCATAGGTTGCGCGGACCTCGGGCATGACGTTCTCGCCATCGACGAACACGTCCGTGTCGAGGTTGCGCAGCGCGGTATGCAGCACCGCGCGGCCTTCCGTGTCGTTGATTTTCTCACCGGTGAACATCGCTTCCGCGCGGGCCGCGACGCCCTTCTCCTCGGCCAGCTTCACCAGCAGGTCGAGCGTTTCCGAGTCGATGTTGGTCTTGGAGAAATCGAACAGGAATGGCCCGGTTTCGCGGCTGAAACCGGACGCGCGATTGTCCTTTTCGAACAATTCCGCGATTTCGCGGGACTGCACGGATTGCGCCTTGTCGAGGAGGTCTTGCCAGATGGTCATCGGTGAAAGTGCTCCCTTATTCAGCCCAGTGCACGGTCGCGTCCTTGAGAACGGCGCGCACCGGCGCCTGTTCCACGGGGAGCTTTTCCGCCGCTTCGATCGCCGCGCGCTTCTCCGGCCCGGTGATCAGGATATGCGTGTGCATCGCATCGCGCAGCACCGGGGCCGAGAGCGTGATACGCGGCTCGCCCGCAGCTTCGGCGCGCATCGGCAACAGGATCGGCGCCTCGTTCGACAACGCCTCTTTCAGGCGGTCGGCACCGGGGAACAGGCTCGCCGTATGCATATCCGCGCCCATACCCAGAAGCAGGACGGAGATCGGCAGATGCGGTTCGATCCCGGCGGCCAGTTCCGTCATTTTGTCCTCGGGCCGCTCCGCTTCCGCATAGAGTGGCACCAGCGTCGCCGCCGCCGCCCGGCCCGTCAGGAGCCGCGCGCGGATCAGGCGCGTATTCGACCGCTCCGAGGTTTCGGGCACCCAACGCTCGTCATTGAGCAGCACCGCGACCTTGGACCAGTCCAGATCGATATCCGAGAGAATGTCGAATATCGGTCCGGGCGTGGAGCCGCCCGGCACCGACAAGGTCGCGCGGCCCTCGTTGTTGATTGCCGCGCGAAGCTGGCTCGCGATGCGGTCCGCAAGCCCCATCATAAGCATCTCGCGATCGGGGTAACTTTCGAAATTCATTCGCGAATCTCCCGCCAGCGGCGGCCGTCCCGATGCATCAGCATCAACGCGTCATCGGGGCCCGACGAACCGCTGTCATAGCCTTGAGGTTTGTCGCCGCGCGACTCCCAGCCTTCGATGATCGGATCGGTCCAAGCCCAAGCCGCTTCAACCTCGTCGCCGCGCATGAACAGCGTCTGGTTGCCGCGGATGACGTCCATGATCAGCCGCTCGTAGGCGTCGGTGATGTCGGCCTCTTCGCCCAGAGCTTCCGCGAAGGACATATCGAGCGGCACCTGCACGAGGCGCATGCCGCCCGGCCCCGGCTCTTTGATCATCATCTTCAGGTTCATACCCTCGTTGGGCTGGAGCCGGATCACGAGCACGTTCTCGCGCCACTCGCCCTCGGCCTCGTCGAAGATCTGGTGCGGCGGCTGCTTGAAGGTGATCGCGATCTCGGACGTGCGGGCCCGCAGCCGCTTACCGGTGCGCAGGTAGAAGGGCGTGTTGACCCAGCGCCAGTTCGCGACATGGCATTTCATCGCGATATAGCTCTCGGTCGTCGACTCCGGGTCCTCGGCATCTTCCAGATAGCCGGGCGCGTCCTTGCTCGCCACGTATTGGCCGCGCACGATATCGGCAGGTGCGACAGGCTGCAGAGCCCGGATCACCTTGAGTTTTTCGTCGCGCACCGCATCGGGGTCGAAGTGGTAAGGCGGCTCCATCGCGATCAGGCACAGAAGCTGCATCAGGTGGTTCTGCACCATGTCGCGCATCGCGCCCGACTTGTCATAATACGATCCGCGACCGCCTACGCCGACCGTTTCGGCGACCGTTATCTGCACATGATCGACAAACTGACTGTTCCAGAGCGGCTCGAACAGGATGTTGGCGAAGCGTACCGCCATCAGGTTTTGCACGGTTTCTTTGCCGAGATAATGGTCGATCCGGTAGATCTGTGTCTCGTCGAAATACTCCGCGAGCACCGCGTTGAGCGCCTTGGCAGAGGCGAGGTCGCGCCCGAAGGGCTTTTCCACGACGATCCGGGCATCCGGCCCAGCGATCCCGCGCTTGTGCAGCCGCTCCGCGAGGTCGCCGAACAGCGAGGGCGCCACCGAGAAGTAGAACGCGTTGACCGTGTCGCCGCGGACTTTCGATTTCAGATCATCCCAGCCGCCATCGCCTTTCGCGTCGATCGCGACATAGTCGAGCATCGGCAGGAACCCGTCCAGCGCGCCTTCGTCGTCGCATTTGCTGCCCCCGAATTCGGCGATCGCCGCGCGGACCTGATCGCGGAATTCATCAGGGGTCATCTCCGAGCGCGCGGCACCGATGATGGTGGAGCCTTCGGGAATCTGTCCCGCGCAATAGCGCCGAAACAGGCCGGGGAGAATTTTGCGATTGGCGAGGTCGCCAGTGGCGCCGAAAATCACCAGGTCGAAACGTTCGACGGGAATGACGCGCGAAACCATGGGCTGCTCCGTGTTTGGGGTCCGTTAGCGCTAACGACCCCCTTGTACTCACCTTAGCGGAACAAGTCTAGCATGGCAGCGGCGCGAGACAACGTAAGGGCGCGGATTAAGCGCTCTCACGCGAGAGAAATGCCTCAAGCGCCTGAATATCCGGCAGGATTTCTTCGGCCAAACCATCCGTGAACGCCGCGAAATCCGCGCGCGTTTCTGGCGGAACGGACAGAAGCACCGGAAAATCGGAGGCCATCGCCTGCGCTATCAGGTCGCGACAGCCGCGCCCCGCGGCTTCCTGTTTGCCGAACTTGTTGAGGATCACGATGGTGCCCGGTTGCGCCATCTCGAGCGCATGGCCGACCTGTGCGACGACCTCTTCGAGCGCACCCGCGTCGAGCGAACACGCCCCCGCGCCCTGCCCCAGATCCTGCGAAATCGTGCGGGTTTCGCCCTCGGGGAGGATGCGCAGATGCATCTCGCACTCGAACCGCTGCGGCACCTCGGCGCGCACCATGCCAATCACGTCGCGCCCCTGCGACAGCAGCCTGTCGGCGAGCTGGGCAAGGAGCTTGTCGGCCGCGCCGCGCTCTTGGCATGTGATGAACCCGATCATTGCGCCTGTTTGGCGAGGCTTTCGCGGGCGGTCAAGGGGCCACGCCCTGAGACGGAGCGCAAGATCACGCCGCCAACGCCTTGCCGAAGCGCGGCAGACGCGCCCGTTTCATCAGCGCCCGGATCGGCTGCGGCTCGCCCGACAAACGCTCTGCCTCGGCGCGTACGGATTCGGTGATGGCGCGCATCTGCTCGGGGTGCTCGGACAGAAGCTGCCAGAGGAACCCGTCCGGATCGCGCCGCTCCAGCCCCTCGCCCGCCAGTGTCCCGCGCGGGAAGTCCTGCGCGTTGAAGGTCAGGATCGCATCGGCGCTGCCCGCGATCGCCACGGCCAGAACGTGCAGATCGTTTTCGTCGGGCAGGACCAGCCGGTCCTCGATCCCCGGCTGCGCCGCCACCTCGGCCTTCGGGAAGGTGGCGCGCAACAGCGCGATCTCGCCCCGCGCGATCGCTTCGTCGGCGGGCGCGCGGCGCGCGGCGGCCCGCGCCCATTCCTCGAGAATCCGCGCCGACCAGAGCGGACGATAGAGCCCCGCCTTCGCCGCCCCGATCAATATCTCGCGCAGCACCGTCGGGTAGAGCACGCAGGCATCGAGCACGACCCGCATCAGTCGAGCCGGAAGAACAGTGATTTCAGGTAACCTGATTCCGCCAGTTGCGGCAGCATCGGGTGGTCCGGCCCGGCATAACCGGTGTGGATCAGCTGCGCGGACCGCCCCGCCTTGCCGATGCCACGCGTGCAAGCTGCGCGGAATTGCGACAGATCGGCGGCATGCGAGCAGGAGCACAGCACCAGATAGCCGCCCGGTTCGACCAGCGGCGCGGCCATCCGGGCGATCCGCTCATAGGCACGCAGCCCCGCTTGCAGCGCGGGCTTGGCGGGGGCGAAGGCGGGCGGATCGCAGATCACCAGATCGAACCGCTCATCTTCTTGACCCAAAGCGTCGAGCGTATCGAAGGCGTCCCCCTGACGCGTCGCGAACCGGGCGCTGGCGCCCATCGTCTCGGCGCTCTTGCTTGCCAGCTCGAGCGCCGACGCAGACGCATCGACCGACAAAGCGGATTGCGCGCCACCGGCCAGCGCGGCCAAAGCGAAGCCGCCCACGTGAGAGAAGACATCCAGCACCCGCGCGCCCTCGGCCAGCCGCGACGCAAATGCGTGGTTCGGGCGCTGGTCGTAGAAAAGCCCAGTCTTCTGCCCGCCCATCAGATCGGCGAGGTAAATTGCACCATTCATCGGCACCTCGACCGGGGCGTCGATCCCGCCACGGAGCGTGACCGTCTCCTCGTCGAGACCTTCGAGATTGCGGGCCCGGCCCGCGCCGTTCTTGATGATCGTGGTGACGCCCGTGACCTCGGCCAGCGCGGCCTCGAGATCGGCGATCATCACCTCCGACCATGCCGCGTTCGGCTGGATCACCGCCGCGTCACCGAACCGGTCGATGATGACACCGGGCAGCCCGTCCGCCTCGGCATGGACCAAGCGATAGAAAGGCGCATCGAACAGGCGCACGCGCATCTCGAGCGCCCGGGCCAGCTTCACAGTGAGCCAGTTGCGATCGATCACCGCCTCGGCGTCGCGGCTCATCACCCGCGCGATGATTTTGGAGTTCGGATTGACCGTAACCGTCGCGAGCGGACGGCGCTCGCCATCCTCCAGCGTCGCGATCGTGCCGGGCGCGATCGCCTTGGTGCGGCGGTCGGTCACCAGCTCGTCCGCATAAACCCAGGGAAAGCCGTGGCGGATCGCGCGGGCCTCGGCTTTCGGGCGCAGCCGGACGGTCGGACGGGTGGCGGGGTCTTCGGACTGGCTCATCGGGGGCTCCTTGCGCGCGCTGTCTCAGGCGCGGCCTTCCTAGCGCCAAGCGACCCGGCGCGAAAGCCCTCGCGCTTGCCGCATCCCCGCTCTGCCCCAGATAATCGACAAAGGGAACGGGTTGCGGCGTTAGCGCTAACATGGTAGCGAGGACGCAACCGCGATCCGCGCCCGCTGCGCGAGCGGCCCTTACGGGCTGCATGTTCCGCATCAGATGCATAGCAAGGAAAGGCCCCGCCGATGACCCTCGATGCCACAATCGCCCGTGTGACCGACCGAATCCGCGCCCGCTCCGAAGGCCCGCGCGGCGACTATCTCGCCCGGATGCAGGCCGCCGCCGATGCAGGGCCCGCCCGGGCGCATCTCAGCTGCGGCAACCAGGCCCATGCCTATGCCGCGATGGGAGAGGACAAGGACAAGCTCGCCGGCGAACGCGCCCCCAACGTGGGCATCGTGACCGCCTATAACGACATGCTCTCGGCCCACCAGCCCTTCGAAACCTTCCCGCAGACGATCAAGGCTGCGCTGCGCGAGGTGGGGGCGACGGCACAGGTCGCGGGCGGGGTGCCCGCGATGTGCGACGGCGTCACACAGGGCCAGCCGGGGATGGACCTGTCGCTCTTCTCGCGCGACGTGATCGCGATGGCCGCGGCAGTGGCGCTCAGCCACAACACCTTCGACGCGGCGCTCTACCTCGGCGTCTGCGACAAGATCGTGCCCGGGCTCATCATGGCCGCCGCGACCTTCGGGCATATCCCGGCGATCTTCATCCCCGCGGGGCCGATGACGACCGGCCTGCCCAATGACGAGAAGGCCAAGGTGCGCCAGCAATTCGCCGCCGGCGAAGTCGGCCGCGACGCGCTGATGGCCGCAGAGATGGCTTCCTATCATGGTCCAGGCACCTGCACTTTCTACGGCACCGCGAATACCAACCAGATGCTGATGGAGTTCATGGGTCTTCACCTGCCCGGCGCCTCATTCGTGAACCCGAACACACCGCTGCGCGAGGCGCTGACGGTGGCAGGCGCGAAGCGCGCCGCCGAGATCACCGCGCTCGGCAATGACTACCGCCCGGCCTCGGAAGTGCTCGACGAGAAGGCCTTCGTGAACGGCATGGTGGGGCTGATGGCCACCGGTGGCTCGACCAACCATGTGCTGCACCTGCCGGCGATGGCGCGCGCCGCCGGGATCGTGCTCGATCTGGAAGATTTCGACGAGATTTCCTCGGTCGTGCCGCTGATGGCGAAAGTCTACCCCAACGGCCTCGCCGACGTGAACCACTTCCACGCCGCGGGCGGTCTGCAATTCATGATCCGTCATCTGCTCGACGCGGGGCTGCTGCACGAGGACGCCAAGACCGTCGCGGGCGACGGGCTGACCCGCTACACGCAGGAGCCGAAGATCACCGAGGACGGTCTGGTCTGGGAAGAGGCCGATCCCGAGAGCCAGAACGAAAAGATTCTGCGCAAACCCGCCGATCCGTTCCAGAAGACCGGTGGCCTGAAGCAGCTCGAAGGCAATCTCGGCCGCGGCGTGATCAAGGTTTCCGCCGTCGCGCCGGAGCGCCATGTGATCGAGGCGCCGGTCCGCGTGTTCAAGGAACAGCACGAGGTGAAGGACGCCTTCAAGGCGGGCGAATTCACCTCGGACACGATCGTCGTGGTGCGCTTCCAGGGACCTAAGGCGAACGGGATGCCGGAGTTGCACTCTCTCACCCCGACCCTCGCAGTGCTGCAGGATCGCGGGCTGAAAGTGGCACTGGTCACCGATGGCCGGATGTCGGGCGCATCGGGCAAGGTTCCCGCAGCAATCCATGTCTCCCCCGAGGCCGCCGATGGCGGGCCGCTTGCGAAGCTGCAGGACGGCGATATGGTGCGGCTCGACGCGACGACGGGCGAGTTGACCTGCCTGAGCGAAGGCTTCGAGAGTCGCGCGCCGGTCGAGCCCGACCTCAGCGGCAACCAGTTCGGCCTCGGCCGCGAGTTGTTCGGCGCCTTCCGCACCCATGTCGGCCCGTCCACCAAAGGCGCCTCCGTGGTGCTGTGAGTTTTCTTGCCTCCGGCGGGGATATTTCCACCAAGGCGAAAACAGGGTTCTGCTTTCGGCTTGGCAAGAAATATCCCCCGCGGAGCGTCCTTCCCTCTCCGCCCGCATGGGCGACCCAGACTGGAGTGATCCGATGACCCCGAGTGAACAATCCGCATCCGCCCGCAAGATCTGCGAACTGGCCCCGATCGTGCCGGTGATCGTGGTGAAGGACGTGTCTCATGCCGCGCCGCTGGCCAAAGCGCTCGTCGCGGGCGGCCTGCCCGCGCTGGAGGTGACGCTGCGCACGCCCTGCGCGCTCGACGCGATCCGCGCCATGGCCGATGTCGAAGGCGGCGTGGTCGGCGCGGGGACGCTCCTGACCCCCGCCGATGTGAAAGCCGCGAAAGCCGCGGGCGCGAAATTCGGCGTGTCGCCCGGCGCGACCGAAACGCTGGTGAAGGCCTGCGAGGACGAAGGTCTGCCGCTTCTGCCCGGTGCCGCCACTGCATCCGAAGTGATGAAGCTTCTCGAGATGGGTTACGACGTGCTGAAGTTTTTCCCGGCGGAAGCTTCGGGCGGCGCGCCTGCGCTGAAGGCGATCGGGGCCCCGATCCCGCAGGTCAGCTTCTGCCCGACGGGCGGCGTCAGCATGAAAAACGCCAATGATTACCTGAGCCTGCCCAACGTTCTTTGCGCGGGCGGCTCGTGGGTTGCGCCCGATGCGATGGTGCAATCGGGCGACTGGGCCGGGATCGAAGCACTCGCGCGCGAGGCGGCGGCGCTGCCGCGCTAATCACCCTGCTAGGGACGACGCGCCCGCCAGCCGCCGCGCCGCATCGGCGGGGCGCTTTCGCGGGTCAGACCTTCTTCGAGCACCCGGGTCATCGGGTGCTCGGGCGGCGCCTGATACGCCGCGAGCACGGTGCGCATCGCTTCGCTCGCATCCATCCCCGGCCCGAGGCTCAACGCCCAGTCCATGAAGATCGAGCGGCACTCTTCCATAGTGATCCCGTCGATCTTGAAGCTCTCGCGGATCAGCCCTTTCGGGTCCGCCTCGCTCAATTCCATAAGTTTGCGCGCCATTCAGCCCTCCAGAGCCCTGTCCACGATGGCGGCTGTCTCGGTCGTGACCTCGTTCAGACGCGCCGTCAGAGCATCGAGATCATCCAGCCCCGTCTCGCGCAACAGGAAAGCGCGGCCGCCTTCTCCGATCGCCGCCATATCCAAGGGCTTCTCGCTCAGCAAGCGCCCGCCTGCCTGCAACCGCCACAGCAGACGATAGGCCGAGGCAAGCGCCTCACCCTCTTCGCGGGTCACGAACCCGCCGCGGGGGCCTGCGCGCAGTTGCGCCTCGACCTTGCGCGCCGGGACGCCCGCGCGGAGCGCAAAACTCTGGGCGAGCAGTTCGATATCCTGCAGCCGTCCGGGGCCGACCTTCGCCTCCCAATCGCCATCGGAGGCTTTGGCCGCGAAGATCCGCGCCCGCATCTGCGCCAGATCGCGCAGCACCTCGGCGCCGCCGCCTTTCGCCTGTAGAACCTTCAGCCGGATCGCCTCCACCCGATCGGCCAGATCGGCGCTGCCGGCGACCGGGCGCGCCCGGGTGAGCGCCAGATGCTCCCAGGTCCAGGCCTCCTCCATTTGGTAGCTCTCGAAGCTTTGTACCGAGGTCGCGACAGGCCCCTGCTTGCCCGAGGGGCGCAGCCGCATATCCACCTCATAGAGCGTCCCTTCCGGCATCGGCGCGCTGAGCGCGGTGATCAGCGCCTGCGTGAGCTTCGCATAGTAAGCCCTTGAGGCAAGTGGCTTCTTGCCATCCGAGAACTCCTCCCCATCGGCGTCATAGATCACAATCAGATCGAGATCGGATTGCGCATTCAGCCGCTCGGCCCCGAGGCTACCCATGCCCAGAACCACCGCCCCCTTGCCCGGGCATGACCCGTAGCGGCGCGCGAATTCGCCCTGCACGACCGGCCAGAGCGCGCCCAGCACCGCGCCGGCCACATCGGCATATTGGCCCGCGGCTTCTGACGCATCGACGAGACCGCGCAGATGATGCACGCCCACGCGGAATTTCCATTCCTTCGCCCAGCGCCGCGCCGCAATCAACGCGGCCTCGTAATCGTCGGCGCGCTCCATCAGCCGGGCGAGATCGGCTTCCAGCGCAGATTTTCCCGGCCAGGGCGCGAAGAACGAGCCGCCGAGAACCGCGTCCAGCACCCCGGCATTGCGCGACAGGTAGCTCGCGAGCCCCGGCGCAGTGGCGCAGATGTCGACGATGAGATCGACCAGTTGCGGATTGGCTTCGAACAGAGAGAACAGCTGCACGCCCGCGGGCAGCCCCTTGAGGAAGCCGTCGAACTGGGTGAGTGCTTCCTCCATGTTTGCTGCGCGCCGCATCCGGTCGAGCAGTTCCGGCTCCAGCCGCTTGAAGATCGCGCGCCCCCGCTCGGATCGCAGCGCCGGATAGCCCGTCCAGCCCTCGACGATCTCACGCGCGGCGTCGCTCAGTTCGGGGCGCTCGGCGGCGGCATCGGGGGCGAAGAAATCATTCGTCAGGCTTTCGACCCGCTCCAGCCGGTCGCGCAGCCGATCGCGCCAGCGAGCCACATCGCCCTCGCCCATCATAGCGGCGATCCGGGCGAGCCCTTCTTCATTGCCGGGCAGAATCTGGGTCTGGGCGTCGCCCACCATCTGCAGACGGTGCTCGATCTCGCGATGCTCGCGGTAATGACCGATCAGTTCCTCCGCGACATCCTCGGCCACCCAAGTCTTCGCGGCGAGCGCACGCAGCCCGCCCACCGTGGTCCGGTCGCGCAGCGTCTCGTCGCGCCCGCCTGCGATCAGTTGCCGGGTCTGGGTGAAGAACTCGATCTCGCGGATGCCGCCCTGACCGAGCTTGATATTGTGGCCCGCCACCTCGATCGGACCGTGCAGACCCTTATGCTCGCGGATGCGCAGGCGCATGTCGTGGGCGTCCTGAATCGCCGCGAAATCGAGATGCTTACGCCAGACGAAGGGCCGCAGTCGTTCAAGGAACTGCTCCCCCGCCGCGAGATCCCCCGCGCAGGGACGTGCCTTGATATAGGCCGCGCGCTCCCATGTTCGGCCTTCGGCCTCGTAATAGAGCTCCGCCGATCCCATCGAGATGCAGACCGGCGTGACGGCGGCATCGGGGCGCAGGCGCAGGTCGGTGCGAAAGACGTAACCCTCGGACGTGCGATCGTTTAGCATCGCCGCCATCTTGCGCGTCGCCCGGATCAGTGCGCTGCGCGCCTCCATTGCGTCATCGGGGTCGTACCGGCTTTCATCGAAAAGGCAGATCAGGTCGATATCGGAGGAGTAGTTCAGCTCCCCTGCCCCCATCTTACCCATGGCGAGCGCGACCATCCCGGCGGCGCTCTCGACATCATCGTCGCTCGCACCGGGTATCTTGCCGCGGCGGATTTCCTCGGCCACCAGCCGCTTCATCGCGAGATCGACTGCGATATCGGCAAGCCGCGTCAAGGCGCCGGTCACTTCCTCGAGACACCAAACGCCACCGAGATCGGCCAGTCCCGCGAGCAGCGCGACCCGCCGCTTCGCCCGGCGCAGTTCGCTCGGTAGATCGGCGAGGCTGACGGGCGTGATCCGCGCGAATTCATCGGCCAGCGCAGCTTCCGGATTGACTGAAATCGCAGACCGCAGCCACTCGGCCTCTTTCTCCATCAGGCCTTTGAGATATGGGCTGCAACCCGCCGTGCCCCCTAACAATTCGCGCAACTCCGGCGCGAGATCGGAAAACAGCTCTTCGGCCTCGGCGGCGCGGTCGGGCTCGAAAGGCAGGGGCGAACGGGTGAGACGCGAGGCAAACGGCATGGCGCCATGCTTACCCTGCGGGGCCAGCCGGTCAATGGGGATTGCTGTCACGCGCCATCTGGCCATAACTACACCCCGCCCCGGGGCGCATCCGCGCCCTGACCGCAGACCGTCCGGAGCCTCGCCATGAGCAAATCCCTGAAACGCGTTCGTGCCGCCCTCGAAGCCGCAGGCGCGCCTTTCGAGATCACCGAACCGGGCGAGGCCCGAACTGCCGAGATGGCGGCGCAGGCGGTGGGCTGCGAGGTCGATCAGATCGCGAAATCCATCATCTTTCGCGGAGAAGACAGCGGCCATGTCGTGCTCTTCATCACCGCAGGCGGCAACCGGGTGAGCGCCGAGAAGGCGAGCGCTGTCGCGGGCCAGCCCTTGGGCAAGGCAGACGCGGGGCTGATCCGCGCGGAGACCGGCTTCGCGATCGGCGGCGTCGCGCCGCTGGGTCATGTCGGGCCGGTAACGGCTTTCCTCGACCCCCGGCTGTTCGATTTCGATACCGTCTGGGCCGCAGCGGGCACGCCTCGGCACGTTTTTGCCATCGCCCCGGCCGACCTGGAACGGATCAGCGGCGCGAAACGGGCCGATTTCACCGAATAAAACAAAGCAATTTCGGTGCCTTGCGGCAAAAATGTAAAAATCATTTACATCCCCCCTTGCAAGACACGGTCCGACTTCCGATCTTGGAGATGTGAAAGGAATTCACATACTCAACCCGGAGGTTCCAATGTCCGCCTATTCCACCAACTCCATGCCCGTCGCGGTTGGTAACTGGTTTACCCGCGCCGTTAACTGGATGGATGGGAACGGCCCCGGCGCCTGGATCGCGCTGATGGTGGCCGGCTTCATCTTCGCAGGCCCCCTCGGCCTCGTCATTCTCGCCTTCATCCTGTTCACCGGCCGCTTCGGGCGTCGCTGGCGCACGGGTCAGGCGGTGCAGAAACGCGGCTTCGGCTGCTACGGCGCCGGTGGCGTCCATGTTTCGCGCTCGACCGGCAACGCCGCGTTCGACGCCTACAAGGCCGACACGCTCGAGCGACTGCAGCGCGAACAGCAGGAATTCGAAGAGTTCCTCGGCCGTCTGCGCGAAGCCCGCGACAAGGCAGAGTTCGACCAGTACATGGAAGAGCGCGCCAAGGAAGCGGCCCAGTCGGAGAACACCTCCGAAGAGGCGAAAGCCTAACCATATAGACAGTTCGCGACGCGAATTCAGCGCCCCGGTTGACCTGACCGGGGCGCTTTCTATGTCGTCACCATGAAACACTTGGCGGGTGAGCGCTCCTTTGCTAGCCTGCCGCCACCCCTCCCCAACGAGGCTTTTGATGCGCCATTCGCTTCCGCTTGCACCGCAGTTCTATGTAACCGCGCCGCAGCCCTGCCCCTATCTGGACGGCAGGTCGGAACGAAAACTGTTCACCGCCTTGCAGGGCGAGTCCGCCGAGAAGCTCAACAACGCGCTGTCGCGCCAAGGCTTTCGCCGGTCACAGAACGTGCTCTATCGGCCGTCCTGCGCCGATTGCACCGCGTGCCTGTCGGCCCGCATACGGGTCGCCGATTTCAAACTGTCGAAATCGCAGCGCCGGGTGATGAAGAAGAACGGCGACCTGCGGCGCACCGCGACGTCTCCCTGGGCGACAGAAGAGCAATTCGCCCTGTTCCGCCGCTATCTCGATGCGCGCCACGCCGATGGCGGCATGGCCGACATGGATATCTTCGAATTCGCCGCGATGATCGAGGAGACGCCCGTGAAATCGCGGGTCATCGAATATCGCGAGACCGCGGCCACTCCCGACAGCATGCGCGCGCTGATCGCGACCTGCCTGACCGATGTGCTCGATGACGGGCTGTCGATGGTCTATTCCTTCTACGAGCCTGAACGCATCCGCGATTCCCTCGGGACATACCTCATTCTCGACCATGTCGAGATCGCGAAGCGCGTGGGCCTTCCTTACGTATATCTGGGCTATTGGGTACCCGGCTCGCCGAAGATGAACTACAAGGCGAACTTCTCCGCGCTCGAGATCTACAAGGGCGGCAAATGGACCGATATCGGTGATCCCGCCAAGCACGAGACCGAGACGCATCCGCTCTCGGTGCCGCCGATCGCAGAACAGGTCGCGCGAATCCAGCTCCCCGACACACGCAACAGTTGAGCCACCACCACGCGCCGCCGACGCTCTCGCAGACGACTGCTCAACCGTTCGGCACTCGCCGTATGTCAAATGAT
Organism: Thioclava sp. F1Mire-8; assembly: GCF_002213165.1. Classification (NCBI taxonomy): domain Bacteria; kingdom Pseudomonadati; phylum Pseudomonadota; class Alphaproteobacteria; order Rhodobacterales; family Paracoccaceae; genus Thioclava; species Thioclava sp. F1Mire-8. The sequence goes on along the minus strand of NZ_NBNY01000004.1, from coordinate 246,631 downwards.
TTTTTTAAAACTTTTCCACGACTTCCGTTGATTACGCGCGCGTGAACTCTGGACACTCCCGGCCTGTGGTGAAACGGTCCCGGCAGACCCGCCACGGAGGATACGAGGTGGGTGGCGAGGCGCGTCCTCGCGCAACGGAGCAATAATGGGAGGATCCTAAATGGACCGTCGTTCCTTTCTGACGAAAGCCGCGCTGGGTGGTGCGGCTGCGAGCACGCTGGCAGCCCCCGCGATCGCACAAAGCAACCCGCAGATCACCTGGCGTCTCGCCTCGTCCTTCCCGAAGTCGCTCGACACGATCTATGGCGGCTCGGAAGTCCTGTCGAAGATGGTCGAGGAAGCCTCGGACGGCAACTTCAAGATCCAGGTCTTCGCCGCAGGCGAGATCGTCCCCGGTCTTCAGGTCGCAGATGCTGTGATGAACGGCACGGTCGAAGCCTGCCATACCGTGGGTTACTACTTCTGGGGCAAGGATCCGACCTGGGCGCTCGGCGCGGCAGTGCCGTTCTCGCTCAACGCGCGCGGCATGAACGCGTGGCACTACCACGGCGGCGGTATCGAGCTCTATAACGAGTTCCTCGGCAAGCAGGGCCTCTACGGTCTGCCGGGCGGCAACACCGGCGCACAGATGGGCGGCTGGTTCCGCAAGGAAATCTCGACGGTCGATGATCTCAAGGGCCTCAAGATGCGCGTTGGTGGCTTCGCGGGCAAGGTGATGGAAAAGCTCGGCCTCGTGCCGCAGCAGATCGCCGGCGGTGACATCTACCCGGCGCTCGAAAAAGGCACGATCGATGCGACCGAATGGGTCGGCCCCTACGATGACGAGAAGCTCGGCTTCTATAAAGTCGCGCCCTACTACTACTACCCCGGCTGGTGGGAAGGTGGCCCGACGGTCCACTTCATGTTCTCGAAAGAAAAGATGGAAGGCCTGCCGAAGCAGTATCAGCAACTTCTCCACACCGCCGCTCAGGCCGCCGATGCGGACATGCTGCAGAAATACGACATGAAGAACCCGAAGGCGCTCAAGACCCTGGTCGCCAACGGCACCCAGCTGCGCGCCTTCTCGCCGGAGATCATGCAGGCCTGCTTCAAGGCGGCCAACGAGGTCTATTCGGAGATGGAAGCGAACAACCCCGAATTCGCGAAGATCTGGGGTTCGATCAAGGACTTCCGCAAGGACTGGTTCACCTGGGAGCAGCTGGCCGAGTTCAACTACGATTACTTCATGATGAGCGAAGCCAACAAGGGCGAGCTGTAAGCCGCCCAAACTGGTCAAGCCAGAGAACCGAAGCCCCGGCGCGCTGCGCGCTGGGGCTTTTTCTATGCCTGCACGAGACCAGGCGCCGGGCGGAGATTCTGCGCGTGCAATGCTACATTGCAGCATGGTTTCGGAACTGTGACCACACACGACATAAAATTGCGTGATGCCCGGTTTACACCCGGAACCGGTCAAGTAAAGTGACCGCAATGCCCACACCGGAGGGAACGCCATCAATGGAGCGGTGTGGTCAGAAAAATTGACAGACATCCACGACTTGGGAGGAAACCATATGGATCGTCGTTCTTTCCTGCGCAAAGGTGCGCTTGGCGGGGCAGCCGCAGCTGCCAGTAGCGCACTCGCCGCACCTGCTATCGCGCAAGAAACCCCTACCGTGACGTGGCGCATGACCTCGTCTTTCCCCAAATCGCTCGACACGATCTACGGCGCCGCCGAGACGATGGCGAATTACGTCAAGGGAATGACGGACGGGAAATTCAACATTCAGGTCTTCGCGGCGGGCGAAATCGTGCCCGGCCTGCAGGCCATGGATTCGGTGTCGAACGGCACCGTCGAGGCTTGCCACACCGCGTCCTACTACTACTGGGGTAAGGATCCGACCTTCGCCTTCGCAACCGCAGTGCCGTTCGGCCTGAACATGCGCATGCAGAACGCCTGGTTCTACTATGGCGGCGGCAACGACCTGATGAACGAGTTCTACGCGAACTACGGCATCACCGCATTCCCCTGTGGCAACACCGGCGCCCAGATGGGCGGCTGGTTCCGCAAGGAGATCAACACGCCCGAAGACCTCAAGGGCATCAAGATGCGGATCGGCGGCTTCGGCGGCAAGGTCGTGGAGAAGCTCGGCGTCGTGCCGCAGCAGATCGCCGGCGGCGACATCTACCCGTCGCTCGAGAAAGGCACGATCGACGCCACCGAATGGGTCGGCCCCTATGACGACGAGAAGCTCGGCTTCTACAAGGTCGCACCCTATTACTACTATCCCGGCTGGTGGGAAGGCGGCGCCTGTCTGCACGCCATGTTCAACAAGAACGCTTACGAGCAACTGCCCGAGGCCTACAAGGTCGCACTGCAGGCAGCGACGCAGGCGGCGAACTCGGATATGATGGCGTCCTATGACTACAAGAACCCGACCGCGCTGAAGAAGCTCCTCGGCCAAGGGGCACAGCTGCGTCCGTTCAGCCAGGATATCCTCGAAGCCTGCTTCAACGCGGCGAACGAGGTCTACGACGAGATCAACAGCTCGAACGAGGCGTTCAAGAAGATCTACGACAGCCAGTTCAGCTTCCGCAACGACGCCTATGGCTGGTGGCAGCTGTCGGAGTTCAACTTCGACTACTTCATGATGCGCCAGCAGGCGGCGGGCAATCTGAAGATCTGAACCACGCCCAGCGTGAAACGAGAAGGCCCCGGGGTTCGCGCCCCGGGGCCTTTTTCGATCCGGGTGCGGCCCGACCTCACTTCGTGGTCGCGGCCCCTGCCGTCGCGCCTGCGACGGCCCCCACGGGTCCGGCCACGACAAGCCCGCCGACGCCGCCAGTGGCTGCGCGTTCGGTGGTGGTATCTCCACAGGCCGCGAGCGAAACCAGCAGGCCGCCCGCCATCACAATCGTCGCAATTCGCATCTTCTCGTCCTTTCGATAGCAGCCGCAACGCGCGACCTTCTCAAGGACAAGACGCCGAGACGCCTTTCGCGGTTCCCAAGCTCCGTGAAAGGCTGCTCGTCAGTTCCTGTGCGTCACCACACCTAGCCCGGCCCCGACGACCGCTCCGACAGGGCCCGCCACGACGAGACCGGCCACGCCGCCCGTCGCCGCCCGCTGCTCCTTGGTCTCACCACAGCCCGCCAGCGCAAGCAACGAAACCCCGAAAATCACCAGAAGAGGATACCGCATCCCTCGCCCTCCACTCTCTCTCTATAAAAAAGGGGCGGCCCCTGAAGGCCGCCCCGATCTTTCATTTTACGGTCGATCAGTTGCTGCCCGGTGTGGGAAGCGGGGGCAGCCCGCCCGGAGCCGCGCTTCCCGAGCTTGACCCGCCAGAGGTCGACCCACCGAGCGGCGCCAGAGACGGCAGTCCACCGAGGCCGCCCCCATCGCCCATGCCCGGCATCTGGGGCAGCTTGATCTCGACGTCCTTCAGATCAACCTGCGGCCCCTTGTAGTGCATCACCATGGCCGGGAAGGCGATCACGATGGCGATCATCGCAACCTGGATGAACACGAAGGGAATTGCGCCCCAGTAGATCTGCGAGGTCTTCACCGGCTCCATCTTCTTGCCGGTAACCTTGTCGATATAGGGTACCTTGGCCGCGACCGAGCGCAGGTAGAACAGCGCGAAGCCGAAGGGCGGGTGCATGAACGAGGTCTGCATGTTCACGCCCAGGATCACGCCGAACCAGATCAGATCGATCCCCAGCGCCTGCGCGGCAGGCGCCAGAAGCGGCACGATGATGAAGGCCAGCTCGAAGAAATCGAGGAAGAAGGCGAGGAAGAACACAAGGAACGACACCACGATCAGGAAGCCCAACTGGCCACCCGGAAGCGAGGTCAGCAGATGCTCGACCCAGACCTGCCCGTTCACCCCGTAGAAGGTGAGCGAGAAGACCCGCGCGCCCAGCAGGATGAACAGCACGAAGGCCGACAGGCGCGTCGTCGCCGCCAGCGCGTCACGCACGACGGGGAAGGTCAGACGCTTCTTGACCGCCGACAGCACCAGCGCGCCGACCGCGCCCATGGCGCCGCCTTCGGTGGGGGTCGCAACACCCAGGAAGATCGTGCCCAGCACCAGGAAGATCAGCGCCAGCGGCGGGATCAGCACGATGACCACCTGCTGGGCCAGACGGCTCATCAGGTTGATCTTCAGCGCCTTGTCGAGCAAGGCCACGATATAGACCACGATCACGGCGGCACCGGCAGCCAGGATCTCGGAGTTGTTGACGCTCGACCCGCTCGCCTCGAAATACTTCTCGGCGAAGATGAAGACCGCGACCGCACCTGCCAGCGCGACAAGGAGCGACATCACACCCGAGCCGAGCGTACGCGCCTCTTTCGGCAGGGCCGGCATCGACTTCGGCTTGATGATCGACATCACGAGCACGTAGCCGAGGTAGATGCCGGTCAGCACCATACCGGGGATCAGCGCTCCCTTGTACATGTCACCCACCGAAACACCCAGCTGGTCAGCCAGAACGATCAGCACCAGCGAAGGCGGAATGATCTGCGCCAGTGTCCCAGACGCCGCAATGACACCTGTGGCCACCTTCCGATCATAGCCGTAGCGCAACATGATCGGCAGCGAGATCAGACCCATAGCGATCACCGACGCCGCGACCACGCCCGTGGTCGCCGCCAGAAGCGCGCCCACGATGATCACCGCATAGGCGAGACCGCCGCGCACCGGACCGAACAACTGACCGATCGTGTCGAGGAGATCCTCGGCCATGCCCGATTTCTCGAGCACGATGCCCATGAATGTGAAGAATGGAATGGCAAGTAGGGTCTCGTTCGACAAGACCCCGTAGAACCGTTGCGGCATCGCATTCAACAACGGCCAGTCAAGATTGATCGTCCCGCCGGAATAGCCCGACAGTTCAACGCCGATGACGAAGAACAAAAGACCGTTGGCCGCGAGCGCGAAGGCCGCAGGATAGCCGATCAGCAGGAAGACGATCAGCGAGATGAACATGATCGGGGCCATGTTCTGAGCAATAAGCTCGAGCATTACAGACCCTCCTCTTCGGCGATGGGATCATGGCCGTGATGGCCCGCGCTGTCGGCATGGGGATCCGCGATCAACCCACGCATCACGCCGATCTTCTTGATGATCTCGGACACGCCCTGGAAGAACAGCTGCCAGAAGCCGATCAGCAGCAGGAGCTTGGCCGGCCACAGGATCAGACCGCCCGAATTCGTCGACATCTCGCCCGAGCGGATCGAGATCATCACGAAGGGAGTCAGCTTGAACAGCATCAGCACGACGAACGGCATCAGGAAGAAGATATGCCCGAGCAGATCAATCCAGTGCTGCACTTTCCGCGAGAACGCACCATAGATGATGTCGATGCGGATATGCTCGTTTTGCTTGAGCGTGTAAGCGGCAGCGCCCAGAAACGCCGCGCCGAAAAGATACCATTGCAATTCCAGCCAAGCGTTCGACGACATGTCGAAGGCTTTGCGTACAATGGCGTTGGTCGCACTCACGAGGACCGACACCAGAATAAGCCACGACACCGCCTTGCCGATGGTCTCGTTTATCCGGTCGATCGCGCGTGAAAGGGCCAGCAAAGCGCCCATCTCACTTCCTCCCTAATTTTGTCCCGAAAGCCTGCCCGAGGCTTTGCCCGTGATTGGCCGAGTGGAGGCGAAAGGTCAAGCAATTAAGGCCCTATCTGGTCTGTTCACTTGACCAGATCGACCTAAAAACATCGCTCCCCAGCGCCGACCTGGCGACTGACGAAGCGTCAACGGGATCACTTTGATGCGACTGACCTAGCGGCACCCGCGTCGCACGCCGCTCATGATTTCTCAAAGTTGCGACTCGCAGGTCGCGATGCGCAACAATCGGGAAGAAATTTCCTCCCTTCGCGACATTTTATTCAGCGTTTGGGCATTGACGCCTCCTGCACCCGCTCATAATGTCCGCGCAAAGCAGTCCGAAAGGGATCCGCAATGGATGCGATTCTTCTTGTCGTCGTAGGAGCCAAGCGCATGGGCCGGTAACGGTTAGACCATGAAGGTTCCCATGCGCCCCCGCCTCAAAGCCGGGGGCTTTTTATTGGACGATTGGACGCTTGAGAGGTAGCGGCGGGCGGCGTGGCCCTCGCGCAAGGATGGAGTGAGCATATGGCACGGCAGATGACCGGCGCGAAGATGGTGGTTCAGGCGCTGAAGGATCACGGAGTCGAGGTAATTTTCGGCTATCCGGGCGGCGCGGTCCTTCCGATCTATGACGAGATTTTCCAGCAAAACGACATCCGTCACATTCTCGTCCGCCACGAGCAGGCCGCGATCCACATGGCCGAAGGCTATGCGCGTTCGACCGGCAAGCCGGGCGTGGCGCTGGTGACCTCGGGCCCGGGCGCGACCAATGCGGTGACGGGTCTGACCGACGCGCTGATGGACTCGATCCCGCTGATCGTGCTGTCGGGGCAGGTGCCGACCTTCCTCGTGGGCACCGACGGTTTCCAGGAGGCCGACACGGTGGGCATCACCCGCCCCTGCACCAAGCACAACTGGCTGGTGAAGGACCCTGCGAAACTTTCGGAAACGATCCATCAGGCCTTCCACGTGGCGACCTCGGGCCGCCCCGGCCCGGTGCTGATCGACATGCCCAAGGACGTGCAATTCGCAGTGGCCACTTACTGCGAGCCGAAAGCCGCGAAGGTCGACCATTACCAGCCGCAGGTGAAAGGCGATCTGGACGCGATCACCAAGCTGGTCGAGCTGATCGAAACCGCCGAGAAGCCGGTCTTCTATACCGGCGGCGGCGTGATCAATTCGGGCCCTGCCGCGAGCCAGCTGATGCGCGAACTTGTCGACGCGACCGGCTTCCCGATCACCTCGACGCTGATGGGTCTGGGCGCCTACCCTGCCTCGGGCAAGAACTGGCTCGGCATGCTCGGGATGCACGGCCTCTATGAAGCCAACCTCGCGATGCATGGCTGCGATCTGATGATCAACCTCGGCGCGCGCTTCGACGACCGGATCACCGGCCGCGTGGCGGACTTCTCGCCGAAATCGACCAAGGTGCATGTCGATATCGACGCCTCCTCGATCAACAAGATCATCGCCGTCGACCTGCCGATCCTCGGCGATATCGGCCATGTGCTCGAAGACGTGCTCAAGGTCTGGAAATCGCGCGGGCGCAAGGTGAACAAGCCCGCGATCGAGAAATGGTGGAAGAAGATCGACGAGTGGAAGAAGGTGAACTGCCTCGCCTACACCAACTCGGAAAAGACGATCAAACCGCAATATGCGCTGCAGCGTCTCGAAGAGCTGACCAAGGGCATGGATCGCTACATCACCACCGAGGTGGGTCAGCACCAGATGTGGGCCGCGCAGTTCCTCGGCTTCGAGGATCCGAACCGCTGGATGACCTCCGGGGGCTTGGGCACGATGGGCTACGGCTTCCCGGCGTCGATCGGCGTGCAGATCGCCCATCCCGAGAGCCTCGTGATCAACGTGGCGGGCGAGGCGAGCTGGCTGATGAACATGCAGGAGATGGGTACCGCGACCCAGTTCCGCGTGCCGGTGAAGCAATTCATCCTCAATAACGAGCGTCTGGGCATGGTCCGCCAGTGGCAGGAGTTGCTGCATGGCGAGCGCTACTCGCACAGCTGGTCCGAAAGCCTGCCCGATTTCGTGAAACTCGCCGAGAGCTTCGGCTGGAAGGGGATGCAGGTCTCCGACCCCGCCGATCTCGACGATGCGATCATGGAGATGATCAAGCATGACGGCCCGGTGCTGTTCGACTGCCTCGTGGAGAAGCACGAGAACTGCTTCCCGATGATCCCGTCCGGCAAGCCGCATAACGAGATGCTGCTGGCGGCCGATGCCGATGTCTTCAAGGAAGGCGCGGCGCTGGTGTGAGCGACGCCGGGGGCTCTGCCCCCGGACCCCCGGGATATTTGGACCAAGCCGAAGATCGGGTCCGAACTAGGAAAAGGAGAGAGGCAATGGCCGCTCTGAAAATCAAGAAAGGCTCCTCGAGCCATTCCGCTTACGACCTGCGCGACAGCCACGATCAGATTGAGCGCAGCCATACGCTCGCCGTGATCGTGGATAACGAGGCCGGGGTTCTGGCCCGTGTGATCGGGCTGTTCTCGGGCCGGGGCTACAACATCGACAGCCTGACCGTGGCCGAGGTGGACCATAAGGGCCATCGCAGCCGGATCACCGTCGTCACCCGCGGCACCGAGAACGTGATCGATCAGATCAAGGCGCAGCTGGGCCGCATCGTGCCGGTCCACGAGGTGAAGGACCTGACCGTCGAGGGCTATCCGGTCGAGCGCGAACTGGCGCTGATCAAGGTCGCAGGCACCGGCGACAAGCGTATCGAAGCGCTGCGTCTGGCCGAGATCTTTCGCGCCAATGTGGTCGACTCGACGCTGGAGAGCTTTGTCTTCGAGATCACCGGCACGCCCGAGAAGATCGACGCTTTCGCCGATCTGATGCGCCCGCTGGGTCTGGCCGAAGTGGCCCGCACCGGGGTCGCGGCGCTGTCGCGCGGGGCCTGAGCCCGAGCGACATGGCCGAGCCGCATCCCGCCACCGATCCTGCTCTGGGTGTCGTCATTGTCACCTATCGATCCTCGGATGTGATCGCGGCCTGCATCGCCTCGCTGCGGGCGGCGACCGGCGTGGCGCTGCATGTGGTGGTAGTCGACAATGCCTCGCCCGATGACACGGTCGAGGTGATCCGCGCAGCCGTCCCCGATCTGATGGGGGCTGCGGAGGCGGGTCAGGACGGCATCGCGCTGATCGAGGCGGGGGCCAATGGCGGGTTTGCTGCGGGCGTCAATCTGGGGCTGGCACGGCTCGCGGCCAATCCCGCGCTCGACCGGTTCTGGCTGCTCAACCCCGATTGCGTGGTGCCGCCCGAGACGCCTGCCGCCCTCGCCTCGCATGATCCCGGACCGCGAGGCGCCGCGATGATCGCGCATCGGGTGGTCTATGGCGATGATCCGGGCACGATCCAGATCGACGGCGGCGTGATCGACCGGCGCACCGGGATCACCCATAACCTCAACCAGTTCGCCCCCGCCGACAGCCCTGCCCCAGACCCGTCGCGCATCGATTTCGTCACCGGCGCGAGCCTTGTCGCGACCCGCGCCCATCTCGAGCGTGCAGGGCCGATGACGGAGGACTTTTTCCTTTACTACGAAGAGGTCGACTGGGCGCTGCGCCGGGGCAATCTGCCGATCTCCTATTGCGAAGGCGCAATCGTTCATCACGTTGCGGGCACGGCGATCGGCTCGCAGCGGATGGGCTCGGTCGCCTCGCCGTTCTCGCAATATTTCAAGCATCGCGCACGCGCGATGTTCCTGCGCCGCCATTTCCCCGCCGGGCTGATCGGCGGCGCGGCGTGGTCGCTTGCCAAAGCCGCGCAATTGCGGGCGCAGGGGCATGGAGCGGAAGCCGCGGCCCTGTTGCGGGGTTTCTTCGGAATGGCACCGCCCGATCCGGTTCTGGCCGCGCTCAGCCCGGAGGCACGGGCAAAGATCGGCCGTTAATCCCGCCGATGACTCTGTGCAAACCGCGTGTAGCTGGTGGCGCGCGCCTCAGGCCGTGCCGTGTCCTCGGGGGCGTCGGCCCGCTCTTTCACCGCTTCGGTCAGCATCCACATGCCGGCGCCGAACAGGAAGAAGGTGAAGGCGTAGATCGACTCCCAGACATAGACGGTGCAGAGCGTGAAGGTCATCCCCGCGAAGGTGAACACCCAGGAGCGACGGAAATTCTGCATCCGCGTATCGCCGCTGAAATCCCGGAACATCACCTTGAACAGCCCCCAGACATAGCCGCTCGTGACCAGCAGGAAGCCGGGGATGCCATAGCGCACCGCCATCACCAGCCAGAAATTATCCATCGAGCCGGAATACATGTACCACGGTCGCACCCAGTCGTTCAGGCCGATCCCGAAGACCGGGTTGGCCCAGACATTCTTCAGCCCCCACTCGAAGATGATCGTGCGCCAATAGGCGGTATGGGCCGAGAAGGTCGCGTAGCTGAGAAACACCATGATCGGCGAGCGGTTCGACAGCAGGTCAACCGTGACATAGGCGAAAGCGAAGAGCCCCGTCAGCAGCCACCAGCGCCATTCGATCCGCACGAAGGTGATATACCAGCCGATCAGCCCCAGTTGCAGCAGCAGCGACAGAAGCGCGCCCGAAGACAGCGCGAGAAAGCCATTGAGCAGGATCATCCCGCTCGCCACCACCCGCCACCCTAGCGATTTGATCCCGTCGAAGGCCACGAAGGCGAAGGCGAAGACGACCGAGCAATAGAGCCCGAAATGGATCGGATGCGCGAAGGGGCCCTGCACACGCTCCAGCCCCAAGCGCGGCTCCTGAAAGTTGTAGGTGATCGTGCTCATTCCCGGCAGCTTGTCGATCAGCGTCGGGATCAGGGTCGTGCCGGTCTTGGTCTCGTAAAGCGAAAATGGCGTCAGGATCAGCACCGACCAGATCAGCACCTTGCCCAGCGCCGCGAAATCCTCGCGCGAGCGGATATAGGCGCGCCCGATCAGGTAGCCTCCCAGCACCTCGAGCCCCACCGAGCCCGCTTGCTGAATGACGCGATCCGGGTTGTTGACCGCGAGCGCGACCGACAGCCACAGCGCATGGAACAGGAACAGCCAGTCCACCGGCAATATCCGCCCCGCGCGCCCGCTGAAGACCCGCGCGAAGGCGGGCAGGATGAAGAACATCAGCACGAGACGGCTTCCGGTGATCGCAAGCGGGCCGAGGTTAAACTTGAAGGGCAGCAGGATCGACAGCACGAACAGCAGCACCGGCCACGGCAGTTTCGCGGTCGCGAGCGCGGCGGTCTCGGCAATGCGGTTTCGCCCACCCGCACGGCGTGTCGGGCGCGCATGCTCCTGCATGGTGCCACCGATCGCCCCGGCGCGCATCAGCGCATCGCCCCGCTCACCGCCGGGCGGCTCGCGGTCAGATCAAGGGCTTCAAGCTCGCCGTGGAAGCTGCCCTTGCCGAAGGGATTGCCCAGCGCAAGGCCCCAATATTCCATCGGCTTGAGCCGCCCCGAGACGGTGCCTTTGCCGATCACCTCCTCGCCCGCCAGCACCTCGAAAAGACTATCCTCCGAGGCGTAGCGGAAGGTGATGTCGTGCCATTTTCCGTCATAGATCGGCACGCGTTTGGTGCGAAGGAACAGCCGCTGCCCACTCTCGGGCCAGAACTCGACCTCGAAGGTACCGCGCCCGGTAACCCGCACGATCAGCGATTGATGCAGGCGCAACAGTTCTCCCGCGGATTTGTAATCGCCCATCGCTCGCAGGCTCATATGCAGCGAGAAGCGATCTGCTCCGAAGAGAGGGGCGACCATCTCGCGCGGGATCACCACTGCGCCCCCGCCGAGCCCGAATTCCAATGCGCCGGGGCTGAGCGGGATCGAGTCGAGCACTTTCGGCTGCGACCCGGCATGCGAGATCACCCGGCCCAGTTGCGGATCGTAGCTGAGGATACGGTCGTCGCGGACCATGACGTAGCCGGTGCTCTGCGCGCTCCGCCCATCGGGCAGCGTGAGCGAGAGGGTCACTTTGTGCCGACCCGGCATTCGGAAGCCCACCGGCACCTGCACACCATCGAGACTGGTCTGCCCGTCGATCTGCCACTCATAGGCGACCTCGGCGGGGTCCACGCCTTCGGGAAGCACACTCGCGCGCGCATCGAATTGCAGCGTCGTGCCGCCTCCCTCGCCGCGGGCAAACCGCATGACCGGCTGGAACGCATCCGGACCGCCGAGGATATCCAGCATCGGCGCACCGATCCCGCTCCCGGCCAATGGACCACTCGGCAGATAGGCGTAATTCGCGATCTCACGCGGCGCACCGGTGCGCGCGGCGACGAAAATATCGTCGTAATAGCCCGCCCGCTGCGGCGTGATGTCCTGGATCAGCAGGTTGTCCCGCACTCTCCAGTCGGGCTGCCCCGCGGGCCCTGCGATCTCGCTCACCGCATTGCGGGCGATCTCGACGGCGCGGGCGTCGCGCGCCACGCGGATCTGCGGGATCCAGAGAACCGGGTCGCGTTTCTCGCCCTCGGAATAGACATCATGGATGAGCGTGTTGTTGGCGATCTTCACGCCGTCCGCCTCCCCCAAAGTGATCCCGTGCAGATGGGCGTTGATGATGACGTTCCCGCTGATCTCGACGTTGCGGTAGAACATCTCCGCCCCGGCCTTGCCGCGATCGACCAGCTCGTTGCGCATCAGGATCGACTGGGTGAAGTCGCCCTCCCCGGAATTGAGCAGATTGCCCCGGATCGCGATGTCGCGGCTCGGTCGCTCGGTCCCAGCGGTCCAGAACTGGATCATGTCGGCATGATCGCCGGACGCGACCGCGCGACGGAAATCGTGAATGTGGTTGCCCGCGATCTCGGCGCGCTCGATCTGGGCGAAGTTCAGCCCGTCCATCCGCATGTCGTGGATGTCGTTGCCGACCAGATTCAGATCGGTGCAATCGGTGAAGATCGCGCCGCGATAGAAGCGTCGGAACTCGGAGCTCTCGACCGTGATCCCGGTCGAGGCGCGCACGGCGAGGCCGAAAGCAGTCGGCAGCGGGCCCTGCTCGATCAACTCGCGATCGGGCGGCGCGAGGTCACCGTCGAACACCACATTGCGGATTGTCAGATTGCGCGTGGTAAAGACCTGAAACGGGCGCGTGTTGGACCGGTCTCCCTCTGCGTAACGATAGTCGAAAATCACCGCCTCGATCACGACATGACTGACCTCCTGCAGGTCCATTCGCGCGATCACCGCCGGGTTGCCCGGATCGGCAGAGCGAAAGGTGATCGGCGCATCCTCTCGCCCCTCCATACCCCGCAGATCGAGAGCGTCATAGTCGCCCGGCGCGATCAGGACCGTATCGCCCGGCTCCAGCTTCGCCCCGATCCGCGCGAGTGCTTCCGTATCCGAGACCTGCCAATCGCGCGCCATTGCGGGCCATGCGCCGAGCATGACAAATCCGACGGTCAAAAGCCCACGCCATCCGACGCGGGCCGCATGCCTCGTGGTGAATGCGATCTGCTCCATCGCTGCCTGCCTGTCCCGGGCCGCTTCTTGCGGCTCTGATGTCTTGACGTCACGCTAGCGTGAGGGCGATCAACGCAGCAAGCGCTTTAACCCAGATTTAACTTTTCACGTCACCTTTGTGGCCTTCGCGCCGCTAAAGCCGCCCGAAAATCGCCTGCCGCAGCATCCAGCCCATCCGCGCAAGCCGCAGCCTTGCGAGCGTCCCCACCGCGCGGCGACGCTCGGTCGCACCGTTCAGCTCGGGATGGCGCAGGACCTTCGGCAGATGGGCGAGTATCGACACCGGCATCAACAGCGCCTTCGCGCCCCAACGCAGCCGCGCGGGCAGGCTCGCGCCATTCACACCGAAGCCTTCCTCGGTCAGGCGCCGCCATTTGCGCGACAGCGCCGCCCAATCCTGCCGCGACGGATGGCCCACGCGCAGCCTTTCTGCATAAACCAGAGAATACCCCTTCGCGGTCGCCCGGTGGCACCAGTCCAGATCCTCCGACAGCCCGGCGATGAAGGGGCCGGTGGCCTCATAAACATCGCGCCGGGTCAGCAGGTTGCCGGTGCCGGAGAAGCCTTTCTCCTCGATATAGCGGCGGAAATCGAATGCGAAGACGGTCTCGAACGCCTCCGCGCCAGAACGCGGCGGCGGAGTCTCGTCGAAGACGAAGACATGCCCGCCGACCAGATCGCCCTGCCCGGCCACGGCGAAAGCGGTCGCGATCCAGTCCGGGTCGGCCACGCAATCGCTGTCGATGAAGAACAGCCGCTCCGCCGTCGTCTCCGCCACGCCGCGATTGCGGGCCTCTGCCGCGCCCTTCTTGGTCTCGGTGACGATCCGAAGGTCGGGATAGGCCGCGCGGACGGGGCCAAGATCATCGGTCGAGCCATTGTCGACCACCAGCAGCTCGCAACGCGCATCCAGCTGCGGCGCAAGCGTCTCCAGGCAGCGCATCAGCCGCGTGACATCGTTGAAATGCGGGATGATGATCGCGGCCTGGGCCATCATAGAGCCTTCATCAGGTTTAACAGCGCCGCGTCATAGGCGGCGAGCCGGTCGATCCCCCGCGCCAGCGCCGATTGCGCCTCTGCGGCCAGCGTCTCGCGATTGGCGAACCCTCGCTCCAGCGCGGCCATCACCGTATCCGTATCCGCCGTGGTCGCATCGACCGTGTGATCGTAGCCAAGCGCGCCGAAAAGCCCCGCGAACTTTCGGCTATAGGCAAGCGGCACCACCGCGACACCCGCCGAAAATGCCGCGATACAGGCATGCATCCGCGCCCCGGTGAAGAAATCGAGCCCGGCGATATAGCTCTTGGCCTCGGAGGGGCTTGCGAAGGCAGGCGCGCAGATCGCGTCATGCTCGGCCGCCAGCGTCTCACAGGCGCGCAGGTCATCCTCGATCACCATCGGGCCTTCGGGCACGATCACATGCGGGACCAGATGGACCTCCGCTCCCTGCCCCTTGAACCAGTCGATCGCGCGCGCGATCAGCGCGGGATAATCCAGCGCCATCCCGAAATCATTGCTCCCGTGATAGCCCCCCGCCATCAACAGCCCCGAGACATTGACGCCGACGCGCACCGGGCCACCGTCGCACGGCACGGGCGGATCGTAGGGCAGCCGCAGCGCCAGATCGGAGGCCAGAACCGGCGCGCCGCGATAGCCCAGATCGTCCAGCGCCGCGCGCGAGCGTTCGTCGCGCACCGCCACCAGAGCCGAACGGTTGAGGCTCATGCGCGCCAGCCGCTTCGACCAGCCCTTGGTGAACGGCCCGACCGTCTGCGGCGCGACCACCAAAGGCGTGCCCGCGAGATGGGTGGCGAACTTCATCCAGAACATCTTCACCAGCCGCGAGGTGCCGTAGATGTCCGCGAAACTGTCGCCGCCGCCAATGTCGATCACCAGATCGGCGGCCTTAACTTCGGCCCACAACCCTTTGGGAGATTTCAGAAACGCGCCATCCACCTCGATCAGCCGCAGGTCATCGCCCGCGACATAGGGCGCGCGCCGGTCCTTCCAGTCGAGCACGGTAATCGCGATCTCGCGCCCCGCTTTCGTGGCCAGATCGCGCAGCAGGGCGATCTCCGACACGGTCAGTGCGCCAACGCCAAGATTGTCCGAGCGCGTCGAGTGAAAGATCATGCAGACGCGCAGCGTTCGGCTCATATCCGTCCTCGCCAGACGCGGCGCATCGTGCCTGCGAAGTTGCGCAGGTTCCGCGTCACCGGGTTCTGCAACGCGCAGGCGCGCAGGTTCATCCCCTCATAGCGCGGGATCGGGCGGGCCATCAGCTTGAGCGCCGCGAGACGCGCGAAAAGGGCGCGGCGGCGCTCGCGCTGACCGGGTTGGATCGCGGCGAGGTCCGTCACATCGAACGGCGCGGTCTCGACCGCCTCTGCCGCTTCGGCCTCCCTCAGAATGTCCGCGCCGAGCCGCGTGCGCGCCACGATCAGGCTGCGCCCCGGCGCCTCCTCGAACAGCGGATAGCCTTCGTCATCGGCTTCCCACGCATCGGCGCAGACCAGATCGGCGGCAACCCCGGTGCCATCGGCGCAAATCTTGCAGCGATGCTGGACATGGCGCGAGAGCACCCCGCCCCAGGCCGCGTGATAGCTCGTCTCGCGGGTGGAGCCATCATGCAGCGTGGCCACCGTCTTGCCCGGCCAGCCATTGCCGCGATAGCGCAGGCCTGTCAGTTGATCCTCGGGCGCGCCCATCTCCGCCAGCAACTCCCGCGCGCCCTCCGCGCCGGGAACGCCCGCGCAGAAGAAGGACAGGATCACCGGGAAAGTCCGGGCGAGTTTCGGATCGCGCGCGACCAGCGCCCGCAAAGCCACCGCATCGCAAGGCTTCCCGATCACCGCGAAGCGCCGCCCATCCGCGATCAGCGCCGACAGATCGGCCAGCGGGGCTGAGGGCGCATAGCGCGAGCCCGCAGCCCCCAGAACCTCGTCGCGCGTGGTGCTCAGCCGCATCCGGTTTCCGATCGGGTTTTCGGGGTCGGGTTCGATCTGGGCGATGGCATCGACACGACCCGATTGCAGCAGATGCAGCGCCAGCGCCGAGAGCGCCCCGCCCGAGGCCCCCGCATGGCGCAGGTCCGCGTCGGTGGCATGGCCCGCTTTCATCTGCATGAACCGCCCCCAAAGCGGCTCCTCTCCGGGCGCGACGCGCTGCGCGCTTTGCCCCAAGCCCGGGCAGCACGCGGCTATGGCGGTCTCCGCACGCGCACTGATCTCGGCGCTCTGCACCGGGCGCAGGAAGCCCCGCGCATCAGACGCCATCGCGATCTCATCCGGTGCGACCCCGGCGCAAAGCCCGCAGCCTGCACAGAGATCACCCGCCGCGACATGCGCGAGCGCATCGCTCGAAGGCGTCGAAATGGGGTTGTGATGGGTCATGCTCGGCCGCCCTGCTTTTTCACGAAGTTGAACAGCAAAGCCGGGAATCTGGCAAGGCGGCACACCGCCGGAGACCTCGGTTGACGTGGCTGTCAGGCCACAGCCGTAATGCCGCGCTTGACCAAGCGGTACCCAGGGCGGGATTATGGGCGCAAAACATGCGCGGGCGGCCAAACCCCGCCCCATATCGGACAGTACATGCTTCGCACCGCGATCCTCATCCTCAGCGGGAACGCCGCCACCTCGGCGCTGATGCTCGCGCGCAACCTCGTGATCGCGCGGCTGATCCCGGTCGCCGATTACGGCGTGGCCGCGACCTTCGCGATGGTGATGGCGGTGATCGAGATGGGCTCGACGCTGGGGCTGCAGCAGCAGATCGTACAGTCCAAGCGCGGCGACGACCCCGCGTTTCAGGCAGCACTGCAAGGTTTCCAGCTATTGCGCGGCGTGATCGCGGCGGCGGCGCTGTTCGTGCTGGCCGGGCCGATCGCCGGCTTCCTCGATATCCCAGAGGCCGCATCTGCCTATCGCTGGCTCGCGCTGGTACCGCTCCTGACGGCGGCGCAGCATTTCGACATCCACCGCGCCCAGCGCAGGGGCCACTATCGCCCGATGCTGCTGACAGGCGCCCTGCCCGCACTGGCCGCGCTGATCGCAATCTGGCCGCTTTCGCGTCTCTTCGACGACTGGCAGGTGGCGCTTTGGGCGATCCTGCTGCACGCGGCCCTCGGGGTTCTGGTCTCGCACCTGATGGCCGAGCGCCGCTACCGCCTGCGCCTCGACCGCGCCGAGATGCGCGCGAACCTGGGTTTCGGCGCGCCGCTTCTGGCCAATGCGGCCCTGATGTATCTCGTCTTTCAGGGCGACAAGATCATCGTCGGGCGACTGGCAGGAATGGAGGCGCTGGCGGTCTTCGCGATGGGCATGACGCTGACGCTGACGCCCACGCTGATCGGCGCGAAGTCGGTGCAGAACCTCTTTTTACCGAAACTCTCGGCCGCACATGGCCGTGCGGACGCCTCCGCGCATCGCCAGCTTGCCGGGGCGACATTCGAGGGGATGTTCCTCACCGGATCGACCCTCCTGCTGGGCACGGTCCTGATCGGACCGTTCGTCGTCACCGCCCTTCTGGGGACGAAATATGCAAGCCTCCTGCCGCTCCTGATCCCCTTCGCGCTTATGAACGCGCTCCGCGCGATCAAGAACGGGCCGAGCACGGTCGCGCTCTCTGCGGGGCAGACCGATAACGGTTTTTGGGGGAACCTGCCCCGGATCGCGGTTCTCCCGCTGAGCTGTTGGGCGCTTGCCCAGACCGGCTCGGTCGTGCCGGTGATCTGGCTCGGGGTCACGGGCGAGGCGATCGGTCTTGGCGTGGCGCTCTGGCGGCTGTCGCGGGTTATGGCGCTGCCACAGGTTGGCCGCGCTGCGCTGACGACCGCACTCGTGCTGGTCGCGATCCCGCTGATTACACTTGCCGCGCCCGGCACGCTGCTGATCTGGCCGATCGCGCTGCTCCTGATCGCGGCGCAACTTGCCGCCCTACCCCATCTGCGGGCCTATTTCGGACACCCGCAGATCGGCACTGCCTGACGCCGCGCCTCTTTACGATTTTCGTGCTACACTCTCCGATGACGCGCGCCATAAACCAAAGAGGGAGGATCGGTATGAACCGATTTCTGGGTTATGTCTTCGTCGCGGCGCTCTCATTCGCTACGCCTGCCCTCGCGGAGGAGATGCGCGAGGTTCCGGTGTATTTCTCAGCCGGAGCGGATAACGCGGTTCTGAGCGATCGCATCAAGGGCTATGACAGCGTGATCTACACGATCGGCGCCGAGGCCGGTCAGACGATCGATATCAAGCTGTCCACGAAACACACCGCCACGTATTTCAACCTCTACGGTCCCGGGAGCGGGCCCGGCGATCAGGCGATCATGAACAGCCAGTTCACGCCCGAGCTGAACCACTACACCGGCACGCTGCCCAGCTCGGGGACATACAAGATCTCGGTCTACATGATGCGCTCGGCGGCGCGGCGCGACGAGGTTGCGAATTTCGACATCCGGATCGGGATCACCGGCGAGACCGGCGCGATCGTGCAGGGCGATTATGCCGACGGGCTGCAGGGCGGGCCGGATTTCTGGCAGGTCCAGACCGGCGATATCAACGATCCGCTGAACCTGCGCGCGAGGCCCTCGACCGGGGCTACGATCCTCGGCCGGTTCCCCGAGGGGGCGATCCTGCGCAACATGGGCTGCCGAATGGCCGAGGGTCAGCGCTGGTGCCAGGTCGCGGCCACCGAGGGCTATCTGACCGGCTGGGTCGCAGGACGCTATCTGCGAGAAGGCTCTGCCCCGCCACCGCGCGTGGCCGAACCCGAGACCCGCGATCAGCAGGTCCAGTTCGCCCCCGGCACGAGCGGCGCGGTGCTGAGATCGACCCTCGACCCCGGCGCTGCGGTCAACTACCGGCTCGGCGCGCGGGCCAAGCAGTTCCTGACGGCACAGCTCCAGACAGGCTCGCCTGCGGTGCATTTCAACATCTTCACCCCGGACGGCCAGCTTCTCTACGAGAGCCGCGGCGGTAGGCGCGACTATCGCGGACAGCTCTGGCTCAACGGCGAAAACCGGATCACGGTGTACAATATCGGCGACGCCCCTGCCCCCTTCACGATGATCGTCGGGATCGAGTGAGCGCGGGCGCAAAGCCGGGAGGACAATCCAATGAACAAGAGGACGACACTCTCACGCAGGGCCGCCACCGCGGCCCTGGCGGGCATGACCCTGAGCGCGTTCGCAGCCTGCGTTCCAGAGCCACCCGACGGACGGCCAAGCCCGCTCGACGGGCACTGGGTCGGTAGGTACACCCCTCAGAGCATGCGTGTGATGGATCGGCCCTGCACGCCGGGCTACGGCGGGATATTCATCCGGGACGGCCGGGTTTCGGGCCAGGCCACCAACACCTACGGAGCTTCCTACAGGGTAACCGGGCAAGTCGTCGGAGCCGACCGGATCGTCGGGAATTTCTACTTCCGAACGCGCTCTGTCGGCTCACTCAAGGGGCAGCTCGTCAAAGGGCGCCTCGTGGGGGATTATCAAAACGTCGACGGGTGCAGCGGCA
This sequence comes from Thioclava sp. F1Mire-8, assembly GCF_002213165.1. Taxonomy (NCBI): domain Bacteria; kingdom Pseudomonadati; phylum Pseudomonadota; class Alphaproteobacteria; order Rhodobacterales; family Paracoccaceae; genus Thioclava; species Thioclava sp. F1Mire-8. The sequence continues at coordinate 227,070 of NZ_NBNY01000004.1, read as the reverse complement.
CCTGGGTCGCGACGCGACAATGAGGAGGCTTACTCGGAAACTTTTTTCACGAATTGGGACTTCAGCCCCATCTGGCCGATGCCGGGCACCTTGCAGTCGATATCGTGATCGCCGTCGACGAGACGGATGCCGCGCACCTTGGTGCCGACCTTCACCACCGAGGAGGAGCCCTTCACCTTGAGGTCCTTGATCACGGTCACCGTGTCGCCGTCGTTCAGCACGTTGCCCACCGCGTCGCGCACCTCCGCGGGCGCATCCGCGTCACCCGAGGCCGACCATTCATGGCCGCATTCGGGACAGATCAGCAGGGCGTCCATCTCGTAGGTGAAGGACGAGTTGCATTCGGGGCACGGGGGCAAGGTATCGCTCATGGGTCATGCCCTTAGTCTCGCGCGCCTGTTATCGCCAGAAAAATCTTTCTCCTGCGACGAAAAGCGGGAAGCGATCTGTGCGGCTCCGGCCCGCTCAGGCTGGATCAGGCAAGCCGTGAACCTCGCCAGCGCGCAGGACCTCTGGCGCATAGGCCTTGCGGGAAAACACCTCGCGGACGTCCTCGACGAAGCTCTCCAGCGGGTCCATCGGATAGGCCGGATCGAAGCTCGACTGATCCCAGCGCTCGCAGAATTGCTCGCAGCTGCGATAACAGGGGTGGTCCTTGAATTTCTGGCGCTCCTCCGGGTCCCAACCGTAGTGATGGCCGTAATAGGCGATCTGGAAAATGCCGTGATGTTCGACCACCCACGAGACCTCCTCGCGGACATAGGGCCGCAGAATTTCCGCCGCCATCCGGTCGTGGTTCTGGGGCGCGAGCCGGTCGCCGATGTCGTGCAGCAGTGCCGCCACGATCCAGTCAAGATCCGCCCCGTCCCGCCGCGCCCGGGTCGCCGCCTGCAGCCCGTGTTCGAGCCGCGTGATCTGGTAGCCCGACAGCGTCTCCTCCGCCTGCGCGGCGAGTTCGCGCAACAACCGATCCGCCGTTCCCGCAAGGAAAGGCTTCTCCAGCTCTTCGAGCAGTTCGTAATCTTCGCGGGTGCCGTCTTTCATCTGGGTGAAGGAGACTGTCGGTCCGGATGCGGTCATCTGCGGTCCTTCCGGTTGCGGGTTTCATTCCTCGGCCGCCTCGGGCCACACCGGACATCGTGACGCGGGATGGCGAAAATGGCCAGAGCGCGGCCGCACCTTCCAGTTTCACCCCGAACGGAAAGAGGCCCTCTCCGGGGGGCGGAGAGGGCCAGTTTCGCCGATCAGGCTCATTAGTTTACCGCCCGAGCTGTTTTTAGTCTCGCCTGGGCCTTCTCGGCGTCTGGGACGAGCGCACCCGCCCCGGATCTCGTTGTTGCGCACGGCGGCGCTCAGTGCAGCGCCATCTCGCGCGCGGTCATCAGGGTGACGGTGGTCGCACCGCCGCCCATCCGGATATCGGTCACGTCAAGCGCGTGGTGATCGAGGTCGCCGCCGAGGCAGGCGATCTCGGTGCCCGTGAAAGTCGCGTCGATCAGCGAGGTCAGCCCCTCGCCCACCAGCTCGGCCTCGATGCCACCGGGGATGCGGCGCGTCGTTTTGGGGGTCACCCGCTTATTGCCGACGATCAGGTCCAATTTCCGCTCCTTGCCGCCTTTGGCGGTCGTTTCTGTCCCTCGGGCCGCGCCCGTCTTCCCTCGGCCCGGACAGACCGGACCGCGCCGTCGTCGTCGGGGCCCCGGCCGCCAGACCGAGACCCCTGTCCCTCAAGAGCAACCGCTGGTCGCCCCGCAGGTGTTGCACTTCATGCAGGTGCCGTTGCGCACCAGCGTGTAGTTGCCGCAATCTCCGCAAGCTTCGCCCTCGTAGCCCTGCATCTTCGCCTTGGCGCGGGCATCCATCTGGACCGAGCCCGAGGAGACCGCGGTGGAGCTGGAGGCACGGGCCTGCGCGCTTTGCGCGGGCATCTGCGAGGTCACCACTTCCACGCCGCCCTGCAGAGCCATCAGCTCTTGCGGCAGGCGCTTGCGCAGATAGCCGGTCGAGGAAATCTGGCGCAGCACTTCGAGCGACTTCGAAGCGTTCTCGGACATCGGCTCGACATTGCCGTCGGCGCGCTTGCCCTCGTTCTCGCCACCGCCCAGATCGTCGAAGCTGGTGCCCTGCGGCTTGATATGCGCAAGGTCGGTGCGGTCGAGATAGGACACGGCCAGTTCGCGGAACACGTAGTCGAGGATCGAGGTCGCGTTCTTGATCGAGTCGTTGCCCTGCACCATCCCGGCCGGTTCGAACTTGGTGAAGGTGAAGGCGTCCACGAACTCCTCCAGCGGCACGCCGTATTGCAGGCCCACCGACACGGCGATCGCGAAGTTGTTCATCATCGCCCGGAAGCCAGCGCCTTCCTTGTGCATGTCGATGAAGATCTCGCCCAGCGTGCCGTCATGGTATTCGCCGGTGCGCAGATAGACCTTGTGACCGCCCACGACCGCCTTCTGGGTGTAGCCCTTGCGACGCTCCGGAAGCTTCTCGCGGTGGCTGCGGACGATCTCCTTGACCAGCACCTTCTCGACGATCTTCTCGGCGAGCACGGCGGCCTTTTCCTGGGTCGAGCCGGTGGCGAGGATTTCCTCGGCCTCCTCGTCATCCTCGACCAGCGCGGCAGCCAGCGGCTGCGACAGTTTCGATCCGTCACGGTAGAGCGCGTTGGCCTTGATCCCGAGCGACCAGCTGAGCTCGTAAGCCGCTTTCACGTCTTCGATCGAGGCATGGTTCGCCATGTTGATCGTCTTCGAGATCGCGCCCGAGATGAAGCTCTGCGCGGCAGCCATCATGTGGATGTGGCTCTCGACGCTGAGGTAGCGCTTGCCCTTCTTGCCGCAGGGATTGGCGCAGTCGAACACGCTCAGGTGCTCGTCCTTCAGGTGCGGTGCGCCTTCCAGCGTCATCGTCCCGCAGACGTGGTCGTTCGCGGCGTCGATCTGCTTCTTGGTGAAGCCGAGGTGACGCAGCATGTCGAAGGTCGGATCGTTCAGCTTCTCGGCCGGGATGCCCAGCGTCTGGGTGCAGAACTCCTCGCCCAGCGTCCACTGGTTGAAGACGAAGCGGATATCGAAGGCGGTCGGCAGCGCGGCCTCGACCTTCTCGATCTCGCGCGGGCCGAAGCCGTGGCCGATCAGCGCGGTGGTGTTGATGTCGGGGCAGTTGCCAAGGCTGGCGTGGCCCACGGCATAGGCGATGATCTCTTCGATCTGCGCCGAGCTATAGCCCAGCGTTTCGAGCGCGCCCGGCACCGAGCGGTTGATGATCTTGAAGTAGCCGCCGCCTGCAAGCTTCTTGAATTTCACCAGCGCGAAGTCCGGCTCGATCCCGGTGGTGTCGCAATCCATTACCAGACCGATCGTCCCGGTTGGCGCGATCACCGACACCTGCGCGTTGCGGTAGCCGTGCTGCTCGCCCAAGGCCAGCGCCTCGTCCCAGGATTGTTTGGCCAGCGCGATCAGTTCCTGATCGGGGCAGCCCTTGTGATCGAGCGCGACCGGCTTGATCTCGAGGCTCTCGTAGCCATCGGTCTTGCCGTAAGCGGCGTTGCGGTGGTTGCGAATGACGCGGAGCATATGCTTCGAGTTCTTCTCGTAGCCCGGGAACGCGCCCAACTCGCCCGCCATCTCGGCCGAAGTGGCGTAGGAGACACCGGTCATCACGGCGGTCAGCGCGCCACACAGCGCCCGGCCCTCTTTCGAGTCGTAGCCCAGACCCATGTTCATCAGCAGGCCGCCGATATTGGCATAGCCGAGGCCCAGCGTGCGGAAGTCGTAGCTGCGCTGCGCGATTTCCTTCGAGGGGAACTGCGCCATCAGCACCGAGATTTCCAGCGTCACGGTCCACAGGCGGGTGGCGTGCATGTAGCTTTCGGCGTCGAACTTGCCGTCCTTGTAGAAGGTCAGCAGGTTCATCGAGGCAAGGTTACAGGCCGTGTCGTCGAGGAACATGTATTCCGAGCACGGGTTCGAGCCGCGGATCGGGCCGTCCTCGGGGCAGGTGTGCCATTCGTTGACGGTGTCGTGGAACTGGATGCCCGGATCGGCGCAGGCCCACGCGGCGTGGCCAACCTGCTCCCACAGCTCGCGCGCCTTCACGGTCTTCGCGACCTTGCCGTCGGTGCGGCGGATCAGTTCCCAATCGGCATCGTCCTTCACCGCTTTCAGGAAGGCGTTGGTGACGCGCACCGAGTTGTTCGAGTTCTGGCCCGAAACCGAAACATAGGCTTCCGAGTCCCAATCGGTGTCGTAGGTCGGGAATTCGATCGAGCTGTAGCCCTGCCGTGCATATTGCAGCACGCGGTTGATGTAGGTCTCCGGAATCATCACGCGCTTGGCGGATTTGATCGCGGCTTTCAGCGCTTCGTTCTGGGTCGGATCGACCGAGGTCTCGTCGGAGCCGTCGAATTCGCGGATCGCGGCGAAGATGCCGTTCAGCTCGCGCTCATGCAGTTTGGAGCCCGCGACCAGCGAGGCCACTTTCTGCTCTTCGATGACCTTCCAGTTGACGAATTCCTCGATATCCGGGTGATCCATGTCGCAGATCACCATCTTCGCCGCGCGGCGCGTGGTGCCGCCCGACTTGATCGCGCCCGCCGCGCGGTCGCCGATCTTGAGGAAGCCCATCAGGCCGGAGGATTTGCCACCGCCCGAGAGGCTCTCGCCTTCGGCGCGCAGGCTCGAGAAGTTGGTGCCCGTGCCCGAGCCGTATTTGAACAGGCGCGCCTCGCGGACCCAGAGATCCATGATCCCGCCCTCTTTTACCAGATCGTCCGAGACCGACTGGATGAAGCAGGCATGGGGCTGCGGATGCTCGTAGGCCGAGGTCGAGGAGGTCAGCTTGCCGGTCTTGTGATCGACATAGAAGTGGCCCTGACCGGGACCGTCGATGCCGTAGGCCCAGTGCAGGCCGGTGTTGAACCATTGCGGCGAGTTCGGCGCGGCCATCTGTTCGGCCAGCATGAAGCGCATCTCGTCATAGTAAGCCTGCGCATCAGCTTCCGTGGTGAAGTAGCCGCCCTTCCAGCCCCAATAGCACCAGGCACCGGCGAGACGGTCGAACACTTGCTTGGCCGAGCTTTCGCCCGTGAAGCGCGCCTCTTCGGGGAGTTGGTCCAGCGCCTCTTCATCGGGAACCGAGCGCCACAGGAATTCCGGCACGCCCTTTTCCTTGACCTTCTTCAGCGCCGCCGGGACGCCGGCCTTGCGGAAGTATTTCTGCGCCAGAACGTCCGAGGCGACCTGGCTCCAACCGCTGGGCACTTCGACCGACTCGTTACGGAACACCACCTTGCCGTCGGGATTGCGAATCTCGGATGCGGTCGTCGTGAACTCCAGCGCGCCGTAGGCGCCGGTTTCGTCGGTGGTGAACTTGCGTTCGATCTTCATTGCCCTGTCCCCGTTTGCAGTCAGTCAAATCCGGTGTCGGCGGGAGCCGCAGAGAACAGAAAGCCCGGACCTCGCAGTCGACACCGCGAGGGCTGCGCGCCCCGGATTCGGGGGTGCAATGTCCGAAATCTGTCCCTTGGCCCTAGGCCCCACTACATCTGGTGGGTTGGCCTCCGACACCACACAACCTGCCGTAGGCGCACCGAGCCGTCAACGAAACTTTCACCTTGAGTCAGTCCATTTTTCAGTTGACCGGCCCCAAGGGAAGCGGACTGCACGATTCCTCCACATTTGGTTAACGCTAGGACGCCGCGCTGCGGCACCAATAAGGGCCAAATTTCATTGAGGATTCCCGCGCGTTTGCGGCTCATCTGGGAATTTCAATCCACAGCACGCAATATCTTGTGGATAGCCGCGCCGGCTTTGCGCAAAAAATGGGCAAATTCGCGGATCGTGTCGCTAGTGCCACAATCAAGACCTGCCACTAGATGTAGTCAGGGCCGGAATCGGCAATTTGGAGGGATGGTCGGGGCGGCGAGATTCGAACTCACGACCTTCTGTACCCAAAACAGACGCGCTACCAGGCTGCGCTACGCCCCGACGCCCTCTCCTTACAAAGAGGTTCGGCACAAGGAAAGGGTCATTCGCAGGGAAATGCGGCTTGTGCCGGATCGACGCTGGGATGCGCAAGCTCCGCACCCGGCGCGATCCCGTAGCGCGCGGCCATCCCGGCATTGATCTCGAGCACGTAGCGTACCGGCGCGCCGGAGGGAATCGGCGTGTCGTCATTGGGAGTGGTGTTCGCCGCGACCTTCACCACGCGCCCTGCCGGATCGATGAAAACCATATCGAGCGGCAGCGGCGTGTCGTGCATCCAGAAGGCGACCTCGCGCGGGCGCTCATAGATGAAGAGCATCCCTGCCCCCGCGTCCATCTCGCGCCGACCCATCAGGCCCTGCGCACGCTCTGCACTGTCATCGGCAATCTCGATGGTGAAATTCACCAACTGGCCATCCGTGCGCAGAATCGCGACATCGTCCCGGCATTGCGCTCCGTCCGCCGCGGCGATGCCCGGCGCCAAACTCAGAAGAAGGGCGGCGCTCAGCGCCCGGATTTCAAACCAGCATCCCATGCGAGCACCTGTGCCGCCATCCGCCCCCTCTTGCCTTCGATCACCCGAAGGCACACCGCTTCGCCGGGGCTGAGATCGGCGAAGCCCGACCGACGCAGAACTTCCATGTGAATGAAAATATCCTCTTCGTTTTCGAAGATGTTGGCAAAGCCGAATCCCTTGGCCTTTTCAAACCACTTCACCCTAGCCGGCTCCAGCGGCAGGGCCGCGATATCGTCGAAACTGTTGTCACCCAAATCTTCGATCGGCGCGACGGGCTCGCCTTCCGGGGGTAAAATCTCCAAGACCTCGACCGCCTGCGCGCCGCGCGGGGTCAGCTGCATCTGGACACGAATCCGTGCGCGGTCAGCAATCGAGCCCTGGCCGAAATTGCGAAGCACATTCGCGTGTAGAAGGATATCCGGCCCCCCTTCGCCATCGACGATGAAGCCGAACCCTTTGACTGGGTCAAACCATTTAACGGTGCCGGTGACTTCGCGAGGCTCGGCCTCCGACTCCCCCAGCATCTTCCATCCCGTTTGCATACTTCGGGCTTTCCTGTTCGCATTTCCGCCCGCACCTCACTCAGGAGATGCGGTATTCACGCGACACTTCAAGAGAATTCTCAAAGTTTCAAGACCCTATGCAATTCACGAAGCGCGAGTTTCAGGGGTTTAGGCGGGTCACTTCCCACGCATCGGCAAGGGTTTGCCGGCTCCAACGGAAACGATCGTGAAGGCGAAATGCGCCGTCCGCCCAAAATTCCAACTCCAAGGGCTTGATTCTGAACCCTCCCCAGAAAGGCGGTCGTTCCGGATTTGTGCCATGACCCGCCGTCACCTTCGCGACCTCCGCCATCAGCGCGCTGCGCGAGCTCAGCGGCTCACTTTGTCGCGAGGCCCAGGCCCCGAGACGCGATTTCAAGGAGCGTGACTTGTAATAGACATCGGCCTGCGGCCCTTCCTCGCGTTCAACCATACCGCGAACCCGAATCTGGCGGCGCAATGACTTCCAATGCATCACGAAAGCAGCTTTTCCGGCGCTCTCGATCTCCTGCGCCTTCACCGATCCGTAGTTGGTGTAGAAGACGAACGCCCCGCCCGAGGGCATGTCGCGCCCCTCTATTTCCTTGAGGAGAACCATGCGCGCATTGGGCATCCCGTCCGGATCGACCGTCGCCAGCGCTATCGCATTGGGATCGTTGATCTCGGTCTCTTCGGCTTCGCTCAGCCAAGCCTGCGCGATCGCGAAAGGATCGTCGCCCGCGAAAATTCCGGTTCTGTCACTCATACTCGCCTCCAGTCTGGCCCGTCGCATGGCACAGCGTGCCCAACGCTCCGATCGGCAACACGATCCACACGATCATGCTTGACCGGAGGTCAGTAGCCTTGATGCGTCTTCACCTTTCGCCTAAAGCATTCGGACTTACCAGAGCGAAGCGGGGGACAACCTGACATGTCGAACAACCTGATGGCGGGCAAACGCGGGCTGATCATGGGCCTTGCGAATGACAAATCCATCGCCTGGGGCATCGCCAAGGCCCTCGCGGATGCGGGAGCGGAACTCGCCTTCTCGTTCCAGGGCGAGGCGCTCAAGAAGCGCGTGGGACCGCTGGCCGAACAGCTCGGCTCCGAGATCCTCGTCGAATGCGACGTCGCCAACGGCGACTCGATCAAGAGCCTTTTCGAGACGCTGCGCACGCATTGGGACAGCATCGATTTCGTCGTCCACGCGATCGGTTTCTCCGACAAGTCGGAGCTGCGCGGGCGCTATGTCGACACATCGCGCGACAACTTCAAAACCACGATGGACATCTCGGTCTATTCCTTCACCGCAGTGTGCAAGGAAGCTGCTGCGATGATGAACGAGGGCGGCTCGCTGCTCACGCTGACCTATTACGGTGCCGAGCAGGTCATGCCGCATTACAACGTGATGGGCGTGGCGAAAGCGGCGCTGGAAGCCAGCGTGATGTATATCGCAGAGGACCTCGGCAAGGACGGAATCCGCTGCAACGCGATCTCCGCCGGTCCGATCAAGACGCTCGCGGCTTCGGGCATCGGCGATTTCCGCTACATCATGAAGTGGAACGAGCTGAACTCGCCGCTGCGCCGCAACGTGACGCAGGAAGAGGTCGGCAAGGCCGCGCTCTACCTGCTCTCCGATCTCGGCTCCGGCACCACCGGCGAGACGTTGCATGTCGACGCGGGCTATCACGTCGTGGGCATGAAAGCGGTCGACGCGCCCGATATCGACGTGGTCACCAAGCGGAAGGAATGAGATGACCCTCGCGGCCCTCACCGCGATCTATTTCGTGCATCTGGCCGCGGCGATGTCGCCGGGGCCAGCTGTGCTGCTGGCCGCGCGCACGGGACTGCGCGACGGGTTCCAGCGCGGCATCTGGCTCGCACTCGGGATCGGCTTGGGCGCGGTTATCTGGGCGGCGGCGGCGCTGTTCGGTCTCGCCCTCGTCTTCAAGATCGCCCCTGCCCTGCTGACCACGCTGAAAATCGCCGGCGCGGCCTATCTGCTGTGGCTCGCATACAAGATGTGGCGCCACGCGGACGATCCGATGGACGATGAGATTCCCGACCTGCCCCGCACCCGCTCGGCTCCGCGTCTGATCTGGCTCGGCATCTCGACCCAGCTCGCCAACCCGAAACCCGCCGTATTCTTCGGCACCGTCTTCCTGACCTTCATCCCGCCCTCGGCGCCCGCATGGGCCTATGCCGCGATCCTCGGCATCGTGATGTTCAATGATGCGGGATGGAACGTCATCGTCGCGCGGATATTCTCGCTCGAGAAGACGCGCGCGGCCTATCTGAACCTGAAAACCGTGATCGAGCGCTGCTTCGGCGGCCTGCTGGCGCTGCTCGGTCTGAAACTCGCTCTGAGCTGAGGAGACCCCGATGTCCGATCGTCTGCCGCATGAAAAAGGCTTCCACGTCAGCTGGGACCAAATCCACCGGGACGCCCGTGCGCTGGCATGGCGTCTCGACGGCAAGGGGCCGGGCGACGGCAGCTGGCGCGCCGTGGTAGGCATCACCCGTGGCGGCCTCGTTCCGGCGGCGATCGTCGCGCGCGAACTGGACATCCGCACGGTCGATACGATCTCGGTCAAAAGCTACAACCATCAGGAACAACGCGAAGCGCAGGTCATCAAGCCCACGCAGGAGAGCCTGATGGAAAACGGCGGCGAAGGCGTGCTGATCGTCGACGACCTCGTCGATACCGGCAACACGCTGAAGCTGGTGCGCGACCTCTTCCCGAAGGCGCAATTCGCGACCGTCTACGCCAAGCCGATGGGCGCACCGCTGGTCGACACCTTCATCACCGAAGTCAGCCAGGACACTTGGATCTTCTTCCCCTGGGACATGGCGCTGCAATATGTGCAACCCTATCGCGGCACGGACTGATCAGTGCGGTTCGGCGCACCCGGAACCCCTCTCGGGCGGTTCCTGCACTGGCTTTTCGAGGTCAGCCTGATCATCAAGGCGATCTTCGAGATTGCGGAAACGCTGTCCGGCCTCGCGCTTCTCGGGCTGCCGAAGAATGCGGTCTTCGACGCCGCGCATTGGCTGACCGCGCGAGAGCTGCGCGAGGATCCCAATGACCGCATCGCCAATGCGTTCCTCAACGCGGCCCATCACTTCTCGATCCAGACTCAGGATTTCTACGGCTTCTACTTCACCAGCCACGGCTTGCTGAAGCTGGTCGTGGTGATCCTGCTGATCCGCGGACTGATCTGGGCCTACCCGATGGCGATCGTGATGATGACCGGCTTCGTGGCCTACCAGATGTATCTCTACAGTCTGAACCATGGCGCAGGCATGCTGGCGCTGACGGTGCTGGATCTCGTGGTCATCGCGCTGACCCTACGCGAGTGGTATGTGCGGCACAGCTTCGCATGGCGCAACCACCATGAGGGACGCAGCTAGGGCGCGCTGCCCCCTTCTCTGCCTCCGTTTGCGCCTCACCCCCGAGATATTCCCGACAAGAGGAAGCGCAGCCCCCTTCTTCTCGATCCAAATATCCCTGCCGGAGGCTCCCGCCTCTTGCCAAGCGCGCGGCGCTCTGCTGATCTCGCGCCGATCAGCCAAGAGGACCTTCATGCCCCATCCGCTCAACCCCGCCCTCGCCGCCACCTTCTCGCCCCCGGTCATGGAGGCGCGGCGCTGGCTCGACGGGGTCGAGTTCACCGCCGATCGCCCGCTGATCAATGTCTCGCAGGCAGCCCCCGTCGATCCGCCGCCCGAGGCGCTGCGCCAAGCCATCGCCGAAGCCGCGCTGAACGATCCGCAGGCGCATCTCTACGGCCCCGTTCTGGGCCTTCCCGATCTGCGCGCGGAACTCGCGCATCAATGGTCGCTGGCCTATGGCGGCGAGGTCGCCGCGCGTCAGGTCGCGATCACCCAAGGCTGCAATCAGGCGTTCTGCGCGACGCTGGCCACGCTCGCAGGCCCGGGCGACGAGGTGATCCTGCCGACGCCTTGGTATTTCAATCACAAGATGTGGCTCGACATGGCGGGCGTGCACACGGTGCCGCTCGCCCCCGGCGCGGGGCTACTGCCCGATCCCGAGGAGGCCGCCGCGAAGATCACCGGCAAGACCCGGGCGATCGTGCTCGTCTCGCCCAACAACCCGGGCGGGGCGGAATATCCGGCCGAGCTGCTGCGCGCCTTCGCCGATCTGGCCAAGCGTCACAAGCTCGCGCTGATCGTGGACGAGACCTATCGCGACTTCGACTCGCGCAATGGAGCTCCGCATGACCTGTTCTCCGATCCCGACTGGCCGGACTATTTCATCCATCTCTATTCCTTCTCGAAAGCCTATCGCCTGACGGGGCATCGCGTCGGCGCCATCGTCGCAGGCGAGGCGCGCCTCGCAGAAGTGGAGAAATTTCTCGACACGGTGGCCATCTGCCCCTCGCAGCTTGGTCAGATGGCAGCGCTGTGGGGGATGGTCCACCTGTCGCAATGGGTCGCGGGCGAGCGCGAGGAAATCCTGCGCCGCCGCACCGCGATGGAGGCGGCCTTCGCCGATCTGGAAGGCTGGAAGATGCTGGGCTGCGGCGCCTATTTCGCCTATGTCACCCATCCCGATCCGCGCCCCTCTCCTGATTTCGCGCAGGCTCTGGTGCGCGAGGCGGGCGTGTTGATGCTGCCCGGCACGATGTTCATGCCGCAGGGCGCAAACGGAGCCGCGCAGCAGATGCGGATCGCCTTCGCCAATGTCGACAGTGACGGGATCGCGGCGCTGCGCGACCGGCTGGCGAGCCTCGCGCGCAGCTAGCCTTGCAGGCCAGTAATCAAAGCCCTAAACAGCGCCAAAAGACAATTCCCGAGGAGGACCCCCGATGAAGATGCGCAGCCACGGCAAGAGTGTCGTCGTCTGGATCTTGCTGGCCATGCTGATCCTTGGTCTCGGCGGTTTCGGGCTACGCAGCTTCTCCGGTTCGGCCAAGTCGGTCGGCGCTGTCGGCGAGACCAAGATCACCGTGGACGATTACGCTCGCGCGCTGCGTCAGGAAATGCAGCAGCGCTCGCAGCAGCTTGGCCAGGCGGTGACGATGGCGCAGATGAAGGCGTCGGGCGCGGACCAGCGGGTGCTGGGCAAGCTGATCGGTCAGGCCGCGATCGGTGAGGGCGCGCGGCGTCTTGGCGTCTCGGTCGGTGACAAGCAGCTGCAACAGAAGATCTACGACATCCCGGCCTTCCAGAACGCCTCGGGCAAGTTCGACCGCGAGACCTACAAGTTCGCGCTGCGCCAGCAAGGCTATTCCGAGCAGCAATTCGAAGCGCAGCTGCGCGACGATCTCGCCCGCTCGATCATTCAGGGCGCAGTCGCGGGCGGCGTGGATGCCCCCAAGCCCGTCGTGGATGCCTATACGCAATATGTCGGCGAGAAGCGCGGCTTCACTTGGGCGGAAGTGACGGAGAGCGATCTGACCAAGGCGATCCCGGATCCGACGGACGAGCAGCTCAAAACCTATTACAACGATCATATCGATCAGTTCACCGCGCCCGAGACGCGTGACATCACCTATGCCTGGCTGACGCCTGAGATGCTGGCCGACAAGGTGAAGATCGACGACGCCACGCTGAAGGCGGAATACGAGCGTCGGATCGACGAGTTCAAGCAGCCCGAGAAGCGCCTCGTCGAGCGTCTCGTCTATTCCGACATGGATGCCGCGAAAGCCGCTAAAGCGAAGCTGGACGGCGGCGCGACCTTTGCCGATCTTGCGAAGGATCGCGGCCTGACGCTGGACGATGCCGATCTGGGCGACGTGACTCGCGACGATCTGGGCAAGGCCGCCGACGCGGTCTTCTCGGCCGAAAACAACACCGTGGTCGGCCCCGTCGAGACCGATCTGGGCCCGGCGCTGTTCAAGGTGAACGGCATCATCGATGCACAGGAGACCTCGTTCGCCGACGCGCGCGACGAACTGGCGGGCGATGCCGAGGCCGAGAAGGCGCGTAACGAGATCGGCAAGATGAGTGAAAACCTGCAGGACCGTCTGGCCGGAGGCGCGACTCTGGAGGAGATGGCCAAGGAAACCGACATGGAGCTTGGCCAGATCGGTTTCACCGCCGACAGCACCGACGGCATCGCGGGCTATGACGAATTCCGCAAGGCGGCGAACGAGGCGACGACCGATGCCTATCCCGAGCTGCAGACCCTGTCGGATGGCGGCGTCTTCGCGTTGCGCCTGAACAAGATCGTGCCGCCCCAGCCCAAGCCCTTCGACGAGGTGAAGAGCGACGTGGCCGATGCGTGGCGCGCCGATCAGGTCGTGCAGGCGGAAGAGGCCCGCGCCAAGGAGATCGTCTCTGCGGTCGAGGGCGGCAAGTCGCTGGGCGAGACCGGCGTGCTGACCACCAAGGTGGCGAGCATCGGGCGCGGCGGCTATTCCGACGAACTGCCGCCGCCCGTGGTCTCGAAGGTCTTCAAGACCGAACCGGGCAAGCCGGCGCAGATCACCGCCAGCGGCAAGGTCTATGTCTTCGTCACCGACAAGGTCATCCCGGCGGATATGGAAGATGCTGACACCAAGCTGATCTCGGGTCAGATCGGCAAACAGCTGTCGAACTCGCTGGCCAATGACCTGCTCAATTTCTACGCGACCGCCGTGGAGTCGGAGGCCGGGCTCGATCTCGACAGCCAGACCGTGACCGCGGTGCAGTCGCAGATGCAGTAAGGAGGCCCGTCGTGGTCGCTCTCTCCCCCTCTTTCGAGGCGTTCGAGGAACGCTGGGCCAAGGGTGAAAATCAGTTGGTCTACGCCCGGCTCGCGGCCGATCTGGACACGCCCGTCTCGCTGATGCTCAAGCTCGCCGAGGCGCAGCCGAATTCCTTCATGCTGGAATCGGTGACCGGTGGCGAGGTGCGCGGACGCTACTCGATCGTCGGCATGAAGCCTGACGTGATCTGGGAGTGCCGGGGCGAACAGGCGCGGATCAATCGCTCGGCGCGCTTCGACGAGGCATGGGAAGATCTTCCGGGCCACCCGTTCGATAGCCTGCGGGCGCTGATCGCGGAGAGTCGCATCGACATGCCCGACGATCTGCCTGCTGCGGCGGCGGGTCTGTTCGGCTATCTCGGCTATGACACGATCCGGCTGGTGGAGAAGCTGCCGAACGTGAACCCCGATCCGTTGGGCGTACCCGACGCGATGCTGCTGCGCCCGTCGGTCGTGGCCGTACTCGACGGGGTGAAGGGCGACGTGATCATCTGCGCGCCGGCCTTCCAGTCGGCCGGTCTGTCGGCGCGCGCCGCGTATGCGCAGGCCGCCGAGCGCGTCTCGGATGCGCTGCGCGATCTCGACCGCACGCCGGTCGAGAGCCGGGATCTGGGCGAGAGCCTGCAGGTCGGCGAGATGCGCTCGAACTTCACCAAGGAGGGCTACATGTCCGCCGTGGAGACCGCGAAGGATTACATCCGCGCGGGAGACATCTTCCAGGTGGTTCCGGCGCAGCGCTGGTCGGCGCATTTTCCGCTGCCGCCCTTCGCGCTTTACCGCAGCTTGCGACGCACGAACCCCTCCCCCTTCATGTTCTTCCTGAACTTCGGAGGCTTCCAGATCGTGGGCGCGTCGCCTGAAATCCTCGTGCGGGTCCGCGAGGGCGAGGTGACGATCCGCCCGATCGCGGGCACCCGCCCGCGCGGGGCCACCCCTGCCGAGGACAAGGCGCTGGAAGAGGATCTGCTGGCCGACAAGAAGGAGCTGGCCGAGCACCTGATGCTGCTCGATCTCGGTCGCAACGATGTCGGCCGCGTCTCGAAGATCGGCTCCGTGCACCCGACCGAGAAGTTCATCATCGAGCGATACAGCCACGTCATGCATATCGTCTCGAACGTGGTGGGCGAGCTCAGCGACGATCAGGACGCGCTCTCGGCGCTGCTGGCCGGTCTGCCCGCGGGCACTGTCTCGGGCGCGCCCAAGGTTCGCGCAATGGAAATCATCGACGAGCTGGAGCCCGAGAAGCGCGGCATTTATGGCGGTGGCGTGGGCTATTTCGCGGCCAATGGCGAGATGGACATGTGCATCGCGCTGCGCACGGCGGTGGTGAAGGACAAGACGCTCTACATTCAGGCGGGCGGCGGCGTGGTCTATGACAGCGACCCCGAGGCGGAATGGCAGGAGACGGTCAATAAGTCCAAAGCGCTGCGCAAGGCCGCCGAGGATGCGGGGCTGTTCGTGGCGACACGCGGCAACGGCTGAGCACCGTCACCACAGGCGAAAAGAGAGAAACGCGGGCTTACTGGCCCGCGTTTTCCATTTTCGGCTCGGTCTCCGGGGCGGGCGCAGCTTGCGTCACGGTATCAAGTGCGAGCGCCGAGACCGGGGTGAGCGTCACCTTGTCCTGCGCGTCAACATACCAATCCTCGATCCCCTGGAACGACTCCGGCCAAGCGGACAGCATTACCACTACCGAGCCATTGCGCTCTGCTTCGAAATCGGCGCGCGCCAGCATCCGCGAGATCACGGCAGCCTTCTCGCGCCCGTCATCGATCACGCGCCAGACCTGCGCGCGCGGCAGATCGGCGGAGATCGCGATCTGATTGGCGCTGTCGAACCCCTTCTTCTGCGTGACCACGCCCAGCCCGCTGCGCCCGAGCGCCGAGATCATCTGGCGCGCGAGCGGACGGTTGTTCTGGAACTGCGGCTCCGGCGGCTCCACGACGGCGACGGCCTCGGGGATCACGTGACGCCACGCCTCGAGCGCCACCTCGACATCCTCGGGGGCGGCATTGGCGGGCAGACCGGACGCAAGGATCGCGACCTCGAACCCCGCCGCGCGGAAGGCTTTGGCATCTTCGGCAGCGCCGTCCCGGGTTGGATCGATTGCGATGGTCATCGGCAGATCGCTCGCCGTGATCGTCGCCGGATCGAGCCCGCCCTTCGCCACGCCCGGATCGATCAGAACCAGCGAAATCTCCGGCTTGTCGCCGGCTGGCGCGGGGGCTGCGAATTTCTCGATCGGGCTCAGGTCAGCCGCATCGACCTGCGCGGTCCCCGGCGCATCCTGCGCGCCGCCGCCGTCAGGTCCGTCCCCGAGGGAGGGCGGCGCCGAAGGCGTCACCTGCGGCAAGCGATCCACCACGACGCCGGGCGCTGACTTGAACCCGCTCGCGGGCCTGCCCGGCATCGAGGGCGCATCCTGCAACGAGAAGATGCGCGGCTTGGTCGGCACCGCATCCCCGCCTTGCGGGAGGGCGCGCCCGGCGGGCAGGTCCGGGCTTGCCGATGGGTCGGTCGAAATCTCGGGTTTATCCGCCTGCGCGGTGTCGATCCCCTCCCCTTCGGACGGCAACCGATCAGGTGCGGGCATGTCCGCCAAGGACGGAGCCGTTTGGGGCTCCGCTTTGGGGGGCGTCAGTTTGGCCCCGGGCAGTGCGGGCATATCGGTCGCGACGACAGCCGTATTACCCTCATCGACGGGCGGCGCTGCTTTCTCGGGCGCTTCCGGCGGCTGCAAGCTCACCTCCGGCAAGGCGGGCATCTCGGCTGCGGGCGCATTTTCTGCAGTCATATCCGGCTGCGCCTCGCGGGCGGCGGGCGTCGTCGCAGGTGTGTCCACTGTCGGCGCGCTCATCGCCGACGCGACATTCGGGGCTTCCGGCGATGTCTCGCGCGCAGGCGCGGGCTCGATCACCGGCGCAACCTCGGGTGCGGTGTCGGGCGCAGGCGCACCTTGCAGAGCGGAAGGCGGGGCGCTGTCCGGTTGCCTGCCCGCCTCCTGCGCGACCGGCGCGGCGAGCGCGACCGTCTCGCCTTGCGCTTCGGGACGCGGCTCGGCCATGTCGGTCGACATCTCGGGGCGCGCGGCGCTTTGGATTTCGTCGGCACTGGGCGGCGCGAGGCTTGGCTGCGGCTCTGACACGCGGGGCGCCCGGGTCGGCGCCGACAGCGGCGCCCCGTCCGGGGTCGGCATCGCGGGCGTTCGATCGGTCGCCGGGCGCGAGAAATCGGAGCCCGCGGGCAAGTCCACATTCGCGGGTTCTTCGGGCGTCGGGCTTCCGGCGAGCTTGATCTCCGCGCCGGGCTCTTTCGGGGCCGGGAAGATCAACGACATCACCGCCGTGCCGAAAACCGCGACCAGCAGACCGGCCAGCCCGCCCTTCATCACAGATCGCATCATTGCCTGCCTCCATCTTCACCGCTCTTGATACGCGGCTTTTCCCGGGGACTGCCCTTGACCCCGGCCCTTCGCTGATAGCATCTATAGCCCGACCCGATCCCCGGTTCACCCCCCTTGATAGGCGCATCCGCGCCTGACCGCATCGGGGACGCCGGGGGCCAACAAACGAAAGGGCCCGGCCATGCTGCTGCTCATCGATAATTATGACAGCTTCACCTACAATTTGGTGCACTATTTTGGCGAGCTGGGCGCCGATGTGAAGGTCTGGCGTAACGACGCGCTGAACGTTCAGGACGCGATGGGCATGGGTGCCGAGGCGATCGTACTCTCGCCCGGCCCTTGCGATCCCGATCAAGCCGGCATCTGCCTGCCGCTGGTGATGGCCGCGGCCGAGGCCAAGCTACCGCTGTTCGGCGTCTGTCTGGGGCATCAGACCATCGGTCAGGCCTTCGGCGGGAAAGTCGTGCGCGCCTCCGAGATCGTGCATGGCAAGATGGGCGAGATCCGCCACGAGGGCAAAGGCTGCTTCAAGGGCCTGCCCTCTCCGCTGAAAGCCACGCGCTACCACTCGCTGATCGTGGAGCGCGAGAGCCTGCCCGACTGCCTCGAGATCACCGCCGAGCTGGATGACGGCACGATCATGGGGCTGCGCCATCGCGAGTTGCCGATCGAGGGCGTGCAGTTCCACCCGGAATCTATCGCCTCCGAGCATGGCCACGCGATGCTGAAGAATTTCCTGACAGAGGCAGGCGTCAGCCTGAAGGTGCCCGCATGAGCCAGCCCATGAGCGAAGCGATGAAGCCGCTGATCTACTCGGCCTCCGAAGGTCCGCTGAGCCGCGCACAGGCAGAGATGGCCTTCGAAATCCTGTTCAACGGCGAAGCCTCTCCCGCGCAGGTCGGCGGCTTGTTGATGGCGCTGAGGGCGCGCGGGGAATCCGTGTCGGAATATGCCGCTGCCGCCGCCGCGATGCGCGCGAAATGCGTGCCGGTCAAAGCCCCCGAAGGCGCAATCGACATCGTCGGGACCGGCGGCGACGGGATGCACACGCTCAACATCTCGACGGCTGCGGCCTTCGTCGTGGCGGGCGCGGGCGTTCCGGTCGCAAAGCATGGCAATCGCGCGGCCTCGTCGAAATCGGGCACGGCGGATGTGCAGTCCGAGCTCGGCATTGACGTGATGGCGGGGCCGGAGGCGACAGAGCGCGGTCTGGCCGAGGCGAATATCGGCTTCATGATGGCGCAGATCCACCACCCCGCGATGCGTCATGTCGGGTCGGTGCGTCAGGAGTTGGGCTGCAAGACGATCTTCAACATCCTCGGCCCGCTGACCAACCCCGCAGGCGTGAAGCGACAGCTGACCGGGGCCTTCGCGCCCGACCTGATCTTCCCGATGGCCGAGACGTTGCAGATGCTCGGCTCCGAGAAGGCATGGCTTGTCCATGGCTCGGACGGCACCGACGAGATCACCATCTGCGGCACGACCGAAGTCGCCGCGCTGGAAAACGGCCGGATCGAGTCGATCCAGATCCACCCCGAGGATGCAGGGTTGCCCGTCCATCGCTTCCGCGATCTGATCGGCGGCACCGCAGCCGAGAACGCCGCCGCCCTGCGCGCACTGCTCGAGGGTGAGCCCTCGGCCTATCGCGACGCGGTGATCTTCAACGCCGCCGCCGCGCTCGTCGTGGCCGACAAGGTCTCGGACCTGAAATCCGGGGCGGAAATGGCGGCCGAGAGCATCGACAGCGGAAAGGCCAAGACCGCTCTGGAAACGCTGGCCCGCATCACGCAGGAGGTCGCCGGATGAGCACGATCCTCGACAAGATCAAGGCCTACAAGCTTGAAGAGATCAAAGCGGCCAAAGCCGCCCGCCCGCTGAGCGAGGTTGAAGCTCAGGCCATGGCGCAGGCGCCCACGCGCGGTTTTGCCAACGCCCTGACCGCGAAGGCGGAAACGGGGTACGGGCTGATCGCCGAGATCAAGAAGGCCTCGCCGTCCAAAGGACTGATCCGCCCCGATTTCGACCCGCCCGCGCTGGCCAAAGCCTATGAGGCAGGCGGCGCGGCCTGCCTGTCGGTGCTGACCGACACGCCGTCTTTTCAGGGCGCGCCGGAATTCCTGTCGGCGGCGCGTGCGGCCTGCTCGCTGCCCGCGCTGCGCAAGGATTTCCTCTATGACACCTATCAGGTCGCGGAGGCCCGCGCCTGGGGCGCCGATTGCATCCTGATCATCATGGCTTCGGTCGAGGATGATCTGGCGGCTGAGCTGGAAGACGCAGCCTTTGTTTGGGGCATGGATGTGCTGGTCGAAGTGCATGACATGGAAGAGACCGAACGCGCGCTCAAACACCTGAAGTCGCCGCTTCTGGGCGTGAACAACCGCAACCTGAAGACCTTCGAGGTCACGCTCGACGTGACCCGCGAACTTGCACCGAGCATCCTCGCCGAGGGCCGCGATCTGGTCTGCGAAAGCGGCATCTTCACCCGCGACGACATGGCCGCGATGGCCGAGGTCGGCGCGCGCCGCTTCCTGATCGGTGAAAGCCTGATGCGGCAGGACGATGTCGCGGGCGCCACCCGGACGCTTCTGGAGGTCGCATGAGCCTGTCGCATTTCGACAAGGACGGTCAGGCCCATATGGTCGACGTCTCGGATAAGGACGTGACCGACCGCATCGCCGTGGCCGAGGGGCGCGTGGTAATGCTGCCCGAGACGCTGGATTATGTCCTGAAGGGCACCGCGAAGAAGGGCGACGTTCTGGGCATCGCGCGGATCGCGGGCATCATGGCCGCGAAGAAGACCTCCGATCTGATCCCGCTCTGTCACCCGCTGCCGATCACCAAGGTCACGCTCGATCTGGAACCCGACGAGGCGCTGCCTGGTGTACGCATTCGCGCCACCGTGAAAACCTCGGGGCAGACCGGCGTCGAGATGGAGGCGCTGACCGCCGTGTCGGCGGCTGCGCTGACGGTCTATGACATGCTCAAGGCAGTCGAGAAATCCATGCAGATCGAGGGTATCCGCGTCGTGCTGAAAGACGGCGGGAAATCCGGCAAATACGAGGCTGAAGGGAGCGCAACATGAGCCTGTTGCCCGTCGAAGAAGCGCTTGAAAAGGTTCTGACGCTGGTCGAACCGCTGGGTACCGAACGCGTGAGCCTGCGTCATGCGCTCGGTCGTGTGATGGCGGAGCCCGCGACCGCGCAATTGACCCAGCCGCCCTTCTCGGGCTCGGCGATGGATGGCTATTGGCTCGACAAGGCCGACCACCTGCCCGGCGCGACGCTGACCGTCGAGGGCGAAGCCGCCGCGGGTCGCGGCTATGAGGGTCAGCCCAAGCCCGGCCAGGCGGTACGCATTTTCACCGGCGCGCCAGTGCCGGGGCCGAATGGCGTGGTCGTGCTGCAGGAGAACGTGACGCGCGAAGGCGAAACGATCACGCTGCCGCAAGAGATTGATAGCAATACCAATATCCGGCCGAAGGGCCAGGATTTCGCGCAAGGCGAGAGCTTCTGCCCCGACCGCCCGCTGACCGCGCGCGACCTCGGGCTGCTGGCGGCGATGAACGTGCCCGCCCTCACCGTGCGCCGCCGCCCCATCGTCGCGATCATCGCGACTGGCGACGAGTTGGTGATGCCGGGCGAAGAGCCGGGGCCGGACCAGATCATCTGCTCCAACAGCTTCATCGTCGCGGCATTGGCCGAGCGCATGGGCGCAGAAGCGCGCATGCTGCCGATCGCTCGCGACGACCGCGACAGTCTGCGCACCGTGTTCGACCTCGCGAAAGGCGCCGATATGGTGGTGACCTCCGGTGGCGCCTCGGTCGGCGCGCATGATCTTGTGGGCGACGTGGCCGAGGAACTGGGGCTCGAACGCAGCTTCTGGAAGATCGCGATGCGCCCGGGCAAGCCCTTGATGGCGGGCCGGATGGGCGAGGCCGCGATGCTGGGCCTTCCGGGCAACCCGGTCTCGGCAACGGTCTGTGCCGAACTGTTCCTGCGCCCGATGCTGCGCAAGCTTTCGGGCCTGCCGCCCGAAACGCGCGTGAAACAGGCAATCCTCGCGACCGATACCGGCCCCACCGGTCCGCGCACGCATTACATGCGCGCCACGCTCGTGCCCGGCGATCCCCTGCCCCGCGTCACGCCCTTCGACAACCAGGACTCCGCGATGCTGAGCCTCCTGTCGCAGGCCGATTGCCTGCTGATCCGCCCCATCGGCGACGGGCCGCGCAAGGCGGGCGAGACGGTCGAGATCCTGCCGCTCGACTGAGCCGCGCCCGCCTCGGCCGTTGACAGCCCCCGTGAACAAGGGTAGAACAATCCTTGAACATGTGCCTTGACCGGGGAACGGAGGGTCGCGGATGCTGACGCGCAAGCAACTGGAATTGCTGGAATTCATTCAGAAACGGATGATGAAGGACGGTGTTCCGCCCTCTTTCGACGAGATGAAGGACGCGCTGGACCTGCGCTCCAAGTCCGGTATCCACCGGCTGATCACCGCATTGGAAGAACGCGGCTTCATCCGCCGCCTCGCCCACCGGGCCCGCGCGATCGAGATCGTGAAACTGCCCGAGGCTCTCGAGAAGAAATTCGGCGCGCCAGCGACCGAGGATACAGGAAGCTTCGCGCCCAAAGTGATCGAGGGGGACAAGGCCGATCCGCCGCGCGGCGCGATGCCGGTTGACGTGATCCACGCGCTGGAACTGCCGGTGATGGGCCGGATCGCCGCCGGTGTCCCGATAGAGGCGATTTCGGAAGTTTCGCATCACGTCGCCGTTCCGGGCTCGATGCTGAGCGGACGCGGGGAGCATTACGCGCTCGAGGTCAAAGGCGACTCGATGATCGAGGCCGGGATCAACGATGGCGACGTCGTGGTGATCCGCGAACAGGGCACGGCGGATAACGGCGATATCGTGGTTGCCTTGGTCGAAGGCCATGAGGCCACGCTGAAGCGTTTCTACCGTCGCAGCGGAATGATCGCGCTGGAGGCCGCCAACCCGGCCTATGAGACGCGGCTGCTGCGCGACGATCAGGTGAAGGTGCAGGGTCGGCTCGTCGGGCTGATCCGCAGCTACTGACATCCATTGAGTTTCTGGAAAAGGGCGTCCTGCGGGGCGCTCTTTTTCATTTGCTGCGCCGGTGGCAGAGGGCGAAGCCTCCGGCGGGCATATTTGCGAAGAGCGAAGGTCAGGGGCGCGTCCAGAGACGGCGCCCCTTGACTTGCGCGGTCGTCGTGATTTCCCCGGCGGCACTGATCGCGACCGCGCCGGTTCCGCGCTGGCGCTGCGCGTCCCACAGATCGCAAGGGCCTGTGGCGCTGTCGAATTTGGCTGAGGTTACGACAATTCCGCCTTTGGCGCAGACCGCAGGCAGGGCGTCTTGCACGGCTTTTCCCGTGAAATGGGCAAGCTGCGCCCCGCGAAACTGCGCAATCCGCGCGCCGCGCGGCCCGGAGAATGCAGGCCGCGCGGCCGCCACCTCCAGCGTCGCCGCGTCGCCATCCGCCGCAAGCCAGCGGTCCGAGATGAACCCCGCGCCGGGTTTCGACAGAGCCCGGCCTAGCGGCGTCATCACCCCGACCTGCCGGCCCTCGGGTGCGATCAGAAGTGCAGGTCGCTCGTCGTCGGCGCGCAGCCAAAACACGCAAGCCGTCGCAATGAGGCCGATGCTCGCTGTCCGTCCCGCGCCGCGGGTCAGGATCAGCCCCAAGGCTCCAAGCGCGATCAGCGGCAGCACATAAGGCCCCGGTTGAACGATGGCGAGAACGGAGCCATCGAGGTCGCTGACCCATCGCGCGACGCGCAAGATCCACGCCGTACCCTGCCCCACCGCCCAAAGCGCGGGGCCGCTCAGACCGAAGGGGGCCAGCAGCGCCGCGAGGACCCCCATCGGCATGATCACCAGCCCCATTGCGGGCACCGCGAACAGGTTCGCCAGAACCCCGTATTCCGACAGCCGGTGGAACTGCGCGGCCACGATCGGCGCCGTAGCAGCGCCAGCGATGAGCGAGGTCGCGACCAGCATCAGCGCGGGCCGCAGAAGCCGCGGCAGGTAGCGCGCGGCGCGGGTCCACGGCCCGAGCATCACGATCAGCGCGGTCGTCGCCGCGAAGGACATCTGGAAGCCGGGCGCGGTCAGGCTCTCTGGTTGCCAGATCAGCAAGAGCGTGGCGGCGAGTGCAACGGTGCGCAGGCTCAGCGCACGACGGTCGAAAAGAACGGCGAGGAGCATGATCGACACCATGATCCAGGCCCGCTGGGTCGAGACCGCAGGCCCCGCGAGCCACAGATAGGCGCTGGCCGCGATCAGCGCCGCAATGGCGGCCAATTTCTTCGTGGGCCAGATCAGCGCAGGTCGGCCTGCCAGCGCCAGCCCGTAGCGCACGAGTCCAAAGACGAAACCCGCGAGGATTCCCATATGCAGCCCCGAGATCGCGATCAGATGCGCGAGGCCGGAGCGGCGCATAGCCTCGCGCGTGGCCTCGCTCAGACCCGAGCGGTCGCCGGTCATCAGCGCCGCGGCGACCGCGCCGGGCTGGCCCGCGATCCGCGCCTGAATCGCCGTCGAGAGCCGCATCCGCGCGCGATGCGCCGCCATCGCCCAATCACCGGGATCGGGCGGCGCGACCCGCATCACCGGCGCGCGGGTATAGCCGATCGCGCCGAGGCGATCGAACCAGGCGGTGCGGCGGAAATCGTAGTCCCGGGGCGCGGCTGGCGGCGGCGGGGGCGAGAGATTCGCCGTGAGCATGACCTGCGCGCCGGGTTCCGGGGTGAACTCGCTCTGATCGCCATGCAGCGTGACCCGGACCAGCGCGGGCGTATTTCCGGGGGCGCCCCGGTCGATCCGCACGTGATCCAGCGTCAGCCGGATCAGGTCCGAGCGCGCGCGGTCGATCTTCACGATCCGCCCGGCGACGGGGCCGTAATAGCGGTATTGCAGCACCGGCGCTGCGACGAGATGGGCGCGTAGCCCCGCCAGCAACAGGCCCAGAGCCGCGAGGGCAATGAGTGCCGCCGGCAGCCGAAACCATACCGCGCCACGCAGCCAAAGCGTCAGAGAGATCGCGCAGATCGCGAGCGCGGTCAGGTAGATAAGCCAGCCCGGCTCCACCTTGAGCGTGAAATACGCACCGACCCCGCCCCCGAGCGCCACCGGCATCCACAGGAAAAGCTGCGCCCGCGCCCGCACCAAGGCACCAAGCGGATCGGAGAGACCAGCGAAAAGCGCCGCGATCAGACGAGAGCTGCGGCCCGCGCCCTTTGCGCCCTCCGGCAGCGCCCAGTCGCCCGGTTCCGCATTGATCGCCATGCTTGTCCTCGGCCCCGTCCCTGCTTATGCATCGAGCCGAGAAAGCCTATGCGCTTGATGGTTTCCGAAAGGTAAAGGCGGGCCGGTGAGAGCCCGCGAAGAAAGGCTCCGACATGTCCGACCAGATTGTCACCCGTTTCGCCCCCTCGCCCACCGGCTATCTGCATATCGGCGGTGCGCGCACGGCGCTGTTCAACTGGCTCTATGCACGCGGGCGCGGCGGTAAATTCCTGCTGCGTATCGAGGATACCGACCGTGAACGCTCGACCCCGGAGGCGACGGCAGCGATCCTGCAGGGGCTCGAATGGCTGGGGCTCGACTATGACGGCGAGGTGGTGAGCCAAGCCGCGGGCGCGGCCCGCCATGCCGAGGTCGCCCATCAGATGCTGGAGAAAGGCCACGCCTACAAATGTTTCTCCACGCAGGAAGAGATCGCGGCCTTCCGCGAGGACCCGGCGAACAAGGGTCAGATGTTCCCCTCGCCGTGGCGCGATGCCGATCCCGCGACCCATCCGGACGCGCCCTACGTGATCCGGCTGAAAGCCCCTCGCGAGGGCACGACCGTGATCCAGGACGCGGTGCAGGGCGAAGTGACGATCCGCAACGATCAGCTCGATGACATGATTTGTTTACGTTCGGATGGCACACCGACCTACATGCTGGCCGTTGTCGTCGATGACCATGATATGGGCGTGACCCATGTGATCCGCGGGGACGACCATCTCGTCAATGCCGCGCGGCAGATGCTGGTCTATCGCGCGATGGGCTGGGACGTGCCGACCTTCGCGCATATCCCGCTGATTCACGGCCCCGACGGCAAGAAGCTGTCGAAGCGCCACGGCGCGGTGGGCCTCGAGCAGTATCAGGCGATGGGCTACCCGGCGACAGGCATGCGCAACTACCTCGCGCGGCTCGGCTGGAGCCATGGCGACGACGAATTCTTCACCGACGAACAGGCGAAGGAATGGTTCGACATCACCGGCATCAACAAGGCGCCGGCGCGGCTCGATTTCAAGAAGCTCGAGAATATCTGCGGCCAGCATATCGCGGTCACCGACGAGGCCAAATTGCTGCGCGAAATCGAAGGTTATCTCGCAGCTGCAGAAAAACCGTCGCTGGATGACGCACAGAAATCTGCGCTTATGCGCACGCTTCCCGTGGTAAAGGGATCAGCGAAACTTCTGCCGCAACTCATTGAAAAGGCACACTTCTCTCTGACGCAGCGCCCGATCGAGATCGAAGAGAAAGCGGCCAAGGCACTGGATGATGTATCCCGTGGTATACTGAGTGAATTGACCTTTGCGCTGCAACGCGCTAATTGGTCGCGGGAAGACCTGGAAGCCGCTGTCGGACAGGTTGCCGAAGCGCATGGGCTTGGCCTTGGGAAGGTCGCAGCTCCGATGCGGGCGGCCTTGGCGGGACGTGCGGCAACCCCCAGCGTATTCGATATGATGCTCGTTTTGGGCCGGGAGGAGACTCTGGCTCGACTCGACGATCAGGCGGCCTGAGGCCTGGCCGCCCTCTCCGGACGACTGTCCGGACGCGATAGACCGGCGCGGCCCAGCCGGAGGATGAAAGGGAATTTACATGGCAGACAACTCGAAGACCGCCACGCTCTCGCTTGACGGACAAACCTATGAGCTTCCCGTGCTCTCGCCCTCGGCTGGTCCCGACGTGCTCGATATCCGCAAGCTCTATGGCCAAGCCGACGTCTTCACCTACGATCCGGGCTTCACCTCGACCGCAGCCTGCGAATCCAAGATCACCTTCATCGACGGTGCCAAGGGTGAGCTGCTGTATCGTGGCTATCCGATCGACCAACTCGCGTCGAAGTCGCATTACCTCGAAGTGTGCTACCTGCTGCTCTACGGGGAACTGCCGACCAAGGCGCAGATGGAAGATTTCGAGTTCCGCGTGACGCGTCACACGATGATCCACGAGCAGATGAAGCAGTTCTTCCAGGGCTTCCGCCGTGACAGCCACCCGATGGCGACCATGGTCGGCGTCGTGGGCGCGCTGTCGGCCTTCTATCACGACAGCCTCGACATCTCGGACCCGTGGCAACGCGAAGTCGCCTCGATCCGCCTGATCGCGAAACTGCCGACGATCGCCGCGATGGCCTACAAGTATTCGATCGGTCAGCCCTTCGTCTATCCGAAGAACGAGCTGAGCTACGCCGAGAACTTCCTGCACATGTGCTTCTCGGTCCCGGCCGAAGACTACAAGATCGAGCCTGCGCTGGCCCGTGCGATGGACCGGATTTTCACGCTCCATGCCGATCACGAGCAGAACGCCTCGACCTCGACCGTGCGTCTGGCGGGCTCCTCGGGCGCGAACCCGTTCGCCTGTATCGCAGCCGGCATCGCCTGCCTCTGGGGCCCCGCCCACGGCGGCGCCAACCAAGCCTGCCTCGAGATGCTGCGCGAAATCGGCACCGTCGACCAGATCCCGGAATACATCAAGCGCGCCAAGGACAAGGACGATCCCTTCCGCCTGATGGGCTTCGGTCACCGCGTCTACAAGAACTTCGACCCGCGCGCGAAGGTCATGAAGGAATCGGCAGACGAGGTGCTCGACCTGCTCGGCATCCACGACAACGAGACGCTTCAGGTCGCCAAGGAACTGGAGAAGATCGCTCTGGAGGACGAATATTTCGTCTCCAAGAAGCTCTATCCGAACGTCGACTTCTACTCGGGCATCATCCTCGAGGCGATGGGCTTCCCGACCTCGATGTTCACCCCGATCTTCGCGCTGTCGCGCACCGTCGGCTGGATCTCGCAGTGGAAAGAGATGATCGAAGATCCGACCGGCAAGATCGGTCGCCCGCGTCAGCTCTATACCGGCGCGACCTACCGCGATTACGTCGATCTCGAGAAGCGCTGAGCATAGACCAGATCATTGCGGGCCGGAGGGGAAACCTTCCGGCCCGTTTTCCATTCTGCTACCCCGGTGACAGGGGACGGCGCCCCGCTTGGCTGCGCCGGCCTCCCCCCGGGATAATCACGAAAGAGCGAAGACATAGCTGACCGTCTGACATACCGCCCGCATCATTTTCTCTGCTCGCTCGGGTTCATGGGGAAGGGATATTCGGATGCCTTCACTGCGAACATGACCGAAATCGTCGAGGGGCGACTGCGGCGTGCGGAAGGGGCGGCGGTGGAGATCGAAGTGGTGGGCGCGGCCGATGACATCTGCGGTCCCTGCCCGTCGCGGCGCGGGTCCGGTTGCACCGGGCAGGCGAAGATCGACCGGCTGGATGCAGCCCATGCGAAGGCATTGGGAATTGCGCCGGGCGATGTGCTCAGCTGGGGCGAGGCGCTGGAGCGGATGGCCGCCCTGCCCGCCGATGTCCACCAGACGATCTGCGCCGAGTGCCAATGGCTGAGCGAGGGCA
The DNA here is from genome assembly GCF_002213165.1 of Thioclava sp. F1Mire-8. Lineage (NCBI taxonomy): Bacteria > Pseudomonadati > Pseudomonadota > Alphaproteobacteria > Rhodobacterales > Paracoccaceae > Thioclava > Thioclava sp. F1Mire-8. The sequence continues at coordinate 199,229 of NZ_NBNY01000004.1, read as the reverse complement.
TGTGCGAAGCCGCTCTCGCTCGGCTTCAGGGCAAAGCGTAACGCCATTCCCAGCCGGGGGCAGCGCTTCGATTTCGAGGCAGGGTTCCGCCGCGTCTGCGCGGCGCCGACCAGCTACCCGCGACGGCGAGTGGCGCAACCGCCATTGCGCAACATTGCTAAGCGGGCCGACTCGCCCGCGCGCAAATTCGCAAATCATCGGGAGAGGCTCGGATCGTGCATCTGACGCTTGCGCGAAGGCGGGCGTGGTGGCAAGAAACGCGCCATGAGCACGGATCAGACCCAAGACCCTTCGCAGGGCAAGAAACTGGCGCTAGTCACCGGCGCTTCGCGTGGCCTCGGCGGGGCGATTGCAGAGGCCTTGGCCGAAGACGGCTGGCATATCATGGCCGTCGCGCGGACCACCGGCGCGCTGGAAGAACTCGACGACCGGATTCAGGCGAAGGGCGGCACCGCTTCGCTCGGCCCGCTGGACGTGACCGACCCCGATCAGATGGCGCATCTCGCGCAGTCGATCGGCGCGCGCTGGGGCGGGCTCGATCTCTGGGTGCATACCGCGATCCATGCCGCGCCGCTCTCGCCGACGGGGCATATCGACGCCAAGGAACTGGCCAATTCGGTCAAGGTGAACGTGACCGCGACCGCGCAGCTGATCGGGCTGATCGAGCCGCTGCTGCTCGCCCGCCAAGGCACCGCGCTGGCCTTCGACGATCCGCGTGCGGGCCAGAAATTCTTCGGCATCTACGGGGCGACGAAAGCGGCACAGATGGCGATGCTGCGCTCGTGGCAGGCGGAGACCGTGAAGATCGGGCCGCGCGTGGTCATCGCCGAGCCTGCGCCGATGGCGACCGCCTTGCGCGGGCGGTTCTTCCCCGGCGAGGATCGCGACGCTCTCGCCGATCGCCATGCCGAAGCACGGCGTATCCTCGACACGCTCTGACGCCCCGGCCAAACGCCGCGGACCGCTTGGCCTGCGGCGCTTTGGCGACACATCCAGGCTGTTGCCTGCCCCCGCTTTACCCTTCATCCACTGCAAGGTAAGCATCGGGTGACGCGACGGGGAACTGGGGGCAACATGCGTATTCTCATCACCAATGACGACGGCATCGACGCGCCGGGTCTGGCCGTTCTTCTCGAGATCGCCGAAGAACTCGCAGGTCCCGATGGCGAGGTCTGGACGGTCGCGCCCGCCTTCGAGCAATCGGGCGTGGGCCATTGCATCTCCTACACCCGGCCGATGATGATCTCGAAGCTGGCCGAGCGCCGTTTCGCAGCCGAAGGCAGCCCCGCCGACTGCGTGATGGCCGGGCTTTACGACGTGCTGGAAGGGCAGCGGCCCGATCTGGTACTCTCGGGCGTGAACCGGGGCAACAACTCCGCCGACAACGCGCTCTATTCCGGCACGTTGGGCGGCGCGATGGAGGCGGCGCTGCAAGGCGTACCCGCGATTGCCCTGTCTCAATTCATCGGCCCCGAGGTCTTCAATGCCCCCGACATGTTCGAGGCGGCGCGGGTGCATGGCGCGGGGCTCGTGCGCAAGCTCCTCGATCAGGGCATCTGGGACGATGGCGATTACCGGGTGTTCTACAATGTCAATTTCCCGCCGGTGCTGGCAGCCGACGTCAAGGGCCACAAGGTCGCCGCCCAAGGCTTCCGCAAGGATTGCTTCTTCTCGACCGAGGCGCACCACGCGCCCTCGGGGCGGCGCTTCCTGTGGATCAAGGGTGGCCCGCAGCATACGCCGACGCAGCCGGGCACCGATGCCGCCGTCAACCTCGACGGCTATATCTCCGTCACGCCGATGCGCGCCGATCTGACGGCGCATGACGTGATCGCCGATCTGGAGGCCCGTCTGGGATGAGCGAGGATGCGGAAGAGGATCTGGCCGAGCGCAAGATGCGGTTCCTCTTCGCACTGCGCTCCAAGGGCGTGACCGACGCGCGCACGCTGCACGCGATGGAGGGGATCGACCGCGGCCAGTTTGTGCGCGGTATCTTCGCCGATCGTGCCTATGAGGACATGCCCCTGCCGATCGCCTGCGGACAGACCATCTCGCAACCTTCGATCGTGGGGCTGATGACCCAGGCTGCGGATGTCGGCTCGCGCGATACCGTGCTCGAGATCGGCACCGGATCGGGCTATCAGGCAGCCATCCTGAGTCAGCTCGCCCGACGGGTCTACACGGTGGATCGCCACAAGCGCCTCGTGCGCGAGGCCGAGGGCGTCTTCACGGCGCTGCGGCTCACCAATATCGTTGCGATTTCCGGCGACGGCTCGCATGGGCTGCCCGATCAGGCGCCCTTTGATCGAATCATCGTGACTGCCGCCGCGGAAGACCCTCCCGGGCCGCTCTTGGCCCAGCTGAAGATCGGGGGTATCATGGTTCTGCCCGTGGGCCAGTCGGACACGGTGCAAAGCCTGATCCGGGTGCGCCGGCTCGAGACGGGCTTCGATTACGAAGAATTGCGTCCGGTGCGCTTCGTCCCCCTTGTAGAGGGCGTGGCAAACGACTGAGTGGCAGGCAAGAACGGACCCCGTAGAGGTCTGAGAGACAGTGAGGACGAGCGGATGGCAACGAAGAATTCCCGGCTGCGGCTGATCCTGGCAGGTGGAGTCGCGCTGACGGCGCTGGCCGCCTGTAACCCGAACGGGTTCGATCTGGACATGCGCGGCTACGGCAATGGCGGGCTCGACACGAGCGCGGCTGCCCGGCAGGCCGTACAGGATCGCCCGCGCCCGAATGCGCAGGGCATTATCACCTACCCGAATTATCAGGTCGTCGTGGCGCGCCGCGGCGATACGGTCAACTCCGTCGCACAACGCATCGGCACCGATCCCGGCGCGCTGGCCCGCTATAACGCGGTCGCGCCCGACGCGGTGCTGAACGCGGGCGAAGTGCTGGCCCTGCCCAACAAGGTCGCGACGACAGCCGGCACCGCGGCGCCGGGCAATTCCAGTGCACTGACCTCGGAGACGATCGACATCACCTCGCTCGCGTCGAACGCGATCGACAAGGCGCAGGCGAACCAGCCCGCGACGGCGACCCCGGCTTCGGCCCCGGTCTCCACAACCAGCCCCGAGCCGATCCGCCACAAGGTCGCGCGTGGCGAGACCGCCTACTCCATCGCGCGCTACTATTCGGTGCCGGTGAAGGCACTGGCCGAATGGAACGGGCTACCCAACGATCTGCGCGTGCGTGAAGGTCAGATGCTGATCATCCCGGTCGCCTCCGGCCGCCAACCTCCGAAGGTCGAGACCGCTACGGCTACGACGGCGCCCGGCACCGGCTCGCCGACCCCCGTGCCGCCCTCCGCGGCAGAGCCCCTGCCCGACAAGACGCCGCCGAAAGCCTCCGAGCCGGTCAAGACGCAGACCCCGGACATGAGCACCGATCGCACCAAGGCGTCGGACACGTCGAAGATGATGATGCCGGTTCCCGGCTCGATCATCCGCCCCTACAAGAAGGGCAAGAACGACGGTGTCGATATCTCCGCGTCGGCCGGAACTGCGGTCAAAGCCGCCGAGAGCGGCACCGTGCTGCTGATCAGCCAGGACACCGACGATGTCGCCTTCCTCGCGATCAAGCATCCCGACAATCTGGTGACGGTCTATTACAACGTGACCGGCATCACGGTGAAGAAAGGCGCGAGCGTCAAGCGCGGCCAGACCATCGCGAAGGTCGCGTCCGGCGATCAGGGCTATCTACATTTCGAGGTCCGCAAGGGCATCGATTCCGTCGATCCGATGCCGTACCTCAATTGATCTTGCGCGGCGGGCCGGAGATATTCCGGTCCGCCCGCGCCCCTGCCCGCCTAGCCCGCAACAGGCGCGAGCAGCAGACAGCTCTCGCTGTTGAGCACCCCCGGAATTTCCCGAATATCGCGCAAGGCCCGGTCGAACTCGCCCAGAGTCTCGGCCCGGATTTCCGCCACCAGATCCCAGTTTCCATTGGTCGCGAAAACAGTCGTGACCTCCGGGATCCGGTGCAGCGCCCGGATCACAGCGCGCGACATCTTGCCCTGTAACTCGACCAGCGTGATCGCACGCACCTGCCCCTCGACATCGGTCTCGGTCTCGATGGTAAAGCGCCGGATCTGCCCTGACGCCACCAGCGCCTCCAGCCGGGCGCGTGCTGTGGTGCGCGACACCCCCACCTGCAGCGCAAGATCAGTCACCGAGAGCCGCGCGTCCGCCCGCAATGCGGTCAGGATCGCGCGGTCCGTATCGTCGAGCTGCATCGCCCCTCCGTTTTGATCAATCAATTAGCCAAACTGATCAAATTTAGTTCCGATTTGCGCAAATTGACAAGCGAAACCTCTGCGCCATTTCGTCAGACTGAGTCCAACAAGGGAGATCACGATGACACGCACAGTATCGATTCTGGGCGCGCCTATTCAAACTGGCGCTTCGCAACCCGGCTGCATCATGGGACCGGCCAGCCTGCGCATCGCGGGTCTGGGCGATATCCTGACCGAGCTGGGCTGGGAGGTTAACGATCTGGGCGACCTGTCGATCCCGGCGCAAGACCCTGTGCCGCACAAGAACCCCGCGATCCACGATCTGGCCGAGACCCGCGCCTGGATCGAGGCGTTGTCGGACGCAGCCTTCGACGCCGCGCAGAAGCACGACCGCCCGATCTTCATCGGTGGCGACCACGCGCTGGCTGCCGGCACGCTGAGCGGGCTGGCACGTCATGCGAAAACCCAGGATCGCCCGCTTTTCGTTCTGTGGCTCGATGCCCACCCGGACCTGCACACGCTGGAAACCACGACCAGCGGCAACCTGCATGGCACGCCCGTGGCCTACGTCACGGGACAGCCGGATTTCGAGGCCTTCCCGCCGCTGGAAGCCAGCATCGATCCCAAGAACTTCTGCATGATGGGCATCCGCTCTGTCGATCCGGCAGAGCGCGAGCGCATCAAGCAGATCGGCTTGGAAGTCCATGACATGCGCGCCATCGACGAGACCGGCGTGCTGGCTCCGCTGCGCGCCTTCCTTGACCGCGTGCGCGAAGCCAACGGCCTTCTGCATGTCAGCTTCGACGTCGATTTCCTAGACCCCGGGATCGCGCCCGCCGTGGGCACGACCGTGCCGGGCGGCGCCACGTTCCGCGAGGCGCATCTGATCATGGAAGAGGTCGGCGACAGCGACCTCGTCACTTCGCTCGACATTGTCGAGCTTAACCCCTTCCTCGACGAACGCGGCCGCACGGCGAAACTGCTGTGCGACCTCGCGGCCAGCCTCTTCGGCCGCCGCGTTCTTGACCGCATGACACGGAGTTTTTGATGGACAAGTCCCCGCTCGCCCCCTCCGAACTGGCCTTCGTGCCCTTCGTTTCCGTCGCCAACATGATGAAGCTGGTGAACGAGATCGGCCCCGAACAGGTGATGCGCGACCTCGCCGCCTATATCGAAGAGGATTTCCGCCGCTGGCCGGATTTCGACAAGACGCCGCGCGTCGCGAGCCATTCTGCGGAGGGCGTGATCGAGTTGATGCCGACCGCGGATAGCGAAAATTACGGTTTCAAATACGTCAACGGGCACCCCAAGAACGGCCGCACCGGGCACCAGACCGTGACGGCGTTCGGTGTGCTGTCCTCGGTCGCGACGGGCTATCCGCTGCTGATGACCGAGATGACGATACTGACCGCACTGCGCACCGCCGCCACCTCGGCGCTGGTGGGCAAATACCTCGCCCCGAAGGGCGCGACGGTGATGGGCATGATCGGCAATGGCGCGCAATGCGAGTTTCAGGCGCTGGCCTTCCGCGCGATCTGCGGCATCGACACATTACGGCTTTACGACATCGACCCGAGCGCGACCGAAAAAGCCGCGAAGAACCTGATCGCCCAAGGCTTCAACGTCACCAAATGCCGCTCCGGCGAGGAAGCGGTCGAAGGCGCGCAGGTCATCACCACCTGCACCGCCGACAAGCAATATGCGACGATCCTGACCGACAACATGGTCGGCTCGGGCATCCACATCAACGCGATCGGCGGCGACTGCCCCGGCAAGACCGAACTGCATCGCGACATCCTCACCCGCTCGGAGATTTTCGTCGAATACCCGCCGCAGACCCGCATCGAGGGCGAGATTCAGGCGCTCGACGAGGATCACTCGGTGACCGAGTTGTGGAAGGTCATGCGCGGTGAGGCCGAGGGCCGCCGCGACGCGAAACAGATCACGCTGTTCGATAGCGTGGGCTTCGCGATCGAGGATTTCAGCGCGCTGCGCTACATCCATGACCGCGTGAAGGGTGGCGATTATGCGCAGATGCTCGATCTTATGGCAGACCCCGACGATCCGCGCGATTTGTTCGGGATGCTGACGCGGGCGGGCTGAGCCCGCTTGCGCTTGACGCGCGCGCGTGGCACCGAAAGCGAAACGCCCCTTTCAGACGAGAGCGCGACATGACCGACAAGACCCACCCCTATGCGGGCGACGGCAGACACACCGACAGCTACTACGCGGCTTCGGCCAACCCGGCCCCGCTCCGTCCGGAACTGGAAGGCGCGGTGGAGGCCGATATCTGCGTCGTGGGCGCGGGCTTTTCGGGCCTCTCGACCGCGCTGCATCTGGCCGAAAAGGGCTATAGCGTCACCGTCGTGGAAGGCGCACGCATCGGCTGGGGCGCTTCGGGCCGCAATGGCGGTCAGGTCGTCAACGGGCTGAACGCGAGCCTCGACGTGATCGAGAGCCGCTACGGACAGGACACCGCGAATTTCGTCGCCGGTCTGGTGATGGAAGGCGGCGACATCATCCGCGAGCGCGTCGCGACCTACGACATCCGATGCGACCTGAAGCCCGGCAACGTCTTCGCGGGGCTCACCGGCAAGCATATGCAGGAGCTGGAAGCGCGCTGGAAACTCTGGCGCAGCTACGGCATCGAAAGCCAGGAGATGCTGAGCCGCGAGCAGATGCGCGAGCACGCGGCTTCCGACCTCTATGCGGGCGGCATGATCGACCACAAGGGCGGCCATCTGCATCCGCTGAACCTCGCGCTTGGCGAGGCGGCGGCGGTGGAGAAACTGGGCGGCACGATCTACGAGATGTCCCCCGTCAATTTCGTCGACACCGAAGCCACGCGCCCGGTGATCAGGACCGCGAAGGGGCAGATCACCGCGAAGACGCTGGTTCTGTGCGGCAACGCCTATCTCGGCCATGTCGTGCCCACGCTGGAGCGCCGTGTGATGCCCGTCTCGACGCAGGTGATGGCGACCGAGCCGCTGGGCGAGGCCAAGGCACGCGAATTGATGCCGTCAGATGTCTGCATCGAGGACGTTCGCTACATCCTCGACTATTACCGCATGTCCGCCGACAACCGCCTGCTGTTTGGCGGCGGCACGGTCTATGGCGGGGCAGACCCGAAAGATATCAAGGCGAAGCTCTGGAAGAACCTCGAGAAAGTCTTCCCGCAGCTCAAAGGCACCAAGATCGACTACGCGTGGTCGGGCAATTTCGCGCTCTCGTTCAGCCGCGTGCCGCAGATGGGCCGGATCGGGCAGAACACCTATTTCGCGCATGGCTATTCCGGCCACGGCGTCACCGGGTCGCATACTTTCGGGCGCATCCTGTCGGAGGCGATCAACGGCGACCTGACCCGGTTCGATACGTTCGCGAAACTGCCGTGGATTCCGTTTCCCGGCGGGCGCACTTTCCGCGTGCCCTACTCCGTCGCGGGGTCGTGGTGGTATGCTCTGCGCGATCGGCTGGGGGTGTAAGCCCCCTACCCGCGCCTTGGACGATGCGGAGGGACGCGCTTACAGCGCGATCCCGCGCCGTCCGGCCAGATCGGTGAAATACTGCCATGCCACGCGGCCCGAACGCGCCCCGCGCGTGGCCTGCCATTCGATGGCTTCGGCGCGCAACTCCTCGTCGGAGATCTCTACACCATAGCTGTCGCAATAGCCGCGGATCATCGTGAGATACTCGTCTTGGCTGCAGGGATGGAAGCCCAGCCACAGCCCGAACCGATCGGACAGCGAGACTTTCTCCTCCACCGCTTCGGAGGGGCTGATCGCAGTCGAACGCTCGTTCTCGATCATGTCGCGCGGCATCAGGTGACGCCGGTTCGACGTGGCATAGAGGATCACGTTCGCGGGCCGCCCCTCAATCCCGCCATCCAGCACCGCCTTGAGCGATTTGTAATGCTGGTCGTCATGACTGAACGACAGGTCGTCGCAGAACAGGATGAAGCGCATCTCCGGCGCGTCGCGCAGATGCGCGAGCAGACGCCCGACAGACGGCAGATCCTCGCGCGCAAGCTCCACCAGTTTGAGCGGCAGCCCCTCGGCCACCGCCGCCGCATGGGCCGCCTTCACGAGCGAGGATTTCCCCATCCCGCGCGCGCCCCAGAGAAGCGCATTATTCGCCGCCGCACCGCGCGCAAACTGCAGCGTGTTGGCCAGCAGCGTATCGCGCGAGCGGTCGATGCCGTGCAGCAGGCTCAGGTCGACGCGGTTCACCTGAGGCACGGGCTCCAGCCGATCCGGCGCGGTGTGCCAGATGAAGGCGCTGGCCGAGGCGAAATCCGGCGCGGGCTGTGGCGCGGGCGAGAGCCGCTCCAGTGCCGTGGCGATCCGGGTCAGCGTCGCGTCATTCATCCCTTGGTATCCTCGTCGTCTTCGTCTTCATCCCATTCGTCGGGATCGATCCAGGTGCCTTCGGCGCGCATTCGAGCTTCACGGGTCTTCTCGATCCGCTTCACGAGTTGGATGGATATCTCGTAGAGACCGTAGACCACCGAGAACAGGATGACCTGGGAAATTACGTCCGGAGGCGTCGCGATCGCGGCCACGACAAGGATCGCGACCACGGCGTATTTGCGCATATTCGCGAGGCCTTGCGAGGAGACCAGACCCGCCTTGCCCATCAGCGACAGCAGGACGGGCAGCTGGAAGCAGATCCCGAAGGCCATGACGAACTTGATCGTCAGGTTGAGATATTCCTGCACCGAGCCCTGGAAGCCGATGGCGGCCATCTCGTTCGCGCCGGACGTCGCGCCGATCTCGCCCTGCTGGAAGCCGAGGAAGAAGTTAAAGGCCAGCGGCAGGATGATGTAATAAGCGAACGCCGCGCCAAGGAAGAACATCACCGGCGAGGCGATCAGAAACGGCAGAAACGCGTTCTTCTCGTTGCGGTAAAGGCCCGGCGCCACGAAACGCCACATCTGGTAGGCGATGATCGGGAATGCCAGGGCGAAACCGCCGAGGAAGGAAATATTGATCGCGACGAAGAAACCTTCCTGCAGCTTGATCAGATAGAGGCCGCATTGCTCGCCGCGCGATTCCAGCGCCGAACAGACCGGCCGGGTCAGGAAGTTGAAGATCGGGTTCCAGACCGTGTAGCAGACCACCATCGCCGCGATGAAGGCCCCCAGCGAATAGAGGATGCGCGTGCGCAGTTCCGCGAGGTGTTCGATCAGCGGGGCGGCGCTGTCCTCGATTTCGTCATGGTCGCTCATGCGTCACCCTTCTTCGCGGCGGGTTTCTTCGCCGCCGTCTTCTTGGCCGCCGGTTTGGCACCGGTTTTCGCGGCAGGTTTACTGCTCGACTTGGTCGCCGGCTTGGGGCTGGATTTCGCTGCGGTCGAAGCGCCCGTCTTCGCGCCAGTCTTGGCCGCGGTCTTCGACGCGGCTTTCTTCGCAGCGGGCTTGGCCGCCGGCTTGCTTGCCGTCTTGGAAGTCTCGGGTTTGGCCGTCTCGGCCGGGGTCGCCTCGGGTTGGGCAGCCTCGGGCTTGGGCGGCTCCGCCTCGGGATCGGGCTTGAGCGAGGTCCGCTCGGACCGGCCCGGCTCCCATTTCTCGAAAGCGTCGGTCGCCTTTTCCAGCGCGTCGAGCCCGAGCGACTTCTTCGAGGCCAGCGATTTCAGGTCGCGCACGGAGCCCGCGGCCTCGTCGAGCCCGGTATCCTTCGCCGCATCTTCCATCGCCCGCGAGAATTCGCGCGCCATCGACTTGGCCTTCGCGGTGATGCGGCCAAGCTGGTGGAACATCTTGGGCAGATCCTTCGGCCCCACTACGATCAGCGCCACGACGCCGATCAGCAGAAGCTCGCTCCAACCGATGTCTAACATGAGTGCTCAGGCCTCCGGCCAAATGAGGACGCAAAGGCAAACGGGCATCAGCCCGCAACCCCTAAAAGCGATCAGGCTCAGGCCTTGTCTTTTTCTTTCTGAACTTCGTCAGCCGGGGTCACGTCGCGTGCCTCGTCGACGGAGCCGTCTTCGATTTCCTTCGTGCCGTCGCTCACGCCTTTCTTGAAGGCGGTGATGCCTTTGCCGACTTCACCCATGAGCGAGGAAATCTTGCCGCGGCCGAAAAGAACCAGAACCACGACGGCGATCAGAAGCAGACCGGGAAGGCCGATATTGTTGAGCATTGTTGTCTCTCCTCTGGTCACGGGCCCGCCGCCCGCGCCTTATGTCGGTCCCGAGTTTTAGGATCATGCGGGCCTCAATCCTAGACCGATTCCGCCCAAACGGCGCTGTGAGGCGCAGATTACTGACAGTTCATTGTCAGTTGCCCCGCCCCGCGCTACCCTTAGTTTGACCTCACGGGAGAGACCCATGACCCGCGACGAGCGGCTGCAACAGATCATCGCCATCCTGCGCGACGGCAAGATGCACCGTGCCAGCGATCTGGCAGAGCGGCTGGGAGTCTCGGTCCGCACGATCTGGCGCGACATGGCGGAAATCTCGGCCTATGGCGTGCCGGTCGAGGGCGAACGCGGCGTCGGCTATATCCTGCGCCGGGCGGTTGGCTTGCCGCCTCTTGTGCTGACCCGCGAGGAGTTGGCCGCGCTCGATCATCTGCTCGATCTCGCCGAGGCGATGGAGGATCCGCGCCTTGCCGGAGGCGCCGCGAGCCTGGCCGCGAAAATCCGTGCCGCCCTGCCCTCCGCGCCGCCCGAGCCGTCTGCCGAAGACGCCGGGGAAAGGCTGGCGGGCGGTCGGGGATGAGGCTAGGCTCGACTGCGAAACTTGGAAGGGATGCCCCTGCGTGATCGGTGCCGAATACATCACTGCTTTCGTGACACTTTTCGTCATCATCGATCCGATCGGGCTGGCCCCGGTCTTCATCGCACTGACCTTGGGTGAAAGCCATCGCGCGCGACTGCGCATCGCCCTGCGCGCCCTCATCATAGCCGCCGTGCTGCTGACCTTGTTCGGCATTTTCGGTGACAAGATTCTCGCCGGGATCGGCATCTCCATGCCCGCATTCCGCATCGCGGGCGGGGTGCTGCTGTTCCTCACCGCGCTCGACATGCTGTTCGAACGCCGCACCAAACGCCGCGAGGCGCAGGGCGAGGAGCATGAGGCCGACCCCGAAACAGACCCTTCTGTATTCCCTCTGGCGACGCCCCTTCTCGCCGGGCCCGGCGCGATGGCGACGATGATCCTGCTGGCCGGCCGCGAGGGCGGCGACTGGCTGCATGTCGTGGTCATCATCGCGATGATGCTGCTGGTGCTTTGCTGCGTCTTCGTGATGTTCCTGCTCGCCACGCCGATTGAGCGCGCGCTGGGTCGCACCGGCACGATGGTCGTCACCCGGCTTCTGGGGATGCTGTTGGCGGCGCTGGCGATCCAGTTCATCCTCGACGGGCTGCATGGCGCGGGGCTGATGGGCGGGAGTCCGGTAAGCTGAGGCAATCCGCCCTCTGGGAAAGCCGCGCAAGCGATCCTATCTGAATTAGGTTGGTAGGGGTAACGAGGATCATGGTCGAGACGATCATCAGCGAGAATTGGGGACGGCTGGTCTATCTGGGCCTCCTGCTCGTCGCCGTGGGCGGGTATTTCCTGCTGGAAATCCGCCGCCGTCCAGGTCGCACGCTGCAACAGGCCGCGATCTGGGGGCTGATCTTTCTGGGCACGCTCGCCGCCGTGGGGCTTTGGACCGACATCCAGCGACAGGTCTCGATCCCCGATGAGGCCGTGATGCGTGATGGGCGGATCGAAGTGCCGCAAGCGCCCGACGGGCATTACTACCTCACCGCCGAGGTCAACGGCACGCCGATCCGCTTCGTCGTCGATACCGGCGCGAGCCAGATCGTCCTGACCCAGCGCGCCGCCGAGCGCGCGGGCATCAAGACCGCCGATCTCGCCTATATCGGGCAGGCGCGCACAGCCAACGGCATCGTCGCGACCGCGCCGGTGCGGCTAGAGCGCTTCGATTTGGGCCCGATCCACGACAGCAACCTGCGCGCCGTGGTCAATCGCGGATCGATGGACACGTCATTGCTGGGGATGACCTACCTCACCCGCTTCGCGAAAGTGGAATTCGCGCGGGGCACGCTGATCCTCGAACGCTAAGCGGACCCGGCCCTCAATCGCCGTGATCGTGCCTTTTTTGCGCCTCAATCTTTGTCGAGGGTCCCAAGGTGGCCGCCGTTCAGGCTCGGCCCTCCAGGCTTCGTTACGAGGAAAACGCCCATGGTTGCCTTCGACACCCTCGCGCTTGCGATCATCACCGTCGCCGTCATCCGCGAAGCCTATCTCCGTCTGCGCCCGATGATGCGCTCTGCCGAAGCAGAGCGCGGCTAAGCTAGCCTTTCACCAGAACCGCGAGATCGGCCACATTCGTGCCGGTCGCCCCCGTCATCAGCAGCGCATCCGCCGCCTGCAGGACGTGATAGCTGTCATTGCGGGCGAGCGCCGCGTCGCAGTCGACGCCAGCCGCCCGCGCCGCCGCGCAGGTCCCCGGCCCCACCAGACCGCCCGCCGCATCCGTCGGCCCATCGCGGCCATCGGTACCGCCCGACAGGAAGCGCCAATCACCCTCGAGACCCGCCGCCTCCGCCGCACAAGCCACCCGCAGCGCGAGTTCCTGATTGCGACCGCCCAGCCCGTCACCCTTGATCGTCACGGTGGTCTCCCCGCCCATGACCAAAGCGCCTGAGGGCATATCGCGCAGCAGAGCCACGATCTGCGGCGCAAGGTCGGCCACGTCCCCGTCGAGCGCGAAGGGCGCGGCCTCGGCTCCGGCCGACACCATCGCCGCGACCGACAGCCCGTTCGCCCCGATCAGACGGTTGCGCGCCGCAGGCAGAGCTGGCTCCGGGCCGGAGGCTTCCAGATGCGCCCGCACAGGCGCGGGCAAAGCGTCCCAGATCCCGAGATCACGGCACAGCCGCGCTGCCTCGGCCCGCGTGCCGATCGGCTGGACAGTGGGCCCCGAGGCGATGACGCGCAGATCATCGCCCGGCACATCTGAAAGGATCAGCCCCGTCACGGGGGCCGCGCAGGCCAACAGCCAGCCGCCGCCCTTGAGCTGCGACAGCTGCTGGCGGATCAGGTTCATCTGCGTGATATCGGCCCCGCAACCGAGGAGAAGTCGGCTGACCTCGGCTTTGTCCGACAGGCTCAGCCCCTCTGCTGGTGCGACCGCGAGCGCGGAGCCGCCACCGGAAATCAGCGCCAGAACACGATCCTCCGGGCCACAGGCTTGCAGGCACTCCAGGATCGCGCGCCCGGCCCGTTCACTGCCCTCCCCCGGCACAGGGTGATCGCCCGCGATCAGCGTGACACCCGCACGAGGCGCCGCCGCTTCGGCATTCTCGGGATTGGTCACGACGAGCGCTTGCGCATCTTCGGGCAAAGCCTCCAGCGCCGCAGCACTCATAGCCAGCGCCGCCTTGCCGAGCGCGATCACCTGCCAGCGCCCGCCCGGCCCCGGCGGGGTCTCCATCGCCCATCCCATCGCGCGGGACACACCCGCCGCTGGATCGGCCGCCTTCACTCCGATATCGAACAGCTCGCGTGCGCGTGCATCCAGATCCATGCCCTCTCCCTTCGCTTTTTCCCAACTATGCCCGGGGGGCGCCGGGGTGCAAGTGCGCCAGGCGAAGGCAGTCCTCGCGGTGGCGCAGAAACGAAAAGACGCCCGCGGGGAGCGCGGGCGTCGAAACACGATCAGGCGGAAGGGCCCTGTCGGTTTAAGTGAGCGGGAGCCGAGGCCCCCGCCCGGGGAGGGTCTTAGCCACCTTGGCTTTCGATATAGGCGAGCACCGCCTTGACGTCTTCGGGGTCCTTCAGGCCGGCGAAGGACATCCGGTTCTTCGGAATGTAGCCCTTCGGGTCGGCGAGATATTCCTCGACTGTCTGTTCGGTCCAGATCAGACCGTCTTCACCGTGCTGCTTCATCGCGCTCGAGTATTTGAACCCATCAGCCGTCCCGGCCTGACGACCGATCAGGTTGTTGAGCACCGGGCCGACGCGGTTCTTCGCATCTTCGCCGACTTGGTGGCAGGCCTTGCACTTCTTGAAGACCTTCTCGCCAGCCTCGACAAGCGCCGGATCGGCAGAGAGCGTCTCCTTCGGCTCGGAGGTGGTTTTCTCCACCTGCGCCGCCGCCGGAGCGTCCTGCGCCATCGCCTCGGCCGCGTCGCTCTGGGTAGCGTCGCCTGCGACGACGACGTCGGCCGGAGCGCTATCGTCCGCAGCCGCCGTATCTTCGCCGCCGCCTTGGTTGGGCGTCACGTCGAGCACGGTGGCTTTCTTGGTGATGTGCACGTCGGTCTTACAGTCGCTCATGCAAGCGGCTTCCGAAAACTTCGGCACTTCGACCTCGTCGCGGTTATCCACGATGAACCCGTCCGCGTTCGGCATCTCCACGTCGAGGAAGTTATCCTTCGTGAGGACGAAATCGTCTTCCACGAGGTAGTTCGAGTAGAGAATGTAGGCGACGATGGCATAGGTCTCGTCGACGGTCAGCGTTTGCGCGTTGCCGAACGGCATCGAGCGGTGCGCATAGTCCCAGACGGTGGACAGGTAGGGCCAGTAGGAACCGACGGTTTTCACCGGATCCTTATTGGCCAGCGTCCCTTCGCCCCCGGCCAGTTTCGGCCAGTTGTCGACGCCCTCGGCGAAGTCGCCATGGCAGACCGCGCAGTTGTCGGCGAAGATCTTTTCACCGTCGGCGACCGAACCCGAGCCTTCGGGAAGGTTCTTGCCATCGGGGAAGACCTCGACGGTCCAGGCGTTGATTTCCTCGGGCAGCGCTTCGCGTCCCAGACCGAATTTCTCGGCCAGGGCGGGCGTCGCGACGAGCGGAGCGGCCAGAAGCGTGGCCAGCAGCAGATTACGACGACACTTCGACATTCTCGGACTCCCCGTTTTCCTTGACCCACCAGGTCTGGATACCGTTGTTGTGATAGACCGAATTCTCCCCGCGGATCGCGCGCAGCGCGTCCTTGGTCGGCTGAACGTAGCCGGTGGAATCGGTAGCGCGGGACTGCAGGAGCATTTCCGAACCGTCCCAGTCGATCTCGAGATAGAAGCGCGAGACCGCCTTGTCGGCGCCCGGCTCGGCCAGACGGGCCTCTTGCCAGTTCGCGCCGCCGTCGAGCGAAACGTCGACCTTGGTGATGTGACCGCGACCCGACCAGGCCATGCCGGTGATGACCAGCGGACCCTTGCCGTGCTTGATCGGCATCTGCGGGCTGGGCGAGGTGACGACCGATTTGGCGTCCATGACCCAGGTCCACTTGCGCGACGTGCCGTCGGCGAGCGTGTCGGTGTATTTCGAGGTTTCTTCGCGCGACTGCACGGCCTCGTCGGTGACTTCGAGACGACGCAGCCACTTCACCCACATGTTGCCTTCGAAACCCGGAACCACGAGGCGCACCGGATAACCGTGCTCCTTGCGCAGCGCCTCGCCATTGGCCTTGATGGCTACGAGACAGTCGTCGAGCGCTTTCTCCAGCGGGATCGAGCGGCCGTTCGAGGACGCGTCGGCGCCTTCGGCATAGACCCACTTGTCCTTGATCTGGTCGCCGAGATTGGTGATCCCCGCTTCTTCGAGCAGCGTCCGCAGCGGGATGCCCGAATATTGCATGTTGTGGATCATGCCCTGGGTGAACTGCGCGCCATTGAGCTGCGCACCGGCCCATTCCATGCCCGAGTTCGCGGCGCATTCGAGGAAGTAAGTGCGGTTCACACGCGGGAAACGCTCCAGATCCTCGTAGGTGAAGACCAGCGGCTTGTCGACGAGGCCGTTGATCATCAGGCGGTAGTCTTCCTTCTTCAGTTCGATCGCGCCCGAATGGTGACGCTCGAAGGCGCAGCCGGTGGGAGTGATCGTGCCGTCGAGGGCGTGGATCGGCGTAAAGTTGATCGACGAGATCACGTCCGCGGTCAGCCAGCCGACATTGCGGCGGATGACGTCATCTTCGAATTCGATCGGCAGGCCGTAGGGGGTGGCATCGACGCCGTCGCCCCAGCCCGAAGCCCAAGGCTGAACTTCGGTGATCAACGGATCGGGTTGCTGTTCTGCGCGCGCGGCACCAGCCCCTGCGGCCATCGCACCGACCGCAGCCCCTGCGCGGAGGAATCCGCGGCGGCTGAGGGCGGCATTGGTGGCCGGGTTGCCCTGGCGTTCCTTGTCGTCCATGTGTTTTCCTCCAGTCTCTAACCCCTGCGGGGCGTAATCATCGACGGGCGGGACCGGCTCAGATGCCGGTCACGACCACCGAGTCATTCGGTTTCAAGTCAACGGTTTTGATCTTGCGCAGGTGATCGGCGATCACGTCCCAGATCTGCGGCCCTTCGGTACCTTCGTTGACCGAGGCCCAGCCCGTCACGACATAGTTGCGTGCCGGGTCGATATCGGAGCCGTCCTTCAGCAGCGTCATGTTGGAAATCCGCTCGCCGATCGGCTTCGAAACGTCGATGTGGTAGCCCATGCCACCCACTCGAACCATGTCTCCACCCTGCTGGTAGTAGGGGTCGGAGTTGAAGATGTTGTCGGCCACGTCCTCGAGGATGGTCTTGATCATCTCGCCCGACATTTCGGAGCGATAGTTCTCGCCATAGGTCATCGAAGTGGCGTTGAGCACGTCTTCCATGGTGATTTTCTGACCGGGGATCAGCGACGGTCCCCAGCGCACGCCCGGGCTCATCGCGATCTCGGCGTCACGTTCTTCGAGCATCGCCTCGCAGATCAGGTCGTCCCAGGTGCCGTTGAAGTTGCCGCGGCGATAGAGCAGCGAGTTGGTCTCGCCCACGACTTCCTCGAGTTCGGCCTTGTAGGGCTCGCGATGGCCCATGATGACGTCGGTCATCTCCTTGTCGGGCTCGATCACGTCGGAGAAGATCGGGATCAGCTTGTGGCGGAAGCCCATCATCTTGCCGTCGCGCACGTCGAGATCGACGCGGGAGACGAATTTGCCGTTCGAACCCGAGGCGATCAGGATCGTCTCGCCTACGAGGATCGGCTCCGGAACGGCGTCGTGGGTGTGACCGGTGAGGATCACGTCGATGCCCTTCACGCGGCTCGCCATCTTGTGGTCCACGTCGAAGCCGTTATGCGACAGGCAGACGACCAGATCGACGCCCTTCGCACGAACCTCATCGACCATCGCCTGCATACGCTCTTCGCGGATGCCGAAAGAGTAGTCGGGGAACATCCAGCCGGGGTTCGCGATCGGCATGTAGGGGAAGGCCTGACCGATGACCGCGATCTGCGTGCCGTTGCGCTCGAAGATCTTGTAGGGCTCGTAAGCGGGTTCGTCCCATTCGGCGTCGAAGATATTCGCACCGAGGAAGGGGAAGGGAAGGCCGTCGACGATCTCGTTCACCCGGTCCTGGCCATAGGTCCATTCCCAGTGCGAGGTCATCGCTTCGACGCCGAGCTTGTTCATGATGTCGACCATGTTCTGGCCCTTGGTCTTCAGCGCGACCATCGAACCGTGCCAGGTGTCGCCGCCATCGAGGATCAGCGCGTCGGGGCGTTCGGCCTTGATTGCCTTCACGACGGTCGCCACACGGTCCATCCCACCCATCTTGCCGTAGCTCTTGGCGAGATCGGTGAAGTTCTCGTAGGTCAGCGCATATGCGTCGGGGGTATTCGGCTCGATGTTGAACATCTTGAGGAAATCCGCGCCGGTGACGTGCGGCGGACGTCCCTTCGCCTCACCCACGCCGAGGTTGATTTCCGGCTCGCGGAAATAGATCGGCATCGCTTGCGCGTGGATGTCGGTGATGTGGATCAGCGTGACATTGCCCAGCGGCTCGAACTGCAGGAGCTGGTCTTGGGTAATCGACTGCTGCGCCATGGCGCGCGACCAGCGCGACAGGCCCGAAGCACCGAGGATGGTCGAGGCGGCCAAGCTCGCCTGAAGAAATTCCCGCCGGGATATCATGCGATGTGTCTCCTTCTTCTCACCGGGCCAGTGCGCCCGGCGGTCGTTTCATTCGGGTAAATAGACAAACGAATTCAGACAGATATGAAATTTTGAATATGTTGAAACGAAACGCGCGGGACAGGGAGGCCCTGCCCCGCGCATCAATTCACAGGTCAGGGACGGACGCCGCCACCCTCGATGTCGAGACCCAGGCCGCGCGAAGCGACGTAGAGTTCGAGATTGCGGAACTCGTCCGAACCGGGGCTGTAGGTTTCCGCGCGCGTGTCGCGGATGCAGCCCTTGAAGCGGTTGTGGATCGACACGACGCCCGCGTTCTTCAGACGGTAGGTCGGGAAGCCCTGGATCTGGCCTTGGCTAAGATGGTCAGCGCGGATGTAGTTGCCGTAGTTCTCTTCGTGGCACGACGCGCAGGACAGCTCGAGCTGGCCATAGCGGGTGTAGTACATCTCCTTGCCCTTCTCCCAGAAAGGCTTGGCCTCGCCGTCGATCTTGACCGCGACCGGCATGCCACGCGACTCGACCGCGATCGCGGTGGTCATGTTGTGCATCGGAGCGCTGTCCCAACCCCAGGCTTCGGCGCCCATGCGGTTGGTGCGGCAATCGTTGATGTAATCCTCGACCGACCACAGCTTGCCGGCTTCGTTCACCTTAGGCATCGAGGCTCGCACGCCCTTCATGCCTTCGCTGATGTCGCCGTGGCAATCCGCGCAGGATTTGCCCTCGGAGCCGTCGGCGGTCGACCAGGTTTCCTGGCCCTGCTCGGCAAAGATCATGATCGGGTTATCGAAGTCGTCCTGTTCCATCGCGCGGGTCTCGTCCGTGCGGAAGAGCCAGCCGGAATAGACCTCGTCGAGATGCCCTTTGAGGTGATCGGCGGCGGGCGCCTTCACCGTGATCGGGGTGTCGCCGTTGATGACGAGCTCGTCATCCGCCATTTCGGCGTGCAGCGCCGCGGTGCTGAGCGCGAAGGCTGCAGTGGCGGCAAGGATGGTGCGGCTGGTGCGCAACGTCATATTCTGTGTCCTCCCTGGGTGTGCCCCGCGCCCATCGATCTCCCCAAACAGGCGCGGTTCTCTGTTCTTGGTGAGGCGGCGCGCTCCCTCACGCGCCGCTGGCCGTTCGGCCGATCAGCTCACTTCGATCTTCTGGCTGTCTTCGTAGGTCGAACCGTCATCATCGTACCAGGTGAACTTGAACTCACCCGATTCCGGGACTTTCGCCTCGAATTCGATGTAGGGATTCGTCGAGATCGCCGGCTCGAGGGTGACGTCGATGACGTTCTCGCCGTTGAAGTCGCAGGTGAAGCGATTGATGATCTCGCGCGGGATGACGTTGCCGTCCTTGTCCTTGCGCTGACCCGATTCCATCGGGTGCGAGATCAGGGTCTTGATGGTGATCGTGTCACCGGCCGAAGCTTTTTTCGGCACTTTTACGCGGGGTCTCACGCCTTTCATGGTCTTGTCTCCTCAGATACCGAAAAAATTAGCCGCCGCAGCCGCCGATGGTGACCTTCACGGTCGATTTCGCCTGGACGTAGCTGCCGTCGGCCATCTTGGCGACAGCGATGACGTCCTGGGTCTTCGAGAGGCGAATCCGGGTCGAGGCCATCTGCGAGCCGGCCAGCGGACCGAACTTGAAGGTCACGACGTCGGGCGTCGGGTTGCCGGGCGCGAAGACCGCGATCTCGGTTGCGCCGGGCGCATCGACGGAGATCGGAACGGTATTCCCGTTCTCGGCGATTTCCGGCGCGGTCAGGGTGACGCCGTCACCCATTGCGGCATCTGCGCCGCCGGTGAACTTGGCGATGGCGTCAGCACCGGCATCGGCCAGCGCGGGCAGCGGCAGCATGGAAGCGGCAACGCCGCCCATCGCCAGCGCCAGCGCGTCACGTCTGGTCATGGTCATGTTGTATCTTCTCCTCTCGGGTTTGTCGTTCAGAGGGTCACTCGTCCTTGAGGGTCATCAAGAAAGCGACCACATCCTCAACCTGTTGTGCATTCAAGATCGGCGGCAGATCGGCAGGCGCAGCCTTGCCGGTGTACCCGTCGCCGGGGCGAATGAAGGGACCGGTTTTGTACATCGCCGGCATTACCGTGCCTTCGAAGGTGTGCTTGGCGTCGACGACGATGCCGCGCAGCTGCGACTCGTCCCAACGGTCGCCCGCGCCGTTCAGCTCCGGGCCGACATTACCTTGGAACGACGCGTCGAGCGCCGAGACCTTATGGCAGGCCACGCAGTTGCCCAGCGACTTGGTCGCCGCGACTTCTGCGCCCTTTGCGGGATCGCCCGGCTGACCGGTCAGCGACTCGGTCACCGCGCCCACATCGGTGAATTTGACATCCATCGGCGCGGTTTCTGCGATCGCGGCGCTGGCTGCGAAGGTGGCGGCCATTGCGGCCCACGCAACGTGGCGTTTCATAGAAGTCCTCCCAAATTCTCTCCCTGACTCACTTTTAAGCGAGCGCATCACAGCGGCGCAATGGATAAATTCAAAAATCCGCATATTTTCCAATATATTCTCCGGAACATATCGGCGCATACCGCAGCATACCCAAGATTTCTTAAGCGAAATCAGAAACATTCGCGGGCGCAGCACGAATGCTGCGCCCGCGAGCACGAGATCACGACTCTGTCAGATTCGCGAAACTCGCGATCACTTCGCCATAACTCTGTCGGCAACGTACTTCTGAAAATTCACGCCACTCTCGTAGCCGTGAGTCTTTACCCACTCGAGCAAAGCCATCGTCGTACCCTTGCCGAAAGCGCCCGGCATCTGTGCAACGGCCTGCTTGTTGGCGGGTTGATCGGAGGCCTCTTCGGGGAAGAACATCATGGTCGGCGTGAACATCACGCCCCACTTCATCGCCATCTCTTTTTCGGGCAGAGCCTCGCCGTCGAAATCGGTCACTTCGACATCGCCGAACAGGTTCATCTGCACGACATAGTAGTTGTCGGTGATGTATTGCGCGATTTCGGGATCGGAGAAGACCTCCTCGTGCATCTTCTTGCAGTAGAGGCAGCCGCGCTGCTCCCAGATGACCATGAAGCGCTTGCCCTCGTCATTGGCCGTCGCGAGATCGTCCGACATGTCCTTGAACGTGTCGTGGAACCACGGCTCCTTGTGCAGCCCGTCATCGCCCATCTCGGCGGCGTGACCCGGCAGGGCCAGCATCGCCGCGGTGAAAGCGGCAGTCAGAAAATGACGCATGATCGTCCTCCCTTGAAACAGATCCTCAGCCGAGACTCCCGCTCGGCATGACGTCGATCAGAAACTCACCAATGTAGCGCAGCCCCCCGGTCACGATGAGAACCGCAAACAGGATCAGCATAACCCCCATCGCCTTCTCGACATAGCCGAGCTTGGCGCGGTGCTTTGCCATCAGGGCGAGGAAAGGCCGCGTGAAGAAGGCCGCGATGATGAAGGGCAAAGTCATCCCGATCCCGTAGGCAAAAAGCAGCAGCCCGCCCTTGGAGATCTCTCCCATGCCCGACGCCACCATAAGGATGGCGGCGAGCGCCGGGCCCACGCAGGGCGTCCAGCCGAAGCCGAAGGCGAGCCCCATCACATAGGCGCCAAGGAAGGTCGTGGGATCGGTTTTCGCCTCCATTCGCGCCTCGCGATAGAGGAATGGGATCCGGATCACGCCGAGGAAATGCAGACCGAAGACGAGAAGGATCGCGGCTGCCACCCAGCTCAGCGGTCCCATCCATTCGCGGAACGCGGCCCCGAGCGCAGTGGCTCCCATCCCCATCAGCACGAAGATCGTGGTCACGCCCAACGCGAAAGCGACCGAAGAGGCGACCATCCGCGCCTGCGCACCGGGGGCGATCTTGCCGTCACCGCGCAGCTCCGACATCGACAGCCCGGCCATGTAGGACAGGTAGAACGGCACCATCGGCAAGATGCACGGCGTCAGAAAAGACAGCAGGCCGGCAAAAAACGCCCCGCCATAGGTAATATCGATCGGCACTGTTTCCTCCCTCGTGACGCGCCCTAGCCTATATGGCCTCGGTCTCCCAACCGTCCTTGAAGGGGCCCGTCAAACACATTACGATCTTTATATGTAAAAAGGGGTCCGTCAATGTTCCGCATTGTTTGGCATACGATTTCCATGGCCGCGGCGCTGGCGATTTCGCTGAGCGCGACGGGCCACGCCTCATGGGCCGACGCCGCGGGGGCCGACGCCACGTCGCAATCCGCCGAGACGACGACCGATGTCGGCTCCGCGACCGAAGAAGCCAAGGCCGAGAGCGAGTTTCGCCTCCTGATGGTCGAACAGGTCGGCTGCGTCTATTGCCGCATGTGGAACAACGACCTCGCGCCGATCTACCCCAAGACCCCCGAGGGCAAGACCGCGCCCCTGCAGCGGGTCGATCTGCACAAGCCCTTCCCTGACGACATCACGATCACCGGGGGCAAACCGCTCTTCACACCGACCTTCATCCTGCTGCAGGACGGGGTCGAAGTCGCCCGCATCGAAGGCTATGCGAGCGAGGACTTCTTCTGGGGGCTGCTGGATCAGGCCCTGAAAAAGAATGGCGCGGACTATCAGCCCCCCTCAAACTGAGGTTTGATGTGCGTGCTTTTGGCCCGCCCCGTGCGGGTTTTTGTTCTCTCGGGCTTTGTTCCGGCGAATCGTCATGCTAAAGCCTGAAACATTCGATTAATACGGTCGCGCTGCGCGCGGCTCCAAGGAAGGACGATGCGGTGCGGCATCTGGTGCCTGACGGTCATGCCGAAAAGCTTGCCTCTGCCACGGCCGAGTCGAGATGTGCCCGCATGGATGCAGAAGAGCTACTCGATCGCGCACAAGACGCCTCCAACCTCATGAAGGCGCTCGCCCATGAGGGACGGCTGATGATCCTGTGCCATCTCAGTTCGGGCGAGAAATCGGTGACCGAGCTGGAAAACCTGCTGGAATCGCGCCAGGCCGCAGTCAGCCAGCAATTGGCGCGGCTGCGTCTCGAGGGACTCGTCAGCGCGCGCCGCGAAGGCAAGGCGATCTACTACACGCTCTCGGACCCGCGCGCGCGCCGCCTTGTCGAAACGATTTACGATATGTTCTGCGCCACCGACGGAACGCGGTGAGCCATGAGACCGGACGCTGAGTGATCCGGGGGGAGAAGGGCAATGGAACAGATTCCGATGGGCGCCATGGCGGCCTTGGTCGGGGCGCTCGGCGGTGTGATTCTCGGCCTCGCCGCGCGCCTGGGCGATTTCTGCACCCTCGGCGCACTGGAAAGCGCCGCCTATGGCGATGACCAGAGGCGCCTGCGCCTTTGGGGCGTGGTGCTGGGTGTCGCGATCTCCGGCGCCTTCCTAGCCGAGGCTCTGGGTTATGCCGACATCACCCACAGCTTCTATCAAACGATCAAGTGGTCGCCCTTGGCCTCGATCGTGGGCGGGCTGGTCTTCGGCTACGGCATGGCGCTCGCCGGAAATTGCGGCTTCGGGGCGCTGGTGCGTTTCGGCGGCGGCGACCTGCGCGCGATGGTGATCGTCGTCGTGATGGGGATTTTCGCCTTCGTGACGCTGTCCGGCCCCCTCGCGCATCTGCGCCTGCTGATCTTCGACCAGCAGGCCGCCACCTCCCCTCAAGGCATCGCGCATTGGCTCTCGGCGCGGACCGGGCTGCCGCCGCTGACCTTCGCCCTGCCCGTCGCCGCAGGCTTCCTCGCATGGGCGCTGAGCTATCAACCGCTGCGCGCAGACAAACGCCGGCTCGCCTGGGGCGTGGCTGCGGGCCTTGCCGTGGTCTGGTGCTTCGTCGGCACCTCCTACCTCTTCAGAGAGAGCATGGGCGCGACCGGCGTCGAGGCCCCCTCCTTCACCGCCCCGCTTGGGCGCACGATCCTGTATTTCATGACCTCCACCGCGGGAGGGCTCACCTTCTCCGTCGGGCTCGTCGCGGGCGTTCTCGGCGGGGCCTTCCTCGGCTCGGCCATTCGCGGCCTCTTCAAATGGGAAGCCTGCGAAGATCCCCGCGAACTGGGCCGTCAGGTCAGCGGCGCCGCCCTGATGGGCATCGGCGGCACGATCGCCGTCGGCTGCTCCATCGGCCAGGGGGTTAGCGCGATGGCCGTGCTCGCCTTCTCCGCGCCCGTCACGCTGGCCTCCATCGTGATCGGCGGGTTGATCGGCCTGCGCCAGTTGATCCACGGCTTCCAGCCCGAATAGGCCGGAGCCGCACGTCCCCTCCCCTTTTCGGCTTGGCCGAAATATCCCGGGGGTGAGGCGCGGACGCGTCGAGGGGGCAGCGCCCCCAGTTTGACCGCTATTTGTCGTTTGTCACGGAATACTTCGGCGAGCACGTTCGGCTGGGCTGCGGCAGAAAGCAAATCGCCGAGATCGATCACGATCTCGGCGTTCATATGGCCTTCGCTATCCGGGTCGCTCACCCAAATCTCACGAAGGTCGACGCGCGACAGTCGACCAAGTCCGTTGCTCGACGCCACCATCAATAATACTCCCGAATGTAGCCGTAGGCCCGCTCGAAAAGCTCTGCGTCCTGGTGGAGCTTGTACTTGAAGAGCGTCTGACGAAGTGCCTTCTTCACCTCACGTTCACCGGCGTGAGTGGCTTGCCAGCCATCGAAGCGCACGGCGCGGACAATCTCGTCGATGTCGTCCACGACGCGTTTGACCATGATCGGAGTCTCTCCGTTCTTCGCTTCCTCGAAGAGTTCCGTGAGGGCGGCCTTGCCGCGATCGATGTCTTCCTCGACCGGCGTCTCGCGTTCCATCTTCACGACGTCCTTGGCGAGCGCGAGCAGCTCTTTCAGGAAGTCGATGCTGAGCAGGAGCCCCTGCTGGTGGCGGTTCTTGAGGTCTTCCAGGCGCTCGGCCAGCGCCTTGTATTTCGGGTTCCCGGCGTGTTTGCGTAGCCGGCCCGTCAGCTTGACCGAGATCTCTTTGGCCTTCTCCTCGGGGTCCGGGTTGCCGAGAACGGCCTCGAGCAACTCCGCGTCCATCACCAAGGTGTCGAGGTCATCTCGTACAGCGTCGACGTGGACGTTCTCGTGGATCAGCTCGATCGTCTTGGCCCCGAGCCGGTGCCAGAGCAGCCGCCCGGTTCCCGTCGATGGCTTGAGCGACTCGTAGACCTGCGCCAGCCAGCGATAGTCCTTCTCGTGGGGTGTCAGGACCGGGTCCGGCGATAGCGCTTCCCAGATGCGGCTCAGCACACTGAAATCCGACGCGAAGGCGTCTCGGCGCTCATCGTTCGGCAGGCAGTCCTGCGCGGCGATCAAGCCCTCGTAGCCGGTGAGGGTCCGGTCGACACCGGCGAAGTACTCCAAGCACTTCTGGATCGCGGAAGGCAGCATCGCGGCCAGTTCGGCGATGTTGGACACGGCCTTCTGAACGCCCTTCTCGTCGAACTTCAGCGCCTGGGCGACGTCGTCGAAGATCCCGAGGTAATCGACGATCAGCCCGTGGGTCTTCTGCTCGCCATAGGGACGGTTCGTCCGGCAGATCGCTTGCAGCAGCGTGTGGTCGCGCAGCGGCTTGTCCAGGTACATGGTCTGCAGGATCGGGGCGTCGAAGCCGGTCAGCAGCTTCGACGTGACGATGATGATCTTCAGCGGGTCCTTCGGGTCACGGAACCGGTCGAGAAGCTTCTCTTCGGCATCCCTGTCGCGCCGGTAGGCGGCATACTCATCTTCGCCGCTGTTGACCGACATGACGATGTCAGATGTTTCAGGCGGTAGGTGTTTGTCGAGTCCCTGCTTGTAGAGAAGGCAGCTCTCGCGGTCGAAGGTCACCACCTGAGCCCCGAACCCGTTCGGCTGCACCTTCGTCTGGAAATGCTGCGCGATGTCGGCGCAGATCGCACTGATGCGTTCCGGCGCCTTCACTAGGATCGACATCTTCGCGGCGGCGCGGCCGAGCTTGTCTCTGTCCTCGTCCGTCAGACCCTCGGTCAGCTCGGCATAGGCTTCCTCGATCGCCTGCTGGTCGATGTGCAAGTCCACCAAGCGCGGCTCAAAATGAAGCTCCTTGGTCGCGCCGTCGCGGATCGAGTCGTTGAGCCCGTAGCGGCTCATGTAGCCGTTCTCGTCGATCTCCGAGCCAAAGGCATAGAACGTATTACGATTGGCGCGGTTAATGGGCGTCCCCGTCAAGCCGAACAGGAACGCGTTTGGCAGCGCCTCGCGCATCTTGCGCCCCAGGTCGCCCTCCTGCGTGCGGTGCGCTTCGTCGACCATGACGATGATGTTGTCGCGGTCGTTCAGCACGCCGTCCGCCTCGGCGAACTTGTGGATCGTGGTGATAACGACTTTGCGCACGTCCTTGGCCAGCAGATCGGACAGCTCCTTGCGGCTGTCGGTGCGCACCAGGTTGGCCATGTCGGCGGCATAGAAGGTGCCGGCGATCTGGCTGTCGAGGTCGATGCGGTCGACCACCACCAGCACAGTCGGGTTCTTCAGCGCCGGGTGCAGACGCAGCTTCTTTGAAGCGAAGAGCATCAGCAGCGACTTGCCGGAGCCCTGGAAGTGCCAGATCAGACCCTTGCGCACCTGGCCGGCGACGACGCGCTCGACGATCTTGTTGACGCCTTCGACCTGCTGATAACGGGCGATGATCTTGATGCGCTGCTTGCCCTTCTGCGTCGCGAAGGCGGTGAAGTTTGCGAGCAGGTCCAGCACCATCGCCGGACGCAGCATGTCGGTGACGGCCTTTTCAACCTCGCCCATCGACTGCAACACATCTTCATCCGTCCGCCACGGGCCCCAGAGATCGACGGGCATCCGGACGGAGCCGTAGCGGTATTCCTTCCCCTCGGTGGCGACCGAGAAGACGTTCGGCACGAACAGCTCCGGCACGTTCTGCTCGTAATCGTCATGCACCTGGAGCGCGGCGTCCAGCCAGCTCTGGCTGGAGCGGACCGGCGTCTTGGCTTCGATCAGGACGAGCGGCAGGCCGTTGACCAGCAGCACCAGATCGGCGCGCTTCTCAGACTTGCCCGCGCGGAAGGTGAACTGCTGGGTGACGACGAAGCTGTTCTGCTCGATGTTGTCGAAGTCGATCAGGCGGATGGTGACATGCTGGCCGTCCTCGCCGAAGGGCATGGAGCGTTCGCCGAGCATCCAGGCGGCGAATTCCTCGTTGGCCTTCACCAGCCCGTCCGAGCGGGCGCTCATAACGATGGCGCGCAGGCGGTAGAGCACGTCGTCGACCCGTGACGGATTGGCGGCGATGTCGGGGTTCAGGCGGATCAGGGCGTCACGCAGATAGGGCTCGACCA
Source organism: Thioclava sp. F1Mire-8 (assembly GCF_002213165.1). Classification (NCBI taxonomy): domain Bacteria; kingdom Pseudomonadati; phylum Pseudomonadota; class Alphaproteobacteria; order Rhodobacterales; family Paracoccaceae; genus Thioclava; species Thioclava sp. F1Mire-8. The sequence goes on along the minus strand of NZ_NBNY01000004.1, from coordinate 171,844 downwards.
GCGCCTCCTGCGCCTGCCGCGGCAGGTCGGCGGGGCCGACGAAATGCCAGCCGAGGCCGGAGATCGCGCCACCCTGCCGGGCGAGGCCGGGCGTGACGGCGGGTGAGCTGGTGCTGCCCGCGAGGCGGTCACGGATGAAGGCTTCGACGGTGTTGGCTTCGTTGAAGGTCATACCAACTCACCAGAACGTTGCAGATGGTCACCCAGAAAGCCCGACATCAATGTCCGATTTGATTGATGGCGCTGCCAAGTCTCATCGATCATCGTCTGCACCGAGCTGATTTTTTTGACAATTTCTGCCTGTTCTTCGCGTGAAGGAAGGGCAATTGGGATTGAAGCAATCCGATCAGTGTTCAGATTGGGTTGGTCTCCACCAGCTGCGATAACCTGGCGGAGAAATGTGGTCAGTCCAAAGAGGCGATAGTACAGGAACTGTGGATCTACTCGCTCATCCAAGTCGAGGAAGGCTGCGACACCGTCGTTTGCACATGCAGTAATCTGAAGGATCTTTGGAACGCCGAGCGTCCATCCGCTGTTTGATAGCACCACGGTTCCAGAGGGAATGGTGCGGCTTTTTTGGCTACCGAGCTCAGTCAGAGACTCCTCGGTAGAATTGATGTGCATTCGGTCGTTTTTAGTGATTTCTCCGACCGTTACCCACGGAATAAAATCTCCTCGGAAAAAACGAGAATCTCCTGCCGGACGAGGTGTTGATCCCCTAACGACGTTGGAGAGTTCTCCGAGGCGATAAAACTCTCGATCTGGGTACTCCTCTGATTTCGGTTCTGCCGGACCTATCAAAGCCTTCAGGAGAGACGAACGCATTGTGCGAAGCGACGAAAGCAGAGTGTCGAGGGATTCGACGGCAGCTTTGTTGGCGTGCAGGAGTTCCACCAATCGCGCTTGCTCTTGGACCGGCGGCAGCAGGAACTCCTCTTTCGCCAAAGCCTTCCAGTTGATGGTGGGCGACAGCGAGCCGACCGAGATGCTCAGCGCCCGCTCCATGAACAGATCGCTCTGCATGAAAAACGGCAGAAACTCCGGCAGCACGGTCTCGGGCTTGGCCCGCAGCACCATGGCGTGCGCCGAGCAGATCCCCTCGAAATCCGCCACTGCCACCTTGCGCTGATAGACCCGGCGCTTGCCAAAGATAATGTCGCCCGGCTTGAACAGCAGCTTGGTGGACTCGACCTCGCTGGTGTCGCCCCAACGCCGGATGCGCAGGCTGTCGGGATCAAGGTGCTCCAGCCCGACATAGCGGTCCACGTCGGCCTCATCCGGCATGACGCGCTTGTTGATCTGGTCTGCCAGTTGATCGAAGCGGTAGGAGACGAGTTTTGACGGGCGCTCAAGCATCGGCGTCCTCCGCCGGTGCGAGTCCGTCGAGCATGTCGACCAGCCCATCCATGCCGGTCCAGAACTCCCGCCCCTCGGCATCGAAGGCGCCCCAGGCCAGAGCCAGCGAAACGGCGTCCTCTGCGGCGACTTCTGCTTTCGGCTTTTTCACATAGCGGGCGATGGACAGGTTCCCCTCCGCCGCCAGCACATCGGCATTGCTGACCACGGCGGCAAAGCCAGGCTCCTCCGCGAACGCCTGATAGGCCGCGAAGATGCGGTCCTGATGCGCGTCGCGCAGGAAGCTCTGCGCCCGCTCGCGCGCGATCTCGGCCACCGCGTCGATAAACTGGATGCGTCGCTGCCGCTCGGCCGGCTTGCGGCTGCGGCAGATGATGACGCAGGCCTCCATCGGCGAGTTGTAAAACAGCCCCGGCCCGAGCCCGAGCACGCATTCCACCAGATCGGCCTCGATCAGCTTGCGCCGCATCTCGGCCTCTTCGTTGCGGAAGAGCACGCCATGCGGGAACAGGATCGCGCAGCGCCCGGTCTCGGGGTCCATGCTGTGCAGGATGTGCTGGAAGAAGGCATAGTCCGCGCGCCCCTGCGGCGGGGTGCCGAGGAAGTTGCGCCCCCAGACATCCTTCTCCCACGCGCCGCGGTTCCATTTCTTGATCGAGTACGGCGGATTGGCGAGGACCACGTCGAAGGTGCGCAGTTCGTCGCCTTGCGCAAAGGCGGGGGCGGCCAGCGTGTTGCCGCTGGAGATCTGAAAGTCCGACACGCCGTGGATGACGAGGTTCATCCGGGCGATGGCGGCGGTGATGGTGATGAGCTCCTGCCCGTAAAGGCCCATGGTGCGCGTCTCGCCGCCGCGCCGCTTCACCTCGGCAAGGCAGGAGATCAGCATGCCGCCGGTGCCGCAGGTCGGGTCGTAGATGCTCTCGCCCGATTTCGGCTCCAGCATCTGCGCCATCAGGTGGACCAGCGTGCGGTTCGTGTAGAATTCCTGCGCGGTATGGCCGCTGTCGTCCGCGAACTTCTTGATGAGGTACTCGTAGCCGTTGCCAAGCTCGTCCTCCGGCACGGCGGCAAGCGTCAGGTCGTGCTTCGAGAAGTGCTCGATCAGGTTCTTCAGCGTGGCGTCGGGCATCTGGCCCTTGTCGGTCCACGGCGCATTGCCGAAGACGCCTTGCAGCCGCTCGGGGTTGGCCGCCTCGATGGCCAGGAAGGCCGAGAGCAGCGCCCGCCCGACATCCTTCGGCGCGCTGCGCACGTCGTTCCAATGCGCGCCCTCGGGAATGACGAAGCGGTCGTTGGCCGTGGCGGTCGCGTAGCCCTCGTCGCCGGTGTCGTCGAGCGCCTCCTGGTAATCCTCGTCCCAGACGTCGGAGAGGCGTTTGAAGAACATCAGCGGGAAGATGTACTGCTTGTAGTCGCTCGCATCGACGAGACCGCGGAGCAGCGTCGCCGCGCCCCAGAGATAGCTTTCGAGTTCGCGTTGGGAGAGGTGTTCGGTCATTGCAGCCAACCTCCCTCGGTCAGCACGTTGCGCAGGTGATCCTCGGCCGCGCGTGCGTCGGCGAGTGCCGTCTTGAAGGTATCGACAGCCTCGGGCAGCGGGGGAATGTCCTCGCCGATGGGCGGCAGCACGTAGCGGGAGATGTTGAGCGTCCAGCCTTCCTTTTTTATCTCGTCGATCGTGGCAACCTTGGCGCGATCCTCGACATCCTCGAAGGCGCGATACCAGGCGACGATCTGGTCGCTGTGCTCGTGGTCGAGGAAGTTCTGTGCGCGGCCTTTACGGAAAAGGCTGGACGCGTCGATGATCAGGACCTTGTTCTTGCGCTCTGCGGGCTTCTTGCGCCGGAGCACGACCACGCAGCCAGCCAGCTGTGTGCCGTAGAACAGGTTCGGGGCCAGGCCGATGACGGCCTCGATCATGTCGTTCTCGAGCAGCGCCTGACGGATGGTCCCCTCGGCCGACTTCCGGAACAGGGCGCCCTGCGGCAGGACGACGGCCATTCGGCTGTTTCCGGTTGGCGCCATCGACGAGATCATGTGCTGGACGAAGGCGTAATCGCCGTAGCTTTCGGGCGGTATGCCGTATTGGGCCCGCCCCCACGGATCAGCCTCCCACAGCTCGCGCCCCCACTCCTTCAGCGAGAACGGCGGATTTGCGATGACGCAGTCGAAGGTGGCGATGCCGCTGGTGCTCGAATCCGTGAAGGCAGGACTGCGCAGCGTGTCCTCCCGGGCGATCTGGAAGTCCTCGATCCCGTGCAGAACCAGGTTCATCCGCGCGATGGCGGAGGTGGTGAGGTTCTTCTCCTGGCCGTAGATCTTCCCGTAGAATGTCCGCGGATCGCCGCCCCTGCGCATGACGTGCTCGATCGCGCCAAGCAGCATGCCGCCGGTGCCGCAGGCGGGGTCATAAATGCTCTCGCCTTCCTGGGGATCAAGGATCTCCACCATCATCCGTACGACGCTGCGCGGGGTGTAGAACTCGCCGGCCTTGTTGCGGCGTGTCACGTCCGCGAACTTGCCGATCAGGTACTCGTAGGCGTCGCCGAGGACATCCGTACTAACCGTCTGGTTGCCGAGCCCGATGTCGGAGAAACCCTCGATCAGGTCCTTTAGCAGTTCGTCCGAGAACTTCTCCTTGTTGCCCCAGTCGGCGGTGCCGAAAACGCGGAAGAGCGTGTCTGGATTGGCCCGCTCGATCTCTTGCATCGCGCGGTGAAGGGCGGCCCCGACATCTGTCGCGGTCTCGCGCACGTCATTCCAGCGGCAGCCTTCCGGAACGACGAAGCGGTGGATTTCGGGGAACAGCGAAGGATCGGCCTCGCCATAGATCTCCTGAGCCTCGGCAGTCTCTTCATCCCAGACATCGGAGATGCGTTTGAAGAACAGGAGTGGGAGGATGTAGCCCTTCCAGTCGGTCCGATCGACGGCCGATCCGCGTAGCGTATTCGCTGCGTCCCAGAGGGCGGATCGAAGCTCGTTAAAAGTCCTGGACCGCTTCGAATTAACCGGTGAAGCGAGTTTATTCATGATTAAGTCTCGTCTGGTGGAAAGTTATCAAGAATGGCGTGCGCTTCAGATGCGATATAATCGATTTCTTGCTCTCCTATTCTTGGACGGCACTCCCCTTTATACCAGTCCTCGATTTCACCCGTCGTCCTGCTGCGTCTTCTGGACTTCTCAAAAATTGCCGAGAACCTTGAAGGAGAAATGCCAGAAAAATGTGCAAATTCAACCTTTCCTTCCTCGCGTTCCCCAATAGAAACGAGGTCGCCATACAGAAGTTCAGTACGGCTCTTTGGGTATGGCTCGACGAAGACTACCTTTGAAACGCCGCATGCAATGATATGCTTTGCGCAATTATGACACGGGAATGTGGTCACATAGACGGTGGCACCTCGAACCGAACGGCCTAAGCGTGCTGCGTCACTGATCGCATTCATTTCAGCATGAACCATGCGGCCATATTCTGTAATTTCGCCGATCATGGAGTCGCTGATTGCCTTGCTTAGTATTTTGTCCTTGAGTATATCACTGGGCTTTTGTTCGTTCACAAGAAGTTTGTGGTCTGATAACGTCTTAAGAAAGTCGTGTATAATGCGGCTTGTTTCTTCTTTATTGGCTTCACCGCCTTTATCAATGTCCCGCTTTTTACTCGAATCTTCGTCCCAATAGTTGCCGCCACCAGGCTTAGGTACCTCGTTGCAACCAATAGTGATCAAATCGCCATCCTGGCTCAGAATGGCGGCGCCAACTTGGCGAGATAGGTCAACCGAGCGCAGGGAGGCGGATTTAGCCATGAAGCTACCAAATTCGTCTTTGGTTGGCGCAATATTGTTGCGGCCAAAAAGCGCGTTAACAAACCGCACGCAGGTTGATGATGTAAAGTCTTCATCTTTAGCTTCTATAAAGACGTCTGCCAGGTGAAAAATTTTTGTTAACCTCTGCCCATAGTCGTCGTGGTCCTCGTTCTCGTCTTGGCGGATAAGCTTCTTTGCTTCCGCTTCGCGTTCATCTGGCTTAAGGCCAGGGTCCTCTCTGCCGAGCCTTGCAGTAAGGTTGGATATCCTATCCTGCCGATCTTGCGTCACCGATATTTGAATGAATGCCGGTCCATATATTTTCCGCATTAGCTGAATCTCTTCAGGTCTCTTAAATTGCCTGACGATGTATGCCACATCAGCTACACGCACCTCTTCCAAAGCGGCATTCTCTGGTGGTTCAACTCCTAGCTCGGAAGCAATTTCTGCTCGCTGTTCCCGTATTTTTGTGATGGCATATGCCGCGAGGATGCCTTTTTTTGAGTAGAGACGTCGCACCTCGTTGCCCGACGCGATCTTCTGGGCCAATGAATTCAGAGAGGGGCGCGCTCCCTTCTTTTCCTCAAGCAGGTCTGCGATGCCCTCGGATAGGCTAATGTGTTTTGCCTTATAATCGACTTGTTTCAGTGCAGCAGCAATTGCCTTCTCGACAATCGCAATATCGCAACCGATGGGGCCAACAAGGCCGATCACTAATTCTGGTCTCATGTTTTCAGCCTCGGCTCCGCCTGACCCAACCTGTTTGCGTCGGATCTGAGGTTGTGAGAAGTGCAGAACGAACTTGCGGTGAATCATCAAATGATTCAAGGTGTGGTAAAAATCAGGCGGAGGAAGACAAGATGCAGGGCAAGCAAGCTCAGAGTGGTACAACTGTTCTCTCGAAGGCGCCACAGAGCCAGAGTAACCAAGTCAAGTCCATGCAGCAGCGTCTTGCAAGCGTCAAGGTTGCAGTCAGCAAGCAGTCTTCAGCGACACGTGCGAACCTGTCAGGGCGCTTCAAAGTCAGCTGAGTTAAGCACCAGATTTGGTGGCATTGACGTTGGAACGCTGGTGCCCCCACTCCGCAGGGGACGGCTCCATCGCACGCGCCAGTGTCACCTCCCCCCCTGCCTGCCTTCCAAAAATGGCTTCAACGATGGCCGATGCAAGCAGCGTGAGCCAAAGGACACAGGGCATATAGGACGGCGCGATCCCTTCACGTTCCGCCAGTTTGGCGATGGTGGCCAAGTCGACCGTTTCCAGCATGCGCTTCCACCGAAATGCGCGCGGTAGAACTCACCTCGAGTCACCAAGGGAGCAGCCCACTGCTGCGCGACCCGCTGGAGCAATTTCTTGGGGACAAAAATGATCGCCACCGTTACTGCGGATGGCGCCTATGACGCGCTACGGTACCAAGTCGCGGGCAACGACGGAGGTGCCCAAGCCGTCACACCGATCCGCTGCAACGGGCGCGCTTGGAAAGAGGTCTGCCAAACAACGGTCAAACTAGGCCCCCTCTCCCCGCGAAGTCTTGCCGCACAACGCTTGCGAATCTGATCCGGGTTTCCTATATCGTCCATCGAGAGGTTGGCGCGGGCGAGCGCCTCGCCAACCCGGTCAGGTCCGGAAGGAAGCAGCCGCAACGAGCCCCGCTTGGGTCGCTGTCCAGCCTCTCACCCCCCTCCTCCTCCACGAAACGCACCAAACTTGTCGGCGCGTCACCATGCCCGATTGTGGGCTGATGTCGCTGCGTTAAGCTTCCCGTCAAAGGGGAGGTTTCACCATGTTTCGTTTTGCTCTGGCCGCTCTGGCCATTCTGCCTGTGCCGCTCTTTGCGGGCAGGCTTACCGCCGTCGAAGTCGCACCGGACACCTATGCGATCGAGGGCCCCTTCGGGCAGCGCGATGCCGAGAACCTCGGCAATAACGCGACCTTCGGGCTGATCGTCACGGATGAGGGCGCGGTGCTGGTGGATGCGGGCGGCACCTACAAGGGGGCGGCGGCGCTCGACGAGGTGATCGGCACGCTGACCGATCAGCCGGTGAAATTCGTGATCGACACCGGTGGGCAGGATCACCGCTGGCTCGGCAATGGTTACTGGAAAGAGCATGGCGCCGAGATCATCACCTCGGCGGATGCGCTCGCCGACCAGAAGGCCCGCGCCTCGCTGGAACTGACGATGCTCGACGCGCTGGTCGGCAAGGACGCGCTCGCCGGCACGGAGCCGGTCTACGCGGACACCACCTTCGACGAACGCTACACGCTCACCCTCGGCGGGCGCGAGATCGAGATTACCCATCCCGGCCCGGCCCACACCCCCGGCGACAGCTTCGTCTGGCTGCCTGCGGAAAAAGTGATGTTCACCGGCGATATCGTCTTCGTGGGCCGCATCCTCGGCGTGCTCGACATGTCGTCCTCGAAAGGCTGGGTCGAAGCCTTCGAGGCGATGGCCGCCTATGAGCCCACCCATGTCGTTCCCGGCCACGGCCCCGCCACCGATCTCGCGACGGCGACTCGCGACACCTATGATTACCTGACCAATCTGCGCAGCCGGATGGCCGATTATATCGATGACGGCGGCGACATCATCGGCTCGGTCGACGTGGACCAGTCGCAATTCGAATATCTCGAGGACTTCGACACGCTCGCCAAACGCAACGCGCAGGCGGTATTCAGCCAGATGGAGTGGGAATGAGCCGGGTGGACGTCGACGCCCGGGGGGCCTAGTCTGGCGGCTGCTTATGATACCGGAGCTTCGATGACCGACACCCAATATCAGGTTCTCGCCCGCAAGTACCGCCCCGAGACCTTTGCCGATCTGATCGGACAGGCACCGATGGTGCGCACGCTCAAGAACGCCTTCGCGGCCGACCGGATCGCGCAGGCCTTCATCATGACCGGGATTCGCGGCACCGGGAAAACCACCACGGCGCGGATCATCGCCAAAGGGCTGAACTGCATCGGCCCCGACGGCAACGGCACCCCCACGACCGATCCCTGCGGCGTGTGCGAACATTGCCGCGCGATCATGGAGGGCCGCCATGTCGACGTGATGGAGATGGACGCCGCCTCGCGCACCGGTGTGGGCGACATCCGCGAGATCATCGAGAGCGTGCATTACCGGGCGGCCTCGGCGCGCTACAAAGTCTATATCATCGATGAGGTTCACATGCTGTCGACGAGCGCGTTCAACGCGCTCCTGAAGACGCTCGAGGAACCGCCCGCCCATGTGAAGTTCATCTTTGCCACCACCGAGATCCGCAAGGTGCCTGTCACCGTACTCTCGCGCTGCCAGCGCTTCGACCTGCGCCGGATCGAGCCCGAGGAGATGATCGCGCTGCTGCGCCGGATCGCCGATGCGGAAGGTGCCGAGATCGCCGATGACGCGCTCGCGCTGATCACCCGCGCCGCCGAAGGCTCCGCGCGGGATGCGACCTCGCTGCTCGATCAGGCGATCGCGCATGGCGCAGGTGAGACTACGGCGGAACAGGTCCGCGCGATGCTGGGTCTGGCCGACCGTGCCCGCGTCCTCGATCTCTTCGACATGATCCTGCACGGTCAGGCCGCCGAGGCGCTGACCGAGCTTGCCGCGCAATATGCCGACGGCGCCGATCCGATGGCGATCATGCGCGATCTGGCCGAGATCACCCATTGGGTCTCCGTCATCAAGGTCACGCCCGAAGCCGCCGAAGACCCGACCGTTCCGCCCGAGGAACGCAATCGCGGTCAGGAGATGGCGGCCGCGCTTCCGATGCGTGTGCTGTCGCGGCTCTGGCAGATGCTGCTCAAGGCGCTCGAAGAAGTCGCAGGCGCGCCCAATGCGATGATGGCCACCGAAATGGCCGTGATCCGCATGACCCATGTGGCTGACCTGCCCGACCCGGAAACGCTGATCAAGAAGATCCAGCAAAGCAACACCCAGACCCAAGCGGCAGGCCGGGGCCCCGCGCCTTCGACCGGGCCGGTGCATGGCGCGACGCTGCGCGCCCGGCGTGCCGGTGGCGGCGCTGTTGCCGCCGCCGCCCCCGCCCAACAGCACGATCCGATGGCCGACGCGCTTGCCCGTTTCGCCAGTTTCGACGACGTGGTCGACCTGATCGCCCGGATGCGCGACATGACCCTGCTGCTGGAGGTCGAGAGCAACCTGCGCCTCGTGAATTACCGCCCCGGCCGGATCGAGTTCGAACCGACCCCACAGGCCTCGCGCGACCTCGCCGCGACGCTTTCGGCAAGGCTGCAGGGCTGGACCGGCGCGCGCTGGGGCGTCTCGGTCGTCTCCGAAGGCGGCGCGCCGACCATAGCCGAGGTGAAGGCGGAAGAGCTCGCGAAGGCCGAGGCCGAGGCGATGAAGAACCCGCTGGTCGCAGAGATTTTCGCCCGCTTCCCCGGCGCGAAGATCGAAATCCTGCCCGAGGAAGACACCACCGCGATCGAGGCCGAGGCCCTGGCCGAGGTCGAAGACGAATGGGATCCCTTCGAGGAAGGCTGAGCCGCGCCGGGGGCGGTCCCGCGCGATCGCACGCGCCGTCCCTGCCGCGCCGTTTTCCCAGCTTGTCCCTTGTTCCTCCGCGCAGCGATGCGTATCTCTCACTCAAGCCAAACGTGACGGAGAAAGCGATGTTCAAGGGATTGGGCGCCATGGGCGACATGGCCAAGATGATGAAGGCCGCCAAGGAAATGCAGGAGAAGATGGGTCAGCTCCAGGAAGAGCTCAAATCCATCGTCGTCACCGGCGAGGCCGGGGCCGGTCTCGTACAGGCCCGCGCCACCGCGAAGGGCGAATTGACCGGGCTCTCCATCGATCCCTCGATCCTGCAGGCGTCCGAGAAGGAAATCGTCGAAGACCTGATCCTCGCTGCGATCAAGGACACGCAGGAAAAGGCAAAGTTCCGCGAGCAGGAAGAGCAGAAACGCCTTCTGCGCGAATTGGGCCTGCCCGAGAACATGGACCTGCCGGTCTGATCCTATGAGCGGCGCGCGCGACGATATAGAGGCGCTGATCGCCCTTATGGCGCGGCTGCCGGGGCTTGGCCCCCGCTCCGCCCGGCGTGCGGTGCTGCATCTGATCTCGAAACGCGCGCAGCTGATGGGCCCCTTGGCCGAGGCGATGGCCGGGGTCGCCCGCAGCGCGCGCGAATGCCAGCGCTGCGGCAATATCTCCACCGCGCCGATCTGCGACATCTGCGAAGACCCGAAACGCGCCACCGGCGAGATCTGCGTGATCGAGGATGTGGCCGATCTCTGGGCGATGGAGCGCGGCCACGCCTTCAAGGGCCGCTATCACGTCCTTGGCGGCACGCTCTCCGCGCTCGATGCGATCGGCCCGGAAGACCTTCGCATCCCCGACCTGCTCGAACGCGCCACAGAGGAAGGCATCACCGAGGTGATCCTCGCCCTCAACGCCACCGTCGAGGGTCAGACGACCGCCCATTACATCGCCGAGGCGCTCGAAGGGCGCGGCATCGCAGTGACCAGCCTCGCCCAGGGCGTGCCGATCGGGGGCGAGCTGGACTATCTCGACGACGGCACGATCCAGGCGGCGCTGCGCGCGCGTAAAAGTTTCTGACGGCCTCCCTACCCGCCCCGAAACCGAAGTCCAAACCGATACCCCAGCGCTGAGCGCTCCTTTCGGCTTGGGAAAAATATCCCCGCCGGAGGCATCCGCCCCATGCGGCCCGCGCGCCCTCCCGGCAAGGGAGCGCCCATCGGCGGGCTCGTCGCCATTGAACCCGCCCGCGCCCGCCGTTATCACTTCCCCAAATCCCCAACGAGAATTGCGAGCGTCGCCCCGATGATCCGCCTCTACCATGTCGCCCTCTCCCCGTTCTGCCGCAAGGTCCGCCTCACGCTCGCCGAGAAGAAGCTGGAGGTGGAACTGGTCGAGGAACGATACTGGGAGCAGCAGGCCGATTTCCTCCGTCGCAACCCGGCGGGCAAGGTGCCGGTGCTGAAGATGGACGGCATGATGATGGCCGAGAGTCAGGCGATCTGCGAATATATCGACGAGACGCATGCTGACGCGCCACTGATGCCGCGCGATCCCGCCGCACGCTACGAGGTGCGCCGCCTGTGCTCGTGGTTCGACGACAAGTTCAACACCGAAGTCACGCAGCGGATCATGGGCGAGCGGGTCTGGAAGAAGGTCCGCAAGGAAGGATATCCGGATAGCAAGACGGTCAAGGCGGGCTTGTCCGCGATCAAGTATCACCTCGATTACATGGGCTGGCTGCTGGAGCAGCGGCGCTGGCTTGCTGGCGACGTGATGACGCTTGCGGATTTCTCTGCGGCCGCGCATCTGAGCTGCCTCGATTATATCTCCGACGTGGACTGGAACCGACAAGAGGCCGTGAAGGACTGGTATGCGAAGATCAAGTCGCGCCCGGCCTTCCGCTCGCTTCTCGCCGATCAGCTGCCCGGCATGCCGCCCGCTCCGCAATATGCGGAGTTGGATTTCTGAGGACTTCGCGCGCGCCGAGGGGGCTCTGCCCCCGCCGGCCTGCGGCGCGGCCCCCCGGGATATTTGCACCAAGGCGAAGCCATGAATGCGGAGTTGAAAGCGCGGTTGATCGAGACGGCCCTTGCCGAGGGTTTCTCGAAGGCGCGCATCACCACGCCGGACGCGATCCCGCAGGCGGCCGAGCGGCTCGCCGCCTTCGTGGGTGCGGGCATGCATGGCCAGATGGGCTGGATGGAAGAGCGGATGGGCTGGCGCGGCGATCCGGCGGCGCTGTGGTCCGAGGCGCGCTCGGTCGTGATGCTGGCCGAGACCTACACGCCCGATTACGACCCGCTGGACCTGCTGGAGGCGCGCGATCGCGGGGTGATCTCTGCCTATGCGCAGGGCAAGGATTACCATGATCTGGTGAAGAAGCGGCTCAAGCGCGTCGGGCGCTGGTTGCTCGATCAGGCACCAGAGGGCGCGGAGATCAAGGTCTTCGTCGACACCGCCCCGGTGATGGAAAAGCCCTTGGGCGAGGCGTCGGGTCTCGGCTGGCAGGGCAAGCACACCAATCTTCTCGCGCGCGATCTGGGCAGCTGGTTCTTCCTCGGCGCGATCTTCACCACGGTGGAGCTGCCGCCCGACGCGCCGGAGATCAGCCATTGCGGGTCCTGCACGGCCTGTCTCGACATCTGCCCGACCGAGGCTTTTCCCGCGCCCTACCAGCTCGACGCACGGCGCTGCATCTCCTATCTGACAATCGAGCATAAGGGCCCGATCGACGAAGAGCTGCGCGCCAAGATGGGCAATCGCATCTATGGCTGCGACGATTGTCTGGCCGTCTGCCCATGGAACAAGTTCGCCGCAGAGGCGCGGGAGGCGCGCTATCACGGCGGCGTCGGCGCGCCGCCCCTGGCAGAACTTGCCGCACTCGACGATGCCGGGTTCCGGGCGCGGTTCTCGGGCTCGCCGATCAAGCGGATCGGGCGCGACCGTTTCCTGCGCAACGTGCTTTACGCGATCGGAAATTCCGGCGATCCGGCGCTGGCCGAGGCCGCGCGCCCGCACCTGAGCGATCCCGATCCGGTGGTGGCCGAGGCCGCGCGATGGGCTCTTGATCGGCTCGAGCGCGTCGCATGACGAAACCGATTGCCCCGGTCCCGTCGCGGCCTATCTCATCGCGGTCATGATGCCCGTCACCACCCAGACCCCTCGCCCGCTCCTTGGAATCGCGCTGAAGCTCGGCACGGTTACGGGTTTCGTCATCATGCAGGCACTGATCAAATCGGTCTCCGACCGGGTGCCACCGGGCGAGGCAGTGTTCTTCCGCTCTTTCTTCGGCATTGTGCCGATCCTGCTCTGGCTGCTGTGGCACGGTGAGTTGCAGGGCGGATTGCGGGTGGAGAAACCGATCAACCACGTCATGCGCGGGGTGGTGGGAACCACCGCGATGGCGCTGAGTTTCGCAGCGCTCGCCTTCCTGCCGCTGCCCGAGGCGACCGCTCTGGGCTATGCGGCACCGCTGCTGACGGTCGTCTTCGCGGCGCTCTTGCTGGGCGAGACGGTGCGAATCTTCCGCTTCTCGGCGGTCGGGCTGGGGATGGTCGGTGTTCTGATCGTGCTGTGGCCCCGGCTGGGCGGCAGCGGACCCGAAGGCGGGGCGGAAGCGCTTGGCGCGGGGCTGGCGCTTGCGGGGGCCACATGCGCGGCGCTGGCGCAGATCCAGATCCGCCGCATGGTCGGCTCCGAGCGCACCTCGGCGATCGTGTTCTGGTTCTCCTGCACCGCCTCGGTGCTCTCACTGGCCTCGCTGCCCTTCGGCTGGGTGATGCCGACAGCGTGGGAAGCGACACTCCTGATCCTCGCGGGGCTGATCGGCGGCACCGGGCAGATCATGCTGACCTCGGCCTATCGCTTCGCCGATGCCTCGCTGGTGGCACCTTTCGATTATGCCTCGATGCTGCTGGCGCTGGTGATCGGCTATACGGTCTTCTCGGAAGTGCCGAGCCATGCCACCTTGGCGGGGGCTGCGCTGATCATCGTCGCTGGTATCGCGATCATTCTGCGCGAGCACTGGCTTGGGCTGGAGCGCAAGCGCGCGCGCAAGGCCGCGACGCCGCAGGGCTGAGCGCCGATCCGCCCGCGAAAAAAATCTCCTGTCATTGAAACACGACTCGGTCGAACCGTGTTATACTTAAAGGATCAGAGGCGATGACGAGAGGAGGAAGACATGTCCCGTCACATCATCGACCGCGCCGAACTCAAGGCCGAAGGGCCGCGCGTGAAGCGGTTTCTCGAACTGCAGCGGCGCGAAGGTATCCACCCGGCAATCAAGGAGCTCAGCAAGCGTGGGCGGCCGGATAACGGCGCGCGCATGAAACAGTTCCTGCGCATCGAACGGAACGAAGTCACCTGACCGTCCTGTCAGCGCTCGAGAGCATCGAAAACGCCAAAGGGCGTGCCGTCAAGCACGCCCTTCTGTTTTCTCAAAGCGTTACGTGGATCAGGTGCGCACGAGCTTTTCGTAGGTTTCTGCGATGTCGCGGGTCAGCGCGCCGACCTCGAAGTTGAACTCGCGGATCTGGCTGACCGGGGTCACCTCGGCGGCGGTTCCGGTGAGCCAGCACTGCTCGAACTCGGCCAGTTCAGTCGGCTCGATCAGGCGCTCGTGCACCTTGATACCCTTCTCTTCCAGCAGCCCGATCACCGTACGCCGCGTGATCCCGTTGAGGAAGACGTCAGCCTTGGGCGTGTGCACCTCGCCGTCCTTCACGAAGAAGATGTTCGCGCCGGTCGCCTCGGCGACGTAGCCACGCCAATCCATGAACAGCGCATCCGAGAAGCCGCGATCTTCGGCGGCGTGTTTCGACATGGTGCAGATCATGTAGAGACCGGCGGCCTTGGCCTCGGCCGGGATCGTGCGCGGGTCGGGGCGACGCCATTTCGCGATGTCGAGCTTGGCGCCCTTCATCTTCGCGTCGCCGTAATAGTTGCCCCATTCCCAGCCGGCGATCGCCAGACGCACGGGGTTCTTGCGCGCCGAGACGCCCATATCCTCGCCCGCGCCACGCCATGCGACCGCGCGCACATAGGCGTCGGTCCAGCCATTGGCCTTCAGCATGTCGTATTTCGCCTTCTCGATCTCTTCGACCGAATAGGGGATTTCCATATCGAGCAGCTGCGCCGACTTCCTCAGGCGGGCGGAATGCTCTTCGCCTTTGAAAATCTTGCCGTTGTAGCAACGTTCGCCTTCAAAGACGGAGGACGCGTAATGCAGCGCGTGGGTCAGGATGTGGACATTGGCGTCGCGCCAATCCACAAGCTGTCCATCCATCCAGATCTTGCCGTCACGATCCTCATACGAGCCCGACATCTTACTCTCCTTGCAGCCACGCCAATTTACGATTATTGCGCAATCTACGTCCGAAGTGGACATTTTCTTGCGCGAAAACTGCTTTGCGGTAACAGTTGAGTCTTGGAAAGTCAACAAGGCTGACATAAAGTCACGCAAAAGAGAGGGACGATATGGCAGATAGCGGCAGCCCCGGGGGCGAGACACTTCTTTTCCTGACGGACGAGCAATTGCGCAAGGGCATCGAAGCGATGTTCTTCGCCTATCGCGCCTTTACCGCCGACCCTGACCGACTGCTCGAAGAATACGGCTACGGACGCGCGCATCACCGCGCGCTGCATTTCATCAACCGCCAGCCGGGGCTGACGGTGACGACGCTGCTCGCAGTTCTGGGCGTAACCAAGCAATCACTCAACCGGGTGCTGCGCACGCTGATCGAGGACGGGCTGGTGGAAAGCCGCGTCGGCACCCGCGACAAGCGCGAGCGGCGATTGCATCTGACGGCCGAGGGCGAGACGCTGGAACGCGCACTGTCCGAGGCGCAGCGGGGGCGAATGCGCTCTGCCTATCGCGCCGCGGGGCCGCAGGCGGTGGCGGGTTTCCGGCAGGTGCTCGAGGCGATGATGGGCCCCGATCTGCACAAGCTCTATCAAATGATGAAAGACGACTGATGCCCTACTCGGCCGAACCTCATCTGCTTATCGTCGACGATGACGAACGCATCCGGACGCTGCTGAAAAGCTTTTTGCAGCGACACGGCTTTCTCGTCACCGCGGCGCGCGACGCGGGCCATGCGCGCTCGTTGCTGGCGGGGCTGGAGTTCAATCTGATCGTGATGGACGTGATGATGCCGGGCGAAGACGGGCTCAGCCTGACCCGTGACCTGCGCGGCAGATCGGTAAGCACGCCGATCCTGCTGCTGACCGCACGGGGCGAGACGCGCGAGCGGATCGAGGGGCTCGAAGCCGGCGCCGACGACTATCTCGCAAAGCCGTTCGAGCCGAAGGAACTGCTGCTGCGGATCAACGCGATCCTGCGCCGGGTTCCGCAGGAAACCGAGAGCGGCCCGAAATACCTCTCGCTGGGGCCGCTGAAATACGATCAGGACCGGGGCGAGCTGTGGGATGGCGACACGCCGGTGAAGCTGACCGCGACAGAGGTGCAGTTGATGCGCATCTTCGCGACTCACGCGGGCGACGTGGTCAGCCGCACGGAATTGATCGAGGAACTGGGCCGCGAGCGGGGCAATGGCGAAGAAGGCGGCGGCGACCGGGCGGTCGACGTGCAGATCACACGCCTGCGCCGCAAGATAGAGCGCGACCCGCGCGAACCCCGCTACCTGCAGACGGTGCGCGGTCTGGGCTACATGCTCGCGCCCGACTGAGCGGAGGCGGACACTACATCTTGATTGCGCCTCGCAGTGGCATGGCAGGCGGCGGTTCTGGTCAGTTCACGCTAAAGCATGTGAAACTTTTCCATGTTCAAAACGCCACGAATCGCTTTTCCTCAATCGGGAGCGGCATTTGTGCATTGAACTTGCCGGGCGGCCCCTTCCCCGGCACGCACGGCCATTGACCCGGGGTGATCTGTTGCAAGAGCGACATTTAACTGCCCCTCAGCACAAATTCAGTTGATTGTGTTCTGGACTGACAAATTCGTGATTGGTATGAGAGCGGCCATGTTTGGCGGCACCGCGCGACGTGCCCCGGCACGTCACTATCGGCCCCCTCGCGGGCCCGGGAAGGAGAGACAACGTGTCCCACGCAGATAATAACGCAGGCACCCGGAGGGATTTCCTCTACTACGCCACCGCCGGCACCGGCGCGGTGGTGACCGGCGCGGCCGTCTGGCCGCTGGTGAACCAGATGAATGCATCGGCCGACGTCAAGGCGCTCTCGTCGATCTTCGTCGACGTTTCCGGCGTCGAGCTCGGCACGCAGCTCACGGTGAAATGGCGCGGCAAGCCGGTCTTCATCCGCCGCCGCACCGAAGAGGAAATTCAATACGCCCGTGAGGTTCCGCTGTCCGAACTGGTCGACACCTCGGCCGAGAACGCGAACAAGCCGGGCGCCGAGGCGACCGACCAGAACCGCACCCTCGACGAGGCAGGCGAATGGCTGGTGATGATCGGCGTGTGCACCCACCTGGGCTGCGTGCCGATCGGCAACGAGTCGGGCGATTACCACGGCTGGTTCTGCCCCTGCCACGGGTCGCATTACGACTCCGCCGGCCGGATCCGCAAAGGTCCTGCCCCGCGCAACCTGAACATCCCGGTGGCCCAGTTCACCGATGACACCACGATCAAACTGGGCTGAGGAGGCAGTTAGATGTCGGGCATTCCCCACGACCATTACGAGCCCAAGACGGGCTTCGAAAAGTGGACGCACAAGCGTCTTCCCATCATCGGGCTGATCTACGACACGATCATGATCCCCACCCCCAAGAACCTGAACTGGTGGTGGATCTGGGGCATCGTGCTGGCGTTCTGCCTCGTGCTGCAGATCGTCACCGGCATCGTTCTGGTGATGCATTACACCCCGCATGTCGACCTGGCCTTCGCCTCGGTCGAGCACATCATGCGCGACGTGAATGGCGGCTACATGCTGCGCTACATCCACGCGAACGGCGCCTCGCTGTTCTTCCTCGCCGTCTATATCCACATTTTCCGCGGCCTTTATTACGGCTCCTACAAGGCGCCCCGCGAGATCACCTGGATCATCGGCATGATCATCTATCTGTGCATGATGGGCACGGCGTTCATGGGTTACGTTCTGCCCTGGGGCCAGATGTCCTTCTGGGGCGCGACGGTGATCACCGGCCTGTTCGGCGCGATCCCGGGCATCGGCGAGTCGATCCAGGCCTGGCTGCTCGGCGGCCCGGCGGTGGACAACGCGACGCTGAACCGCTTCTTCTCGCTGCACTACCTGCTGCCCTTCGTGATCGCAGCCCTGGTGATCGTGCATATCTGGGCCTTCCACACCACGGGCAACAACAACCCGACGGGCGTTCCGGTCCGCACCGGCTCGAAAGCGGAAGCGGAGAAGGACACCCTGCCCTTCTGGCCCTATTTCGTGATCAAGGACCTGTTCGCGCTCGCCGTGATCCTGCTGGTCTTCTCGGCTGTCGTGGGCTTCATGCCGAACTACCTCGGCCACCCCGACAACTACATCGAGGCGAACCCGCTGGCGACGCCCGCACACATCGTGCCCGAATGGTACTTCCTGCCGTTCTACGCGATCCTGCGCGCCTTCACCTCGGACGTCTGGGCCGTGATGTTCGTCAACTGGATCACCTTCGGTATCGTCGACGCCAAGTTCTTCGGCGTGCTCGCGATGTTCGGCGCGATCCTCGTGATGGCGCTGGCCCCGTGGCTCGACACCTCGAAGGTGCGTTCGGGCTCGTACCGCCCGATGTTCAAATGGTGGTTCTGGCTTCTGGCGATCGACTTCATGGTGCTGATGTGGGTGGGCGCGATGCCGACCGACGGGATTTATCCCTACATCTCGCTGATCGGCGCGACCTACTGGTTCGTCTATTTCCTCGTGATCCTGCCGCTCCTGGGCCTGATCGAGAAGCCGCAAGCGATGCCGGCGACGATCGAGGAAGACTTCAACCACCACTACAATATCAAACCGGCTGAATGAGTAAGGAAGAGGGACACAAAATGAAACATCTTCTGATCTCTGCCCTCTCGGCGCTGGTGATCGGGGCGAGCACCCTGGTGAACCCGGCGGTGGCGGCCGAAGGCGGCCACATCGAGGATATCAGCTTCTCCTTCGAGGGCCCCTTCGGGACCTTCGACCAGCAGCAGCTGCGTCGCGGCTTCCAGGTCTACCGGGAGGTCTGCTCGGCCTGCCACGGGCTGCGCTACGTCGCGTTCCGCACGCTTGCGGATCAGGGCGGCCCGATGATGGACCCGGCTTGGGTGCGTGCCTACGCGGCCGAGTTCACCGTGATGGACAAGGAAACCGGCGAAGAGCGCCCCGGCAAGGAGACGGACCACTTCCCGTTCATCTCCGGCATGGGCATGGGTCCGGACCTGTCGCTGATGGCGAAAGCGCGCGCGGGCTTCCACGGCCCCTACGGCCTCGGCATCAACCAGTTCTTCCGCGGCATCGGTGGCCCCGAATACATCCACGCGGTGCTCACCGGCTTCACCGGCGAGGAAAAGGAAGAAGCGGGCTCGATCTTCTACGAGAACCACGCCTTCCCGGGTGGCTGGATCGCGATGCCCCCTCCGCTCTCGGAAGACCTCATCGAGTATGAGGACGGCACGCCCGCAACCGTCGACCAGATGGCCCGGGACGTCTCCGCATTCCTGATGTGGACGGCCGAACCGAAGCTGGAATCGCGCAAGCGCTGGGGCTTCGTGGCGGTGATGATGCTGATCGTGCTGAGCACGCTGCTCTACCTGACCAACAAGAAGCTCTGGGCGCCCCACAAGGGTAAGCAGTTCGATCTGTAAGCCTGGGTCCGACCTGCTAGACTGATGAACGCCCCCTCGCCCGCGAGGGGGCGTTTTCCATTTCCCGGAGTTGCCCGATGTCTATCCCGCCGCCAGGCTTTGCGCCGCTGCCCGACCCGCCCTATTACGCGGTGATCTTCGCCTCTCTCCGCAGTGCACCCGACTACGGATATGGCGCGATGGCCGCGGAGATGGCCGCGCTTGCCGCCCAGCAGCCCGGCTATCTCGGGGTCGAGAGCGCACGCGACGGGACAGGCTTCGGCCTCACCGTCAGCTACTGGGCCGACGAGACCGCTCTGATTGCGTGGAAGGCGGTGGCGAAGCACCAGCTCGCCCAACGCCTCGGCAAGGATCGCTGGTATCTCCACTACGCACTGCGCGTCGCCAAGGTCGAACGCCAGTATGAAGGTCCGGAGGGGCGCTGAACCGCGCCTGCCGCTGACGCCGCGCAATGCGGTTGCGCTCTTGGATGTCGGGGGCAAGCGGGCTATCTGGAAGGGGACACGAGGAGTAACAATGCCCGACATTTCCGACCTGCCGCATATCAGCCCCGCCTCCCGCGCCCCGCGTCTGTGCGTGCTGATCGACGCCGATAACGTGCCCGCCGGATATGCCGAAGCGATCTTCGAAGAGATCGCCTCGCTCGGCGAAGCCTCGGTGCGCCGGATCTACGGCGACTGGTCGGCGCAGCGCCTCGCGGGCTGGGCCAAGCGCGTCGCCGAACTCGGCCTCGTCGCGGATCAGCAATTTGCCAATACCAAGGGGAAGAACGCCTCCGATATCGGCCTCGTCATCGCGGCGATGGATTTCCTGCATTCCGACCTGTTCGATGGTTTCGTGCTGGTCTCCTCGGACAGCGACTTCACCCGCCTCGCCGCTCGCATCCGCGAACAGGGGCTCGATGTCTACGGCATCGGCGAGCAGAAGACCCCCGAAGCCTTCCGCAAGGCCTGTAAACGCTTCATCTATGTCGAGAACCTCGGCAATGGCGAGAGCACCGCGGAGACCGCGACTAAGCCCGCCTCGGACAAGACCAGCGCCGCCGCCCCGAAATCCTCGAGTGGCAAGCAGGAGCCGAAGGCCGCGATCCCGATCATCGTCAACGCGATGAAGGCGATCGGTCTGGAAGAGGAATGGTATTCGCTGGGCCAGCTCGGTCAGTTCATCACGCAGGCAAACCCGGATTTCGACACCCGCACCTATGGCAGCGCGAAACTTTCCGATCTGCTGATCAAGACCGGCCGCTTCCAGCTGCAGCGCGGCGAAGGCAATCAGTGGATGGTGCGCGATCTGGCCTGATCGGGCCAGATCGGTCCGCGCTCAGGTGGGGACGCCGTAGCGCGCAAGGAACATCGCGACCGCGCCGCGGATCACGCGCTCTTTCTCTTCACGGCTGAAGCTGTCGCAAATCCCGAACAGCAGCTTCGGATGCAGTTCCGACTTGCACAGCTCGATGAACAGATAAGCGGCGAGGTCGATATCGTCGATCACCAGCTCGCCCCGCTCCACCGCGCAGCGCAGGTAATCCATCAGCAATTCGTGCACCAGCGCCGGCCCCGCCGCGTAGAAGGCGCGGCCAAGCTCGGGGAACCGCTCGGATTCGGAAACGCAGAGCCGATAGAGCCCTTCGTTCATCTTGCAGCTCATCGACTCGACGATCTGGGACGCGGCAAGCGAAAGCACCACTTCGGGGGCTGCGCCGAAATCGATCGTGGCGACGGCGCTGTCCGTCTGCTCTTTCAGTTGCGAGCGCACGACCTCGACGAACATCAGCCGTTTGTCCGGGAAATAGCTGTAGAGCGTGGCTTTCGACACACCCGCTTCCTTGGCGATATCGTCGACCGAGGCCCCATCGAACCCGTCGCGCAGAAAGATCGTGCGCGCGCCTTCGAGCACCTGGTCGAATTTGCGTCCGCGATTGATCTGATCTGCCTGCGACATCTGTCCTCCGGTTCCGGGAAACGACCCCCCGGGGTCCGCAGAATAAACCGCGCGGTTTATATCCCGCAAGGTCGCACAACGTCACGTCATGGCGGCACGCGCGCGGCAATCCGCTAAAGCATCCGCACTGCTTCGGCTTGGCACCAAATATCCCGGGGGGCTCCGCAGGAGCGGGGGCAGAGCCCCCTCTTTCCTCGGTCATCTCGCCTTCCATCGACGGGGGCGGCGCCGCTCAGCCGATCGTGCCGCGAATACCGCCGGTCTGCGCCCGGTCCATCAGGAAATGGTCAAGGATCACGCAAGCCATCATCGCCTCGGCCACCGGCACCGCGCGGATGCCGACGCAGGGATCGTGGCGGCCCTTGGTGATCACCTCCACCTCTTCGCCCGCGACATTGACCGAGCGACGCGGCGTCAGGATCGACGAGGTCGGCTTGACCGCGAAGCGCACCGTGATCGGCTGGCCGGTGGTGATCCCGCCCAAGATACCGCCCGCGCGGTTCGAAAGATATTCGACACCATCGGCGCCCATTACCATCTCGTCGGCATTCTCCACGCCGGTCAGCGCCGCCGCGGCCATGCCCTCCCCGATCTCGACGCCCTTGACCGCGTTGATCGACATCATCGCGGCGGCCAGCTCGGTATCCATCTTGGCGTAGATCGGCGCGCCCAGACCTGCCGGGCAGCCCTCGGCCACCACCTCGATCGCAGCGCCCACCGAATTCTGGCCCTTGCGGATCGCCGCGAGGTAATCGGCCCATTCGTCCACTGCTTCGGCGTCTGGCAGGAAGAACGGGTTCTGCAGGATCGCGTTGCGGTCGAACTTCGCGCGATCGAGATGTTTCGCGCCCATCTGCACCATGTAGCCGTAGATCTGCAGATCGGGGACCAACTGGCGAAGCGCGGCCTGCGCCACACCGCCAGCCGCCACCCGCGCCGCCGTCTCGCGCGCGCTCGAGCGCCCGCCGCCGCGATAGTCGCGGATACCGTATTTCTGGTGATAGGTGATATCGGCATGGCCGGGGCGGAACTGCCGCGCGATCTCGCCGTAATCCTTCGAGCGCTGATCGGTATTCTCGATCATCAGCTGGATCGTCGTGCCGGTCGTCTTGCCCTCGAACACGCCCGAGAGGATACGCACCGCGTCAGGCTCCTTGCGCTGGGTCGTCTCCTTCGACTGGCCCGGACGGCGACGGTCGAGGAATTGCTGGATGAACGCCTCGTCGATCTCGATGCCGGGCGGGCAGCCATCCACCGTCGCGCCAAGCGCAGGCCCGTGGCTTTCGCCCCAGGTGGTGACGCGGAACTGATGACCGAAAGTGTTGAACGACATGGGACGCGCGCCTCGCAGGTTTCCTTCGGCGCTGGCTTAGCAAGTCGGGGGCTGCGAGGCAACGTGCATGGCAGCGGGGCGACACTCTCTCAAAGCGCGTAGCGCCCCTACTCCACCGCGCGGATCAGCTTGCGCTCGAGCACGCGCAGCACCTGGCGCAGATCATGGCCGCGCCGCAGCACCTGCCCCTGCTGACCGATCACCGCATATTGCCCCTGTTTCGCACGCAGCGCGGGCCGCTTCTCGATCCGGTAGATCGGCACTTCGGCGGCGCGGCGAAAGATCGAGAACACCGCGACATCGCGCAAGAAGCTCATCCCGTAATCGCGCCACTCCCCGGCCGCGACCGCGCGCCCGTAAAGCGACAGGATCACGCCAAGCTCGGAGCGGTCGAAAGCGATCTGCTCCGGTGCGCCGGAAGGGTTCGGATAGGGGGAAGGCGTTTGAACCGTCATTTACAAAGGGTACATCGCGCGCGGCGCAAATCAAGCCCACCCGCGCTAAGGTTGAACGCGCCTTCGCCGCGCCGGATTATGACCTAGAAAAAGCCTGATTT
Source organism: Thioclava sp. F1Mire-8 (assembly GCF_002213165.1). Classification (NCBI taxonomy): domain Bacteria; kingdom Pseudomonadati; phylum Pseudomonadota; class Alphaproteobacteria; order Rhodobacterales; family Paracoccaceae; genus Thioclava; species Thioclava sp. F1Mire-8. The sequence goes on along the minus strand of NZ_NBNY01000004.1, from coordinate 148,599 downwards.
CCTGCGCCTTCCTGCCGGGTTTCATCGACATCCTGTAGTCAGCGGAAAACGCTAAAGCCCGACGGTGCGGTTAACAGCCCCCACCCAGTACGTATCGTCGGGCGCTTTTCCCTCATGCAGAAAAAGCCCCGCGTCCTGGTCAGACACGGGGCTCTTTCATGTGAAGAGCATCAGCGGCCCCCTGCCTAGTAGCAGCGCACCGCCTCGATCGTGCCGTTCTCGTCGATCTCGAAATTCACCCGGCCGGGGGCGTAATCCATCGTCACCGCGTCGCCCGGATGAATGATGCGATGCGGCCGCGCGATATCGAGCGCCGCCAGCACGGTTTCAGGCCGCCCTTGGAGCGCCGCGAGCCCGGGCGGCGGACAGGTTCCCGCGCCGGGCGGCCCCGACCGAGGCGGCGAAACGCGGGGTTGGCAGGCCGCCAACCCGAACGCTGCGACCCCTAACGTGACAATGAGCCCGATCCGCGCCCTGCCGCGCTCCATCAGGCTCACCCGCAATCGATGTTGTAGACGTTCCCGCGCGAGTCGAGACGAAACACGACGCGCTGCGGGTTGTAGACTTGATCCTCGACGCCGCGCCATTCGACGATGCGATAGGGTTTGGTAATCCCGAGCGTCCGGATCTGCGCCGCCGGCTGACCCAGAACCGAGGTATATTTCACCGCCCCGCAAGTGTCGGGCTCACGCTCCTGCAAACCGCCCTTCGTGACGCTCACCGGGGGGGTGACATAGGGAGCGGGCGCATAGGGCTGGGGCGCGGGGTATGCCCCATCGGTGGGTGTCTCGCTCATCGGACCGGCGGGGTCGCAGGCCGCAAGCGCCAGCATCGACCCCATGACGAAAAATCGTTTCAACATGTCGCACCCTTCATTGCATTGGCCGCGCCGATAACGCAGGCTCTCTCCGAATTTATACAAGGAGTATGCGCTTATGAGAACCCGTGCCGCAGTCGCGCTCGAAGCGGGAAAACCGCTCGAAATCATGGAAGTGGAACTGGACGGCCCGAAAGCGGGCGAAGTGCTCGTCGAAATCAAGGCAACCGGTATCTGCCACACGGACGAATTCACCCGCTCTGGCGCCGATCCCGAAGGCATCTTCCCGACCATCCTCGGCCATGAGGGCGCGGGCGTCGTGCTCGAAGTCGGCGAAGGTGTCACCACGCTGAAGCCGGGCGACCACGTGATCCCGCTCTACACGCCGGAATGTCGCGAATGCCCGTCCTGCCTGTCGGGCAAGACGAACCTCTGCACCGCGATCCGCAACACGCAAGGTCAGGGCCTGATGCCGGACGGCACGACGCGCTTCAAGATGCTCGATGGCACGCCGATCTATCACTACATGGGCTGCTCGACCTTCGCGAACCACACCGTGATGCCCGAGATCGCGCTCGCCAAGGTCCGCGACGACGCGCCGTTCGACAAGATTTGCTATATCGGCTGCGGCGTCACCACCGGCATCGGCGCGGTAATCAACACTGCAGGCGTCGAGATCGGCTCGACCGCCGCCGTCTTCGGCCTCGGCGGGATCGGTCTGAACGTGATCCAGGGCCTGCGCATGGCGGGCGCCGATATGATCATCGGCGTCGATCTGAACGACGCGAAAGAGGACATGGCGCGCAAATTCGGCATGACCCATTTCGTGAATCCCTCCAAGCTCGACCACTCGGTCACGCAGGAAATCATCAACCTGACCAAGACCGAGCGCGACCAGATCGGCGGCGTGGATTACTCCTTCGACGCAACCGGCAACGTGAACGTCATGCGCGACGCGCTCGAGTGCTCGCATCGCGGCTGGGGCGTTTCGGTCATCATCGGCGTCGCACCCGCGGGCGCGGAAATCTCCACCCGCCCGTTCCAGCTCGTCACGGGCCGGACATGGAAAGGCACCGCTTTCGGCGGCGCCAAGGGCCGCACCGATGTGCCGAAATTCGTCGAATGGTACATGAACGACAAGATCGAGATCGACTCGATGATCACCCATACGATGCCGCTCGAAGACATCAACAAGGCCTTCGATCTGATGCATGCGGGCGAGTCGATCCGCTCGGTCGTGATCTACTGACCCCAAGGCCGGGGGCGTTGCCCCCGGCCCCCCGGGATATTTGAACAAGCCCGAAGCGCAGACCGTTTCGGGCTTGTTCAAATATCCCCGGGTGAATTCGCGCCAGCGAAGAGGGGCAGAGCCCCTACTCTCCTAGATAGTCCCGTAGCGCGGGCGGCGGATCGTCGAGAAGCGGCCCGGTCGCTTGCGGCGCATGGGCGCGGCCCTCGGCCACCAGAACCGTCTGCGGGCAAAGCGCACGCGCATCCTCGGGATCGTGGCTGACCATCAGCACCGTCGTGCCCTGTTCGCGGGCGATCTCGGCCACCAGCGCCAGCATCTCGGATTTCAGCGCGGGCCCCAGCGCCGCAAAGGGCTCGTCGAGCAGCAGGATCGGGCGGCCACGGAGCAACGTCCGCGCCAGGCCTGCGCGGCTTTGCTGCCCGCCCGACAGTGCGCCGGGTTTGCGCCTCTCCATCCCCTCAAGGCCCACACGCGCCAGCGCGGTCTCGATCCGGGCGCGGTCGGTTGCGTCGATCTTGCCTTTCGGGTTCAGGCCAAGCGCGAGGTTGGTCTCCAGCCGCAGATGCGGGAAGAGGTTCTGATCCTGAAACAGGATCGAGAGCGGACGCTCGCCGGGCGGCGCCTCGGTGATGTCCTCGCCGCACCAGAGCACCCGCCCCCGGGTCGGCCCAAGAAACCCCGCAAGTACCGAGAGCAGCGTCGACTTGCCCGCCCCCGAGGGGCCAATCAGCGCGACCCGCGCGCCGGCCGGGATTGTGAAATCGGCTTCGAGGCGGAAATCGCCCTGTTCGATCAGAAGCTTATCGAGGGTCAGCATAATGCCCCGCGCGGTCGAGCGCCCAGAAGAGCGCGAAAGTGAGGATCAGCAGCAGGCTCGCAGCGCCCGCCGCCTGATCCATGCGATAAGAGCCCATGAGCTGGAAAAGCGCCAGCGGAAGGGTGCGGGTCTGGCCATCCGAGAACAGCGTGATGACGCCCAGATCGCCCATCGAGAAGGCCGCGGCCAGCCCCGCCGAGAACCCCAGCGGCCGGGCAAGGCGCGGAACCGTCAGCAGACGAAGCCGGGCAATGCCGCGCAGCCCGAGCGAGGCGGCGAGCCGGTCGTAATCGGCCTGCAGCGTGCGGATCTCGGGCATCAGGATGCGGGTCGCGAAAGGCACCGAAAGCGCGGCGTTGGTGAGCAGCACCATTGGCAGCGCGAGGCTCGTCGGGTTCACGAAGGGCCGCGCGATCAGGAAGGCGCCGGTGCCCATCACGAGGCTCGACGCTGTCATCGGCAGCATCGCCGCGATCTCCGCCCAGCGCTGCCGGGTCGCCACCAGTGCGAGCGGCAGGGCGATGGCGAGCGTCACAACCGTGGAGAGCAGCGCGATCACCAAAGAGGTCAGCGTCGCGGGCCAGACCATCTCGGGCAGGTTGGCCACCGCCGGAATGCCCCGGGCGAAAACGGTGCCGATGGGAAGCAGAAGGAAGGCGCTTGCGAGCCCGATCGCGAGCGCGTCGAAGAGCGCACGCCCCATCCCGCCGGACAGCTGCGGGATCGGCGCGGCGCGGCGATCATGCCCCGCGCCGAAACTCGACGGCAGGGTGGCGCGCGCCGCGATCAGCAGCGCCGCGACCGAGATCGCGACCTGCACCAGCGCAAGGCTCGCCGCGCGGCCCATGTCGAAATCGAAGCGGAAGGCCTGATAGATCGCCAGCTCCACCGTGGTCGCGCGCGGCCCGCCGCCAAGGGTCAGGGCCACCGCGAAGGACGTCAGGCAGACGAGGAAGATCGCAAGGAACGCCCCGGGCAGCACGCTGCGCAGCATCGGACGTTCGAGGTGACGCGTGACCTCCGCAGGGCCGAAGCCGAGGGTCGCGGCAAGGCGAAACCGCTCGGCCGGGATCGCCTCCCAGCCGTGCAGGATCATCCGGGTCGCAAGCGGCAGGTTGAAGAAAACATGGGCCACGATGACGCCCTCCGCGCCGTAGATCGAAATCGGATCGATGCCGAGCGGGGCGAGGGCCGCATTGACCAGCCCGCGCCGCCCGAAGACCGCGATCAGCCCGAAGACCGCGACGATCACCGGCAGGATGAAGGGAGCCCCCAGGAGCGAAATCAGCAGTCCGCGCCCGGCGAAGCGGCGGCTATGCAGCGCACGGGCGACCGGCAACGCCAGCGCGCAGGAGATCAGCGCCGAGGCCGCCGCCTGCCAGAGCGTGAAGCGGATCGCGGCGAGATCGGTTTCGCGCAAGCCGGTCAGCCCGCCTGCCCGGAGCGCCACTGCCGCCAAAGTGCCAAGGACAAGCGCGGCCAAAGCCGCACCCGCCAGCACCGCCCAGATGGGCGTGCCTCTTATCTGGAGAAGGCGCGTTGCCATTCGTCCAGCGCCGGACCGCGCAGTTTCTCGGCCTCGGCCTCACCCAGATAGAGCGTCTTGTCGGGCATCGGGAGTTTCTGGAACACTTCCGGCAGCTGATCGTGGGGCAGTTTCGCCGGGAAGGACCAGTTCGCCGTCGCGATCATGCCTTGGAAATCGGGGCTGAGCACGTAATCCATGAATTTCTGCGCCAGTTCGGGATGTTTCGAGGTCTTGAGCTGCGCGACCAGTTCGGGGGTGAAGTAATGCCCCTCGGGGAAGATCGCGGCGGCCTTGGAGTCGTCGTCCTCGGCCATGATGTGATAGGCGGGCGAGGTGACATAGCTCAGTACCATATCCGCCTCGCCATCGGTGAACATGCCGTAGGCTTCCGACCAGCCCGGGGTCACGGTCAGTACCTTGGGCGCGATCTTCGTCCACGCCTCTTCGGCCTTGTCGCCATAGATGTCCTTCACCCAGAGCAGCAACGACAGACCCGCGACCGAACTGCGCGGATCCTCGATGACGATCTTGTAGGCGTCGTCGGGCGCATCCAGCAGGTCCTGGAAGCTCGTGGGCGGGTTCTTCAGCTTGGTCTTGTCATAGACGAAGGCCAGTTCAGACCAGTCGAAGGGCAGAAAGATCGGATCGTTCCACTTGACCGGCATGGTCAGGTCGGAGGTGTCTTCGTTATGCGGGGCGAACAGGCCGGTGGCGCGCGCCTTCGCGGTCACGTCGGTGTTCAGACCGATCGCGACATCGGCGGAGGTCTTGTCGCCTTCGAGCAGGATGCGCGGCAGCACATCGCCCGACACGAATTTCAGATCGCAATCGCAGGTCGCCTCGAACCCCTTCTCGATCGCGGGGCCGGGGCCCCATTCGCTCGTGAAATAATCAGGCGCATAGACGGTGAGCACGGGCTTGTCCTCGGCCGCCGCCATCGTGGCGATCAGGCTCAGGGCTCCCGCAAGCATCAGGTGGGTTTTCATGCCTCACTCCTTGGGCTTGCCGGGCGGAGTGGGGCCGGACTATCCGGCTACCTTCCCTCCGCCGGTCTTAACCGGTTCAGGTTCAACGGGTTCGCGCGGATCGCATCTCAGCCAGCCTTGCGCTGGCACCCCGAGGTAGGGCGCAACCTAAGCGCGCGGGGCTTCGGACGCAAGGGCAAGTAGGCACCGCGCCCCTGATCCGCGCCCGGACGCTCTGGCGAGTTCCCGCCAGTGACGACCCGCGCCGGATTTCAATGGCTTGCAACTGCGCGCGGGGCGACGCAGGCTCGATCCGGAACGGATTTGGGAGGAACCGATGCGCATTACCCTCACGGCGGCCCTTATGACCGCGACCGCCCTGCCCGCCTTGGCCGACACGATCGAGGTGCCGGGCAAGATCACGGCCGTGACGCTCTTTCCGCAGGGCGCGCAGGTGGTGCGGCAGGTGGAGGTGAAGGCGCCCGAGGGCAGCCATGACCTGCTGGTTCCGGGGTTTCCCGAAGGCACCGACATCTCGACGCTGCGGGTGTCGGGTGACGGTGTGCAGATCGGCGCGGTGAGCCTGATCTCAGGGCGCGCGCCGGCGACCAGCGGAACCGAAAGCGCGGCGGTGAAGGCTGCGCGTGACCGGCTGGCCTCTGCAAAGGAAGCCCTTGCGGAAAAGGAAGACGCGGTGGCCGTGATCCGCGCCAAGGCGCAGGCCGCGCGCGACCAGATCACATATCTCAAGAACACCGACTCGCAGGTCACCGCGCCCGAACAGCTGCGCGCGCTGGCGCAGATGGTGGAGGATCAGATTCTCTCGGCCACCGAACGCGCAATCGCCGCCGAAGCGGAAGCGCGCCGCGCGGAAGCCGCGCTCGACCCCGCGAAAGAGGCGGTGAAGCAGGCGCGAGCGGCGCTCGATGCGCTGCTGAACCCGGCGAAAGATCGAGAGATGCTCAGCGCGAAGGTGCAGGGCTCGGGCAGGCTGACGATCACCTCTTACGTTAACAATGCCGGGTGGGAGCCCTCCTATGATCTGCGGCTCGACCGAGACAAGGGCGCGGTGGATATGGAGCGCTTCGTCTCGGTCCATCAGGCCACCGGCGAGGACTGGCGTAACGTCGACCTGACGCTCTCGACCGCTCGCCCCGGCGGGCGCGCAGAGCCGGGCGAAGTCTATCCGCGCCTCGCGCACATCGGCGACCCGGATGCGCCGCCCGCACCGGTGCCGATGAAGCGCTCCCTCGCGGCATCGGATGGCGCCGCCGCGCCGATGGCGGAAGCAGCGATCAGCGACCGCGCCGATCTTCAGATGCAGGGCGAAACGGTGACCTACCATTACCCGAGCGCGGTCGATCTGCGCGACGGGGTCGACGATCTCCGCCTGAGCCTCGATTCCAAGACCCTCCCGATGGAGGTCTTCGCCGAAGCCGCCCCGCTGACCGATCCGCAGGCCTATCGCGTGGCCGAGGGCAAGAACGAGACCGGCGAGATCCTGTTGCCCGGCCCCGCGAACCTCTATGCCGATGGCGCGCTGGTCGGCCAGTCGCATCTGCCGATGGTGGCGGCAGGGGATGACCTGACGCTGGGCTTCGGGCCGATCGAGGGCATTCGCGTGGACCGCCGCATGCCCGACACGATGGAGGGCGATAGCGGCTTCATTTCCAAGTCGAACGAGCGCCGCGAAGTCGTCGAGATCGAGGTGAAGAACCTGACGGACAAAGGCTGGCCGATGCGGGTGATCGACCGGGTACCCTATTCCGAACAGGAAGACCTGAAAATCACTACCAAGGCGACCCCGCCCGCGAGCGAGACCGATTACGACCATCGCCGCGGCGTGCTCGCATGGCGCTTCGATCTGGGCGCGGACGAGACCAAGACGATCCGCACCGAGACCACGCTGAGTTGGCCCACCGACAAGGTGCTGCGCTAGGTCAGCGTAACGCAAAGGCCTCCGCGCGCGATCAGGCTGCGTTTCGCGGGTTCGCCGCAGCCCGCAGTTTCGCGAGCAACGCTGGCGACAGGCGCAGGAACCCGCGCGCGGGCGGTTCGGCCTTCGCCGCCTCTGGGGGCTGTGTCTCTGCACCGCCGGTCTTTTCGGTCGCCTTGGCCGCCTTCTCCTCCGGCACGGCTTGCGCCCCCGCCGCCTGCGCCGCGGCATACTCGGCGGCGGCAGCCTGTGCCGTCATCGTTTCCGCCGCGCCCTGCCCAGACCTCGCGCCGACGATCTTGGTGCGGCCGCCATCGTCCCCCGGAAACGGCGCGGCGAAGCGCAGCACCAACTCCGTCAGGCTCGGCCCGATCTCGTCGAGCAGCAACAGGAAGCGGTTCGTCGGCCAGGCATGCAGACCCAGCGCGCCCCCGCCCGCAAGCCGCAGCACGAAGCCCGCATCCCGCAGCCGATGTTGCAGATCGAACCAATCGCGCGCCTGATCCAGCGCCGCTTGCACCGCCGCCATTTCCGGCAGCGGCTCTTTCGTGGTGGGGAGGGCGGAGGTTGGCTCCTCCGCCAGCCCCTCCTGCAGGACGCGCCGGATCAGCTCTGCCGGAGGCAGGCCGAACGCGCGCGCCTCCGCCGCAATGCGATCGATCATATCGAGCGGCAGCCGCAGGGAGACGAGACGATGCTGGGAATGCGGTCGGGATGCAGGTGACATGTCGGGTCAAAGCTCGTTGGCGTGGGCGGGGTACCCGCAGCCTCGCGCATCAAGCTTAACAGCCCGTGAATGGCAATTGGTTTTCTCCAAGGCGGAGCAATCGACCTCGCGAAGGGGGTCAACGAATTTGCAAAGCCTCAGAGCTTCTCGAACCGATCCGAGCCGGAGACGTATTGCTCGAGCGTACCCTCGCCGATGTCGTGGCGCAGCCCGTGCAGCGTCATCCGATCGGCGTCGAGCGCTTCGCGCACGAAGGGGAAAGTCATCAGGTTCTCGAGGCTGACTTTCACGGCCTCACGCTCGAGCGCCAGCACCTGCTGATCCTCGGGCAGGTCGGTGACGCGCTCGTAGCCCGGACGCAGAAGGTTCAGCCAGGTGCCGACGAAAGAGCTTTTCTCCTCCAGTTCCGGCGCATGCCCCGAACACATCGCGTGGCAGCCCGCGATGCCGCCGCAATTGCTGTGGCCCAACACGATCAGATGCGCGACCTTCAGGCTGGTCACGGCATATTCGACCGCCGCCGACGTGCCATGGTGATCACCATCGGGCGTGAATTCCGGCACGAGGTTCGCGATATTGCGGTGGATGAAGAACTCACCCTGATCGGCACCGAACATCGAGGTGACATGCACGCGACTGTCGCAGCAGGCGATGATCATCGAGCGCGGACGCTGCCCTTCGGAGGCGAGACGGCGATACCAGGCGCGGTTCTCGTCATACGCAGTCGCGTGCCATCCCTGATAACGGTTCACAAGGTAGCTCGGCAGCGGCTTCACATGCTCTCTCATCGGTCCCCCGGTGTTTTTGGGTCTGGTGTCTCGCGTCTTATCGCAGCGTCAAATACCGCGATGCAGGCCGGGTTACGAGAGGTTTCTCCGCGTCGCTCAATGAAATCTTGAGACCTGTCGGCCATATTGCCGCCCGGGTGATGGCGAAATCAAAGGGGGGTGTCGTGGTGACACAGGTGTCTCGTTTGCGTTGCAAGGAACGGATGTCGCTGGATATGACGCGGCTATCGGTGCTCTACGTGGAGCTGGGACAGGTCGATGCGGAGCGGGTCATCTGCGCCACGGTCGAGGATCTCGCCGTGCAACTCGCCGCCTTGGAAGAAGCCGCGAAATGGCGCCAACGCGCCAAGATGCGGTGCGCAATCGTCAAGGTGATCGACCTCTCGAAACATGTGGGTCTGGTGTCGATGGTGCGCACCGCGCGCGACCTGTCCGAGTGTATCGCGACCGGCGATGCGGTGGCGCAGGCGGCGGTAATGGCGCGGCTGAGCCGGATCGCGGAACGATCTCTTACCGAGGTCTGGGACATCGGCGACCTGTCCTCCTGAAGTGCGCGCAATCGGGCCTTGCGGGCAGGCGCCGCGGCGCTAGGCTCTGGGGCGAAGAAACCACCAGAGCCAAGGAGCCGCCCCCATGAGCGCAGACGCACCCGCAGATTTTTCCTTTCTCGCCCCGCGCCCGGCAATGCGCTTCGCCGAAGCCGACGCGCCTGCCCGCGCCCTGATCGCCGTCGCGCCCGAGGATATGGAGCAGGCTCTGGCCGATCTGCCGCCCGCGCAGCGCGCCTTCGTCGAGGCAACGGGGTTCAAGGCGAAGGCCGGCCAGGTCGCACTTCTGCCGGGGGCGGACGGCGCGGAGGCGGCGCTGCTGGGCCTCGGGACCGCGGCGGCACGGGCAAGAGAGCGGTTCTCGCTGGCGCGCGCGGCGTCGACCCTTCCCGAAGGCGCGTGGCGGATCGAGGGCGATTTGCCGGAATCTTTGAGGGCAGAGACGGCGCTCGGCTGGCTGCTCGCAGGTTATCGGTTCGACCGCTACGCCGAAGCCGCAGCGCCGAAAGCGCGGCTAGTTTGCCCGGACGGGATGGATGCTGCGCAGATCGAGGCCGTCGCCGAGGGCGAGGCTTTTACTCGTGACCTGATCAACACCCCCGCCTCCGACATGGGACCGGAGGAACTGGAGGGCGCGGCGCGCCTGCTGGCCGACCGCCACGGCGCTGAGGTCAAGGTCGTGAAGGGCGACGACCTTCTGACGCAGAACTTCCCTATGATCCACGCCGTCGGCCGCGCCTCGCCGCGCACGCCGCGGCTGATCGAGTTGAGTTGGGGCAGCGAAGGGCCTGCGTTGACGCTGGTCGGCAAAGGCGTCTGTTTCGACACCGGGGGGCTGAACCTGAAGCCCGGCGCCTCGATGGGGCTGATGAAGAAGGATATGGGCGGCTCGGCCACCGTACTGGGGCTCGCGCATATGATCATGGCGACCGGCGCGAAGATGCGCCTGCGGGTGCTGGTCCCGGCGGTCGAGAACTCGGTCGGCGGCGACAGTTTCCGCCCCGGCGACATCCTGACCAGCCGCAAGGGGCTGACCGTCGAGATCAACAATACCGATGCCGAGGGACGGCTGGTGCTGGCCGATGCGCTGGCCTATGCCGATGAAACCCCACCCGACCTGATGCTCTGCATGGCAACGTTGACGGGGGCTGCGCGGGTCGCACTTGGGCCGGACATTCACCCGTTCTACACCGATGACGAGGGCGTCGCGCAGGCTTTGGCGAAGGCCTCGGGGGCGGTGGCCGATCCGCTCTGGCGGATGCCGTTCTGGGCGCCCTACGAGGCGAAGATCGAACCCGGCATCGCCGATCTGGATAACGCGCCCTCGGGCGGCATGGCGGGCTCGATCACCGCGGCACTCTTCCTGCGCCGCTTCGTGACCGAGACCAAGCGCTTCGCCCATTTCGACATCTACGGCTGGCAGCCCGCGGCCGCCCCCGCCCGGCCGAAAGGCGGCGTCGGTCAGGGCGCGCGGGCGATCTTCGCGGCTCTGCCCGAGGTGCTGAAATGACCGACCGTCGCTGCCTGCCCTTTTCGGGTGCTTTCGCGCTGGAGGCGCTGCGAGGACAGGTCGAGGCCGAGGGTTTCACCCACGGGATGCCCGCGCGGATCATCGTACCCGTGACCGATCTCTGCCCCGAGCCCGGCAGCCTGCGCGACCGACAGCTTCTTTTCGGAGCCGAGGTGACGGTGATCGATCAGCGCGACGGCTTCGCCTTCGTGCAGGCGGCATGGGACGGCTATTGCGGTTGGATCGCCTCTGACGCCTTCGCCACGCCCGAGCCCGCCACGCATGTCGTCACCGCGCCCGCCACGCATGTCGTCACCGCGCCCGCCACGCATGTCTATCGCGAGGCGGCGATCAAGCGCGGCGAAGTGATGCAGCTCTCGATGGGCGCGCGGCTGTCCGTGACGGGGGAAACCGGCATGTTCGCGGTGACCGCCGAGGGCTTCGTTCCGCGGCAGCATCTGCGCGCGCTCGATCAGCCCGGGGACAATCCGGTCGCAGTGGCCGAGCGACTGCTGGGCACGCCCTATCTCTGGGGCGGCAACAGCCGTGCGGGGATCGACTGTTCGGGGCTGGTGCAGATCGGCTTCGCGCTGTGCGGGCAATCCGTGCCGGGCGACAGCGATCTTCAATGGGCGGAGATGGGCGAGACCGTGCCCGAAGGTGCGCCCCTGCGACGTGGTGACCTGCTGTTCTGGAAAGGCCATGTCGCGCTCGCCTGCGATGGCGAGACGATGATCCATGCCAACGGCAAAACGATGAGCGTGGCCTATGAGAGCATCGAGGCCGCCAAAGCACGTATCGCGGCAGCGGGCGAAGGGCCGTATCTCGGGGTTAAGCGGCTCGCGCGGTAAGGCTTTGTAGCGCGGGGCGACCAGCCCCGGGCCGCGCCGCCCCTCCCCCCGGGAGGGCGCATTGGCGATGGCCTCGCGGGCACAAGCGACATTCGGGCTTGCGAGATAAAGCGCCCAGCCACAGACGGAGCAAAGCGCCCGCCCGAGGCTCGGGCGCGTCCCTCATCGCTTTGCCCGAAAAGAAAAACGCCCGATCTTCCGACCGGGCGTTTCCCAATTCAAATAAGGCCGAACGCTCAGCCCTTCTTGAGCACGCGCTTGCCCAGCGTCTCGGCGATCTGCACCGCGTTAAGCGCCGCGCCCTTGCGCAGGTTGTCCGACACGCACCAGATGTTCAGGCCGTTCTCGATGGTCGAGTCCTGACGGATGCGCGAGATGAAGGTGGCGAAATCGCCGACGCATTCGACGGGGGTGATGTAGCCGCCATCTTCGCGCTTGTCGACGACCATGATGCCGGGCGCCTCACGCAGGATGTCACGCGCTTCGTCCTCGTCGAGGAACTCTTCGAACTCGATGTTGATCGCCTCCGAGTGGCCCACGAAGACCGGCACGCGCACGCAGGTCGCGGTCAGCTTGATCGCAGGATCGACGATCTTCTTCGTCTCGGCGACCATCTTCCACTCTTCCTTGGTGGACCCGTCATCGAGGAACACGTCGATATGCGGGATCACGTTGAACGCGATCTGCTTGGGGTAGACCTTCGGCTCCACTTCCTGCCCCGGCACATACATGCCTTTGGTCTGGTCCCAAAGCTCGTCGATCGCCTCTTTGCCCGAGCCCGACACCGACTGGTAGGTCGAGACCACGACGCGCTTGATCTTGGCGCGGTCATGCAGCGGCTTGAGCGCCACGACCATCTGCGCGGTCGAGCAGTTCGGGTTCGCGATGATGTTCTTCTTCGCGTAACCGTCCACGGCTTCCGGGTTCACCTCCGGCACGACCAGCGGCACGTCCGGGTCGTAGCGGTAGAGCGACGAGTTATCGATCACGATACAGCCCTGCTTGGCGGCGATCGGCGCGTATTTCTTCGTGGCGTCCGAGCCGATCGCGAAGAGCGCGATGTCATAGCCGGTGAAGTCGAACCCTTCGATGTCTTTGGTCTTCAGGGTCTGATCGCCAAAGCTGACCTCTGTGCCGAGGCTCCGGCGCGACGCGAGCGGCACCAGTTCATCGACCGGGAACTGACGCTCGGCCAGGATGTTCAGCATTTCGCGGCCCACGTTTCCCGTGGCGCCCGCAACGACGACTTTATAGCCCATGAGGACCTCCTTGCTCCAATAGAACGCGGCTTACTACCGCTTTACGTCAGGAAATGAAAGGGGCTCGACGCGCAGTCAGTTCCGAATGATGCGCGGATCGGAGGCAAGAAGCCCGCCGACCATCTCCGCTTCCGCGACGAAATCATGGGGCACCTTGTCGGCCGAGCGCCGCCCCGACAGAGATAGCGAGGCGAAGAAATCGAACCCGTATAGATCGAGCCGCGCCAGATCAGAGCGCGCGAGCATGTCGATCAGCATCGCTCCGGTCGTGGGCTGCGCGCCAAGCTTGGCCTTCAGCCCCTCGTAATCGTTGAGCGGATGCAGGTAGAAACCGGGGCCGGTCGCCGTTTTCCAGTCCAGCCGCTTGCGCTTGTGGCTCATCCAAAGGATGCGTGACGGCGCGATGCGGGCGCGCTCGGCTTCGGGCAGCGAGGTCGCGAGCGCCAGCCAGTCGGTGCGCTTGCCGTGGCTCGTGGCCGAGGGCATCGGGGCGCGGTTGATCCGGATCACCACGTCATGCGCGTCGATCTCCGCCCCCGCCTGTCCCTCGGCCAGCGCGCGGGCATTGCCGACAAGCGCGACGGTTTTGCCGGCAAGGTCGTCCAGCAACGCCTTTTGCGAGACGGAGAGCGCGGCAAGCGGGGCCTCGCGCCGCAACGTTCGACTAATCAGAAATCCGAGCCGGGTCATGCGATGGGTTTAGCTCAAGCCATCGCCGCTGTCGCGGGCGAAAACGTAGAACGCCAGCCCGATCACCAGCGGTGCAAGGAAGAACGCGAACAGCAGCCCATAGGCCACGGCGGGCGTGTGCCCCACCGATACCGCATCGAAAACGGGCCGCGAGGCGAATTGCATCCCAGCCACGCCCATGATCGAGAACATGTTGTGCAGCGTCACCCCCCGCCCCGTCAGATGCGGCGGATAGAAGGTGCGGCCATGCGCCATGATCACCGGGAAGGACGCGCCGAAGAAGCCGATCGCGGCCAGTAGAACCGTCGCCAGCCACAGCGACTGTCCCGGCAACACGAAGAGCATCGCCAAGGCCACGGCCAGCACCGCATTGCCGTAAAGCGCGACGCGCTTGTGGCTGCCGAAAATCTTGTCCGCCGGCCCGTAGGCGAAGTTACCCGCGATCATCGCGAGGCCCATCACCAGCGTCACCCGGCCGATCAGATTCGCATCCGCGCCGAAGACATCGGCCAAATAGGAGCCCGCCCAGACGCCACGAATCCCGGCAGCGGCGGTGTAATTCGCGACCGTCAGCGGCAGCAGAACCCAGAAGCCCGGCAGACGCAGCACATCGAGCGCGGTACCCCGGCGGCCTGCAGGCTGCTCCACCCGCTCGGGATCGCGCGCGAGCCACAGGATCAGCGCCGCCACCAGCAGCGTCAGCGCCGAGAGCGCCCAAAGCGTCGGACGCCAGCCGAAAGCCTCGATGGAGGCTGCAAGCGGGGCCGCGCCCGCGAGATTGCCAAGGCTCCCCGCCCCGATCATCGAGGCCGCGAGCGTGCCGAACAGCGCCGGCTTGAAACTGCGTGCGAAGATGAAATAGCTGCCCACCAGCACAGGCGCGCAGCCCGCCCCGATCAGGATCATCGCGAGGTGAATGCCCATCGGCCCCTGCGCCATCGCGAAGACGGCGGCGCCCCCGCCCCCGCCAAGCGCCATCAGCACGCCGACGGTGCGGCGCGGCCCGATCCGGTCCAGCGCCTCGCCGATGGGGATCTGGATCAGCGCGAAGGCCCCGTACCAAAGCCCCAGCGACACGGCGAGATCGCCCGGCGTCACGCCGATCTCCTTGCCCAGAACGGGCGTCAGAACGGCCAAGCAGGTGCGGTAGAACTGGCTTAGAAGATAGGCGCCCACAAGCGAGGCGATCGAGATATACATGCGGGGGCTCCTTCGCGCGCACGCTCGCCCAAGGCGCGGGCAATGGCAAGAGCACATGCCCCTGTGCATTCGCGCCTCCGCCCCTTGTCTTGGCCCGGGCACAGGCTCAGGATAAACGCCGCACGACGTGACGAGCCCGAGAGATGCCAGAATGGAACTGACCCGCTTGATGATGCGCCTCTATTTCGACAAGGCGATGCTGGGCCCCGGCAAGGTCCGGCTGCTCGAAGAGATCGCCGAACACGGCTCGATCTCGGCGGCGGGCCGCGCGATGAAGATGAGCTACAAACGCGCTTGGTCGCTCGTAGAAGAGATGAACGCCGGATTCAAGGAACCGCTGGTGGATCGCTCGCGCGGCGGCGCGAAGGGGGGTGGCGCCTCGCTCACCCCCGAGGGCGAAGCGGTCCTCGCAGCCTACCGCCGGTTGGAACAGAAAGCCCGCGACGCTGGCGCCGAGGAGATCGCGCTGATCGGCGCAATGGTCGCTGATTGAGGCCGCGGCGGGCCTTGCGCCGGATCAATGCGGATGGGTCCTCAGTCCGCGCATCCTGCTGAGAGCTGCCGGAAACGGCCCAGTCACGGACCAGAACCATGAGCGATTTTTCGACGAAGACCGCCGCGCGCGTTACCGCCCTTGGTCTCGCAGCCGCGCTCGCGGCCTGTATGCCGGGCGGTGTCTCGGACGCCCAGACGCTTGCCGCCAATGTGGAGACCCGGCGCGCCTATGACCTCGCGACGGTGGACGGCAAGGCACCCACCCGCGCGATCCGCTTCTATATCGGGGAGAATTCGCGCTTCGCCGTCTGCGGTCATTGTCTTTGCGTGACCGGAGTGATGTTCGCCCCCTACCCCGCATTGGGCATCCGACCGACCTCGGCCTCGCCCACGTTCGCCTGCGAGCAGGAGACGCCGGAGTTCAAGGCCGATGCGGGCCTCGCGCAGCTGTTCTTCGACATGAAGCAGGCGCAGGTTGATGGTTCGGCCGTTACTTTCACCGGCAGCGGCGACCATGTGATGGTGTTCAGGCGCGGTGGCGAGGACCTCACTCCACCCTGACGATCCCAGACAGCAAAAAGCGCGGGAGTTTCCCCCCGCGCCCGTCATTTTTCAACGATGGCAGATGCCTCAGGCGTCGACCGTCTCGACCTGCTTGGCCTCGGACTTAGTCGGGCCCGCAATCTCGATCCGGCGCGGTTTCAGCGCCTCGGGCACTTCACGGACGAGATCGAGGTGGAGCATCCCATCCTCATGGGTGGCTCCGGTGACCTTGACATGATCGGCCAGCGCGAAGCGGCGCTCAAAGGCACGGGTCGCGATGCCACGATGCAGATAGGTGCGACCGGAATCGTCCTCGGCCTTGCGACCGGTCACGATCAGCGCGCCCTCTCTGAGTTCGACACTCAGCTCATCCGAACCGAAGCCCGCGACGGCGATCGAGATGCGATAGGCATTCTCGTCGGTCTTCTCGATATTGTAGGGCGGATAGGTCGGCTGCGCGAGATCGCTGGTCAGCGCACGGTCCATCAGATCAGCCACGCGGTCGAAGCCCACGGTGGCGCGGTAAAGGGGCGAAAGATCAAAGCTTCGCATATCATCATCCTCTCTTGAGCGATGGTTATGAAACCCGCCCCTTGCGGGGCCGGGCAGTTAGGCGCCGGAACCCTCATCAGGCATTCCGGCACTCATAAATTTGGGAAATCTCTCGCGACGTTTCAAGAGGGGCGCCGCTTCGGGCCAAGCCCTTAGGGACGCAGGAATTTCGCGCCGGTTGTGCGCCCGCCAGACAGTATACGCGGCTGGCCCTGCCCGGGCTCCGTGCGACGGATCTGCGGCGCGGCGGAGACGCTGGGGGAGGCGGCGCGGATCACGCCGCGCCCGCTGCGCAGCGCGGATTTCAACTGCGCGACGATCGCGGGCAATTCCATCCCATAGGCGCGCGAGACGCCATTCCTGCGCGAGCCCGAGGAAACCAGCGACACGATCTGCGCCCGCCCGCCAGCAGCAAGCCCCGAGCGGTCGAAGACCGGCGCACCCGAGGAGCCGTGATCGACATCGCAATCGAAGCCGATCAGCCCCTTGGCCCGCCCGAACACGCGGCAGGCCTTTTGCCACGACAGCGCATCGGCCCGGCCCTGCGCATAAGACACCACCGATACTTCCGCCCCTGCGGCGGGCACGTCGCCGACGCGAAAAGGCGCGGCAATCGACGTCGGGATCGGCGCGGAGAGCTGTAAAAGCGCGACGTCGTGGCGCACGGTGTCGATCGAGAGCGGCACGAACGGGTTATAGTCCGGATCGGCGACCATGGCGACGACCGGGCGCGCGGCCACCTCCGCCCCGTCGGTTTGCGCGGCTGCAAAACCCAGCGTCGCGGGATCGCGCGGCCCCTGCGCGCGTCGGTCGAAGATGCAATGGCCAGCGGTCAGCACCAGATCGGGTGCGATCAGCACGCCGGTGCAATAGCCCTCGGCCCCGATGGTGACCTTGCCCACCGCCTCCCAGCCGAAGAGATCCGCGCGTTGCGACAAGCGGTCGAGCGCAGAGTTGCGCGCCTCCTGCGCCTCGCCCATGCCGCCAAGCAGTGCCAGAGCGATCACGCCGAAGATGACCCGCTTCACGCCCATCGCGCTCAGTTCGCCTTGATGAACTTGGCCCCGCCCGCGCGAATTTCGCGGGTAGTGGCGACGTTGTCGCGGCTCTCGATGGCCTGCCGCAGATCGGCGACCCCATTGGCCAGCGCCCCGATCGAGACCGGGCGCGTGCCCATCTCGGCCTTGGCTGAGACCACCGAGACGATCTCGGGGCGGCCGTTGGCGAAGCTGAAGACCGGCGAGCCCGAGGCCCCGAAATCGGCCGAGCAACTCATCACGACCGTCGCGCCTGCGCGCTCCAGCACCGAGCAGTTTCGTTGCAGCGACGGTGCCTCCGAGCGGCCCTGCGCATAGGAGAGCACGCCGACCTCCTCGCCACGATAAGGCGCGCTGCGCGACACTTCGAAGGGCTGAAGCTGTGGCAGGCGGATCGGCTGGGCGAGCTTGATCAGCGCCAGATCGAATTCCGAACGCTTCACGCCGACCGGCCCGCCGTAGTGATAGGAGGGATGCAGCACTGCGCGCGACACCTTGCGATAGGCTTCGGCGCGGCCATTGCGCCAACCCGCGAGGAACTCGATCTCCCGCGCGTCTATCAGCGCACCGCTGCGCTTGTCATAGAGGCAATGCCCCGCCGTCAGCACCAGATCAGGCGCGATCAGCGTGCCGGTGCAAAAGCTGCCATGACCCAGATCGAGCCGCCCGACCGCCTGCCAGCCGCGCGTATCGTCGCCGGTTTCCAGCGCGCGCAAGGGCGTCGCATGGGTGATCGTCTCGGCCCGCGCAAGCACAGGAACGGCGGTCAGACAGGCAAGAGCGAGAGCAAGAAGGCGCATCGGGGCTCCGAAGATTGCGGGGCGTTTCGTCCTGCTTAGCGCCCCGATGCGGCCAGATTGTGGCGTGGATCACGCTTGCGCAAGCGCGGGTGGCTTCGGCCCGCCCGTGGCCCAATCCAAAAGTTCGACAGTGTGGACAACGGGCACCTCCGTGCCGCCGCCGATCTGCACCATGCAACCGATATTGCCCGCCGCGATCACCTCCGGCTGCTTCGCCTCGAGCGTCGCCACTTTGCGCTTCTTAAGCTCGTCGGAAATCTCCGGCTGCAGCAGGTTGTAGGTGCCCGCCGAGCCGCAGCACAGATGGCTATCGGCGGGCTCGACCACCTCGAAGCCGGCGCGTTTCAGAAGATCCTTCGGCGCGGATTTGATCTGCTGACCGTGCTGGAGCGAACAGGCCGCGTGATAGGCGACTCGCATCCCGCCCTTGCCCTCGGGGAGACCGATCTTCACGAGGAATTCCGAGATGTCGCAGGCGAGCCCAGCCACCTTCGCCGCATCCTCGGCGATCGGATCGTTGCGGAAGATATGCCCGTAATCCTTCACCGTAGTGCCGCAGCCCGACGTATTGATGATCACCGCATCCAGATCGCCCTCGCTCAGATAGGCACGGATATTGTGCGCGGCCTGCGCATGGCTCTCTTTCTCGCGGCCCATGTGATGCGACAGCGCCCCACAGCAGCCAAGGTTCTTCGGTATCACCACCTCACAGCCCAACCGCCGCAGCAGCCGGATCGTCGCATCGTTGATATCGGTGTTGAGCGCCCGCTGCGCGCAGCCGATCTGCAGCGCCACGCGGTATTTCTTCTCGCCCATAGGCGCGAAAACCTGAGCGTCATCGTTGCGGCTGACCGGCGGGATGGTTTTCGGCGCCATGCCCACCATCGCGCGCAGGCGCTTGTCGGGCAGCAGCCCCGCGAAGGGCTTCGCCAGCTTCGCGCCGCCCATCGCAAGACGGAAGCGGCCCGGATAGGGCACGATCTTCGCCAGCGTCCAGCGCAGCAGCCGGTCCATCATCGGGCGCTTGTAGGTCTTCTCCACATGGGCGCGCGCATGGTCGATCAGATGCATGTAATGCACGCCCGAGGGGCAAGTCGTCATGCAGGCCAGGCAACTCAGGCAACGATCGAGATGCTTGACCGTCTTCTCATCCGCGGGCCGGTCATTCTCCAGCATGTCCTTGATCAGGTAGATGCGCCCGCGCGGACTGTCCAACTCGTCGCCCAACACCTGATAGGAGGGGCAGGTCGCAGTGCAGAACCCGCAATGGACGCAGGCGCGCAGGATCTCGTTGGAGCGCGCGACGCCGGGATCTTTCAGCTGTTCGGGCGAAAAATTCGTCTGCATCAGCCCATCCTTCCGGGGTTCAGAATACCTTTGGGGTCGAATTGCGCCCGCAACGCGGTCGTGAGCGTGGCGATCGGCGCGGGTTCGGGCTCGAAGGTCACGCCCGCCACGCCGCGCATGCAGGTCGCATGGCCGGTATAGGGCGAGGCCAGCGCACGGCCATCGCTGCCTTCCGGCAGAAGCGCCCAGATCAGCCCGCCGCCCCAGTCGAGCAGCACCTCGCCGCCGAGCCTTGCCACGATGTCAGACGCCTCCGAAGGCTTCACCGAGAGCCGCCACAGATCGCCGTCCTTGCCGATAAACGGCTCCAGATCGCGCAGGCTTTGCCAGATCGCGGCCGAGCCCTCTTCCTCGACCCGAACCGGGCCGAACGGCTCCATCAGTCTGCGCAACTGTTCCGCCCGGTAGGCGACGGATTCGGCGAGACCTTCGACCCGGACCACCGCGCCGGTGCCGGGCAACCAGCCCGCACCGGACACGTCGAAGGGCGAACCAAGCGCCGCCGCCAGCGCAACTTGCGCGGCCCCTGCCGGAAGGTCGATCACCACCGTCGCCTGAGACGGCGCGGCGGGCAGCAGCTTGAAAGCCACCTCGCTCATCACGCCGAGCGTGCCCCAGCTTCCCGCCATCAGCTTCACCAGATCGTAGCCGGTGACGTTCTTCATCACCCGGCCACCGTTTTTCACGATCTGCCCGCGCCCGTCGACGAAACGCGTGCCGATCAGACTGTCGCGACAGGCCCCGGCCTGCACCCGGCGCGGCCCCGAGACGTTCGCCGCCACGACACCGCCCACGGTGCTCTGACCGCGCACGCCCAGGACCGGGCCCCAATTCGCTGGTTCGAAGGGCAGACGTTGACCCTCGGCGGCAATCGCGGCCTCCACCTCGGCGAGGGGCGTTCCGGCGCCGACGACCAGCGTCAGCGCGCCCGGCTCATAGAGCGTGATGCCCGAAATCCCGACTTCCAGCGGCTCGCCCAGACAACGTCCAACCGGCCGCGTGCCGCCTCCACGCACCGCCAGCGCGCCACCCGCATCCCGGATGGCCTCGGCCAGCTGCGCCTCGCTTTCAACTCTCATGAAATCTGCCTTCCTCTTGGCAAAAATATCCCGGGGGCTCGCGTCAGCGAGCGGGGCAGCGCCCCTCTCCCTTTTCAGCTCGCACGGCGACTCGCGCTCGCGCCGAGCGGGAACACCTTCGCCGGGTTCAAAAGCCATTTCGGGTCGAACACGTCCTTCACCCGCATCTGCGCTTCCAGATCGGCGGGTTCGAACTGCACATCCATCAGGTCGCGCTTCTCGATGCCCACGCCATGCTCGCCGGTCAGGCAGCCGCCCGCCTCGACGCAAAGCTTCAGGATCTCCGCGCCCAGCTTTTCGCATTGCTCCTGCTGGCCCGGCTCGTTGGCGTTATACAGGATCAGCGGGTGCATATTGCCGTCGCCCGCGTGGAAGACGTTTGCGACGTCGAGCCCGAAATCCTTCGACAACTCGCCGATCCGGCGCAGCACGAAGGGCAGTTCCGAGACCGGGATCGTCCCGTCGAGGCACATGTAATCGTTAATCTGCCCCATCGCGCCGAAGGCCGACTTCCGGCCCAGCCAGATCCGCGCGGCCTCGTCGGCCGATTGCGCCTCGCGGAACTCGACCGGCTCGTGACGGGTCGCGATCTGGCGGATCATGCCGATCTGCTCGTCGATCTCGGCTTCCGAGCCCTCGCATTCGACGATCAGCAGCGCCTCGCAATCGGGATAGCCCGCATGGCAGAAGGCCTCGGTCGCGCGGATGCAGGGGCGGTCCATGAACTCGATCGCGACGGGCAGGATGCCCGCCTTGATGATATCGGCGACGCAGGCGCCCGCGACCTCGTTCGAGTTGAATCCGATCAGCACGGGGCGTGCGCCTTCGGGTTTCGGCAGGATCTTAAGCGTGGCTTCGGTCACGACGCCCAATTGCCCCTCCGAGCCGCAGATCAGCCCCAGCAGATCGAGCCCGCCCGCATCCAGATACGGTCCGCCGATCTCGACCACCTCGCCTTCCATCGTGACCAGCGTCACACCGAGGAGGTTATTCGTCGTCACCCCGTATTTCAGGCAATGCGCGCCGCCGGAATTCATCGCGATATTGCCCGAGATCGCGCAGGCGAGCTGCGAGGACGGATCGGGCGCGTAGAACCAGCCATCGCTTTCCACCGCCCCGGTCACCGAGAGGTTCGTCCGTCCCGCCTCGACCCGGATGAAGCGGTTGGTGTAATCGGTCTCCAGCACGGCATTCATCCGCGCGAGCCCCAGCACCACCGAATCCGCCTGCGGCATCGACCCGCCCGCAAGCGAGGTGCCCGCGCCGCGCGGCACCACCGGCACGCCCAGTTCGTGACAGGCCTTCAGCGCCGCCGCGACCTCCGCCGTCGAGCGCGGCAGCACCACACCCAGCGGCTGGCAGCGATAGGCCGAAAGCGCATCGCATTCATAGGCGCGCGTCTCGCTGGGGTCGTCGATCACCGCATCCGCGGGCAGAACCTCGCGCAGGCGGGCGATGATCTGCGGCTTGCGCGCCAGCAGATCCTCCTTCGGCTTGGGCATTTCCATGGCAAACTCCTCCCGGTTGGTCAGAAAATATAACCAATAAGCCCCGGTGACAAGGGAAGCCGCATCGCGCTAACTGTCGATATGACGACGATGTTTCATATCGGCCCGCTCGGGCCTCTCGATCTCGCGGCGCTTGCGCTTCTCGTCACCTGCTGGCTCGTGATCGGCTGGACGACCGAACATCCGAGCACCGCCCGCCCTTCGATGGGCAAGCTGATGGAAAATTACCGTCGCGAATGGATGCGCCAGCTGGTGACACGCCAGCCGCGGATCTTCGATTCGGCCATGGTGGACGGGCTGCGGCAATCGACAACCTTCTTCGCCTCTTCTTCGCTGATCGCTATCGGTGCCGGGCTGGCGCTGATCGCGAACCCGCAGCCCCTGACGAATCTCGCCGATGATTTCGACATCGCGCGCGGCCCGGACCTGCTGTGGGAGGCGCGCATCCTGACGGCCGTGCTCTTCGGTGCGAATGCGTTTCTGAAATTCGTCTGGTCGCATCGGCTGTTTTCCTATGCCGCGATCGCAATGGCGGCGGTGCCCAACGAACCCGAGGACCCGCTGGCCTATCCGCGCGCCGAACAGGCGGCGCAGGTGAACATCAACGCGGCGAAGAGCTTCAATCGCGGGCTGCGTTCCGTCTATTTCGCGCTGGCGACGCTGGCATGGCTGCTCGGGCCCTATGCGCTCATTGCGGCGACGCTGTTCACCACGGCGATGCTCTGGCGGCGTGAATTCGCCTCGGACTCGCGCCAGGCGCTGCTGGAGAACATCCCCGACTAGGCGCGGCGCGCTCGCCTCTGGCAGCCTCCGCATGATTTGGCTAAACCCGACGCCATGAGCAGTTTCCTTTCCGTCGAGCAATCCCTGACAGGCCGCCGCTGGATCGGCCCCACACCCGAGGCCGACCGGCTGGCCGAGGCGATGGCGCAGCAGACGCGCTTGCCCCTGCCCCTCGCCCGCATCCTCGTCGCGCGCGGTGTGACGCCGGAGGAGAGCGAGGGCTTCCTCGAACCCACGATCCGCGAGCTTCTCCCCGACCCCCGATCCTTGCGCGACATGGAGCAGGCGGCGGCGCGGTTCCTGAAAGCGGTGAAGTCGGGTGAGAAGATCGCCGTTTTCGCGGATTATGACGTCGATGGCGGCGCCTCGGCGGCGCTGCTGATCAACTGGCTGCGCGCGATGGGGCGCGAGGCGACGCTCTATATTCCCGACCGGATCGACGAGGGCTACGGGCCGAACGTGCCCGCGATGGAAAGCCTCGGGACCGAGCATCCGCTGATCGTTTGCGTCGATTGCGGCACGCTGAGCCACGAGCCCGTGGCCGCCGCGAAGCCCGCCGATGTCGTCATCCTCGATCACCACCTTGGCGGCGAGACCCTGCCCCCCGCGCTGGCCGTGGTGAACCCGAACCGGCAGGACGAGACCGGCGAGCTGGGTCATCTCTGCGCGGCTTCAGTCGTCTTCCTGATGTTGGTGGAGGCGAACCGGCAGCTGCGCGACGAAGGTGTGCAGGGCCCGCCCTTGATGACGCTTCTCGATCTGGTGGCACTTGCGACGGTGGCCGATGTCGCGCCGCTGACGGGCTGCAACCGGGCGCTGGTGCGGCAGGGGCTCAAGATCATGGCGCGGCGCGAGCGGCCCGGCCTCGTGGCGCTGTCGGACGTGGCGCGGCTCGACCGTGCGCCCGCCGCCTATCACTTGGGCTTCGTGCTGGGACCGAGGATCAATGCAGGCGGGCGGATCGGCGCGGCCGATCTGGGCGCGCGTCTGCTGTCGACAACCGACCCGCACGAGGCGCAATCCATCGCGGAACGGCTCGATCAGCTCAACACCGAGCGCCGAGAGGTCGAGAACGCTGTGCGGGAGGCGGCGCTGACGCAGGCCGAGGAACGCGGGCTCAACGCACCGCTGGTCTGGGCGGCGGGCGCTGGCTGGCACCCGGGCGTCGTCGGCATCGTGGCCGCGCGGCTGAAAGAGGCGACGAACCGCCCCTCGGTCGTGATCGGGGTGGAGAACGGGATCGGCAAAGGCTCGGCCCGCTCCGTCGCCGGCGTCGATATCGGTGCCGCGATCCAGCGCGTCGCCGCCGAGGGGCTGCTGCTGAAAGGCGGCGGGCACAAGATGGCGGCGGGCCTCACGGTGGAGGAAAACAAGCTGGAGCCTGCGATGGCGCGCCTGTCGGAGCTTCTGGCCAAACAGGGTGCGGGAGAGATCGGCCCGCGCGACCTGCGTCTCGACGGGATGCTGATGCCGGGCGCGGCGACCGCGCAACTGATTGAAGACCTCGACCGCGCCGGCCCCTTCGGCCAAGGCGCTCCTGCCCCGCGTTTCGCCTTTGCGGATATGGAAGTCGTGGGCGCGCGCCGGATCGGCGAGAGCCATCTGCGCTTCATGTTCGGCGACGGTATGGGCGCGCGGATCGAGACGGTCTGCTTCGGCGCGTTCGACTGCCCGCTCGGCCCCGCGCTGAGCCAGCCGGGCGCGAAGCGTTTCCACCTCGCCGGACGGTTGGAGATCAACACATGGGGCGGGCGCAACAAGGTGCAGCTGCGGCTCGAGGACGCGTCCGAAGCGTAAGCGACTCCCCACGATTGCACACAGAAAAGGGCTGTAATTCCAAGGCTTCGAGGCTGCCGTAACGGAGGGACAAAAACTTTCCAAAAATCCGCAAATACCCTCTTGCGAGTCACGGTTCTCTGGCCTAAACACCGCTCCACCTTAGGCAGGTATGCCCGGAAGGTTCAGAGTGGTCCGTTCGTCTATCGGTTAGGACGCCAGGTTTTCAACCTGGAAAGAGGGGTTCGATTCCCCTACGGACTGCCACTACTCCCCCCATTTCAAAGCGATTTCACCACGCGCGCCGCTTGGTCGCGTGTGTTTTCATTCGTGGTACAGCGCGGCTCTGCGCGCGCCGATCCCTCATCAAAAAAAGCGGCCCTTCCGGGGCCGCTTTCTCGTTTCCCTGTCAGGGGCCTGAGGCCTCACGCGCCGTAGGGCACCCAGATGTTCTTCACCTGCGTCGCGCGGTCGAGGAACAGACGCCCCTGCCCCGCACGGGCTCCCCAGTCGCGTGCGTCGTCGGCTTCGACCCAGGTCTGTTTGAGGTTCCCGGCGCTTTGCGCCTCGACCACCCGGCAGCCCTCGGCATTGCCGAAATACCACATCGCATCGACGCCATCATGCGCCGCCAGCGTCTTCGCCAGCTCGTCGCGCGGGCCGGTGACGATGTTGACCACGCCGTCCGGCACGTCCGAGGTATCGAGCACCTGATAGAGGTCGGTCGCGGCCAGCGGGTGTGTCTGGCTCGGGACCAGCACGACCCGGTTGCCCATCGCGATCGCAGGCAGCACCAGTGAGATCGCCCCCAGAAGCGGCTGCGCGGTCGGGGCCACAAGTCCCATCACCCCGATCGGCTCATTCATCGCGAGGGTCACGAATTCGGACTTCGTCGCGTGCACCGCGCCGTCGAACTTGTCGGCTTGGGCTGCGTACCAGAAGCAACGCTCCACCGCCGTCTCGACTTCGGCCTCGGCGGCTTTGCGCGAGGCGCCGAAGCTTTCCAGACGGGCGGCGAATTCCGCGCCGCGCGCCGAGAGGTTCTCGCCGATGTAATAGAGCACCTGCGCCCGGTTATGGCCCGTGGCCTTGCCCCAGCCCTTCGCCTTATGCGCCGCCTCGACCGCGTTGCGGATGTCCTTGCGGTTGCCGAGCCCTGCGAGCCCCACGACCGCCTTGCCGCCCTTCACCTGATAGCTGTAGCCGCTATCGGGCCGCGCCTGCTTGCCGCCGACATAGAGCTTCGCGGTGCGGTCGATCTCGCCGCCCTTGATCGTGTCGGCGGGGCCGGTCTCCAGCTCGGCGGGCGTCGTGCCCTTGCCCTTGCCGGTGGCCGCCGCCGGGTTGCGCAGATAGGCACGCATGCCTTCGCGACCGCCCTCGCGACCGAAGCCGCTCTCGCGATAGCCGCCGAAGCCCGCGCCTGCGTCGAAAATGTTGGTCGAGTTGATCCAGACGATCCCGGCCTTCACCTGCCCCGCGATGTCGAGGCACAGGTTCACGTTCTCCGACCAGATGCTGGCCGCGAGCCCATAGCGCGTATTGTTGGCGAGCGCCACGGCGTCGGACGGCGTGCGGAAGGTGGTGAGCGTGACCACGGGGCCGAAGATTTCCTCGGTCGCGAGAACGCTCGCAGGCTCCACATCCGTCACCAGCGTCGGCGGGAAGAAGCAGCCCTGCGGCGCGGAGCCTTGGGTCAGCGTCGCCCCCTCGCTTGCGCCCTTCTCGACCAGATCGCGGATGCGCGCGAGCTGCGAGGGATGCACGATCGCGCCGATATCGGTGCTCTTGTCCATCGGATCGCCGGTGCGCAGCGTCTTCATCCGGGCGCGCAGCAGCGTCTCGAACCGTTCGGCCACCGCCTCGGCCACGAGGATGCGCGAGCCAGCGCAGCAGACCTGACCCTGGTTGAACCAGATTGCGTCCACCACGCCCTCGACGGCGGCGTCCAGATCGGCATCTTCGAAGACGATGAAAGGGGATTTGCCGCCCAGCTCCAGCGTCAGCGCCTTGCCCGAACCAGCCGTGCGCTCGCGCAGGATGCGGCCCACATCGGTCGAGCCGGTGAAGGCCAGCTTGTCGATGCCCTCATGGCCGACGATCGCAGCCCCAGTTTCGCCGTCGCCGGTGACAATGTTGATCACGCCCTTCGGGATGCCGCATTCCTGCGCGATCTCGGCGAAGGCCAGCGCGGTCAGCGGCGTGTATTCGGCGGGCTTCAGCACCACCGTGTTACCCGCGGCCAGTGCCGGTGCGACCTTCCACGCCAGCATCAGAAGCGGGAAGTTCCACGGGATGATCTGGCCGCAGACGCCCTGCGCCGTATGGCCCGGCAGCTCGTCCTCGAGGATCTCCGCCCAGCCCGCATGGTGATAGAAATGGCGCGCGACCAGCGGGATGTCGATGTCGCGGCTCTCGCGGATCGGCTTGCCGCTGTCGAGTGTCTCGAGCACGGCGAGCAGGCGCGAATGCTGCTGGATGTGACGGGCGAGCGCGTAGAGGTGCTTCGCGCGCTGATGGCCCGACAGCTTCGCCCAACCGCTTTGCGCCCTGCGCGCGGCTGAGACGGCGGCATCCACGTCCGACGCCGAACCTTGGGTGACGCGCGCCAGCACCGTGTCGCTTGCCGGATCGCGGACTTCGAACAGATCGCCCGGCTTGGTCATCGCGCCGTCGATGAAATGGCCGAAGCCGCCCTCATGCTTGGCGAGCCACTTGCGCGCCTGGCTGTCGTCTTCGGGGGCCACGCCGTACTCCATGGTTTCGAGGATGCTCTGAATGCTCATTTTTGTCTCTCCTCAGGCCAGCGCGTGACGGCTGCTATCGGCGTAACGGCCAGTGACGTAATGCTCCAGCTGACGCTCGATATCACCCAGCATCGAGCTTGCGCCGAAGCGGAACAGGTCGGGGTTGAGCCAGTCGCGGCCCAGCTCTTCTTTCATCAGGATCTGCCAGGCCAGCGCCTCTTTCGCCTGCTTCATCCCGCCTGCGGGTTTGAAGCCGATGCGGTGGCCGGTCGCCATCCCGTAATCGCGCAGCGCACGCAGCATGGTCAGGCTGACAGGCAGCGTCGCGTTGACGCTTTCCTTGCCGGTGGAGGTCTTGATGAAATCGGCGCCCGCCTGCATCGCCACCATCGAGGCGGAATAGACGTTGTTGAGCGTCTCCAGCTCGCCGGTGGCCAGGATCGCCTTCATATGGGCGTCACCGCAGGCCTGGCGCATCGCCGCAATCTCGTCATGCAGGCCCTGCCAGTTCCGGGTCAGCGCCAGTTCGCGGTTGATCACGATGTCGATCTCGGCCGCGCCCTGCGCCACCGCCCAGCGGATTTCCTCGAGCCGCAGATGCAGCGGCATCAGACCTGCCGGAAAGCCCGTCGCGACCGAGGCCACGGGAATCCCCGTGCCCTCCAGTGCCTTGACCGCATGCGGCACCATCGTCGGGTAGACGCAGACCGCGCCCACAGTCAGCTCGCCCGGGCTGAGTCCGAGACCCGCTTCGATATGCGAGGCCAAGGGCTTGCGCGCCTTCGCACAGAGCCGCTTCACCCGGCCTTCGGTATCGTCGCCCGCAAGCGTCGTCAGGTCGATGCAACGCACCGCGTTGACCAGCCATGCCGCCTGATGCGCCTTCTTCACGCTGCGCCGGGCAGTGAGCGTCGCACAGCGGCGTTCGGCAGCGGCGCGGTTCACCCGGTGCCCCTCGAACATCCCCACATCGAGCGCCATGCCGGGGTTGCGCACATGCTCCCCCGCCGCGTTGGCGGTGGGCACCAAAGCCCCTTCCGCCTGCGTCTCGGTTTTCATTTCGGTCTTCATTGCGTGTCTCCTAAATCGGGACTCGTCACAGCCTCGCCATCACGTCCGGGGACATCTCCGGGGCGCGCGATCGGGACAAGATCAGCATACTTCAGCCGAGCCCATGCTCGGAAAGAAAGTCGTCGAATTCGGCGGGCGTCGCGTAGCTGGTTTGCGTACCGCGACGGGTGATCGAGAGGGCTGCATAACGCGCGGCCCGGGTCAGCGCCGCGGTGGGCTCCATCCCTTGTCCGAGGAAATGCGCGAAACTGCCGATGAAGGCGTCGCCTGCGCCGGTCGTGTCCACGGGGGTCACGGAGACGGGCGCGATCTCTTCGACGGTGTCCGCCGTGATCCGACGCGCACCGCGACCGCCGAGCGTCACGACGACGTTGTGGATGCCGCGCTCGATCAGGCTGCGCGCGGCGGCGATCACTTCATCCTCGGTGCCTGTCGGCAGCCCCGAGAGCATTGCCAGCTCGCTCTCGTTCGGACAGAACCAATCGAGCCCGTCGAGCCGCTCGATATCCAGGTCGGGATGCGCGGGCGCCGGATTGAGGATCGTCGTCACGCCTTCGCGCGCCCCGAAGGCCACGGTGTGATAGACCGTCTCCAGATCGACCTCGAGCTGCATCAGGATCGCGGAGGCGGCGCGCAGCGTCTCGGATGCCGCATCGACGTCAGCCGGGGCGAGCGCCGCGTTGGCACCTTTCACGATGAGGATCGCGTTCTCGCCATCGCGCTCGACGAAGATCGGCGCCACTCCCGAGGCTGCCCCTTCCACCGTCCGTACATGGGTCGTGTCGATCCCGTTCGCTTCCAAATTGGCACGGACCTGCGGGCCGAAGCCGTCATCGCCAACGCAAGTGACCATCGCCACATCCGAGCCAAGCCGCGCGGCGGCCACCGCCTGGTTCGCGCCCTTGCCCCCGAAGCCCATCACGAAATCGGGTGCCTCCAAGGTTTCGCCGCGACCCGGCATCCGGTCGATATAGGTCACCAAATCCATCATGTTCGAGCCGACGACGGCAATCTTCTCAGGCATTCTTTTTCTCCGTCAGTTCGAAAATTCTCGCGGCTCCGCCCGATAATGTTACGATCGCAACATAACTAGGACCTTCTCGCGCGACGCAGCGAGTGTCAACTACAACGTGAAGCTGATCCTGGCGAGAAGCCCGGCCTCGGTCACGACGCCCGAAATCTCGTCGAGCGTCGCAAAAACGACCGGCTTGCGCTGGCCGATCTTGCTGGCGTCCACCACCACAAAACACTGTTTCGAAAGCTCGATCGCCGCGCGTTTCAACGGGACTTCGTACTCGTGCGAACAGCTGAGCGCACCGTCAGAACCGACGCCACCAGCCGAGAGAAACGCCACGTCGATTCCGAGCGGCGCCAATCTCTCCTGCGGATTTCCGGCATGACAGGAGCGTGTGCTCGACTTGATCTCCCCGCCGAGAAACTCGACCGGGACACTGCTGCGCCCCTGAAGGATCTCCGCCGTGGTCAGACAATGGGTGATGATTCGCCGCGCTTTGCCCTGCGCCAGGAGCCGCGCGAGATGGGGCAACGTGGTGCCGGTATCGAGGAACACGACCGCGTCTTCGGGCACCAGGTCGAGCGCATGGCCCGCCGCCGCGCGCTTGGCGTCGATGGCGCGGTTCATCTGCGCGTCGAAGTCGTAATGCTCGGTCGTGCGGGTGGTGACGATATAGCCACCCCGGCAGGCAAACCCCGCCTCGGGCTGGGCCGCGTCGCGTCGCAGCGTCATCTCTGTCACGCCCATCTGCTCGGACAAATCCCGCAAACGCAGGGCGGGCGAGACATCTAGCAAGGCGGTTATCTGGTCGATCCGCTCTTGCTGGCGGCTGGGTCTGGTCACGATTTGGCTTTCAAGATCAGGATTTCGAAACGCGTTCCATAATCTGCAGAGTGTCCGTATCCGGCCCTACGAAAGCAAGACCTGCGTTCCAGACCGCACTGCGCCGCTGCGTCACGCCGCTGCGTCACGCCTCGTCAGCCAGTCGCGTCACCCGACCGCATTGGCCATGCTCTCGCGCACCGATCGGGCGGTTGATTGCAGCGTCAGGAAGGCGTCGAACCGCGCCGCGTGCAGACGTTCTATCACACCGCCTGCGGGCACGAACCGGGTCGCAACCTGCGACATCTCCCCCATCGCGGCTTGCAGGTCATCGAACCCGTTCGCCGCGACCGCGCCAAGCATCGCGGCGCCCAGCAGCACCGGTTCTTCGCAGCGCGTGACCACGACATCGCGCCCCGTTGCATCGGCGATGATCTGACGGGTGACCGGATGCGCACCCGCCCCGCCCGAGATCGAAATCTCCGAGATCGGCGCGCCGTGTTCGGCCTGCACCTCGATGATCTGGCGCAGCCCATAGGCCAGCCCGCAGACCCCCGCGACATAGAGCGCCACGAGCGAGTCCAGCCCGGTCTCCATCCCCTGCCCCACGATAACCGCCCGTGCGTCCGGATCGGCGAAGGGCGCACGGTTGCCAAGGAATTCCGGCACCACATGCAGCGCCTCGGCAAGCGTCGTAACCTCCGAGGGTGAACCCACCTTCTCGAGCGCGAGATCAGCGAGGAATTCGGGCACGGATTTGCCCGCGGCCTGCGCCCGGTCTCGTGCCTCCTGTGCGGCCGGATGCAGTTGCACCAGTTGCGCAATCGCAGCGCCCGCGCCGGATTGGCCGCCCTCGTTGAGCCACATCCCCGGGATCATCGCCGAGAAATACGGCCCCCAGACGCCGGGCACGAAGGCAGGCTCGCGCGTTGAGGTCATGGTGCAGGAGGACGTGCCGAACACATAGCCCAGACATTGCGCCGGATCGCCCGACCCGCCCTGCGCCGCGACTGTGCCAATCCCACCGGCATGGGCGTCGATCAGCCCGGCGGCGACCGGCGTTCCGGGCGTCAGGCCCATCTGCGCGGCGGCTTCCTCGGTCAGCCCCGCCCCAAGCGGCGTGCCCGGGTCGACAATCCGCGCGCCGATCCGTTCGAAGCCGTCCTCGGCCAGATCGCCAAGGCCGATCGCATGGAAATACTCCGGGTCCCAGCGGTTCTCATGGGCGAGATAAGTCCATTTGCAGGTGACCGTGCAGGCGGAGCGCTCCAGCGCGCCGCTCGCCTTCCATGTCAGGAAATCGGCGAGATCGAAGAAATGAAGCGCCTGCGCATAGATCTCGGGGCGCTCCTCGCGCAGCCACATCAGTTTCGGCGTCTGCATCTCCGGCGAAATGCGGCCGCCCACATAGCGCAGCACCGCGTGATCGCCCGCATTGATCCGCGCCGCCTGATCGCGGGCTCGGTGATCCATCCAGACGATGACATCGCGCTCGGGCGCATCAGGATCGCCCACGGGCAACCCGCCCTCCGGGCCGATCACGGCGAGCGAACAGGTCGCGTCGAATCCGATCCCCGCGACATCGCGCGGGTCCGCCCCCGACGCGGCGAGGGCTCCCGTCACGGCATCGCAGACCGCCTGCCAGATCTGGGCGCTCGATTGTTCGACATGGCCATGATCGTCCTGCCAAATCTCCAACGGATGTTTGCCGACACCGAGAAGCGTGCCCTCCGGGTCGAAAATCCCGGCGCGCGCCGAACCGGTTCCAACATCGACACCGACGAAAAGCTTGCTCACGTTGATCCTCCCCAGACGCGCATCTTGCCCAATCCTTAACGGTATCGGGCGGGGACTGCCAACCCGAGCCGGGGCAGACGATTCTCGCAGCACAGAGCTGTCACGCCGCCGAACCCCCGATATCGAGGCCGAAAGGCGTTCCGCTGCGAATAAAAACGCGGTCGCGCGGTTCAGCGTCGCGATGGACCGCGCGTCCACCCCACCACGAGGAAAGGGACGCATATCTCACGAACGATAACGTATTTGGAACATTGTCCCCACGCGCAATAGAACCAGCGGACCGCGAAAGCTTGCCATCACAAAAATCCTGAACAATTTGGGACAAAATCCCTAACCAGCGAGGTTACCCATGACCCGTCTCGCACGAATTTCCGCAGCCGTCGCCACCGGCGCTGCCCTGTTCGCCGCCAGCGCCGCGATGGCCAGCGATCTCGGCCCGCTCGTCACCCCGAGCGAGCTGAACGCCGAGATCGACACGCTCGATCCGGTGCTGCTCGACATCCGCACCGGCAGCTATGAGAAAGGCCATATCGACGGCGCCGTCTATGCGCCCTATTCGCTCTTCCGTGGCCCGGACAACAACCCCGGCCAGGTGCCGCCGATCGCGAAGCTGCAGGCGTCCTTCGAGCAGATCGGCCTCGAGCCCGATCGTCCGATCGTGATTATCGCACAGGGCGACACGGACACCGATTTCGGCGCCGCCGCGCGCGTCTACTGGACGCTGAAGAGCACCGGCTTCACCGAGCTGTCGATCCTGAATGGCGGCACGACCGCCTGGGCCAATGCCGGGCTGCCGATGTCGGACGTTACCGAGAACCTGATGCCGACCGATCTCGATCTGACGTGGAATGACCGCTGGACGGCGGAAACCCCGGCCGTGAGCGATGTCGTCAATGGCAAGGGCAAGGCGGTGCTCGTCGATGCGCGCCCGCCGGCCTTCTTCGAAGGCAAGAAAGCGCACTCCGCCGCCGCGCGTCCCGGCACCCTGCCCGGCGCCGAAAACCTGCCCTATACCAAGTTCTTCCGCTCCGGCGCGACGGTGATCGACGCGAAAGCCGATGCGGCCGCACTGAAGGAGAAGCTGGGCATCAAGGACGGCGAAGAGGTCGTGTCCTTCTGCAATACCGGGCACTGGGCGGCGACCGACTGGTTCGCCATGTCCGAGCTGGCGGGCATCGACAACGTCAAGCTCTATCCCGGTTCGATGGTGGAATATTCCCAGACCGACGGTAAGATGGCGAACACGCCCGGCCTGTTGCAGAACCTGCTGAACCAACTCACCGGAGGCTAAGAGTGTCCACGGCCATTCTTGAGAAACAGGCAGCGTCGGGCGGGATCGCCCGGCGCAGTGCTTTGATCCTCGCCGCTCTCGTGGCCATCGGCGCGCTCGCGCTGTTCGGCGGCGCGCGCTACGGCTTCATGCTGGCGATCGGCCTCGGCTTCGGCATCGCGCTGGAGGGGCTGCGCTTCGGCTTCGCGGGCCCTTGGCGGGCGATGATCGTGCGCCGTGAACCGGCGGGCATCCTCGCGCAGCTTCTGGCGATCGGTCTCGTCTCCATCGTCGCGATCCCCGCGATCACCAGCCATCCGGGCGAGCTGACCGGCGCGCAGGCCCCGATCGGCTTCGCGATGGTCGGCGGCGCGTTTGTCTTCGGCGCGGCGATGCAGGTTGTGATGGGTTGCGGCTCGGGCACGTTGGTCAATGCGGGTTCTGGCAACCCGATCGGGCTGCTCGCGCTCCCGTTCTTCGCGATCGGCAGCTTCTTCGGCGCTTACGGCCTGATCTGGTGGACCAATCTCGGAGCGCTGCCGATCCTGACCCTGCGCGGCACGAGCGGGCTCGCGGTGACGCTGATCCTGCTGGCTCTGGTGGCCGCCACGGTCTTCTTCCTCGGCAAGCGCGGCTCGCGGAGCCTGCCGCGGCGCTACGTCATCGCAGCGCTCGTCCTCGCAGCGCTCGCCATCGCGAACCTGCTGGTCGCCGGGCAGCCTTGGGGCGTCGTCTACGGGCTGGGTCTCTGGGTCGCGAAAGGCGTGAACGGGATGGGCTTCGATCTGACGCAATCGGCCTTCTATGCAGCCCCCGGCTCGATCACCCGCGTGAATGAGAGCCTGCTGACGGATTACACCTCGCTCACCGATATCGGCCTGATCGCCGGCGCATTCGGTGTGGCGGCATGGCGTCAGGGCGGCTTGTCGCAGAAACTGCCGAGCTATCCGGCGCGCGCCTGGGTCGCGACCGTCGTGGCGGGTTTCCTGCTTGGCTATTCCTCGCGTCTGGCCTTCGGGTGCAACGTCGGCGCCTTCTTCTCGGGCATCTCGACAGGCAGCCTGCACGGCTGGGTCTGGTTCGCGGCCGCCTTCGCGGGCGCCTATCTCGGCATCTGGCTGCGGCCTCGCCTTGGACTGGAGGCGCGCGCATGACCCGGAAAGCGACAGCCTTCACCGCGATGGCGGCACTGCTCCTACTGATCTGCGCGGATCTATTGGGCGCACCGCTCAATCCCTACCAAGCCCCTCCGGCCTTCGCCTTCGGATCCGGTCAGGTCGCAAGCGGCGGGTTCTGCGGAGCGCTGCCGAACTGATCTCCCAAATCCTTGCGATCTGGAACACCGGCCCGCTTCCCTCGGGCCGGTGTTTTCCTGCCCGACCTTGGAACCCCGTGCGCGGCCAGCTAGAGATCACCTGACGCGCCATCCGCGCGAAGGGAGCCCATCATGACCAGACATCCGATGTTCGGCATCTTGCTCGCGCTGTTCGGCGCGCTGGCGATTTCGCCCGACACGCTGCTGATGCGCTGGTCGGAGATGAGCGGCGCGCAGATGGTGATGTGGCGCGGCCTGCTGATGGGCGGCGCGATGTGGCTAATCTCCATCGTCGTGCGCAGGCGTCACCTGAGACACGACCTGAAGGCGCTTGCCAGCGGCGCAGGGCTGGCGCTGGTCGCATGCCATTTCTCGAACATGACGCTGTTCGCGGTGGGGATCGCCGCCGCGCCTGTGTCTATCGTGCTGTTCAGCGTCTCGACGGTGCCGGTCTTCGCGGCGCTGCTGTCGCGGCTGATCCTGCGCGAGACGACGCATTGGTCGACATGGCTCGCCATCGCGGCCGTGCTCAGCGGGATCGGGCTTGCGGTCTTCGGCCCCGCCCCGCCGAGCGTTGGCGGCAATCCGATCCTGGGCGCGCTTGCCGGTCTCGGCGTGGCGTTGAGCCTGTCGACGACCTTCGTCACTATCCGGCGCAATCCGCATCTGCCGATCCTGCTCGCCGTGGGCTCCGGGGCCGGGCTGGCAGGGCTCGCGGCGCTGATCTGGACGGGGGGCGCTGCCGTGACCGGCGGTCAGCTCTGGGCGATCGCGCTGGCAGGCGGCGTCGTGCTGCCGGTCTCCTTCATGTCGCTGTCGTTCGCCTCGCGCTACACCTCGGCCTCGAATGTGAGCCTGCTGATGCTTCTCGAGACGATCCTCGGACCGATCTGGGTCTGGTGGGGCACTGGCGAGGCCCCGAGCCGCGCGATGCTGATCGGCGGGGCGATCGTGATCGGGAGCCTTGCGCTCTATCTCTGGCACGCGGGCCATCGTCGACAAAGCGTCCTCCGGCGCAGCCAGTCAGCCGCGCCGGAGCATCTCTGAACCGCTTACTTCCGGGCTGCCGGCTTGGCAGCCGGTTTCGCGGGCTTCGCGGATTTGGCGGCTTTTTCCGCATCCGACGGCATCTCGATATTGATCTCGAGGCTCGAGATATCGTCGTTGCGCTCCATCCGGATATCGACGCCGTCCTCCTCGATCTCCATGTACTTGCGGATCACGGCGAGGATGTCGCGTTGCAGATCGGGCAGATAGTCGGCCTGCGCCGACCCGCTGCCGCGTTCATGCGCGAGAAGGATCTGCAAACGGTCCTTGGCCGTCTGCGCCGATTTCGCGCGGCGGGGTTTGAGCGAGAAACCGAACAGGCTCATGCGGACCGCCCGAAGAGCCGTCCGATGAAGCCCGGACGCTTCTCGCCCGGAATGCGCATCGGAATGTCCTCGCCGAGAAGCCGGCCGACCGCGTCGTCATAGGCGGCAGAGGCGCTCGACGGCTCGTCGAGCACGACCGGCATGCCGGTGTTCGACGCGCGCAGGACGGCGGTGCTTTCGGGCACGATGCCCAGCAGCGGGACGGCCAGAAGCTCCAGCACGTCTTCGACCGTCATCATCTCGCCCTTGTCAATGCGCGACTGATCGTGACGGGTCAGCAGCACCTGCGCCTTGACCGGCTCGCCGTCGGTTTCGGCACGACGGGTCTTCGACGACAGAAGGCCAAGCACCCGGTCACTGTCGCGCACCGAGGAGACTTCGGGGTTGGTCACGACGACCGCCTCATCGGCGAAGAACATCGCCAGCTGCGCACCACGCTCGATCCCGGCGGGGCTGTCGCAGATGATGTAGTCGAATTCCTGCCGCAGCTCGTCGAGCACCTTCTCGACGCCCTCTTGCGTCAGCGCGTCCTTGTCGCGGGTCTGCGAGGTCGGCAGGATCGAGAGCGTCTCGACCCGCTTGTCCTTGATCAACGCCTGCTTCAGCCGTGCATCGCCCTGAATGACGTTGATGAAGTCGAACACGACGCGGCGCTCGCAGCCCATGATCATGTCGAGGTTGCGCAGGCCCACGTCGAAATCGATCACGACGGTCTTGTGGCCGCGCTTGGCGAGACCGGCAGAGATTGCGGCGGCCGAGGTAGTCTTGCCCACGCCCCCCTTGCCCGAGGTGATCACGATCACCTTGCCGAGCGGCTTATCATCCTTGAGTTGCGTCATTCGAACGCCTCCACACAAAGTTTGTCATCGTCGAGGTAAACCTGCACGGACTTGTGACGAAGCTCCGCGGGAATGGTTTCGCTCGTTTTGTAAAGGCCCGCGATCGCGAGCAGTTCGGCGTCGAGCTGGCGGCAGAAGATGCGCGCGCTCTCGTCGCCATGTGCGCCTGCCATCGCCCGTCCCCGCAGCGCGCCGTAGACATGGATATTGCCCGCAGCCACCAGTTCCGCGCCCGAGGCGACAGAGCCGACCACCGTCAGATCGCCATGTTCGGCCACGATCATCTGGCCAGACCGCACAGGCGAGCGCACGATCTTGTTACGCGCGACCGGCGGCGCCGTCCGCTTCGCCGCGGGCTGCGGCTTTTGCGGCTTCGGCTCGGGCATCGCGGTCTCGCGGCCCACTTTGATCGGGATAATTCCGTAACCTTTCACGGCGCTTAGCTGCGCGTCGGTGGCGTTTTGCGCCCCGAAGATCTGCAGATCGCGCGCGAAGAGGTTGTCGATCATGTCGCGCACGTCGGCCGGTTTCGAAAACTCCGGCACCTGCGCGAAATCGAGCACCATAGGCGCACCGGCCAACAGATGCGGCGTTTTCGCAAGCTGTGCGTCGAGCGCGGCATAGAACGCACCATCGGGCGCGTCGGTCTCGAGCCGAAGCGCGATAGCGGTCAGGAAAAGACCGCGGAACTGAAAAGGCTGAACCGAGACCGGCGCAGGCTTCTGCCCGGTCTGAGATAGGGAATCGGACACGAGGGTAACTCGCTTCTGCTCAGGTGTGGGGATGCAGGGTGCACCCGCCTTGTTTTTCTTTGTTGTGTCGGATCGCGCACTGCAATTGCCAGCACAAAATCGCGATGGCCTCTCTACTCGGCTAAATCCTGCCGTCAACCGGAAGTGGACGAAGTTTTCGTGTAAAGACGTACGCTCTGACCGAGATCCTCGGTTGACCCAACGTCGAAAGGCCGGAGTGCAGCCCCGATCAGTTCCGGTCAAAGCCTCCGCGCCCGTCCAAAGCTGATCTGCCCCTGACTCGGCGGGAGGGTCTCCCGCGCGGGCTTGACCTTGCCTATATTCGACTGAAATGAACGGGGCGCGGCGCATGCCGCCCATTCGCCTGCCCCAGCTTGGCCCGAGAGAGGACCCACCTGATGAAATTCCGCTTCCCGATTGTCATCATCGACGAGGATTTTCGCTCCGAAAACACCTCTGGCCTTGGCATCCGGGCACTCGCACAGGCCATCGAGGCCGAAGGTTTCGAAGTGCTGGGCGTCACCAGCTATGGCGACCTGTCGCAATTCGCCCAACAGCAGAGCCGCGCCTCGGCCTTCGTGCTGGCGATCGACGACGAGGAATTCTCCGCCGGTCCCGAACTCGACCCGGCGGTCGAGAAGCTGCGCGCCTTCATCGAGGAAGTGCGTTGGAAAAACGCCGATGTGCCGATCTTCCTGCATGGCGAGACGAAGACCTCGCGCCATCTGCCCAACGACATCCTGCGCGAACTGCACGGCTTCATCCATATGTTCGAGGACACGCCGGATTTCGTGGCCAAACACATCATCCGTGAGGCGAAAAGCTATCTCGAAAGCATCCAGCCGCCTTTCTTCAAGCAGCTTCTCGACTATGCCGAGGACGGCTCCTACTCGTGGCACTGCCCGGGGCACTCGGGGGGCGTGGCCTTCCTGAAATCGCCCATCGGGCAGATGTATCACCAGTTCTACGGTGAGAACATGCTGCGCGCCGATGTCTGCAACGCCGTAGAGGAGCTGGGCCAGCTGCTGGACCATAACGGCGCGATCGGCGCGTCCGAGCGCAACGCCGCGCGGATCTTCAACTCCGATCACTGCTTCTTTGTGACCAATGGCACCTCGACCTCGAACAAGATGGTCTGGCACCACACGGTGGCCCCGGGCGACGTGGTCGTGGTCGACCGCAACTGTCACAAGTCGATCCTGCATGCGATCATCATGACCGGTGCGATCCCGGTCTTCCTGAAACCCACGCGGAACCACTGGGGCATCATCGGCCCGATCCAGCGCTCGGAATTCGAGCCCGAGGCGATCAAGGCGAAGATGCGCGCGAACCCGCTTCTGGCCGATTACGACATCGACGCTGTGCAGCCGCGGATCATGACCCTGACGCAGTCGACCTATGACGGCGTGCTTTACAACACCGAGGTGATCAAGGGGCTCCTCGACGGCTGGGTAGACAACCTGCATTTCGACGAGGCGTGGATCCCCCATGCCGCCTTCCACCCGTTCTACGGCCAGTATCACGCGATGGGCCGCAAGCGTGAGCGCACGGCCAAGTCGATCACCTATGCGACGCAATCGGTGCACAAGCTGCTCGCCGGGATTTCCCAGGCGAGCCACGTGCTGGTGCAGGACAGTCAGGAGGAAAAACTCGACCGGCACCTCTTCAACGAGAGCTACCTGATGCACACCTCGACCAGCCCGCAATATTCGATCATCGCAAGCTGCGACGTGGCGGCGGCGATGATGGAGCCTCCGGGCGGCACCGCGCTGGTGGAGGAAAGCATCGTCGAAGCGCTCGATTTCCGCCGCGCCATGGTGAAGGTCGAAGAGGAATACGGCCCCGAGGACTGGTGGTTTCAGGTATGGGGCCCGACCGATTTCCGCGCGGATGGCGACGGGATGGCCGAGACCCGCGACTGGGTTCTCAAGAAGACCGATGCCGAGGGCGTCGAGACTACCGGGTCGGATAGCTGGCACGGCTTTGGCGACATGGCGCCGGGCTTCAACATGCTCGACCCGATCAAGGCCACGATCATCACCCCCGGCCTCGACATCGAAGGGCATTTCGACGACAGCGGCATCCCGGCCTCGATCGTGTCGAAATATCTCGCCGAGCATGGCGTCGTGGTCGAGAAGACCGGGCTTTACAGCTTCTTCATCCTGTTCACGATCGGCATCACCAAGGGCCGCTGGAACACGCTCCTGGCGGCTCTCCAGCAGTTCAAGGACGATTACGACAAGAACCAGCCGCTGTGGCGCGTGATGCCGGAGTTTTCCGCGAAATTCCCGCGCTACGAGCGCATGGGGCTGAAAGATCTAAGCCAGCACGTCCATTCGCTTTACGCGAAATACGATGTCGCGCGGCTCTCGACCGAGATCTACCTGACCGATCATCACCCCGAGATGACGCCGTCGGAGGCCTTCTCGCATATCGCGCGGCGCAAGACCGAACGTGTCTCGATCGACGAGCTGGAAGGTCGGATCACGACGAGCCTCGTGACCCCCTACCCGCCGGGCATCCCGCTGCTGATCCCGGGCGAGGTCTTCAATTCGAAGATCGTCGAATACCTTCGCTTCAATCGTGAATTCGCGCATGAATGCCCTGGCTTCGAGACCGACATCCACGGCCTCGTGACGGAGACCGGCGAGGACGGCAAGACGCATTACTTCGCGGATTGCGTGGCGCGCTGAGGCGGCACGCCTAAGGTCGAACGAACAAAGGGCGCGGCTCGGTTTATCCCGACCGCGCCCTAACTCATTTCACAGACGGATCGTTTTCGAGAGGAAAGCAGCATGAGCGACATCCCGAAGAACACGATGATGGCCGTGGTCACGACCGGCACGGGTGGCTACGAGCGGCTCGAATACCGCGAGGTTGCGATGCCGGAGCCGGGGTCCGGCGAGGTGCTGCTGCAGGTGCTGGCGGCGGGCATCAACAACACCGACATCAACACCCGACTGGGCTGGTATTCTTCTGAGGTCAAATCCGGCACGCGGGACTCGCGCGAGGATGCGGAACATACAGATGGCGGCTGGAGCGGGGCCACGCCTTTCCCGCTTATCCAAGGCACCGATTGTTGTGGGCGAGTCATCGCGGTGGGAGACGGTGGCGATGAAGCCCTGATCGGCACTCGCGTACTGGTGCGGTCCTGCATGCGCCAAAACGGTTTCTCCTCGATGGACACCGTCTGGCTCGGCTCGAATTTCGACGGGGCCTTCGCGCAATACGTCAAAGTGCCCGCAGGCGAGGTCTTCGCCATCGACAGCGACTGGAGCGACGCCGAACTCGCCACCCTGCCCTGCGCATATGGCACCGCCGAGAACATGATCCACCGCGCAGGCGTCACCGCGGGCGAGCGCGTGCTGGTGCCAGGCGCCTCGGGCGGCGTTGGCTCGGCGCTGATCCAGCTTCTCAAACGGCGCGGCGCGGAGGTGATCGCTGTCACCAGCGCCGCCAAGCGCGAGATGGTGCTGGAGATCGGAGCGGATCAGGTGCTCTGTCGCGAAGACGATCCCGTAGCGGCAATCGGCGAAAGCTGCGTGGATGTCGTGATCGACAACGTCGCCGGGCCGGGTTTCGGGACGATGCTGAAACTGCTCCGGCGCGGCGGGCGCTATGCCTCCTCCGGCGCGATTGCGGGACCAATCGTGGAGCTGGACATGCGCGACATGTATCTCAAGGACATCACCCTGATCGGCTGTACCGCATGGGACGAACCCGTCTTCGGCAACCTGATCTCCTATGTCGAGAAGGCCGAAATCCGCCCCTTGCTGGCGGCCACCTACCCGCTCGATCAGATCGCCGAGGCGCAGAAGGTGTTTCAGCAAAAGCGACACGCCGGGAAGATCGTGCTGATCCCGGGGCCGTAAAGTGTCGGAACCGCAGACCTAGGCCGGAATCGGCTGTTCAGATATTACCCGGTATCGGTCGTCACTTGCCGGGATCGGGCGGATCGGTGAACACCCGCACGAGCATCGTGCCGACGATCCACACTCCGAAGGTCAAGACGATGGTGGCGCCGGTGCTCAGGTAACCGCCGACAAAACCGGCCAGCGCGATCACGACGCCGATGGCGCCGACGAGCCCGACCAACTCATGTCTTTTCTGGCGAAAGCCCATCGGTCTGCCCCCGTCCTCATGCTCTGCCAGGCCGTCCGGTCCGGCCCCTACGCGTTCTTCTGATCGTCCTCATCGGGCTCCTTGACCCGCTCGATCTCCACCTTGACCCGGGTGACGAGCCCCGCGATCACGCCAAGGACGGCCAGCCAAGGCGCGGCGAGCACCACGACCCCGCTGACGGCGAGGCTGAGATTGAGGGGTGCCTCCACGAAGGGATCCCCGTCGGCGGAGCTGATACGCAGCTGGCGCACGCTCCCCTCTTTCGCCAATTCCTTGACGCGATCGACGAGTTGGCTTCCCGCGACCTCGATTTCTTCCCAGGCGGTACGGTCGGACTTCTTGTCGTCTTCCATCGAACTGTTCCTCTTCAAGGGGTAACATAGAGGCGATTGTAGCAGCGCACTTGCCACAGGTTGATGCGACAGCGCGATCACAGGTGACCGCTTCCCGCTGCGCAGATGGAGAGAAACACGATTTTGCGACTTCCGCCTTGATCTTCGTCAGGCA
This sequence comes from Thioclava sp. F1Mire-8, assembly GCF_002213165.1. NCBI lineage: Bacteria > Pseudomonadati > Pseudomonadota > Alphaproteobacteria > Rhodobacterales > Paracoccaceae > Thioclava > Thioclava sp. F1Mire-8. The sequence goes on along the minus strand of NZ_NBNY01000004.1, from coordinate 106,161 downwards.
AGGCCGGAAAGGGCCACTCGCAGATCGGGAGATCGCAGTCACTCTCCCTCCGGAACGGCCCCGCTGCCCGGTCAGATTGCGGGTTTGCATGCAAGTGGCGGAGGAGGTGGGATTCGAACCCACGGTAGGCTTTCACCTACGTCGGTTTTCAAGACCGGTGCATTAAACCACTCTGCCACTCCTCCGACGGGTCTCGCTTAGACCGCTTCACGCGATTCTGAAAGTCTCGCGCGCCGATTTCCGCGCGTGGGCGTTGGGGCCGCTTTTCACGGGCTCTGCAAATCGCTAGGATCGCGCGCAAGGCATGGCGCAAGCGGTGCAGACGCGCAGGCAAGAGGCGGGCGAACCGCGCGAGAAGGGGCACAGGATGAGTGAGCAGACGGGAATGACGCGCAAGCGTGTAACGGGCTTTGCCCTTATGCTGGGCGCGGGGATCGCGCTGGCGGGCTGTCAGGAGAGCGGCGGCTCCCCGTTCGGGCTTTTCAAGAAGAAGCCGACCGATGAGACCGCGGCGCCCGGTGCGGCCGAGGCCGTCACCGAGAACGGCCAGAAGATGATCGAGCGAGATGTCGAAGCGCCGCAGGTCTTCTCGGTCGACGAGAAGGGCCTGTGGGACGGGCGTCCCTCGCTCGGCGGCGTCTGGGTCGCGCATCCGAACGTGAAGGATCCCGAGCGGGTGATCATCCGCAACCCGTCGAACGGCAAATTCGTGATCGGGGCCCTGTTCAAGCGCGAAAACGACAATCCGGGACCGAAACTGCAGGTCAGTTCCGACGCGGCCAATGCGCTGGGACTTCTGGCGGGCGCGCCGACCGAGCTGTCCGTGGTGGCGCTGCGCCGAGAGACGGTTCCGGTCAAGCAAGACAACCCCGCGCCGCTCGTCGACAAGCCGGTGATCGCGGCCCCCGAGGCGGTGGAACGGAAGTCGCTCGACGAGGTAACCTCGACTGCCGCGGCCGGGATCGCCAAGGCGCAGGGCACGCCGAAGCCCACGGCCAAGCCGGTCAAACCCGCGATCGGCGCGCCGCCTGCCCCGGCACCGGCCCCGGCGGCACCGGTGGCCGCAGCGGCTCCACAACCCAGCACGCCGAAGATGAGCACTGGCGCTGGTTATATCCAGATCGGTATCTTTTCCGCCGAGGCGAATGCGAAACGCGCCCAGAGCCAGATGGCGAAGGCCGGCGTGATCGCCGAGATCGTAAAGGAACAAAGCCATTCCAAGACCTTCTGGCGCGTGATCGCGGGCCCTGCGCCCACGAAATCCGACCTCGACGCGCTCAAGACCAAAATTCACGGGCTGGGCTACCCCGACGCCTATCCCGTCTCGAAATAGGACTACGCAGAAGATATGACCTTCATTCGCCTGATCGCCGCCACACTTGCAGCCTGCCTGTTCGCCCTGCCCGCCGCCGCTTTCGACACCAAGGCTCATGCCGCTTGGGTCTATGACCTCTCGACCAAGACCGTCTTGATGGCGAAGAACGCGGATATCCCGCTGCCGCCGGCCTCGATGTCGAAACTGATGACGCTCGATCTGCTGTTCGAGGCGCTGGAAGACGGTCGGGTGACGATGGACACAACCTTCCCGGTGTCCGAGCATGCGCAGTCGATGGGCGGCTCGACGATGTTCCTCAACACGACCGATCGCCCCACCGTGCGCGACCTGATCCAGGGCATCATCATCAACTCGGGCAACGACGCCTGCGTCGTGGTGGCCGAGGGGCTGGCGGGCTCGGAGTCCTCCTTCGCCGATCTGATGACCAAGCGCGCGCATGAACTGGGCATGAAGAACTCGATGTTCGCCAACTCGAATGGCTGGCCCGACCCCGGTCAGCGCATGTCGGTCCACGATCTCGGGATCGTCGCAAGCCGGATCATCACCCATTTCCCGCAATATTATCACTTCTTCAGCGAGACCCATTTCAACTACAAGGATCGCGCCCCGGCCAATGCCGAGAACCGCAATCCGCTTCTGGACATCCGCGCCGCCGACTGGAAGGCCGACGGCATGAAGACCGGTCACACGCAGGAAGCGGGCTACGGCCTCGTGGGCTCCGCCGTGATGGGCGAGCGTCGCATCGTCTTCGTCCTCGCGGGCATGGATTCCGAACAGGCGCGTCGCTCGGAAGGCGAAGCGGTCGCGAACTGGGCCTTCCGTCAGTTCGTGATGAAGGATGTTGCGAAAGCGGGCACCAAGCTCGCAGAAGCGCCGGTGTGGCTGGGCGGGAAGTCGACCGTCGGTCTCGCGCCGAAAACCGATCTGTCGCTGCTGATCCCCGCCGGCGCGAAGGACAAGGTCAGCGCCGAGGCCGTGTTCAAAGGCCCGCTGCAGGCGCCGATCAAGCAGGGTCAGGAGGTGGGCAAGCTGGTGATCACCGTGCCCGGCCTCGACAATGCCAACGAAATCCCGCTGGTCGCCACCGAGGACGTCAAGAAGGGCGGCTTCGTCGTGCGCGTGAAAGCGGCTCTGGCGCGGCTCTCGGGCAAGGCGTTCGAAGCGGCGATGGAACGGGTGAACAGCTAAACGCGCATGTTCATCAGCTTCGAGGGGATCGACGGATCGGGTAAATCCACACAGGCGCGGATGCTGGCCGAAACCCTGCGGGCTGCGGGGCGCGAAGTCGTTCTGACGCGCGAACCCGGTGGCTCCCCGGGGGCCGAGGAAATCCGTCGGCTGGTGCTCGAGGGCGATCCCGACCGCTGGTCGGCCGAGACCGAGATCCTTCTGTTCACTGCCGCGCGCCGCGACCATCTGGAGCGCGTGATCGAACCGGCACTGACCGCCGGAAAGGTCGTGATCTGCGACCGCTTCGCAGATTCGACCCGGATGTATCAGGGCCTCTCGCGCGGGGATCTGCGCGCGGTGGTCGATCAGCTGCACGCCCTGATGATCGGGCGCGAGCCGGACCTGACCGTGCTGATCGACATCGACCCCGCCACCGGCCTCGCCCGCGCCAAGGGGCGCCAGGGCACCGAAGAACGTTTCGAGGATTTCGGCGTCGGCTTGCAGGAAAAGATGCGCGCGGGGTTCCTGTCTCTGGCCGAGGAATTCGCGGACCGCTTCCGCGTGATCGACGGTGCGCGACAGGCGGATGAAATCGCCGCCGATGTGCTGAGCGCCGTGCAGGCGGAACTGCAAAACTAGGGGCCGAGGGGGTGCGACCCGGGGCTGCTCGCCCCGCGCCGATAGCCGAGCCCCCGAGCCTTACGCGAAAACCCCGCTGGAAACCGCCCGCGCGCGCATTTAGAGTGCCGCCATGAGCCTCGCCGATCTCCCCGATCCGACCCTTGCGCCCGGTGCGCGACACCCGCGCGACACGCTGCGTCTGGTGGGTCAGGCGCGGGCCGAAGAGGGCTTTCTCGACGCGTACAACATGGGACGGCTGCATCACGGCTGGCTGCTGACCGGACCGCGCGGCGTGGGCAAGGCGACGCTGGCCTGGCGGATCACCCGCTTTCTGATGACCCAACCCGAAGAGGATGGGCCGGGCCTGTTCGGCGAACCGGAACGCCCCACCAGCCTCGAGCCCGATCCGAACCACCCGGCGCTCAGTCGTATCCACGCCGGATCGGAGCCCGGTATCTTTGTGCTCAAACGCGGGCCCAACGCCACCGAATCCGCGCTGTCGCAGGACATCCGTGTCGACGAGGTGCGCAAGCTGCGTTCCTTCCTGCATCTGTCTGCCGCCGAGGGCGGGCGACGCGTGGTGATCGTCGATGCTGCCGACGAGATGAACACGCAGGCCGCTAACGCGCTCCTGAAACTACTCGAAGAGCCGCCGCCGCGGGTGACCTTCCTGTTGATCGCGCATCAGCCGGCGCGGCTGCTGCCAACGATCCGCTCCCGCTGTCGCGAATTGCGACTGGGCACGCTCTCGGCCGAGCAGATGGAAGCCGCGATTGCCGCCGCCGAGGAAGATGGCGAGCCGCCGGACCTCGACCACCACGCGCTGGCCGCGCTCTCGGGCGGCTCCGTCGGCACCGCGATCCGGCTGATCAATCAGGACGGCATGACGACCTACGCCAAGCTCGTCGACCTGATGGGCACCCTCCCCCGGCTCGACCGTCTGGGCGCGCTGGCGCTGGCCGAAAGCTGCGTGGGCAAGGCGAACGAGAACCGCTTCATCCTCGTCCTCAACCTGATCGACCTCTTTCTCTCGCGTGCCGCGCGCGCGGGCGTGATGGGACCGCCCCACCCCGAGGCCGCCCCCGGCGAGGCACAGCTTCTCGCACGATTGTCGCCCGACGATCAGGCAGCGATGAAATGGGCCGCCCTTCATCAGAGCATGGGCGCACGCGCCGCCCACGGTCGGGCGGTCAACCTTGACCCTGCCGCGCTCGTGATGGATATCGTCTTGGAGATCACAGCCGCCGCCTCCTGATGCGGCGCGAAAGGAGCCGATTTTGACCCTCCCGCCCGAGATCACAGACAGCCATTGCCATCTCGATTTCCCCGATTTCGACGGTGAGCGCGATGACATCATCGCCCGCGCGAACGCCGCCGGCGTGACCCGGATGGTGACGATCTGCACCAAGCTGAAGAACGAGCCCACCGTGCGCTCCATCGCCGAGGCGCATAAGGGCGTCTTCTACGCCGCGGGCACCCACCCGATGAGCGTGGCCGAAGAACCGATGGCAACCGTGAACGAGTTGGTGGCGCTGGCGAAGCACCCGAAATTCGTGGGTATCGGCGAGACCGGGCTCGACTATCACTACACCGCCGAGAGTGCCGAGGTGCAGAAAACCTCCCTGCGCCTGCATATTGAAGCCGCGCAGGAAACCGGCCTGCCGCTGATCATCCATTCGCGCGACGCCGATGAGGACATGGAAGCGATCCTGACCGAGGGGATGAAGGCCAAGCCCTATTCCTGTGTCATGCATTGCTATTCGTCGGGGCCGCGCCTCGCGCAGGTCTCGGTCGATCTGGGCTTTTACCTGTCGATGTCCGGCATCGCGACTTTCCCGAAAAGCCAGGAAGTGCGCGACATCTTCGCCGCCGCGCCGCTCGACCGGATCCTCGTGGAAACCGATAGCCCCTATCTCGCGCCGCCGCCCTATCGCGGCAAGCGCAACGAGCCCGCCTATACCGCCCACACCGCCAAGGTCGGCGCCGATGTATTCGGCCTGCCGCTGGAGGAATTCGCCGCCGCGACGCAGGCCAATTTCGACCGTTTGTTCTGGAAAGCCGCCGAACATGGCGAACGCGGGAGCGTCGCTGCATGAGCCGGATGCGCTTCACGATCCTCGGCTGTGGCTCCTCGGGGGGCGTGCCGCGCCTTGGCAACAACTGGGGCGAGTGCGACCCGGCGAACCCGAAGAACCACCGGCTGCGCTGTTCGATGCTGGTGGAGCGTGTGTCGCAATCGGGCACGACGCGGGTTCTGATCGACACCACGCCCGACATGCGCCAGCAGCTTCTGACCGCGGGCGTGGGCGAGCTGGACGCGGTGGTCTACACCCATAGCCATGCCGATCACGTCCACGGGCTCGACGATCTGCGCCAGATCGTCTTCAACATGCGCACCCGCCTGCCCGTCTGGGCCGATTCCGATACCGAGACCGCGCTTCTGGACCGCTTCGCCTATGCCTTCGTTCAGCCCTCGGACAGCAATTACAAACCAATCTGCGAGTTGAAATCGATCCATCGCGAGCGGCCTTTCCAGGTCACCGGCGCGGGCGGCTCGATCGAATTTCAGCCCTTCCGGGTCGAGCATGGCAATATCGACGCGCTCGGCTTCCGGATCGGCGGGCTGGCCTATCTGCCCGACGTCTCGGACATCCCCGAAGAGGCGTGGAAACATCTCGACGGTCTGGATTGCTGGGTGCTCGACGCGCTGCGCCGCAAGCCGCATCCGACGCACGCCCATCTGGCCCGCGCGCTGGAATGGATCGAACGAGCCCAACCCGCGAGCGCGGTGCTCACCAACATGCATATCGACCTCGACCACGATGCGGTCGCCAACGAGACGCCCGATCACATCCGCCCTGCCCATGACGGAATGGTTCTGGATTTCGGTCTCTAATGAGCGTCCTGATCAACGTCATCCTGCCGGTCTTCCTCGTGATCGGCTTCGGCTATGTCGTGGCCTTGCGCGGGCTGTTTTCCGAGGGCGCGGTCGACGGGCTGATGCGTTTCGCGCAGAATTTCGCGGTGCCCGTGCTTCTGGCGCGCTCGATCGCGAATCTGGACCTGACGCAGAGCTATAACTGGTCGATGATGGCCGCCTTCTACGCGGGGGCGCTGATCTCTTTCGCGATCGGCATCACTGGCGCGCGCGCGATGGGCCGCAACGGCCCCGAAAGCGTCGCGATCGGCTTCGCCTGCCTGTTCTCGAATTCTCTGCTGCTGGGCGTCCCGATCACCGAGCGCGCCTATGGTACCGATGCGCTGTCGGGCAACTTCGCGATCATCTCGGTCCATTCGCCCTTCCTCTACACGATCGGCATCCTCGCCATGGAGATGGTGCGGTCGTCCGGCACCGGCACGTCGCTCGGGCGCGTCGGCCTCAACGCGCTGATCGGGGTGATCCGGACGCCGCTGGTGATCGGCATCCTGACGGGCTTCGTGATCAAGATACTCACCACATTGACAGGTCAGCCCCTGCCCCATCCTCTGATGGAGGCGATGAACATGATGGCCCGCGCGGCCCTGCCAGCGGCCTTGTTCGGGCTGGGCGGCGTGCTCTATCGCTACCGCCCAGAAGGCGACGCGAAAGCCATCGCGATGATCACCGGCCTGTCGCTGGGTCTGCATCCGGCGATCACCTACGGCCTTGCTCATTTCGGCTTCGGCGTCGACACCGCGTCGCTTCGCTCGGCCACGCTGACAGCGGCGATGGCACCCGGTGTGAACGCCTATCTCTTCGCGAATATCTACGGGGTAGCGCGCAGAGTCGCGGCCTCGGCCGTGCTGATCGCGACGGCATTGTCGATCCTGACGATCTGGGGATGGCTCGCGATCCTGCCGTGAGGTTTAGGGCGACACAATACAGGGGCTCTGCCCCTCTGGCCTACGGCCATTCACCCCGGGATATTTTCGCCAAGAAGAAGCGGCAATCAGGCCTTGCGGACGCGGATCACGACGTCGACGCGGGTAATCTCGGCGCCTTCCGGGGCTTGCGGGATCGAGGCGAGTTTCAGTTCCTCGGCCGGCGCATCCGACAGGCGATTGTCGTCTTCCCAGAAGAAATGCGGGTGATCGTCCATGCGCGTATCGAAATAGCTGCGTGCGCCATCGACAGTGATCTCATGCATCAGCCCGGCATCGCAAAACGCCTTGAGCGTGTTGTAGACGGTCGCGAGCGAGACCTTTTCGCCAGCGTCGCACGCGGCCGCGTAGAGGCTTTCGGCGGTGACGTGACGATTTTCCCCATCGCCCACGAGCAATGTGGCCAGCGCCAGTCGCTGACGGGTGGGACGCAGCCCGCCACGGGTCAGCCATTCCTGTCCGCGGCGCTGTTCGGTCGAATTCGTCACAGCCATGTCATGTCTCCTCGGTACCTATATGAGACTTTTCCACTCAGGTTTCAATGCAACCGCGCGAGCGCGGGCCCGAGCGCGCGACCGACGACCGTCGCCCTTGCGCCGCGCGGCCACGCGGTGATAGAGGGATGCAAAAGCACGCCAAAACCGGGAAGGAGCGCCGATGGCTGGGTTTCCGACGAGCTTCGGGAAAGAAGATCTTCTGAAATGTGCACGCGGGGAGCTGTTCGGCCCCGGCAATGCGCAGCTACCGGCGCCGCCGATGCTGATGATGGATCGCATCACCGATATCTCGGGCGATGGCGGCAAGCACGGCAAGGGTCACGTTGTCGCCGAGTTCGACATCACCCCGGATCTGTGGTTCTTCGAATGCCACTTCCCCGGAAATCCGATCATGCCCGGTTGTCTCGGTCTCGATGGCCTTTGGCAGCTCACCGGTTTCAACCTGGGGTGGCGTGGCTGGCAGGGTCGCGGCTATGCTCTGGGCGTGGGCGAGGTCAAGCTCACCGGCATGGTCCGCCCGGATCGTAAAATGCTGACCTACAAGGTCGATTTCACCAAGGCCGTTCAGACGCGTCGCTTGACCATGGGTGTCGCCGACGGGATCGTCGAGGCCGACGGTGACGTGATCTACGAGGTCAAGGACATGAAGGTCGCGCTCTCCGACAGCTGACCCCCATAGACAGACAAGACAGGAGGCCCGCATGCGCCGCGTCGTCATCACCGGTTTGGGCATCGTCTCGCCCATCGGCAACAATGCCGAAGAAGTCACCGCCAGCCTGAAGGCCGGCAAATCCGGCATCGTATTCGCCGAGGATTATGCCGAGCGCGGCTTCCGCAGCCAGGTCAAAGGCCAGCCGAAGATCACGCTCGAGGACCATATCGACAAGCGCAACCTGCGCTTCATGGGTCCGGGCGCGGCCTATAACTTCATCGCGATGGAGCAGGCTCTGGCCGATAGCGGCCTCGAAGAGAGCGACATCTCGAATCCGCGCAGCGGCCTGATCATGGGCTCGGGCGGTCCGTCCACCTCGAACTTCTTCGAGGCGCATCGCATCGTCATGGAGAAGGGCTCGCCCAAGCGGATGGGGCCGTTCATGGTGACCCGCTGCATGAGTTCGACGAACTCGGCCTGTCTGGCCACGCCGTTCAAGATCAAGGGCGTGAACTACTCGATCACCTCGGCCTGCTCGACCTCGGCGCATTGCATCGGCAACGGCACCGAGCTGATCCAGATGGGCAAGCAGGACATCGTCTTCGCCGGCGGCGGCGAGGAGTTGGACTGGACGCTGAGCTGTCTGTTCGACGCGATGGGTGCGATGTCGTCGAAATATAACGACACGCCCGAGCTGGCCTCGCGCGCCTTCGACGCGACCCGTGACGGCTTCGTCATCGCGGGTGGCGGCGGCGTCGTCGTGCTTGAAGAACTCGAGCACGCCAAGGCACGCGGCGCGAAGATCTACGCGGAAGTCACCGGCTACGGAGCGACTTCGGACGGCCACGACATGGTGGCCCCCTCGGGCGAAGGCGGCGAGCGCTCGATGAAGCTCGCGGTCGGCACCCTGCCCGAAGGCCGCAAGATTTCCTATATCAACGCGCATGGCACCTCGACGCCCGCAGGCGACGTGACCGAGGTGCAGGCCGTGCGCCGCGTCTTCGGCGAGGAAAGCGTGCCGAAGATTTCTTCGACCAAATCGCTCACCGGGCACTCGCTCGGCGCGACCGGCGTGCATGAGGCGATCTATTCGCTGCTGATGATGGAAAACAACTTCATCGCGGCCTCGGCCAACATCACCGAACTCGACCCGGCGATCAAAGCCGAAGAGATCGCGATGGAGCGGATCGACAATGTCGAGTTCGACTCGGTCCTGTCGAACAGCTTCGGTTTCGGCGGCACCAACGCGTCGCTCGTGATGAGCAAATATTTGGACTAACGAATTTATAACGGCGGCAGGGACGGGAATGGCGGAACTGATGAAGGGTAAGCGCGGCCTCGTGATGGGGGTCGCCAACGAGCGTTCGATCGCTTGGGGGATCGCGAAGGCACTGGCCGAGCAAGGCGCGGAACTCGCGTTCTCCTACCAAGGAGAGGCTTTCGGCAAACGGGTCGAACCGCTGGCCGAGAGCGTGGGCTCGAAATTCCTGCTGGATGTGGACGTGAATGACGACGCCTCGATGGACGCCGCCTTCGCCAAGCTGAAAGAGGAATGGGGCTCGATCGATTTCGTCGTTCACGCCATCGCCTATTCCGACAAGTCCGAACTCGCGGGACGGTTCATCAACACCACCCGCGAGAACTTCAAGAACTCGCTGACGATCTCCTGCTACAGCTTCATCGACGTGGCCAAGCGTGCCTCGGAACTGATGAACGAGGGCGGCTCGATGATCACGCTGACCTATATGGGCTCGCAGCGCGTGACGCCCTATTACAACGTGATGGGCGTGGCGAAGGCGGCGCTGGAATCGGCGGTGCGCTATCTGGCGGCCGATCTGGGCCCCGACGGCATCCGCGTGAACGCGATCTCGCCCGGCCCGATGAAGACGCTGGCCGGGGCCGCAATCGGCGGCGCGCGCAAGACCTTCCGCCATACCGAGCACAATTCGCCCCTGCGCCACAACGCGACTCTGGAAGCGATCGGCGGTACGGCTGTCTATCTGCTCTCGGATTATGGTGCCTGCACCTCCGGGGAGATCATCTCGGTCGATAGCGGCTATCACGTCATGGGCATGCCCGCGGCGGAGAACCTGTAAGCTCAGCCAATCGCAAGCAGGGCGCGCGCCGGCCCGTGGGGTGGCGCGGCTCACACTCTGTGCGGCAGCGCTTTATCCAAGCCACATACCTTGAACATGGCTGCGTTTCGCGCGGTTGGCCAACGCGCCAGCCCGCGGGGACGGGCCGGCGCGCGCCCTGCGGCTTCGCCGCGTTCCGGGCGCAGTCTCGTGTTTGAAGCGGACCTCCCTCCCTTCCCCCATCCCCTGCCCCGCGCTAGGCTGCCGCGAACACGCAGGGAGGCGCGCATGGCACTCGATTTCTCCATCGGCATCATCGGTTCGGGCATGCTCGGCGCGGCAATCGCGGAGGCGCTTTGGCGCGCGGAACCCAGGTCGCTTCTGATGGCCAACCGCTCCGGCACCGTGCCTGGCATTGACGGCTTCCCACCCCAGAACGTGCTGACCGATCCGCAGGCACTGGCAGAGGCTTGCGACGTGGTGATCCTCTGCGTGCCGCCCGCCGCCGCCCGAGACCTCAGGATCGATGCGAAAGACAAGCTGGTGATCTCCGTCATGGCGGGCGTGCCTTTGGCCGACCTCACCCGCATCAGCGCCAGCCCCCGCGTGATCCGCGCCATGTCGAGCCCCGCCGCCGCAAAGGGCCTTGCCTATTCGCCGTGGTTCGCGAGCGACGCCGTGACCGAGGAAGACCGCACCCGCACCCGCGCCCTCTTCCAGGCCTGCGGGCAGACGGACGAACTGCACGACGAGGCACAGATCGACTTCTTTACCGCGATGACCGGCCCGGTGCCGGGATTCGTCGCCGCCTGCGCGGCTGCGATGGCGCGTCATGCCGAAGATCAGGGCGTCCCGCCCGAGATCGCAGACCGCGCGGTGCGCCAGCTATTTCTCTCGGCCGGAGAGATAATGGCCGAGGGTCCGCCCCCTCAGGCCCATGTGCAGGAGATGATCGACTACGCGGGCACGACCGCCAAGGGCCTCACCACGCTGCGCGACAATGGCTTGGCCGAGCGTCTCGCCGAAGGGCTCGTCGCCGCGACGCAAGCCTCGCGCGACATCTACTGACCCTTGCACCCGACCCCACCGACGCTAGGGTGAAGCTCGGGAGGAAATATCATGTCCATTCAGCTTTGCGTCTTCGACGCCTACGGCACGCTCTTCGACGTCGACGCCGCCGCGCGCAATCTGGCCGCCGAGGAACCACGCCTGACCGAGATCTGGCCGCGCCTCGCCGCCGATTGGCGCCGCAAACAGCTCGAATATAGCTGGCTGCGGGAGGTGATGGGCGATTACGTCGATTTCTGGCAGCTGACCCGCGACGGGCTCGATTGGGCGATGGCGGCGCAGGATCTCGACGATCCCGATCTGGCCGAGCGGCTGATGGCACTTTACCGCGAATTGCCCGCTTTCCCGGAAGTGCCCGAGATGCTCGATGCGCTGCACCATCGCGGTGTCGGGCGTGCGATCCTGTCGAATGGCGCGCCCGACATGCTGGGGGCTGCGGTTCATGCGGCGGGCGTGGGGCATCTGCTCGACGAGGTGCTCTCGATCAACGAGATCGGCCATTACAAACCGCGCGCCGCCGTCTACGACATGATCGCGCAGAAGATGGGCGTCGAACCGGAGAAGACCTGTTTCATCTCGTCGAATGGCTGGGACGCGGCGGGGGCGGCGAAGGCGGGCTTCCGGGTGCTGTGGGTCAACCGCGCAAACGCTCCGGTCGAACGGCTGCCCTATAAACCCGCGGCGATCCTGACGGACCTGCGCGCGGTGCCCGACCACCTTTGAGCCGCGCTCACTCCTCCATCTCGCGCAGCGCGCGCCGCAGGCGCATCGTCTGCGCCTGAAACCCTTCGGCATCCGTGTATTCCACGAAATCGCGGTAGCGCAGATGCGGCCCCTTCACCCGGTGCGCGTGCTTGATCGGGCACCAGTACTGCTCGGTCCGGCCGGCGATCTCGCGCACATAGCTCAGAAGCCCGTTGCAATAGCCGCAATAGACGCAGTTCAGCTTCTGCAGCGCGTTGAGATAGGCCAGATGCTGACGGTCGACCACGATATGATCGGAGCGCTTCACCTTGGCGATACGGTAGATCGGAAAACAGATTGCCTGATAGAGGCTCACGAAAAGATCGAGCAGCACGAAGGGCACGATCAGCGAATAGATCACCGGAGCCGTCAAAATGACCATCGGGCGCGCGTAGGACAGAAAGCGCAACAGGCCCACACGCGCCTGCCGGTGCGCATCGCGCACGCCCGCCTCGAACACCACCCGGTTATGATCGAGCCGGAACGCCATCGCCTCGCGGCGACGGTCCCATTCCGCTTCGATCTCGTCTTCGAGCGCGCTCAGTCTTTCGTGTAATCTTTCCAGCGTGTCAGCCATGGCGATCTCCCTCTGACGCACTATGATCGCGGACAGGTCAGCAATCCAGAGAGGAGCGGCGTAATGGATTTCTTTACCGCGGATGATGGTGCGAAGATCGCGTATCGCGACAGCGGCAGCGGCGTGCCGATCCTGGCTTTGTCCGGTCTGACGCGGAACACCCGAGATTTCGACTATGTCGCCCCGCATCTGAAGGACGTGCGGCTGATCTGCATGGATTATCGCGGCCGCGGCGAGAGCGACTGGACCGGACAGGAAACCTACACCGTGCCGCGCGAAGCGGCGGATGCGCTCCAGCTTCTCGATCATCTCGGGATCGAGAAGGCCGCGATCCTCGGCACCTCGCGCGGCGGGCTCGTAGGCATGTATCTCGCGCTGACCGCGAAAGAGCGGATGACCGGGCTTGCGCTGAACGACGTGGGCCCCGTTCTCGACGAGACGGGGCTGAACAAGATCTTCGACTATATCGGGCGCAACCCGGCGGCGAAGAGCTACGCGGAAATGGCCGAGAAGCTGCCCGAGGCGATGACCGGCTTCGCCGATGTCCCACCCAACCGCTGGGCGATGGAGGTCCGCCACCATTACGTCGAGACCGAGACGGGGCTGAAAATCAATTACGACCCCGCCCTGCGCGAGGCTTTCCTCGGCGCCTTCAAGGGGGGCGTGGAGCCCGCCTGGCCGCTCTTCGAGGCGACCGAGGGGCTGCCGCTCGTCCTGATCCACGGCGCGAATTCCGATCTGCTGAGCGACACCACCGTCGAAGAGATGCAGCGCCGCCGCCCGGACATGATCTATGCCCGCGTCGCCGACCGCGCCCATATCCCCTTCCTCGACGAGCCCGAGGCGCTGGCCGCGCTGGAAGCGTGGATCGAGCGGATCAAAGGGTGAGCGAGGCCCGCCTCACCCTCATCGCCAGCGCGATCACGCTGATCACGGGCGCGCTTTGGGGGCTTTACTGGCTGCCGGTGCGCGCGCTGGACGGCCATGGTCTGGCGGGCGCCTGGGGCACGGTCGCGATCACCGTGGTCGCCTGCGCGGCAATGGCGCCGGTCGCATGGGCCAAACGCGCCGAGCTTGCCACTGCGACGCCCGCAGCGCTGGCCTCGGTCGCGCTCGGCGGTGCGGCCTTCGCGCTCTATTCGATCGGTTTCCTCTATGGCCGCGTCGCGCTGGTGATCCTGCTGTGGTTTCTCACCCCGGTCTGGTCGGTGCTGATCGGACGGTTCGTGATGGGCTGGCCGGTCTCGCGGCTGCGGATGGCTGCGATCGTCGTGGGTCTCTCCGGGCTCGGTCTGATGCTGGGCGCGGGCGGCGGCCTGCCCCTGCCGAGCAGCCTCGGCGAATGGATGACCCTCGTCGGCGGCGTGATCTGGTCGGTCGCGACCACCGGGATGCGCACCAGATCGACGCTCTCGCCCGGCCCGGCCACCTTCACCTTCGCGGCTGGCGCGGCCCTCACCGCGCTTTGCCTCGCGCCGTTCCTCGCGCCCCTTCCCGCGAGCGGGGTCGATTGGGCCGCCGCACTCGGGCTCACCATCTCCGCCGGGGTGTTCTGGTGGGGCGCTGCGACGGCAGCTCTGATGTGGGCCACCGTCCGGCTCGAACCGGCGCGGATCGGAATCTTGCTGATGAGCGAGGTCCTGGTCGGCGCGGTCTCCGCCGCGCTGATCGCAGGAGAGCTGCTCTCCGCTATGGAGATCGCAGGCGGCGCGCTCGTACTCGCAGCCGGTCTGCTGGAAGTCTGGCCCGCCCGCCCCGCGCAACGCCCCGCCTGACCTACACTTCCCATCCGTAAACAAAAAAGGCGCCCGGAAGGGCGCCTTTTCTATCAGATCGCTGCGAGGATCAGTCCTTCGCGCGCTCCACATAGGTGGTGTCTTCGGTGTTGATCACGATGCGCGTACCGACTCCGATATGCGGCGGCACCATCACGCGGATCCCGCCGGTGCAGATCGAGGGCTTGTAGCTCGACGAGGCGGTCTGCCCCTTCACGACCGGCTCGGTCTCTTCGACCTCGACGGTGACTTTCTGCGGCAGGTCGATCGCGATCGCGTTTTCCTGGAAGGTCTTGAGATGAACGCGGATCCCGTCGCGCAGGAATACTTTCGCATCGCCGATCACGTCTTCCTGAACCGCGAGCTGCTCGTAGGTCTCGGGGTCCATGAAGTGGTAGCCTTCGCCATCCTCATAGAGGAAATCGTATTCACGCTCTTCGACATGGGCGCGCTCGACCTGCTCGGTCGTGCGCCAACGCTCCGACACCTTGGTGCCGTCCGAGATGCGGCGCATGTCGACCTGCGTCACGGGCGTGCCCTTGCCGGGATGGATGTTCTGCGCGGTGATCACGACGTAAAGCTTGTCGTCGATTTCTAGCACGTTGCCCTTGCGGACAGAGGAAGCGATGACTTTCGCCATGAAAGGACCCCTTTGAATTCGGATAAAACAGGCTCTGGCGCCCGGATTGCAGAGCGCCTAAACCATTTGCGCCCCGATTTCCAGCCTGAAAGGCCTTCCATGCCCCCGTTCTGGACGCCCGAGCGCCACGCCGACCGCCGCCCTGCCCTGCTCGCGCGCAACCGCATTCAGGCCGCGATCCGCGGCTGGCTGGCGGCAGAGGATTTCGTCGAAGTCGATCCCTGCGCTCTGCAGGTCTCCCCCGGCAACGAGGCGCATCTGCACGCCTTCGCCACCGACATGATCGGCAATGACGGCGCGGCGCGGCGGATGTATCTGCACACCTCGCCCGAATTCGCGATGAAGAAACTGCTGGCGGGGGGCGAGCCGCGCATCGCCGCCTTCGCCCATGTCTGGCGCAACCGCGAGGCGGGCAAGCGCCATTCGCCCGAATTCACCATGCTCGAATGGTATCGCGCGGGCGAAGACTACACCGCGCTGATGGCGGATTGCGCGGCGATGCTGCGGCTGGCCGCGGAGGCAGCGGGATCGCCCGTGCTGCGCTATGGCACCGCCGAGTGCGATCCCTTCGCCGAACCTGAGCGGTTGTCGGTGGCCGACGCGTTCGAACGCCATGCCGGGATCGACCTGCTCGGCACCTGCGACGGAGCGGAAACGGACGTGGCGGCCCTGCGCGGGCAATGCGAGGCGATCGGCTTTGCGGTTGCCGATGCGGATAGCTGGTCCGACATCGTCTCGAAACTGCTGGTCGCGAAGGTCGAACCGCATCTGGGCCATGGCCGCGCAATGATTCTGGACCGCTATCCACTGGCCGAGGCCGCGCTGGCCCGCCCTGCCCCGGATGACGCCCGCGTGGCCGAACGGTTCGAGCTTTACGCCTGCGGGGTAGAACTCGCCAACGGCTTCGGCGAGCTGACCGATCCGGTCGAGCAGCGCCGCCGCTTCGAGGCCGATATGGACCTGAAGGAACAGCTTTACGGCGAGCGTTACCCGATCGACGAAGACTTCCTCGCAGCGCTCGAGATCATGCCCGAAGCGTCGGGCATCGCGCTCGGCTTCGACCGCCTGGTGATGCTCGCGACCGGCGCGCCGAAGATCGAGGATGTGCTCTGGGTTCCGGTGGGCGGCGCGACGGGTTGAGCCTCAGCCCTTCCCGCCCTTCTTCTCGGCCGCATGATCGGCCAGCACCTTGAACGGCACCACCCGCAGCGCATCGCGATGGGTCGAGGCCAGCATCACCTCGGGCGCGCAGCCCTCCTGCACCGCCTGCAAAAAGCGCGAGGCGCACAGGCACCAGCGGTCGCCCGGCTTGAGCCCCGGAAAGTCGTATTCGGGGCGCGGCGTGCTCAGGTCGTTGCCGAGATATTTCGAGAAGGCGAGGAACTCCGACGTCATCACCGCGCAGACCGTATGCGAGCCGCTATCCTCCCAGCAGGTGTTGCAGCTGCCATCACGGAAAAACCCGGTCCGGGGCTTGAGCGAACAGGGTTGCAAGGGGCCGCCCAGAACGTTGATCGCCTCATACATCTGCATCGCGCGGCCCTCCCCTTTCAGGAAACCTCGGCGATGCGGCGCAACATGGCAAGGTTTTCCTCTTCGACGCCCTCCTCCTTGAAACGCCAGTCGGCGGCGTTAATCGCGATCACCGCGTCGGTCGCGGGGCTGACATAGATATGCTGGCCATAGATGCCGCGCGCGAAATAGTCGCCGCCGTGATCCGCCGTGTCGACGGGCACCCACCATTGATAGCCGTAGCCCTCGCCCTTCGGCGCCTGCAGCGCGGTCGATTTCGTAACCCAGTCCTCGGGCACGATCTGGCGGCCGTTCCAGAAGCCCTTTTGCAGGAACATCTGGCCGAAGCGCGCATAGTCGCGCGTCCGCAGGTTCAGCCCGCCAAGTACGAAGCTGACGCCCAGCCCGTCGGTCAGCATCACGGGCGCGGCCTCCAGCCCCATCGGCACGATCAGCAATTCGCCCATCACCTGCGCCGGGTCGGCCCCGGTCGCGCCCGCAATGACCATGCCCAGAACATGCGTGTCGATCGAGACATAGAGCATCCGCGCCCCCGGCTCCGCCTCGCGGATCTTGAGCGAGGCTGCGAAGGCGTCCATCGACCGCCCCATCGCCAGTACACGACCCATCTTGTTGATATCCGAATGGAAATCCAGATAGTCCTCGTTGAACGCCACGCCCGAGGACATCACCAGCGCATCTCGAATCGTGACGCCGTCATAGCCCGACCCCTTCAGCTGCGGTGCAAAGCGGGTGAGCGGCGCGTCGAGATCGGGGATGACACCCTGATGGTGCAGGATCCCCAGCGTGGCCGAGAGGAAGCTTTTCGCCATCGACCATGAGATCCGCAGATCCTCTGGCGCAGTGCCGCGGAAATAGCGCTCATGCGTGATCTGCCCATGGCGCAGCGTCACCAGCGCGGTGATCCAGCGCCGCTCGATCCAGTCGTCGACACCATCGGGCAGCGCATCCTCCGCCCCGCGGGGCAGGTCCGACACCGGCCCGTCGCCACGCGCAATCTCGCGCGAATGAAACAGCGCGGGCATGTTGGAGAAATTGCCGACGATCCGGTCGGGCTCGAACAGCCGGTTCACCGCGCGCAGCCGCGCGATCTCGTCGCGCTTCCACCAAGCGAGCCCCGCAATCGGCAGCGCCGCCGCCATGCCGACACGGATCGCTCCGCGCATCGCCTTTTGTCCAAGCTGTTTCATCGCACGTCCCCTCACCGCATGTCGTCACGGCAAGCAAGCACGCAGCACGCCGCCGCGGCAAGGAGAACCGGGCGTCATCGCGCAAACGCGACCTGCCCAAGGGTCAGTAGATATAGCGGATCTGGTCGGTCCAGTAGCGCTCCATCCGGCGCAGCGTGTGGTTCATTTCTTCCATCGCTTCGAAGGTGATGACGCCGCGCGTCTCCATCCCGCAGGCATGCCGCTCGAACAGGGCCGCGACATTGTCGCGCAAGCCCCGTCCTTTCGGCGTCAGGCGCACCCGGACCGAGCGGCGATCGATCTCGCTGCGCTGATGGTGCATATAGCCCGCCTCCACCAGTTTCTTGAGATTGTAGGAGACGTTCGAGCCCTGGTAATAGCCACGGGTCTTCAACTCTCCCGCGGTCACCTCGTTTTCGCCCACGTTGAACAGCAACAGCGCCTGCACCGGGTTGATCTCGAGGATGCCCAGCCGCTCGAACTCGTCCTTGATCACATCGAGCAGCAAGCGGTGCAGCCGCTCCAGCAGCGATAGGCTGTCCAGATATCCCGCCATCAGCCCCGGGCTCGCCGGGACGGACGTCATGTCGCTTGCAGATTTCTGCACGGTCATAGCACTCTCCGCCAGTTGCGCTGCCCCTCAGGCAGGACAGTGGCGGGAAATGGAAAAGATACCGTTAATCGGGCCGAAATCTCTGAAAATTCGCGGAAAACCCGATAAAACCCGGGGTTTCCGCGCGGTTTTCAGCTTTTGGTAATGTGGCGCTCGCGCGCGAATTGGCCGATTTCGGAGAGCAGATCGAGATATTGCGGCGGGCAAGGCTGCGCGCCGGACACCCACGGGTAGAGGTCCTGATCGTTCTCTTCGAGCAGCTGATCGTAGAGTTCGAGAGTGTCGGCATCCAGCTCGGGCAGCCGCGCATCCGCATAAGGCCCGAGGATCAGGTCCATTTCCTTGATCCCGCGCCGCCAGCTGCGCATCTTCATCCGTTTCAGCCGCGCCTCTCGCGTCTCTGCCATCAACTCTCTCCTGCCACCAAACGCTTCTCCAGCCGTGCCAGCCGAACGTCGAGTTCCTCGAGGCCGGACCGCACTTCCCGGATCTCGCGCACAAGGGCGCGTTCCGCCTTTGCGTCTTCTCCCTGTTCGGGCGGGCCGTCAAGCCCTTCGCCCGACCCGGTGAGCAGCCACATCAGCGTGACGTTGAGCATGCCCGACAGCATCTGCAGCCGGTTCGCGCGCGGCTCGAGCACATCCTCTTCCCAAGCCTGCAACGTCTCGAGCCGGACGCCGAGCTGCGTCGCCAGGTCCTCCTGGCTCAACCCGGCCGCTTCGCGCGCCCCCGCGAGCCGGTCGCCGAATGTTGCGCTCGCCTCGCCATACCAATCGTCGACCATGATCTCTCTCCCGCTTTCACTTGAACGCTCTTGGCCCCAAGCCTAGAAGTTTGCCGAACGAGTTACAAATCAAGGGCGACCCGATGGCATTCCTTTCCGACACGCTTGCGCGGGTGAAACCCTCTCCGACCGTCGCGATGACCGGGAAGGTGGCTGAACTGCGCGCTGCGGGCCGCGACGTGATCGGTTTGTCCGCCGGCGAACCCGACTTCGACACGCCCGAGTCGATCAAGCGTGCCGCGAAAGCCGCGATCGCGGCGGGCAAGACGAAATACACGGCAGTGGATGGCATCGCCGAGCTGAAACAGGCGATCTGCGCCAAGTTCGCCCGCGAGAACGGGCTTCGCTACACGCCCGAGCAGGTCTCGGTCTCCTCGGGCGGCAAACAGGTGCTGTTCAACGCGCTGATGGCGACGCTCAACCCCGGCGACGAGGTGGTGATCCCGACGCCCTACTGGGTCAGCTACCCGGATATGGTGCTGATCGGCGGCGGCACCCCCGTCTTCGTGCAAGGTGATCCCGCGATGGGCTACAAGATCAGCCCCGAGGCGCTGGACGCCGCGATCACGCCGAACACCAAGTGGTTCCTGTTCAACTCGCCCTCGAACCCCTCGGGGGCTGCCTATTCGCGCGACGAGCTGAAGGCGCTGACCGACGTGCTGCTGCGCCACCCCCATGTCTGGGTGATGACCGACGACATGTATGAGCACCTCACCTTCGACGGGTTCGAGTTCACCACGCCCGCGCAGGTCGAACCCGCGCTCTACGACCGTACTCTGACGGTCAACGGCGTCTCGAAAGCTTATGCGATGACCGGCTGGCGGATCGGCTATGCGGCCGGCCCGAAAGAGCTGATCGCGGCGATGCGCAAGGTGCAGAGCCAATCGACCTCGAACCCCTGCACGATCTCGCAATGGGCGGCAGTCGAGGCGCTCAACGGACCCCAGGATTTCATCGACACGTTCCGCGCCGCCTTCAAGCGGCGGCGCGATCTGGTGGTGGCCGGGCTCAACGCCTGCCCCGGCATCTCCTGCCCGACGCCCGAGGGCGCGTTCTACGTCTACCCCTCGATCAAGGATTGCATCGGCAAGACCTCCGCAGGCGGGTGCAAGATCGAGAGCGACGAGGATTTCGCCAACGCGCTGCTGGAGGAAAACGACGTCGCCGTGGTCTTCGGCGCGGCCTTCGGGCTTTCACCGAATTTCCGCATCAGCTACGCTACATCGGACGCGGCCCTGACCGAGGCCTGCGCCCGCATCAAGGCCTTCTGCGAAGGGCTGACATAAGGCGGACTATCCAAGGGAGATTGGCGAATGACTGACTTGCCCGAGTATTTTTTCCGGGTGAAGGAGAATGGCGCGACGGTGTTTCGCGTCGATACCGAGAACCGTCAGCGCCGGATCGAGATGGACCCGATCGCCAATATCAACATCCGCAACGGCGAGATCAAACCACAGGGCGACCGGGTTCTGACCGAGCAAGACCGCGCCGAGATCGAAGCATGGATGACGCATCGCCGCGAGGTGCTCGCCCAGCGCGATGTCGACGATATTCTGCGCGCGGTCGATCACCTCAATCTCGTAGCGCAATGGGCGCAGTCGAAGGCGACCGATGCTCAGCTCGAAGAGATCACGGATACGCTGTTGCTGACGATGCACGACCTGCGCAGCGTTCTGGTGAGAAAGAAGGCCGAGCGGCTGACGAGCGAGGGCTGAGCCCTGAGGCTCGGCCCCATCGACCTCAGCCTTTCGAGATGAACCCGGTGATCGGATAGACGCGGCCCAGCGCGCCGGGGTTGCTCATGACGCGCACGGCGCTCCAGTCATTCTTCTCGGAGACATCCACCACGACCATGTCGAGCGACACTTTGTTACGCTCCCAGTTCGCGTGATCGACCCGGATCTGACGCGGCGAGTCGACGCCCGAGACGACCGCGATATGGCCCAGCGGATTGCGACGGGTCGCCGAGAAGGCCATCACCGCGCCGACCTTCGGCTGGTGACCGCGCGCATAGAGCCCCTTCGCCTGCGACCACCACGTCTTGGCATTGCCGCGAATGTCGATACCGGAGGCATTGCGCGCGAACGGCACGCACCAGACCCGCTGGCGCTTGGCGCGCATCTGCTTGGCCACCTCGACCGCGTATGCACGGCGTTCGAGATTGACGGCGCCCGTCTCATCCCGTGCGCTTGCGAAGCCCATCCTGTCGCCGGTGGTCGGGGTACAGGCCGAGACGGTCAGCGCCGCGATCAGAACAAGCGAGAGAGGGGCTGCACGGCCCGCAAGGTCAGAGATGGAGAGCATGGGCGATCACTGTCGATGTCGAATTGTTGCGTCTTCGTTACCTCGTTGCATAGCCCTGAATCAGGCTTTGACCGAAGAAGAAATTCGGCGCAGATCAGCGGGTTGGCGAATATCCGCTTACAGAAATGTAATGTAGGGAACCTTTTCAAGCCTCGCGCGGCGCGACTTCAGCGCCGATGGTCCGAGGAACAACGCGCCCGCAGGTAAATCTCGGCCCACGCGAAGCCCGGATCGATCCCCCGTTCGGCGAGCCATGCCTCCTGCAGGCGATAGGCTTCCGGCTCGGCCGCCGCAGGACAGGGCCAGTCCTTGGCTCGAAACTGAGCGCGATGAATGAGCTCATGCAAAAGCGAGGAAAGCAGCATCGGATCGTCCTCCGACCAAGGCGCAACAAGGAAGATCCGGTCCTCGACAAAATCGTAGGCCGCGCGCAGATCGGCATCGACGAGGATATCTCGCCCTTCATAGGTGATGACCTCTCCGCTCTGGCAAAGGAAAATCGCAGGCGCGCCCTCCGGCGCGGCGTAGCCGCTATGCTCTGTGATCCACGCGGTGAGCGGCGCCATCACCGCCTTTGGCACAGCGATCGGCAGCGGCGCGGGACAGGCCCCGACTGCTGCCGGACATACCAGAGCAAGCCCTATGACGATGGCTCGGATCATCCCGCCTCCTCTGAGCACAGGATAGCAGGTACCGGATGCCCTCGGAAATGACGCCGGTCATTGGGCCGGATCGGTCGAGCCGGGCCCTAGTTCGGCATCATCGGCGGCGCCATCACGATATAGGGTGTCTTGGGCGCCTCCCCCGGCGGCAAGGCCTCTGGCATCGGATCCCCCGGCTCGCCGAGCGACTTGATATACTGGTAAAGCGAGCGCAGATCGCTCTCGGGCATGGCATGCACGTTGTAGAACGGCATCGGCGGCTTCGCGTCGAAGGTCTTCGCGAATTCCACGAAACCGTCCTCGTCCATATCCTTGATCTCGTCGCGCAAATTGACCGCATAGGTAGTGCCCCACGGACCCTGCCAGCCGAGCGGTACGCCCTTGAGCGCCGCCTCCGGATCGATCTTGCCGCCGGATTCGTTGTAACCGGCCGTGTGGCAGTCGTGACATCCCGACGTGATTGAGACCAGTCTGCCTCGTTCGACCGAGACCTCCTGCGCGAGCCCTGCCGAAGACCCGGCCAGCGCGGCGAGCGCGGCCAGAGTAATGACGCGTTTCATGGGTATCCCCCCTCTCCCTTTTGACAGACGACCCTCTCCCGGATCGTTTCTCCCTGTGGTCGGGGCTTTTGCGAAAGTCACCTGACCTAAGGGAAAGGATGCGCCCGGAGGGGCGAGTCGGGCAAGCGATGAAATGATACCCCCCTTCAGCGCCGCCATGGCGACCTGGCATCGACTGCCCCGGGGTCGCGCCCATCCTCCCCACGGGAGCGCGCGATTTAGATGCCGCGCGAGCATGACCAAAATGCAGGCATCAAAGCGAAAGCAGCAAGCGGCGAAGCTGTCAAAACGCCTATCCGACGCTCGGACGCCGCCCGCCGCCTCAGACGCTCACTACCTCGCGCAGCGCCTCGCGGGTGAGCGTCTCCTTCGTGCCCTCCATTGCGACCGCGCCGCGTTTGAGCACGTAGAAACTATCGCCCAGATCATGCGCGAAGTCGAAATACTGCTCTACCAGCACGATCGCCATATCCCCCTTTTCGCGCAGGTAGGAAATCACCCGCCCGATCTGCTGGATGATGTTGGGCTGGATGCCCTCGGTCGGCTCGTCCAGCAGCAGTAGCTTCGGCTTCATCAGCATCGCGCGGGCTATGGCGAGCTGCTGCTGCTGCCCGCCCGAGAGATCCCCGCCCCGGCGATTGAGGAAGTCCTTCAGGATCGGGAACAGCTCGTAAATCTCATCCGGGATGACATGCTCGGATTTCGGCAGACAGGCGAAAGCCGTCTCCATATTCTCGCGCACCGTCAACAGCGGGAAGATCATCCGGCCCTGCGGCACGTAACCCAGACCCGCCTTCGCCATCGCCTGTGGCGGCACACGCCCCATCTCCGCGCCATCCAGCGTAACAGACCCGCCCGAGCGCAGATGCGTCCCGGAGATCGCCTTCAGCAGCGAGGTCTTGCCCACCCCGTTGGTGCCCATGATGCAGGTCACCTCGCCCGCACGCGCCACCATGTCGATCCCGTGGAGGATCTGGCTGCCGCCGTAATGAAGCGTCAGCCCCTCGGTCTTCAGCATCGCGGGTTTTGTCAGATCAGCGGCCAAGATACACCTCGATCACGCGTTTGTCGGCGGTCACATGGTCGAGCGAGCCTTCCGCCAGAACCGCCCCCTCATGCAGCACCGTCACCTTGCAGTTCAGACGGCGCACGAATTCCATGTCATGCTCGACCACGACCACCGCATGATCGCGCGCCAGATCGACCAAAAGCGCGGTCGTCTGCTCGCGCTCGGCCAAGGTCATCCCGGCAGCGGGCTCGTCGACCAGCAACAGCTTCGGCTCCTGCGCCAGGAGCATCCCGATCTCCAACCATTGCTTCTGCCCGTGGCTCAGCTCGCCCGATTTGCGCGGCAGCTGATCGGCGAGGCCCACCTGCGCCGCGATCTCCTCGACGCGCGCCCGATCGGCAGCCCCCGCCTTCCAGCCCAGCACCGCGAAAGGGCTGCGATTGGCCTTGAGCGCCATCATCAAGTTCTCGGTGACGGTCTGATCCTCGAAGACGGTGGGCTTCTGAAACTTCCGCCCGATCCCGATCCGCGCGATCTTCGCCTCATTGAGCCGCAGCAGATTGGTCGAACTTTCGCCCCACAGCACCGAGCCCTCGTCGGGCCGCGTCTTGCCGGTCACGATATCCATGAATGTCGTCTTGCCTGCCCCGTTCGGCCCGATCACCGCGCGCAACTCGGACGGGCCGATATTGAAGCTCAGGTTGTTGATCGCCTTGAACCCGTCGAAGCTGACGGAGATGCCCGAGACCTCCAGCAGGGTCTGCGCTCCCGCCCCCGGTTTGACCGCGACATTCATTCCTGCGCCTCCTCTTCCCGGAACGAGCCCTTGTCGGGGCCAAGCGGCGCGCCATGGCGGTTCGGGCGGCGGATGCCTTCGAAGAGATCGATCAGTCCCGACAGCCCTTTCGGTGCGAACAAGGTCACCAGCACGAAGGCGAGCCCCAACAGCACCTGCCACCAATCGACCCAGTCGATCGTGTAGAAGCCCAGCGGCAGATCGGGGACGCGGCCGCCAGTGAACCAGCTCGAGACGATGGAGACGAAGGCCGCCCCCATTACCGCACCATAAAGCCGCCCGCGCCCGCCGATAGCGACCCAGACCGCGAGGTAGATCGAGGCGATGGGCGCCATCTCGCCCGGATTGATGATCCCCGCCTGCGGGTAATAGAGCGCGCCCGCGATGGCCGCGATCACCGCCGTCAGGGTGAAGACGAACAGCTTGTAGCCTTCGACCGAGTAACCAAGAAAGCGCACCCGCGCCTCGTCGTCGCGAATGCCGCGAATGACCGAGCCGAACTTGCCCGAAACGATCAGCGACGCCGCGATATAGCCAAGCGCGAGCGCAATCGCCGACGCCCAGAGGAACCAGATCGACAGATGATCCTGCCCCGCGCTCACGCCGGGAATGTTCTGCAACCCCGAAAGCCCGTTATTGCCGCGCAGCCCGCTCTCGTTCTGGAAGAGGTAAAGCGACAGCGCCAGCGTCATCGCCTGCGTCAGGATCGACAGATACACGCCCGTCACACGTGAGCGAAACGCGAGCCAGCCGAAGATCAGCGCCAAGAGCCCCGGCACCAGTACCACGAACAAAAGCTGCATCGGCAGGTTGCCCGCGAAGGTCCAGATCGCGAGTAGATCGGACCCGCCCACCACGCCGAAGATCTGCGTGCCGATCGCGTCATTCACCTCCTGCGGTGTCATCGGGAACTCGCCCGCCGATTTCAGGACGATGTCGCGGGTGCGCTCGTACATCAGCCACATGCCGATCATGTAGCCGCCCAGCCCGAAGAAGGCGAAATGGCCGAGCGACAGAATGCCCGTATAACCCCAGACCAGATCCATCGCGATGGCGATCAGGCACAGGCACAGCGTCTTGCCCAGCGTCTTGACCATCGAGGTCGAGATAGCGCCCGGCCCGTAGGCATGGGAAAGCAAAGTGACGCCCAGCGTGAAGACCGCGAGGATCAGCAGGAACCACAATACGGACGGGTTCTTGGCGAGAAATCCGGCTTTCATGCGCGAACCTCCGATGTTGCGGCGGGGGTTTCGTACCCCCGCGCCCCCGCGGGATATTTGGACCAAGAGGAAGGGAAAGCGGTCTGTCTCATGCTCAATCCCCCGCGGCCCGGCCCTTGAGCGCGATGATGCCGCGCGGGCGGAACTGGATGAAGATGATGATGAAGAGGATCATGTAGGTCTGCGCCGCGAGCGTATTCGACGGGTTCAGCCATTCGATGCCCTTCTGCAGCACGCCGATCAGGGTCGCGCCCGCGAGCGTGCCGAAGATCGAGCCGACGCCGCCGACCACGACCGTCATGAAGCTCTGAACGATATAGTCCTGCCCCATCTCGGAGGTGACTTTCGCGAAAAGCCCGATGGCCACGCCCGCGATCCCGGCAATACCTGACCCAAACCCGAAAGCCAGCATGTTGATCCGGTCCGGGTTTATCCCCATCGAAGCCGCCATCGAGGGGTTCTGCGTGACCGCGCGAACCTCCAGCCCGAGGCGCGTCTTGCGCATCACCCAGAGATAGAGGGCGAGGAATACCAGCGCGAGCACGAAGATCGCGATCCGGATATAGCTGATCGAGACGACATCGTTGAGTGTCCACGCCCCCTCCAGCCACGGCGGCGAAGTCAGAGGACGGGCCTGCGTCCCGAAGATATTCTTGAACAGCTGCTGCAGCGCGATGGAAATGCCGAAGGTGGCCAGCAGCGTCTCTAGCGGACGTTTGTAAAGATAACGGATCACCAGCCGCTCCATCGCGACGCCCGCGCCGAAGGTGATGGCGAAGGCCAGCGGCAGCGCGATCAGGATCGATAGCGTATAGTCGGGCACGAAGAGCTGCACGACATAGCCGGTATAAGCCCCCATCGTGATGAACTCGCCATGCGCCATGTTGATCACGCCCATTACCCCGAAGGTGATCGCCAACCCGATGGCCGCGAGGAAATAGATCGAGGCGAGCGATAGCGCATCGAGACCGAGATCGACCGTCTGCATCCCAGCCACCGTGCGGCTCACGCGGGTCAGCGCGGCCTCGGCGGCGGCGGTCACTTCCGGGTCAGGCTCGGCATAGATATCGGCGAATTGGTGATCGGCGACCAGTGCCTCGGCCTCGGCATCGGTCAGGCGCTGCGGCACCTCTCCGGCGGCGGCCAGCGTCGCATAGGCTTCTTCACGCTTGGCCGGATCGGCCATCGCGGCAAGCGGCAGCCCGCCCACCTGACCATCCTTCACATGCGCGGCCAAAGCCTGCTGCATCTCGGAGGCCGAAATCCGCGCCGGCGCCATATCAGCCGAGACCAGCATCGCATAGGCTTGGTCTTCGGAAATATCGCGGCCCGGCTTGAGCGTCTTGGCGACATTGCCCTCGGGCGCGCCTTCAAAGACCTTGCGGGTCGTCGCCACCAGAGGGTTCAGCGTGGCACGGAAATCCAGCCCCAGATCGGCCCCGAAACTGTCGATCGCGGCGACGCGCTCCCCGGCATCCTTGCCGAAGCGGATCGTCAGCAAACGCTCCAGACGCTGCTTCTCCGCCTTGATCGAAGGGTCGGGCTCGTCGGGGATCGAGGCGCGCAGGGGCTCCAGATGCGACGCCTCGCCGTTGCGGTCGATCGCGGTCAGCGCCTCGCGGCGTTTCTTCGGATCGGGATCGCTGAGCAGGAACCGCACCAGCGCCACGCCGATCTCGGCGCGGACGCCGGAATTGGGCTTCACCTCGTCGATATCGGATTTCGGCGCGGTGCCCGCAGGCTCTCCGGTGACCGGATCGCTCAGTTGGTATTCGCTGCCGGATTTCTTCACGATGAAGAAGGAGCCGTCGCTTTCGCGCAGCCCGACGCGCTTGTCGGCCCAGGCCTGCAGGAAGCGCGAGGCCCCCTCGCCCGAAGCAGCGATTGCCTCGATCACCGGGCCGATGGTGCGGCGCGACGGCTTGGCGACCTGCTTGGCATAGTCCTGAAGAACAGCGCGCAGCCCGAACGTCTCGCTTTGCGTGGCCTCCGCCTGCGGCGCGTCGCCCGCATCCTGCGCCAGCCCCGGCAGAGCCAATGCCAGAACAATCCCGAGCGCGATCAAAAACTTGCGCATCCCGTCCCCTTAGGATGAAACGGCCGGGAGAGGCGCACCCCTCCCGGCCAAGACACGATCAGTAGTTCGATTTCTTCTGAACGCAGGTTTCGGTCTCGGTGTTGTACATGCCGCAATCGAGCCCCGGCCAATCAGACTTGAGCACTGCCGATTCCGGCAGGAAGTCGGTCCAGGCGTCGCCCGGCACGGGGTCGGTCTGCGAGATGATGTCGAACTGACCGTCTTCCATGATCTCGCCGATGAGGACCGGCTTGGTCAGGTGGTGGTTCGGCAGCATCTTCGCGGTGGAGCCGGTGAGGTTCGGGAACTCCTGTCCCGGCATCGCAGCGATGACCTTGTCGACATCGGTGGAGTCGACCTGCTCGACCGCCTGCACCCACATGTTGAAGCCGATATAGGTGGCTTCCATCGGGTCGTTGGTCACGCGGCTGTCGTCGCCGGTAAATTCGTGCCACTGCTTGATGAAGGCCGCGTTCTCGGGCGTGTCGGCGCTCTCGAAGTAGTTCCAGGCGGCCAGCTGACCGACAAGGTTCTTGAGATCGGCGTCGCCGAGACCGGACAGCTCCTCTTCGCCGACCGAGAAGGCCACGACGGGGATATCCTCGGCGGTGATGCCGGAGGCTGCGAGTTCTTTGTAGAAGCCGATATTCGCGTCGCCGTTGATCGTCGAGATCACGCCGACCTTCTTGCCGTCCGCGCCGAGCGCCTTCACGTCGGAGACGATCTTCGACCAGTCCGACTGACCGAAGGGGGTGTAGTTCACGAAGATATCTTCCTTCGCGATGCCCTTGTCCTGCAGGTAGGCTTCGAGAATGTTGTTCGTGGTGCGCGGATAGACATAGTCCGTGCCCAGCAGCGCGAATTTCTCGACCCCAAGCTCTTCGAGGAAGTAATCGACCGCCGGGATCGCCTGCTGGTTCGGGGCAGCGCCGGTATAGAACACGTTGCGCGAGCTTTCCTCGCCCTCGTATTGCACCGGGTAGAACAGCAGGCCGTTGAGTTCCTCAAGGACCGGCAGCACCGATTTCCGCGACACGGACGTCCAGCAGCCGAAGATCACGTCGACCTTGTCCACGGTGATCAGCTCGCGCGCTTTTTCCGCAAACAGCGGCCAGTCGGAGGCCGGGTCCACCACGACCGCCTCAAGCATCTTGCCGTTGATGCCGCCTTTCTTGTTCTGCTCCTCGACCAGCATCAGGACCGTGTCCTTGAGCGTGGTTTCCGAGATCGCCATCGTGCCCGATAGCGAGTGCAGGACGCCCACCTTGATCTTGTCGTCTTCCTGCGCGAAGGCGAGGCCCCCGCTCATCGAGATGGCCCCGGCCAGCGCCGCGGACATCATCAGTTTACGCCGATTGATCATTTCATTTCCCTCGTTCACGTCAGCCCCGCGCGGCCCTTCAAGGGCTCATTCTGCGGGTGCCGAACCTCCACTATTGCCACCGGTCTCGGGACATCCCATCGACCCCGCGCCACACATCAAGGCGCCTCCGACATCCAAACCCTCACGCTGCAGCGCGGCAAAAAATTCCGGCACCGCGCAGCAAAAAACCCGCCGGTTGGGCGGGTCTGCCGAAGTTTTCGCACAAATTCTGACTTTTCGCCCAATAGATGGGCGAATGTTTCGCGGTCAGGCTGGAATCGGCTTCAACGCCAATCCGCCCTCACGCTCGAGAAACGCGACGACCTCGTCGATGCCCGCGCCTTGGCGCAGCCGCGCCATGACATAAGGCTTCGACCCGCGCGCGCTTTGCGTATCCGCCTCGAGCTGCGCCAGATCGACGCCCACATGCGGCGCGAGGTCCACCTTGTTCACCACCAGAAGATCAGACTTGGTCAGCCCCGGTCCGCGTTTGCGCGGGATATCCTGCCCCGCCGCCGTGTCGATCACGTAGATCGTCAGATCGGCCAGTTCCGGCGAGAAGGTCGCGGCCAGATTGTCGCCGCCGCTCTCAATCAGCACCAGTTCCAGATCGGGGAGCTTCGCGGTCAGATCGGCGATGGCCGCGAGGTTGATCGACGCATCCTCGCGGATCGCCGTATGCGGGCAGCCGCCCGTCTCGACGCCGCGAATACGCTCGCCCGGCAGCACCTGCGCGCGCATCAGTGCCTCTGCATCCTCGCGCGTATAAATATCGTTCGTCACCACCGCCATCGACACGCGCGCGGCCAAGGCTCGCGCCAGTTGCTCGGTCAGCGTGGTCTTGCCCACGCCCACCGGTCCGCCAATTCCCACGCGCAAAGGTCCGTTGCCCATATCTTCACCTCAAGTCTTGAAGAGACGCACATCGAGCGTCTCGTGTTTCATGGCCGAAACCTCGGCGCGAAAGGCGCTGAAGCTCAGGTCCGTCAGTTCCGCCTGCGCCGCGCGTGCCGCGATCTCGGCGATTTTTCCGTGCAGGTCGCTCAAGACCGTCTGCCCGGCGATTTGTCCCAAAGGAACAAGTCTGACCGCTGCAGAGACCAGGTTCGACGCGAAAGAATGTTGGAAAAGTGAAATCACCTGCTCCGCGGGAAGGTCCAGATCGCGCGCCGCCTCGGCCACGGCGACCGGCAGCACTCGCGGCGGCAGTTTGACGCCCCGCAACCCCGCCTGCGCCAACGTGAAGGCGGCGCCCTGCTCCGCCGTCTCGCGCAGCCGCTCGGCCGAGCCCGCCATCGCACGTCCCAGCGCATCCAGCTCGTCAAGATCGCAGCCGCGCAGCCCGCAGGCCAGCAGCACCGCATCCGACCAGCCCGCGCCATGCTCCAGCACATCGCCCAGCCAAATCGCGAACGCCGCCGCATCCCCGATCTCGTCCGCGGCCACTGCCTGCTCAAGTCCATGAGAATAGGCGAACGCCCCGGTCGGAAAGGCCGGGGAGAGCCATTGCATCAGCGACAGGGGCGCGGTCGGATCAGGCATGGTCGTGATGATGGTCGTGGCCGTGCGAATGCCCGTGTTCATGCCCCATCGTGCGCCCCATCCCGTAGGCGCCCCCCTCTGGCTGGAAGGTCTCGACCGCGGACGCGACCTCGGCCCCCAACTGCTTCAGCATCGCCTCCAGCACGTGATCGGCGCGGATCACCAGCCGGTCCGCCTCGATCTGGCACGGCGTGTGACGGTTGCCGATATGCCAGGCCAGCCGCGTCAGATCGCCCGTCACCACCAGCACCGGCTCCAGCGCCGGGCGCACCTCGATGAACCGCCCGTCTTCGAGCACGAAGGCCTCGCCGCCCGTGAGGTTCATCACCTCCGGCAGGTCCACAAGAAACCCCGCGCCCGAGCCTGCGACCAGCCGCTTGCGGCGCAGGAAACGCCCCTCGTAATCCAGCGCCACATGGTCCACCGCCGCCTGCCACGCACCCTTGGGCGCCACTTTTTCAGCCTTGGGATAATCACTCATTGTCTTGCACCCTTTAACGATTTCTCAAACCTCCCGCCGCAGCATGCTCGCAGCGAAGGAGATTTCGATGTTCCATCATTGCTTCGACCCACGCGCCCCCGCGGACGAGCTGGCCCAGATCCGCGCCCAGATCGCGCGATTGCGACGCCGCGAGGCCGAACTGCGGGAAGCTTACCTCACCCGGCCCGACATGCCCTGCCTCGGCCGCTGGACGAAGGTCGAGATCGTCACCAGCCGCCGCAAAGTGTTCGAACCGCGCCTCCTGCCCCCCGAAATCCGCAACGATACGGCCTTTCAGCGCGAGAAGGTCACCCGCAGATTGCAAACGTCGCCGCACGAACCGGCGAGTTGCCTGCTCCCGGAACTCGTCGCGGAAGCGCCTGCCGACGCCGGGCAGCGCCTCGTATCCAGCCGCTGACCCCATCCTCAGAACAGGAAATACCGCTGCGCCAGCGGCAGAACCTCCGCCGGTTCGCAGGTCAGCAATTCGCCATCCGCACGCACTTCGTAAGTCTCGGGATGGACGTCGATCTCGGGCGTCGCAGCGTTGTGGATCATCTGCGCCTTGCCGATGCTGCGCGTGCCCTCAACGGCCAGCGTCTGTTTCTGGAGCCCAAGGCTCGCAGCCAGCCCGTTGGCTTGCGCCGCCTGACTGATGAAAGTGACCGAGCTTGCGTACCGCGCCCCGCCAAGCGCCCCGAACATGTTGCGCGTGTAGAAAGGTTGCGCCGGGATCGAGCCGTTCGGGTCGCCCATCTGCGCCGAGGCGATCGAGCCGCCAATCAGCACCATGTCGGGCTTCGCGCCGAAGAAGGCCGGGTTCCACAGCACCAGATCGGCGCGCTTGCCGACCTCGACCGAGCCGATATGCTGACTCATACCGTGGGTAATCGCCGGGTTGATCGTGTATTTCGCGATGAACCGCTTCACCCGCACGTTGTCATTATCGCCCTGCTCTTCCGGCAGACGCCCGCGCTGCTTGCGCATCTTGTCCGCCGTCTGCCAGCAGCGGATGATCACCTCGCCCACGCGGCCCATCGCCTGACTGTCCGAGCTGATGATCGACATCGCGCCCATGTCATGAAGGATGTCTTCGGCCGCGATCGTCTCTTTCCGGATGCGGCTTTCCGCGAAGGCCACATCCTCGGGCACCTTGTTATCAAGGTGGTGGCACACCATCAGCATATCGAGGTGCTCTTCGATCGTGTTGCCCGTATAGGGCCGCGTCGGGTTGGTCGACGACGGGATCACGTTCGGCGCGCTCACCACCTTCAGGATGTCCGGCGCATGGCCGCCCCCCGCCCCTTCGGTGTGGAAGGCGTGGATCGTCCGGCCCTTGATCGCGGCCAGCGTATTCTCGACGAAGCCGCTCTCGTTGAGCGTGTCGGTGTGGATCATCACCTGCACGTCCATGTCGTCGGCCACCGACAGGCAGCAGTCAATCGCGCCCGGCGACGTGCCCCAATCCTCGTGCAGCTTCAGCGCCGCAGCACCGCCCTCGACCATCTCGACCAGCGCCTCGGGGCGCGAGGCATTACCTTTGCCTGACAGCGCGAGGTTGACCGGCAGCGCATCGAAGGCCTGCAACATCCGCGCGATATGCCACGGCCCCGGCGTACAGGTCGTGGCCAGAGTGCCATGCGCAGGCCCCGTGCCACCGCCCAGCATCGTCGTGATGCCGGAGGCCAGCGCATCCTCGATCTGCTGCGGGCAGATGAAGTGAATATGAGCGTCGAACCCGCCCGCAGTCAGGATTTTCCCTTCCCCGGCAATGACTTCCGTGCCCGGCCCGATGATGATGTCGACATTCGGCTGGGTATCCGGATTGCCAGCCTTGCCGATCGCCGCGATCTCCCCATCCTTCAGGCCGACATCCGCTTTGAAGATCCCCGAATGATCCACGATCAGCGCATTGGTGATCACCGTATCGACCGCGCCGCCCGCGCGGGAGACCTGGCTCTGCCCCATGCCGTCGCGGATCACCTTGCCGCCGCCGAACTTGACCTCCTCGCCATAGGTGGTCAGGTCGCGCTCGACCTCGATGATCAGATCGGTGTCGGCGAGCCGCACCCGGTCGCCGGTGGTGGGGCCGAACATATCGGCATAGGTGCTACGCGAGATCGAAGCCGGCATCAGAGCGCCCCCATAACTTTCTGATTGAATCCATAGACTTCGCGCGACCCGCGATAGGGCACCAGCCGCACTTCGCGACTCTGGCCCGGCTCGAACCGCACCGCCGTTCCGGCCGCGATGTCCAGCCGGTAACCGCGTGCGGCGTCCCGGTCGAACTCCAACCCCGGATTGGTCTCCGCGAAATGGTAATGCGAGCCAACCTGCACCGGGCGGTCGCCGGTATTGGCGACCATCAGCATGATCGCCTCGCAGCCCTCATTCAGCGTGATCTCGCCCAAAGCGGGCAGGATTTCTCCGGGGATCATCGGCTCACTCCTTGTTGCGGCGCAGCGCGCGCGCCAATTCCGGTCCGACATAGGCGACCACTGCGAGCGCAAGCAGCCCGATCAGCGGACCGTCGTGGAAAAACCATGTGCTTCCGGCGCCGTGGCCGGGATGGGCCAGTGCGGCGGCGGGGGCGAGGACGGCGAGTGCAGCTACAAATTTCATCGGACGGCCTTTCATTAGCAAAACTTATTTCGGATCGGTCTGTATAAGCTGAACTTATCTCAGCGGATCGGATGATGGACGGTGACCAGCTTCGTCCCGTCCGGGAAGGTCGCCTCGACCTGAATGGAATGGATCATCTCGGGGATGCCCTCCATGCATTGATCGGCCGAGATCACCCCTGCCCCCGCCTCCATCAGATCGGCGACGGAGCGGCCCTCGCGGGCTCCCTCGACGACGAAATCCGAAATGATTGCAATGGCTTCCGGGTGATTGAGCTTCACGCCGCGTTCCAGCCGGTTGCGCGCGACCATCGCGGCAACGCTGATCAGCAGCTTGTCCTTTTCCCTCGGTGTCAGGTTCATCGTATTTCCTCAGATCTGCCACACGCGCGGCGCCGCTTGATTGCGCCGCAACGCATTGAAAAGTCGTAGAGTTTGTCGCCGCATCGGCCAGCCGTCCTGCGCGAGCAGGCGAATGACGCATTTGCCGTCGAAGCCCGAGGCCGCTCCCTCGACGCCCGGCTCATCGAGCACCGCGCGCAGGGGCTCCACCGCGTCTTCCGCGCCTTGCCGACACAGAACGAGCGTCGCAAAAGCACGGGCCTCTCCCAGAACAGTACTTCGGGGCCCCTTTGCCAAAATGTCGGAATTCAACAAGAAGGGCTCGAAAAACACTGGTTTTCCGGCGCGTTCGATCCGACGCATGTCGAAAAACTGTAAGTCCCGCACCTGCTCGCCCATCGCGGCCCGGCCGAGCACCACTGCCTCGAGCATCAGGCAGGACGCATTGGAGGCCAGTGAGATCGTCGTGTCGCGGGCCAGCTTCGCGCGGTCGAAGAGGATCGTCTCCTGCGGCAGCCAATCCAGATGGCAGCCGGAGCCGACACTGTGCCGCACCTCAACCTGCGCAGGCCCATCGTCGGCGCGATAGGCACGCTCGGCGGCTTGTGTCGTCGCGACGAGCATTGCGCCCGCGTCCAGTTCGGTTTCGTAGGACAGCGTATCGCCAGAGGTCAAACCACCGGAAGTATTCAGGAAAACCACCTCCGGCGAACCGGGAACGCGCGGCAGAATGGCCTTGGCAGACCCGCTTTGGTGCAATCCGGTCAGCCGCGCGCCGGAAAAGCCGGCCCGCGCCGCGCCGCGCGAACGCTGCATCCGGACGGCAGATTTGGTCTGAAGCTTCGCGTCGAACATCGGTCCCTCCGCTTCGATCCAAGACCGCAGCAACGGGGCGGTCCATGCCCTGCACGCGCAGATCCGGCTTTGATCGATGCGGAACGACGGCCGTGCCTATTTGGCGCGCAGTTCGCCCCTTTTTTAAGCCAATATGAATCAGCCCAAGGGACCGGGGCGGCGTTCCTCGCTGAGGAGCACATTCGCCTCGACCTGACCGACCCCGGGCAAGGTCATGATGCGACGCCGCAGGACCCGCTCAAAGTCAGGCAGATCACGGGCGGTGACGCGTAGCCGGTAATCAAAAAGCCCGAGGACGTGTTGCACGAGCTGCACCTCTGGGATCGCGGTGACCGCGCGCTCGAAATCCTCTAGGCTGACGCGGCCCTTCGCCGCGAGTTTCACGCCCAGAAACACCGTCACCCCGAAGCCAAGCGCCTCGGGATCGACGATCACGCGCCGGCCGGCGATGACTCCCGCCTCCTGCATGCGACGGATTCGCCGCCATGTCGCGGGCTGCGAGAGGCCAAGCTTGCGGCCCAGAGCGCCCGCACTTTGCGTGGAATCGCGACTCAGCGCGCGCAGCAACTGGCGGTCCAGATCGTCGAGATCGAGGCTCATATCGGCAGCTCCGCGCTGGACTTGATCGTCGCGATGAGCATCAGCGCGTCGAGTTCGGAGATATGCGGCAGGGTCAGGATGCGATTGCGGTAAATCTCCTGATAATGCGCCATGTCGCGGGCGATCACCTGCAGGCGCATATCGGTGGAACCGAGGAAGCTCTGGATTTCAATGACTTCGGGAACCTCGCGCGCGGCGGCGATGAATTCGTCGAAGGCGCGCGGATTGGTTTTGTCCAAGGTGAAGCGCAGAGACACCTCGACCGCCCAGCCGAGAGCGTGCCAGTCGATCAGCGCCTCTTCGCCACGGATCACGCCCCCTTCGCGAAGCTTCTCGATCCGGCGCCAACAGGTCGCGGGCGTCACGCCGGCGCGTTCGGCCAGTTCGGCAGAAGGAAGCCCCGGCTCCGCCATCATCTGACGCAATATCCGGCGGTCCGTATCGTCAATCTGCATGAATTTTCCGATATTGCCTAATAGTGCGAATGATTTTTACTCGCTTTAGCGAATATTCTCAACTTCTGCACGCATATTCGCGAAGAACCTCCTATTCTCACACTCAGACAAGAAGGAGGAACGCCATGCGCGTCTATTATGATCGCGATTGCGATGTGAACCTGATCAAGGACAAGAAAGTCGCCATTCTCGGCTACGGCTCGCAGGGCCACGCACACGCGCTGAACCTGCGCGACTCGGGCGCGAAGAACGTGGCCGTTGCGCTGCGTGACGGCTCGCCCTCGAAAGCGAAAGCCGAAGCCGAAGGCCTGCAGGTTATGGGCATCGCCGAAGCGGCTGCTTGGTGCGATGTGATCATGTTCACCATGCCCGACGAACTTCAGGCCGAGACCTACAAGAAGTATGTCCATGAGAACCTGAAAGAAGGCTCGGCGATCGCGTTCGCCCACGGCCTGAACGTTCATTTCGGCCTGATCGAGCCGAAGCCCGGCATCGACGTGATCATGATGGCGCCGAAAGGCCCGGGTCACACCGTGCGCGGCGAATACACCAAGGGCGGCGGCGTGCCCTGCCTCTTCGCGGTTGAAAACGACGCGACCGGCAAGGCGCAGGACATCGCGCTGAGCTACTGCTCGGCCATCGGTGGCGGCCGCTCGGGCATCATCGAGACCAACTTCCGTCAGGAATGCGAAACCGACCTGTTCGGCGAGCAAGCGGTTCTCTGCGGCGGCCTCGTCGAGCTGATCCGCATGGGCTTCGAGACCCTCGTGGAAGCCGGTTACGAGCCGGAAATGGCCTATTTCGAGTGCCTCCACGAAGTGAAGCTGATCGTCGACCTGATCTATGAAGGCGGCATCGCGAACATGAACTACTCGATCTCGAACACCGCCGAATACGGCGAGTATGTCTCGGGTCCGCGCATCCTCCCCTACGAGGAAACCAAGAAGCGCATGAAGGAGGTCCTGACCGACATCCAGACCGGCAAGTTCGTGCGTGACTTCATGCAGGAAAACGCGGTCGGCCAGCCCTTCTTCAAGGCGACCCGTCGCATCAACGACGAGCACGAGATCGAGCAAGTCGGCGAGAAGCTTCGCGCCATGATGCCCTGGATCTCCAAGGGCAAGATGGTCGACAAGTCGCGCAACTGATCTGCACGGCTTCCACGAAGTCGAACCCCCGGCCTAAGTGCCGGGGGTTCTTTTTTGGTCGAGTTACACCCAGTAGCTCGCGCCATTGGCCATGTTCATCGTCACGCCCCAGGCGAGGTAGAAGAGCCACGCGCCGGTCAGGAGCTGGAACACGCCGCCGGTTTTCTCCGCCGCCTCGCTATTGGTCCAGCGGGCGCCCAGCTCGGCGAGATAGATCAGCATCAGGCCGATGAAGAGGATCGCGGCCGGGATGTCGCCATTGCCCCAGAACGAGATGGTGCCCATCGCGCTCAGCCCGAACAGCGGAATCGCCATCCACGCCTCCGGCCCGGGATCGGAATGGGTGTAGCGTCGCAGGCCAATGACGAACCAGTGGATGCCGTAAAGAGAGAACGCGACCGCCGCCATGTAAAGCGGGGCCGCGTTGGCGAAGACCGGGAACCAGGTCAGGCCGATCATCAGATAGATGCCGGTCAGAAGCTGCCCGAAGCCACCGAGGAAGATGCCCCAGAGGCCCAGGGTTCGTTCCTGCGCCAGCGGGTCACCCGACCAGCTCGGCCCATTGGCGACGGCCGCACCGCCCTGAACGAAATAGTTGATCGAGAGGGACAGGAAGCCGACTGCGAGCGGCCAGAAATCGGATGTGGGAAATAAGGACGATTGGTCCATGACGCGCCTCCATAAATTTCGTCCCTCCACTGCCCCAAGGCGGCGGAAAGCCTTGAAGTTCAGTCACGTTTTGGTCACTTCAGGCGCGACCGCGGCAGCGCGCCGCCTTGCGGGGCCACGGCGTTCTTGTCACAGTTCCGCGAATTGAAAGGGAAGCAGATGGCCGGACCCGACCACGACGAACTCGAAGCGATCTTCGAGGAGCGCGCAAAATTCTTCACCCCGAAATGGTTCGGCGATCTCTTCGCCGGACGGCTCGCGCCGGGAGATACGTTCTGGGCTGGCAATTACGGACCCGCGCTGGTGGTGGTGCCGCTGATCGTGATCATGGCATTGTTCACCGCACTGATCTCGCCGGGCCATCTTGGCGGGTTCTTCGGAAGCTTCGCCGTGGCGGCCGGGATCTACCGGATCGCGGTGCTGGTCGGGCTCATCCGTTCGGTCTGGCGCGCGGAGGCGGGTCCGACATTCTGGCGGTGGGCGGGCGTGCTCTGGACCGTGTTCGAAGCGGTTGCCCTGATCTGGCTGGGGCTGGACCTCTTCGGCCAGTAAGCAAATGGGGGCGCGACGCCCCCCCCCTAATTCGCTCTTCCAATATATCCCCGGGGGGCGGTCGCAGGCCGGGGGCAGCCCCCCCTTAGGCGGTTTCGGCCTCGACGGCGGCGACGATGCTGTCGACCGTCGCTTCCAGAAGCGTTTCGTCCTCGCATTCCGCCATCACGCGGATCAGCGGTTCGGTCCCCGACTTCCGGATCAGCAACCGGCCCTGACCGTTCAGGCGGGTCTCCGCATCCAATATCGCTTTTGCAACATTATCGGCGCTCAAAGGCTCCTGCCCCGCCTGATACCTTACGTTTTTCAACATTTGCGGCACGGTCTCGAATTGCCGCACAAGGTCGGAGGCGCGCTGACCTGTCTCGACCATCGCGGCGAGGAATTGCAGCCCTGCCATCAGCCCGTCGCCTGTCGTGGCGTAGTCGGTCATCACGATATGGCCCGACTGCTCGCCGCCCAGGTTGAAGCCACCCTCACGCATCCGCTCGACCACGTAGCGGTCGCCGACCTTGGTGCGCTCGAGCCGCAGCCCCTCGGCCTCTAGGAAGCGCTCCAGCCCGAGATTGGACATGACGGTCGCCACCAGCGCGCCGCCCGAAAGCTGCCCCGACTGCGCCCAGCGTTTCGCGAAGAGCGCCATGATCTGATCGCCATCCGCGACATGGCCGGTTTCGTCGATGATCATTACCCGGTCGGCATCGCCGTCGAGCGAGATCCCGAGATCGGCGCCATGCGCCACCACGGCCTCGGCGCAGGTGCTGACATGGGTCGAGCCGCATCCGTCATTGATGTTGCGCCCGTCGGGCGAGACGCCCACGGGGATCACCTCGCAACCCAATTCCCAAAGCACGTCCGGCGCCGCACGATAGGCCGCCCCGTTGGCGCAATCGACGACCACTTTGAGGTCGGGTTTGCGCAGTTTCGGGAAGGTGGTCTTGGCATATTCGACATAGCGCCCAAGACCATCGTCGATCCGCTTGGCGCGACCGATATTCTCGGGGCGCGCGAGCCGGATCTCGGTGTCGAGCATCGCCTCGATCTCGGTCTCGGCCTCGTCGCTGAGCTTGAACCCGTCGGGGCCGAAGAACTTGATCCCGTTATCCTTGGCCGGGTTGTGGCTGGCGGAGATCATGATCCCCATATCCGCGCGCATCGAGCGGGTCAGGTAGCCCACGGCGGGCGTCGGCACCGGGCCGAGCAGCAGCACGTTCATCCCCGTCGAGGTCAGGCCCGCGGTCAGTGCGTTCTCGAACATGTAGCCCGAGAGCCGCGTGTCCTTGCCGATCACGACGCGGTGGCCGCGTGAGTCGTCCTGCCGGAAATAGCGGCCCGCCGCAGCGCCCAGTTTCAGCGCCATCTCCGCGGTCATGTGCCCGGAATTGGCCTCGCCGCGCACACCATCGGTACCGAAAAGCTTCCTGCTCATTCCTCGAATCCTCTCTTGATCGCGTCCCAGAGACGGATGCCTTGGGCGATCTCGGCCACATCGTGGACGCGGTGAATCTGGATGCCTTGATCGAGCCCGGCGAGTGTCACGGCCAGCGTACCGGGGGCGCGCTGGTCGGCCTCTTCCGCGCCGCCCACGGCCCCGATGAAGCGTTTGCGCGACACGCCGAGCAGGACAGGGCAGCCCAGCCCGTGAAACAGGCTGAGGCCACGGATCAGGGCAAGGTTGTGCTGCGCGGTCTTGCCGAAGCCGATGCCGGGATCGGCGATGATCGCCTCGCGTGCGATGCCGTAATCCTCGGCCAGCGCGATGCGGTCCTCGAGATAGTCGTAGACGTCGAGCAGCACATCCGTGTAGCGCGGATCGTCCTGCATCGTCTCGGGCAGGCCCTGCGCGTGCATCAGGCAGATCGGCGCGCCGGAGCCCTGCGCGACCTCGACCATCGCCGGATCGAATTCCATCGCGGAGACGTCGTTGAGCATCGCGGCCCCGGCCTCCAGCGCCTGATCGGCAACCAACGATTTGCGGGTGTCGATGGATATCGGCGCGTCGAAATCTGCATCGCGCAGCGCGGCGATCACGGGTGCGGTGCGGGCGATCTCTTCGTCCTCCTCCACCTCGGTCGCGCCGGGACGTGTCGACTCGCCGCCGATATCGAGAATGTCCGCGCCCGACTTGCGCAAGTCGAAGGCGCGTTCGATCGCGGCGTCCTCGACGTCGAAGTGCCCGCCATCGGAGAAGCTGTCAGGCGTGACGTTCAGGATGCCCATGATCCGCGGCGCATCGAGCGTGATCCCGGCGACCGAGGTGCGCGGATTGCACAGCCGCTCCCTCACCTCTTCGGGCAGATGGGCCGCGGGAATAATCTCGGGCTCGCCGTCGCGGCGCAGAAGCTCCACCTCGTCGAACCAGCACCACCCCCCCGCGAGGGTCAGTGCCGTGTCGGGACGGGCGGAGTCGGTTCGGGCGATCGGGCGATAGTAGAGCTTCTCCATGCGCTCCATTCACCCGATTGCGCGCGAGAGTTCAAGACGTTCAGAGCGGGCGCGTCTCCACCGGCACGCGGCTTCCTGCCGGGGCTGAAACAGTCCCGTGAAGTTCCAGCCGGGTCGCGGCCATCTGCTCGGCCAGCCAGAGCGCCAGCGCCATCGCGTCGCGGGCGGGGCTTTTCGGACCGTCGGTTGCGTCCAGCACGATCTTGGAGGGCGCCCAGACGACCATCTGGCCGTGGCGCATCGCCCAGTCGATCTCGGTGCGCGTCGCCACCACGACGCAGCGCGGATCGCGCGCAGCAAGACGCCAGGCGTTCTGCTCGATCGCGAGAAGGTCGATGCGGCGCTGCGTTGGTCCCTGCCCGCTTTCGGGAACCTCTCCGTCAGGGAGCCCCACCGCGAGGATGACCGGGTGGCCCGCCTCCTGCAGCACGTCGAGCCGCGCCGACAGGTCCGGCGAGTCGATGACCGCGTTCGAGAGATAGGCGACGATCGGGTGCAGGCTTTCCTCCACCCCGCTCGCGTCGATGCTTTTCACCGGGACGGAGGCGCGGGAGCGCACGATCTCGACGCCGAGCGCGCCGGGGCCGCGGTCGAGCTTCTCGATCCGCACGAAGACGCGCATCGCCTGCGGGCTCGCGAGGATGCGCTCTGCCACGCCGGCGGCGAGCGTCTCCAGAAGGTTCACCCGCTCTTCGGCCAGCTCCGCCGCGATCGCCTCGGTGATACGGTCGTAGGACAGGATGCGGTCCACATCGTCCTCGAGCGGCTCCGGCGTCGGCCGCACCTCCACCACGACATTGAATTGCAGACGTTGCGTATGGCCGCGCTCCTGCTGGAAGGCGCCGATATCGGCCTCCACAACATGGTCGCGCAGCGAGATGCGATCCCGGGGATCGGTGGGCGCAGATGCGGCCGCCCGCGCTTCGGGATGCGAGAAGGCGAGGGAAATGTCGGAACTCATGCGCGCCTCGGGAATTTTTCAGTCATGTCGAGCAAGTCGAGCATAGGAAAAGGGCGGACCGAAGCCCACCCTCAACCGTCGTTTCATCGCCTGCCCGCGACTCGGGCCTCCGAAGACGCGGCCTCAGTTCGAGGCGGTGCGCACCGGGTTGGCGTAGAAGATGTGATGGCCGATCGACGCGGTCTTCGCAAAGCGGCGCGACCAGCTCGGGCGTACCGCGCGGGTATGGAAGTACGTCGCCCCTTCGGTCAGCGAGCGCGGCGCGCCGTCGATCATCGCCCGGGCGACTTTCGCGACCTCGGCGAAGGCCCCCTTGTTGTGGACCGTATCGGCGCGACCGTCGCAGTACCAGCTGAACTGGCACGCGCGCGAGTTGCCCTGATGGACGACGCCGCAAATCGAGCCGGGGAAGCGCGGATCGTCGACACGGTTCAGGATGACCTCGGCGACGGCCTGCTGGCCCTTCACGCTTTCTCCACGCGCCTCGAAGTAAAGCGCCTGCGAGAGACATTCGAATTGTTTGTCGCCCTTCGCAGCGGGTTGCTCGGACAGCCATTTGGCAGAAAGGACATCCGGCAGAGTAGCATGCTTCTTGGACCGGGCCGGCGCCATCGTGAGCGCGGTGACCCGTCGTTTGTCGATCGCGCTCATCGCGGAGCGCTCCGTCCAAAGGACCGACATCAGTCCTTGTTCGGCGACCTCAGTGGGGTCGTTCGACTGGCTTACCGTGACTTCGGCACGCAAGCCTCCGGCGAGGGCGAGGAGGATGACAGCACCCCCCGTCCAGCTTTTCAGCAGTGACATGGTTTTCTTCCGATAAGAACAATCGCCGCGCACCCCCCATTGAGCCGCGACGGCGCATCGCTTACCCGAGCGAGCTACCCATGTCTAGGTTTTCACGCAAATATGCGCAGCCCCCTGCGGAGCCACGGCGGATTCTTGCCAAAATGCACGGTGATTTGCGTGCTATGTCCCTCGTCAGTCGCATACCGCGATGAGCGCCGATTTGCCAATGGTATTTGAGAAAAACCGCCGAAATTCCGCCTCTGTGACATTACCTTTACGGAAAGGATCGTCCGCGCGGCGCCAAGAGTGCGAAATGGGCAGCGGCGAGACGGGCGACCGGCACCCGGAAGGGCGAACAGGAGACATAATCGAATCCCGCGGCCCGGCAGAAGGCGATTGATTCGGGGTTTCCGCCATGCTCTCCGCAGACCGAGATCGTGACATCGGGCCGGGCCGAGCGTCCGCGCGCGGCCCCGATCAGCAGCAACTCCCCCACCCCTTCGACGTCGAGAATGTGGAACGGGTCTTCCGCGTAGACCTGCTGGTTGACGTAGGTCGACATGAAGCGCCCCGCGTCGTCGCGTGAGAGGCCGTAGGTCATCTGTGTGAGGTCATTGGTCCCGAAGGACAGGAAAGCCGCGTGCTCGGCGATTTCGCCAGCGCGGAGCGCCGCCCGGGGCGTCTCCACCATCACGCCGAGGCGGTAGGTGAAGTCTGCCTTGGTCTCGGTGCGCACGGCGGCCGCCACGGCGTCGATGCGAGTCTTCACGATCTCCACCTCGCGCGAGGCGGAAACGAGCGGAATCATGATCTCCGGCACCACCTCGGCGCCCCGGCGGAGCGCCTCCACGGTCGCCTCGAAGATGGCGCGAGCCTGCATGTCGTAAATCTCGGGCACGGTCACGCCCAGACGCACGCCGCGCATCCCCAGCATCGGGTTGAACTCGGACAATGCCTCCACCCGGCGCGTGACCTCCGACAGCGGGCGATCCAACGCCTCGGCCAGTTCGCGCATCCCCTCGCGGTCATGCGGCAGGAATTCGTGCAGAGGCGGGTCGAAGAGGCGGATACAGACCGGCTCGCCCTTCATCAGCTCGAACAGCGCCCCGAAATCGGCCCGCTGCATCGGTAGCAGCCGTTCGAGAGCGGCGCGGCGATCCTCCGGCCCGTCGGCGAAGATCATCTCGCGCATCACCGTCAGGCGGTCTTCGTCGAAGAACATATGCTCGGTCCGGCACAGCCCGATCCCGTCGGCCTCGAACATCAGCGCGGTGCGCGCATCCTCGGGCGTGTCGGCATTGGCGCGGATACCGAT
Source organism: Thioclava sp. F1Mire-8 (assembly GCF_002213165.1). Classification (NCBI taxonomy): domain Bacteria; kingdom Pseudomonadati; phylum Pseudomonadota; class Alphaproteobacteria; order Rhodobacterales; family Paracoccaceae; genus Thioclava; species Thioclava sp. F1Mire-8. Next base: position 62,262 of record NZ_NBNY01000004.1, on the reverse strand, counting down.
GTCGCGCACCAGATCGGCCCAACTGAGAAGCGTGCGGAACCCGTCGTCGAGCGCCGGCGCCAGCATCTCCGCCGCACCCACCAGCACCTCGCCATTGGTTCCGTCGAGCGTGATCGTGTCGCCCTCGCGGAACAACCGTCCCTTGGGGCCGCGGAACTGGCGCTCGCGGCTGTTGATCTCGATCTCGGCGCCGACAATGCAGGGCAGCCCCAGGCCGCGCGCGATCACCGCCGCGTGCGAGGTCATCCCGCCGCGCTCGGTCAGCACGGCGACGGCCGCATGCATCCCGCGAATATCCTCGGGTGAGGTTTCGCGGCGCACGAGGATACAGGGCTCGTCGCGCGCAGCAGAGGCCTGCGCAGCCGCCGCAGAGAACACGATCTTGCCGGTCGCCGCCCCCGGAGAGGCCGCGATCCCGCGCGCGAGCACGTCACGCGGCGCGCGCGGATCGACCTGATAGTGCAGAAGCTCGGTGATGGCGCGCGGCTCGACGCGCAGCAGCGCATCCTCGCGCGAGATCACGTCGTCATTGGCCAAGGCCACCGCGATGCGCACGGCGGCGCGCGACGAGCGCGGCACCCGCACCGCGTCGATCACATGGACCTTGCCGCTCTCGATGGTGAACTCGATCTGCATCTCCTCGCGCAGCTTCACCCGGCAGCGCGCGCCGTAATCCTTCAGCGTGTCGAACACGCCGCTATCTGCCTCTTCCAGCGAGGCGCCGCGCGGGTCGCGCGTGAGATAGAGCGTCTCCACCGCGCTGGTACGGCCCTGGCTCTGGCCGCGGAACCGCCCGGTGATCTGCGGCGCGCCGGTCACGCTGTCGACGAATTGCATCGTGCCCGAGCCCGACAGGCCCGGCCCGATCCCCAGCGCCATCTCTTGCACCAGAAGGCCCAGCACGGCGTCGGGCGGCGCGCCCTTGGCCTGCCGCAGGAGCCGCGCCGTCGTGCCTTCCCAGGCCCGCGCCATGGAGCGCAGCACCTCGGCCAGTTGCCGCGCGCCCGATTGCGGAAACCGCTCGTCGGTTTCTTCCTCATAGGCGTCCAGCGCCGCTTCCAGTGCGCCCGGCCCCGGCTCCTGCTGGAACATGTCCGGGTCGAGCCGCGCGACATGGATCGAGTAGAGCTGCACGAAGCGAAGATAGAGCGCGTCGGCGGCCTCGGAGCCGTGCGTATTCGACAGCACCGCATGCATGTCGTCATTCATGCCGACATTGAGCACCGTGCCCGGCCCGCCCCATTCGGGATTTTCGGGGCTCGGTCGGACCGAGACCAGCATCTCCGGCCCGAAGCACTCCGCGATCGCGGTCATGTCGAAAACCTGCCCCGACGCGATCGCGCGCACCGTCTCGGCGGGTAGCGCGACGGTTTTCGGGACGGGAAGATCGAGCCGGATCAGCCGCTGAAGGCATTTCGCGCGCCAGCCGTGGCGTGCCTTATCGACCGACGCCGACGGCGCAAGGGTCACAAAATCAGCGTTTTCAACGGGTTTCTGCATCGCAGCGCGCCTTCTCTCTCGACGCAGGATAGGCTGATTCCCGCCTCTCGCAAGTGTGACATTCGGACAGAGGACGCGGCGTCACAGGACCACCCTGTTTCGGCCTTGCGACAGGAGGCGCCGTGCGGGCGCCTCCGGCGGGGATATTTACATCAAGAGGAAGGATCAGCCTTCGATCTTGGTGAGGTCGGCCACATCGAGACAGATCTGCCGGATGCGCGAAAGAAGGTTGAGACGGTTGCGCCGCAGGATCGGATTGTCGGCGTTGATCTGCACCGCCTCGAAGAAGGCGTCGATCGGCGCCCGCAAATCGGCCATGGCGGACATCGCAGCGGCGAAATCCTCTGCCTGCATTGCGGGGGCGATCTTGGCTTCGGCGGCGTCGAGCGCGGCGAAGAGGGCTTTTTCCTCGTCGGTTTCCGCGAATTTCGGATCGGCGCCGAAGCTGTATTCCACCCCGTCCTTTTCCTCGGCCTGCGTGAGGATGTTGTTCGCGCGCTTGAAGCCCTGGATCAGGTTCTCGCCGTCGTCGGTCTTGAAGAAGTCCGACAGCGCCTCGGCGCGCTTCACGACGAGGGTGAGATCGTCAGAGCCCGGCATGGCGAGCACGGCGTCGATCACGTCGTGGCGGATGCCCGCATCGCGCAGGTGGACCTTCAGGCGGTCGTGGAAGAAGGACATGAGGTCTGCGGTATCGGCCTCCGGATTACCCTTGGCAAAGACCGACTGAAGGCTCAGACGCAGATCATTCGCCAGCACCAACCGGATCACCCCCAGCGCGGCGCGACGCAACGCGAAGGGATCCTTCGAGCCGGTCGGCTTCTCGTCGATCGCCCAGAAGCCGGTCAGCGTGTCGATCTTGTCGGCGAGCGCGACGGCGACGGAGACGGGCTCGGAGGGCACGTCGTCGGACGGGCCAAGCGGCGCGTAATGGTCGCGACAGGCATCGGCAACGGCGTCCGACAGCCCCGCCTTTTGCGCGTAGTAGCGCCCCATCACGCCCTGCAGCTCCGGGAATTCATAGACCATTTCCGAGCGCAGATCGGATTTGGCGACCCGGGCGGCCTCGGCGGCAAGGTCCGGCTTCGCGCCGACCAAGGGCGCGATTTCGCGCGCGAGGTTTTCGATCCGGCGGATACGGTCGCCTTGGCTCCCCAGCTTGTTGTGGAAGGTCACGGCGTCGAGCCCCGCGCCCATCCCTTCGAGCCCGTGCGCCTGAACGGTGCGCAGGTCGTTTTCCCAGAAGAACTTGGCGTCCGACAGACGCGCCGAGAGCACCTTCTGGTTGCCCGCGAGGATCGTCGCGCCGTGATCGGCGGTCTCGCGGTTGGCGACGGTCACGAAGCCCTCGATCCGACCGGTCTTGGGGTTCTTCACCGAGAAGAATTTCTGATGCTCTTTCATCGAGGTCTGCAGCACCTCGGGCGGCAGGTCGAGGAATTCGCCGTCGATCTCGCCCATCAGGGTGACAGGCCATTCGACGAGGCCCGAGACCTCGGCCAGAAGGCCCTTGTCCGGCACCACTTCCCAGCCCTTGGCGAAGGCCATTTGCGCGGCGTCGTGGTCGATCGCCTCAGCACGCTCATTGGGGTCGAGCATGACCTTGGCGGCTTTCAACTGCTTGGCGTAGCTCTCGTAGCCCGAGACCTGAAGCACATCGGGCGCCATGAAGCGGTGACCGCGCGTGGTGTCGCCGGCCTTGATGCCGTCCACGTCGAGCGGCACGACGGTCGCGCCGGCCTCGTCGGTCAGGATCGCGAGGATTGAATGCAACGGGCGGACCCAGCGCAGGTTGCCCTCGCCCCAGCGCATTGATTTCGGCCAGGGGAAGTTGCGGATCGTCTTCTCCAGCACCTCGGCCACGATCTCGGTCGCGGGACGGCCGGGCTTTTCGATCACCGCGAAATAGACCTGCCCCTTCTTGTCGTCGCGCGCCTCGAGCTGATCCATCGTCAGCCCGGTCGAGCGCAGGAAGCCCTCGATCGCCTTCTCCGGCGCGTCGGTGCGCGGGCCCTTGCGCTCTTCGCGCAGGGTCGGCGAGTTGGCGGTCAGCCCCTCGACGGTCAGCGTCAGGCGGCGCGGGGTCGAGAAAGCGCCGGCGGAGGCATAGGTCAGACCCGCCTCGACGACGCCATCGGTGATCAGTTTCTTCAGATCCTCGCGGGCCTTGGGCTGCATCCGCGCAGGGATTTCTTCGGAGAACAGTTCAATCAGAAGATCGGGCATGTCATTTCTCCGCTTCGTCGTTCAGTTGGTGCCAGACATAGGCCCGGCCATCGGGATAAAGAGCCACGACCCGGTCGACGCCGGGGTGGATGTTGTGTTGCGACAGGAAGGCCACCGCGCGGCCTGCCTCGAGGTCGGTGCCGATGGTTTTCGCATCGTAGCAGTCGAACCATTTCGGGCCGATCAGCGGGGTCGGTCGGTCATAGACCTCATAGGTCTCGGTCGCCGTTGCGATCGACAGATCGGTGTCGAAGCAGGCGCGGTAGCGCAGGGGCGAGCTGTCCGCGTCGATCCCTTTGTAGCCTTCGGCGTCCAGCGGATCCTGCGTCGTGCCGTCCAGCTCCATCAGCGAGACTTTCGCCGCGTCGGAGCCCGGCGCGATCTCATCGTAATAACCGTATTCCTGCGAATAATAGACCACCGCGCCGAAGACGAGCGCGATCACCACGATGCCGCCTCCGATGAGTTTACCATTCACGCGACGGCCTCGCCGGTTTCGGTTTGGGAGGCCCCGCCTGCTTCGGTGAGCACGAAAGCGTCGGCGCACGCCTTCGCCAGCGCACGGACGCGGCCAATATAGGCCTGACGTTCGGTAACCGAGATCACGCCGCGCGCGTCAAGCAGGTTAAAGAGGTGGGACGCCTTGATGCACTGGTCATAGGCCGGGTGCGCCATGATGATCTTTCGGCCTGCGTCGTCGGTCTCAGGCGAGGCGAGGATGCGTTCGCATTCGGCCTCGGCATCCTCGAAATGGCGCAGCAGCGTGTCGGTGTCGGCCACGTCGAAATTCCAGCGCGAATATTCCTGCTCGGTCTGGCGGAACACGTCGCCGTATTTCAGCGCGATCGGCGCGGACGGGTCGTTATAGGGCATGTCCATGACGTGATCGATGCCCAGCACATACATCGCCAGACGCTCGAGCCCGTAGGTCAGCTCGCCCGAGACCGGCTTGCAGTCATGGCCGCCGACCTGCTGGAAATAGGTGAACTGGCTAACTTCCATACCGTCGCACCAGACCTCCCAGCCAAGCCCCCACGCACCGAGCGTCGGGCTTTCCCAGTCGTCTTCCACGAAGCGGATATCGTGCAGTTCGGTGTCGATCCCGATCGCGCGGAGCGAGCCGAGATAGAGCTCCTGCAGGTCCGGCGGGCTCGGTTTGATGAGCACCTGATACTGATAGTAGTGCTGCAGGCGGTTCGGGTTCTCGCCATAGCGGCCATCGGTCGGACGGCGCGAGGGCTGGACATAGGCGGCCGCCCACGGCTTGGAGCCGAGCGCGCGCAGCGTCGTCGCCGGGTGGAAGGTGCCTGCCCCCACTTCCATGTCATAGGGCTGCATCACCGCGCAGCCTTTCGAGGCCCAATAGCTCATCAGGCGCAGGATGATTTCCTGAAAGGATTTCGGGGCGTCCGGGTTTGCCATATTTCGCACCTTCCGTTGAAGCGCCTTCTCTCTAGGCAAGGGGCGCGGGGGCGTCAACGCCCTGCAAGAGTTCGGGCAGGCGATCCGCGACATGCGGCGCGCAAAGCTGCGGCCCCTGCCCCACACCGGCGGATTTCGTGACCCGAACGGGGGCGTTTGGGGGGTGACCTCGGCTCGCGTTGCGCTAAGTTCGAGGGAAAAGCTTATATCATCGGGGAGTGGCAATGCGGGCAATTTCACGGACAGTTTCGATCGTCGTCGGGGCCAGCCTGACCGGCATGGTCTGGACCGGCGCGGCCTGGGCCGAAGCCTGGGTACAGATCGAGGCGAAAAGCTCGCTTGCCCAAGCCGAAGCGCGCGCCCGCGACTGGGCGGGCATGTTCCCCGACACGACCGGGTTCCGGCTCGACTCCGGCTGGTATGCGATCGCGCTTGGCCCCTTTGCCGACGATGCGGAGGCGAATGCGCGGCGCCGGGTTCTGCGCCGCGAGGGTCTGATCCCGCGCGACAGTTTCGTGGCCGATGGCAACAACTTCCGCCAGCAATTCTGGCCGGTGGGCGCGACATTGAACACAGCCCCGCAGGCGACCCAGCCCGCCCCGCAAGCCGACACGCAAAGCGACGTGCGCGGCGCGCCGATGCCTGCGCCGATCGACGTGGAGCCGCTGGACGGTCCGGATGAGACGGCGCAATCGAGCGATCAGACCACGCCACCCGATGCGATGGCGAGCACACCCGATACGTCTGCCCAAGATACCACCACCGCGCCCGAAGCGCTGAACTCCGACACCACCGCGGCGACTGGCGCACCGGCCCTGCGGGACGTCACCCCAGCCCCGCAAGAGGCTACGCCCGCGCCCGAGCCGGTGGAGACGCTGGCGGAGTCGCGCCGTCTCGAAGCCGCCCTCGATCCGCAAACCAAGCGCGACATCCAGACCGCGCTGGAATGGGAAGGCAGCTATCAGGGCGCGATCGACGGGATTTTCGGCCGTGGCACGCGCGGCTCCATCGCCGACTGGCAGTCGAAGAATGGCTACCAGCCAACAGGCGTCCTGTCCTCGACCCAGCAGGCCGCACTTCTCGACAAGGTCGCCTCCGAGCGCGCGGCGCTGGGGCTGCAGACCGTCACCGAGCAGGAAGCCGGGATCCGGATCGAGCTGCCGATGGGGCTGGTGAAATTCGCCCGCCACAACGCGCCGTTCGTCAATTACGCCCCCAAGGACGACAGCGGCGTGCAGGTTCTGCTGATCTCTCAGCCCGGCGACACGGCGCGGCTGCGCGGGCTCTATGACGCGATGCAGACGCTTGAAATCGTGCCGACGGGCGGCGAGCGCAACATCCGCGGCAACAGCTTCACCATCGAGGGCGAGAATACGGCGGTCCATTCCTACACCCATGCGGAGCTCTCGAACGGGCAGATCAAGGGCTTCACGCTGGTTTGGCCCGCCGGGGACGACAAGCGAATGAATCGCGTGCTCGACGCGATGAAGAGAAGCTTCACGCCAATCGGCTCCAAGACGCTCGACGCGACGCTCGGTCAGCCGATGTCGGTAACGCGGGCTGCCCTGATGGCTGGGATCGAGAAACGCGCACCGGTCTTCTCGCGCTCGGGCTTCTTCATTGATGCGGACGGCCATGTGCTGACCGCCGCCGACGGGCTCGACCAGTGCGGCCGGATCACGATCGAAGACCATGCCGCCTCGCTCAGCTTCGACGGCGGCGCCAAGGGTTACGCGGTTCTGACGCCGCAAGACACGCTCGCCCCGAGGGAAGTCGCGAAATTCAATCCCGACGCGCCGCTGGCCGGGGCGAAGGTCGCGGTAGCGGGCTTCTCCTACCCCGAAGCGCTCTCCGCGCCGGTGCTGAATTTCGGTACGCTCTCGGCGCTCAAGGGGCTGGAAGGACAAGACAATCAGGCCCGGATCGAGGCGCAGACCCGCGCGGGCGACGTGGGCGGGCCGGTGCTCGACGGGACGGGCGCGGTCGTGGGGATGTTGCTGCCCGCGAGTGACGACGCGAACCGGGTGCTGCCCGACAATCTGAGCGTCGCGCTGCAAAGCAAGGCAATGACGCCGGGGCTGTCGGACAAGGGATTCACGCCGAAAGAGGCGGGCATCTCGGCCAACCGCGCGCCGGAAGACCTGCAGCAGATGGCCGACGGGATGGTGGTGCAGATTTCCTGCTGGAAGTGATCAGCCCCGCCAAAAGCGCGGCAGCAGCAGCACGAGCACGCTCATCAATTCGAGCCGCCCGAGACACATCGCCGCGCTCATCAGCCACTTCGCGCTGTCGGGGAAATCCGCGACCGAGCCGTTCGCGGTGATCTCGGGCCCCCATGCGGGGCCGATATTGGCGATAGAGGTCCAGGCGGCGGTCATCGCCGTTTCGGTTCCGAGCCCGGTGAAGGTCAGCGCGATGATCAGCATCCCGAAGATCAGGATGAAGAGCGAAAAGAACGCCATCACCGAGTTGACCACGCTATCCTCGACAGGGCGCCCGCCATATTGCACCTTCAGCAGGCGGTGGGGCGAGTAGAGCCGCTGGATCTGCGCCTTGATCGCCTCCAGCAGGATCAGGTAGCGGAACACCTTGACGGAACAGGCGGTGGAGGCCGTGCAGCCCCCGATCAGTCCGGAAATCAGCAGGATCGTGAAGGCCAGATGGCCCCATTGGGTCACGTCCTCAGAGGCATAGCCGGTGCCGGTGAAGGTCGAGACCACGTTGAACGTCACCTCCCGCAGCGTCGGCCAGAAAGAGGCCTCGTGGCGGATCATGCGGTAGAGCACGATGATCGCGATCGCGTAGCCCATCCAGCGCAGGAAGGCGCGCACCTGCGGGTCGCGCCACAGTGGCATCGTATCGCCGCGCATCACCTGAACGAAGCGGATGAACGGCATAGCGGCCAGCGCCATGAAGACCGAGGCCGCGTATTCGGGCGCGCCCTTATAAACGGCGAAGCTGGCGTCGTAATTCGAGAAGCCGCCCGTGCTCATCGTCGTAAGGGCGTGCATGATCGCATCGAACCCCTTCATGCCGAGACCGATATAGGTCAGCGCGCAGGCAATCGTCAGCCCGACATAGATGCGGATCAGCGCGGTCGAGATATCCATTGCGCGCGGCAGGATTTTCCCAAGCGTGTCAAACCCTTCCGAGCGGAAGAACTGCATCCCGCCGACCTTCATCACCGGAAGGAAGATCATCGCGACGATGATGATCCCCAGACCGCCCAGCCATTGCAGCAGTCCGCGCCACAGGTTCACCCCCGGCGGCAGCGTATCGAGTTGCGGAATCGCGGTGGTGCCGGTCGTGGTCAGCCCTGACATCGCCTCGAAATAGGCATCGACCAGAGACAGATGCGGCACACCCAGCATGAAAGGTAGCGCCCCGAAGAACGGCAGCGTCAGCCAGACGAGCGAGGTCAGCAGAAAGCTTTGATGGATCGAGAGCGTCCGCGCCAGCCCGTCGCGGGAGGCCAGCGCCAGCAGCGCGCCTGCCGTCGTCGTCAGCACCGCGCTTTCGACGAAAACCAGCCAATGCGCTGCACCATGGCCCAAATCCACCGCCGCCGGGATAAGCATCGTCAGCCCCAGCACGGATGTCAGCATTCCGATGATATATCCAACCGGGCGCAGATCGATCATGCGCCCCACCTTGCCCAGAGCGTCAGTCTAGTCAATCCCGGACCGGACCGGGACAGGCGCGCATCGGTGCGGATCGACTTTGCAAACTCTCGCACATTGGTCAGTAAATTTGCCCAAGTTTGCAGGTAGGCCCTTGCGCTGCGGCGCGGCAACTGTACCGTAGCGGCCACTTTCGACAACAGGGAGAACGCTATGTTCAACAAGATCCTCGTGGCCAACCGTGGCGAGATCGCCATCCGGGTGATGCGCGCCGCCAACGAGCTGGGCAAGAAGACGGTCGCCGTCTACGCCGAAGAGGACAAGTTGGGCTTGCACCGCTTCAAGGCCGATGAAGCCTATCGCATTGGCGAAGGCCTCTCGCCCGTCGGCGCCTATCTCTCGATCGAAGAGATCATCCGCGTCGCCAAGGAAAGCGGCGCCGACGCGATCCACCCGGGCTATGGCCTGCTGTCGGAGAACCCCGATTTCGTCGAAGCCTGCGACGCCGCCGGCATCACCTTCATCGGCCCGAGAGCCGAAACGATGCGCGCGCTCGGCGACAAGGCCTCGGCCCGGCGCGTCGCGATCAAGGCCGGCGTGCCGGTCATTCCCGCGACCGAAGTGCTGGGCGAGGATTTCGACGCGATCAAGAAAGAGGCCGCCGAGATCGGCTACCCGCTGATGCTGAAAGCCAGCTGGGGCGGCGGCGGGCGCGGCATGCGCCCGATCCTCGGCGAGGAGGAACTGGTCGAGAAGGTCCGCGAAGGCCGGCGCGAAGCCGAAGCCGCCTTCGGAAATGGCGAGGGCTATCTCGAGAAGATGATCACCCGCGCGCGCCACGTCGAAGTGCAGCTTCTGGGCGACACGCATGGCAATCTCTATCACCTCTACGAGCGCGACTGCACCGTGCAGCGCCGCAACCAGAAGGTCGTCGAGCGCGCCCCTGCCCCCTACCTGTCGGACGAACAGCGCGAAGAGGTCTGCCAGCTCGCGCTGAAGATCGGTCAGGCGGTCGGCTATGAATGTGCCGGCACGGTCGAATTCCTGATGGATATGGACACCGACAATTTCTACTTCATCGAGGTGAACCCGCGCGTTCAGGTCGAGCATACCGTGACCGAGGAAGTCACCGGCATCGACATCGTGCAGGCCCAGATCAAGATTGCCGAAGGCGCGACACTCGCAGAGGCGACCCGCGCCAAGTCGCAAGACGAGATCGAACTGTCGGGCCACGCGCTGCAATGCCGCGTGACCACCGAAGACCCGCAGAACAACTTCATCCCCGATTACGGCCGACTGACCGCCTATCGTTCGGCCACCGGCAACGGCATCCGTCTCGATGGCGGCACAGCCTATGCGGGCGGCGTCATCACCCGCTATTATGACTCGCTGCTGGTGAAGGTCACCGCCTGGGCGCAGGATCCCGATCAGGCGATCCGCCGGATGGACCGCGCCCTGCGCGAATTCCGTATCCGCGGCGTGAGCACGAATATCGACTTCGTCATCAACCTGCTCAAGCACCCGACCTTCCTCGACATGAGCTACACGACGAAGTTCATCGACACGACGCCGGAGCTGTTCGACTTCAAGCAACGCCGCGACCGGGGCACCAAGATCCTGACCTATATCGCGGACATCACGGTGAACGGTCACCCCGAGACCGCGGGCCGCAACAAGCCGCATGCCGAGGCGAGACCGCCGCGCCTGCCCGCGTTGAAAGACGAGGTGAAGCCCGGCAGCCGCAACCTGCTCGAGAAAGAGGGCGCGAAGGCGGTCGCCGACTGGATGAAGGCGCAGAAGAAGCTGCTGCTGACCGACACCACGATGCGCGACGGCCACCAGTCGCTGCTGGCAACCCGGATGCGTTCGATCGACATGATCAAGGCAGCCCCCGCCTATGCCTCGAACCTGAGCGATCTGTTCTCGGTCGAATGCTGGGGCGGCGCGACATTCGACGTGGCCTACCGCTTCTTGCAGGAATGCCCGTGGCAGCGCCTGCGCGACATCCGCGAAGAGATGCCCAACATCCTGACCCAGATGCTTCTGCGCGCCTCGAACGGCGTGGGCTACACGAACTACCCTGACAACGTGGTGCAGTTCTTCGTCAAGCAGGCGGCGGAAAGCGGCGTCGACGTGTTCCGCGTCTTCGACTCGCTGAACTGGGTCGAGAACATGCGCGTCGCGATGGATGCGGTGATCGAGAGCGGCAAGATCTGCGAAGGCACGATCTGCTACACGGGCGACATCCTCGATCCCGACCGCGCGAAATATGACCTGAAATACTATATCGGCATGGCGAAAGAGCTGGAAGCGGCGGGCGCCCATATCCTCGGCCTCAAGGACATGGCGGGTCTTCTGAAACCGGCCGCCGCGCGTCAGCTGATCTCGGCGCTCAAGGAAGAGGTCGATATCCCGATCCACTTCCACACCCATGACACCTCTGGCATCGCAGGCGCGACGATCCTTGCTGCCGCCGATGCGGGCGTCGATGCGGTGGACGCGGCGATGGACGCGTTCTCGGGCGGCACTTCGCAGCCCTGCCTCGGCTCCATCGTGGAGGCGCTGGCCCATACCGAGCGCGATACCGGCCTCGATATCCACGCGATCCGGATGATCTCGAACTACTGGGAGGCCGTGCGCCACCAATACGCGGCCTTCGAGAGCGGTCTCGAGGCTCCCGCCTCCGAGGTCTACCTGCACGAAATGCCCGGCGGCCAGTTCACCAACCTCAAGGCGCAGGCGCGCTCGCTGGGGCTGGAAGAGCGTTGGCACGAGGTGGCGCAGGCCTATGCCGATGCCAACCAGATCTTCGGCGATATCGTAAAGGTCACGCCGTCCTCGAAAGTCGTGGGCGACATGGCGCTGATGATGGTCGCGCAGGGCCTGTCCAAGGAAGACGTGCTCGATCCGGCCAAGGATGTCTCCTTCCCGGATTCGGTCATCGACATGATGCGTGGCAATCTCGGCCAACCGCCCGGCGGCTGGCCCGAGGGGATCGTGGCGAAGGTGCTCAAGGGCGAAACGCCTTCGACCGAGCGTCCCGGAAAAAACCTGCCCCCGGTGGATCTGGAAGCCGCCCGCAAGGAGGCCTCCGAACAACTCGACGGGCGCGAGATCGATAACGAGGATCTGGCGGGTTACCTGATGTATCCCAAGGTCTTCACCGATTACGCAAGTCGCCACGAAGCCTATGGCCCGGTGCGCACCCTGCCGACCCCGGTCTTCTTCTACGGGATGGAGCCGCAGGACGAGATTTCCGCCGAGATCGACCCCGGCAAAACGCTGGAGATTCGCTATCTCACCACCGGAGACACCGACGAACTGGGCGAGGTGAAGGTCTATTTCGAGCTCAACGGCCAGCCCCGCGCCGTGCGCGTTCCGAACCGCGCGGTGAAGGCGACGACGGCGGCGAAACCGAAGGCCGAGGCGGGCAACCCGGATCATATCGGTGCGCCTATGCCGGGTTCGATCGCCTCGATCGCGGTCAATGTCGGCCAGAAGGTGAAGCCGGGCGATATGCTCCTGACCATCGAGGCGATGAAGATGGAAACCGGCATCCACTCCGAGCGCGACGCCACCGTGAAAGCGATCCACGTTTCGCCGGGCGCCCAGATCGACGCGAAGGATTTGCTGATCGAGCTGGAGTAAACCGGTCCTGATCGAGACCGAACCGCGCGCCACGGCCCCGCCCCGGCGCGCGGTTTCATTTTCGGACCGACCGTGAAGTTCGGGGGGCTGCCCCGGGCCCGCACGGGATATTTGGTTCATTGAAGGCGAAAAACGCCCGGCTCTAGCCTCAGAGGGGAGGGAAAGCCGGGCTTCTCGAACTGCGCGGCAATCGGCATCCCGCCTGCACCGCAGCGGCAGCATAGACGGACCGAGGTTTAGTAATTATTTCGGCTTTCCAATTGCTTGATATTCCCCTGGGGCGTGAGACGGAGTGAGAATTCGTCGTTTCAAACGACACGACCCCGAACACTGAATAGCCTGGACTGAGGGCCGGCGGGCGCCAGTCCCCGCACCTCAGAACAATTCCGACCCGGGGCGCGAGGAGACCTCCAGAAGACCCATCACGTAGCCCGCGACGGAGCGGAAGGAGACCAGCGAGATCTCGTCTTCCCCCGATCGCCAGAACGCCGCCGCCACTTGTGCGGCGCGAGAGCGGCGGATTTCGCCTTTGGGTAGCGTCGCGACATCGGCGGGGGAGAGCTTCATCACCACTTGGTCGGCCTTCTCGCCGCGGATGGTGAACATCGCGCGGGCGTCAGAGACGTTGACGACCAGCGCATGCTCTGCGGCAAGCGCCTCGGCCAGCCGGTCGGTAAGCGCGGGCGCCTCGTCATGGGCGCAGATCAGCAATAGCTCATCCGGGCTCATCCACGCGATGGAGCGCCCGTCGACGGTCTCGATCCGGCGCGGACCGGGGACGGGCAGCCCCTCGGCCTTGAGCGCCTTGGCCAGCGCCTTCGCGCCCAGATCGCAGCGGATGGAGATCATGCCCACCAGTCCGGTCTCGGACACGGTGACGAAACCTTCGTGGCTCTGCCCGGAAAGGGCGCTGACGGCCTCAGACATTCTGCTTCTCCCCGTCTTTGTCGTAGAAGACCGGATCGACGATCCGCGCCTTGACCATGTCCTCGCCCTCACCGGTGAACTCGATCACCTCGCCCATCCGGTCGGGCCCGTTCAGCACCAGCCCCATCGCGATACCCTTGCCGATCGTCGGCGAGTAATAGGTCGAGGTGACGCGGCCTTGCGTGTTGCGCTGACCGTTGGCGTTGAACCCGTCGGCGGGCGCGTGGCTGCCATCGGGGATGACCGATCCGTCGAGCGTCTCGAGGCCGACGAGCTTCCAGCGGTTCGGGTCGGTCATGTGGGACCGCTCCTGCGCGCGTTTGCCCAGATAGTCGGTCTTCTTCTTCGAGATCGCCCAGTTGAGGCCCAGATCCTGCGGGATCACGGTGCCGTCGGTCTCGTCGCCGATCATGATGAAGCCCTTCTCGGCGCGCATCACGTGCAGCGCCTCGGTGCCGTAGGGCATCACGCCAAGCGCTTCGCCCTCGGTCATCAGCTTCTCCCACAGCGCGAGGCCCTGCGACGCGGGAACCGCGATCTCGTAGCTCAGCTCGCCCGAGAAGGAGATGCGGAAGATGCGCGCGTCGAAACCGCCCAGCGTGCCGTCCGCCCATTGCATGAAGGGCAGCGTCTCCTTGCTGACATCCATGCCACCCAGTCGCTCCAGCAGTTCGCGCGACTTCGGGCCGACGACGGCGATCTGGGCATATTGCTCGGTCAGGTTGGCGGTGTAGACCTTCCAGTCCCACCACTCGCATTGCAGCCAGTCTTCCATCCAGCCATGGATGTGATCCGCCCCGCCCGAGGTCGTGTGGCACAGCCACGTATCTTCGGACAGGCGCGCCACGACCCCGTCATCCATCAGGAAGCCGTTCTCGTTGCACATCAACCCGTAGCGGCATTTGCCGACTTTCAGCGTCGACATCATGTTGGTGTAGAGCATGTCGAGGAATTTCCCCGCATCCGGCCCTTTCACTACGATCTTGCCCAGCGTCGAGGCGTCGAGCATGCCCACATTCTTGCGGGTATTGGTGATCTCGCGATTGACCGCGTCGCGGTGGCTCTCGCCCGACTTCGGGTAGCAATAGGGGCGACGCCAATGGCCGACCGGCTCCCAATGCGCGCCCTTGGCTTCGTGCCAGGACTGGATCGGGGTGCGGCGCAGGGGCTGGAACAGCTCGCCCTTGGCCTCCGCCGTCACGGCGCCGAGCGAAATCGGCGTGTAGGGCGGGCGGAAGGTGGTCGTGCCAGTGGCCGGGATCGGTTGGCCAAGCGCATCCGAGAGAATAGCGAGCCCGTTGATATTGCTCAGCTTTCCCTGATCGGTCGCCATACCGAGCGTGGTGTAGCGCTTGGTATGTTCGACCGACTCGTAGCCCTCGCGGGCGGCCAGCTGCACATCGGAGACCTTCACGTCGTTCTGGTAGTCGAGGAAGCTCTTGAAGCGCAGCGCATCGGGCGCGCCCGCGGGCATCATCCAGACGGGGGCGAGCGGCGCTTCCTCATCGGAAGCCGCGCCGATGCCCAGACCGCCCATCGCCTCGGAGAGCGTCAGATCGCCATTGGCGGCCCCCACGACCGTCGCCATGCCGGTCCCATCCGCGCCGGTCGGCGGACGGTTCGGATCGGGGCGGAACATCGCACGCGCATCGTCCCAGGTCAGCTTGCCGCCGCAATGCGACCACAGGTGCACGACCGGCGACCAGCCGCCCGACATCGCGACGCAATCGCAGTCGATCGTCTCGACCGCCCCGCCCTCGCCGGCCTGTGCGCAGATCTCGACGCCGGAGACGCGTTTGCGACCGAGCACTTTCGCGATGCCGCGGCCTTCAAGCACACGCACACCGCGCGCTTTCACGGCTTCGGGCAACGCGCCATGGGTTTCCTCGCGCGCGTCGACGACGGCCGAGACCGTCAGCCCCGCATCGAGGATCGCGAGCGCCGTGCGATAGGCGTCGTCGTTGTTGGTCACGATCACCGTGCGATCGCCGGGCGAGACCGCCCAGTTCACGATGTAATCGCGCACCGCCGAGGCCAGCATCACGCCGGGCACGTCGTTGCCCGCGAAAGCAAGCGGGCGTTCGATCGCGCCGGTCGCAGTGATCGTGTGACCCGCACGGATGCGCCAGAGACGGTGGCGCGGACGGCCATCGCCGGGGGTGGTGTCGGCGAGGTTCTCGTAGCCGATGACATAGCCGTGATCGTGCAAGCCCGCCGCCATCAGGCGGGTCCGCATCGTGACATTCTCCATCGAGGACAGTTCGACCAGCGCGCTGTCGATCCAGTTCTGCGCGTCGTGACCGTCGATTTGACCGCCATCGACCGGCGTGCGCCCGCCCCAGTTCGGGGTCTGCTCGATCAGCCAGACGCGTTTACCGGCGCGGCCTTCCTTGAGCGCCGCGGCAAGACCCGCCACACCGCCGCCCACGACGAGCACGTCGCAATGGGCGTAGACCTGCTCGTAGCGATCCGGGTCGGCCTCTTTCGGCACGCCGCCCAAGCCCGCCGATTTGCGGATGATGGGTTCGAACAGGTGCTTCCACGCTGCGCGCGGGGCCATGAAGGTCTTGTAGTAGAAACCCGCGGGCAGGAATTTGTAGAAGGTGTTGTTGATCTCGCCGATGTCGAAATCGAGCGACGGCCAGTGGTTCTGGCTGGTGGTCTCGGCCCCCTCGAACAGCTCGGTCGTGGTGGTGCGCTGGTCGGGCTCGAACCGCGCGTTGCGGCCCAGACCGACGAGCGCGTTCGGCTCTTCCGCGCCCGAGGCCACGATGCCGCGCGGGCGGTGATATTTGAACGACCGGCCCACCATGACCTGACCGCCGCCCAAGAGCGCCGAGGCCAGCGTATCGCCCGCAAAGCCGCGCATCGGCTTGCCGTTGAAGGTGAAGGCGAGCGGTTTCGCGCGGTCGATCAGACGACCACCCTTGGAAAGACGCGTGCTCATTTATAGCCCTCCCAGTCGGGGCGTTTCGCTTTGATCTTCGCGATCACATCGGCGGGGGGCTCGGTGGTCTGCGCCTTGTAGGTCGCAAATACCTCGAGCGTGCCCGTGTCGCGCGCCGCCAGGAACCACTTGCCGCAGCCATAGGCATGGCGCCAGCGCTCGAAATGGACGCCTTTCGGGTTCTTGCGGGCGAACAGGTATCCCTCGAACTCGTCATCCGACGAGCCCGGCCCGAAGCGCTTGAGATGCGCCTCTCCGCCCGGGGCGAATTCGGTTTCCTCGGCGGTGACGCCGCAGCAGGGACAGGTGAGGGTCAGCATGTCGGATGCACCTCTTTACTGGAGAGCGCCGGGAGGGATTTGAAACAGGTCGAAAGGGAGGTCGTCTTCATCAGTGCGCCACCCCTGCGGCGACGCTTTCATCGATGAAGCGGCCTTCCTTGAAACGGTCGAGCCCGAATTGGTCGGTCAGCGGCGAGTGGCCGCGCGCGATCAGCTCGGCCATGCCATAGCCCGAGCCCGGGATCGCCTTGAACCCGCCCGTGCCCCAGCCGCAATTGACGAAGATGCCCTCGACCGGCGTTTTCGACAGGATGGGCGAGCGGTCGCCGGTCATGTCCACGATGCCGCCCCATTGGCGCAGCATCTTGAGGCGCGAGATGATCGGGAAGGTCTCGACCAGCGCGCGGGTGGTTTCCTCGACATGGTGCCACGAGCCGCGTTGGGTGTAGTTATTGAACCCGTCCGTGCCGCCGCCGATCACCATCTCGCCCTTGTCGGATTGCGACATGTAGCCGTGCACGGTGTTGGCCATCACGACCACATCCATGCAGGGTTTGATCGGCTCGGACACCCAGGCCTGCAGCGCCACGCTCTCGATCGGCAGACGGAAGCCCGCCATTTCGGCCAGGACCGAGGAATGCCCCGCGACGATGATGGCGAGCTGTTCACAGTCGATCTCGCCCTTGGTGGTCGAGATGCCCTGCACCTTGCCGCCTTCGGTGCGCACACCGGTCACTTCGCATTTCTGGATGATGTCCATTCCCATGTCCGAGCACGCCCGCGCATAGCCCCAGGCCACCGCGTCGTGCCGCGCCGTGCCGCCGCGCTTTTGCAGCAGAGCGCCCAACACCGGGTAACGCGGCCCGTCGATATTGATGATCGGCACCAGCTCCTTGACCTGCTCCGGTCCGATCCATTCGGTGTCGATGCCCTGCAGGCGGTTGGCGTGCACCGTGCGCTTGTAGCCGCGCACCTCGTGCTCGGTCTGGCCCAGCATCAAAAGACCGCGCGGCGAGAACATCACGTTGTAGTTCAGATCCTGGCTCAGATCCTCGTAAAGCGCACGGGCTTTCTCGTAGATCGCCGCCGACGGATCCTGCAGGTAGTTCGAGCGGATGATCGTGGTGTTGCGGCCGGTATTGCCGCCGCCCAGCCAGCCCTTCTCGATCACCGCGACATCGGTGATCCCATGCACCTTGCCAAGGTAATAGGCGGTGGCGAGGCCATGCCCCCCTGCCCCCACGACAATGACCTTGTAGCGTTTCTTCGGCTCGGGCGAGCGCCAGGCCCGCTCCCAACCGCGATGGAAGCGCATCGCCTCACGCGCAACGGCAAACATCGAATAGCGTTTCATGAGCGCGCCTCCGAGCAGTCTCGACTCTTTCGCCTTTGTGATGGACCGGGGCGGCGGGCGAAAGCCCCCCTGTTGCGGCATCGCAGGGAAAAAAGCGACATGGGCCTGCGACATCGGGTTCCATTCACGCGCTAGACCCTTTCGGCGCGGCGTCATCTCGCCTAAATGGGAGGCGAAGGATGAGGAGACGCCATGCTGTTCTGGATTATCGCCGCCGCGCTCGTTGCGGTTATTGCGCTTCTGTTTGCGCTTGCCCTGTTGCGCGGACGTGGGGAAGACGAGATGGCACCGGCGGCCTCGTATGACGTGCAGGTCTATCGCGACCAGCTGCGCGATCTGGAACGCGACGTCGAGCGTGGAGTCACATCACGCGAGGAAGCCGACCGGGCAAAGCTGGAAATTTCGCGCCGAATGCTCGAGGCGGACCGCAAGGCGCAGGCAGGCTCCGATCTGGGCCGGGCACCGAAAGGGCCAACCATCGCGCTGGTGATAGGTGGCGTCGTGATCTTCGGCGCGGCGTTCTGGCTCTATACCCGGATGGGCGCGGAGGGCTATCAGGACCAGCCGATCGCGCAGCGTTTCGCGGATGCCGACAAGCTCTATGACAGCCGCCCCTCGCAGGCCGAGGCCGAGAAGATGCAGAAGGCCCGTGCGACCCCCCCGGCCAATCCGGACCCGAAATTCCTCGAACTGATGAAGAAGCTGCGCGAAGCCGTGGCGAAGAAGCCCGACGATCCGAAGGGCCTCGAACTGCTTGCACGCAACGAGGCGGCGCTGGGCAATTTCGACGCCGCATGGAAAGCGCAGCAGCGGCTCGTCGCGACAAAGGGCGATGCCGCCACCGCTCAGGATTACGCCGAGCTGGGCGAGATGATGGCCGTGGCCGCTGGCGGGCTGATCACGCCCGAGGCGGAGAAAGTCTTCGCGACCGCGCTGAAGATGGACCAGAATAACGGGCTGGCGCTCTATTATGTTGGCCTGATGATGGCGCAGAACGGGCGCGGCGACCGGGCGTTCCGCCTCTGGGACAACCTGCTGCGCAACTCGGAAAGCAGCGATCCGTGGGTGCCGCTGGTGCAGCAGAACATCGAGGAACTGGCATGGCTCGCGGGCGAGAAGGATTACACCCCGCCGAGACCGCGCGGCGCACCCGGCCCGTCGCAGGCAGATGTCGCGGCGGCGGCGGACATGTCGCCCGAGGCGCGTCAGCAGATGATCCGCTCGATGGTGGAGCGCCTGAACGACCGGCTGGCGCAGGAAGGCGGCAGCGCAGATGACTGGGCACGCCTGATTTCGTCGCTGCGCATGATCGGTGAGGTCGACCGCGCAGATGCGGTCTATGGCGAAGCGAAGGGCAAATTCGGCTCGCGCCCGGACGACATGGCGAAGATCGACGCGGCGCATCAGGCCCCGGCCGGTCAGGCGCTGCAGGACATGGGTGGCGCGCAGGCGGGGCAAAGCGCCCCGCAAGCGGCCCCCGCCCTGCCCGGTCCGAGCGCGCAGCAGATGAAGGACGCGGCCTCGATGACGCCCGAGGAGCGCCAGCAGATGATCCAGGGCATGGTCGATGGTCTCTTTGACCGCCTGACCACCGAGGGTGGCACGCCGCAGGAATGGGCGCGGGTGATCTCGTCCCTCGCCACGTTGGGCCAAACCGACCGCGCCAAGGAAGCCTGGGGCGAGGCGCAGAAGGCGTTGGCCGACGAACCGGATGCGCTGGCTCAGGTCGAGGCGGCGGCGAAATCGGCAGGTGTGGCGCAATGATCTGCGAGACGATTGAAGAATTCGCCGATGCGATCCCGCGCATGGGCGGCGTCGCGGGGCTCGATCTGGGCACCAAGACCATCGGCGTCGCAGTGTCCGACGGGCTGCGCTCGGTCGCGACGCCGCTATCGACGATCAAGCGCAGGAAGTTCGGCCTAGATGCCGAGGCGCTTCTCAAGATCGTGGCGGAGCGTGATTTGAAGGGGCTGATCCTCGGCCTGCCGAAGAACATGGACGGGACCGAAGGAGCGCGCTGCCAATCGACCCGCGCCTTCGCTCGCAATCTCAGCCGCCTCACCGATCTGCCGATCAGCTATTGGGACGAGCGGCTGAGCACGGTCGCCGCCGAACGCGCGATGCTGGAGGCCGATATGTCGCGCGCCAAACGCGCAGAGGCGATCGACCACGTCGCGGCAAGCTTCATTCTGCAAGGCGCGCTGGATCGGCTGCGCTATCTGGGGGCGGCATGAACGATCCGCAAAACACCGACGACATCTGGAAACGCGCCGAGATCGAGAGCCCCTGCGTCAAGCTCTGCCAGATTCACCCCGAGGCGCGGATTTGCATCGGCTGCTACCGCACGATGGAAGAAATCGGCGCGTGGTCGCGGATGACGCCCGAGGCGCGCCGCGAAGTGATGGCGGAACTGCCCGAGCGAGCGCCGCAACTGCGCAAGCGCCGGGGCGGACGTGCGGGGCGACAGGACCGCTGAGCGGTTAAGCGTCGGCCCCTTTCGCCGGGAAGACAAAGCAGCGATCGCGACGGATCATCAGCCACATCGGCGTGCCGGGCTTCGGCAGGAATACGTTCGGGACGCTGGCGCGCAGGATCGTGCCGTCGAAATCCATCCGGAACTCGACGAGGCTCTCGCGGCCCAAGAAGCGTGCGCGTTCGACGACGCCACGCGCGGGCGTGCCGTCCTGCGGCGTCGGGGACGGGCCGCGCCCTGCCCGGTCGAAATCGATCTTCAGATGCTGCGGGCGGATCACGATGTCGATCTCGGTCCCGTCCGCATGGCCCGGCGTCAGGAAATCGCCGAAGGGCGTCACGGTCAGCGCGTCCTGCACCTGCCCCTTGAGCACATTCACATCCGAGAAAAACGCCGCCGCCGCCCGGTCCACAGGCGCGTTATAGAGGTTATAGGGTGCGCCGCGCTGCACGATCTTCCCGCCGCGCATCAGCAGGATCTCGTCGGCCATCCGCATCGCCTCATGCGGCTCATGCGTGACCAGAAGAACGGCGGTGTTTTCCTCTTTCAGAAGCGCCAGAGTCTCGTCGCGGATATCGTCGCGCAGGCGTTCGTCCAGTCCCGAGAAAGGCTCGTCCATCAAGAGGATACGCGGTCGGGGTGCAAGCGCACGTGCCAGCGCCACGCGCTGCTGCTCGCCGCCCGAAAGCCCGTGCGGATAGCTGTCGCGATGGCGCAGCAGGCGGACCTTCTCGAGCAATTCCGTCACGCGGGCGCGCTTTGCCGCCGCATCGCCCTTGAGGCCGAAGGCGATATTTTCGGCAACCGTCAGATGCGGAAACAGCGCAAAGTCCTGAAACATCAGCCCGATCGCGCGTTGCTCGGGCGGGACGTGAACGGAGCCGTCGCTGATCGCGGCTCCGTCGACGTAGATCTCGCCCGCATCCTGCGTATCGACTCCCGCGATCAGCCGGAGCGTCGTCGATTTGCCGCAGCCCGAGGGGCCCAGCAGACAGGTCACCTGCCCCGCTGGGATCGCAAAGGACACGTCGTCGACCACGGCCAACCCGTCGAACACGCGGCCAAGCGCGCGAACTTCGAGGCGCGGAGGGGGTAATTGTGCGCTCATGCAGCGAAATCTCGACCGAAAGTGTCAGGCAATGCAGGGCGGGAGATAACAGCCCCCCGCCCCCCAAGCAAGCCCGGTAGGTCGTCCGGCAGACCCGGCTCAGATCGAGATGTTGTTCAGCCCGCCGTCGAGCATCACGTTCTGCCCGACCATGAACCCGGCGTGAACCGAACACATGAAGGCACAGGTCGCACCGAACTCCTCGGACGTGCCGTAGCGACGCACCGGGATCAATGCCTCGCGCTGCGCTTTGGCTTCCTCGACCGAGATGCCCTTCGCCTTCGCCGCCGCCGTATCGAGCGACACCGCGCGGTCGGTCGCATGCAGGCCCGGCAACAGGTTGTTAATGTTCACGCCATATTCCGCGACCTGCCGCGAAGTGCCGGCGACGAAGCCGGTCAGGCCGGAACGTGCAGAGTTCGACAGGCCGAGCTGCGCGATCGGCGCGCGCACGGATTGCGAGGTGATATTGACCACCCGCCCCCAGCGCTGCTCGATCATGGCCGGCAGCACCGCCTGCATCATCGCGATCGGGGCCAGCATGTTCGCATCGAGCGCCGCGATGAAATCGTCGCGCGACCAGTCGCGCCAGTTGCCCGGAGGCGGCCCGCCCGCATTGGTCACCAGAATGTCGACCTCGCCCGCTTCGCCCAGCACCGCCGCGCGTCCCTCGGGCGTGGTGATGTCGGCGGCCACGGGCGTCACGGTGACCCCGGTCGCGGCCATGATCTCGTTCGCCGTCGCGGCCAGCGTGTCGGCGCCGCGCGCATTCAGCACGATGTCGACACCTGCCTGCGCGAGCGCCATCGCGCAGCCCCGTCCTAGCCCTTTCGAGCCCGCACATACGATCGCCTTGCGGCCCCTGATACCAAGATCCATCGCGCCCTCTCCTTTGCTTTCATTCTCCGGCGTGATCCGGCGAGCCCATCGCGCGAAACATCGCGCGCGGCCCTGCCAGCTACGCCTCGCACAGTAGCTTGCCCGAATGGGAGGACAAGCGCGCTGTGGCCGCTTGACCATCACGAGCGGCCCGCGGTAAGCCGATGCGATCCAGGAGTTTCAGACGGCCCGACAGGGCGAGGGAGAGCGCGTGTCAAACCCGAGCCAGATCGTTCACGTCTTCGAGGCAGAGGATATCTGGGTCACCTCCGGGGCCAATCAGGGCGACGCGCTCGGCCTTGCCGAAGATTGCGAACCCGGCGACATTTATCAGCTCCATCGCGCCGCCAAACCGCGCCGCCTCGTGCTGGCCCAGCAAGGCGCCGCGCCGACCGTTGCTGAAGGCTCCGAGATCGGCGCGCCGGGGGATGCGCTCGAGCTGATCGCGCGGCACCTGCTGATCACGCCCGAGGGCGACACGGTCGACATCCTGATGATCTGCCACGAGGCCACGGGCGCGCATTACGCGTTGCCGCTCTCACCGATGGCAGCGCGCTTCGACTACACGTTGCTGGAGGCGCGCGACGATCCCGGCGAGGTGCGGCTGTCGGACCTCGTCTGCGTGGCCTTCACCACCGGCACGATGATCACGCTGGCCGGCGGCGCGCAGATGCCGATCGAGCAACTCACCCCCGGCGCGCGGGTGCTGACCCGCGACAATGGCCCGCAGCCGGTGAAGCTGGTGGCGAAGGCGACGATGCGCGCGCTGGGGTCTTTCGCGCCGGTCGTGATTTCGGCGGGCGTACTGGGCAATGAAGGCGACCTGGTGATCTCGCCCCATCACCGCGTGTTCCTCTATCGCCGCGGCGCGCAGAAGTTGGGCGACACGTCGGAAATCCTCGTGCAGGCGAAGCATCTCGTCGATGGCGAGAATGTCTGGCAGCGCGAGGGCGGGTTCGTCGATTACTTCGCGCTGGTCTTCGACCGGCATGAGATCATCTATGCCGAAGGCGTTCCGGTCGAGAGCCTGATGGTGTCCGAGGCGACGCTGTCACTTCTACCTGAAGAATTGGGCCGCGAGATATCCGAGCGCTTGCCCGACCTAGCCCACCGCCAGCATTTCGGCACCGAGGCAACCCGAGAACTTCTCGATCGGATCGGGCGCGAGAAGCTGTTCCGCAAGCGCAAGGATTGAAGCACGAGGGGGCGCGGCCCCCGCTCTTTTCTGCCCTCCGCTTGCGCTTCGGGCGTTCCGCGGGGCGTCCTTCCACTGAAAGGCCGCTGATCTCGCCTCATCCGGCGGGATCTTTTCAGAAAGAGGAAGAGATTAGCCGTTCAGCGCTTCGAGCGCGGCGGCATGAATCTCCGGCGAGGCGGCGGCGAGCACCTGCCCGCCGCGATGCGCCGGACCACCCTGCCAGTTGGTGACAAGGCCTCCCGCCGCTTCGATCACCGCGATCGGAGCCGCCACGTCATAGGGCTGCAGGCCGGCCTCGACCACCAGATCGATCTGGCCGGCGGCAAGCAGCGCATAGGCGTAGCAATCCATGCCGTACCGCGTCAGCCGCACCTGCTTCGACAACCGAGCGAAGGCCGCGCCCTCTTCCGCCGTACCGACTTCGGGGAAGGTGGTGAAAAGCGTCGCGCTGTCGAGCCCGCGCCCGGTCCGCACGCCAAGCTGGCGCGCGCCATGCGGACCGTCGAGCGTCGCGCGCCCGAAGCCGCCGGTAAAACGTTCGCCGATATAAGGTTGGTCGATCACGCCCATGAGCGGCGCGCCGGGGCCGTCCGGTTCCTCGGCGCACAAGGCGATCAGCACGCCCCAGGTCGGCGTTCCCGACAGGTAGCCGCGGGTGCCGTCGATCGGGTCGAGTACCCAGGTCAGTCCGCTTTGCCCGCGGGTGACGCCATGCTCTTCGCCGTAGATGCCGTCTTGCGGACGACGCTCCATGATCAGGGCACGCATCGCGGCCTCGGCGGCACGGTCGGCCTCGGTCACCGGATCGAACCCACCTTCGAGCTTGTTATCCGCGCCGATCCCGCCCACGGGACGGAACTGCGCCAAGGTCTCCCGCCGCGCGCAATCGGCAAGCTCAGCGGCCAAGGCCGAAAGCTCCGCGCGGGTATCGGTGTCGAGATCAAGCATCAGTGTCCTCCCCGGGCCGCGCCGTCACCGCAACCGACCCCCAGAAATGAGATAAGGGGAGCGGTAACCGCCCCCCTTCTCCGGGTCAAGCTGCCGACCGCCCCACATTCGGTCGCCAGTTGCGCCTAAAGGCGTCCGCGTGGCGCTCAGGCCGCGTCGGAGAGCACCTTGGCGAGTTCGAACAGCCGGCGGCGCTGCGCCTCCGGGATCGAGTAATAGGAGCGCACGAGCGCGAGCGCCTCCTTGTCGGACAGAATATCTCCCGCCACTTCCGGTTGCATCCCGCTATCTTCCGCGAGCCCTTCGAAGAAGAAGGAGATCGGAACTTCGAGCGCATCCGCGATATCCCAGAGTCGAGATGCCGAAACCCGGTTCATCCCGGTTTCGTATTTCTGGATCTGCTGGAATTTGATCCCAACTTTGTCCGCGAGCTGTTGTTGGGTCATCCCAATCATCCAGCGGCGATGCCGGATCCGCTTGCCTACATGGACATCAACCGGATGCTTCATACTCTTTCCCCTTCAAGCCAATTTCACCCACAAACTACCGTGCGCTGAGTGTGGCCCGCGCGGGTAAAATCGCAAACCTGTCTAAAAAGACAGGGAAATTGCAGCTTTCCGCAGCACACCTAACCTAAAGGATAGGTGCCCCCCTATTCGCCTTCCGCGTGTTTTGCGATTTGCAACTCGAAGAGTTGGGTTCCGTTACGGAAGACTATGATGCCAACCGCCCTCTCACGGAGGATTGATTCGCTGGTCAATACCCGGCGGCGACCCTGCCGCGACGTCCCGCTCCGGGCTCTGGCAGGCGGGCTGGCCCTGATCGGCTGCGCGGTCTATCACGGGCGACGTAGGGTCCGCTTTGCTGGCCAACCAACCCCGCGACACAACTTGCCGGAGCATTCGATGCGCGCCTATGTTCAAGCCGCCCCCGGGCAAAACCCCGAGCTGACCGAAATCCCCCTTCCCGCCCCGGCACCGGGCGAGGTGCAGGTGGCCATCCGGGCCTGCGGTCTGAACTTTGCCGACCTGCTGATGATCGAGGGGAAATATCAGGACACCCCCACCCCGCCCTTCACCCTCGGCATGGAGCTCGCGGGAGAGGTCATCGCAGCAGGCGAGGGCTGCACCCTCGCCACGGGCACCCGCGTCGCCGTCTTCTTAGGGCAAGGCGGGCTGGCCGAGGCGGGCAATTTCCCCGAAAGCCGCTGCACGCCGATGCCGGACGCGATGAGCTACGCGCAGGCGGCGGCCTTCCAGATCGCCTATGGCACCAGCCATGTGGCCTTGGAGACGCGTGCAGGCCTCGCCGAGGGCGAGACGCTGGTGGTTCTGGGCGCGGCCGGTGGAGTCGGCCTCACGGCGGTCGAGATCGGCAAGAAGTTGGGCGCACGGGTGATTGCCTGTGCGCGCGGCGAGGCGAAGCAGCAGATCGCGCGCGCCGCCGGGGCCGATGAGACGCTCGATAGCGAGAGTGACGATCTGAAAAGCGCGATCAAGGCCCTTGGCGGTTGCGACGTGGTTTACGACGCAATCGGCGGCCCCGCAGGCGAAGCCGCCTTCCGCGCCCTGAGACCCGGCGGGCGCTATCTGATGATCGGGTTCGCCAGCGGCAGCCAGCCGAAGTTGCCCCTCAACCACGTGTTGGTGAAGAATATCGCGATCCACGGGCTTTACTGGGGTGGCTATCTCAAGCTCGATCCGCAGGTTCTGACCGGGTCGATGGCGCGGCTCTTCGACTGGTTCGCGCAGGGCGGCCTCAGCCCCCATATCGGCGCGACCTATCCGATGGAGCAGATCCCGGACGCGCTGGAAGATCTGCGCGCGCGCCGCTCCACCGGCAAGCTGGTCATCGAGATCGACGCTCAGGCATAGGCCTCCCGGATCAGCGCACGCAGCCCCTCGACCGGATCGCCGGTCAGCCGGCCCGTGTCGTAGAAGCAGATCCGCGAGCGACCGAGCGGCGGCAGACCGCTTTCCGGTCCCAGCGCCACGCAGCCCGGCGGGATGTCACGCGACAGCCGCACCGCGACGCCCATATCGGCGGCCACCGCCGCGCTCGCCATTTCGTCTGATTGCCCGTCGAAAGCCGGTTTGGACTCGATCCCGACCGCCTCGAGCGCCGCCAAGGCCGCGCCGTAGAACGCGCATCCTTCCTCGATCGACAGCATCAGAGGGCGCGCGCAAAAGGCGCGCCCGAGCTGCGCGCCGATCCAGACCAGTTGATCGGCAGAGAGCACCTCGGCCTCCGGACCGGGCGTCTCCTCCGTTGTCAGGATCATGTCCAGCTCGCCCGCATCCAGCATTCGCCGCAGGGTCTGCGAGCGGCGCGAGGCGAGTTGCAGCCGGACCATCGGCCATTGCTCTGAGAGCGCGCGCAACAGATGCGGCATCTGCGGGCTGACCAGATCATGTGGCAGGCCGAAGCGCACGGTCACCTCGGCATCTGCCGCGCGCAGCCGCGCCAGAGCCGCGTCATTCTCGGCGCAGATCCGGCGCGCATGGTCCAGAAGAGAGCGCCCCGCACGGGTCAGCGCCATCTTCCGGTTCGCCCGATCGAAGAGCACCTTGTCGAGCGCCTCCTCCAAGCGGCGGATCTGCATCGAGACTGCCGATTGGGTCAGGTTCAGAAGCCGCGCCGCCTGCGTCACCGAGCCGGTTTCCGAAACGGTCAGAAGCGCGCGCAGCGCTGCGATATCGAGGTTTTGTGCCATGTCGGCCTTTCCATCACGTTTCGTGATACTAAATAGCACAATCATTCGTTTTCATCATTAAAAAACTTGCGTCATCCTTCCGGGCAGAAACGATCACCCACGGAGGATAAGACGATGACCTTCCTGACCCAGCGCAACGCCGCCTGCTGCGCGCCTGACCGCCCCGCCCGGCGGAGCGCCCTTGCCACGCTCGCCGCGATTGTCACCCATTACCGCTCGCGCCGAGCGTTGGCGCGGCTCGATGCAAGGCTTCTCGAGGATATCGGGCTGACCGAGTCCGAAGCCGCGTTCGAGGTCCGGCGCCGGATTTGGGACGCCCCCGACCACTGGCGCGCGGGTCGCTGAGGCACAACCTGTGAAAACCATGTGAAACGACGCATTTTCCGGCAGCCCCAAATCTTGAATTCCGGGGCTGCTCTGCCAATATCGGTCGGGAAACCGGTCCGAGGGACGACCGGACGACATAGTTGGAGGTGCTGATGGCTGATTTCGAAACGATGCGGACCCCTCGCGCGGGCACGCGTCAGGCTGCGATTGACGAGGGTCTTCGCGCACATATGAACAAGGTCTACGGACTTATGTCGCTGGCGATGCTGGTGACCGGGGCCGTAGCGTTTGGTGTGGGTACGAACCCGGCGCTCGTTGCCGCGATCTTCGGTTCGGGCCTCAAATGGGTTGTGATGCTGGCCCCGCTGGCGATCGTCTTCGCCTTCGGCGCGATGATCAACAAGATGTCGACCAGCACGGCGCAGATCGTGTTCTTCGTCTATGCCGCGCTGATGGGCCTGTCGATCAGCTTCATCTTCGCCGCCTATACCGGCATCTCGATCGCGCAGACCTTCCTCGTGACGGCGATCTCCTTCGCGGGTCTCTCGCTTTACGGCTACACCACGAAGCGTAACCTTTCCGCGATGGGCTCGTTCCTGATGATGGGTCTGATCGGCCTGATCGTCGCCTCGATCGTGAACATCTTCCTCGCCTCCTCGGCGATGGCCTTCGCGATCTCGGTGATCGGCGTTCTGATCTTCGCGGGCCTCACGGCTTACGACACGCAGAACATCAAGAACACCTACCTGCAGCTCGCTGCCAGCGACTCGGAGTTCATGGGCAAGGCCGCCATCATCGGCGCGCTGCAGCTCTACCTGGACTTCCTGAACCTGTTCATGTTCCTGCTGCAATTCATGGGCAACCGCCAGTAATCGGCACGCCCACGAGACATTCGAAAGCCCCGCCCTTCCGGCGGGGCTTTTTCATGTCAGCCCATCCGTAGTGCCATATCCAGCATCCGGTTGGAGAAGCCCCACTCATTGTCATACCAGCCGAAGACCCGGATCAGCCCGTGCGCGGTCGCCCGCGTCTCGGGCAGCGCCATGACGACGCTCTCGGGGCGCGCGCGCAGATCGGTGGAGACGAGCGGCTTCCCGGTCGTGCCGATCACCCCGCCTGCGTCCCGCAGCATCGCGTTGACCTGTTCGACCGTGGCGGGATTTTTCACCGTCACCGCCAGATCAACCGCCGAGACGGAGGCCGTGGGCACCCGCACCGCCTGCGCGATCAGGCGACCGGCGAGATCGGGCAGCACCTCTTCCATCAGCTTGCCCGCAGAGGTCGTCGTCGGCACCATCGAGAGCGCCGCCGCGCGCGAGCGTTCCATCGGGCCGCGCGGCTTGTCGACCGTGGGCTGCGAGCCGGTATAGCAATGCACCGTCGTCATCGAGCCGGTGACGATCCCGAATTCCGCATCGATCAGCCGCGCGAGCGGCGCCAGCGCATTCGTCGTGCAGCTTGCATTGGAGACGATCTTCTGCCCGTTCAGCGCCGCGTCATTCGCGCCCAGAACCACCGTGATCTCCGCCGCTTTGGCAGGTCCCGATATCAGCACGCGAGACGCGCCGCCCGCGATCCCCTGCCCTGCAATCTGCGGACTGTCGGCCCGACCGGTGCATTCCATCACCAGATCAATGCCAGACAGATCGAGCGTGGAGATATCATCCGCGCGGTGCAGCGCGATCCGGGTGCCGTTGATCACCAGCGCGCCCTCTTCCAGCGTGACACGCCCGCGCCACGGGCCGAAGACGCTGTCATATTCGAAGAGGTAAGCCAGCATCTCGGGCGCTTCGATATCGTTCACGCCCACGATCTCCAGCCCCGGCCAGCGCGCAGGCGCCTCCGCCCAGGCGCGCAGCACCGAGCGACCGATCCGTCCGAACCCGTTTATGAAAACACGCATCTGGCGCACCTCCTGCAACCGCCCTTAGCGCCGCGAGGCGCCAAGGGAAAGCGCGCGATTGTCACCGATACGGCAGAGACCGCCTCAAGCGGACAATTCGCGCGCGGTGATCTGGTAGGTGAAGTCCTTGGCGTCGAGATAGTCGCGGCGTTTGCCGTCGATCTCGGCCTGCGGATACATAAGATAGGGCAGCTCCGGCCCGTCCGAACCCGGCAGATCCACGTCATGCGCGTAGTTATAGGCGACCCAGTTGCCTTCCCATGCGCCGAAGAGCTTCGCACGCACATCGACCACTTTGGGGTCTTTGAGGCCCAGATGCCCCTTGCCTTCCTGCAGCATCACCTTGCGCACATCGGCGGCATCGGCAGGCACCCAGCCGAAGCCGCTCAGCCAAACCTCCGAGCGGCAATGCTGCGCGCCGGTGGCGTCGTCGGATTTCAGACCGAGGCTCTTGTAGCCGAAACGCGAGGGCGCGACGCGGATGCCATAGACATCGCGCGCAGGGATCCCGGCGGCGCGCGCCAGACCCACGAAGAGCGCGTTGAGGTCGGCGCATTTGCCCGACAGATCGCCCGAGGTCAGCATGAAGGCGATATCGCCCAACCCGCAGCCCGGCGTCTTCGGGTTGCGCACGGTGTTCGCGACGATCCACTCGTAGATCGCGCGGGCTTTCTCCAGATCGCCGGTCTTTCCACGGGTGATCGAGTCGGCGGTCTGCTTCACGATCCCGTCGGTCGGCAGCAGCTTGGTCGCGGCGGTGAAACGCGCACGCTCGACCTCGTCGAGCGGCTCCACGTCGCCCGGTTTGCTCAGATCGACCACGAAGTCCTGCGTCTGGGCCTGTGCGGTCACGGTCAGCTTGCGCGGGCCCTCGGAAGCGCCCCAGACGGCATGCACCATCGGAGTGCCGCTATCGGGCGCGTTCACGATCTGCACCTCGTCCGCATCGCTTTCCCAGTTCACCGCGCCGGGCTTCATCCAGCCGTCGCCATGCACGGAGGGTACCGGCACCCAAAGCTGCGCCGTCTCGCCGCCGCCGGGCAGGCTGACTTTGGTGACCAGCTCGAAGTTGCGCCAGCCCGTGGGCTTGGGATCGAACGCCGCCATCGCGCCGCGCGGGCTGGCCGCCAGCGCCACCGAAGCCGCGCCGAGTTGCAGAAGACGCCGTCTGTTCAAAGCCATGTCACCACTCCGCTGAATTCTGGCCGCGTTCTACGCCCGCGTCCCTGCAAGAACAAGGCATCCGTGCGCTCAGCCGAAACGGCCAGTGATGTAATCCGACGTGCGCTCGACCCGCGGGCGGGTGAAAATCTGAGCGGTCTCGCCCTCTTCGATCAGCTCGCCCAGATACATGAAGGCGGTGCGGTCGCTGACGCGGCTCGCCTGCTGCATGTTGTGGGTGACGATGGCGATGGTGAACTGCTCCTTGAGCTGGTGGATCGTCTCCTCCAGCTTGCCGGTCGAGATCGGGTCGAGCGCGGAAGCCGGTTCGTCGAGCAGGATCACCTCCGGTTCCACCGCGATGGTGCGCGCGACGCACAGGCGCTGCTGCTGACCACCCGAGAGCGACTGGCCCGAGCTTTGCAGCTTGTCTTTCACCTCGTCCCAGAGCGCCGCGCCTTTCAGCGCCGCCTGCACCCGGTCGTCGATCTCGGATTTCGCGTAATTCGCGAGGCGGAGACCGAAAGCGATATTCTCGTGGATCGTCATCGGGAAGGGCGTGGGTTTCTGGAACACCATGCCCACCTTCGCGCGCAGCCGGTTCAGATCGACCTTCTTGCCGAGGATATTCTCGCCATCGAGCAGCACTTCCCCCGTCGCGGTCTGCTTCGGATAGAGGTCATACATGCGGTTGAGCACGCGCAGGAGCGTGGACTTGCCGCAACCCGACGGGCCGATGAAGGCCGTCACGCGGTTCTCGGGCAGGTCCAGATTGATCGATTTCAGGGCTTTGAAATCACCGTAGAAGAAATCGAGATTCTTGATCGAGATGCGCGGTTTCGGCGCGGGATCGACCCCGTCGAAGGTCATCGGCGAGCGTTCGCGGGTGAGGGTATCCATCAGTGTTTCTCCTTCTTGGAGGTGACAAGGCGGGCGACAATCGACAGCGCCAGCACCGCGACGGTGATGAGAAGCGCGCCTGCCCAGGCAAGGGCCTGCCAGTTATCGTAGGGCGAGAGCGCGAATTGGAAGATGGTGATCGGTAGCGAGGCCATCGGCTGCGTCAGATCGAGGCTGAAGAAATTGTTGCTGAGCGCCGTGAACAGAAGCGGCGCAGTCTCGCCCGAAATCCGGGCGATGGCCAGCAGCACGCCGGTCACGATCCCCGCCATCGCCGCCTTGTAAGCGACCGTGCGGATCACGATCCAGCGCGGCCAGCCCATCGCAAGCCCCGCTTCGCGCAGCTGATCGGGCACGAGGCGCAGCATGTCCTCTGTGGTGCGCACGACGATCGGGATCACGAGGATCGCCAGCGCGACCGAGCCCGCAAGCGCGGAGAAATGCCCGAGGCTGACGACGAGCACCTGATAGACGAAGAGGCCGACGATGATCGACGGCGCCGACAGCAGGATGTCGTTCACGAAACGGATCACTTTGGACAGCTTCGCATAGCGCCCGTATTCCGCCATGTAGGTCCCGGCGAGGATGCCAATCGGCGTCCCGATCGCCACCGCGATCACCGACATGATCACCGAGCCGAGGATCGCGTTGCGCAAGCCGCCCGGCTCCATCGGCGAGGGCGTGTCTTGCGTGAAGACGGCTAGGTTCAGCGCGCTCGCTCCCTTGTAGAGCAGGTAGAGCAGGATCACGGCCAGCACGAAGAGGCCGAGCGCCGCCGCCCCCGTGGACAGCGTCATCATCACCGCGTTGACGGTCTTTCTGCGGGTCATCGAAGCCATGCGTTACGCTCCCGACTTTTGCTTCATGCGCTTGAGCATCCACTGGGCAGCGGCGAGCACGATGAAGGTGAGGATGAACAGAACGAGGCCCAGCGCGATAAGCGATGAGGTGTAGATCGGCGTCGTGGCCTCGGTGAATTCGTTGGCGATGGCCGCCGAGATCGTCGTGCCCGGCGCGAGGATCGAGCCCGAGATGCGATGCGCGTTGCCGATCACGAAGGTCACGGCCATCGTCTCGCCCAGCGCGCGGCCGAGCGACAGCATGATACCGCCCACCAGCGCGGTGCGCACATGCGGGATAACGATGTGGCGGTTCACCTCCCAGCGGGTCATGCCCATGCCATAGGCGCTTTCACGCAGCATCGGCGGCACCGTCTGGAAGATGTCACGCGCGAGCGAGGCGATGAAGGGCAGGATCATCATCGCGAGGATCAGCCCCGCCGTCAGCATCCCGATCCCGTAGGGCGGGCCCGCGAAGAGAGAGCCGATCACCGGGACATTGCCCAGCGTGTCGATCAGGAAGGGCTGGATATAGCTCTGCATGAAGGGCGCGAAGACGAAGAGGCCCCAGATGCCGTAAATGATCGAGGGGATGCCCGCGAGCAGCTCGATCGCGATCCCCAACGGGCGACGCAACATGCGCGGGCAGGTCTCCGTCAGGAAGATCGCGATGCCAAGGCCCACCGGCACCGCTATGACCATCGCGATGATCGAGGTGACGACCGTGCCGTAGAGCGGTGCCAGCGCGCCGAACTTTTCGGTCACCGGGTTCCATTTCTCGGTCCACAGGAACGGCAGCCCGTATTCCTTGAGTGCCGGCCACGCCCCCATGATGAGCGAGACGAACACGCCCAGAAGGACCAGCAGCACCACCACCGCGGCGGCCAGCGTCAAGGTTCCGAAAATCCGATCGGACTGGGCCACCGGGCGCGCGCTCTTCACGCCTCTCTCGTAATCGCTTGTCGCCGTCATCGCGCACTCCACTCAAAATCGCAGAAAGGGAGGGCCGCAGTCACGGCCCTCCCCCGAAGGTGTTTATGAAGGAAGGATCAGTTGTTCATGGCCCAGACGGGGTTGCCGTCCTTGCCCTTGATCTGGCCCCATTCCTTCTTGATCTGGGCCACGACATTGTCGGGCATCGGGATGTAGTCCAGCTTCGCCGCGGCGTCGTCGCCGTTGGCGTAGGCCCAGTCGAAGAACTTCAGCGCCTCTTTCGACGCTGCGCCGTCCTTGGCATCCTTGTGCATCAGGATGAAGGTCGCCGCGGTCATCGGCCAGGTCTTGTCGCCCGGCTGGTTGGCGAGGATCACGCCGAAGCCCGGCTGGCTCGACCAGTCGGCATTGGCGGCGGCAGCGGCGAAGGCTTCGGCCTTCGGCGCGACTTTCTTGCCTGCTTTGTTGATCATGTCCGTGTAGGTCATGTTGTTCTGCAGCGCGTAGGCATATTCGACATAGCCGATCGAGTTCTTCGTCTGATCGACATTCGCGGCCACGCCCTGGTTACCCTTGGCGCCAAGACCCACCGGCCATTCGACCGAGGTCGAGACGCCGATATCGTTCTTCCAGGTCTCGTCGACCGAGGCGAGGTAATAGGTGTAGTTGAAGGTGGTGCCCGAACCGTCCGAACGGTGGACAACGGCGATTGCCGCATCGGGGAGCTTCACGCCGTCATTGAGCTTCGCGATGGCCGGATCGTTCCACTTGGTGATCTTGCCTTCGTAGATTTTCGCCAGCGTCTCGCCGTCGAGAACCAGCTCGCCCGGCTTGATGCCTTCGACGTTCACGACCGGAACGATGCCGCCCATGACGGTCGGGAACTGAACCAGCGTGTTCTTCTCCAGCTCGTCGCCGCCGAGCGGCTTGTCGGACGCGCCGAAGGTCACGGTGCGGGACTCGATCTGCTTGATGCCACCGCCCGAGCCGATGGCCTGATAGTTGAGACCGGTACCGGTCTTCTCTTTGTAGGTTTTCGCCCAGTCCGAGTAGATCGGGTAGGGGAAGGTCGCGCCGGCGCCGGAGATATCGGCGGCCTGCACGGCGGCGGCCGAAGCCAGCGTCGCACCGGCGATCGCGGCGGAGAGGGTGAGGCGGGTGATGAACATTGAACAGTCCTCGCTGTCAGAATTCGGATACTGTGAACGCGGTAACGAAACTCGTCCCGTCCGCTGGGGGGACTAATGACGGGGCTTCTTGACAGCTATGTAACAGTCGCGACTGCGTGAAAGGCCGTGATATTCGGACGTTTTCGCGGACTTCGGGATCACGAGGCGCGGCGCACGGACGCCCCGAAAATGACGACCTGCAAGACGCTTTCGCGCACCGCTATCGATCACGACAAAATCGCAAGGTCGCGAGGCACGCGCGTTTTGGGCCACCCCTCGTGTAAATTTCCCCGAGAAAATGACAGGTGGCAGGCGTTTTTTGTGACGGTTTCTCTCTCAAGCAGCGTCCGTGAGGGCCGGATTGTTCATCCCCAGCGACCCCGAGTCGCGGCGCCACAGCCCTGCGGCGACCGGCTGACTCGCCATGCTCGGCCTCCGCAGGTCAACTACGCGACCTGCCGGGCCGCCGGGCCGCTCACAAGATCACGCACGGCTCGGGAATGCCCACGAACGGCGCGCGCAGAAGATAGGTCAGGCCTTGCGCCGCATCCGGGTCGGTCATGCCCTCCAGCGCGCTCGTAACCAGCAGGTCGCGCATATCCGCGCCGCCGAAGGCCGGACAGGTGCTGTTCCTCCCGGGCAGATCGAGATGGTGGGTCATACGACCTTCCGCATCGAAGCGGGCCACGCGCCCGGAACTCCACAGCGCGCACCAGAGGCCACCCTCGGCATCGACCACCGCGCCGTCGGGATAGAGGCCCTCGGCCGAGAGGTCGAGAAAAGGTCTCCGCTCCCCCTCGGGCCAGCCATCCGCATCCAGCGGCTGACGCCAGACCTTGTGGCTGGGCGTATCTGCGAAATAGGCAGTCCGGCCATCCGGCGTGAAGCAAATCGCGTTGGGGATCGAAATCTCCGTGACCAGACGACGTAGCTCGCCGCGGTAATAGCGGTAGATCGCACCGCGCCGTCGCTCGGCCTTTTTGCCCATCGTGCCGAACCAGAAGCCGCCCTGCCGATCCGCGCGCCCGTCATTCGAGCGGGTGCCGGGATCGTCGCCTTCCACCTCGATGAGCGGCTCGAGCGTCCCCTCGGCAATGTTGAACAGAGACAGCCCGATCTCGGTCGCGAGGATCATCCGCTCGCGGTCCACCCAGCCCGCCGCCGAGGCCATACCCTCGAACTGCCATTCGCTCGGCCCGTTGGCATCGCGCGTCAGCAGCCGGCGGTTCAGGATGTCGAACCAGAAAAACTGGCTACGCTCGGGATGCCAGAACGGCCCCTCGCCCAGTTCGCAAACCCTGTCGTCAAACACGCTCATCTATTTCCTCCCGCAATTTGCGGAACCCTCTCACTCCTGCAAGTCCTCGGGCAAGAGGGTCCAGGACTTGTTCCGGCAATCGACCCTCCGCAAGGCGCGACGGGTCTCCAGGCTGCGCTAGGCTCACCCGGTCAGCCGCGTCGCCCGAAGATCGCCCGCCTGTTCGAGGATCGGGTAGGCGACATAGGTCATGTCCGTGTTGATCTGCTTCAGCGCGCGCACGGTTTCCTGATGGATATTCGTGGTCTCGATGGAGGCGCTGTTATTCGCACGCAGCCGGGCGAGGTGTGCGGCCTGCAATTCGGCCTCGGCGGCGCGGGTGCGGTCTTTCTCCTCCACGAGCTGTCGCGCGTCGTCGATCTCGCCCGACATCAGGACGTTCAGCGCAACCCGCGCATTCGACGCGACTCGGTCGTGGAAATCGGTCAGCTCACGCAGCCCCTCTTCGGAGAAGGTCAGGCCGCGTTCGTGGATACGCTGCGCGAGATCCACGAGATTGGTCGAGATCTGGTCGCCCGCATCCTCGAGATGGTTCGCGACCATCGCGATCTCCATCGCGCGCCGGGATTGCTCGGTGCTCAGCCGTGTCTCGTTGAGCCGCGCGACATAGAGCTTGATCTCGTAATGCATCCGGTCGACTTCGTTCTCGGTGCGCTTGATGCGGGCGGCGATTTCCGGATCCCAATGCACGAAGAGCCCCAAGGCGGGTTGCAGCATCTCGAAGACCGACTCGCCCATGCGCAACAGCTCGCGTGCCGCATTGCCGAGCGCATGCCCCGGATCGCCGAGCCCCTTTTGATCGAGGGCGCTGATCCGAGTGGGCGACATCTCCTTGCGGTCCGCCACGACCGCTCCGGCAAGGCGCAGCACCGACGGGATCAGCGGAAGCGACAGGATTGCGACGCCGAGGTTGAAGACGAGGTGCAGATTGATCACCCGCCGCGCCATCGTGCCACCCAAGAAGTCGAGCGCTTGCGGATAGAAAATCAGGCCGAGCAGCACGAGCATGGCCCCGCCCCCGCGCAGGACGAAATTCGACACCATGATCCGGCGCGGGATCGGATCGGCCGAGAGGGTCAGCATCACCGGGATGATCGCCCCGCCGAGATTGGCGCCGAGCACCATCGCCGCAGCGCCCGGCCCCGGCAGCAGGCCTTGCCCGGCGAAGGTCACGAACATCAGCACCGCCGCAATAGAGGAATGCATCGCCCAGGTCAGCAGGGCCCCGAGGACGAAGGCCGAGACCAGATCGCTGCCCAACCGCGTTAGCACCGCATTGACGAGCGCGCTTTCGCGCAGGGGCGCCGTCGCCTCGCCGATCAGCCCGAGCGAGAGCAGCACCAGCGCCAGCCCCACGAAGATACGCCCCGCCTGCCGCGGCCGCCGGGCTTTCGATTTGAGAAACAGCGTCACCCCGATCACCAGCAGCGCGGGCACCAGCACATGAATCGGCGAGAGCAGGATCTGGGCCACGATCGACGAGCCCAGATCGGCGCCCAGCACGAGCGCCACGCCAGAGATCGCCGCCAATGTTCCGCTCGCGGCAAAACCTGCAGTCAGGATCGCGACGGCGGTCGAACTTTGCAGCAGCATCGCCGCCCCCGTCCCCGCCGCCATCGCGCTGATCCGCGTCCCGGCCGTACGGCGCAGGAACTGTCGCAGCGACGCCATGAAAGCGCGCTCGACCCCGGTGCGGATCAGCCGAACCGCCCAGAGAAGCAGCGCCACCGCGCCCGCCAGATCGATCAGGAAATAGATCATGCGCTCTCCCAAATCCCGCACGCCGACCGGGTTACCTCCGACGGCGCGCGGTCCTTTTCAAGTTAAACTGCATCAAAATGTGGCATTAGCAACATTTTTCTTGAAATTACGAGGCATAGCCCACATCAATTTTTAGGAACGCGGTGAAAGGATCACCTTTCGGGAGAGGCAATGGACGCGAGCGCGAAACAAGAGGGAACGCGGCTCCGCAAACGCGACCGGCGGGAACAGATCCTGTTCGAGTTGAAGCTGCGCCCGCACTTGCGCATCTCGGAACTCGCGGCACGGTTCGGGGTCTCGACAGAGACGATACGGCGAGATTTCGATGCGCTCGAAGAAAAAGGGCTGATCGACCGCGCGCATGGCGGCGCGTCGCGGCCCCATCCTGGCCACTATCCCACGCTGGACGAGCGCGAACGCGACCAGTTTCAGGAGCGCGAGCGGATCGGCCGCATGGCCGCCGCGCAGGTCGCCGCTGGCGAGACGCTGATGATCGACTCCGGCTCGACCACGCAGCAGATGGCCAGATTTCTCGCCATGGCAGGAACGCCCTGTCGTGTGATCACCAATTCCCTGCCCATCGCCATGCTTCTCGGTGGTAGCGAGGGGGCGGACGTGATCCTCGCGCCGGGGAATTACCTGCCCACGGAGTCGGCGGTCGTGGGCGAAGAGACGCTCGATTTCCTGTCACGCCATCACGTCGACCGGGCGGTGATCGGCGCCACGGCGCTTTCGCTCGAGGGCGTGTCCGAGTCCATTCCGGGCTTCGCTGCGGTCAAACGCGCGATGCTCGCGCAGGCGCAGGCGGGGATGCTGCTGATCCTCGGCTCGAAATTCGGCATTCATGGTTTCACGCGCGCCGCGACGCTCGGGGCGCTGGCCTCGGTGGTGGTGGACCGCGCACCGCCCGCCGATCTGGAAGAGGCGCTGCGAAAGAACGGCGTGGACGTGCTGCTCGCGAAATGACGGCAAGGTCACAGGCGCGCCCGAACCGGCTGGTGATCGCGACCGCAGTGGTGATAAGCGCATGGCCATCGACGAAAGTGCTTAGGGACGACCTTCTGATGACAATGACAGCGCAGGAAGCGCTTGTGGCCTATGAGCGCGCGCGCCACAGACTGCCCTCCCCCGGGCTGACCAAGACGAGCCGGATGGCCCGCGACCTCTCGGAGCTTGCCGATCTGTTCGACGTCTTTCTGCTCGATGCGTTCGGCGTGCTCAATATCGGCGAGACCGCCATCGAGGGCACGCCCGAGCGCGTCGCGACGCTGCAAGCGGCGGGCAAGCGGGTAATGGTCGTGTCGAACGCGGCGGGCTTCCCGCACGACACCCTGATGCAAAAATACACGCGGCTCGGCTACAGCTTCGCTCCCGAGGATGTCGTCACCAGCCGTGCCGCCCTCGTCTCCGCCCTGCGCACCGCCCCTCCGCGCGCCTGGGGTCTGATGGCGAGCCGCGCGGCCGGGATCGGCGAGTTGGACGCGTTCGATGTCACATGGCTCGCCGAAGACCGTGCCGCCTACGACGCGGTCGAGGGCTTCCTTCTGATCGGCGCGGCGGAATGGACCGAGGAGCGGCACGCCCTGCTCGAAGCCTCTCTGCGCGACAACCCGCGCCCGGTCTGGGTCGGCAATCCCGACATCGTCGCCCCGCGCGAGATCGGTTTCACGCAGGAACCGGGGCACTTTGCCCACCGGCTCGCCGATGCGACGGGCATCGCGCCGGAGTTCTTCGGCAAGCCCTTCACCAATATCTACGATCTCGCCTTCGCGCGTCTCGGCCCGGTCGACCCCGCGCGCGTGCTGATGGTCGGCGACAGCCTGCACACCGACATTCTCGGCGCGCAGGCCGCCGGTATTCGCTCTGCCCTGATCGCGGGATACGGGTTCTTCGGCGGCGAGGACGCGCAAGCGGCAATCGCGACCTGCGGCATCTGTCCGGACTTCGTGCTGCAACGCCCGTGAGCCTGCGGCGACCAGTATAGTTCGACGCCCTCAGCGCGAGACTTGAGCCGTGCGCCCCGTCCTTGCTGCCATGCGGCATGCGGCGTCGCGCCGTCTCGGCGACAACGCGTGGCCGGGCAATGCCCTCGGGCACGCCTTACGCCGCCGGGCTAAAGGGTATACTTCATATGCATCTTTTAGTATCTGTTGCCGGAAAAGCATGGAGACCAGACCTGTCATGGACTCACCAGAGAGCATCCAACAGCATTTGGCCGCTATCGTGGAAAGCTCGGAAGATGCGATCGTCACCAAGGACCTCAACAGCATCATCCTGAGCTGGAACCGCGGCGCGGAGAAGCTGTTTGGCTACACTGCGGAAGAAGCCATCGGCCGGCCGATCACGATCATCTTTCCCGACGACCGGATGGACGAGGAGGTCGACTTCATCGCCCGCCTGCGGCGCGGCGAGCGGATCGCGAATTACGAAACGGTCCGTCAACGCAAAGATGGAAGCCCTGTCCCGGTGTCGCTGACCGTCTCGCCCGTGCGCGATGCCGAGGGACATGTCGTCGGCGCATCTAAGATCGCGCGCGACATCACCTTGCAGCATCAACTGGCAGAGCAGCAGCGGCTGCTCCTGTCAGAGATGCGCCACAGGGTCGGGAACGCCTTCGCCGTCGCGGCCTCCCTGATTGCCGTGGCCGCGCGACAGGCGGAAAGCGTCGAGCAGCTCAGTTCCGAAATGCGCTGCCGTCTCCACGCCATCGCGTCGCTCAACTCGATGACGGTGAACGACCCATCCGGCGACGAAGCGGAAGGCATGCCGCTCTCCTATCTCGTGAGCACCATCCTGAAACCTTTCAGCGAAGGGGCGACGGTCCAGACCTCGCTTCCCGATATTCAGGTGCGACCCGCCGCGATCACGCCCCTGACGCTCGTTCTGTTCGAACTCGCGACGAACTCGGTGAAGTACGGTGGCCTTTCGCGGGACGGCCACGGCATCGAGATAAACGCCGAGATAGAAGACGGGCGCTTCGGGCTCACGTGGAAAGAACCCGGCATCACCGAAGCGGGGTCGGGCCAAGCAGAAAGCAAGGGGTTTGGCACGTCCCTGTGCCGGCTGACCGTATCAACCTCGCTCGGAGGTAGCTTCTCGCGCGAATTCACGCCAGAGGGTCTGGTCGCGACCTTGGACCTCGATCTGGCCGCCGTATCGGAAATGTCGTGAGAGCGACCGGCATCGAGATGTGCGACCTGAAGGTCTGGCCTGCCGATTTGCGTCCGGGCCGGAGTAAGGGCTACGTATACCTCAAAGATGGCGGCAAAATCACGAGGCTCGGCAATGACGCGGGACGACAGCGCATCCAAACCGGCAGAGCTTCGGCACCGGATCATGGCCGGCTTCATCGGCAACGTGGTCGAATGGTATGACTTCGCGCTCTATGGCTATCTGGCGGGCGTCATCGCCCCGGTCTTCTTCCCCTCGAACGACCCGACCGCGGGCCTGATTGCAACCTACGGGATTTTCGCGGCCGGGTTCCTGATGCGTCCTCTAGGCGCGGCGGTGTTCGGGTGGTTCGGCGACCGCTACGGGCGCGCCCGAACGATGCAGATCTCGGTCGTGATGATGGCGATGCCGACGCTGTTTCTGGGCATATTACCAACCTATGCGCAGGTCGGCGTGCTGGCGCCGGCACTTCTGGTTCTGGTGCGGCTGCTGCAGGGCCTGTCGGTCGGTGGGGAGTTCTCGTCCTCGGCGACCTATCTTGTCGAAACCGCACCCCTGAAGAAACGCGGCCTGACGGGGAGCTGGGCCAATATCGGCTCCATGTCGGGATCACTTCTCGGGGTCGGGGCGGCGGCGCTGGTGACGAACCTGTTCGACGCGCAGACGCTCGCCGATTGGGCGTGGCGCCTTCCCTTCCTTGGGGGCGCACTCCTCGGGACAGTGGCGATCCTGATCCGCCGCAACCTGCACATGTCCGAGCATTTCCGGCAGCATCAGGAGGGGCGCGACGAGACGTCCCCCCTTCTCGAAGCCTTCACGACGAACCGTAAAGAGACGCTTCTGGCGGTGACCTTCGCGGCCAGTTACGGCACCTGCTACTACATCGCCTTCGTCTATCTTCCGGAATGGCTGTCCGGTCAGGGCTTGATGGCGCGAGACACGGCGCTTCTGATCAACACCGCGATGACGGTCCTCGTGATCCCCGCGATGCCACTGGCGGCGATCGTGGGCGACCGGTGGCTGCCGCGCAAGGTCTGGATCGCTCGGGCGATCGGGTCGTTGGCGCTGGCCGCGTGGCCCTTGCACGAATGGATGCTCACGTCAGGCGGCGCGATTCTGCCCGTGGTGGTGGCGCATGCGGTGAGCTTCCTGCTCTTGGCCGTACCGCTGGGATCGGGGCCCGCCCTGTTCGCGGAGATGTTCCCCGAGCGGGACCGGCTCTCGGGCTATTCCGTGGCCTTCAACATCGGCCTCGGCATCTTCGGAGGTCTCACCCCGATGATCGCAACGAGCCTCATCGCCGCGACGGGCCTCGTCACCGCCCCCGCGCTCTACATGCTCGTGGCGGGCTTGATCGCTGTGGTCGCACTCGTCTTCACCCCGGATCGCAGCCGCGCGCCCTTGCGCTGACCGGATCGCCTGGCGAAACCCGATTGAAAGCTGGACCGATCGCCGGGATGCGCTATCACGGTATCGGCGCGATCCTCTGCGGACTGACGCGCGATCGACCGTGAACCGTGCAGAAGGAACGCAGACCGGATGGAACAGCGCGGAACCGACCGTTTCAAGCTCGCTCTTCTCGCGCTCGCCGCAGCGGCCCTGATCGTGGGGCTCGCCTTCTGGTTCGCGGGCGCCGAGGCCATGGCAAAAGCGAGCTGGGTCGTCGGCGTCGTGCCCACCCTCGCCGCGCTGGTTTACGAAATCTCGCGCAGCCTGAGGCGCGGCGAAGTCGGTCTGGATATCGTGGCCGCGCTCTCGATGACCGCCGCGCTTGTCTTTGACGAAACACTCGCGGCCGCGGTCGTGGCGGTGATGTATTCCGGC
The DNA here is from genome assembly GCF_002213165.1 of Thioclava sp. F1Mire-8. Lineage (NCBI taxonomy): Bacteria > Pseudomonadati > Pseudomonadota > Alphaproteobacteria > Rhodobacterales > Paracoccaceae > Thioclava > Thioclava sp. F1Mire-8. Next base: position 19,712 of record NZ_NBNY01000004.1, on the reverse strand, counting down.
GGCACGTTCCTCGAAAGCTTCGCCGAAGGCCGCGCCCGGCGGGAGATGCACGACCTGCTTTCCCGCGTCCCTCGGACCGCGACGCGTCACCGCGACGGCGAGCTGGAAGATATCTCCCTCGACGAGATCGCCCCCGGGGACCGCCTGCTGATCCATCAGGGCAACGTGGTGCCCGTGGACGGGACCTTGGCGTCCGAGACGGCTTTTCTGGACACATCGGCGCTGACCGGGGAGTCCTTGCCAGTGCGTCTGGCGCACGGGGGCGACATCATGAGCGGCTCGACCAACGCGGGCGAAGCCTTCGACCTTATCGCGGTGCGGCCCGCGAAGGACAGCACCTATGCCGGGATCGTCCGGCTGGTCGAGGAAGCGCAGGCCTCGAAGGCGCCGATGTCGCGGCTGGCGGATCGCTGGTCTCTGGGCTTTCTCGTGGTCACCGTCGCCATCGCCTTCGCCGCGTGGTGGTTCACCGGAGACCCGATCCGGGCCGTTGCCGTTCTGGTGGTCGCGACGCCCTGCCCGCTCATCCTCGCCGTACCGGTCGCGCTGGTCGCGGGCCTCTCGCGCGCGGCGCATTACGGCGTGCTCATCAAGGGTGCGGGCCCGCTTGAGACGATGGCGCGTATCCGCACGCTGATCCTCGACAAGACCGGGACTCTGACCGACGGCCGCCCGCAGATCGTGTCCATCGACAGCCATGACGGGATGGAGGAGGACGAGATCCTGCGCCTCGCCGCAGCGCTCGATCAGGCGTCGAAACACCCCGTAGCACAGGCGATCGTCGCTGAGGCGAAAGAGCGCGGCTTCACCCTGCCCGTCCCCTCGGATGTGGCTGAAATCGCCGGCGAGGGAGTCGTCGGCCATGTCGAGGGGCGCAAGGTCTTCGTCGGCGGTGACGATTTCGTAGCGGCGCGGGTCGGGCGCAAACCGGGCGATCACCCAGCGATGGCCGCCGGGGCGGTTCTCGTCGCCGTCGCAGTGGATGGCAGGATGGCCGGGCATCTGGTGATGGCCGATCCGCTGCGCGAAGGTGCGGGCGCGATGCTCGACGGGCTGCGTCAGGAGGGGATCGCCCGGATCCTGCTCGCCACCGGCGACCGGACGGACGTCGCCGAGCGTGTGACCGAGGGCCTCGGCCTCGACGGGTTGCGCGCGGGCCTCACACCGGACCAGAAAGTTCTCCTCGTGCTCTCCGAGCGCAAGAACGGGCCGGTCATGATGGTGGGCGACGGCGTGAACGACGCGCCCGCCCTCGCCGCGGCAGATGTCGGCGTCGCCATGGGCGCACGCGGGGCCGCCGCCTCGGCCGAAGCGGCGGATGTGGTGCTTCTCGTCGACCGGATCGATCAACTGCGCGCGGGAATCGAAATCGCCGCGTCCTCGCGGCGGATCGCCTTCGAGAGCGTCGCCGCCGGGATCGGGCTCTCCGTGCTCGGTATGATCGCGGCCGCCTACGGCTACCTCACCCCGGTCGAGGGGGCGATTTTGCAGGAGGTGATCGACGTCGCCGTCATCCTCAACGCCTTGCGCGCCCTCCGGATCAGGCCCGAGTGAGACCGCATCGCAATCGCGCGCCCTCACCCGGCCCTGCGCCGAAAGATGCTATCGCAGGTAGACCTGGTTGCCGCTGCGCACGACGCTCACCCTGTCGCCGACGCGGAACTGGTTCGACATCTGGATCACGGTGATCGAGCCGCCATTGTCGAGCCGCACGGTCCACGCATAGGAGGTGTAGGTGCCGCCCTGGCTGGCGATGTTGCTACCGACGATCGTGCCCGCGATCGCGCCGACGCCGGTCATCACGTCCTTGCCTTTCCCTGAGCCGAGCTGATGGCCAATCACGGCACCGACGAGACCGCCCGTGACCGCGCCGACGATCTGGTCGCCGTCACTGGTCCGGCGCATCGTGACCGGCTGCATCGCGACGATGCGGCCGTATTCCACACTCTCGTAATTGTAGGTGGTGCGCGTGCCGGGGGCCGGGCCGTTATAGGGCCCGGTCGCATAGGGACCCGGCGTCGGGTTACAGGCAGCGACGCTCAGCGCCGCCGGCAGGACAAGAAGAAAGAAACGCATTTGAACCTCCATGGTAGCTCCGCCGCATGTCGTCGACATCGGGGCGTAGGAAGAGCTTGCCGCGACTCAGAGAGCGTTTCCTTGTTTTCGGACAATACGCGCGAAGAAGTCGCAGGCGGAGGCTGCATGGAGGGGAGAAAGTTTCTTGGCGATCCCTGAAGGACTCGAACCCTCAACCTGCTGATTAGAAGTCAGCTGCTCTATCCAGTTGAGCTAAGGGACCGCGTGGCCCCTAAATGCGCGATCGGGGCGCGCGGCGCAAGTTCAGATCGCGCGCATCAGGAAGACGGAATTCGGATCGGGCTGGTAGCCGACATAGGGCCCGCATTCCGTAAAGCCCGCGCGCAGGTAAAGCTGGCGCGCCGGGGCGAAGGAGTCCTGCGATCCGGTCTCGAGATAGAGGCGCGCCATGCCCTCGGCGCGGGCGGCTTCGACCAACTGCTCGAGCATCCGCTGCGCCAGCCCCTGCCCGCGCATTTCGGAAAGGATGTGCATCGACTTGATCTCGCCCTCATCGGGCGCGATGCGCTTCAGCGCCCCCATGCCGACCGGGCGTCCCGCCTGCCGCATAACGAAAAACGAGATGCCGGGCGCGGCGAGCGCATCGGGCGGCAGCATATGGATCGACTCCGGCGGCGTATCGGCGTGCATCGCCGCCGCGTGGCGGGCGTGAAGCTCTGCGAGATCGCCCCCCAGCGGGGTCTCGCGCGCGATTTCGATCGTGTCTTGCATTGGGCGTCCTCATTCGTATCGGCGGCAGATTAGGCATGGCGCGCGCCGGCCTCCAGCGCGAAAACGCATCAGTTGCGAATGACTTTGCAGAAGCCGCCCCCACCGCGGATTTTCTCGCAGGTCGCCAGCGCCTCCTTGCGCGAACCCGCCGGGACCTGCGCGGTGTATTGCGCGCGTCGTCCGAAGCCCGGCATGACCGCACGTACGAAGCGCAGCTTGGCGTCGCCGATAACCCCGGAGTGGCGCGCGGCAGCCTTTTTCCCGAAAGTCTCGGCCGATCTCTGGGTGCGCCCGGCGGCCACGATGACGCCCCAGGGCGGGACCGGATCGCGGAATTCGCGGATCGCCTGACCCTCCGCCAATGTGGTGCAGGCGACGAGGAAAGGCGTATCGCCATCGAGCCTGTAATCCACCCCATCTGGCGGCGTGTCGCGCCAGTCTTCTGCCGAGTGGCCGGTGATCGCGCGGACATAGGCCCGGGTTTCTCCCGCGAGGCCGTCGGTCTTCGCAATGAAGCCCGCCGCGCGATCCTCGCCGCCGTTATAGCCGATCGCTGCGAGGCCGGGATTGCCGAAGCGTCTGGCCATCTCGCCGAGGTAACGCGCCGAGGCCTCGATCGCTTCCGCCGGGTTGAACGGGTCGGCAAGCGCGCGCAGCCGCGCCGTGCCCGGCATGAATTGCGCGATACCCTGCGCGCCCGCCGGGCTGATCGCCGCCGGATCGAACCGGCTTTCGCGCCACAAAAGCCGCGCGAAATAGCCCGGATCGAGCCCAGCTTCGTCGGCCGCGCTTTGAATGAGCCCGCAGGTGTCGGCGAAATAATCCGTCAGTCCGATACATCGCCGCCCGTCCGCGGTGCAGCGCAGATCGGGCGCGGGCGGACCGATCATCGCCCGCGCCGGTTGCGCGTTCGGCGCCCCCGCGAGGGCACAGAGGATCAGGGCGGAAAGGACGGCTCGCATTGCGGAAAATTACCGGGATTCCCGGCGTGGGGCCAGCGCGAGTTCAAGGACGAAGTCACCAGACATCGTGCGGCTGCATGGACGAATGGGCTGGCTTCAAGCAGCGGTCGCTCAGCCCCAGTCGCGCAGCCCTAGTCGCGCAGCACCCCGGCGGCGGTCAGCGCGTGCCGGTCAGGCCGCCAGATATCGGCATGCGGTGTCGCGAAGGCCCGCGCGGCGAAGCGCGCCGTCACGCCACGCTCGCGCAGGAAAGCGCGGTCGATCTCCTCCTCTTTTCCGATGTCGATCGGCAACGGGTAAGCTTCCAGGCTGTAGCCGTGAAAACCCAGCTTCCCTTCGGGGCCAAGATCGCGATGCGCGCCTGCCATGAAAATCAGCGTGCAGGCCGAGTAGCATCGCTTCGTCACCCGCGTCTTCAGCCCCCGCCTCATCACGCGCTGCGCCAGCGCGCGGGCGGCAAAGACGTGCCCACCGGCGCTGTCGAGATCGATCGCCGAGACGCCCTGCGTCGGGGTCGCCTCGAACCGAGCCAGAAGATCGTAGCTGATATCGCCGGTGAGATAGGCGATGCCGTTTCGCACCTCCAGCGGCATCGGCCCGGCATGAGCGATCGGCGCCAAGGCCATTGTTTGCCGTGCCGATTGGTCGAGCGCATGCGTCGCGCTCACCACCGCGACGGCCCCGATCGCCACACGCGCGGCGAACAGCACATCGCCCCGTGCCCGCGCATCGACCCAATGTGAGACGCTGCGCCACGCCCCCACCACCTGCCATACCGCCAGCGCGATGTCCGCGAGGATGAGCATTGAGAAGAGTGGCATTGGCACCGGCGGCGACACGACCTGCCAAAGCCGAGCCACGGCGAACCGCCCGCCGATGAGCACGACTATAAGCGCGATCCACGGCGGGTACGCGCCGCGCCAATATGCGCCGATGCCCCAGAGCGGGGCTGGTTGCGATGTCCGGGTGGCTCGGGCCATTCACGCCGTCCTTTCGAACACTATCAAGCGTCAGTGTAGCACGACCGAGCCGAAAACCGGGAATCCGCCTCGCCGACCGGGCTGCGAGGCAGACCGAAGGTGGACCTTCTGCGACGACGGGAGCCTCTGTTATACTTATCGGATCGGGAGGTTTCTTCGCATGATCACGCTGACGATCAATGGGCGACATATCGACGTCGCGGACGGCACCAGCTTGCTGGAGGCGGCGAAGACAGCCGGCATCCACATCCCGACCTTGTGCCATTATCCCGGCCTGCCCGCCCATGCCGTGTGCCGCATGTGCCTCGTGGAGATCGAGGGCACGCAGAACCCGCAACCGGCCTGTCGCACTCTGGCGAAGGATGGGGACGTGGTGACGACGGACAGCGAAGCGCTGACTGCCTTTCGGAAAGCCGATGCGGAATGGCTGCTCGCGCGGCATCCGAACGACTGCATGCGCTGCGAAGTGAACGGGGCGTGCCAGCTCCAGCGTCTCGTCCATGAGAACCAGTGGGAAGAGCGTTGGCCGAAGACGCCGGCCGGGGCCGTCACCGCGTCGGAAGAACTCTCCTGCGATCACACCTCCCCCAGCATCTGGCGGGACTTGTCGAAATGTATCGAATGCGGGCTTTGCGCGGAGGTCTGCGGCGACAGCGTGCAGAACCAGAACGTGATCGGCTTCGCCAATCGGGGCTTCGACCGGCGCCCCGTCACCGTCTTCGACGTGCCGCTGTCGCAGACCAACTGCATTTCCTGCGGCCAGTGCACGCTTGTCTGCCCGGTTGGCGCGCTGATTGAGGCCCCGCACTGGCACGAGGTGCTGCGCACGCTCGATGCCCATCGGCGCGTCTCCGTGGTTCAGGTCGCCCCGGCGACCCGCATCGCCATCAGCGAGGAATTCGGTCTGGAGTCGGGAACTGTCAGCACGGGGCGCCTGATCAATGCGCTGCGGCTCTTGGGGTTCGATTATGTGTTCGACACGAATTTCGCCGCCGATCTCACGATCATGGAGGAAGGCACTGAATTGCTGTCGCGCCTCGAGGCGGGCACGGATTTGCCGCTGTTCACCTCCTGCTGTCCGGGTTGGGTGAATTGGGTCGAGTTGAACCGGCCCGATCTTCTGCCGCATCTGAGCACGACCAAATCGCCACAGCAGATGCATGGCGCGATCGCCAAACGGGGCCGCTTCGCGCGGTCACTGGGCCCTGATTTCGCAGACGGCAAGGCCGAACCCTACGTGGTGAGCGTGATGCCCTGCACCGCCAAGAAGGACGAGGCTCAGCGGCCCGGCGTCTCGGGCGACGTGGATCATGTGCTCACCACCCGAGAGCTGGCGCGGATGATCCGGTCGCGCGGGATCCCGTTCGGGGCGCTCTCCGAGGACGGGCAATTCGACAGCCCGCTGGGCGAGAGCACCGGGGCCGCCCAGATATTCGGCGCCTCGGGCGGCGTCATGGAGGCGATGGTCCGCACGGCTGCGCATTTCAAAGGGGTCGAGCACGATCTGCCGCTGGAATGGGAGGCACTGCGCGGTGTGCGCGAGGGCGTGAAGACCGCGACCATTCCCGGCGTCGGCACGGTGGCCGTGTGCAACGGGATCGCGTCCGCCCAGCGCATGCTGGAGGATGAGACGTGGCGCGAGGACTATGTCGCGATCGAGGTCATGGCCTGCGTCGGTGGCTGCCTCGGCGGCGGCGGCGAGCCGAAATCCATGGACCCGCAAATTCTGCAAAAACGCGCCAAGGCGATCTACAGCGTCGATGCAAAGGCACCGCGCCGCCGTTCCTATGAGAATGCGGATGTGCAGGCGCTCTATGCCTCGGAACTGGGCGCGCCGAACTCCCCGACCGCGCACCATCTGCTCCACACCCATTACGCCGCCAGACATTCCAAACGCTCGCTGCTGATGCGCTTTCTGGATTGCGTGGACCGGCGCGACGGTGCGGCGGCTGCAAAGCTGTTTCATCCCGACGGGGTCTGGTCGACCGCCTCTCCCTTCGGCGTGCTGACCGGCGCGGACGAGATCGCGGGGCTCATCGACGCGAAGCTTCCGCCGAACCTGCGCGGCGCGAAATATGCGCGCCACCAGATGGAAACCGCGGCCGATACAGACGATCTCACGGTCCTCGCCCCCGACGGGAGCCGCAGCCGCTTCGATCTGGAGCTGAGCACCGTGGAGGAGGACGGATATTCGCAGATGGCGATCAAGACCCTCACGCGCACGGTCCTTTGATGCGGTGATGTGCAAGCATTGCCCGCAGCGGCCGACGACAGATCGCGAATTGATCAACTCGCCGACCCCACGCGCGTTTCTTCTTCCCTTCTTGTTCTAGAGCAAAGCCATAGCGGGCGACGGGGTTCATCCTTTGCGACGTATCACACCTGCCCTCCCTGCGGGACGAGAAACCGGAACGGATTCATCATGCCGAGTCAGAGCCGCGACGAGATCGAACACGTATTGTCCAGCGCGAAAAGCCGCCGACCTTGGCGGCTCTGGGCCCTCGGCGCGGGGGCCCTCGTGATCGCGGTCGGCGCTTGGGTCTGGTTGGCGCCGTCCCGCGACAGCACCGGCACGAGCTACATCACGCAGGCCGTCACCCGGGGCGATTTGACCGTCACGGTCACCGCGACCGGCACGGTGCAGCCCACGACGGAAGTCGAGGTCTCCTCGGAGCTGTCGGGTACGCTGGCAAGCATCGACGTCGACTATAACGACGAGGTCAAAGTGGGTCAGGTCCTCGCGCGGCTCGACGATACGAAATTCAAGGCGCAGGTCGCCAATGCCGAGGCCGCGCTCGCGGCCGCCAAGGCGCAGCTCGCACAGGCCGAAGCCACGCAGAAAGAAGCGACGGCGCTTTATGAGACACAGGCGGAACTGGACCGGCGCGGCGTCTCGACCCATAGCACCTTCGTCACCTATATCGCGCAGCGCGATCGCGCGGTGGCGGCCGTTCAGGCCGCGAAAGCGTCGCTGACTTTGGCCGAGGCGAACCTTGCTTTGGAGAAGGACGATCTGGAGAAATCGGTCATCCGGTCCCCGATCAACGGCGTCGTTCTGGACCGCAATGTCTCGGCCGGTCAGATCGTGGCCGCCTCGCTATCCGCGCCCACCTTGTTCACGCTCGCCGAGGACCTGCGCCGCATGCAGTTGCTCGTCGATATCGACGAGGCGGATATCGGTCAGGTCGCGGTCGGCAATGACGCGACATTCACCGTCGACGCCTATTCCGGTCGCTCTTTCCCGGCGACGATCACGCAGGTGCGCTACGCCCCCGAGACAACCGACGATGTCGTGACCTACAAGGGTGTGCTGGCGGTCGACAATGCCGACCTGCTGTTGCGCCCCGGCATGACCGCGACGGCGACGATCACCGTGGACGAGGCCAAGGACGCGCTCCTGATCCCGAATGCGGCGCTGCGCTATGCGCCCCCGCAAGAGGTCGAAGACGCAGGCAATGGCGCGAGCGGGCTCATCGGCCTCGTGATACCGAGCCGACCGGGTTCGGAGAGCGGTACCGCGAGCGGGAAATCCGTCTGGGTTCTTCGCGAGGGCACCCCTGTCGAGGTTGCGGTCACGCCGGGGGCGACGAATGGCAAGTTCACGATCGTCACCGAAGGCGACCTGGTCGTCGGCGATCAGGTCATCACCGATCAGCGGGACACGTCGCGATGAGTGAGCCGCTCCTCGAACTGCGCGGAATCGAGCGCCACTACGGCCACGGGGAGACCCTCGTGCGTGCCCTCGACGGCGTGGATCTTCGCGTCGAACCGGGGGAATTCCTTGCGATCATGGGCCCCTCGGGGTCGGGAAAGTCGACCGCAATGAATATCATCGGCTGCCTCGACCGGCCCACCGCGGGGAATTACCTGTTCAACGGCGTCGAGGTCGCGACCCTGAACCGCGATCAACGGGCCCTGCTGCGCAGGCATTACCTCGGCTTCGTCTTTCAGGGCTACAACCTTCTGCCGCGCACCACCGCGCTGGAGAACGTCGAACTTCCGCTGATCTACAAAGGGATGCGGAAGGCCGAACGCGTGGCGCGCGCCCAGCTGGCTCTGGCACGCGTCGGGCTTGAGGGGCGCGAGGATCACACGCCGTCGCAGCTCTCGGGTGGTCAGCAGCAACGGGTCGCGATCGCGCGGGCGCTTGCGGGAGAGCCGATGGTTATGCTCGCCGACGAGCCCACGGGCAATCTCGACACCAAACGCAGCGTCGAGATCATGGACCTGATGCAGGATCTCAACCGCGAGTCCGGCCTGACCATCGTCATGGTCACGCATGAGGAGGATATGGCCGCCTACGCTTCGCGCCTCGTCGTCTTCACCGACGGCCGGGTCGTGCGTGACGAGAAGATGCGCGAGGGGGCCCTGTGATGCTCTGGGAAACCATCCGGCTCGCACTCACCGCGATCACCCGAAACGCGCTTCGCTCCTTTCTCACCGTGCTGGGCGTCGTGATCGGGGTGGCGGCCGTCATCGCGATGATGACCGTCGGGCAAGGTTCCTCGGAACAGGTCTCGGCGAATGTCGCCGCGCTCGGCACCAATGTTCTCGTCCTGCGATCCGGTGCGCGGATGATGGGGCCCGGATCGCGCGAGGCCGCCCCGCCCTTCAAGCTGTCGGACGCCGAGGCGCTGAAAGACCTGAGCAGCCTCTCCGCCGTCGCGCCGGTCGTCTCGACCGCGGCCACGGCCGTGTTCGGCAATAACAACCGCATGACGTCGATCACCGGGACGACCTCCGCCTATCTCGATATCGGTGGCTGGTCTCTCGCACTCGGGCGCAGCTTCACCCCGGCCGAGGATCGCAGCGGCGCCAATCTTTGCATCATCGGCGAGACCGTGCGGACGACCCTGTTCGGCGCGACCGATCCGACCGGCGAGAAGGTCCGCATCAAGTCGATTTCCTGCGAGGTGATCGGCTTGCTGAAGGCGAAAGGCGCAGGCTCGTTCGGGCAGGATCAGGACGATCTCGTCATCATGCCCATCCGAACGGTGCAAAGACGGCTGATGGGCAGTCAGGACGTTTCCACGATCTCGGTTCAGGTCGCGCCGAACGTGTCGACGGCCCGGGCGACCTCCGACATTGAGACCCTGATGCGCGAGCGGCGTCGCATCGCCATCGGCGAAGAGGACGATTTCTCGGTCTTCGACATGGCCGAGCTGAGTTCGATGCTCAATTCGGTCAACTCGGTGCTCACCGGCCTGCTCTCCTCCGTCGCGGCGGTCAGCCTGCTGGTGGGCGGCATCGGCATCATGAACATCATGCTCGTCTCGGTGACCGAGCGTACCCGCGAGATCGGCATCCGCCTCTCGGTCGGCGCGCAGGCGCATCAGGTGCTGATGCAGTTTCTGGTGGAGGCCGTCGTGCTCTCGGTTCTGGGCGGGATCATCGGCATCCTCTTCGGCCTCGGCCTCGCCTATGTCGCGTCGCGGATCATGGCGATCCCCTTCTCGCCACGCCCGGATATCATTCTTCTCGCCTTCGGCTTCTCGGCGGTAGTGGGAATGGTCTTCGGCTACTTCCCGGCGCGACGCGCGGCACGGCTCGACCCGATCGATGCGCTTCATTACCAGTAGAGGCGGTGGCCGGGTGGCCCCTGAAACGCAAAACGGCGCTGCCACCGCAACGCCGTTCTCGTCATTCGTTGGTGATGACCTGGCCCCTCAGTGCGTCCAGTTCGCGCGGCGGTCGGTGGCGAAGTTCTCGCCGTAGCCGCGAGCGCGGACATTCGGGGCGCGCTTATGCGGCTCGGTCACGACGTAATCGATGCCCTTTTCCTTGGCATAGGCTTCCGCCGCTTCGCGTGTCTCGAAGCGCAGCCGTACCTGCGCCTGCGTGTCGTTCGAGCTGGTCCAGCCCATCAGCGGGTCGATTTCGCGAGCGTCGGCAGCGACGTAGTCGAGATACCAGAACCGCGTCTTCGCGTTGCCCGATTGCATGGCGTTGCGGGCGGGTTGGTAAATGCGCGCGCGCATGGGCAAACTCCTCTGCGATACCTCTGGCTTTTCTTAGTGCATCTGCAACAAATCGCAAGCCCCGGAGCGCAATGGCAACGGATGCGCGGCGATTATGCAGGGTGCAGCGGGAAGGAAGGAAGACCGCCCGCCGCTGTTGCCCGGGCATCCGCTTTGCACGAAGAATGTGGCGGACCTGCGGACCGACCGGAGGGCAAGCTCAGGGTGACGCGCCGCTCGGCGGTCGGACACGCCCCAAGAGGCAAAAGACGCTCCGCCGGACCGACGCGCCCCTTGGTCGAACTCCGCCACAAGCCTCTGTTAAATATGGACAATCCGACAGCACGCATTAAGCTTTCCGCGTCCTCCCTCGCAAACCCTTGAATGCGAACGAAAAGAGGACAAATCTGGGGAGCAAGCAAAAGGTCTGCCCGATGCCCCACAACAATACCAATCTGCCCACCGAACGCCCCGATGTGCTTACCCGCCCCAAGCTGGAAGGCGGCAAGCGGTTCGTGATGCACACTCAGTACGCTCCGGCCGGCGACCAACCCACCGCGATTGCAGAGCTGTCTTCCGGGATCGAGGCGATGGAGCGCGATCAGGTGCTGCTCGGGGCGACCGGGACCGGCAAGACCTTCACCATGGCAAAGGTGATCGAGGAGACTCAGCGCCCCGCGATCATCCTCGCGCCCAACAAGACCCTGGCCGCGCAGCTCTACGGCGAGTTCAAGAGCTTCTTCCCCGAAAACTCGGTGGAATATTTCGTCTCATATTATGACTACTACCAGCCCGAAGCCTACGTGCCGCGCTCGGACACCTATATCGAGAAGGAATCACAGATCAACGAGCAGATCGACCGGATGCGCCACTCGGCCACCCGGGCGCTTCTGGAACGTGACGACGTGATCATAGTGGCCTCGGTCTCGTGCATCTACGGCATCGGCTCGGTCGAGACCTATTCGGCGATGACGCAGGATCTCAAGACCGGCGACCTGATCGAGCAGCGCAAGTTCATCAACGAGCTGGTGGCGCAACAGTACAAACGCCTCGACGCGGCCTTCCAGCGCGGCGCGTTCCGGGTGAAGGGCGACACGGTCGATCTGTGGCCCGCCCACTTGGAGGACCGCGCCTGGCGGTTCTCCTTCTTCGGCGAAGAGCTGGAGGCGATCACGGAGTTCGACCCGCTGACGGGCGCGAAGACCGACAGTTTCGACCAGATCCGCATCTACGCGAACAGCCACTACGTCACACCACGCCCGACCCTGCAGCAAGCGGCCAAGGGCATCCGCAAGGAGCTGGCGCTCCGGCTCAAACAGCTGGAAGAGGAAGGCAAGCTGCTGGAGGCGCAGCGCCTCGAACAACGCACGAATTTCGATCTGGAGATGCTGGAGGCGACCGGCGTCTGCAACGGGATCGAAAACTATTCGCGCTACCTCACGGGTCGCGCACCCGGTGAGCCGCCGCCCACCCTCTTCGAATTCATCCCCGACAACGCGATCGTCTTCGCCGACGAGAGCCACGTCACCGTGCCCCAGATCGGCGGCATGTATCGCGGGGACTATCGGCGCAAGTTCACGCTGGCAGAACACGGCTTCCGCCTGCCGTCTTGCATGGATAACCGCCCTCTCAAGTTCGAGGAATGGGATGCGATGCGCCCGCAGTCGGTTTTCGTCTCGGCGACGCCCGCCGCATGGGAGCTGGAACAGACCGGCGGCGTCTTCACCGAACAGGTCATTCGCCCGACCGGCCTTCTGGACCCGATCGTGGAAATCCGCCCGGTCGAGACGCAGGTGGACGATGTGCTCGATGAAATCCGCACCGTCGCGGCGCGCGGCTATCGCACACTGGTCACCACGCTGACCAAACGCATGGCCGAGGATCTGACCGAATACCTGCACGAGCAGGGCGTTCGCGTGCGCTACATGCACTCCGACATCGACACGATCGAGCGGATCGAGATCTTGCGCGACCTGCGCTTGGGCGCGTTCGACGTGCTGATCGGGATCAACCTGCTGCGCGAGGGTCTGGACATTCCCGAATGCGGGCTGGTCGCGATCCTCGATGCCGACAAGGAGGGCTTCCTGCGCTCGGAAACCTCGCTGATCCAGACCATCGGCCGCGCCGCACGGAACTCCGAGGGGCGGGTCATCATGTATGCTGACAGGATCACCGGCTCGATGCAGCGCGCGATGGACGAGACCGACCGCCGCCGCGCCAAGCAGATCGCCTATAACGAGGAACACGGCATCACGCCGGAGACGATCAAGAAGAATGTCGATGACGTTCTGGCGGGCCTCTATCAGGGCGACACCGACATGTCGCGCGTGACCGCCAAGGTCGATGCGGTGAAGCCGGGGGCCAACCTTCAGGCCCATCTGGATGACATGCGTGCGAAGATGCGCAAGGCCGCCGAAGATCTGGAATTCGAGGAAGCCGCCCGCCTGCGCGACGAGGTGAAACGTCTCGAAGCGGTGGACCTCGCCGTCCACGACGACCCACTCGCACGACAGTCCGCAGTGGAAGCGGCAAGCGAGGCTGCGGTCAAGGCGACGGGCCGGTCTACTGCGGGTCGCCCGGGCCAGCGCGGGGGTGTGAAGCGGCGGAAGGGTCGGTGAGGCTTGTCCGGCGCCTCTTGCTGAGCCTCTGGCTCGGTGCGCTCGCCGTGCCCGCGCAGGCCCAGATACTAACCTGCGCCGCACCGCCATTCGACGATCCCCCCGAGGTCGCAACCATCGTCGATCAGCTGCGTCCCGCTCTCGACCGCTGGCCGAGCCTGCATGTTGCGCTCTTTCGAGACGCTAGAGAGCTGTGTGTTGCCGACACGCTGCACGATGCGCGGGGATATTTCGAGCCGCGCTCCTCCCGGCTCGTGATCGCCACCGATATGGCACCCGCTTTGCAAAAGGCAGTTCTGATTCACGAATTGCGCCATCTGGAGCAGAAATTCCACGGCTCCTGCCCCGAGCCGAACCTGTCGATGAAGGAAAACGCCCGCGCGATCTTCGCGATGGAGGCCGATGCCACCACCTACAGTCTCGCCGTCGCCTGGGACTTGCGCAAAGCCGAGATGCCCGACACCTGGAACGCGCTGGCGACCTGGCCAATGCAGGCCGATATCGCGACCGCGTTCGAGGCGGAAATGGGCCGCTCGGGCGATCTCATCAGCGCGGCCAGCGCCGCGTTCACCCAATGGTACGCGAAAGACGAACGACGCGAGCTGTACTACCTCGCGTCGTGCAGCGATTATCTCGAGTCCCGCGACCGGGACCACAGAATGCTCAGCTATGATCGACTTTCCAGCGGCTTCTTCAACGCGCTTTGTCGGCTTCCCGATGGCGAAGCCTACCCTTGCGCAGAATCCGGAGGATGAGGGTCAGCCGCCGCTGACCGTCAAGCCCAGCAGCCGCCATTGCTGCATCCCGCCGCGGTAGTAATAGATCTTTTCCGCCGGGAAGCCGGCTTCGATCATCCGGCGCGCGGCTGTCGGCGACTGGCCGCACCACGGACCGTTGCAGTAAAGCGCGACCGATTTCACGTCCGGACCATCGCAGATGAAGCCCTCGAAATCGGGCTGGCAGCCAAGCTCGCCCAGACGATCGGGGGCTTCCATATAGGGAATATTGATCGCACCGGGGATCGCACCGCCCTCAAAATCGCGGGTCACACGTCCGTCGACGACCACCACGTTGGGATCCTTGAGAAACTCCATCATCTCCAGTTCACCCACCGGGGTCACACCCGGCGCCGGGATCATCGGCTGGATGCAGAAATTCGGACAGGGGCGCGAGGTCTTGGCCCACTCGCCTTCCAGCTTGTTCTCGTTATCCTGAATCCGCTTGATCTCGACCGGCCCCTTGGCAGTCTCCACGGTCACGGACATAACGTCCGGGCGAATATTCACCGGCTCGGCGAAAGCGGGCGCGGTCAGAACAGGCGCGGCAACAAGCAGCGCGGCAAGAAACATGAAACGCATGATAACCTCCCTTTTTCGTGATCTTAACATAAATCCCGGCCTTGTCGCCGGACGTGCGGATCTTTAGCTCAACGAAATGAGAGCGATTTTGATCCTCGGTGCGGCTGTCTGGGCGGAGGGCGCCCCGTCCCCCACCTTGCTACGGCGCACGCGGCACGCGGCTGCGCTATGGCACGCGGGCGCGGCGGAGCGGGTGATCTGCTGCGGGGGTGTCGGGCGGTATCCACCGAGCGAGGCGGAAGTGATGGCCCGGATATTGCGCGCGGAAGGTGTGGATTCTGAGGCGATCTTTCTCGAAGATCGCTCGACCAGCACTTACGAGAATATCGGCTTCGCGCAGGCGCATCTGGATGGCGACGAGGTAACCATCGTGACCGATCCCTACCACGCACCGCGCGCGGTGATGATCGCGCGCCGGATGGGGCTGCGGGCACGCGCGGATTGCCCCACGCACCGCGCAAGCGCGAAGGCCCGCGCCCGCGAAGGCTTCGCCTACCTGAAGCTGGGATGGTGGATGGCGCGGGGCGGGCCCTTGCCCTGACCCGCGCCGCATGCGTCAGTCGAGGATCATCTTGCCGATGATCAGCACGATCACCGCCCCGACAAGCGCGATGGCGATTATCGCAAGCAGGCCGCCCGCCGCAAGCACCGCTCCGCCCAGAAGGGCCACGATGAACGGGGTGATGAGGGCGCCGACGACGCCGATCGCCAGATAGGCGGCTTTGTGCCGTCCGCCCGAGACGACGCTCGCGATCCAGCCCGCCAGAAGACCTGCGAGCACGAGAAGGATCAGGCCGACCGTGCCGATTGCTTGCAGAACGCTTTCCATGATTTCACTCCGATATGTCTTTTCACATCAACGCGAGGCGCGCTCTGAAGTTCCCTCTTCGCGCGCCTATTTCGGCAGCGCAGCGCCCCGTGCGCGCCAGTCAGAAATCGGCGGAAACTTCGTACATCACCGGCTCGAAATTGCGGCAGAGCGTGTAGATGACCCGGTTGCGCTCGATCATCTCGGGGCTGCGCAGCATCGCCTGATAGTCGCCGCGCTCGTGCCATTTGGAATAGGTCGCGATCCGCGTGCGCGCGTCGTTCATATGCAGCCCCGCGCCGATGAAACCGGGCGCTTTCGAGATCACCTCGGCATAGGCGGCTTGCAGCTTCTCCATCAATTCGTCGGCTGTGGCGGGCGTCATCTCGAAGGTGCAGATCACGGTCTGCCCTTTGAAATCGCTGGTAATCTCGGTCATGGGCGGTCCTCCTCCGGGTCATGCTCGCACAGAAGCGCGCAGAAATCACCGCTCTTTTGTTCTCCCGTATCAGAGCGGCAGAAGCGCCAGTGCCGGGATCGCTACGATCAGCGCGATCCGGATCAGATCGGCGCCGACGAACCAGCTGACCGCGCCCCAGCTCGCGCGGCCCGGCCCCTGCCCTTCGATGGCGGAAATGACGAAGAGGTTCATGCCCACGGGCGGCGTGATCAGCCCGACCTCGACCACGATCAGCACCAGCACCCCGAACCAGATCGCGAGTGCCTGCGGGTCGAGGCCGAAATCGAGCCCCGCGACGATCGGCCAGAAGGTCGGAACGGTCAGCAGGATCATCGAGAGGCTGTCCATGAAGCAGCCGAGCACGAGATAAAGAACCAGCATCGCGATCAGCACAGCCCACGGAGACACCCCCGCGCCGGTGATGATCTGCGCGAGTTCCTGCGGGAAGCGCGCGAAGCCGAGGAACCCGTTATAGACCGCCGCGCCAAGGATGATGAAGAACACCATCCCGGTCGTCTGCGCGGTCTCCAAAAGGGCGCGCACCAGCCCGCCTCCGCGCAAGCCCCCCGAGGCCCAGGCGGCGATCCCGGTCAGCGCCGCGCCGATGGCCGCACCTTCGGTGGGCGAAACGATGCCGCCATAGATGCCACCTACGACGAGTGCGAAGATCGCGACCACTGGCCAGATTCCAATCAGCGCCCGCACACGTTGGGTCAAATTGAGCGCAGCGCGCGGAGCGCCGGCGGCGTCAGGATGCCGGATCAGGTAGGCGCGCGTCGCGATCACGTAGCCCAGAACCGCCAGCAACCCCGGCAGCACGGCGGCGGCGAAGAGCGTCGCGATGTTCTGCTCGGTGAGGATCGCGAAGATCACCAGTACGATCGAGGGCGGGATCAGGATGCCGAGCGTGCCGCCCGCCGCGAGCGTCGCGGTGGCGAGCGCGCTCGAATAGCCCGCCGCCCGCATCTCGGGCAGTGCCACACGCCCCATCGTCGCCGCCGTCGCGAGCGAGGAGCCGCAGATCGCACCAAAGCCCGCGCAGGCTGCGATCGCTGACATCGCCAGCCCGCCCCGCCGGTGCCCGATCAGCGCGTCCGCGGCGCGAAACAGCGCGCGACTCATCCCCCCCTGGGTCGCGAATTGCCCCATCAGCAGGAACATCGGGATCACAGACAGCTCGTAATGGGCGAAGGTCGAAAACCCCTCGTTTTTCATCTTGGCGAGCCAGATCTGCGGGCTTCCGGTCAGCGCCCAGAGCCCGCCTGCGCCGAGAACCAGCATCGCCAAACCGATGGGCGCGCGCAGGGCGATCATCAAGAGCAGTAGCGGGAAAGAGGTCAATGCGAGGGCGAAATCACTCATCGTATCCCCCGCCAGCCGCAAGCCGCCAGCCGTTCCACGCGACCACCACGGCTGAGCCCCATGCGCCGGGCAAGCAGGCCGCATAGCCCCACCAGAGCGGCAGCCCCAGCAGGAAGGTCGTGGTGCCCGAGCGCATCTTCGCCCCCATACCCAATCCGATCCGCCACGCGATCACAGCGAACAACACCGCCGCCACCAACTGCCAGAACAGGTCAAGCCAGCGCGCCGAACGGCCACGCAGGATCTCGACCCGCGCATGGGCGTGGCGCAGTTGCACCAAGGGGATCATAGCGTAGACGATGGCAGGCAGGCTCAGTTCGACGATCTCGAAACCTGCCTTGAACGGGCCTATCCCAACGCCCCCGGGGAGCCAACCGCCTTGCGCGCCCTTCAAGCCGAGCGCGCCGAGGCTGGAAAGACAGGTCATCACGACCAGCGCCAATAGCACCAGCCCGCCGAGCAGCGCGAGCCCCTGCGCCGCCCTCTCGATCGCGCCGCGAGCCATGCTCAGAACAAGTGTTTCTCGATCAGGGCGCGCGCGGTTTCCAGTAGCTCATCGCCCGGCACGCCGTTCTCTTTCATCTCGGCGACCCATGCGTCGATCACGGGCTGCGAGGCGTCTCTCCACATAGGTGTATCCTCGGCCGGGATCGTGATGATCTCGTTGCCCAGATCCATCGCGGCCTGACGCGAGGGGATATCCTCGGCCTGCTGCAAACGGCCCGCCTGCGCCGAGAAGTCGGCGCCGGAGACGCTGTCGATCGCGGCTTGCAGTTCGGGATCGAGCGCGGCGTAGCGCTCCTTGTTCATCGCGAGGATGAAGCTCGCGGTGTAGATCGAAGGCCCGGCGAATTGCGTGTGATGGTGGACCAGCTCGCCGATGTGCAGCGAGGCGGACACCTCCCAAGGCAAAAGCGCCCCATCGATCGTCCCGCGGGAAAGCGCCTCGGGCACAGAAGGCACCGGCATCCCGACTGCCGTCGAGCCGAAATGCTCCAGCAGCTTCGTCGTCACCCGCGAAGGCCCGCGCAGTTTCAGCCCCTCGAAATCGGGAATGTTCCGCACCGCCTTGTTCGCGTGGATAACGCCCGGCCCGTGCACCCAGGTGCCCAGAAGATGGAAGTCGCGAAAATCCGTGTCGACCATCTCCGCTTGCGCCAATTCCCACAGCGCTGCGGAGGCCGCCTCGGCCTCGGCGACCATGAAGGGCAGCTCCATCACCTCGGTGCGCGGGAACCGTCCCGGCGTGTAGCCCGGCAGTGTCCAGACGATGTCGACCACCCCATCGGTGACCTGATCGACGAGATCGGTCGGTTTCCCGCCCAACTGCATGGAGGGGTAGTGCTGGATGCGAACCCGGCCCTGCGTCGCCTCCTCGACCGCCTTGATCCACGGTGTGAGGATATGGGCGGGCACGAAGCTGGTCAGCGGCAGGAACTGGTGGAGTCGCAGAGTGACCTCCGGCTCGTCGGCCAACACGGGCGGCGCGGCCAGAGCGGCGGCGCCTGCGGCAAGGGCGAAACTCTCACGGCGGGTGAATCTCTGGCTCATGCGGGGCTCCCTCTCACGCAGTCCAGAGCGGATTTACCCGGCGGATGCCCCGACGTCCAGTTTTGCTTTTCACGAGAGGACGGGATCTGTCATGCGGCGCGCGATCCGGTGCCCCGCTCGGGCGGATCCCTCCTCTTTCCGCAAAAGAAAAACCCGCGCCAAGCGCGGGCTTTTCCTGTCCCCGGAGCGTCAGGCCCTACCCCGTATCTCCGGAAATGAAAGAGGCCGGAACGCTAACGTCCGGCCTCTTCCAATTCGGTGTTAACCGAAATTAGTTGTTCGAGGCTGCGACAGCAACGCCGAGCAGCAGCAGAACCGGGATGATGATGCCGGCGTTCGAGGACGACGACTGCTCAACCACGACGGGCTCGGGCTCGACGACCGGAGCGGTGTAGCCACCGGCGAAAGCGGTCGAACCGGTGAGGCCGAGGGCCAGGGCGATGGTAGCGATCTTTTTCATAGTAATCTCCGTCATTACCGTAGGGAGCCGCCGGGTTTTCTGGCAGCTTCCCGGCGAGACTTACACAGCTTCCCGGGATTGCAAAGAGTGAATTACACGGCCCATTCACGCAGAGGCGAAGACTGTTGCACTTTGGCACGTTTATTGCATGAAATGCCCACAATTCGTGTCTAACGCGGCACATGGCACCATTCTGCGCTTCTTGAGCGGCGCGGATTCTGAGAAGAATTACCAGAACTTGCCGGGAAATGGCTTGCATCTTCGCCGCCCGGGAATCAAGGCATCGACATAGCACAGGCAAGGACGAGAATATGAAAATCGCGATGATCGGCACGGGCTATGTTGGCCTAGTTTCGGGGGTCTGTTTCTCGGATTTCGGCCATGAGGT
>NZ_NBNY01000003.1:0-439184 GCF_002213165.1 Thioclava sp. F1Mire-8 | reverse complement strand
CGGCATCGTGCTCCACCCAGCCCGAACGCGGGAAATGCTGCGTGAATTCCTGCTGCGCGCTCGCCACCGGGCGCAGCGCGCCGTCAAAAACGATCGCCCGCGACGACGTGGTGCCTTGGTCGATTGCCAGAATATAGCTCGCCATCAATCCTACCGTTCTCTTTCTGGCGATGCCCTCTCCATCCAGGGCATGGCGAGAAAGAGAACGAGGCGATGCCGCGGCACCGCCTCGCCTCGTTTCAGTTATTCATTCCAGCTTTTCACGAGCTCGTCGTAATCGACGGTGATCGGCTTTTCGCTCTCGTTGTCCAGCTTCAGCTTGGGCGATTGCGAGCCATGCTCGACCGAATAGTTATGCCACCATTCGAGATCGTGCTTCTCGGCCATTTTCGGACCCTTGTCGCCTTGGACACCCGCACGCTCGAGACGCTCGAGCACCTTTTCCTGGGCTTCGCAGAGCGAGTCCATGGCTTCCTGCACGGTTTTCGCACCCGAGGACGCATCCCCGATATTCTGCCACCACAGCTGCGCCAGTTTCGGATAATCCGGCACGTTGGTGCCCGTAGGCGTCCACTGAACGCGGGCGGGCGAGCGGTAGAATTCGATCAGACCGCCCAGGTCGGGCGCGCGATCGGTGAAGCTCTTGTCCTGAATCGTACTTTCACGAATGAAGGTCAGACCCACTTGGCTCTTCTTCACGTCGACGAGTTTGGACGTCACAAACTGAGCATAGAGCCACGCGGCCTGTGCCCGCTCGAGCGGAGTCGATTTCATCAGCGTCCACGAACCCACGTCCTGGTAGCCGAGCTTCATGCCCTTCTCCCAGTAGGCGCCATGCGGGGACGGTGCCATGCGCCATTTCGGCGTACCATCCTCGTTCACGACGGGCAGACCCTTCTTCACCATGTCGGCGGTGAAGGCCGTATACCAGAAGGCCTGCTGAGCGACCTCGCCCTGTGCCGGAACCGGACCCGCCTCGGAGAAGGTCATGCCTTCGGCAGACGGCGGAGCATAGTTCTTCAGCCAGTCGATATATTTCTGCACGGCGTAAACCGCCGCCGGACCGTTGGTCGCGCCGCCACGATCGACGCAGGAGCCGATCGGCTGATCCTGCTCGTTAACGCGGATGCCCCATTCGTCGACCGGCTTGCCGTTCGGCAGGCCCTTGTCGCCTTCGCCGGCCATCGACAGCCACGCATCGGTGAAGCGCCAGCCGAGCGAGGGGTCCTTCTTGCCATAGTCCATGTTGCCATAGACCTTCTTCGGACCGCCGATATAGGACATGTCGCGCCCGGTGAAGAACTTGGCGATATCCTCATAGGCCGACCAGTTCACGGGCACGCCGAGGTCGTAGCCGTATTCGTCCTTGAAGTCCTTCTTGGTCTTCTCGTCGTTGAACCAGTCGTAGCGGAACCAGTAGAGGTTCGCGAATTGCTGGTCGGGCAGCTGATAGAGCTTGCCGTCCGGCCCGGTGGTGAAGCTGAGGCCGATGAAATCCTCGAGGTCGAAATAGGGATCGGTGACCGCTTTGCCGTCGCCTTCCATCCAATCGGTCAGATCGCGGACCTGACCATAGCGCCAGTGCGTCCCGATGAAATCGGAGTCGTTGACATAGGCGTCGTAGATATTTTCGCCCGTCTGCATCTGGGTCTGGATCTTCTCGACGACGTCGCCTTCCTGAATCACGTCATGGATCACCTTGATCCCGGTGATCTTCTCGAACCACGGCGCGAGCGTCTTCGACTCGTAGGCGTGGGTCGTGAGCGATTCCGAGACCACGTGGATCTCCATGCCCTGATAGGGCTTCGCCGCGTCGACGAACCATTGCAGTTCCTTTTCGGCATCGGCTTGCGACAGTGTCGTCATGTCGCCGATTTCCTGCTCGAGGAACTGCTTGCCCGCCTCCATGTCGGCCAAGGCTGGTGACGCGACCATTAGCGCAAGCGCCATCGCGGTAGTTAAACGCAGTCTCATAGTTTCTCCTCCCTGAGTTTTTGCGTTGTTTGTCTTGGATCAGACCCAGCGGAACACGGCCGCCGCCCAGACGAAGCTGAGGATCAGCCCGCCCCAGACCGGCGCTCCCGCCATGCCCAGCCAGATCAGATTGATGAAAGCCGCCCCGAGCAGGCTGATGAACAGCCGGTCGCCCCGGGTCGTCTCGATACGAAGGATGCCGACGCGCGGCGTCTCGGGACGTTTGACCCCGATCACGGTGAAGATCACCAACAAGAGCGCAATCACCGCGAAGAATAATGCGGTCGGCCATGTCCATGCCATCCAGCTCATAGTGCTACCTCCTCAGACGCGGCCCAGGGCGAAGCCCTTGGCGATGTAGTTGCGCACGAAATAGATCACGAGCGCCCCGGGAATGATGGTGAGAACCCCAGCAGCTGCGAGCAGCCCCCAATCCACCCCCGAAGCGGAGACGGTACGGGTCATGGTCGCCCCAATCGGCTTGGCCGCGACCGATGTCAGCGTACGCGACAGCAGCAGCTCGACCCAGGAGAACATGAAACAGAAGAAGGCCGCGACCCCGATGCCGGATGCGATAAGCGGCATAAAGATCTTGATGAAGAAACGCCCGAAGGAATAGCCGTCGATATAGGCGGTCTCGTCGATCTCCTTCGGAACCCCGCGCATGAAGCCCTCGAGAATCCAGACTGCGAGGGGCACGTTGAACAGCGTGTGCGCCAGCGCCACCGCGATATGCGTGTCGAACAGCCCGATCGAGGAATAAAGCTGGAAGAATGGCAGGGCGAAAACCGCGGGAGGCGCCATCCGGTTCGTCAGCAACCAGAAGAACAGGTGTTTGTCGCCCATGAAGTTGTAGCGCGAGAACGCGTAGGCGGCAGGCAGCGCGACGGTGATCGAAATCACCGTGTTCTGGACCACGTAGATGAGCGAATTGACATAGCCCATGTACCAGCTCGGATCGGTGAAGATCTTGACGTAGTTTGCGAAAGTCAGATCGTGCGGCCAGAGCGAAAAGCTCGACAGGATCTCCTCGTTGGTCTTCAGGCTCATGTTCAGAAGCCAGTAGATCGGGATCATCAGGAACAGCAGGTAAAGCGCCATGACGATCGGTTGTGATTTCAGTCGCATCACTTGCCCTCCGACTTCTCGATATTGGTCATCACCGTGTAGAAGGCCCAGCTCACCAACAGGATCACGAGGAAATACATCAGCGAGTAGGCCGCGGCGGGACCGAGGTCGAACTGCCCCAGCGCCATCTTCACGAGGTCGATCGACAGGAAGGTGGTGGAGTTGCCGGGGCCGCCGCCGGTGACGACGAAGGGTTCGGTGTAAATCTTGAAACTGTCCATGAAGCGCAGCAGGATCGCGATGGTCAGCACGCCCTGCATCTTCGGCAGCTCGATGTAGCGGAAGATCTTCCAGCGGCTCGCCTGATCGATCTTGGCCGCCTGGTAGTAGGCGTCCGGAATGGATTGCAGCCCGGCATAGGCCAGAAGCGCGACCAGCGACGTCCAGTGCCAGACATCCATCACAACGATGGTGATCCAGGCATCGCGGACATTTGCGGTGTAGTTGTAGTCGATCCCCATCGCGTCGAGCGAATATCCCAGGAGACCGATATCGACGCGCCCAAAAATCTGCCAGATCGTGCCGACCACGTTGAACGGGATCAGCAACGGCAGCGCCATCGTCACCAGGCAGAACGAGGCCCAGGCGCCACGCTTGGGCATGTTGAGCGCAACGAACACCCCGAGCGGCACCTCGATCGCGAGAATGATCGCCGAGAACATCGTCTGCCGCCCGAGCGCGTTCCACATGCGATCCGAATGCAGCATCTCATCGAACCATTCGAGCCCGGCCCAGAAGAAGACGTTGTTTCCGAATGTGTCCTGAACCGAATAATTAACCACTGTCATCAGTGGGATCACCGCCGAGAAGGCGACCAGCAACAGGACCGGCAGAACCAGCCACCAAGCGCGGTTATTCTGTGTCTTTTCCATCAGCTTGCCTCCCCGATCGGTGCGACGCGCCAATTGTCGGCGTAAATGTTGATCTGTTCGGGTGCGAGGATCAGCCGGTTCGCATCTGCGGGCACCGGCGCACCCTCGGGCACGGAGATATTCAGCTCCGTCCCGGCAGCCCGGGCCCGGACGATCCGGTGGCGTCCGACATCTTCGACGCGCTCGATCTGCACCGGCAGACCATCTCCCACATCCGAGAGCGCACAGAATTCCGGACGGATGCCAAGCTGGACGCGACCTTCCAATGGCCCATTCGAATAGGCCGCGCCCAGCGGGATTTCGTAGCCGTCGATGACGGCCCGCGATCCCGACACCTTGGCCTCTAGGAAATTCATTCCGGGAGAGCCAATGAAGTAACCCACGAATGTATGCGCGGGCCGCTCGAACAATTCCTTCGGCGTTCCCATCTGCACGACCCGGCCTTCGGACATCACGACCACCTTGTCGGCGAAGGTCAGCGCCTCTGTCTGGTCATGGGTGACGTAGATCATCGTGTGCCCGAACTCGCGATGAAGCGCTTTCAGCTGCGTGCGGAGTTCGAACTTCATATGCGGGTCGATGACGGTCAGCGGCTCGTCGAAGAGGATCGCATTGACGTCCTCGCGCACCATGCCGCGCCCGAGGCTGATCTTCTGCTTGGCGTCCGCTGTCAGGCCGCGTGCCTTGCGCGAAAGCACCTCCTCCATCCCGATCATCGCGGCGATCTGGTCGACCCGCGCCTTGATGTAGTCGGCTCTCATGCCGCGATTTTTCAGGGGAAAGGCTAGGTTGTCGCGCACCGTCATCGTGTCGTAGACGACGGGAAACTGGAACACCTGAGCGATATTTCGTTCCGCCGTCGCTGCGTGGGTGACGTCCTTTCCGTCGAAAAGGATCCGTCCCTGCGAAGGTTGCAGCAGTCCCGAGATGATGTTGAGAAGTGTAGATTTTCCGCAGCCCGAGGATCCCAGAAGCGCATAGGCGCCGCCGTCGTCCCAGATATGATCGAAGGGTTTGAGCGCCCAGTCATCCTCCGAACTCGGATCGGGCAGATAACTATGCGCAAGATTGTTCAAAGTGATTTGTGCCATTGTCTTCCCTCTCAAGCCGCCTGCGCATATGCGGCCGGAACCGCCAGAGATCCGTCCTCTGAGAACAGGTAAATCCGATCGGTATCTACCGCGATCACCACTTCGTCCCCCGTGCCGAGGTCATAGACGCCAGGGATCAAGGCGACCCAGGACTGGTCGCCGTGACGCAGATGCAGATAAGTCTCCGATCCCGTCACCTCGGTGCCGGTCAGCTGGCAGCGGAATTCGAGCGCGTTGCCATCCCCGCCCTCGCGCGCCAGATGGACGTGATTGGGCCGGAAGCCGGCGATGTAGCGCCCTGCCTCGAGCTGCGCGAAACCGCCGTCGGCCGGCCAGCGCGCCTCTCCGCCGAAAACGAGACGGTGACCGTCGCGCGCGACGTCGACGAAATTCATCGGCGGATCCGAGAAGACCCGCGCCGTAATCTGGTCGCGCGGCTGGCGGTAGACCTCGGCGGTCGGGCCGAACTGCGTGATCCGCCCCTCCCAGAGCGTCGCGGTATTGCCACCGAGCAGCAGTGCCTCTTCCGGCTCGGTCGTGGCGTAGACGAAGATCGCGCCGGAAGCTTCGAAGATTTTCGGAATTTCGACACGCAACTCCTCGCGGAGCTTGTAGTCGAGATTGGCCAGCGGTTCGTCGAGCAGCACGAGCCCCGCGCCTTTTACGAGCGCCCGCGCCAGCGCGCAGCGTTGCTGCTGGCCGCCCGACAGCTCCAGCGGTTTGCGCTCGAGCATCGGCGTCAGCTTCATCATCTCGGCGGTCTCGCGTACGCGCCGGTCGATCTCGGAGGCCTCGCGCTTCTGCAGTCGCAGCGGCGAGGCGATGTTGTCGTAGACACTCATCGCCGGGTAGTTGATGAATTGCTGGTAGACCATCGCCACCTTACGGTCCTGCACCCGCGCGCCGGTGACGTCCTCGCCTTCCCAGAAGACTCGGCCGGCGCTCGGCTCATCGAGCCCCGCCATAAGCCGCATCAGCGACGTCTTGCCCGCCAGCGTCGGCCCGAGAAGCACGTTCATCGTGCCCTTCTGCAAGACGAGATCGGTCGGGTAGATATGGGTCCGCCCATCGACTACTCGCTCGACGCCTTTCAACTCCAGTGTCATGCCTGCCCCCTCATTCCGCTACCCGCGCCCTGCTGATCCGCAAGTCGTGCTTTCGTGTATTCGGCCAATGTTTCGATCTCGGATGCACTCAGACGGAGCCCGAGCTTGGTACGGCGCCAGACGATATCGTCGGCGGTCTGCGCCCATTCCTTCTTCATCAGCCAGTCGACCTCGGCAGCACGGAGCGTCGCGCCGAAATCCTGTCCGAGATCCTCTGCCGATTTCGCATCGCCAAGGATTTCGCGCGTATCGAGCCCGTAATGACGCAGCATCCGCTCCGCCCATGCCGAATCCAGGAACGGATACTCGCGCATGAGTTCGCCAAGAATTCGATCGGTCTCGGTCGGCGCGAACTCTCCGCCCGGCAAGGATGCGCGCGCAGTCCATTCCCCGGGCATATCCGGGAAATAATGCGCGAGCTTTGCCAGCGCGCCTTCGGCCAAGCGGCGATAGGTCGTGATCTTTCCACCGAACACGTTGAGCAGCGGAAGCCCCGCCTGATCGTCCAGCGAGAGCACGTAGTCGCGCGTCGCCGCCGTCGCCGAAGACGCCCCGTCATTATAGAGCGGCCGCACGCCCGAATAGGTCCAGACGATGTCGTCCCGGGTCACCGGCGTCTTGAAATAATTCGACACGAAGGCGCAGAGATAATCTTTCTCGGCGTCGGTGCAGACGGCTTCGCCCGGCGGCCCCTGATGATCCTGATCCGTGGTACCGATAAGCGTGAAATCCTGCTCGTAGGGGATCGCGAAACAAATCCGGCCATCCTCGCCCTGGAAGAAATAGCAGCGGTTATGGTCGTAGAGCTTGCGCGTGACGATATGGCTTCCACGGACCAAGCGGATCGACTCCCGCGTGTTGATCCGCACCGTGTTGGTGATCACGTTCTCGACCCAGGGCCCCCCGGCATTCACCAGCGCGCGGGCGTAGTGTTCGCGACGCCCTTCCCTGCCTTCAGTGGTGACATGCCAAACCCCGTCGCGCCGTTCGGCTGCGACGACCTTCGTGCGGGTCAGGATCGTGGCGCCGCGCGCCTCCGCATCCCGGGCGTTCAAGACGACCAGACGCGCATCCTGAACCCAGCAATCCGAATACTCGTAGGCAAGACGGAACCGCTCTTGCAGCGGTCGACCCGCCTCGTCCTCGGAAAGATCGAGAGTTTCCGTTCCGGGAAGCAGATTGCGTCCGCCAAGATGGTCGTAAAGAAAAAGGCCCAGCCGAATGAGCCAGGCCGGGCGGCGCCCTTTCATCCAGGGCATGATCCGCGAGAGCAGACGCGACGTGGGCGTTTCGCTCTCGAAACGCATGTCGGCGCTGTAGGGCAGCACGAAACGCATCGGCCAGCTGATATGAGGCATGGCGTTCAGGAGTACTTCGCGTTCGCGCAACGCTTCGCGCACCAGCCTGAATTCGAAAAACTCGAGATAGCGCAAGCCACCATGGAACAATTTGGTCGACGAAGACGAGGTCGCCTGCGCGAGATCGCCCATTTCCGCAAGCGTCACCGACAGTCCGCGCCCCGCAGCGTCCCGGGCGATACCGCACCCGTTGATGCCGCCGCCGATCACGAAAAGATCGGTCACCCGGTCATTATTTTCGAAAGCTGGCACAGACGATCCTCCCTCGCTGCGCCTACAAACGTGAGCGATTCGTTACTTTCTGTCAAAAGTTTTTTCGTTTTTGATCGTTTTGCGGCGTTTTTCTGGATTTTCGCGGGTAATAGCGCGATCCCGCAAATCGCGCGAAGCGCCCGGGCGACACGGGCGTGACACGGGCGTGAAGCTGTGGCAGGGGACTTCCAAGGAGGCCGCATGGCGCTAAATTTTCGACAGAACGAAATTCTCGAAATCGCGCGCAGCGACGGGCGTGTCGTGGTCGAAACGCTGGCCGAGCATTTCAATGTTTCGCTGCAGACGATCCGTCGCGATTTGTCGGAGCTATCCGACGCAGGACATCTCGACCGCGTTCATGGTGGCGCCGTCATCCGGAAGGGCGTCGTCAATTTCGATTACGAAGAACGGCGCCGGATGGGTGCGGATGCGAAAGCGGCCATCGGTCGGGCCTGCGCCAAGGAGATCCCCGATAACAGCTCGATAATCCTTAACCTCGGCACCACGACCGAGGCTGTGGCGCGCGAACTCTGCCATCATTCGAACATTACCGTTGTCACGAACAACAGCAATGTCGCCAATACCTTACTGGCGAACGAGAGTTGCGAGATCATGGTGGCGGGCGGCAACCTGCGTCGGTCGGATGGCGGGCTGGTCGGCGATCTGACGGCCGATTTCATGAGTCAGTTCAAAGTGGATTTCGCGGTGATCGGCGTCTCGGCACTCGATGACGAGGGCGATTTGCTCGACTACGATCTCGCCGAAGTCCGCG
Organism: Thioclava sp. F1Mire-8; assembly: GCF_002213165.1. Classification (NCBI taxonomy): domain Bacteria; kingdom Pseudomonadati; phylum Pseudomonadota; class Alphaproteobacteria; order Rhodobacterales; family Paracoccaceae; genus Thioclava; species Thioclava sp. F1Mire-8. Next base: position 430,631 of record NZ_NBNY01000003.1, on the reverse strand, counting down.
TCAGCCGGACAATCATACGCCAGGCACGCAAGGTCTTCTTGGTCACCGACAGTTCGAAACTGACGCGCTCCGCTCCGGTGCGGCTCGCCTCGCTCGAAGAGATCGACACGATCTTTACAGACGCGCCGCTCTCCGATGCGCTGACCAAGCGCTGCGCGGAATGGAACACCAAAATCGTCGTCGTCTAAGGGCCGCGCTGAACGCGCCTGAGCAGAAGCACCGCCTGCAGAAAGAACCCGCGTTCGTGTAGACGGACATTCCCTCGATTGAGCAGATCTTCGTCCCGGATCTTTTCGCAAACTGGCGCACGGATATCGCGGGATCGTGCCAGAGAACTTGAGCCGCGCAATCGGTCAATTGAAGCCCTAAGGCGTCGAAATCGAATGGAGCGGCGTGACGATCACCGATGCGCAAAGTCTTCGCGCTTTCGCCAAGCCCGCGCGGCTGATCGACGATCCCTGTTCCTGAAGATCATCGATACCGTCTTCGAAAAAGCAAAGCGGCAGGAGATTCCCCCTGCCGCTCCACCTCCCGGCAAGTCGTGTGGCGAACGCCGGCCGGTTCACACGGAACCTCACATCGCTCAGCCATCTTGCCGGGAACTCCGGTCCTGTGTTGCAGGAAAGATCATTCCTGAACGCCGCGCGGCAAGGCGCTGCGCGTATCGTCACTCTTCTCTTCGGACAGCCCCCGGAAGAAGTGATGCCAAGCGAGGGCGGCATGGCCCTTATTGTTCGCAAGCTCGGTGGTCTGGGGTTTCCTGCCCGCAGGCATTTTTTCGACAGCCATGTTCGGCCCTCCATTTTATCCCGGAGAAATACTCGGGGAACTCCTCTGGGTGACCGGAGTCTCCGGTCAACTTCGCGGTCTCTCCTCGCGAGAAGGCGGCGTTGCGGCGCGTTCGTCGATCCGTGGCAATCGGGCCGCGCGTATGCGTGCGGTCGGAGCCGCTTTTTCTCGGCATTGTCCTCACGGATGAGCCGCACTGCAGCGTCCGTCTTTTCCGCAGCGGTGGTCGGCCGGGCTGGCGCCCGTCGCGACCGGTTTCGATTTCGTAAGTCCCGGCTTGCCCGTGATGGAGCTGCGAGAGACCCGCGCTTCAGAGCCGAGATATGAACGAAAATATCCCGTCCGCCGGTCTTCGCTTCGATAAAGCCGAAGCCTATTGTCCGGTTGAACCGTCTCACGATGCCATTGGCCGTCGTGACGCCTCTTCACGCAGAGGCCGTCCGCAGAATGCGACAGCCAGACTCAGCCGCTTCGACGAGGCAGACTGTAGCCAAGAAGATAGACAGGTTGCAGAAGGGAATAACGTTGCTCGTCATACTTACGCGACGCTGGCTCTTTTTGCAAAGCAAATAGGGGCATGCCCCGGCCCTCATCTCTCGACCTTTCAGGGCACGGAATTATATCCAGCACAATCAAACCGTTGCGCAAAAACTCCGACGCGTTCGGGCAATTGCCTCGTAATTCGGGGGCAAATCGCTTATGTGTAAATTCGAAAATCTTAATTCTCGGACCCTGTTCCTCCCGGCTCAGCGACGATCTTGAGCTTTGTCGGGCCGCAGCTTTTCAAAGGCGGCATCAAGGAAAAGGAGCCTCACATCGGCCAATCGTGGCGTGACGCCGTTCGAGCAGACCAACCCCTCAGCCACCATATCGAGCTGACCTTGGTCGCCACCGCTATTTCCGCCCCTCGCGACCTCCGGGAGAGCTTCGCGTACCGAAGGGGCCGGATCGTGACCTTCGCGCATCGAAGCCGACACGTCATGATCCGCTCGGAATACGAGACCAGCGCGCCAACGCGCGCAGACCCAATTCACCGCATAGCGCCGGCTTCGCCCGCCTATGCCTCCGTGATCGCGCGACCGTTGAAATCGGTGCTGTCACGGACACTTGGAAAGATACGAACCTTGATCGAAATTTACTGGGGCAAACCCATCTCCCTCGTCGTGTCGCCGAAAGGCGACGTCAAGTCCTTCAGCACCATCGAACAGGTGCATTACTGGTTGCGCAAGAAATGGCCGGTCAGCGACCTCGCGCAGAGCCGCGCGATTGACCGCGTCGAAGCGGCAATGGAGTGTCTGGGCACCGTGGCCGACGCGCGCAGCGCCTTCCTTGGTGCCGCAACCACTGCCGGATTCTTGCCATTGGAAACCTTGGATCATTCGATTGCAGCCTGATCAAACACCACATACGGCGCCGCGGGCGCGACAGGATCGGGAGAGATCGGCGCCTCGGCTGGAAGGCCTGCGCTCGAAGCTCTTCGACGCGCTCTTCGGTACGTGGACTGCACTGCAAGCCCCGATGATCCCGGTCCTCGCGCTGGCTCGGCGACCGCGGCTCGTGCGCGCCGCGGTCCGGTTCTGGACCGGCGGGGTCTTCGCGCTCGCACGCGGGGTTCTCAGGTTGCGCGTGCAGGAGCAAGGGCTCGAGAACAAGCATCTCGACAGCCCTTGCATCTACGTCTGCAACCACCAATCCACCTGGGAGACGCTGGCCTTCAACCGGCTCGTGCCCGATATCTGCGTCATCGCGAAACACGAGTTGCGGCGTATCCCGATCTTCGGCTGGTACCTCGAACATTCGCCGATGATCCTGATAGACCGCAGCGCGGGCGGACGCGCCCTCGCCGGGATGATCACTCAGGCGCGCGAAGAGGCCGCCAAGGGCCGCTCGATTTTGATCTTTCCGGAAGGGACTCGGGTCGGCGTGGACGATCGCTGCGAGTTCCAGCCCGGCCTTATCGCGCTCTATCGAAAGCTCGGCCTGCCGATCGTCCCCGTCGCGCATAATGCCGGCCATGTCTGGCGCAAAGACGCGAAGACCGGCGGCACCATCACTGTGGCCTACTTCCCGGCGATCCCCCCCGGCCTCCCCGCGGCAGAGGTCAGCGCGCAGGTCGAAGCGCTTCTCAACGTCGAGAAGGACCGCCTACCCCCCGCGCGACCCTGAACGAATACGCTAAATGTGTCCTGCGTTTCTTGCGTGGGACCGGCCTGTCCCTTGCCGCCCGCAACGAGCGGGCCTCACAATGAGAGGCCCGTATTCTTGAAATGAATACAAAAACGCATCGCGGCGCCTATGGCCGATGGTCTGTTATCGGCTGCCCGCGAACAGAAGAGCCAGACGGCTCAGCGCCCACCCGCTTTCCCGAGCCAAAATCCATAGCATTTTAATCGGGATTTCTTGACCCAAGTGTTTTTGTCGGTTATTCGGACACCGAACAGACAAGCAGGAACACCATGACTCGCATTTCACGCATTCTTCCCGCGCTTTTCGTGCTCGCCTGCGCGCCGGCGCTGGCCGTGGCGGACGAGACAATCCCGACGATTACCCTGACCGACGGGGTCGTCTCGCCGCAGCAGATCGACCTTCCCGCGGATACCGCCGTGACGCTGACCGTCTCGAATACCGGCAAGACCGCAGCCGAGTTCGAGAGCAAGCGCCTGCGCATCGAGAAGATCATCGCGCCGGGCCAGACCGAGACGATCGAACTCCGGGCGCTGCCGGCGGGCAGCTATCCCTTCGTCGAGGAATTCCACGAGGATCAAGACACCGCCAAGGGCACGATCGTCGTCAAGTAACCCACCAACCCACGAGAGAATGTCATGGACGGACAGATCATCTTCATCCTGTGGCGTGAGAGCGTGGAGGCGCTGCTCGTCATAGGCATTCTCGCGGGATGGCTCGCACATGAAGGCGCCGGGCGACGCGCGGCGCGCTTCCTCTGGGGGGGCGTTCTGACCGGGCTGGCGCTGGCGCTGGCCTTCGCGCTGACGCTGCTGGGCTTCTCGAAACTGCTGTCGACCGAGGTCCGTCAGGACCTGATGACGGTGATGGTCTTCGTAGCCGCTGGGCTGATCGTGCAGATGGTGGTCTGGATGCGCGGCCACGGCCGTACGCTGAAACGCGATCTCGAGGCCGGGCTGAAGGCCGCCGCGATACGTCAGGGCTGGTGGGCGGTTTTCCTACTCGCGATGGCGGCGGTAGCGCGCGAGGGCTCGGAAACGGTAGTATTCCTCTACGGCTCGCTCGCCGCGGCGAAGCAGAGCGAGATGACCGGCGTTCTCGCCTCGATCGCGGTCGGTGTGGCCGCGGCCGGAGCGACTTATGCGCTGCTGCGAGCCGGCGCGAAGTTCCTGCCGTGGCGCGGCTTCTTCCGGGTGTCCGAGGTGATGCTGCTCCTACTGGGCGCTGCGCTCTTCACCACCGGCGTGGATGATCTCGTCTCGGCGGGCATCCTGCCCTTCGGCGCGCCGCTCTGGGACATGAGCGCGCTGCTCGATGACGGGGGCCGTCTTGGCGGGCTGATCTCGGCGCTGACCGGTTACCGTGCCGCGCCCGACGCCGCGACGCTGGGCGGCTGGATCGTCTACTGGGCGTCGGTCGCAGGTATCCTGCGCTGGCAGAGCCGAAGCCTGCAGGCCCGTCTGGCCTGAGGCCCATCTTACAATTCGCATTTTTTTGCCCCGGCCGGGATTATTCCCGCGCCGGGGTCGTCTTCTTCCCTACAGGACCCAAACCCGAGAGGAGAGGAAGATGAAACGTTTTCTGCTGACCACTGCCGTTTTGCTGGCCGCGAGCATTGCGCAAGCCGATCCCGCCAGTGTCACCGACACCGCCAAGGGGCCGACGCTCGTCGATTCCGCGGGCATGACGCTCTACACCTTCGCCAAGGACAGTGAGGGGATGTCCGCCTGCACCGGGCCCTGCGCCACGAACTGGCCGCCGCTGATGGCCACCGCCGACGATCAGGCGATGGGCGACTGGAGCGTGATCACCCGCGACGACGGAACGAAGCAATGGGCTTACAAGGGCCAACCACTGTATACTTGGAAAAATGACACGAAGCCGGGCGACGTGACCGGTGACGGCGTCGCCAACGGCGCGTGGAAAGTCGCTCAGCCCTGACGCAATCCCCGGGCGGTATCGCATTGACGCCGCCCGGTCGAACAAGGCCCACCCATGTGACCCGTCGCACCCGCCACCTGATCGAGGCGCAGATTCCCGCGCTGCGCCGCTTCGCCTTCGCGCTGACCCGTGAGCGCGACGCGGCGGACGATCTTGTGCAGGACTGTCTCGCGCGGGCGCTGACGCGCTGGCACCTGCTGCGTTCGGAAGACCAGTTGCGGGCCTGGCTGTTTCGCATCCTGCGGAACCTTTACCACGATGCGCATCGCCGTCGCATCCGCCGCCCCGAGGGCGGGGCGCTCGATCCCGACGGGCTCGCTGGGCGCGATGCGGATGCCGAAACGGTCGTCTTTCTCGGCGACGTGTTCAGTGCGCTCGCTCGCCTGCCGATCGAGCAGCAGGAGGTACTTCTCTTGGTCGGAGTCGAGGATTTCAGCTACGAGGCGGTCGCCCGGATCCTTGGCCTGCCCAAGGGTACGGTGATGTCGCGCCTCGCCCGGGGACGCGAGGCGCTGCGCGAGATGACTGGCCATGACCGACCCGATCGCACGCGCCACCCCCATCTGCGGAGGCTCAAATGACCGATCCCCATGCAGATTCCATCATGCGGAGAGAGGCGGAGGTGCACGCCTATCTCGATGGCCGGCTCGCTCCCAAACATCGCGCCCGGATGCAGGCCAAGCTCGCGGCGGATCCGGCGCTGGCGCAGCGGCTGTCCGCGATGCGCGCCGATCGCGACGCGCTGCGCGCAGCCCTCGCGCCGGTCCACGCAGCGCCTATCCCTGCGCGGCTGCGCCTCGCTGCACCCGCAGGGGCAGGCTGGGTTCCAAGGGTAGCGGCGGCTATCGCGCTCTTCGCAGCGGGGCTTGGCGCCGGTTGGGGACTGGCGCGGCAGGGCGGCGGATCCCCCCGCGCTCCGCTGACCGAACTCGCCCGCGAGGCGCAGGTCGCCCACGCGGTCTATTCCGTGGAGGTCGTCCACCCGGTCGAGGTCGCAGCGCAGGAGCGCGCGCACCTGATGGCGTGGTTGTCGAAACGGCTCGACCGCAAGCTGGTCGCCCCGGACCTGTCGGCGCAGGGCTACACACTCGTGGGCGGACGCCTGTTGCCTGCCGATCAGGGTCCCGCCGCGCAGCTGATGTATGAAACCCAAGCAGGCGCGCGCCTGACGCTCTATGTCACCGCGCTTTCCACTGGAGAGACCGCATTTCGCCTGACCGAAGGGGATGGTGTCGCGAGTCTCGTCTGGGTCGACGGCGGCTACGGCTTCGCCCTCTCCGCGCCGCTGAGCAGCGCTGCACTCTGGCCGATGGCCAAGGCCGCCTACCGACAGCTCGCCTTCACCGGATGAACCAACCGTGCGCAAGGGACCGTCCGAGCGCGCCGTTGATCTGCCTCAATGTCGCGAACTCGTCAGAGGTGTATCGAGGCGGAAACGAACCCGTGGAGGCGATTATGACGAAACTTTCTCTTTTCACTGCATTTCTCGCACCCCTTGCCCCGGCCGTGGCTTTCGCCGACGCTCCGAGCGGCTATGGAGAGGGATATTATGGTCATCCCATGATGTGGGGCGACGGTTACGGCTTCTTCGGTGTCGGCATGATGGTGGTATTCTGGGGGGTACTCATTCTCCTTGCCGTACTTGCCGTGCGCTGGTTCACGGAACGCGGACCGGGCCGGAGCCAGAACACCGCGCTCGACATTCTCAAGGAACGTCTCGCGAAGGGGGAAATCGACCCCGAGGAATATCAGGCCCGCCGTAAGGCGCTCGAAGAATGACCGGGCTGCGCGCGGGGATCGCGACGGATCGCATGGAACGCAGGACCGTTTCACGCTATTCCTGAGCCCATGCTCGCCATCCTCGCTGACAGAACTTATCGCCATCTCTTCGCCGCTCAGATCGTTGCGCTTCTGGGCACCGGGCTCGCCACGGTTGCGCTCGGGCTGCTGGCCTTCGATCTGGCGGGAGATCAAGCGAGCATGGTGCTTGGCACGGTCTTCACGATCAAGATGGTGGCCTATGTCGGGATCGCACCGGTGGCAGGCGCCTTCGCCGACAGGGTAAACCGACGGGCGCTTCTGGTCACGCTCGACCTCGTCCGGGCCTTCGCGGCGCTGGCGCTGCCGTTCGTGACCGAGGTCTGGCAAGTCTATGTGCTGATCTTCCTTCTCCAATCGGCCTCCGCCGCCTTCACCCCGACATTTCAGGCGACGCTGCCGGATGTGCTGCCGGAAGAAGAGCGCTACACCCGCGCGCTGTCGCTGTCGCGCCTGGCCTACGACCTCGAGAATATCGTCAGTCCCACGCTCGCGGCGCTGCTGCTTGCGGTGATGAGCTATAACAGCCTGTTTCTCGGCACGGTCGCGGGGTTCGCGGGTTCGGCGCTGCTGGTTGTGTCGGTGATCCTGCCGAGCCCGCAGGCAGCAACCCGGCGCGGCATCTATGACCGGACCACGCGCGGCATTCGGATCTACCTTGCGACGCCACGGCTGCGGGGACTTCTGGCGGTGAACCTCGCCGCCGCTGCGGCGGGTGCGATGGTGCTGGTGAACTCGGTCGTGCTGGTACGCGGCGGGCTCCACCTGTCGGACAGCGATCTGGCCTGGACGATGTTCGCCTTTGGGGCGGGGTCGATGCTGGCGGCCCTCGGCCTGCCCCGTATCCTTCAAAGCATAGCGGACCGCCCGGTGATGCTGTCGGGCGCAGGCGTGATGATCGGCGCGCTTCTCGGCCTTGCCTTGGCAATCTCGACGGCCGGGCTGAGCTGGCCCCTGCTTCTCGCAGCATGGCTGGCGACGGGCTTGGGCTATTCGGCCGTGCTCACTCCGTCGGGCCGATTGCTGCGACGCTCCGCGCATCCCGAGGACCGCCCGGCCCTCTTTGCGGCGCAATTCGCGCTGAGCCATGCCTGCTGGCTGGTGACCTATCCGCTCTCCGGCTGGCTGATGACGGAGTTCGGCGCGGTCCCGGCATTGCTCGGTCTCTCGGGCGTGGCGATGCTCGGGCTGGCCGTCGCGCTGCGCGTCTGGCCCTCCGGCGATCCGGTCTCGCTGGAGCATCGCCACGACAATCTCGCGCCGGATCACCCGCATCTGCAGGGCCAACGCACCCATCGCCATCCGCTGGTGATCTACGACCTCCACCCGCGTTGGGGCAACCGGTTCTGAGGCTCAATCGGCCAGCTTGATCGGCCCGCGCTCGGGATAGAGATCGCCGGGTCCGGGGTTTTCCTCGGGGCTGCGTCCGCCGAGATGCGTCATGATCCCCCACACCGCGTTGAGAGATGTCTGCACCGCGCCCTCGACCCAGGCGGGAGTCCAGCTGACACCGTCCCCGGCGAGGAAGACGCCCCTCTGGCTCGCCGCCATGCCTTGTTGCATGAAGTGGCCGTAAATGCGGTGGTTGTAGCGGTAGTGACCCGGCAGCGCGCCCTTGAAAGCCCCGAGGAAGTTTTCGTCCGCCTCCCAGCTCACGCAGATCGGCTGGCCGCGGATATGCGAGGCAATGTCGACGCCGGGGTAGATTTTCCCTAGCGCCTGCAGAGACAGCTCGACCCGACGCTCCGCACTGAGCGGCAGCACCTTGAGCGCGTCGCTCATCCAGGCGTAGCTGAGGCAGATCACGCCGGGGCGGTCGGGCCCGTTATCAAAGAAATAGGTGCCGCGCGTCAGCCTGTCGGTCAGCGTCATCGACATCAGCGGTTCGCCGGTTTCCGGGTCGATGTCGTTCCAGAACGGCCGGTCGACCATGACGAAGGTCTTCGCGGCCTGCATGTAGCGGGTCCGGTCAAGCGCCATCCACATCTTCTGATCGAACAGGTCCTCTTCGGTCTCGATCGCCGTCGTCAGCAAGTGCGTCTGGCACGTCGCGAGCACCGCGGCATAGTCGTCCTCGTTGCCCCACTGGTCGCGCAGCCGGATCATCTCTCCGGCGCGGCTCAGCGCGGTCGCCCGGCTGCGCGTCGCGCCGCCATGCAGGCTCGCGAGCGTCGTACCCTCGGGCCAATGCGCGCAGGCCGGCGCCGCGTTCCACAGGCGATGCAGGACAGACTCCACCCCTCCCACGATATAGCGCTGGTCATCGTCGAGCCCGAGCAGATTTACCCGCAGGATCTCCAGCATCGAGTTCGGGAAGTCCGAATCCCAGCCGCCGGTGCCGAACCCGACCTGACCGAAAATCTCACGATGCGAGAAATCGAGCTTTTGGAACGCCTCCGAATGGGCAACGAAATCGTAGAAGGTGCGCTCGTCCCAATCTTTGACAAGCGGATCCCAGATCGCCTTGATCGCGGCCACATCCTTGGCGCGCACCGCGGCTTGCAAGTCGGGGAAGGCCGCCTGACTGCGCAGCGCTTCGTCATAGGCTTGCGCGATCTGGTGGAACCCCTCGGGCAGGTCGTCGAGGCTGCGTGCGAAATGCCGTTCGCCTTCAAGCTCGATGACGGTCGATCCGGCGGCGGGCGTCAGCGGGTTCGGAAAGGGGCGGCTCTCGCATCCGACAAGATCGACGTAATGGTAGAACCCCCGCGAGGACACGGGAAAGCGCATCCCGCCAAGCTCCGCGACGACCCTGTCCGTCCCTTCGAAGCTCTGCGAACGCAACCGCCCGCCGAATTGCGAGGACTCGTAGACCACCGGCCGCAGACCGAGCTTCATCAATTCGTAGGCCGCGATGACCCCGGCCGCCCCGGCGCCGATGATGGCGACCGGCGCGCCCAGCACATCCTTGGGCAGCGTACCGAGACCCGCGGGGTGACTGATCCAGTCCTCGTAGGAAAAGGGAAAATCCGGGCCGAAGGCTGTCAGTTCCTGCATCGCTGTCTCCTGTTGCGCCAAACCTCACCGTCGCCGACCGCAGCGGTAGAGAACACCTCCACGAGAATATCGGCCTGTGCAAGCGAGTAGCAGTTTTTCCGCCGCCCTTGCGAGGACTTCTCGGGGCAGACCTTCAACATCCCGAGATCGGTCGTGCGCGCTCAACCCGGATCGCGGTGTTGCGCCCGGCACAAGATGAAGGGCAGCGCGAGAGGCGTCGCGCTGCCCTATTTCGCATGAGTGGATCGGGGCTGCCCGGAGTGTCAGCCGGGCGGTGCCATTGGGCCTGCGGCCTTGACGGCGGCGATATAGCCGGGCTGCGCCTGCAGGGCGCTCCAGTAGGCGCCGACCTTGGGATGCTCTCCCAGCAGATCGAGCCGCGCCAGCAAGGCGATGACATAGGACATCTGGATATCGGCCAGCATTGCCCTCTCGCCGAAGAGCATTGGCCCGGTACCGATCGTCCGCCCGATGAAATTGAGATGAGAATTGAGCGCCGCCTGCGCCTCTGCGGGCACCGGCTTGCCCCGGAAGGCGGGCAGGACCGCCCGCAGCGCAACCTCGGCAAACGAGCTTTCGACATAATCCAGCAGTTCTTCGTGCTGCCAGAATTCCGGCGTACCACGCGGCGGCGTATGGGTCTCGTCACCGTATTTCGCGACGAGGTAACGCAGGATCGTCGCGGATTCCGCGAGTATCCGGTTGCCGTCCTCGATCACCGGCGACTTGCCCAGCGGGTGAACCCGCGACAGGGCCTCCGGTGCGCGAAAATTCTCGGTGCGCTGATAATCGATCCGGTGGCAGGGCTCGCCCAGATCGGCGAGCAGCCACAGCACCCGGGTCGCGCGGGAATAGTGCAGGGCGTGAAGGGTGATCATGGCAGGAACACCGCTTTTGCGTTGACGAATTCCTTCATGCCGAAGCCGCCATGCTCGCGGCCGTAGCCCGAATCCTTGACGCCTCCGAAGGGCATGTTCGGATCGGCAGTCCCGAAAGAGTTGATCCGCACCATCCCGGTGTCGAAGTGATCGCGAGCGAGCTTGAGCGCACGGTCTTCGTCCTTGCTGAAGATCCCGCCGCCAAGGCCATATCGGCTGTCATTGGCGATGCGCATCGCGTCCTCGTCATCCTTGGCGCGGATCACCGCTGCGACGGGGCCGAATATCTCGTCGTCATAGGCGGGCATCCCGGGAGCCACATCGACCAGCACCGTCGCGGGGTAGTAGGCGCCGGTGATATCCGGGGCCTCGCCGCCGCAAAGCGCCTTCGCCCCTTTGGCGAGGCTCTGTTCCACCTGCTCCTTGACCATCGCGAACTGGTCGTCGCTCGAAAGCGGACCAAGCTGGACGTCGTCCTTGGTGGGATCGCCCATCTTGATCGCCTTCATCTGCTCCACGAAGGCCTCGACGAAGGCGTCATAGACCTTGTCCGCGACGATGAACCGTTTCGCCGAGACGCAGGTTTCGCCGTTATTGTACAGCCGCCCCATCACGGAGAATTTCACCGCCGTTTCGATATCGGCATCTTCCAGCACGAGGTAGGCATCGTTCGAGCCCAGCTCCAGCACGGTCTTCTTCAGTGACTTCGAGGCGACGCTGCCGACGTGGCGGCCCGCGTCGTCGCTACCGGTCAGGGTCACGCCGCGCACCTTGGGATGCGCGATCAATTTGTCGCTGGTGTCGTGGTCGATCAAAATGACCTGGAAGAGGTCCTCGGGCAGCCCAGCCTCGATACACAAGTCCCGCAGGCGCAGGCCCGAGCCGGTGCAGATACTGGCATGTTTGAGTACGCAGGCATTGCCCGCCATCAGGTTCGCCGCGAGCACCCGGATCGGCTGGTAAAGCGGGAAGTTCCACGGCTGGATCGAGTAGATCACGCCGATCGGCTGGTAGGTCACGACACCGCGCGATCCCTCTGTGCCGTGGGTACGCTCCTCGTCGGCCAGCGCGTCGGGGCCGGTCTTCGCCGTATAGTCGAGGATCGCGGCACAGATCTCGACTTCGGCCTTGCCGTCCTTCAGCAGCTTGCCGGTCTCGCGCGTCATCAGCGCGGCCAGCTCATCCGCGTTCTCGCGGAGCTTTTCTGCGATCTTGGTCAGGTAGGGCGCGCGCTCGGCGGGCGTCCGCGCGCGCCAATCCAGAAAGGCGGAATGCGCGGCCTCGACCTTCTCGAAGGCCTCGGCCTCGCTCATCAGAGGATAGGTCTTGATCGTCTCGCCCGTTGCGGGGTTGGTGGTGGTGATCGTTGACATGGGGACTCCTTCGATTTCAAAGGGGCCAACTTTCGCCGCGGGCAGGAGTTCCAGCGCCCGTCGCGGCAGCGCAGGCTTTCGCGGGCCTCACCGGTCAAATCCCCCCGCACAAATGTGCGGGCCACCGATATTCGCCAGTCGCTCGCGGCGATGCCGGACACGCGAACCGACAAGACGTCGCGTCGCACGCGGTCGCCGCGCGGGCGCCCCGCTCTATCTGGCCAGGCAAGCGCGGACGGTGCGGGCGCAATCTCCCGGAGCTCCGTTCGCGACCCGACCCGAGTTTTCACCCCAAATCAGGCATCTGGAGATCGACATGGCGACCACTGGCAAACAACTGTTCACGACGCTGGAGGCGGACGGCACACTCACCGTCGCGATCGAGGACGTGGATTTCCCCGACCCAACCGGCAATCAGGTTCTCGTCAAAATGGAGGCGGCTCCGATCAACCCCTCAGACCTCGCCATCCTCGTGGGCGCGGCGGATATGGAGAACGCCGCGTATTCCCCCGGCAAATTCGTGGCCAAGATGCCCGAGCCGTTCAACGCGGGCTCGAAAGCGCGGCACGGTCTGAAGCTGCCCGCGGGCAACGAGGGCGCAGGCACGGTCGTCGCAACCGGTGACAGCGACGCGGCGAAAGCGCTTATGGGGCAGCGCGTCTCCTGCGTGCCGGGCAACGCCTATAGCCAGTATTGCATCGCCGATGCGGAGATGTGCCTGCCGCTGGGCGATCATTCCTCCGAAGATGGCGCGAGCGCCTTCGTCAATCCGATGACCGCGCTCGGCTTCGTCGAGAACGCCAAGATGGACGGGCAGGATGCGATCCTGCACACGGTTGGCGCGTCGAACCTCGGGCAGATGTTGACGCGCATCTGTCAGGAGGACGGTCTCGGTCTGGTGAATATCGTTCGCAAGGACGATCAGGTCGATCTGCTCAAGAAGATCGGCTCCACCCATGTCGTGAACTCCTCGGATGACGATTTCATGGAACGGCTTCGCGATGCGATCGACGACACCGGAGCCTTCTACGGCTTCGATCCGATCGGCGGCGGCCATGCGGTCGACAACGCCTTCAAGGCGATGGAGCAGGTCGCGGTGAGCCGGATGACGGAATATTCGCGCTACGGCTCGAACCAGCCGAAGCGGATGTTCATTTACGGACGTCTCGACACCGGCCCGACGACCCTCTCGCCGAGCTACGGCTTCGGTTGGACGCTCTCGGGCTGGCTGCTGTTTCCGTTCCTGCAATCGGCCGGGCAAGAAACCGTCGCGCGGATGCGCAAGCGGGTGCGCGACAATCTCACGACCACCTTCGCGAGCCATTACAAGACCCGCGTCAATCTCGACGAGATGCTGACGAAAGAGGCCGTGACCGATTACCGGAAAATGAAGACCGGCGAGAAATACCTCGTGACCCCCTGGTCCTGAGCCTCTGATCCTGACGATGCGTCGCCGGAGTAGCCCTGATCCGATCGGGGTCGCTTCGGCGTCGAACAAATGAGGGTTAGATCGTAATCTGCCTTGCGCGCGCTCCGCATCAGCTCGAATTGTCGAGAATGTCGCGAGGCAATCCGAGCACGAGCGCGATCGCCGCCAGTTTCAGCGCGCAGGGCACGAGCGCATAGCTGACATTGAGCGCCGAGAGCGCCGCGCGGGTGTTGCCTGAGCCGGGCTGGTATCCGAAATATTGAAGCAACGGCAACACGGTTCCGGCGGCGATCGCCAAAGTCGCCTTGGCGCTGAAGTTCCAGATCCCGAACGCCTGCCCCGCTTGCAGCCCCGCACGCGACAGCGCTGACGCGAAAAGCGCCGATAGGATCACCATATCCGCTCCGAGCGCGACACCGGACCCGATACAGATCGCCGCGAACGGTAAAGCGGCCCCGGTCGGCAGGCTGAAGGCGCCGACGAAGCTCACGATTGCAAGAACCATCGCGACCAGCAGCACCCGGCGGGCGCCGAACCGTCTGGCGAGACGTCCCCATAGAGGGGCACTCGCCCCGGCGGCTATGAAGAACAGGATAAGAAATGGTCCTGCCAAGTCCGGCAAGCCAAGCCGGTCCCCCACGAAGAACAGAAACAGCGTCGATGTCACGGCCACCGGCAGGCTGTTGACGAAGGCCAGCAGCAAGAGCCAACCCGCGCCTGACCCGATGAGTCCCCGCCAGTTCAACCGCGTCGAGGCGAGTTGCGTCTTGCGCCAAAGCGGCCGCGCCAACGCGACCGCGATCAACGACAACAGCGCGATCAGCCAGCCGAAAGGCCGGTAGCCATCCGATTGATCGTGGAGCGTCGAAAGCAGCGCCGGCGCGATCGCGCCGAGCGTCACCCCGATCAGAACGCCGGTTTCGCGCCAGCCGGCGAGGCTCAGCTGCGACTGGGTCCGCCCCGATCCGGCGAAAGCGGCGCTCTGGCCGTAGATCAGGATCGTCCCGAGGCTATACCCCGTGAACGCGACGACAAGCCCCCCGGTCAGCCAAAGCGCGGGACTTCCCTGCACTGGCAGAGAAAAGACCGCGACACAGCCCGCCGCCAGCAGCGCCATCGCGAGGGCCGCGAACCCCGAGCGGTACTGCGCCCAGCGGTCTGTCATCCACCCCAAGAGCGGATCCTGCAGGAAATCCACGATACGGATCAGCAGCAGGATCGCCCCGACCTGACCGAGCGACAGGCCAAGTCGCGTGGCCGCAAAACTCGGCAGGTGGATGTAGATCGGGATGCTCGCCGTCGCGAGCGCCATCGCGAGAAACCCCACGCGCCAAAAGTCCCTTGGCTGATCCACCGGCATCACGCTCATCGGGCGCGCGGCCCCGTCAGCCTGACGAAGAGCCAGACGATACCGGGGCGCAGCATCAGAAAGATACGGTAGGCCAGTTCGAGGAGAGTCCTGACAATCGGCCATCGCGCGATGCGCGCCAGACCACGCCAGCGCGGAAGTTGCGCCCAGAGCTCTGCAAACGCGGCGGCCCCCGAGACGAGACGCCCATCCCGCGTCCGCACGTGAAACCGCGCCAGCGCGTCGTCCCGGTTCAGAGCGTCGGGCAGAGTCGCGCCCGGGTCGGAGAGATCGACGAACTCCAAAGCGTCCGCCCCCGGCGCTTCGCGATAGAGCCCGATTTCGGCACGACAAAGCGGGCACGCCCCGTCATAGAAGACGGTCGCCTTGCTTGTCGTATTCGTCGCGGATCGGCGCACGTTTCCCTCATCTTCAGCTTCGATGAGTGTTACGCGCCCGGAGAGTTCGAGGATCTTTCGCAGCAGGCTCGTTGGTTCCGCGAACGCGCAGGTCCATCCGAAAGCGCCTCGGGGCAATTCATCGTCCCGCAGCAGAGCCGCCAACGCTCGAAATACGCTCGAAATGCATCCGCCTGCTCAGGTTGCGACGGTCGCGCCCTGAGAACTAAGCTCGAAGGTTATCAGGCGAAGGCCGCGGACCGCGCGTAAAATTGGATCGCGAAGCGACGGCCTGAACGACCTGGAGGACCGCGAACCAACGGTTCTCATCTTGCGCCACACCCGTCGGAAGCCCCGCTTATTCGGCGGGCCTCTCCTCCAGATCCAACCGCATCGTCGCCATGCCCTGACGGCGGGACAGTTCCTCGTAGCCGGCCGAGAGATAGGCGTTGAAGGCCGGCGCGTTATCGAGCTCCACCTTCAGGGTCAGCGACAGCGCGCCGAGGTCTCGCGCCGCCTGTTCCACGTGCCCCGTCAGCTCTGCAGCCGCCCCGCCACGCGCCTCTTCGACGAGATAGACGTAGGTCAGGTGCCGCACCTCCGGCCCGATACCCTCGCGCAGCGCGAAGAAACCGACATCCCGCCCCGTCTCATCCTGAAGGTAGAACGAGACGTCCTGATGTTCTCCAAGCCACTTGCGATGCCATTCCATCTCGTCGAACGGAACTTTCGCATTGGGATTGAGCAGGGGAATTTCGGCGTCCGACAGCATCGCTGCCAAGGGGGCCAGATCGCGGTCGCGGTTGCGGCGCAGGGTGAGTGCCATATGTCCTTCCTTAGGCTGGGCCCGGCGCGCGCGCCGAGGTGGATCATGAAAGGTCGCGTGCCTGACACAGAAGCCCCTTGCGGGTCAACCGCAGCGCTCGCTGGACTAATCGCCGCGGTCACGACCCACGCCACGCAACAGCCGGCACGCGGTCGCCAGTATTCACCGCCATCCAGGTCTCGTCCATCGGCCAGGCTCTCGAGAGCCACGGCACGCCTATATGGCCGTAGAGAAACGAGAGCTGCCAACCCGCCTCGGAAAGCGAACGCTTCTTCTTATGATAAAGGTAAAGCGCGGCAGCGAGCCCGGTGCGATCCGCCCCCGCCTTGCAGTGAACCAGAACGGGCTTGGGCGCCCGCGCCATCGCCCCTTCGAGCGCCGCGAGGCGGATCGGGCTGAGGGTTTGATGGTCGGACATCTTGAAGTCGATCAATTCCAATCCAAGCCGTTCCGCCGCAGCCTTCTCCTGATCGTACCACGCCTGTCCCGGATGCGCTCCGCGCAGGTTCAGGACCGATCGTATGCCGTCCTTTTTCTTGTAGGCCTTCAGCCTCGCGGCGTTCGGTTGGTTCGAACGATAGAACTCTCCAGCCACCACGGTGTGGAAATTTCCGGTCACCTGCAAATACCCGAAATAGAGCACCAGCGCCGCGAGCGTCCCGACCAATACGGTGCCCACGATCCGCGCGATTTCGCGAAGTTTCATCGCCTCTGTCTCCGTTGCGGCCCCGGATGCGGGGCCGCTCTGCGATGGTTGGCGATCAATCCGCCTGCTCGGCGCCGCCGGCGTCTTTCTTGACACCCTGCGTCACCGCGGCAGTGCCCGGAAGCTGCAGGCTCACCTCGACTTGTTTCGCGGATTGCGCAGTGGTGTAGATCGAGTTCGGGTTCGCCCGCAGATGCCCCGGCTTGCCGCTGTCATCGACATGGATGCGGGCCGAGCCATTGGCGGGAACGGTCACGTCGGGGTGCAGGATATAGGCCTCCTTCGCGCCGCTATCGGCGTCGGTGATGGTGTAGAAGAGGGTGAAGCCCCTCAGCGGTTTGGCACTGTCATTGACCAGCTGGATCTCGAGGTGATCGGGCGCGTCCGTATGGGTCGCGGGATCGACGTTGTTCTCGACCAGCAGCTCTCCGATATGGAACGGCGCGGCAGTGCCAGCGGGCTGGATCGGGCTTTGCGCGACCACCGGATCCTTGTCGGCCAGATCGTTCTGCCCGTCGCCATCGGTATCGGGGTTCTGCGGATCGGTGTGCAGCAGCGGCTCGGCCATGTCGGGCACGCCATCCTTGTCGGTATCGGTCTGCGCGGCCTGGGCGCCGCCAGCGGCGAGCATCAGCAGCACGGTGAGGGTGGAAAGCGTCTTGTTCATCGTCAGGTCTCCTTGGTCAGACGGTCGGCACGGATCGGACGCAGCAGGACGAGCCCGCCGAGACCGAGGGTGAAGAGAATGAGGAACCAGGCATCGCCCTTCTTGTCGGCCCAGATCGGCCCGAGCGCTTTGCCGGTGTAGATGTCCTTGATTCCGAGCACCGCGAAGGTGAAGCGCTCGTAATGCTTGGTCACGGACGAGACCTCGATCCCGTTGCGGATGGTTTCGTAGGTGGCGAAGCCCTGCTTGATCTTGGTCTGCTCGGCCTTCGGGATCGAAAGCTGCGCGAAGACGCCGCCTGCGACCTGGTTATCGGGGTCCATAGTGTCGCCGATCTGCGGCGCGACGAGGACCACCAGCAGCCACAGCGCGAAGGCGTAGAGCAGCCCGCTCGCCGGGCTTTTCAGCCAGAGGCTCAGCCCGAAGCCCACCGCAAAGATCGCGCTAAGATAGAGCGTCGAAGCCCCCCAGGTGATCGCAAGGCGCAAGAGGTCATTCGCCCAAATCCCAATGCCCGAACCGAGCGCGAGCACCACTGCGCAGAGCGCGAAGACGCAAGCCAGCGCCGCCCCAATCAGCCCGGCCCCGCCCAGCAGCTTCGCGGCAAGGAACTGCCAGTTCGAGAGCGGCCGCGTCAGGATCAGCGCCAACGTCTGGCGTCCGCGCTCTTCGACGGCGGCGCGGTAGCCCGCGATCAGCGCGATCACGGCGCCCATGATCTCGATCTGCTCGATCGTGCCGCGCATCAGCTTCAGCGGATAGAACTCGGGCGCCGCGATTGAACCGAGGCTTTTGCCGAGCGCCAGCAGCTGCTGTTTCGCGGCCATGTAGGTGGCGACATCGGTGCGCATCGCGACCGTCCCGGTGATCAGCGAGATCAGTGCGGCGGCGACGAGCGCCAGCGTCGCAGCGAGCAGGAAACGGTCGCGCAGCGCGATCCGCGCGTCCTTGAGCGCAATGGTGGAGATTGCGGAGAGATCAGGCATCGGGGCCTCCCTTCGTCATGTCGAGCTTGAGGCAGCCGCGCAGCGCATAGAGGCCGGAGCCCGCAGCGAAGAGCATCATCACGACCAGCGGCGGCACGGGACCGCGCGGCGGCAGACCGTCGGGCAGGTAACCCATCAGCTCCGCTCCGAGATACTTGTAGGCTTCGGCCAGCGAGAACGGCCCGAGCAGGTTTGCGGAGAGGTCGAAGATCGCGGATTGCGGGGCGGGTGCGAGGGCCGAGATCGGGTTGATCGCAGCGGTGGGCAGGATGTTTCCGGTCAGCGCAGGCCAGACGAAGGTCAGCACCAGCCACACCACCGTCGGCACCATCAGACCCACGGTTTCGCTGCGCGCGCGCGCCGAAGCACCGATCGCGATCAGCCCGAAGGTCATCATGTAGAGCCAGCCCAGAGAGAAGAACGCAGCCAGCCGCGCCCAATCCCCTGCGGCGAGATGAACCGAAGGCAGGATGACGAGGGTCGCGGCGCCCACGACGCCCGCAAGCGCGGCCAGTCCGCCGACGGCCAGAGCGAGTGCCGAGACCTTGCCTCGCGCGTAATCGAGCCGCTCCAGCGGGCGCGCGCCGATCAGCGGCAGCACGCCGGCCCGGCGGTCGGTCTCGACCATCCGGTAGCCGATCACGATGGCCGAAAAGGCGCCGATCAGGCTGATATAGATCGTGAGGTTGCGCAGCAGCGCCAGCGGCGAGCCTTGCGTAACCGGGTTTGGCGGCACCGGCTTGCCATTGGCTTCGAACCAATGCGTGGCGCTGGCGTAGATTGCGTCGACCGTTGAGGTCGCGGACCAGCCGAGATAGGCCGAGACCAGCACCAGCGCGGCGAACAGCGCGGCCACCAGCGCGATCGTCCGCTCGCGTGCAAGCGCGGCAAGCGCGTGGCGGCGCAGGATCGTGGAAGGTGTCATGCCGCGACCTCGCGATCCGGCACCACCGAGAGGTAAAGCTCCTCGAGGGCCTCTTCCGAGCCGTAGCGCGCGTTCACCGTCTCGATCGTGTCGTGGAAGACCAGCTGCCCATGCGAGAGCACGCCGATGGAGGAACACGACCGCGCCACCTCGCTCAGCAGGTGGGTGTTCATGAAGATCGTCATGCCCTGCGCGTTCAACCGCTCGAGCACCTCGCGCAGCTGGCGCACCCCCATCGGGTCGAGCCCCGAGGTCGGCTCGTCGAGGAACAGGACCTGCGGGCGGTGCACGATGGCCTGGGCCAGTCCGACCCGCTGGCGCATCCCCTTGGAGAAGGTCGCGATCCGGCGGTCGGCGAGATCGGTGATGCCGAGGAACTCCATCACCTCCTCGACGCGGTCGCGGGCATCCTCGATCCGCGAGAGCGCCGCGAAGAAGCGCAGGTTCTCGCGCGTGGTGAGCGTGTCGTAGAGGCGGACGTTCTCGGGCAGGTAGCCGATGGCGCGGCGCAGCGCGATGCGGTTATGCGCGAGGTCGCAGCCGGCGACGCTCGCCGTGCCGCCGCTGGGCTCCATGAGCGTCGTCAGTAGCCGGATCGTCGTGGTCTTGCCCGCGCCGTTATGGCCGAGAAATCCGAAGATCTCGCCACGTCCGATATCGAGATCGAGCGGCTGGAGCGCGGTGAAATCGCCGTAGCGCAGGGTAAGTCCCCGCGTGCTCACGGCCAGCGTGTCTGTTTGCATCTCTGGGCACCTCCTTTTGATGTTGAGAGGAAATTGCCCGTCGCGATCCGGATCGACTTCGACAGTTTCTTACAAATCGGTGAGAAGCTGGATTACCGGCTTGGCCCAGACGAAAAACCCTCCGCCCCGGACGGACGGGACGGAGGGCCACGCGGCGTACGATCTGGAAAGGGAATCAGATGCGCCTGCGTTTCAAGGTCATCGCGGCGACGGTGATCGCGATGACGGCGAGGAAGCCGAGGCTGGTGGGAACGGTGCCGAAGCCCAGCCCGCCATAATCGGTCGGTTGCGAGAGAAGATCGCCGAAGGACGCACCCAGCGGGCGGGTGAAGATATAGCAGAGCCAGAACGCCCAGAGCCCGCCCAGATTGAAGGTGACATACCCCACGGTGAGCGACGCGATGATCAACCCGAAGAGGATGCCGGTCGCGAGATAGCCTATCCCGAACTGCTCGGAGATCAGATCGCCGACCGCCGTGCCGAGCGCGAAGGTGAACAGGATCGCGAGCCAGTAGAACCCTTCGCGCCGGGCGGTGTAGACCTCATGAATCGAGAGCGTGCGCTCGGAGGCGAACCACGCCGCGAAGGTCGCGCCCAGCAGGATGGTGAACCCGATCGTCGAGTCGATCAGCGGAATCCCGAGATTGTCGGTCATGTTGTCGGTGATCAGCGTCCCCACGATCGAGATCAGCACCACGGCCGACCAGTAGACTGCAGGCACGTAGCGGCGCTGCGCGAATTGCCAGCGGATCACCAAGGCGAGGATCGCAGCCATAAGGATCGTCGTCGCGGTCAGGCCGAGACCGAGATTGACGGCCAGAAAGTCGGCCGCCGTCTCGCCCATCGTCACCGCCATCAGTTTGATGAGCCAAAAGCCCGGCGTGACCTCGGGAACGCGGCTGACCGGGTCGGTCAACTCTTCGTCGGGGTAGATGAAAGTCTGTTGATAGCTCATGTTGCGCCTCAGTCGTTCAGCATTGCCAGCGCCTGCGCCGAGAACGCATCGGCGCGGGTATCGTCGTCGGCGTTGCAGCGCTCGAGCGCTTTCGCCAGAAGATCGGAGACCGCTTGCGGCGCGGTTTTGCCGTCGAGCGTATCTCGAACTTTCCCGATCATCGCCTCGCAGGGCAGCGCATGGCCGGTCTTGTCGGTCACCGCGATGCCCGCGACTTTCTGCACAGCCCCGACTTCCGAGGGTACCGGATCGGCAAGCGCGGTCTGCAAGCCGTTAAGGCTCTCCATCACGGTTTTCGAATCTGGCGACTTCGTGCGCAGCGCGGCGAAAGCCTTGTCCGCCGCACCGTCGATCACGCCCCAAGCGGAAGGATCGGCCTTGCGCAGCTTGGCCGCGTTCTTGTCCCAAAGGGTCTCCAGATCGGTGATACGTTTCTCCGCAGCGGTGAACTCGCCTTTCTTGGCAAGCGTCTGTGTATCGCTCACGATCGTCTCGTAAGGGCTCATATCGCCGAGGCTTGCAGCTTGCGCCGCGGAAGCGCCCGGCCCTCCCGTATTCATGGCCATTTCGACCATTGAAAATGACGCGACCGGCACCGCGATGAGCGCGGCGGAAAGAAGCAGGTTTCGCATAAGGTCCTCATTGCTTGCGATGCATCCGCACCGATGCCGCCAGCAATCGCCTGC
The DNA here is from genome assembly GCF_002213165.1 of Thioclava sp. F1Mire-8. Taxonomy (NCBI): domain Bacteria; kingdom Pseudomonadati; phylum Pseudomonadota; class Alphaproteobacteria; order Rhodobacterales; family Paracoccaceae; genus Thioclava; species Thioclava sp. F1Mire-8. The sequence continues at coordinate 408,982 of NZ_NBNY01000003.1, read as the reverse complement.
AGAAGGACGAAGCGTTTTGCTCCCGTCTTACGAATTTGTAAGAAATCGCACAGGCGTAGCGGGGCCGACCGTGACAATGCCGGTCCGTTATCGAAAGATGGTGCGATGAAGATCCTGATTGCCGAAGACGATGCCGAGACCGGCGACTACCTGCGCAAGGGGCTGACCGGTGAAGGTCATGCCGTCGACCTGCTCCGCGACGGGCGCGAAGCGCTGACCCAAGCCACCGCGCAGAGCTACGACCTGTTCATCTTCGACCGGATGATGCCGGGGCTCGATGGGCTGGCCCTGCTCAAGGCGTTGCGCGCCGCGCAGATCGCCACGCCCGCGATTCTGCTCACCGCGATGGGCAGCGTCGAAGATCGCGTCGCCGGGCTGCGCGCAGGGGCCGATGACTACATGGTCAAGCCTTTCGCTTTCGTCGAACTGCTCGCGCGGATCGACACGATCGCGCGCCGCCCTGCCCTCAAGGCAGAGGTGACCGAACTGGTGCAGGGCGATCTGCGCCTCGACCTGCTCGCCCGGGAGGCGTGGCGCGAAGGCCAGTGCATCGAATTGCAGCCGCGGGAATTCATGCTTCTGAAGCACTTCATGGAACGTCCCGGCCGGGTGCAGACCAAGACGATCCTGCTGGAGGCGATCTGGGACATTCATTTCGACCCGAAAAGCAGCGTCGTCGAGACTCATATCAGCCGCCTGCGCGGCAAGATCGACAAGCCTTTCGCGACCCCCTACCTAACGACGCTGCACGGGATCGGTTACGTGTTCGAGGCCTCGTGATGCGCGCGTTCACATGGTCGATGCGCTTCGCCATCGCGATCTCGACGGTCTTCGCTTTTGCCGCACTGGTTGCGGGCGGGGTCTCCTACACGCTGCAATCCAAGGAAATGAGCCGTCGCCTCGAAGGCGAGGTGCGCGCCGATACCGAGGCGCTCGCCATCTCGGCCCGTGGCGCCGACTTGCAGGACCTGAGCGAGCAGATCTCGGCGCGGATGACGACGAGTCGCGACGGCGCGAATATCGTGACCTTCGTGCCGGCCGATGGCTCCGAACCGCTTGGCAATGTTCGCGTCGCAAGCCAGTTCGAAGGGGCGCGCCATCTCGAACCGGGGCCCGACGTAACGCTCCTCGATCCGCCCGGCGCGAATGTCCCCGAGGGCTATGTCACCTTCGGGATGCGGCTCCCCTCGGGCTGGCTGATGACGGGGCGCGACGATGCGTGGCTCCGCGAGCAGGGCGAAATCCTCGCCACCAGTTTCGGCTGGGGCCTCGGGCTCGCGCTTCTGCTGTCGATCAGCTTCGCGGTCTTCATCGCGCGCCGCAACGAGGTGCGCATCGACCGGATGGAGCAGGTCCTGCACGCGGTGGGCGAAGGTCGCCACGGGCTACGTATCCGCGACGAAGGCGATGACGACGTGGCGCGTCTTGCGCAAAGCGTGGATCAGGCGCTCGATCAACTGGAGGCGGGGATCGCGTCGATCCGGCAGGTCTCGACCGATGTCGCCCATGACCTGCGCGCGCCGCTCGCCCGACTGCGGCTGCGGCTGGAGCCGGTGGCGCTGGATTCGTCGCTGCCGCTGGCGCAGCGAGGCGAAATCGGAAAAGCGCTGAGCGATCTCGATCAGGTCTCGGAAACCTTCGACGCGATCCTGCGCCTGTCCCGGATGCAAGCCGGAATGGTCGAGATCACGCGCGCCTCGATCGACCTCACGCAGCTCTGTCAGGATGTGGCGGAGATGCTCGGCGCTGGCGCGGAGGATGCAGGGCAGGAACTGGCGCTCGATCTGCCCGAAGACGTCCGGATCGAAGGCGACCGCGAGCTTCTGTTCCAGGCGCTCGTGAACCTCGTGGACAACGCGCTTCGCTACAGCCCGTCCCCGGCACGGGTCTCGATCGGTGTGCATGAGACCCGCCATCACATCACATTGAGCGTCACCGATAACGGCCCCGGTATCCCGGATCGAGATCTGGCACGGGTGCGCGAACGTTTCGTGCGCCTCGACCGGAGCCGAAACACGCAGGGCAGCGGATTGGGCCTGAGCCTCGTCGACGCCATCGCCCAGATTCATGGCGGTGAGCTGCGCCTGCAGAACCTCGAGCGCGGTCTGCGAGTGGACATACGCTTTCCGAAACCTTGATGCCTCTCGCTGCGAGCAAACTCCGGCCCCCGGGCAGGCGAAAGGGGCGATCAATCACCCGCTCTCTCGGGCCTCTGAGCGATGAGCGCGCGTGGTTCTGGAAATGGGGTCACGCTCCTATCGCAACTTTATGCCTGACCGGCAGGATACATATTCAATTTTTGGAACATGAACCGCCCCCCGCGCATTTCTTCCGCAATCCCGAACTGACGGAAATTCGGAGGCAGATGACATGACCATGCGTTTTGAACAGATTCTCGCGGAAGGGATCGCCCAGTGCTCCTACCTGTTGGGCGACACTGGCAGCGGCACCGCCGCCGTCGTCGATCCCCGCCCCGATTGCGATATCTATATCGAGCGCGCGAAGGCGCTCGGCCTGACGATCACCCATGTATTCGAGACCCATATTCACGCCGACTTCCTGTCAGGCGCACGCGAATTGGTGGACCGGCTGGATGGAGAACCCAAGCTTTGCGTCAGCGTCGAGGGCGGCGCCGAATATGATTTCGAGCATGAGGGCATCCGCGACGGCGACAAGTTCAGCTTCGGGCAACTCACGCTCGAGACGCGGCACACCCCGGGTCACACGCCCGAACACGTCTCCTTCCTGCTCTACGAGAAGGACAATGACGACCCCTGGGGCGTGCTCAGCGGGGATTCCTTCTTCGTGGATTCGGTCGGCCGCCCCGACCTCCTGGGCGACGACAAGACCGAGGAACTGACCGAGGCGCTGTTCCGCACCACGCAGGATTTCTACATGCAGCTGCCCGAGGGCGTTCTGGTCTATCCCTGCCACGGCGCGGGCTCGGCCTGCGGGCCGAATATCGGCGACCGGATGTCAACCAGCATCGCCTATGAGAAAGCCCATAACCAATATGCCCGGATCACCGATCTCGAGGCCTTCAAGGAGGCGATGACGAAGGACGCTCCGCCGGTGCCCACGCATTACCCGCGCCTCAAGAAGGTCAATGCGGCGGGCCCCGAGGTAATGCACGGGTTGCCGCGCTGCATTGGCAAGAGCCCGAAGGAGTTCGAGGCGCTTATCGCCGACAAGGACGTGCAACTGGTCGATATCCGCGACATGCTCGCCTTCGGCGGCGGCTTCATCGAAGGCTCGCTCAATATCGGGCTGCAGCCGATCCTGTCGGTCTGGGCCGGATGGATGCTCGATCCCGACAAACCGATTGCGCTTGTGAGCGAAACGAGTGCCGAGATCGACGAGGCCGTGCTGCGGCTCTGGCGCGTCGGCTTCACGGAATTCGCGGGCTACCTGAACGGGGGCATCGCCGCGTGGCGCACCTCCGGGCGACCGCTTGCGCATATCCCGCAGGTCACCGTGCAGGAACTGAAGGGCAGCGATCTGACCCCGCTCGACGTGCGCAAGGACGAGGAATGGGACGGCGGCCGAATCCCCGGTGCGCTCCACCATTTCCTCGGTACGATCGAAGACGAGATGGACGAACTCGACCGTTCCGCCGACTATGCGGTGTATTGTCAGGGCGGCTACCGCGCCAGCGTCGCCGCGAGCCTGCTGCACCGCGCCGGGTTCAAGAACGTCTCCGCGGTGCCGGGCAGCTTCGGCGCATGGTCCGCGCAGGACTACCCGGTCGAATCCTGAGCCGCTCACCATCAGAGGATCCAAGACAATGAGCTACACCATCGACAAACGCCTCACCAATACCACGCTGGAAGAGGCCGACACCCGGACGCGCGAGGCCCTCAAGGAGCAGGGCTTCGGCGTGCTCACCGAAATCGACGTGCAGGCCACGATGAAGAAGAAGCTGGATGAGGACATGGCCGGCTACATGATCCTCGGCGCCTGCAACCCGAAGATGGCGCATCAGGCGATCCAGCTGGAGCCGAACGTCGGCGCGATGCTGCCCTGCAACGTCATTTTGCGGCAGGACGGCGCGGATATCCTCGTCTGCGCGATCGACCCGGCGGCCTCGATGATGGCGATCGACAACCCCCGGCTGAAATCGGTCGCGGGCGACGTGCGCGACATGCTGGCAAAGGCGATCGAGGCGATCTGAGCTGAACCGACCCGGCGGCGGTCCACTGTCCGCTGCCGGAGCTTCGCGTCGCGCCCCCCCGGGCGCCCCTTGCATTTCAGGCCCGTTTCGCGGGATACGACGGCCCGACGACCTCGCTGAGAGGTCAAGCCAAGCGAAGGCCAGTATGCCCCGGACCGACCGCCTCAAGACCGACTGTTCCCAATGCGCGGCGCTTTGTTGCGTGGTGCTGTCCTTCGACAAGGGCAAGGATTTCGCCTTCAGCAAGAACCCCGGAGAACCCTGCCGGAACCTTTGCGGGCACGATTGCTCGATTCACGACAAACTGACCCAGAAAGGCATGGCAGGCTGCGTCGCCTATGATTGCCTCGGCTCCGGCAATCGGGTCGTGCAGGAGGTCTTCGGCGGCCAGTCGTGGCAGGAGGAACCGCGTCTGGCAGCGGTGGTGATGGAAGCCTTCTCCGCCATGTGCGAGGTCCACAAGCGGATCGACCTGCTGCGCGCTGCCGAGACCCTGTCGCTGGGACCGGACGACGAACGCAAACGCCGCGACTTCCTCGACCATCTCGAAGAGCATCAATGGACTGGCCCCGAACTCAACGAATTCGAATTCGGTCTGGCGCTGGAGATTGATCTCTTCGTCCACGGCCTCAGCGCGTGACGCCCGACGAACGGAAACGTCGCCTTCGACCGGTGAGGCGCGAACACCACGCGGACGCCCTCAACTCTCCCTCAGCCTCGACAAATTTTGACTGCCTGAAGAAGCTGTGATCTGATCCGGGACGGGTGACGCGCCCAATCTGTTTGAAGAGGCCGAGCGTGCAGCCTGCCTTTCGCACCGAAGCATTGTCGAAAACCTATGGCGAGGGACCAGCCGCGGTCCACGCCCTCAAAGACGTGACCCTGGAAATTCCGCGCAGCGAGGTCGTCGTGCTGCTCGGACCTTCGGGCAGCGGCAAATCCACCTTTCTCAACATCATCGGCGGGCTCGACAGACCAAGCTCGGGCCAGGCGTGGTTCGGCGATCAGAACCTGACCGAAATGTCCGACCGGGCGCTGACGCAATACCGGCGCAGCCATGTCGGTTTCGTCTTCCAGTTCTACAACCTGATGCCCAGCCTCACCGCGCGCGAGAATGTCGATCTGGTGACCGAGATTTCGCACGATCCGATGGACGCGGGCGAAGCGCTGCGGCTGGTCGGGCTGGAGGGACGACTCGACCATTTCCCGGCGCAGATGTCAGGCGGCGAGCAGCAGCGCGTCGCCATCGCGCGGGCCATCGCGAAGCGTCCGGCGGTGCTGTTTTGCGACGAGCCGACCGGGGCGCTCGACAGTATGACGGGGCGGCGCGTGCTGCAGGTGCTCAACGATGTGAACCGCGAGCTGGGCACGACCGTTCTGATCGTCACCCATGCGGCGGCAACGGCGGCGATGGCGCATCGCGTGCTGCATTTCACCGATGGCCAGCTGCGCGAGACGATCGTCAACGAGACCCGCGCCGACCCCGCCGAGATCGAATGGTAAGCCGATGGCCCTGACCGTTCTCCATCGCAAGCTCTTCCGCGACCTCTGGCGAATCCGGGCGCAGGCGCTGGCGATCTCGGCGGTCGTCGCTCTGGGCGTGATGGTACAGGTGATGATGGCGGGGCTAACCGATACGCTCACCGTCACCCGCGACGCCTATTTCGAGCGGCACCGGCTTGCGCAGGTCTTCGAGCCGCTCACGCGCGCGCCCAGCTCGATGATGGAACAAGTCAACGCGATTCCCGGCGTGCTGGCCGCCGAAGGGCGAGTCAGCGGTTTCGGCCGGATCGATGCGGACGGGGGCGAGCCGATACAGGCGCGTGTCCTGTCGCTACCCGGTCCCGCAGGCCTCAACGGTATCCTGATGACGGCGGGCCGGAAGCCGATCGCGGGGCGCAGCGACGAGGTCGTGCTGCTCGACACATTCGCAGCCGCGCGCGGGATCGCGCTTGGCGATACGCTCGGCGTCACCGTCGAGGGCCGTCACCAGCGCTTGCAGGTCGTCGGTTTCGCCCGCGCGCCGGAGTTCCTGTTCATGCCCGCGCCGGGCGAATTCTTTCCCAACGACGGTCGCTTCGCCGTGATCTGGATGGAGCGCAAGGCAGCGGCCGCCGTGCTCGATCTCGACGGGGCGTTCAACGAGGTGCTGGCGCTCACCACGCGCGAGCGGCCGCGCAAGGCGGTGCTCGCCGATCTCGACAGGCTGATGGCGCCCTATGGCGGCGGCGCGGGCTTCGTTCAGGATCAGCAGACCTCTGCGCGCTTCATCGAGGAAGAACTAAAGGGCCTGCGCCAGTCGCGGCTGTTCCTGCCACCGATCTTTCTCGCAGTTGCGGCCTTCCTGCTCAACGTGACGATCACACGTATCGTGCAGGCCGAGCGGCGCGAGATCGGGCTGATGAAAGCCTTCGGTCACAGCGGGGCGGAGATTGCAGGACATTACCTCGAAATGGCACTGATGATCGCCTTCGCCGGCGCGCTGCTCGGATCGGCTCTGGGCGTGATGCTTGGGCGGTCTCTGACCGGTCTCTACATGGAATTCTACAAATTCCCCTACCTCGTCTTCTCGATGCATCCCGGCCCCTTCGCCGGGGGCCTCGCCTTCTCGCTGATCGCCGCCGCGCTCGGGGCGGCGATCGCGTTGCGCACGGTGTTCCGCCTGACGCCCGCCGAGGCGATGCGCCCCCCGGCCCCGGCCGATTTTACCCATGGCCGGGTCGGCTTCCTCACGATCGTCACGAAATTCCTCGACCAGCCTGGGCGGATGATCCTGCGTCAGATCACGCGGCAACCTGTACGCAGCCTCGGCACCATCGCGGGCGTGGCCGCGGGCCTCGCGCTGAACATGGCGATGCTGATGATCTATTCGGGCTTCGATCACACGATGGACGTCACCTTCGGCTTTGCCGACCGCTCCGACGCGACGGTGAGCTTCATCCACCCCGTCTCGCGCGATGTGACACATGAGATTGCGCACCTTCCCGGCGTGCTGGAGGCCGAGCCGACGCGCTACGTGCCGGTCCTCTTCCGCGACGGCGTCATCACCCATCGCGGCGAACTGACCGGCCTGTCGGAGGATGCGCAGCTCAATCGCGCGCTGCGGCCCGATCTGGAGCCGATCGCCCTGCCCGCGCAGGGCGTCGTGATCTCGCGGGGGCTCGCGGATGTGCTGAAACTTCAGCCGGGCGAAAACCTCACCGCCGAAGTCACCGAGGGCCGCAAGCGGACCCTCTCGCTGCCCGTCGCTGCGATCTCCGACACATTGCTGGGCGCTCCGGCCTATATGCGCCTCGACTCGCTGACCCGGGCCGTGGGCGAGGCGGACCGGATCACCTCGGTCTCGATCCGCACCGAAGGCGCCCCGTCGCCGGAGCTTCTGCACGAGCTGCGCGCGCGCCCCAAGGTCGCGGGCGTCTCGATAAAATCCGACAGTCTCGCCGCGTTCCGGGAGATTGCCGACGAGGGCGCGGGCCAGATGCGTTTCGTCTTCGGCGCGATCGCCTTCGTGCTGAGCTTCGGCATCGTTTACAACGCCGCGCGCAACGCCTTCTCCGAACGTGCGCATGAGTTGGCGAGCCTGCGGGTACTGGGCTTCACCCGCGGGGAAGTGACGCTGATCCTCGCCGGTGAGATCACTGTACTCGTGGCCTGTGCGCTCCCGGTCGGGATCTGGTTCGGCTGGACACTTGCCCAGTTGATCGCGCGGGTTTTCTCCAATGAACTCTACCGGGTCAGCGTCAGCTTCGATCTACCCAGCATCGCGACCGCGGTGCTGGTCGTAGTCTCGGCGACGCTGGCCTCGATCCTGATGTTGCGCCGCGCGCTGGATCGGTTGAACATGATCTCGGCGCTCAAGGCGAGGGACTGACCCGTGACACCAAGACCCCGAACCAGATGGCTCATTCTCATCCTGATCGGCCTGATCGCGGCGGGCGCTATCGCCGCGCTGCTCTGGCCGCAGCCGCAGACCGTCGACATGGGCGAGGTTACGCGCGGTCCGATGAAGCTCGTGATCGAGGATGATGGCCGGACCCGCGTCAGCGAAAGCTACACGGTCTCGACCCCGGTCAGCGGCAGGCTACAGCGGCTCGATATCCATGTCGGCGATCATGTCGTCGCGAACGAGACAGTCGTCGCCCGGATGCGCCCCGCCCTACCCGCCGTTCTGGATGCCCGCAGCCGGGCACAGGCAGAGGCCGCGCTCGCCGAAGCGCAGGCCGCGCTCAGCGCGGCTCAAGGCGATTACCGCGCCGCCGTCGCGATGCGCGAACAGGCCGATAGCGATCTCGCGCGGTCACAGAGGCTCGCGCTTTCCGGCACGATCAGCCAGTCCAAGCTGGACCGCGATCAGATCAACGCCGATTACGCCGCCGCACAGGAAGCCGCCGCGAAAGCCGCCATCGCGATGCGCGAGGCAGCGCTGGCCTCCGCAAAATCCGTGCTGCAGAACGATGCCGCCGCGAGCAACAGCGACGGGGCCGAGCCGATCCCCCTTTATGCCCCCGCGACCGGAACCGTGCTGCAAATCCTGCAGGAGAACGAGACCGTGCTCTCGGCCGGCTCCCCGATCATGGAGATCGGCGACATCTCGGAGGGGCTCGAGGTGGTGGCCGATCTTCTGTCGCGCGACGCGGTGCGCGTACGCCTCGGCGATCCGGTGGAGATTACCGATTGGGGCGGGCCGGACGTGCTCGAAGGCAAGGTGGTCCGCATCGACCCGTCAGGCACCACGAAGGTGTCGGCCTTGGGCGTCGAGGAACAGCGGGTGGGCGTGGTCATCGCCTTCACCGGCGATGCCGCGCAACGGGCGGGGCTGGGCCATGGTTTTCAGGTGACCGCGCGGATCGTCGTCTGGCAGAACCCCGATGCGCTGCGGGTGCCGTCGAGTGCGCTATTCCGGCGCGGCACCGGCTGGGCTGTCTTCAATGTCGAAGACGGGCGCGCGCGGGAAGTGAACGTGGAAATCGGGACAGACAATGGCACTTATGCAGAGCTTCTGGACGGTCTGAGCGAGGGCGACCGTGTCGTGCTCTATCCGGTCGAAACGCTGGAAGATGGCGCGCCGGTGGAGGCAAGGTCCGGCGGCTGACGTCTCCGTAGCGGACCATTGATTCCCTCGCGCGACCGACCGGATGGCCGGCCAGCCATTCAACTGCCCTGTCTCATCCCGGCGCCGCGATTCCTGCGAGCTTTCGCATGTGCCACGCAAGCGCCTGGTTCGAACTGAGCACCGGCGTCCCGAGTTCCGCTCTCAACCCCGGCAAGATCCCCTGCGTGCGTAGGTTGGTGCAGGACAGGAAAATCCCGTCCAGACGCGCCTGCCCCGCAAGGCTCCGCGCAGCCTCCGCGATAGAGGCCGGGTCGATCCGCGCCACGCGCGCCTCCGCTTCCTCGCCGAAAGAGAGCGTCGCGGGGACGGTGATCCCTTCAGCGACGAAGGCCGCCCGCAAAGGCTCCGCGACCGAAGCGACATAGGGCGAGACGATCCCCACCCGCTCCAGCCCCAGATCCGCAATCGCGGCCAACGCGGCGCTCAGCGGATCGGTCACATGCCGCGTCGTGACGCCCGCCATGACATTCGCCCGCACTTCGCCCGGCCCAATCAGCGCCGCGCCAGAGGTGCAGCCATAACCCACCACGTCGAACTTCGCCGCAGGTGGCAGCAGCGCCGCAGCACCGCTCAGAGCGCGCTCCATCTCTGCAATGCTCGACGGGGTCAGGTCGTCGCCGGAATGAACGCGCGTGACATGCATCCGCGCGTCGTCCGGCGGGATGTAGCGGCGGAACTCGTCCTCGATGGTCTCGTCCACGCGCAGCACGATCAGTCCCATCGTGGGCGTGGCGTCTTCGCGAAGACGATAGGGGAAATCGGCCATCAGCTCAGCTCCGGCAAGGTTTCGGGGGCGCGCGGCGACAGCAGCTCCGCCCCGGTCGCACGCAGGACGATGTTTTCCTCGTGGACCAGCAGGCGGCGCGGGCCCTGCGCGGTCTCGACCCAAGCGCCGGGTTCCAGCGTCAGCACCATGCCCTCGCGCAGCTCCGTGTCGTCGCGCGGGGTGAAGGAGGGCCATTCGGTCAGCGTGATCCCCAGCCCGTGGCCCAGGCGTCCGCTGCCCGCCTCAATACCGCGCGCCGCCAGCCCCTCGACCAGCAGACGATGCGCATCATGCGCCCGCATGCCGGGCCGCAGCAGCGCCATCGCCGCCTCGGTCACCTCCCAGAGCGCGGCATGGGTGCGCCGCACCGGATCCGACGCCGGACCAACCGAGAAATTGCGATCGAAATCGCAGAAATACCCGTCGCGCACCGCGCCGGTATCCAGCATCAGCACATCGCCCGCTTGCAGCGGCGCGGGCCCGGCAGGCGAGATCACATCGTCATAGCCCGACGGTCCCGACGCCCCGGCGACATAGCTGACCCAATCGGCTCCTTCCTCCAGCAGCGCCGATTGGAAGGCGCGGAAGATACCGTCGAGCGGGTGCCCCTGCCCCGCGAATTCCGGCACCCGCGCGAAGGCGCGGCCCGCGATGGCGCAGGCCCTGCGGATCTTCTCGATCTCCGCCGCGCTCTTGATCTCACGCACCCGCTGGATCGCGGCGGTGCCGTCGATTAAGCGGCGCGGCGCGATACGCTCCCCAAGCCGCGCGTAATCCGCGAGCGGCATCCGCAACTGGGTCTCCAACCCCATCGGCACCCCGATCCGCGCGCTCTCGGGCAGCAGATCGCAGAACGTCTCGGCAAGCAGGCTCACGCCGTCATCCGTCGGATCGGGCGCCTCCCAAGTGCGAACCTGCGTCATCCATGTGCGACCCATCAGTTCCGCCCCGATGGAGGGGATCACCGCGACCGGCGCACCGCTGGCCGGAACGATCACGAACCACGGGCGCGCGGGGCTTTCCCAGAACCGGGTCAGAAAGCCCGTGACGTAGAAGATATCCGCAGCCGAGGTCAGGAACAGCGCATCCAGATCCTGTGCGCTCATCTCGGCCTGAAGGCGAGCGACGCGGGTGCGAAACTCCTCGGCCGGGAAGATGAGCGAGCGCTCAGCCATCTTAGGGGCCTTCGCTGAGGATCGCGAGAACGCGCGTCTCCGGTCCCAGCGACAGCCCGGCAAGCAGAGCCGCCAGCCCGGCGCCGCCCGAAGGCGTCGTGGCCAGCCCGTGCGCGGCGAGGATATCGACGCCGGACTGCGCCTCGGCTTCGGTGATCGTGGCGAAGCGATCCGCATCGCGCGACAAACCCGCCAGCGCCACCATCGACGGTGTCTTGCAATCGAGCCGCCCCATCGCAGAGACCGGCCCTTGCGTGGTCACCAGATGGCCTGCGCGAATGCTCTCGACCAGCGCGGGGGCCGCGTCGGGTTCGACCACGATGATCTGAGGCGCATCGCCCCAGACCATCCGCGCATGAGCCGCGACGGCTGCCGCGAGACCACCAACGCCCGCCTGCAGCAGAATATGGGTGGGCGGCGCTTGGATCTGCGCGACGGCCTCCGCCGCAAGCTGGGTGTAACCCTCCATCACCCGCAGCGGCAGATCGACATAGCCCTCCCACGAGCTGTCCGACAAAAGCGTCCAGCCATTCTCGGCAGCCGCCTGCTCGGCGGCTTGCATGCTGGCCTCGTATTCCGCACCCGCCCGGACGACCTCCGCCCCGCGTGCCTCCAACCGCGCGGCGAAGGCCTCAGGCACGGTCTCGGCCAGATAGATGATCGCGCGGGCGCCGAATATCCGCGCTCCTGCCGCGACTGACAGGCCATGATTGCCTGCGCTGGCCGCGACATAGGTCTCGCCGGCGAGAGCTGTCTGAAGATCGTCGCTCTCCGCTCGCGCCGCAGCCTCCCGGGCGATCGCATGGACCGCACCCAGCGCTTTGAAGCTGCCAAGCCCCATGCGCTCACGCTCGTCCTTGATCCAGACCTCACCGACCCCGGCAAGCCGCGCGATCTCGGGCGCCGCGCGCAGCGGGGTCTCGTGATGTGCCGGACAGCGCGCAAGCAGACTGGCCACGCCCGACGCATCGGCAATTGGCATGACGCCGTCCGGGTCGAGCCCGTCGCCGCGCCAAGGGTTCTCTATAGTGATCGGCATGTCGGACCCTCGCTGCGATGGAACCAAGCCCATAAGGCAACGAGACGTCGACGCACGCAATGGCCTTTTCGGAAAGGCCATTGCGCGACATCGTGAGACCCGTCAGTCGGCCTCTTTCACCGCCGAAAGGAATTGCTGCGTGCGCTCTTTCTGCGGGTTGCCGAAGAGATCCTCGGGGGCGCCCTGCTCCTCGATCTTGCCGTCGTAGAAGAAGCAGACCCGATCCGAGATGTCCTTCGCGAAGCCCATCTGGTGCGTCACCATCAGCATTGTCAGATTGTGCTTCTCCACCAGCGAGCGGATCACGTTGGTCACCTCGCCGATCACCTCCGGGTCGAGCGCGGAGGTCACCTCGTCGAACAGCATCACCTTGGGCCGCATCGCCAGCGCGCGTGCGATCGCGACGCGCTGCTGTTGACCGCCCGAGAGCCGCGAGGGGTGCTGGTCGCGCTTGTCGGACATGCCGACGAGTTCCAGCAGTTCCTCGGCCCGTTCGCGCGCCTCGGCCTTCTTCATGCCCAGCACCTGCACCGGGCCCTCCATGCAGTTCTCCAGCGCGGTCATGTGCGGGAAAAGGTTGAAATGCTGGAAACACATGCCGATCTGGCTGCGCGCCTTGCGCAGATACTTGCGGTCCGCGGGCACCAGCTTCCCGTTCTTCTCCATATGGGTCAGCGGCTTGCCGTCCACGTAGATCACGCCCTCGTTGATCGTCTCGAGCGTCATCAGCATCCGCAGCACGGTCGTCTTGCCCGAGCCGGAGGGGCCGATGATCGTGACCATTTCCCCCTCGGCCACATCGAGATCGAGCTGGTCGAGCACCACCAGATCGCCATAGCGCTTGGTGACTTTCAGGAACCGCACCATCGGCACGTCGTCGCCCGTCAGTTCGAGCGGATAGTTCGAAAGATCTTCCATCATTTCAATCCGAGTTTACGCCGCACGCGATCCTCGAAGACGCGGATCAGGGCAGCGGTGGGAAGCGAGATGGCGAGGAAGATAACCCCCACCAGCGTATAGGGTTCGAGATAGCGATAGCTCGACGAGCCGATCGCGTTCGCTGTGTGCATCAGTTCGGCCACCCCGATCACCGAGAGCATCGGCGTGTCCTTGAAGATCCCCACGAGGTAGTTGCCCATCCCCGCCAGCGCGGGCGGGATGGCCTGTGGGATCACGATCCGCCAATAGGTATCGCGGGTCGACATGTTCAGCGCGGTGCAAGCCTCCCATTGGCCCTTCGGCACCGCGTCGAGACCGCCGCGATAGACCTCCGACAGGTAGGCCGAATAGTGCAGACCGATCGCGATCATGCCCGCCGTCCACGGCCCCAGCTTCAGGCCGAATTGCGGACCGACGTAATAGACGAAGAAGATTTGCAGGATCAGCGGGGTCGAGCGGATGAACTCGATGAATTCGCGAACGACCTTGGTCAGCGCCCAGTAGGGCGTCCGCTGCGCCAGCGCGAAGACCATGCCCAGCACAACCGCGATCGCATAGCCCAGCCCCGCCGCCATCAGCGTGTTGAGCGTCGCATGCATCAGCTTGGGCAGGATTTCCCAAGTGAATTCCCAGTTCCAGTTGAACCCCATGGATCAGGCCCTCCCCAGCTTGCGCCGCATGACCAGCTCGAGCCAGCGCATGAACGGCGTCACGATGAAGCGCGCGAAGATGTAGTACACGATCAGTGCCGTCCCGAAGGTCTGCGCCGAGAGGAAGGTCGAGCCATTGATCTGCTTCGCCTCGAACATCAGGTCCGACACGGAGATCAGCGCGACCAGCGCGGTGTTCTTCAGCAGTTCGATCAGCAGGTTGCCCCACGGCGGCAGCATGTTGACGAACGCCTGCGGCAGGATGATCCGCCACATCCGCTTCATCGGGCTCATCGACAGCGCATAGGCCGCCTCCCATTGCCCTTTCGGCACGGATTGGATGCCGCCGCGCACCAGCTCGGCGCCGTATGCCCCGAGGTTCATCCCCACCGCGACGAAGCCCGCGGTGAATTTCGGCAGCGTCAGCCCGAACAGCGGCAGCACGAAGAAGATCCAGTAGAGCTGGACCAGCAGCGAGGTGCCGCGGAAAATTTCGATATAAACGACGGCGATGCCCCGGATCAGCCCGTTGCGCGAGAGCTTCATCAGCCCTGCGACGAGCGCGATGACGATCGCCAGAGCGGAGGCCAGAAAGAACTGCCCCGCCGTTACGAGCGTGCCGTCCCAGAAGCGCGGCCCGTACTCTTTCAAGAATTCTATGTAGCTCATTCCCGTCCCGCCCCGGCGGTGAATGTCAAAATGGACGGGCCATGCACAGGCCCGTCCATGTCTTCAGCATTTGCGCTTAGCGCATCTTGCAGACTTCAGCCGAGGTCTTGTCGCCCGGCAGGTTGCCTTTCGAGTAGCCGTACTCGCCGACCGCTTTCATCATCGCGTCCGAACCGAGATACTTCTTCTGGGCTTCGTTGAACTTGTCGACGAAGTCCTGATCCGCTTTGCGGAAGCCGATGCCGACCCAGTTCTGGGTCCATTCAGGCAGCTGGCTCACGTCCGACACCTCGACCGCGCCGTCCGATTGATCGGCAAGGTTCTGCGCGGTGAAGTAGGTCACGCCACCTGCATCCGCGCGGCCCGCTTTCACGGCGGCGAGGATTTCGGTCGGGCCCGGCACGGTCATCACGTTGCTATCCGGGATACCGCCCTTCTTGGCGGACTCCACCTGGTTATAGCCCGCGCCCGTCACGAAGGTCGCGCCAGCCTTGGCGATCTGTTCGTAGTTGTTCAGGTTCTTCGGGTTGCCCTTGGGCACGATGAACGCATCGCCGACTTTCGCCATCGGCTCAGAGAAGGCGACGTTCTGGCAGCGCGAGTTGAGGATGTAGAGACCGCCGGTGACCATGTCGAAGCGGTTCGCGTTGAGGCCCGGGATCAACCCGCCCCAATCGGTCACGACGGGGGTGATGTTGTCATAGCCCATCTCGTGGAGCACACCCAGAACATAGGCGTTGACGAAGCCCAGCGGCTTGTTGTTTTCGCCCGGATAGGCCCACGGAACTTCGTTCGCGAAGCCGATGCGGATCGGCTCGCCCGAATTGATACGGTCCATCAGGGGGCCAGCGAGTGCGGCGCTTGCGCTCAGCGCGATGCCGATGCCGGCGGCGGCGACAGATTTCAAGATCGATTTCATGCGTCTCTCCCGTTGGTTCTTGTTGACGGGAAGCCCAAGCCTCCCGCGATTGATGTACACAACACCTATGAGTTTCTCCGGAGTGTCAAGCAGATCGCATTGATTATACTGGGGCAAAAAGCAGATGTCGTAGACCGATAAAGAGCTAAACGCATATGTTGTGCACCAATGCCGGAGCTTTGAGCATTGAACGCGCATGTGTGTGCGCCGGTTCCGCCGAAGGCCGTCGTTTCGTGCCGTTTGCGCCGCCCGGCTCTCCGCAATATCTGCGGCTGAAACGCCCCATGGGGGAGGACGCGGCCAAGCGGATTGACCTGCGCGCCTCCGCCGCCGATCATGGCTTTGCGCGAACAGACGACAGAACTCTATGGACGACATCTCCATGATCCCCCGGCAAACCGATCCGGAGCGGCTCCGCGCTCGCGACCGCTACGATCTCATTCACGACGAAATTCGCAGCCGCATCTGCCTGCTCGATTACCCGCCGGGAATGCGCTTGTCGGAGACCGCGCTCGCGTCAGAATTCGGCATCTCGCGGACTCCGCTGCGTCGGGTGCTGGCGCGGCTCGAGGACGAGGGGATGCTGCGCTCCATGCATGGGGTCGGCACCTTCGTCACCGATGTTGATTACACCGAGCTTGGGCAGGTCTTCCGGCTGCGGCGCGAACTCGCCGTGCTGCAGACGAGCCTCGATCCGGTGCCGCCCAGCGCCGCGCTGATCGCGCGTTTCGTCACCTTTCAGGAGCGCGGCCGCGAACTGGTCGATGCACCCACCGCCCGGGCCTTTTCGGAGCTCGACCGCGATACCTTCCTCGCCTTGTTGGAGCTGACCGCGAATGCACCGCTCCGGACGATGTCGGCGGCGCTGTATTTCCGCACGGCGCGGATCTGGCTACAGCAGGTCACGGCTTCGCAGATCGACCTGATGCAGGAGATCGAGATCTACAACAACGAGCTGCGCGACATGCTCCGCGCGCTGCGGCTCGGCGATCTCGACGCGCTCGGCCATATGAGGCGCGGCCACATCTCGATGAGCTTCGCGCGGATGCCGGCATTGGTCAAAGCGTCCTGACGGATCGCGCCCTTTCACTGCGACGTGACGCGGGCGAAGGAAACCGGGCAGACGGTCCGGGGTTCGGGTTCTGAAGGCCAGCCCGACAGGACCGCCAATGCTGAAACGATTGCTCGAACGCCATCGCGCGCCCCATCGCCTGCCGGAACTTCCGAGCCTTCGGCAAGTTCTGGCGACGACGGCGGGTAGCTTCCTCGGCATCGCCATCCTTGCCGGGCTCACCCGTCACGCCGGGGTCGACCTGCTGATGGCGCCCTTCGGCGCCACCTGTGTGCTGCTCTTCGCGACGCCCGACACGGCGCTCGCCCAACCGCGCAACGTCATCGGCGGGCATGTTCTCGCAAGCGCCATCGGGCTTGCGGCGCAGCACCTTGCCGATCCGCACGGGGCGATCGGTCCGGCAGCCGTGGTGACGATCGCCATCGTCGCGATGCAACTGACCCGCACAGTCCACGCACCCGCAGGGGCCGATCCGCTGGTCATCCTTCTCAAGGGCCACACGCTCGGCTGGAGCTTTCTTCTGACGCCGGTGCTGACGGGCGCAGTGATCCTCGTGCTTCTGGCCTACTTCGTGAACAATGCGCGCAACACCGAGAAATGGCCCCGCTACTGGATCTGAGCGGCGCGAGAGCACACGCACGCACACGGTTTTTTCAAGGAACTGGGGGGCGGCGCGTCCGTTCGATCCCTGAGAGGGGCGCGATATATCTCCGGGGCGACGCCCGGAAAACCGTCAAAGGACAGGCATTGCATGACCGAACGCACCGATCCCGATTCCGGCACATCCTCGAAGACCCAGCCCGACCCGAACAGTCCGCCGCTACGCTTTCTGGAGGGCCGGCGCGGCTATCTCCCGATTTCCGATTACGCGGTGATCGGGGATACGCGCACGGCGGCGCTGGTGGCCCGGGACGGCGCGATCGACTGGTTCTGCGGGCCGGATTTCGACGGCGACCCGCTCTTCGGGCGGCTGCTCGACCAGTTTCGCGGCGGGACCTTCTATGTCGGTCCGGTGCCGGATCCAGATCGTCAGACGACCGCCCGACGCGTCTATGAAGATTACGGCCCGATCCTGACCACCACCCACGCGTCCGAGGCGGGCGGCCTCAAGGTCACCGACTTCATGAACCTGCCGGACTCGCTCGAAGAGGCGGCGAGCTTCGGGCGCTCGGTCGTGCGTCTTTTCGAGGCCCCCGAAGGCGCGGCAGACGTCGAAATCTGCATCGCCCCGCGCTGCAACTACGCGCTGAGCACACCCGAGTTCATCCGGCGCGGCCCGGGCAGCTGGCAGTTTACCCAAGACGGCGACATCATCCTGATCGACAGCTCGATAGAACTGGAGATCGAAGGCTCCGGCCGGTTGAACGGGCGCGGTACCCTCGCCACCGGGGAACGCGGCTATGTTACCCTCACCGTCACGCAAGGCGGGCACGGCCATGTCGGCGGAATGCAGGCGGCGCAAGAGGCGCTCGCCGCAACTCGTGAGGCTTGGCGCAAGCGGCAGTCCAAGACGGATTTCGGCGACGGGCCTTTCTCCGGAGCTCTCAAACGCTCGCTACTGGCGCTGCAGCTTCTGATCCACGCCCCCACCGGCGCAGTGATCGCCTCGCCGACGATGGGGCTGCCGGAAGTGATCGGCGGCATCCGCAATTACGACTACCGCTATTGCTGGCTTCGCGACGCCTATTTCGTGCTGCACGCTTTTCTCGATCAGGGCCTCACCGACGAGGCCGACGCCTTCTTCCGCTGGCTGATGGCGGCAACACGCGAAACGGCGCCGGAACTTGGGACGCTCTACACGGTGCGGGGCGACAGCAACGTCTCGATCTCGAGCTTGCAGACGCTCGAGGGCTATCGCCGCTCGGCCCCGGTGCAGCTGGGTAACGGCGCGGCGACACAGCTGCAACTCGACGCCTATGGCTCGATGATCATGGCCGCGCGCGCCTATGTCGAGGCCGGCGGCGAGCTGCATCCGGGCGAAGGCATCCGGCTCGCGAATTTCGCCGATGTCGTGGTCTCGCAATGGACACGCCCCGATAACGGAATCTGGGAAATGCCCAATCCGCGCCGACACCACACTTATTCCAAGGCGATGTGCTGGGGCGCGCTGGATGGGGTGATCTCGCTGGCCGAGAACGGCGTGATCAATGCCGACACGCGGCTGTGGAAGGCGGAGCGCGCCGCGATCGAAGCCCTGATCCGGGAAGAGGCCTGGAACGAGGAGATCGGCGCTTTCACCGGTGCGATCGGCGAGGAATGGCTCGATTCGAGCGTTTTGCTGATGCCGCGTATCGGGGTGATCCCCGCAGACGACCCGAAGATGGCGGCGACCTACACCGCGATCCGTGAGCGGCTTGGCACGGGCGTTCATCTGCGGCGCTACGACGCGCAGGAAGACGGGATGCCCGGCATCGAGGGCCATTTCAACGTCTGCGGGTTCTGGGCCGCCGACTACCTCGTGAGGGCCGGGCGGCTTGATGACGCGCGGACCCAGATCGAGGGGATGCTGAAGGCCACGACCGATCTCGGACTGATGTCGGAAGAGCACGACCCGGAGAGCGGCGCGCAGCTTGGCAACTTCCCGCAAGGGCTGTCCCATGCCGGGATGATCGCGGCGATTACCGCGTATCGGGGCGCGGTGAAGGACTGATCTCGCTGCCACCTACACAAGAACAAAAACGCGCGCCACCGGGGCGCGCGTTTCTCGTTTCCTTGTCGCGACCGTCAGGCCCGCTGACGGGAGACCGCGAAGATCGCTCCCAGCATCAGCCCGGCGACGAGCGCCGCGCCGCCGCCCGCGACCAGCCGCGAGCCGCCATGCTCGGACAGCGCCATCGCGGGGGAACTGTCGCTCGCCTCGTCGGAGAAGCGCCCCCGCGCCGCCCAGTCACCGTCGACGCTGTCATAGAGATTGTCGGCCCGATCAGGATCGGCAGCCTCGCCCGTCTGCTGCCCGGACACCGCCGTGCGCGCGAGGTAGAGATCGCCCAGTTCCGGCGCGAGCTTCTCCGACAGGATCGCCTTCACCGCCGAGAAGCCCAGCCAGTATTCCCGCTTCGGATGGTAGGCCGCGTGATGAATGCCGTCGGCGATCAGCTCCGGCTCGAAGACCGGCGCGACCGGGCGCGGGCGGTTCGGCAGCTTGCTGCGGGCCCAGTCGAATTGCGGCGTATTGACCGCCGGCAGATGGCAGACGGTGATCTTCACGTCGGAATTCTCGTGGATCAGCTCGGTGCGCAGGCTGTCGGTGAAGCCCACGATGGCCGCCTTCGCCGCGCAATAGGCCGACTGCAGCGGCACCGCACGATAGGCGAGCGCCGAGCCCGTCTGCACGATCGTGCCCCAGCCCTGCTGGCGGAACCGCTTCAGCGCAGAGAGCGTGCCGTTGACCGTCCCGAGATAAGTCACTTCGGTCACGCGGCGATACTCTTCCGGGGTCATCTGCGACACAGGCGAGAGTACCGTCACCATCGCGACGTTGATCCAGACGTCGATCGGACCGAAGGCACTTTCAGCGGCGACCGCCGCGGCCTCGACCGCATCGGCATCTGCGACGTCGAGCGGCTGCACGAGCGCCTCGCCGCCCTTCTCGCGAATTTCCTGCGCCGCCGTCTCGAGCCGCGCCTTGTTGCGGGCTATCAGGGTGATGCGGTTGCCCTTGGCAGCGAAGCGGCGAGCGACGGCGCGCCCCACGCCCGCGGATGCGCCGGTAATCACGATATTCGTCATGTGCGGCTCCTTCGTTGTGAACGGTTTCGTCAGTCTGTCTCAGAGGAAGAACCGGCACGGGCGAGATCGGGTTGCAGGAGCGCGACTTCACATTCTGGTGCGTTGCGGCGGGCATCGCCTGCGCAATCGCCTGCGCAAAGGCACATGCGGCAAAGGAAAAAGGCGACCCCGTCTGCCGGGACCGCCTTTCTCGAGAAATGGCTTTGAACGGGCCGTTACGCCGCGAGCGTCTCCGTCGAGGAGAAGAACATCGCCTGGCTGACCGCCGACTGCACCTGGCTCTCGGTGTAGGGCTTGGTGATCAGGAAGGCCGGTTCGGGCCGCTCGCCGGTCAGCAGGCGCTCCGGGAAGGCGGTGATGAAGACCACGGGCAATTCGTTGCCGAACTGCGCGAGAATGTCGTTCACCGCATCGATCCCCGAGGAATTGTCCGCCAGCTGGATGTCGGCGAGGATCAGGTCCGGTTTGTCGGTCGCGGCAAGCTCCACAGCCTCGGTGCGGGTGCGGGCGATGCCGGTGATCTGGTGGCCCATATCCTCGACGATGGCGCGAATATCCATTGCGATGATCGCTTCGTCCTCGATGATCATCACTTTACCCGCGACGGACGTTTCCATCTCGCGGATCGCGATGTCGATCAGTTCTTTCGCCTCTTCGGCATCGACCTGCATGATCGTGCCGATTTCCTCGATGCGGAACCCTTCGATCGAATGCAGCAGAAGCGCCTCACGGGTGTTCGGCGTCAGCGTCGACATGTGATCCTGCGCGCGGGCCGAAAGCCGGTTGTCCGGCTCCCCCAGCGGCGCCCCCGCGGAGGCCCATACCAGGTGGAAGGCGTGGAACAATGCGAGCTTCGGATCGTTGTTCTCGAAAGGCGACGTATCTTCGAGTATGGCCTCGAGCGTAGCCGCGGCGTAACGGTCGCCGCTGTCCTGGCTGCCGGTAAGCGCTCGGGCATAACGCCGTAAATACGGCAGGTTGGCTCCGATGGTGCCGGCGATGTCTTCGGACATGAAAACCCCCTTTTGCGTTTTTTCGGGAACCAAACTCTCTGGCCCCGCGTTCGGTTCCGTGCAAAATGAGTGGGATCGAAACCGGATGTATAGTGATATGGCAGACGAAAAGCCTAAGTCCAGTATCAGGGACCAGATCAATCAAAACCTGAAGAAGGTTTACGAGGAGGCGCTTCAGGAAGAAGTGCCGGATCGGTTCAAGGATTTGCTGGCGCAACTCAAGGCGAAGGAGGGCGGAAAATGACTTCGCCCTCCAACACCAATTCGTCGAAAGCCAATGCCTCCAGCGAAGCCCGCGATCCGCGTGAGGAGCTGCCCGATCACCTCGGGGCCCTGCGTGCCTTCGCGCTGTCGCTGACCCGGAACTCGGCCTCGGCCGACGACCTCGTGCAGGACACGATCGTCAAGGCGTGGTCGAATATCGAAAAGTTCGAACGCGGCACCAATCTGCGCGCATGGCTCTTCACGATCCTGCGCAACACCTTCTATTCGGACCGTCGCAAGCGCAAGCGCGAGGTCGCTGACCCTGAAGGGATTCACGCCGCATCGCTCTATGAGAAACCTGCGCATGACGGACGTCTCGCGATGAATGATTTCGTCGAGGCCTTCGATCAGCTCAGCCCGGAACATCGCGAGGTGCTGACCCTCGTCGGCGCATCTGGCTTCTCTTACGAAGAAGCTGCCGGCATGATGGGCGTCGCCGTGGGCACGGTGAAAAGCCGCGCCAACCGCGCACGCGCCCGGCTTGCGGAAATGCTCGGGCTCGAGGAAGGTGAAGATATCCTGTCCGGCACAGATCGAAATTCCCTCGCCGTGATGGGCAAATCCGGAGTTGCCGCCGCATGAATTCGGAAGCCGCGAAAGCGGCAGACGACGAGCACTACAGTGATCACGCCCCGTTCCGAGCCAGGAAACGGGGCGTCATTCCGTTTTTCGACGGGCTTGGCGTGCGCCTCGCCTTCATGTTGGCGGTTGCTCTCTTCCCTCTGCTGATCATCGCCGTGCTGCAATCGACCTCGGTCGTGCGCGAAGCGCAGGCGCGGTCCGAAGCCGCCCTCATGGGCGAGACGATGCGCGCCGTCGCCGGTGAGACGCGGGTGATCCAGCACGCGCAGGACGCCGCGCGCGTCCTCGCCAGCACGGTCCAGCCGCTCGTGGGCAATGCCGAGGCCTGCTCGAACTGGATGCGGCAGATCTCAGGGGCCTTTCCGGAGTTCTCGCTCGTCTCCTTCATCCCAGACAGCGGCAAGATGACCTGCTCGAATTCGGGCAAGAGTTACGACTTCAAGAACCAGGACGTCTTCGAGAAGATGCTGACTGCGGACCGCACCAGCTTCTACGTCAACCGCGATGCGCCGGTGTCGGGTACCTCCGTGCTCGGCGTGGCCCATCCGGTCTACAACGCGGCGGGCGATCATATCGGGATCATCGCGATCTCGATGAGCCACTCCTCGCTCTCGCTGGCCAAGGATGGACCGAAGCTCGCCGATGACCGGCCGCTGGTGATCATGACCTTCGACCGCGAAGGCACGATCCTGACCTCCTCGGACGGGCTATCGAACACCCAGTCGCACCTGCCGGTGGACCGCTCTCTGAAACTGCTGGCGGGCAATGGCGCGGTGACTTTCTCGGGGGACTCCAACCTCGGAATAGAACGGGTCTATTCCGTCGTCGAACTGGTGCCCAACCAGCTCTACGCGCTTGGCAGCTGGCCTGCACAGGCGGCCTCGGCGCTTAGTCCCTTCGCTGATATTTCGCCTGTGCTGTTCCCAGCCCTGATGTGGATGGCGAGCCTGCTGGTCGCCTACTTCGCAATGCAGAAGCTGGTGATCGGCCATGTCCGCAAACTGTCGAGTGCGATCTCCAGCTTCGCCACCGGCAGCCGGATCGTGGGCAATCTCAACCTGTCGACCGCACCGTCAGAAATCCGCGACCTCGCCGAGGCCTATGACCGGATGACAGAAACCATCCTGCATGACGAGGCCGAGCTCGAGGACATGGTGCACCACAAGGAAGTGCTGCTCCGCGAGGTCCACCATCGGGTGAAGAACAACCTCCAACTCATCGCCTCGATCATCAACATGCAGATGCGGCAGGCGCGCACGCCCGAAGCCAAGGGGCTTATGAAATCGCTCCAGGAGCGGGTCATCTCGCTCGCCACGATCCACCGCGGCCTCTACCAGACCTCAGGCCTCACCGACATTCAGGCGCAGGAACTGCTGCCCGACATCGTGCGCCAGATCACCCGGCTCGCGACCGGGCCGGGCCGCCATATCGCGGTCGATTGCAATATCGACGACATCCACCTGACCCCCGATCAGGCTGTGCCCCTCTCGCTTCTGCTGACCGAAGCGATGACAAACGCGATGAAATACGCCTCTGCCCGCGATGGCAAACCGCAGCTCGACATCTCGCTGCGCAGACTCGAAGGGATGCAGGCGCGGCTCTGCGTGCGCAATACCGTCGATAGGGATGCCCCGCCGCTGGAGGCCGTCGAAGGCACCGGGCTCGGTTCGCAACTGCTGAACGCCTTCGTGCAGCAGCTGGGCGGCTCGATCGAGATTCAGACCGACGAAGACGAGTATATGCTCAGCGCCGCGTTCGCACTGCGCCCCCTCGTCGAGAGCGAATTGCGTCACGAAGAACGCTTGAAATCCGAGACGCCCGAAACAGTTTCTGATGAGAGCCATTGAATGAGATACCAGCCGCGGCGACCACAGGTCACCCTCGCGGCCGTTCAACCCAACGAGCCGCATGGAACGTCTTAAACAAGCCGGAGTTCACGCCGAGAGCCGCGTAAAGCTGCTTTTGACCGCAGCAGAGGCCTATCCCGTACTCGAGGATGCCTTTCTCGACGCGCGTCATTCCATTCATTGCTCCTTCCGCGTCTTCGATCTCAACACCACACTGAAATCCGACCGCGGGCGCGCGATCGGCAAGACATGGTTCGACCTGATCATTCACATGCTGAAGCGCGGCGTGAGGATACAGATCGACCTGACCGATTTCGATCCCTGCGCAAAGCCGGATCTTCACCGGATGACATGGTCGTCGATCCGCATGTTCTGCGCCGCGCGCGAACTGGCGGGCGGTCCCAAGGCGAAGCTGAAATTGCGCGCGCTGATGCACCCGGCACAATCGGGCATCGTGCCGCGTACGATCTTCTGGCCCTATGTCTATCACAAGCTCGGGCAGCACACGTCGTGGCTCAACGACATGGACGAGGCCAAGCGGCTGACCGCGATGCGCGACATGCCGGGGCTGCGGGAATATCTTGAGGCCGGATCGGATTGCAAAATCCGCCGCAAGTTCGTCGCGACGCCGCCGAAGCTGTTCCCGGCGACACACCACCAGAAGCTCGCCGTGTTCGACGACAAGAAGCTCTATATCGGCGGGCTGGATCTCGACAACCGGCGCTTCGACACCCCCGTGCACGAGCGCGACGGCGAGATGACATGGCACGATGTGCAGCTCATGATGACCGGCCCCGTCGTCGCCGAGGCGAAGGCCCATCTCGAGAGCTTCCACGAAAGCTGCTCCGGCGAAAACCGCGCCAAGCCGCCGCGTCGCCTGCTGCGCACCCTGTCGCAGCGGCGCAAATTCGCGACCTTCCGCATCGGGCCGAAATTCTATCGGACCGAGATCGAGAACGCGCATGAGATGCTGATCGCGCGGGCGCAGAAGCTGATCTATCTCGAGAGCCAGTTCTTCCGCTCGCGCACTCTGGCGCACCACCTGGCCCGGGCGGCGCGGGAGAACCCCAATCTCAACCTGATCCTGATCCTGCCCGCCGCGCCCGAAACGCTGATGCTGGCCGATCGCCCGACCAGCGACGTGCGCTATGGCGAATATCTTCAGGTGCGCGCGCTGGATACGCTCCGCGAAGCCTTCGGCAATCGCCTGTTCATCGGCTGCCCGGCAGAGCCCTGCCTTGCCGACCCCGGTGATGAGGGGGCGCTGCGCACCGGCGGCGCGCCGCTGATCTACGTCCATGCGAAGGTCTCGATTTTCGACGAGGACGCCGCGCTGATCACCTCCGCCAATCTCAACGCGCGGTCGCTGCATTGGGACAGCGAGGCGGGTGTCTATCTACGCCGCAACGACGGCATCCCGGCCATGCGTCGCCGCCTGATGCGCCATTGGCTGCCGCCCGCGCCCGAAGAGGCTTTCTTCGACCCGACGCGGGCAGTCTCTGCCTGGGCGGAGCTGGCCCGCGCGAATGCCACGAAAGCCCCCGAGGATCGCGAGGGCTTCGTGCTCCCCTATGACGTGGAGGCCGCGCGCAAGATCGCGCGCAAACTGCCGTTCATTCCGGAAGAAATGGTCTGATCCGTCGCCGCGACCCGCCGGTTCAGTCGGCTTCGAGCTTCTGCTCCGGCTCGGATTTCGGGTCGGGCAAGC
Source organism: Thioclava sp. F1Mire-8 (assembly GCF_002213165.1). Taxonomy (NCBI): domain Bacteria; kingdom Pseudomonadati; phylum Pseudomonadota; class Alphaproteobacteria; order Rhodobacterales; family Paracoccaceae; genus Thioclava; species Thioclava sp. F1Mire-8. The sequence continues at coordinate 383,326 of NZ_NBNY01000003.1, read as the reverse complement.
TGTTCGTCAGCACCAGCGCCCAAAGCAGCAGCGGGATCGCCACGATCCCGCCCAGCGGCCCCCAGAGCCAGATCCCGAAGGTCAGCGACAGGAACACCAGAAGCGGATTGAGGCGCATCTGCCGCCCGATCGCGGCAGGGGTCACGAACTGGGCTTCGGTCGCGTTCAGCACGATATAGATCAGCGGCGGCAGGATCACGCGCACCCCGTCGAACGTGGCCACGCCTGCGAATCCTAGCGCGATGATGAGCGCCGCGGGGCCGAGATAAAGGATGTAGTTGATGAGGAAGGCCACAAGCCCCCAAAGCGGCGCGTTCGGGAGCCCGATCAGCTGCATCGCGACGCCGACCGCCAGCCCGAGACCGCCATTGACCACTGTGATCGTGAGGAAGTAGCGCGACACCCGTGTCTCCGCCTTGCGCAACCGTGCAGCCGTAGCGCCGCGGCTCGAAGGCTCCGCGAGGTGCTTCGCGATCCAGTTGTAGATCTCGCCGCGCGAAAGCTGGAAGAAGAACAGCGCCCCGACATAGATCAGCGCCTGTGCGATGATGGACGGCGCCAGCATCACGAGATCCTTGGCATCCGGCACGGCGCTCTTGTCGCCATTGCCGCCGCCATCCTTGGCGCCATCCGTCGCCGGCGTGATCGCGTCGCTGACCTCTTTCGAGGCGTCCTGGATGCCTTGGAACATGTGGCGCATATGAATGATGGTGGAGCGCATGTCGTCCATCACCTTCGGCGCCTGTCGCATCAGTTCGGAGACGACCGGCTGGATCACGAGGACCAGCAGCACGGCGATCATCAGCGAGATCACGAGCGAGGTAAGCGCCCCCCAGACAGGCGACAGACCTCTTTTCTCCCATGCATCGGAAATCGGTGAAAGCACGATCCCCACGACGAGCGCGAGCACGACGGGCGCGAGTAGGCTTTCCACCTGGCTCAACGCAGCCACGACAGCGATTACAGCGATCACGATCATGGCGATGCGCGACAGGGTCTCCAGGCGATGCATTTCGAGAATTACTTCCCTCTTGGTTTCGCGATCTAACGCCGTCGGACGATAGCGGGTTCCCTGTTTTTGTGCTGCCGTGCAGAGGAACATCGCCCCCGGCGAAACGTTGATGAAAGACGCCTGAACCCGCGTCTTCATCTTGAAAGGAGCGACGCCATGAATTGGGATCAAATAAAAGGCAACTGGAACGAAATGAAGGGCAAGGCCCGCGAGAACTGGGGCGAATTGACCGACGACGAACTTCAGGAGGCCGCAGGTCATCGCGAGCAGATGGTCGGCCTGATCCAGAAGAAATACGGCAAGACCAAGGAAGACGCCGAGCGCGAAGTCGACACCTGGTCCAGCTCGATCTGATCTTCAGAAACAGACCCTGTTTCAGCGTAAAACATGCAAACCGGCGCCGTAGAGATCGCGGCGCCGGTTTTCTTTTGGGTGTCGGTCTCGCATCCCCACCGATAACCGCGCAAAGAAAAAGGCCGGGCGCGATGCCCGGCCTTTCTGCATACTGCCCCACCGTTCAGTGGGTGGCCTTCGAACTCGACGACGACGCGCTGCCCCCGCCGGTCGAGCCGGCGCCGGACGAGCCGGAACCAGTCGACGAGGTGCTCGACGAAGAGGACGAAGAATGGTTCGCCTTCACCTTCTCGGCCGCTTCGTGGGTCTTCGCCTCGGCCTTGGACGCCACATCCTCGGCTTTTGCCCGCGCGGCATCCTTGGCTTCTTGGGCTCCGGCGCGGACCTCGTCTTCGCCTTTCTGCAGCGACTGACCGACATCGCGCAGCGCGCGATTGGCTTCCTCCGCCAACTGGCGCGAGAGGCGGTCGATCAGCTGCTCTCCGGCAGCCATCGCCTGATCGCCGAAATCGCGTGCGGCGCTGCGCGCCTCGTCACCGGCCGAGCTCATCACCGAGCGGGCGGTCCGCTTCAGTTCATCGGTGAACTGGTCGGCCACCTTGCCCGCACGACGCTTCTCGTCGCGGTACAGACGCTCTGCCTCGTTGAACAGGCGGTTGGCGCGCGGCCCGAAGCTGCGGCGGCTGACATTGACGTCCGGCTTGGGCACCGCGTTGAAGATCGCGGCCCCGACGGCGAAGCCGATGGCGGCAGCGATCAGCGGGTGATCCTTGACCATCTGCTTGCTGGTCGACCCGGCATGGGTCGCCCCGTCCTGCAGGCGAATCCGGGCGGAATAGGCTCTTTCGCGGGCCCGCACCACGCGATCGCGCGCATCCTCGTTGAGGTCGCTCAGACCCGAGGACAGCGTGTTGCGCAGGTCGCTCGCGAATTTCTGCATCACCTCGGAGCGCTCCTTGACGAAGTCGCGCGCCTTGTCGGTCGAGCTGCGCTGCTCGGCTTCGAGATCTTCGAGACGGACCGAGGCGTCATGGCGCAGCGTGTCGATCTCGTCGATCCAGCCGTCGGCACCCGCGTCGCTCGGCATCACGAGCGGATCGGCATCGGCCACCAGATCTTCTTCCTCGATGCTCTCCGAGTTGCGCTGGCGCAGCAGGAACCATGCGATACCGGCGCCGGCGAGGGCGAAGGCCACCGGATTCTTGCGCACGGCCTGTTCGGCGCTGCGGGCGGCAGGCGCGGCGTAATCGCGCACGGCCTGCGACACCTGCTCGGAGAGGTAATCCGGCGCGATACGCGCGGTCAGGTCGCCGAGCGTCGATGCGAGATCGGCGCGGTCTTGGCGCAGTCGGTTCTCGATGTCCTGAATGGTTCTCTTCTCGGTCATTTGAAGCTCTCCTTTAGCGCCTGCGCGTCAGCAGACAGGTTTTCCTTGAGACGGGTGGGCGGGCTCGACACTTTGCGCAGCTTCGACGCGGCGATCAGCGCCGCGAGGATGGCGAGGATCAGTAGCACCGCGCCGACGATCAGCGTCGCGGGGCCCCGATCGAGGCCGGCCCATTCCAGCCCGTAGATGGCGGATTGCGTCAGGGGGAAGATCGCGCCGAGGGCGAAAACCAGGGCGACCCCACCGAGAATCGCGGCATTGCGTGCCAGACCAGCCCGGTGGGCCGCTTCAGCGCGCACCAATTCCGCTTCGGTCCGTGCGATCTCGCGCGTTTGCTCGATCACGCGGTTCAGCAAATCGCTCACCGTCCCGCGGCCCTCGTGGCCGTCAGAATTCTCGGTATCGTGGTAATTCATCGACCTCTCCCAAACATGTCGCGACTTCTCGCCGCGATTTCTGTGGTTCCAACGCGGGTTGCGGAATGCGGTTCCGTGACGGCCGCTGCCTCCACCACCCCCGATTTCGTCATTTCGAAGCGCGCGGCCCGGCCACCAGCCAGATCAGGAAACCGATCAGAGGCAGGAAGAAGACAAGAAGCGCCCAGAGCACTTTCTTCCCGGTGCTGGAATTCGACCCGATGATCGAAACGAGCGCCCAGATATCGAGTGCCAGTAGGACGATACCCCAAAAGCCACCGAGGCCAGTCATATTCATTTCCATGTCGCCATCTCCCTTTTTCGTGAGCTCATGAATCGCGCCCCAAACGCCGGAAAGCGTTGGATGTTCCTCGGAATCACTGACCCAGGGTAATGGAACTTTCGTGAAATGCGCACGTTTGGATGCCATGAAGGCGCAGCACTCAGCGCTAATGTACGCAACATCCGAAGGAGAATACCCATGCTTGGTTGGGCTCTGACTTTTCTCGTTATTGCGCTGATTGCCGCAGCGCTCGGTTTTGGCGGCATCGCAGGCGCATCTGCCGGGATCGCACAGATCCTCTTCGTGGTTTTCCTGATCCTGTTCGTGGTGGCCATGGTCGCCCGTGCGGTAAAAGGCAAACCGCCGGTGTAAGTGCGAAGACGCTAGGAATATTTCAGGCCGCTCCCACCGGGGGCGGCCTTTTTCATGCGCCGGGCGCCGCGCTCGCGCGCGCCTGCGTCAGCATCGCATCGAGATTGTCGGCGATGACGCGGCATATCTGCGCGGTTTCCGATTCGCCAATCTCCGTCCAGCCCATCTTTCGGCGCACGATTTCCGCGCCGAGCCGGAAATAGAGGACCTGACCACTCATCGCAAGAACCCTGAGCGCTGCGTCAGCGAGGCCCCGAAAAAGCAAGCCGCACGGGCGACCCATGCGGCTTGGCTTCTCGTGACTCGTAGGAAGCTTTGTCCCGATCAGAAGGGATCCGATCAGAACGGGAACGTCACCCGACGGGTCAGCATCAGCGAGACCGAGCTCTGTTCGCGCGAGCCCTGCTGCACGATCGGGCTGTTCGCCGCATCGCCCTGCAGGCGGTCGTAGTTCAGCTTGCCTTCCACCGCCCAATTATTGCCGAGCTGATAGGTCGCCGACAGTTCCAGACCGGTCGAGACGAGGCCGCCATCGGGCGAATAGGCTGCCAGACCGCTCGCCGTCGATTCCGACGGGCTGATGCCGAAATAGGTGCGGTTGTAGAGCCCGGAGCCATAAAAGATGCGCGGGCCGATGCTCAGCTTGAAATTGTCGGTCTTGATCGGCTTCCAATCGGCGCCGATTTCCGCGACGACGGCGTTATGCCCGACCACGCCGTAGCGCATATCCGCGAAAGCGCCCCATTGCGGCGCCTGGTAGCCAAGCCCGAGACCCAGTTCGAGCGAGGTGTCGACATCGTCGAGACCCGCGATTTCGGAATAATCGCTGGAATTGCGCCCGCCAACGAGCCGGAAGGAGCCATGCACGTTCGGGCCCAGCTTTTCGTAATTCGGATCGTCCGAGCCGAAGCGCATCCCCTGCAGCCTGAAGCTGTTAAGCTTCACCTTCGCGGTGGGCTTGGTGTCGTAGTGATCCGCGCCGAAATAGGACGGCGCATAGCGCGCGCCCGCACCGATGGTGAAGGTCACGCCACTTTCTGCCTGCGCGCTCGCCGCGGTGCAGACAGCAGCGACCGCGATGGCGGCGCTTGCGGAAAGTTGGCGGATGACTTTTGCCATGGTGGCGCTCCCGAAAAAATTTCCCGATTTGTGCGAACACTGCCAATTGACGGCGAAAAACGCAATCGGCCGGCGCAGATTGCTGCCGATTAGCGGCGCTTATACCACGGCTGGGCGATTTCCTCGATGCCTGTCGGCTGATCCTGCTCCACTTCGCGCCAGACCGTGCCGTCGACCGGGGCGATGGTCGCATCGCGGCCTTGGGTGAAACTCTGGTCGCGCACGATCATCCGGTAGGCTGCGTTCAGCGCATCGGCACGCTCCGGCGAAGGCAGGATCAGCGGGCCGATATCCTCGGCCAAGGCCGCCTCTTTCTCGGGCGGCAACTTGCCCGCTTTCAGCCACGCCTCGATCACTTCGGCATTGGCGCGGAACTCGTCCCCTGCCCCGTTGGTGCGCAGGTAATGGGCGTAATCGCCGCTGCCGTCGGCGCGCGCCCGGTCGGGGGTACCCGCGAGTCCCTTCTGCGTCCAGTGATACCAGCCGCCGCGATAGGCCTCCTTGCCCAGCTTGCGGGCGAAGGCAAAGGTGGAGTCGTCGTTCACGCCCAGCGTGCCGTGACAGCCGACGCAGAACACGGTCTCCTCGAAGCTCTGCGGGCGCAGATCGCCCGTCGCATCCTCGATGAAGCCCTGCAGCCGCCAGCCGAACGTGTTGGGCACGCCGGTCTCGGAACTGCCGAAGAACTGCTTGGTGCGATCCGGAAAGGCGTTGTCTTCCTTCAGCTCGGCCAACGCGGTCTCTTCCAGATCGGCATAGGTTTCCCAATCCGTCTTGACCATGTAGCGGAGCTCTTTCAGCCGCGCGGCCATCTGGATGCCCTCGGGGGTCGGGTCGATATAGCGCACGGAATGCACGAATTCGGTGCCCTCCGGGTAAAGCCCGGCGGCAAGCTCGGCGCCGTCCACGCCCGCGCGCCCCGCCCAATGCATCGTGATCCCGTCGAGCGGCGCGAAGGCGAATTTCACCACCTCCGCCTGCCCCATCACCCCGTCGCGGTCCAGATCGACGCCCATCGCGGCCTCATCTGACGGCTCGATCGCGACATCGGCACGGGTGATGAGCGCCTGCACGATCGCGAGGTTGGTCTTGTAGGTGGCAATATCCTCGACCCCGTCGGCATTCTGACGGAACGCCTCCGGCAGACGGATCATCACGTCGTCTGTCGAGCCATTGGTCGGCCAGAACGTGCCGGGCAGCGGCTGATAGGCGAAGGCGCGCCAGCCGGTCAGGCTACCGTCGGGCCTGCGGTCAAAGCCCTCGTCGTCGAAGGCGAATTGCACGTCGGGGATATAGCCGTCCCACGCCCCGTTGCCGTTCACGTCCCAATCCGCGGGCGGATCGGCGAGCTTGGCGGCCAGGGCGATCCCGCCCGCCGCATCGTGATAATTGTCCTGCCGCACATAGGCGCGGATTTCCGCGCTGTTCGTCGCGGCCACCTCGGCGCGGCGATCCACGAAGAGGTTGCGCCACGGGTTCTCGAGCGCCGGGCCCGGAAACGCATATTCGGTCTGCAGATCGGCATCGCGCACGTAATTCGGATGGCGCGGATAGGTGTGACAGGTCTGGCACGGGTTATGCACCTCGCCCGCCGTGTCTTCCGTCTTGGTATAGCATTGCGGAGGAATATAGGCCGTCGGATTGTCCAGCACTGTGGTCTTCAGATCGACCGCCCCCGCCATCGTCGTCATGCTCAACAGCGCCAGTATCGAAATCCGCAGCATCCGTCAGTCCTCAGTCTTGAAAGAAAGGCGAGGCCCGGGTGCCGCCGGGCCTCGCCAGAAGTGTCTCGCGAGCGCCCGTTACTGGGTCTTCACGGTGTCATCCATTTGCGGGAACGGGCCGACGTAACCCACATAGGCACGCGCCTGCGCCGGGTCGGTCAGCTTGTCTTCGTCGCTCTCGCCGTAGGGGTGCTGGATCACCGCCATCAGGTAGCCGTGGCCGTTGACGTTCGGGTACCAGTAGGTGGAGGTGGTTTCCGAACCGTAGGGCGTCGACAGGATGCGGGTAAGCTCCTTGGTGTCGGTGTTCATTGCCCAGATCACGTCGTTCTGGTGGCCCGAGCCGGTGTCCTCACCGATGATCAGCGTGTTGTAGCCCGGCATGTAGGTGATGTTGTCCGGGTTCGCGATGCCGTCGATATCGCAGCTGTTGTTCTCGGTCTTCTTCGGCATGCCCGAGATGAAGCCCGAGATTTTCGTCGCGTCGTAGTTGTCGTCGAGCGACAGCGCGTAGACCGTGCCGCACTTGTTCTGCGGCAGGCGGATCGCGTTCATCCCGCCCATGTCCTGCTTGGCGCCATCTTCCATGCCTTTCTCGACCGAGGACATCGAGAGGTACATCTGGTGCTTGTCGGAGTCGTAGGTGATGCCTTCCATCTTCCGGAACTCGGTCGTGGCACCCTTCATCGAGGCGTAGCGACGGGTTTCCAGACGCGAGGCGATCGCATCCATACCGTCCTTGACCTTCAGGCACTCGGCATTGCCTTCGGCGTTCGCGGCCGAGAAGCCCGCCGGGCAGGAGCCGTCATCACCGATTTCGGCGGTCTCGAAGAGGTCCGAGAACCGGGTGCCGGCTTCGATCGCCTTCTGGATCGTCGCATCGTCGGCATGGCCCAGATCGACCCATTCCAGATCGGCAGCGCCGCCATCCTGATCCGAGGTCTGGTTCCACTTGGCCGCGTAGAGCGTACCGGCGCTCAGGTCGCCTGCCTTGTCGGCTTCAAAGCGGAACAGGCCGACATTGGTGCCGTCATCCGAGATGTAGGCGGTTTTCTGGTCGGGCATGACATAGGCCAGCTCGACAGCCACGCGGCCCATTGCGAAATGCTTGTCGGCCTTGGCCGACCCGTCTTCCGAGACGGTGATCTCGGTCGGATAGCCGTAGCGATAGGGCTTGTAGGCGTCGCGGAACTGCTCGAGCGACATGCCCTCGGGGTTCACGCCCGCATAGCGCACCATCGGGAAATCGTAGTCGTCGATTTCGTCGAGCGAGGTCGCCGCTTCGATCGCGCGTGCATCGGCCGGGTATTCTTCCGAACCCAGATGCGTCTCCCACGGCGTCACCGAACCCGCGCAGGGCACCCAGAGACCGTGATATTCAGAGAAGTCGATCGGCTTGGTGGAGACCAGCTTCAGGTTGCCATCGGCATCCTGGCTGACTTCGCTGAGATACATCGCACCGGGGCGCGACTCGAAATGCGTCACCGAGTAGAGCTTGTCGCCCTGACGGATGAGCGAGGTGAAATCGGCGGATTCGGAGATGTGCTCGGAGCCGTCGGCCGACTTGACCGGCTTGCCGTCCTTGTCGGTCAGCAGCGCGAAGGTGTTGTCACCGATCTTGTCGCCCGAGCGCGCCATCACGTGATAACCGATCTTGTAGTCCTTGCCGTTGACGGTGACCGTGTCGGAGGCGATCGCCTCACGCTTGGCCGCGTCGTCCGTGGCGAAAGGAACGGACGAGAAGGAGATATCGCCGGCATGCGCCGCGAGCGGCAGCACGGCAATTGCGGTGGCTTGGAGGAGGGTGGTGCGAAGCGACATGGCTGATCCCTTGGCTAGTTGCGTTCACGACGCTCCTAACGGCGAAGTGATTCCCTTTTGTGACAATGTCGCGTTTGCGTGAACGGGCGCGCCGCCATTCGCCGGGGGCGCGCGGGGCGCCAGCAGCACCGGCGGCCCCTGCTCCAAAACAGACCCTATTCCACCCTGTTTTCCGCATTTCGCCTCCCCCTCGCCCTAGGCATGCCCCGCCCGCCCGACGCCAAGCGCCTGTGGCGCAACAGCTTTCAGCAAAGCGCGGGCCGCGCGTTGCGATCACGCGGGGCTTGCGCGATGGTGGGTGAAACGAGGAGTGGCGCGTGAGAGAAACGGCGAAATTCGCGGTCAGCCTGTTCGGGCGGCTATTCGAGTCGAATATCACCCTCGTCTCGGCGGGGGTCGCCTTTTATTCCATGCTCGCGATCTTCCCCGGCATCTCCGCAACGATCGCATTGTGGAGCGCCTTTGCCGATCCGACGGTAATCCGCACCTACCTAAACGTGGCCGACGATTTCATACCGCCCGAAGCCTATGGGCTGCTCAACGAGCAGATCCAGAGTTGGCTGATCGGGCCGCGTGCATCAATCGGATTGGGCGTCGTGCTCTCGGCCGCCGTGACCCTGTTCTCCGCCCGCGCGGGCGTCGCGGCTTTGGTGCTTTCGCTCAACGTGATCCACGGCACGCGGCCCCGCGCGACGATCTGGAGCTTCATCATGGGCTACCTGATGACGATCGCGCTTGTCGGCGTGATGCTGGCCGCGATGGCAACGGTCGTCGTCGTGCCCATCGTCATCAATTTCCTGCCGTTCCACGAATATTCAAAGATCCTGCTCTCGGGCTTGCCCTGGGCGGCGATGCTTTTGCTGATGCTCACAGCGCTTGGCATCCTCTATCGCTACGGTCCCAATACGGTGGGCAAGCGCGATCCGATCCTGACGCTCGGCGCGGTGTTGGCAACGGCGCTCTGGGGGCTGAGTTCGATCGGGCTGACCTTCTACCTGTCGAATTTCGGCAATTACAACAAGATCTACGGCTCGATCGGGGCGGTGATCGCCTTGCTCATCTGGCTCTATCTGAGCGCTTTTTCGGTGCTGATGGGGGCTGCGCTGAACGCCGAACTCGCCGCCTTCCGCAAGCGCCGCACGCAGGAAAAATTGCGCGACGCGATCGAAGGCGACGCCGAGCCCGGGGGCGAGTAGTCATGGGTTTCACTTATTTCCCGGGGCGGAAATGAAGCGAAACTTATCGCTCAGTAGTTCTTCTCGAAATAGAGGCCGATCCCGCTCTTGCCGTCGGAGCCGACGGTGCCGCGCGCGGTGAGGCTTTTGGTGACATCGAGATTCAGGTTGATCTGCGAGGAGCCGTCGCCGCCCACCGTGACATCGGTATAGATATTGTCCGACAGGTATTTCCCGACCTTGAGCTGGGTATTGCCCTGCGCATCGGTCGAGACGTCGAAATCGTCCAGCCCGAAATTCTTCCGCAGCTTGCCGATGATCCCCTCGCCACCCTTGCCGGCGAGCGTCGCGACCGCCGAGGCCAGCTGCGCCGCCTGCAGAGGCGAGAGATTGTCGATCGAGCGTCCGAAGATAAGCCGTGCCAGAACCTCGTCCTGCGGCAGCTCCGGAGAGGAGGTGAAGGTCACCTTCGGCTCGTTCGCCTGTCCCTGAATGTTGATCGAGATCGTGTAGTCGTTCTGCGTCGTGGTCGCGGTGAAGTCGATATAGGGCACCAGCGCGCCCTGCAGCGCGATCCGGCCCTGATCGAGCGTGAAGCGTTGCCCGAGAATGTCGAGCCGTCCGCGCACGAGCGAGAACTGCCCGATCGGGATCACGTTCGACGTGGTGCCCGAGACCCGCAGCGAGCCGCCAAGTTCCGCATCCAGACCGCGGCCGCGCACGAAGATGCCGCGCTCCGAGGCGATGGTGACGTCGAGCGGATAGGACGGGCCCGAAGCCTTGGCGCCGCCGCTCGCATCGCTCTGGCCGTTGTTCAGCAGGTTGGCGCGCTTGAGCGTCTGGCGCACCGCGCCGCTTTCGCCGACATGCTCGATCCCGGCGGGGACCGAGGCGCCGCCGCCGACGCCCGAAGACGGCACCCGCAATTCGGTATCGCTCAGCGTGATGCGCCCGGCGATCTTCGCACCGCCCGCAAGCGGCCCGTCCATCGTGATCGTGCCCGAAGCGCGCGTGTCGTAAAGCTCCGGATCCTTCAACCGCGCGCGGTCGAAACGGATCGTCAGGTTGCCGTTGTAGGGCGCCGACAGGTTGATCGGCCCGTTGACCGTGATCTGCCCGCCCGTGCCGAGCCGCCCGGTCAAACCGAGCTGCGCGGCGCCGTTCGACAGCTGCACCTGGGTATTCACATCTTCCAGCACCATCCCGAGGTTCGGTGCAACGACCTTCGTGCCATTCGCCGAGACCGTGCCCGACAGCGCCGACAGCCCCGGCTTGCCGTTCAGCCGCAGATCGAAGCTGAGCGGGCCCTGCACCGAGCGCGGCTCGATGAAGCTGTTGGCGAGCGCGGTCTGTGCCTGTCCAGTTATCGAAAGATCGGCATCGCCGAAATTCGACGCCACGCGGCCGGAGACTTTCGCATCGGTGCCACCCGGGCCGGTGCCCGAAAGGTTCAGCTGATAGCCGCTGCCGTCATCGACCACCGTGCCCGACACCGTCACCGGCCCCGGAAAGCCCGGCGCGAACAGGGCCGCATTCGCCAGACGTGCGTTCAGGTCGATCTTGCGCGACCTCTCGCCCGCCGTCCCTTTCGCCGAGACGTCGAGCTGCGGGTTGCTCAGTTTGAGGCTTTGCACCTCGACCGCGCCGTTGGCGTAGCTCGCCTGCAGGTCGAGATTGGTGGTGCCGGCCAGAAGCTTGTCGGCCTCGGGCTGCCCGATCGCGAGGGATTTGCCGGTGCCCTTCAGCTTCACCCCGTAGCGCTCTCCGTTCAGCGTCACCGTCGCATCGGCCGCCAGCGCGCCGCGATAGCCGCCGCCCAGCACCGAAAGATCGTTGGTGTCGAGCGTGGCGGTCAGCTTGCCATCCTGGCTCGCCAGCGTGCCCTGCGCCTGAAGCGTGCCCGCCCGCGTCTGCACGTTAAGCGAATCCAGCGTCACCCCGGTCTCGTCGCGCTTGGCCGAGATCGCGATCTCCGACCGACCCGCCAGCGCACGATCCGCCTGCGGCTGGTCGATCGAGACGTCCTGACCGACGAGGTTGAGATTGGCGTCGAAGGCGCCGCTGAGGACGGTGTATTTCCCCGCGACCGTCATCCGCGCCGAACCGCCGAGCTTGCGCCCCGCCAGATCGGACAGCATCGCGAGGTTGGAATGGTCGATCTGCGCCGCGCCCTCGACGGTGATACCTTCGCTGATATTGTCGATCGTCAGGTTCGAATTCAGGCTGTAACCGGTGCCTTTCAGCGCCAGTTGCGACAAGCGCAGAGGCTTGTCCTGCTGCCACGAGAACACGGTGCGCAGGGTTACGGCGCTGCCGGCCGCCGCGCTCAGCTTCGGGTCGGAAAGCTCCAGCCCGTTGATTCCCAGCAGAACCGTGCCACCGACCGAGGGTGGCGAGGCCTGCCGGATACGGCCCGAGCCCGAGAGATTCGCGGTCAGCATCTTTGTGCCATCTTCGCGGCGCAGCTGGTTCAGGCGGCCCGAGAGTTTCCAGCCGTCGCCCTCTGCCTTGTCATAGCCGAGGTCCAGCTTGCCCGATTGCACGTAGGTTTTCGGCCCCGAGATCGGAAGCAGCACTTCCTGCCCGTTGCCCAGTCCGAGGTCAGCCTTCAGGTCGAATTTCACCGGCATGTTGGTCGCGCCGATCTGCGCCGAGCCGTTCAGCTGCAGCGCGCGCGATTTAAGATCGAGCGTGTTGAGGGTGGTCTGCCCCGAAGCCGTGCGGGTGCCATCCGCGACCAGCGCAACCTCGTTGCCGAAGAACTCGTGGTAATCGGGTGGCAGAAGCGGGCGGATATCGCCGCCCAGCGCGACGGAGAATGTCGTGACCGGCGGACTGCCCGCCGGAGCGCCGTCGGGCGTTTTGCTGCCTATGGAGACCTGCCCCGCCAGACGCTGCTGGCCATCGGTGCTCAGCACGATGTCGGAGGTGAAATCGTCGAGCGGCCCGCTTCCGGACACTGCAAGCGTCATCGCCGGATTGCCCGGCAGGCCGATCTTCTGGACGATGATGCCGTTCTTGCCCTCATCCACCAGCAGATCGAGGCCTAGATCGCGGGTGCCGTTGTCGTAAGACGCGGTGAGGGAGAACTTGCCCTTCTTGGTGTCGATCCGGGTGATATCGAGCTTCGCCTTGCCTTCGCCGCCTGCGAGCGACATCGACCCGGTGACTTTCACCGTCGCCTCCTGCCCGAGAATCGGCTCGCCGAGGATCACCTTCTGCGCGTCGATCTTGCCGATCTTCACCGAGACCGGGAGGTCGGGAAGCTGGAAGGGCTTGGCCTCCGGGCTGGGGGCGGTCGAACTGCTCTGGGATGTCGGCAGGCGTGGCAGGTCGATCTCGGCGGCGGAGAGCTCATCGATCTCGATCTTGCCGGTCAGCAGCGCCGAGCGGTTCCATTGGATCGCGCCATCCTTGATCGTGATCCATGCGCCATCCTTGTCGGAAATCGTCAACTGATCGAAGGTCGCGCGCGAACTCAACGCGCCCGAAAACCCGTCGAGCCGCACGGTGCGCCCCGCGCCCGAGAGGTTATCCTCGATCAGCCCCGTCAGGTAAGAGCGGTCGCGCTGCGTCTGCTGTTCTGTCGCGGCCCCTGCCCCGTCCGCAGCTTGCGGCGAGTTGTCCTGCGCCGCAGCCATCAGAGGCGTCAGGCAGAAAGCGAGAAGGATGGCGAAACGTTTCATCAGAAGGCCTGCCCAATACCGATATAGAGTTGCGCCCCCGATCCGGTGCCGCCCGAGACCGGGAAGCCGACGTCGAGACGGATCGGGCCGATGCCCGTCTTGTAGCGCAGGCCGAGACCTGCGCCTGCCTGCGAGCCCGATTGCCCGCCGCCTGCGACATAGCCGTAGTCATAGAAGGCGACCGCGCCAATCTTGTCGGTGATGCCGATGCGCGCTTCACCCTGGAAACCCACGAATTCGGTGCCGCCGGTTTTCAGCGTACCGCCTTCGAGCACTTCAACGCCGAGCGACTGGTAGGGCTGGCCGCGCACGGTGCCGCCGCCGCCCGAGTAGAAAAGGTAGTCGCGCGGGGTGTTTTCGAGGTTCGAGCCGTAGACGCCGCCCAGTTGCACGCGGCCCGCCAACACGAAGCGATCGTTCTGCCCGAAGCCCTTATAGGCGCGCAGATCGCCCGTGACCTGTGCCCCGGTGCCGGTATCGCCGCCGATCCCCACGAAAGGCGTCACCCCGGCCTGAATGTAATAGCCTTTGGTCGGGTCGAGCGCGTTGTCGCGATCGTCCCAGGTGAGTTTTGTCGGCAGATAGACCTGCCGGAAATAGGTCTCGCCGGAATCGTCGGTCACCTTGGACCAGCCGTAATTGATCGAGACGTCGCCAGTCAGCTTGTCGTTGAATATCCGTGTCAGACCGAAGCCGATATCGAAGGCGTTCTCGGTGTAATCCTCTTCGTTCTTCTGGCTGATCTCGGTGGTGATGTAGGCGCTGGTTTCCGGGTTGAAGGTGGCCGGGCGGTCGATCCGCGCGCCGATCGAGTAATCCGTGCCGCCCGTCGCGCCGCCGATGCCCGAAATGCCCGCATCCACGCGAAAGCGCTCGCCGCCGCCGAAGAGGTTTCGATGCAGCCAGTAGCCGTTGAGGCCGAGCCCGTCGCTGGAGCTGAGTTCCGCGCCGAGGCCGATCTTGCGCTTCTTCTGCTCGACCACGGCGAGATTCACGTCGAGACTGTCATCGGGGTTGAGCGTCTTCGCCTCGGTAATCGCGACAGAGGAGAAAATCCCGGTGCGCTGCAGCCGCGACTGGACCTGATCGAGCTTCTTCGGATCATAGACCTCGCCCTTGGGGAAGCCCGCTATCTCGCGCAGGCGTTTCGTGCGCAGGCGCTTGTTGCCGGAGGTCTCGAGCCGGCCGAAGGTTACCAGCGGCCCCGGAGCCAGGCGCACATCGGAGGCCAACTGATTGGCACGGTGATCCGCGACGATGTTCTGATAGGAGACTTCGGCCTTCGCGTGACCCGCATCGCGCCAGCCGGTCGTGGCGGCGCTCGCGGCATCGACGATCACGCCCGATTTCGCGACCTTGCCGACCTTGTAGCCCTCGGGCAGATCGGTTTTCGGCGCGACCGGCGCGATATCGGCGCGCGAGAAGGTGAATTCGGGGCCGGGCGTCACGGTTACGACGACGTTGTTCACCGTAGAAGGCGCATCGAGCGGCGGGATCGAGGCCGCCTCGCGCCCGTCAAGCTTGATCGACACGGTGCCGGAATAGCGCCCCTCGCCGAACAGCGCCGAAACGATACGGTTGTAGTCGGCCCGCGCCTCGGCAAGCACGTCCTGCGCGTCCTTGCTCTTGTCGTCTGCGGATTGCGCCAGAAGCGACGCGCCCTGGATCGTGTTGCGCAGATCGTCGGATGCGCCGGGAGTATTGAACTTCAATGAATATGCGAGTGCCGGGGTCGCGAGGATCGCAAGCGCCGCCACGCTCAGATGAAATACTCGGATGGTCTTCGGTCCCATTACTCATGCCCCCGCCCAATCGGAAGCAGAGTTACAGGTAAGCGAAGTGAAAGCTAGGGCAAGCGCGGAATTCCGCGTAGCATCTGAAGGTGATCGGCAGAAATCCCCGCCGCTCAGCAGATCAGTGCGGGCAGAATGCGGGAGACATGTTCTTGCATGTAGAACCGCAGCCAGCGCGAGAACCGCTCGGGATAGCGTTTCACCTCCGCACCGAGATCGTAAAGGCTTAGCCAGCGAGTCTCCGAGACAAGCTCTGGATCGGGGGTCACGGTAAGGCCACGCTGCGCATAGGCGATGTAGATGTCGGTCACCTCGTGCTCGATCAGGCCGTCGCCGATATCCATGCGGTATTCGATACGATCTGCATGAGCGGGATAGAGCCCATCGATGCCCAATTCCTCGCGCAGCCGCCGCCGCGCGCAGGTTTCGGGGCGCTCCCCCCAATCGGGATGGCTGCAGCAGGTATTCGACCAGAGACCGGGGGCTTGCAGGCAATGCGTCGAGCGCTTCTGCAGAAGAAGCTTTTCGCCATCCATGACAAAAATGGAGACCGCCCGGTGGCGGAGCCCCTCGCGATGTGCGTCCATCGCGTCGACGGGGGCGAGCGCGCCCCCGATCCATGCCTGAATCTGGCCCATGAGTCCTCTTTTGCATCCGGTGATCCCGCCCGGCTTGCAGGCGGGTCACGCAGTGCAAAATGGAGCCGTGACCGGACAGAGTCACGGCGTCAGCTTGTCCCTGAGGCACGATGCCGCGCCCCGGGCCCGCTTGACGGATCAGGCCGTCGTCGGCGCCTCGGTCTGCTGACGGCGCGCCAGTTCGTTGCGATAAAGCGCGACGAAATCGACGATCTCGAGGTTGAAGGGCGGGAAGCCACCATCGCGCGTCACGTCCGAGACGATCCGGCGCACGAAGGGGAACAGCTGGCGCGGGCATTCGATCAGCAGGAAGGGATGCAACTGATCTTCCGGCACGCCCTCGACGTGGAAAATGCCGCCGTAATCAAGCTCGAGCAGGTAAAGCGTCGCCCCGTCGGATTTGTTGTTCGCCGTGATCTTGAACTTGGTGATCACCTCGTACTGGTTCTCGACGCTGCGCTTCTTGGCGTCGAGCGAAACCTGCACCTGCATCTCGGGCTGGATGTCGCTGGTTTGCACGCCCTTGGTGGCGACATTGTTCTCGAATGACAGGTCGCGCGTAAATTGCGCGAGGATGTTCATGCGGAGCCCTTGTTGCTCTTGCTGCGGATCCGCGGCGCCGTTGGTCTCGCCATTTGCTTCGTCAGTCATCGACCTCTCCCAAAATTAATTGTGCGAGGTTTAGCACCGGCTGGGAGAAGCCTCAATTCTCAATGACGCGTCCAGCCGGACGGCCCGTCGGAGGGCTTGCCGTTCGGGTGGTCGCGATGGGTCATTTCCTCGACCTCGTCAGCGTCGAGGATCTCCGGATCGCGCGGACGGCGCGGCGCATCGCGGCGGGGGTCGTACTGGTTGGACCGGTAGGCGCCGCCCATCTCGAAGCGCTGCACCTTCACCCGGCTGCCCACGGCCTTCATCAGCGCGTCGCGAATGCCAGGGATCAGCAGCAGGATACCGACCGTATCGGTGAAGAAGCCCGGCGTCAGCAGCAGCACCCCGGCAACGAGAATCATCGCACCATGCGCCAGCGGCCGCGAAGGATCGCGCAATTCATTGAGCGAGCTGCGCAGATCGTCGAGCGCCCGCGCGCCTTCCCGACGCACCAGCGACGTACCGACGATCGCGGTCAGCAACACGATCCCCAGCGTCGGCCAAAGGCCGATCAGCCCACCCACTTGAATGAACAGACCGATCTCGATCAGCGGCACGGCCACAAAGGCCAGAAAGATCCACATGGCATCCTCTTTTATCGCGTCTTCCGGCAAGCTGCGCCGGTGGACTTGAACTGGTTGACGCCTTACATAAGTAGCGATTGACCTAGAAACAAACACGAAGCCAAACACAGGGGTCTCGATGTCCGGTGCCGTCATTCAGCTTATCGTCCTCGCGGCGATTGCGATCTTCCTGATTTTCAAGCTGAAAAGCGTGCTCGGGACCCGTGAAGGCTATGAAAAGCCGATCGCGCCGGAAACGCCCGCGACGCCCGCACCGAAGCGTGACTTCGACGTGATCGAGGGCGGGCCTGATCACGACATCATCGATCATGTTCCCGAAGGCTCGACCTCCGCCGTGGCGCTGGCCGCGATGAAGCGCGTCGAGCCCAGCTTCTCGGTGTCGCAGTTCCTGCAAGGCGCACGTGGCGCCTATGAGATGATCCTGATGGCCTTCGAGACCGGCGATCTGGAAAAGGTGCGCCCCTTCCTGTCGCCCGAAGTCTACGAGGCCTTCGAAGGTGCCGTGGAAGCGCGCAAGGAGAAGGGCCTCGACGTTCAGGCAGAATTCCTCGGCCTGCGCGAACTGGTGCTGAGCAATGCCGATTTCGACCATTCCACGAACGAGGCAGAGGTGACCGTGCGCTTCGGCGCAGAAATCATTTCGGTGGCGCGCGATGCCTCGGGTGAGGTCGTCGAGGGCGATCCCAAGACGCCGCGCAAGCAGCGCGACATCTGGACATTCGCGCGCAAGATGGGTGCGAAAGACCCGAACTGGCAGCTCGTCGCCACGGGCGGCTGAGGCTAGTGCTGTCCTTCGAAGATATTCCCGGCTGGGCCCGGGACGATCACGCCGCCGCTTGGGCGGCGTTTTGCGTTACGGCCGATCTCTACGGGATGGACACCGCCGGGCTGGACGACGCCCGAGCCGCTTTCGAGACCTATTTCGCCCCCTATGAAATAGCGCCAGAGGGCGCTGCCCATTTCACTGGGTATTACGAACCCGAACTGCCCGGCGCGCGCGAGAAATCCGACCGCTTCGCCTGGCCGCTTTATGCGAAACCGGCTGAAATAGGGTCTAATTCGCCTTGGTACACCCGCGCCGAGATCGCCGCGGGCGATCTGCTGGCGGGGCGCGAGCTGGTCTGGCTCGAGAGCCCGATCGAGGCCTATCTCGCGCAGGTGCAAGGCTCGCTGCGGGTGCGGTTTGCGGATGGCGACAGCCTGCGGCTCGGCTTCGACGGCAAGAACGGGCATCCCTACCGCTCCATCGGCAAGGAGCTGATCGCGCGCGGCGCGGCCCCGGCCCAGGAGATGACGCCCGAGTTCATCCGACGCTGGGCCGCCGAGAACCCCGATCAGTTGCAGGAGCTGCTGAACCACAATCCGTCTTTCGTGTTCTTCCGGGTGCTGGATATCCCGGGTGATACCGGCCCCCTGGGCGCGATGGGGCGTCCGGTGAGCGCAAGACGCAGCCTCGCCGTGGACCCCGAGGTCGTGCCGCTGGGCAGCCCGGTCTGGATCGACTGCCCTGGCTTCGGGCAGCGGTTGATGGTGGCGCAGGATGTGGGCTCTGCGATCAAGGGCGCGGGACGCGGTGATCTCTTCATCGGCACCGGCGCGGATGCCGGGCGCATCGCAGGCGCGATCAACACCAAGGGCCGGATGATCGGCTTGCGGAGGCGCGCATGAGCCGCAAACGCAAACTCAGCCCCGAGGAGCGCGCGCTTTGGGATCGCGTTGCGGCGACCACCGAGAATTACCGCCCCAAAAAGGTCGATCGAGCCGAACTAGAGTCTTTTCTTGCGCCCAAACCCAAGCCGAAACCGAAGGCCGAAGGTCTACGCAGCTTCGAGCTGGGTCAGCACGCAAAGCCTTCGTCCAGCCGTCACGATCTGGCCCCGGAGCCGGGCGAGCATCTTGCGCGCCAACCGGTCACGATGGACCGCAAGGCGCATAAGGCGATGACCCGCGGCAAGCTGAAACCCGAAGGGGTGCTCGACCTGCACGGGCTGACTCTGGCCGAAGCGCATCCCGAACTGATCCGCTTCATCCTGAATTCGCAAAGCCACGGCAAGCGGCTGGTGCTTGTGATCACGGGCAAGGGCAAGCGGGGCGACGATGACGGCCCGATCCCGCGGCGGGTGGGGGTTCTGCGCCATCAGGTGCCGCACTGGTTGCGGATGATGCCGCTCGCGCCCGCTGTCATGCAGATCAGCGAGGCGCATCTGAAACATGGCGGCGCGGGCGCCTATTACGTCTATCTGCGCCGGATCCGCTAACCGCCCGAGATCGGCGCGAGGATGATCTGCGTCGTGTTCTCGACCGTCAGCACCACCGCATCGCCCAGCCCCGTGCGTCCCAGCTGTTCCACCTCGAGCACCTGCGCCACCTGCTGCGCGCTGTCGAGCAGCCGGATCAACGCGGGCGACGTGACGACGTTGAAATGGCCGTCCCCGGTATTGAAGGCCGAGACGTTGATCACCGTCACCCTGTAGCGTGCGATGCGGGAGACATCTTCTAGATTGCCGAGCCGGTCACGCTTGCCCGTCAGCCGTGCCGACAGCTGCAGCGCTCTGTCCTTCGAGGAGGTGAAGATTATGAACGGCGTCGGCAACGTGCCGATCGCGTCGGCCTGCGTCTTGAACACATCCACCGCAATGTCGGGCGAGATCAGGACCACCCCGGAAATCGTCGAAAATCGACCCTGTTTATGCGCAATCGCCTCCTGACGCAGCACCTCCATCACCAATTCCGAGCCCAGAGAATGCGCTACGATCAGGATGCGTTTCGCCCCCGCCGCGTTCAGATCGTCGATCAATTCCTCCAGCCCGTCGCGCGCGAAGAGCACCGAGTCCCGGTCGTAGGCATAGCCCAGCACATTCGCCCGCGACGGCCAGGAGTAATGCACCATCACGCCGGGCAGATCGAAATCCGCGCCCATCTGCGCCATCCGGTACAGGCCTTCGGCGAAGGAGTTGTTGAAACCGTGGACGAACAGCACCGCCTGTCCGTCATGTTTGCGCAGCGCCGTGCGCAGCTCCGACTGGAAGGCGGATCGAGGCATATCGATCTCGGATTGCGAGACGAGGAACTGCTTGTCAGGGTCGACCGGCGAGGTGTCGGTCATCGGATAGGCGATCTCGGCCACCTTGCGATCCGGCGGTGTGGCGACATCGAACCGCGCGAGCCGCAGATGCTGACTGCGCGCGGTGCCGAAGGGCTTGCCGGTCTGCAGGTCAGGCGCCCGTGTCGAGCCCACGAAAATAGACCGCGCATCGGCGACCGGGCGATCGAGATAGGCAAGCCGCCCGCGCGGTGCGCAGGCGGCCAAGCTCAGCATCAAGATTATGATTAGAAACCGCGCCATCGCCCGTGCCTTGCATCATCCCGCAGGAGGATACCAGAGCGCGCGCGGGGTGCCAGTGCCCTAGAGGACGTAGCGGCTCAGATCGGTGTCGCGGGTCAGATCGCCGAGCTCTTTCTCGACGAAACCCGCGTCGACGGTGACGCTTTGTCCGCCACGGTCGGGCGCGGTGAAGGACAGCTCCTCGAACACGCGTTCCATGACGGTATAGAGCCTTCTGGCGCCGATATTCTCGACCGAGCGATTGACCTCTGCCGCGATCCGGGCGAGCGCCGCGATACCGTCCTCCGTGAAGGCGACCTCGACCTCTTCGGTCTTCATCAGCGCCTGATACTGCCGGGTCAGCGCGTTGTCGGTCTCCGACAGGATGCGCGTGAAGTCCTGCTCGGTCAGCGCCTGCAACTCCACGCGGATCGGCAGACGACCCTGCAATTCAGGCAGTAGGTCGGACGGCTTTGCGATATGGAACGCGCCCGAGGCGATGAACAGGATATGGTCGGTCTTCACCGGGCCGAGCTTGGTCGAAACGGTCGTCCCTTCGATCAGCGGCAGCAGGTCGCGCTGCACGCCTTCGCGCGAGACATCGGCCCCACGCGCATCCGAGCGCGCCGTGACCTTGTCGATCTCGTCGATGAAGACCATGCCGGAATGCTGAACGGCTTCGAGTGCCGCGGTCTTCACCGTCTCGTCGTCCAGAAGCTTGTCGGCCTCTTCCGAGATCAGCACCTCGTAGCTTTCCGAGACGGTCATCTTGCGCCGCGTGGTGCGATTGCCGCCGAAGGCTTTGAACAGGTCCTGAAGCCCCTGCATCTGCTGCTCCATGCCCGGCTGACCGCCCATCATCCCGAGCGGCATGCCGCCGGACTGATCTGCCACATCGAGCTCGATGATCTTGTCGTCGAGCTCGCCATCGCGCAGCTTCTTGCGGAACATCTCGCGGGTGCTTTCGCGCGCATCGGTGCCGGCGAGCGCGGCGATCACGCGATCCTCGGCGGCCTGATGCGCCTTCGCCTTCACCTCTTCGCGCATATACTCGCGGGTCTGGACCATCGCGACATCGGCCAGATCGCGGATGATCTGCTCCACGTCCCGGCCGACATAGCCCACTTCGGTGAACTTCGTCGCTTCGACCTTCAGGAACGGCGCGCGGGCCAGTTTCGCCAGACGGCGCGAGATCTCGGTCTTGCCGACGCCGGTCGGGCCGATCATCAGGATGTTCTTCGGATAGACCTCTTCGCGCAGATCGTCGGGCAGTTGCTGACGGCGCCAACGGTTGCGCAGCGCAACGGCGACGGCGCGCTTGGCGTCCTTCTGGCCGATGATGAAACGGTCGAGTTCCGAGACGATTTCGCGGGGGGTCAGATCGGTCATGGATTACTCCGTGGCATAGGGCGGCAGGCGATGCTTGCCGGGGAAATTGGGAAGCGCGCGCATCAGGCGCGTGCGCAGCTCGGTCCAGAACGAGCCGAGCGCGGTGAGAAAGAGGCCGATCAGGATCAGCGTGATCCACCAGCTGCGCGGATCGGTGGCATTGCCGAAGGCATAGAAGCTGAGAAAGATCATGTAGCCGATCCCGGCCGTGAAGAAGGAGCGCCGGTCGATGATCAGCGCCAACGCGGCGAACACGGCCAGCGTGGCGAGCAGCAGCACATAGCCCGTCCCCGGCCCCATCTTGTAGAAGGTCAGCGCGAGCGTGTTGACCAGCGCGGGGGCCGCCAGAACGTGCAGCCAGAAGCCCGAGGCCGATTGCCGACCCAGCCGATGCGGGTCGCGCATGTCGAACCAGATGCCACCTGCGAGCGCCAAGAGCCCGAAGACCAGCATCGCCAGCGACAGCGCCGAGCCGTTGGACAGATCGAACAGGTCGACCGTTTTTGAGATCGGCGCCTCGGGGTCGAAGCCCTTCGCGAAGGACAGCAGCAGGCCCAGCCCGCAAAGCCCCACGAGGAACATCGAGAACGGCACCCGGTAGCGCAGGAACCACGCGATCAGCGCCACGGCGGTCGCGACCAGTGCGAGATCGAAGTTCGGGTCTTGGGTGACAAAGCGCATCCCGAGGATTGGAATCCCGAGGAAGCTCGCCAGAACTGCCCCGCCCAGCGTGAGCGTCAGCAGGATCGAGGGCAGCACCATCCGGCGCTTGCGGGTGAAATATTCCCCCAGCAACGCAATCAACGGGATCAGCATCGCGTAACCCAGCTTGCCGCCCGCGAAGAGTAGGAAGCCGAACGACCCGAAGATCAGGATGCCGAGGCCGACGGTCACGAAGATTTCGGCAAAGCCTTTGAACAGCTCGAAGGGTTCGTCCTCTGCGGGAAGGGCCGCGCGACCGGCGAGGCGGTTGCTCGCCAGCGCCATCACCGAGGCGGCCTGCGCCTCGCTGATATGGCCAGCCGCGACCGCCGCACGCAGATCGTCGCGCGTCAGCTCAGCCACCGATGCTCTCCACCGTCAGGTTGCCATTGGTGTAGACGCAAATGTCCGACGCGATCTCCATCGCCTTGCGGGCCACCGCCTCGGCGTCGAGATCGGTTTCCATCAGCCCGCGGGCCGCGGCGAGGGCGAAGTTGCCGCCCGAGCCGATCGCGGCGATGCCGTGTTCCGGCTCCAGCACGTCACCCGCGCCGGTCAGGACGTAAAGATCCTTGCCATCGGTCACGATCAGCATCGCTTCGAGATTGCGCAGATATTTGTCCGTGCGCCAATCCTTCGCGAGTTCAACGCAGCCGCGCATCAGTTGACCGGGCGAAGCCTCGAGCTTCTTCTCGAGCCGCTCCAGTAGGGTGAACGCATCCGCGGTCGAGCCTGCGAAGCCCGCGACGATGTCGTGACCGCCGGGGCTCAGGCGGCGCACCTTGCGCGCCGAGCCCTTGATGACGGTCTGGCCAAGGCTGACCTGCCCGTCGCCCGCGACCACCACTTTACCACCCTTGCGGATGCCGATGATCGTCGTGCCGTGCCAGCCCGGGAATTTCTCTTCGGCCATAATAGTCCTCCGTTTGCGCCAAAGATATGTAACCCGCAGGCCGGGGCTGCAACCCCGCTTGCCGGTGCGGGAGCCTGCGGCTAGCGTCACCGCATGAGCGCGCAGCACCTTTCGATCTATCTCGATGACTGGATTCTGGAGCAGGTCCGGGCTGGCGAACACAATTTCTTCAAGCGGCTGATCGGGGCGGTGGAGGCGGCGGATTGGACCGTCAGCCTGCATCGGACCGGCCCCGAGGCGCGCGCTGCGGCCCCCGCGTGCGAGGGCTATGCGCTCTACCGGATGGAGCCGCCGACCCATGCGCGGGCGCTGACCTGCCGACGGACCTATGTGGGGGCGTTCTGGCATGTCGAGGGGGCGGCGGAACGGTGGGATTGGCCGGTCGCTCAGGCGGCGTTCGATGCCGATGAGGTGGATGGAGACGCCGCCGCGCAATTCTTCTTTTCCACGCGAAATAGGCTCTATCCCGGCGCAAAACCGTCCGATAAGGAGGATCTGGCCTTCATTCCGCTGCAAGGGCGACTGCTGGACCACCGCTCGTTCCAGTCGGTGAGCCCGGTGCAGATGATCGAGGAGGTGCTGGCCCGTCATTCCGGCCCGGTCGTGGCCACGCTGCACCCGAACGAGGATTACACAGCGCGCGAAATCGAGGCGCTGGAGGCGATCGCGGCCCGTCACCCACGCTTTCGCTTCCAGTCAGGCGGTTCCCCCGAACTGCTCCGCCGCTGCCGCTTCGTCGCCACCCAGAATAGCGCGCTCGCGCTGGAAGGGTTCTTCCTGCGCAAACCGGCGATCCTGTTCGGCCTGTCGGATTTCCACCACATCGCCGGATCGGTGCCGCGCGACGGGATCGAGGCCGCTTTCGAGAAACTGCGCGAGACGCCGCCGGTGGCGCGATACCTCTACTGGTTCCTGCAACTCCAATCGCTCAACGCAGGCCGCCCCGAATTCGAGGACCGTCTGCGCGCAAGGCTGCGCCATTTCGGCTGGCCGATATGAAAAAAGGCGCCCGAGGGCGCCCTTTTCCGTCAAACCTGATCCGCAGATCAGATCGATTCGTTGATCCAGCTTTGCAGCGCCGCTTTCGGGGCTGCGCCGATCTTGTTCGAGACGACCTCGCCATCCTTGAACAGGAACAGGGCGGGGATGCCGCGAACACCCAGCGTCGCCGGGCTGTCGGGGTTCTCGTCGACGTTCACTTTCACGACCTTGATCTTGCCGGACATTTCCTCGGCAATCTCTTCGAGCGACGGGCCGATCATGCGGCAGGGGCCGCACCATTCAGCCCAGAAATCCACCACGACGGGAACGTCGGACTTACGCACTTCCTGATCGAAAGTGGCGTCGGTAACAGCAACGGTAGCCATGTCAGCCTCCTGAATATTGGGTCGGCAAGGAAGGTAAGTTCCGCCCCCGGCGGCGTCAAGATACAGTGGGCGTGCGCAAGCTCCCGTCTAGCTGTGCATCTGCGAGCGGCATGATCGTTCCGTCCTGTGTCCACAGGATCGCGCAGGTGACGGTGCGTCCGGGGTGAATCTGCCGCAATGCCGCGCGATAGGCGGCCATCTGTCGCACGATCCCTTCGGGCACCTGATCGGGCGACGCGGGGACAGCGCGATTGGATTTGTAATCGAGAATGTGAACCCCTTCGGCATCAATCCGCAGACGGTCGAGGAAACCGTGAATTCGCTGGCCGCCGAATTCCTCCAGCGCGGCGGTGATCTCGACCTCCGCCAGACAGTCCGGCCCCAGCCAGGCCGCCATGCCCGGCGCTTCGAGCACGCGAACAGCTTCGGCCAAAACAGGCTCTATTTCACCCGGAAGCAGCGCATCCTCGCCCTCGGACAGCAAGAGTTCGGCAAGGTCTTCCCACTGGTCGCGCGGCCGTTCCGGCAGATGCTCGAGAAGCCGGTGCAGGTTGCGCCCGTGCCGCAGCGCCTCGTCTTCGTCCATCGTCTCGCCATCACTGAACAGAGCCTTGGCTCCGCCCAGATCGGAGGGCGAAAGCGGGCGCGGCGGGGGCTCGATGGCAGCTGCCGGCGTTAGGCTCCATGCGGGTAGATCCAGTCGCGTGACCTCCTCCGCGGCTGCTGGCGCCGCAGCGTTTTCGGGCCATGTGCCGGTCGCGTGGCGAGGGAACTCGCCCAGTTCTTGCAGCGGTTTGGAAAGGCCCGTGACGTCCTCGGTCCCGGCAGCTTCGAGGCCCGATTTCATCCGGCTATACCAGGTCTCGTCGCCCTCGCCGACCTCGCCCGCTGCGGCCACGATCAGCCATTTCTCCGCCCGCGTCATCGCGACGTAGAGAAGTCGCTGCGCCTCTTCCGCGCGGGCGGTCGTCTCTTTTCCCGCGGCGGAAAGCTGGGCCTCCGGCGCGTCCGGTGCGGGCTGCCGCAGCCCCGCGACGCCATTGTCCAAACGCAGGATTTTAGGCGGATTAGGCTCTTTTTTCTTCGCCGTATCGGGCAGGATGACGATCGGCGCCTCGAGCCCTTTCGAGCCGTGGACCGTCATCACCCGGATCGCGCGCCCTGCCCCGTCTAGCTGCCGCTTCACCTGCACGTCATCCGCATCGAGCCAGCCGAGGAAGCCGGTCAGGCTCGGCACTTCATTGCGCTCGAACGCCAGAGCCTGCGAGATCAGCTCGTCGATCCCGTCCTCCGCCTCGGGGCCAAGCCGCGCCAGAAGCCGCTCGCGCCCGCCATGCCGGGTGAGCAAGCGCTCTATCAGCTCGAATGGCCGCAGGAAATCCGAGTGATCGCGCAGATCTTTCAGCATCTCCTGCGTATCGGGCCGCATCTCGCCACGGCGGAGCGCCTCCCAGAGATAGCCCTTCCGGGGCTGCGCGAGTTGGTAAAGCTCCTGCTCGGACCAGTTCAGCAGCGGCGAGCGCAACGCCTCCGCCAGCGACAGATCGTCCTCCGGCGTCGCGAGGAAGCTCAGTAGCGAGCGGATGTCACGCACCGCAAGCTCCGCACCGAGCTTCAGGCGATCCGCCCCCGCGACCGCGAGCCCGATCGACTTGCAGGCGCGAATGATCTCGGAAAACAGTTCCGAGCGGCGCCGCACGAGGATCAGAAAATCGCCCTCATGCACCGGGCGGGCGCCGCCGGACGCCTCGTGATCCGGGATTTGCACACCTTGCGCGATCATCGCGGAAATCTCGGCGGCGATCATGCGCGACAGCTGCGAAATCGCAGATTCCGCGCTGGTCAGATCGACAGGACTCTCCCAATCGTCCTCGTCATCGGTCTTTACCGACTCGATCGCGGGCCACAGATCGACGCGGCCCGGAAGCGCCTCATGGAAGGCGATATGCGAGGGCGCCCCGCCCAGGCCCTGCTCGGCCCCGCGCGCGAATGCTAGGTCCACGGAACGCAGCACAGCGGCGGATGATCGGAAGGAATGTTCCAGCTCCAGCGGCGCGAGCGCGCGCCCGATATCCGCGAATTTTCGGGCAAAATGGGCGCGCATTTCCTCGAATTGCTGAAGATCGGCCCCTTGGAAGGAATAGATCGACTGCTTGCGGTCGCCCACCACAAACAGCGTGCGCTCGCCCTTATGCGCGCCTTCGCCGGAGGTGAATTCCTCGGCGATCCGCTCGATCACCCGCCACTGTCGGGGGCTGGTATCCTGCGCCTCGTCGACGAGGATATGGTCGATCCCGCCATCGAGGCGGAACAGCACCCATTGCGCCACCGACGGCTCATCCAGGAGCGCCGCCGCGCGGTCGATCAGGTCGTCGAAATCGAGCCAGCCGCGCGCGGCCTTATAGGCGTCGAGCCGCGGCAGGAAGACCTGCGCAAAACGGTGCAACGCATGGGCGCGCTTGGCCGCGACAAAAGCGAGACGGCGGGGACGGTTCTCGGAGACCCGCTCGGACAGATCGGACAGCGCCGCCATCGTGCCGTCGCCCAGCGATTTCGCAAGCGCCTTGGTGGCGACCTTGTCGAGCTTGGGCTGATAGGGCGGGCCCTCCTTCGGTTTCTTGACGCAAAGCACGTCTTCCAGCGCCTGCACAGCGTCCAGATCGCGGGTACGCGCCGCCGCCAACCCCGCGCCGACGCGCTGATCGTTCTTTGAACTCGCGAGGAACGCGGGCGCGACGTCGCCGATCATTTTCAGATCGCCGTCGTCGAAGACCTCGGACAGCAGCGCCTCTTCGGTCATATCCCGCGGCAGATCGTAGGCTTCCAGCAGATCGGGCAAGCCCAGATCGCCTGCAAAACCGACCCTATTCCGGCTTATTTCGGCTGCGAGGGTGGTCAGGTCCTCACCGGAATAGACGCCCAGCAACGCATCGAGCCGGTCGCAATCCGGGCCGGTCGCGATCTCCTCGAGGATATCCTCGCGCATCAATTCCCCGGCGCGGTCGTCCATCTCCGAGAATCCGGGCGAGACTTTCGCCTCGAGCGGGAAGCGACGCAGAAGCCCGGCGCAGAAGGCGTGGATGGTCTGGATCTTCAGGCCGCCCGGCGTCTCGATCGCCTTGGCGAACAGCCGCCGCGCTTTCGCCAGATCCTCGGCCGACAGCGCCTCGTCGGCACCCAGCGCCCGCAGCTTCTCGCGCAGCTTCGCCTCGTCCATCATCGCCCAGCCGCCCAGCAAACCGAGCAGACGGTTCTGCATCTCCGCCGCGGCGGCCTTGGTGTAGGTCAGGCACAGGATGCGCTGAGGCTCTGTTCCGGCCAAAAGCATGCGCGCGACGCGGTCGGTCAGCACCTTGGTCTTGCCCGAGCCCGCATTCGCGGCAAGCCAGACCGAGCTGTCCGGTTGCGACGCCTGATGCTGTCTTAGGCTGGCCGGATGGGTCATGACACGTCCTCCCCCTCGGCCTCATCGGTGACATCCCATTCCCCGAAGCGCGAAACCTGATCGTAATCGGAGCGCGCCCGGGCCTTCTGCGGAGCGCGCCGCGCGGTGAAGCCCTGCGTCGGCTCGAAATAGCGCGCGATCAGCTTGCGGAATTTCTCCCAGCTCTCCTCGGGCGTCTCGCTGCGATCCCCGGATTTGCCCTTGATCTGCGTGGTGGCGCCGTCGCCGCCCAGCCGCACATAGGACATGCCCGCGACCTCGCGCGGTCCGATCGCCTCGAAGGCCCCGCGCCCGACCATCGCCGCCTCCAGAAGCATCTGTTTGTTGAAGGCCATCACCTCTCGCTCGGAAGGTGGCGTGCCGGTTTTGTAGTCGTAGATCCACGCGCGCCCGTCCTCGAGAATGTCGATCCGGTCGGGCTTCGCGGTCAGAGTGAAAATCGGCTTTTGCAGTGAAACAGAGCCTTTTTTTTCTATCACCATGGGCGCGCCTTGCGCGCGCCGCTCGGCCTCGGCCCGGCAAAAAGTCTCTGCGATTCCCCGGACCCTTGCGAGCCAGATGCGCTGCGCACTGGGCCACGGAATGTCTCGGGTCATCACCTCCTCGGCGATCTCCATCAGACGCGCCTGCGCCGCCTCTATCGTGGCCGCCTCGTCATAGGTCTTCACGAAGGTTTCGACGATCTGGTGCAGCACCTGTCCCCGCAGCAAGGCATCGGGCTCGGGGCGCAGCGGATCGAGCACTCGCAGCTTCAGGATGCGCTTCGCGTAAATGTCGTAGGGGTCGCGGATCAGGGTGTCGATCGCGGTGACAGGCAACTCGCGCGGGCGCACGTCGACCGGCGGACGTGGCGACGGGCGTTTGGCAGGCTGCAGCGTGATCCGCGGCGTCTCGAGCGCGTCCGCCAGGTCGAGCCAGCGCTTGCCGCGCCCGCGCATCTCGGCCAGCGCCTCGGTGCCGCCTTGATCGGGCAGGCCGTCGACTAGGTTCAAAAGTCGGTTGAGCCAGCGTGACGGGATCGTCTGCGCCTCCGCATCCCGCGCGCATCTCGACAGGATTACTTGCGGCCCGGCGACCGCTTGCTGGAAGTCGTGCGCGGACAGGCCGACCTGCCTTTCGGGCAGCAATAGACCCGATTCCAGCCGCATTTGCCGGCTGAACCATGGATCGGGAGCTGGCGCCTCCGGCCAGCTTCCCTCGTTCAGCCCGCCACAGATCACCAGTTCGGCCCCCTGCGCGCGCGCTTCCAGCGTCCCCCAGATCGCGATCAGCGGGTGCGCGGCGAGCGTCTGGCGCACGAGCCCGCTCTGAAGGTGCCGGTTGACAAGATCGGCGTAATCGAGCGCGCCGAGATGCCCGCCGAAGCCGGACTGGCTACGCAGGTCTTCCATCAGGCGGCGCGCCTCGCGCCCTGCGGCCTCGCGCCACAGCTCGCTGATCTCGGTCGCGGCACTCGGGCCGGCCGCGATCCGTTCAGCGAGACGGAAATGCTGCTCCACATGATCGGACAGCGCGGCCGCAGAAGGTGCGGCGAAATCCTCGAGAATATCGCAGAGCCAATGCGCCCAGGATTCCCGTGAGTTGGGGTCTTTTTCTGCCCATTTCGTGAGACTGTCCCGATCCGGAAAAGCGGGCCCGTAGCGGCGCAGGCGAAGCTCCAGTTCGCGCGTGTTGCGCAAGTGCGGCCCGCGTTCCGCGTCACCGGTCGCGGTCAACGGATGTTTCAGCAGCGCGATCAGATCGGCGATCCCGACGGGACGCGCCCGCATCGCCGCGACCTGACGCAGGAAGCGCCCCGCCGCTGTCTGCTGCAGTGGCTGACCCGCACTGTCGTCGGGCACCAGGCCCCATCGGTCGAGCGCCGCCGCCACGCGGCGCGCCAGAAGACGGTCCGGCGTGATCAGGGCCGAACTGACACCACGCTCGACCGCATCTCGCAGCGCGAGCGCAATCGACAGCGCCTCATGGCGCGGATCGCGTGCTTCGATCAGCGACAGCCCCTGACAGGCTGGAACGAGCGGCCCCAGCCCGGCGCCTTCGCGCCGCCATTGGTCGGTAACCGGCGCCGGTCGCAGCGCCAGCGAAAGGAGGCGATTGCGGTCCGGGTCCGGCGCGGAGATCTCGTCCCAATCGACGACGTCCTCCGCCGAGAGCCCGAGCTTATCGAGCAAGCTGCGATAGCGGAACTGCGGGTGGTCCTCGAGCGGAAATGGGCCGGAATAGAGACTATCCCACGCCGCCTGCGTCATGTCGCGGTCGAAGCCGGGGAGCACGATCGACCCGTTTTCCAACCGCACGACCGCCTGCATGAAGAGCGAGGTCGCCCCGTGCGAACCGGTCGATCCCGCGACGATCACCGGATCGGCAGGCGGGCTTTCGCGCCAACGCTCGATTACTGCCTCGACGACCATCCGCTGACGGCTCTCGCGGTCCAGTTCGACTTCGTTTTCGAAATAGCGCGCAATGATCCGGATGAAGCGCAGGCTCTCCTGCCAGTGCCGGGCATGGGTCTCAGTCAGTTCGAGCTGGTCGAGATCGTCGATATGGACGCCCTCGCTCTTCATCTCTGCGAGGAGAGAATAGAGGCTCTCGGCCAGCGCGAACTGGCTCGCGCCGGCTTCGAATTCAGGCATGGCGCGGGTGAGTTGCTCGACGAACTGGGCCAGTTCCAACTTGCGGCGCAGCGGGGGCACGGGCAGCGGCAGACCCGCGAGCGGATCTGCCCCGAGATCGCTCACCAATAGCAGCCGCGGCAGGTAGAGCGCGCCGCTTTCGAGGAAGACCTCCCGCACACGGCGGCGCATCCGTCCGGAGTTCAGATAGAGCGTGACACGCGCCAGTGCCTCGGGCGGCTTGTCGGCGAAGCGCGCTCGTAGGCCCGCTACCAGCGCACGGGGGAAATCGACGCCGGGCGGGAGGGCGTAGACGGAGGCAGCGCCGTCACTCATCGAGCATCGCCTCGGCCAGCGGAATAGACTCGGGTCGTCCGACATCGCACCACCCCCCGTCATGCACGAGCCCGAAGACACGCCCCGCCGCGATCATCTCATCCCAAAGGAGGTTCAGCGAGAATTTCTGCTCGGAGATAGACCCTATTCCAGCAGGATTCAGCATCTGCGCGCCGGTATAGACATAGCCCGGCCCGCGTCTCAGCCGGCCGGTTTCATCCATTGCGAAATCGCCCGCACCCGCATGGCCGCGGGCATTCTCTGGCCGCACCAGCATCAGAAGCGCCGACATGTCCTCTGGTTGCCAGGCTTCGCGCAGCCGGGCCACGGGGTTCTCGCCGGTCCAGACCGCATCTGTATTTAATGTCATCACCGGCCCTTCGCCCAGCAGCGGCAGCGCCTTGCGCAGCCCGCCGCCGGTTTCCAGAATCTCGTCGCGCTCATCCGAGATCGCGACGTCCTGACCGGCCAGATGCGCGATCACCTGATCAGCAAGGTAATGGACATTGGCCACGAGCCGCCGCGCCCCGCCTGCCCGCGCAAGGTCGAGCGCGTGATCGATCAAGGGACGCCCCGCGACTTCGACCATCGGTTTCGGCCGGTTTTGCGTCAGCGCGCCCATGCGCGTGCCGAAACCGGCGGCAAAGAGCATCAAGGCGTCTGGCTGGTCGGGCATTTTCGTCTCAAATCAGCAATCAAATTCGGGTCGGGCGCAGGATAGGCGGCGTGGAAGAGCTCTGCCAGATCCGCAAGAGCCGGACTGGAGAGGTTACGCGAGATATAGTCGTAGACGCGCGGCATAAACTCAATATATTGCGGCTTTCCATCCCGGACACAAAGCCGCGCGAAAACTCCAAGAATGCGCATGGCACGTTGAAGACCGAGCAGCCGGTAGGCGAGGTGGAACGCGCCAGTGTCGGCCTCGGTCAGCGCGCAGTAGTGGGCAACTTCGGCTTCCTCGACCTGCGGGCTCACATCGCGGCGCGCGTCCTGCAACGCGGAGACCAGATCATAGGCGGGATGGGCGCGCAGCGCGTCCTGATAGTCGAGAAGACCGAGGCGACGCAGGCCCGGACGATCCAGCAGAATGATGTTCTCCGCATGGAAATCTCGCAGGCACAAAACCGGCTTCCACGCTGGAATAGTGTCGAATTTCCGAGTGATCGCCTGTTGCAGCCTATCCGCGGCGGCGCGGTCGGTGCAGGGATAGAACTCCGGCACCAGATCCAGCAGTTCGGCCAGTGCCGACCCGTCCAGCAGCGGCAGGTCTGCGGGCGGCGCGTGGTGGCGCAATTCGGCGAGGAATTCTGTGATCAGGGCATAGAGCGCGGCCTCATCCTCGGGTGTCGCATCAAGGTGACGGGCCGCGAGCGCGTCGCCGAAATCTTCGAGCAACAGCAGACCCACCGCATCGTCGCGCGCGAGCACCCGCGGAGTCGAAAACCCCGCCTCCGCAAGCCAGCCACCGATCCGGGTGAAGCGCGCGATCTCGGAGCCGTTCGGGGCCTTCATCAGCACGGCGCGATCTGCGCCGCGGGTCAGGCGTTCGTAGCTGCGGGCGGAGGCATCTCCGGCGAGCGGGCTGCGGGCGGCGTCCTGCCATCCGGCGGCGGCGAGGAAGCGATGAACCTTGGCTTCGTCAGCCATTCCATGCCTCCAGAACTTCCTGCGCGAGAGGCGTAACGGTCTCGAAACAGACCCTTCGCGCCGCGCCGTCTTCGGTTTGCTCGAAGCGCAGCCGAAGCGCCCCTTTCGGAGCGGCGGAGCCCAGCCGGTCGGGCCATTCGATCAGGCAGATCGCGCTGTCGAACGCCGCATCCAGCCCGAGTTCGAGAACTTCGTCGGGGTCGGTGAGCCGATAGAGGTCAGCATGCCAGATTTCGCAATCGGCCTCGTAGGTCTGCACCAGCGTGAAGGTCGGCGAGGGCACGTCTTCGGCCACGCCGAGCCGCGTCTGGATCAGGGCCCGCGCGAAATGGGTTTTGCCGGCGCCGATCTGGCCATCGAGGAGCAGCACATCGCCCGGCACGGCGAATTCGGCAAACAGCGCGCCAAGCCGCTCTGTCGCCTCGGGATCAGGGAGATCGAGACAGGGCATTTCGGTTGAAACGGGGGCGTGCGTCGGCGCGGGCATGGGTTGCTTCTAGCGCGCGCATCGCCCTTTTGCCAAGCGGCTAGCCTTACTGAGCGATGATGGCCTCGGCCTTACGTGGCGGCGGCGTGTCGGAAGTCTCAACAACAGCGAAACGCAGCAGGAACGCCCCGCCCGAGAGCGTCTCGAGTCGGCAGGTTACCCGCCGACCGTCGAGCAACGTAATCTCTTCGGTCAGGTTCTCACGTGCGCCGATTTCGCGCGCGAGGTTTTGCAGCCACGACCAGAAAGCGCTGGGTTCGGCGCAGGCCTGCCATTGCTTTACAGCATCGAGTAACGTCACCCGGCCCAACGACGCCTCGGGATCGACGCCCCAGAGCGCGCCATAGGCAGCATTCGATATCGCCAATTCGCCGGAAGGACGGAACACCGCGATCGCGTCCCCGATCCTGTCCAAGATCTCCTGAGACATTTCGATTTCACCGCGAAACTGCCGGGTTAGGGACGCTTCCGAGGAGATGTCTTCGAACAGGAACGCCACCGCCCCGTCCGGATGCGGGCGTCCGGTGACGCGATAGGTCTGCCCGCCCGGCAGGTTCCATGTTTCGGCGTGGAACCCCGAAGCGGCCGCCCGCTCCAGCTCGGTCATTTCCTGCCGCCAGCTTCGGTAGTCCTTCGGCTCGGGCACCATTTTGGTCTCGCGCAGCCTGTCGAGAAAGGCGTAGAGCGTAGGGCGCGTAGCGAGGAATTCCGGGCCAAGCTGAAGCAGGTCGCTCAGTGCGGGATTGAACAGCCTCAGCTGGCGGTCCCGGTCGAAAATGGCGAGCCCGGTCGGGAGATCGGCAAAGGTCTTGGTCAGGGTCTGGACGAAATCGCGCAGCGCCTGCTCGGCCCGGACGGCAGCCTCGGCGGGGAGCGCGAAATGGAGCGTACCACCTTCGAGCACAACGGAATGACAGTCGAACCAGGTCGCGACATCCGAAGCTCCTGGCGCGGGCGAGGTCAGCTCGAGCCGGTGGGGCCCGCCGCCGCTGAACGCGTCCGGCGGCAGCGTGAACAGCTTCGGCAGCGGCCAGCCGAACCCCTCTTCATCCGCGTCGAAGGCGCCTGCGCGCAGGAGGTAGGCTCTGTTCGCCCAGGTCAGCTCGCCATTTTTCTCGATCCGCCAGATCAGAACGGGGGAACGGTCGAGCGTGGCGCGCATCATCTCCAACTCGTCCTCCATCGCCCGGAGCGAGAGGTTGTCGACGCGCTGGCCCTGCCCTTCGCCCTCCGGATCGATGAGGGTGATCCGCGCCAGGCCGCGCAGGTTTTCGGCAGTCAGGCGCAGTCGCGGTTTGTCGCCGCGGGTCGCGGTTTCTGTCATCTCGAGCCGCGCGAACTCGGAGAGCCGCGCGATCCGGGACTGAAACTCCGGAAACCGCGGCGCGGCGAAGGCGGTGAAACGGGCCCAATCGGTCACCCCGACGGGCATCGTTTCCAGCAAGCGCCGCGCCGGCGGCGTCGCATCCACAAGCGCCTCATCATCGAACAGCAAGGCCACCTCCTCGACGTCCTCCCGCGCGGCGGGGGTGAGCTTGCGCCTCGGCCCGCGCCCCACGGCAATCCATGTCAGCAGCAATCCGACCAAAGCCGCGCCCACCGAGGTAAGCGCGATCATCGCCGCCTCGAGCCATGCAGTCCTCATATCCTTCGGCCTTTCAAACCTGTCGCGAGGTCGAAGGTGCGGGAGAATCGTTAAGCCGACGTTAACTCGCGTCGAGCATGCAGGCGTCGATGGGGATCAGACCGCGATCGGTTGGTTCAGGCCAAGCCCTGCCTCGTCCCGTGCCAGAAGGCGGGTAGCGGGCCAGACGACCTCCACAACCGCGCCGGAGCGCACAGGCGCTGCGGCGCGGGGCGCAAAGGGTACGTCCCCGTTGGAAAAGGTGAGCCGCCCGCCGGTCCTCTCGATCAGGGTCTTCGCGATGAACACGCCAAGCCCCATCCCCTCGTAACCTTTGCGTTCCGCCGCGTTTGCCCGCGGTTGCAGGAAGGGATCGCCGATCCGGTTGAGCACGCTCGCTGGATAGCCTTTGCCGTCGTCACTGATCCGCACGGTGATCTCTTCGTCATCCCATTCCGCCTCGACCCAGACGGTGGATTGGGCAAAATCGACGGCGTTCTGGATGAAATTGCGCAGCGCATGGATCAGTTCGGGATAGCGGTAGATCGTCGGCTGACGCTCCAGCCCCTCGACAATCGGATGGGCGTCGAAATGAATTTCGATCCCGCGCTCCATATGCGGGTCAGCCGCTTCGCGCAGAACGGCGACGATCGGCGCACTGCGCATATGCAGATCGTCCTTGCCGATCCGACCCATGGAATGGAGGATGTCGCGGCACCGATTGGCCTGCTCGCGGATCAGGAGCGCGTCGTCGCGCAAATCGGGGCTGTCTTCGAGCTCGTCGGCCAGCTCCGAACTGACCAGCTTGATCGTCGCAAGCGGCGTGCCCAACTCATGCGCGGCGGCCGCGACGACGCCGCCGAGATCGGTCAGCTTCTGCTCGCGCGCCAAGGCGAGCTGCGTCGCGCGGAGCGCATCGCCCATGGAGCGCACTTCGCTTGCCACCTTATGGGCATAGGCCCCGAGGAAGGCGACGCCGATGATGATCGAAAGCCAGTAGCCGAATTCGAACACGTCCGGCACCGCGATCACCTCGCCGGTCTTGCTGACCAAAGGTAGGTAGACCACGGCGACGATCGAGATCATCACCATTGTCGCGAGACCGAGAAGGATCGTGGCCGATCTCTCCAGTGCGGTCGCCGCTATGGTGACGGGCACCAGAATGAGCAACGCGAAGGGGTTGTTCATCCCGCCAGTAATCGACAGCAGCAGCGCGAGCTGCGCCATGTCGAACATCAGCGTCGCCGCCGCTTCGGGCTGGGTGAGGCGCTTGGTGTCGGGAAACAGGAAAATCGCCACGAGATTGGCCGCGATCGCTGCCGCCACCGTGGCGAGGCACAGCGCCAGATCCAACGCGATATCATAAACGAAATAGGCCACGAAAATCGCGCCAAGCTGTCCCACGATCGCGGTCCAGCGCAGGAAGATCAGCGTCCGGAGGCGCACCCAGTCGTGGTGAATCTCGGCCGGGCCGGGTTGGGCCTCGAGGCGTTGAGCCATGTCGTCTCCCGCGTCCAAAGCGCACATCGCCGGAATTGGCGGCATGAAAGCATTGATAATCGCCGCCCGCCGCGCGATCAATGCAGCCGTGAGAGGAGTGACAATATGAACCGTATTGCGAAAATTTCCGCCATCGGCGCTTCGGCGATCGTGGTCATCGGCCTTGGCGTTACCTGGTTCGCGGCGACCCGCAGCCAGGACGACGATATTTTCGCGCAATGCCGCCAGAGTGTCGTCGCAGGCGGCGCGGGCGAGATTGGCGGTCCTTTCACGCTGACCGACGAGAACGGTAAGGAGGTGACCGATGCGGATGTCATCACCGAGCCGAGCATTCTCTATTTTGGCTATACCTACTGCCCCGATGTCTGCCCGCTCGACAGCGCACGCAACGCCGAGGCCGTGAGCCTCCTCGAAAAGCGCGGATATTCGGTGACGCCGGTCTTCATCTCGGTCGATTCCGCGCGCGACACGCCGGAGCTTATTAAGGAATTCACCGATTTCATGCATCCGAAAATGATCGGACTGACCGGCACGCCGGAGCAGATCAAGAAGGTCTCGCAGGAATATCGTACCTATTTCAAAGTGCAGGATCCGAACGACCCCTACACGCTGATCGACCACTCGACACAGAGCTACCTGGTCTTCCCCGATTCCGGTTTCGCGGAATACTACAACCGCGACACGACGCCGGAGCAGATGGCCGACAGCGTCGCCTGTTTCGTCGACGCATGGAAAAAGGCCAATCCCGACGGCGCAGCCGGAAATTGACCGAGTAGGCGCGCGCGTCTAAAACCAATCAAACGTTAAACTCGACGACAGGGAGTTACGATAATGGCTGAAGACATCAGCGCGGATATCGGTCCGGACAAATCGCTTCTGATCGTCGATGATGATGTGCCGTTTCTCACGCGGCTGGCGCGCGCGATGGAGAAGCGCGGCTTCGAGACCCAGACGGCCGAAACCGTGGCTGCAGGCCGCGCCATCGTGCAATCGAACCCGCCCGCCTATGCGGTGATCGACCTGCGGCTCGAGGACGGAAATGGGCTCGATGTGGTCGAGGCGCTTCGTGAAAAGCGTGCCGATGCCCGAATCGTGGTTCTGACCGGATACGGGGCGATTGCGACCGCTGTGGCCGCCGTGAAAATGGGGGCGACCGATTATATCGCGAAGC
Organism: Thioclava sp. F1Mire-8; assembly: GCF_002213165.1. Taxonomy (NCBI): domain Bacteria; kingdom Pseudomonadati; phylum Pseudomonadota; class Alphaproteobacteria; order Rhodobacterales; family Paracoccaceae; genus Thioclava; species Thioclava sp. F1Mire-8. Next base: position 345,793 of record NZ_NBNY01000003.1, on the reverse strand, counting down.
CTGCCGATGCCACTGACGTCACGAATGCGCTATTGGCGAAAGGCGAAGTCGCCCCGCCGCCGCCGGAAAACCCGATGAGCGCGGATCGCGTGCGTTGGGAACATATTCAACGTGTGTACGAACTTTGCGACCGGAATGTCTCGGAAACCGCGCGCCGTTTGAATATGCACCGCCGGACCCTTCAGCGGATTTTGGCCAAACGGAGCCCCCGCTGACGTTTTGGTCAGGTTGTTAATTAATTTACGTTTCTATTTAATGCTCCGGAATATGCAATTCGGAGCATTAAAATGAATCTAGATGATATGTCCCTCGACGAACTCAAGGCTCTTCGCAAGCAAGTCGACAAGGCGATCTCCAGCTACGAGGATCGCAAGAAGAAAGAAGCGATCGATCAGCTTGAGCGCGCGGCCCGCGATATGGGCTATTCGTTGGCGGAATTGACCGGTTCGGGCTCGGCCAAGCCGCGCCGCACCGTGCCGCCGAAATACGCCAATCCCGACAATGCCAGCGAAACCTGGACCGGCCGTGGCCGCAAGCCGCGTTGGGTGCAAGCCGCTCTCGATAATGGAAAATCGCTCGATGATCTGAAGATCTGAGTCTCGAGTTGGATACCTTTATGCAAGGCCTGCCGAAATGGCAGGCTTTTCGCATTACAGCTCTGCCAGAAGCGCTTCGTGGCGTGCGGCATAATCAGCGCGCACTTCCGACGGTGGCCGCAGGTGTATTTTAAAGGTCTCGGCATATTCGGGCGCGAGTTTGCCGAAAACCTTGTCGGATTCCGCCTTGGAAAATCCGGCGATCTGTTCGGCCTCCAACCGCGCCGAAACGATATCCGCCTTTTTGATAGCGCGTTTGATTCGTACGGGAAGCGCTGCGGGTAGACCAAACCGTATATGCACCGCCGCAATCAGACGATTATCGAGCGCGCCGTAGCCTTCGCCGATCGCCGCTTTCACCGGGCTGATCATATCGCCCAGTACATATTCCGGCGCGTCGTGCAAAAGCGCCGCCAATTTCCATTTCGCCGCGATCTTAGGATTCTGGTGGCAGAAAATCTGCTCCACCAGCAGCGAATGCTCGGCCACCGAATAGGGCCAGTCACCGAAGGTCTGCCCGTTCCAGCGGGCCACGAAAGCCAGACCATGCGCGATATCCTCGATCTCGATATCGACGGGCGTCGGGTCCAGCAGGTCGAGCCGGCGTCCCGAGAGCATCCTTTGCCAAGCGCGTTTCATATGATCACCGTATAGTCGTCGGGAGAACGCGCGAGATAGCGCGCCATCTTGTTTCTGTTGATGAGACGCCGAACGAGCATTTTCTTCATCAGCTTGCTGCCCGGCCAAAGCGTGGCTGCGGCGTCTCGGGTCGCGCTTTACACGGGTTCGTCGGGCCGATGTCATCCGCAAAAATCTGCGGGAGCATCTGCCGCACATACATGACCGAACCGCGTCCGCGATCCGTCGAAAAGCCCGCGAATATCGGCTCCGGATCGAAACTGCACCGCCGCAGACCCAACGCCTCGGGCGAATCCGGAAGCGTGACCGGCTCGGCGCTCACGATGCAGATGTCGAAATCCCGATCCGGATGGAGCGCGGCAATCTGGGCGGCCGCATGCGCCGCATAAGGCGGGTAAGCGCCGTCGCAGCAAAACGCGATCGCATTGCGGTGCTGCGCCGGTTTCGAGCAGGCCAGATCGATCTCCATTCGCTCCTCTCATGCAGCGCGTATCTGTGACTAGCCAAAGCCAATCCGGCTGTAAACGTCACAGAAAGAGGAACATTTCCGCGCATGGCGAGTTCTCGGGTTGACACGGAGAGAAAAAGGGGAAGCGAAAATGCAAACCTCGAAAACCACGTTTCTTACCGCCGGGATCGCCATCATTTCGATCCCCGCGACCATCGCCATCGCCGCCGTGCGCAGCGACGAGGCTGTGACGCCTGCCCAGCATCCCCAAGCGGCGCGGCAGGTCATGCTCGACGGCTACGAGGGCAACGGGCGCCCGATGGAGGATATCCCCTCCGAAATTCCCTATGGCGATCTGTCGGCCTTCGACGACGTCACCGCGATCGGCGAGGCACAAAGCCCCAACCAACCATATTGCGACAAGCGCGCGAAGCTGGTGGATTCCCTCAATCACGATTTCGCGGAGAAGCCCGCGATGACGAAACAGCTCGGCGATCACCGCAAGGTCGAGCTTTACGCGTCGAGCCTCATGGGCACCTGGACTGCGGTCTATACCCGCGCCGACAACGTCTCCTGCATCGTGTCCTCGGGCACCGACTGGAAGCGTGGCAAGAACCCGGTGGCGCTTCTGCATCGCGAGGGGATTCTGCCCGCCACCTGATCGTGATCGGCCTTCATTGCCGCTTTACGGTCCCGGTGCTACATAGCTCCCAAATCAGATTGGGAGCCGCGCATGGCCGATTACGTAATCAAGGATATCGCTCTGGCCGAATATGGCCGCAAGGAGCTCGACATCGCCGAAACCGAAATGCCGGGTCTGATGGCCTGCCGCGCAGAATTCGGCGAGAGCAAACCGCTGAAAGGCGCGCGCATCGCGGGGTCGCTGCACATGACGGTGCAGACCGCGGTGCTGATCGAAACACTGAAAGCGCTTGGCGCCGATGTGCGTTGGGCCTCGTGCAACATCTTCTCGACGCAGGATCACGCGGCCGCGGCTATTGCTGCGGGCGGCACGCCTGTCTTCGCGATCAAGGGCGAGACGCTCGCGGAATACTGGTCCTATACCGACCAGATTTTCCAGTTCGAGGAAGGCACCTGCAACATGATCCTCGACGACGGCGGGGATGCGACGCTCTACATCCTGCTCGGCGCGCGGGTCGAGAACGGTGAGACCGACCTGATCGAAGTGCCCACCTCGGAAGAGGAAGAGGCGCTGTTCGCTCAGATCAAGAAGCGCATGAAGGAAAGCCCCGGCTGGTTCACCAAGCAGCGCGACGCGATCAAGGGCGTCTCGGAAGAGACCACGACCGGCGTGCATCGCCTTTATGATCTGCACAAGAAGGGACTGCTGCCCTTCCCGGCAATCAACGTGAACGACTCGGTCACCAAGTCGAAGTTCGACAACAAATACGGCTGCAAAGAGAGCCTCGTTGACGGCATCCGCCGCGCGACCGACGTGATGATGGCCGGCAAGGTCGCCGTCGTCTGCGGTTACGGCGATGTGGGCAAAGGCTCCGCCGCTTCGCTGCGCGGTGCAGGTGCTCGTGTGAAGGTCACCGAAGTAGATCCGATCTGCGCGCTGCAAGCTGCGATGGACGGGTTCGAGGTCGTCGTGCTGGAAGACGTGGTCGACAGCGCCGACATCTTCATCACCACCACCGGCAACAAGGACGTCATTCGGATCGAGCATATGCGCGAGATGAAGGACATGGCGATCGTCGGCAATATCGGCCATTTCGACAATGAAATTCAGGTCGCGAACCTGAAGAACCACAAATGGACGAACGTCAAAGAGCAAGTGGACATGATCGAGATGCCCTCGGGCTCGCGCATCATCCTGCTGTCGGAAGGCCGCCTGCTGAACCTGGGCAACGCCACCGGCCACCCGAGCTTCGTGATGTCGGCGTCGTTCACCAATCAGGTGCTGGCGCAGATCGAGCTGTGGACCAAGGGCGATGACTACGCGCCGGGCGTCTACATCCTGCCCAAGCACCTCGATGAAAAGGTCGCCCGCCTGCATCTGGACCGGATCGGCGTGAAGCTGACCCAGCTCAAGCCCGATCAGGCGGAATATATCGGCGTCACGGTCGAAGGCCCCTTCAAGCCCGAGCATTACCGCTACTGACCGGATCACATCGCAATTTCGAAGGCCGCGCGGCAAGGCGCGGCCTTTTTACGTGCAACGCGGGCGGTGATCGGTTTTCCTTGGGACAGGAGGAGAGCGATGACACCCGAAGACCTTGCCGCGCGATTCAAACCGCAGTTGGAAGCGGAGCTGGCAGAGCTGCGCACCGCCTCGCAGGACACCGCGCAGACCCGCAAGCCCGTCGAGCTGGACCAGCAAAGCGTCGGTCGGCTGTCGCGCATGGACGCGTTGCAGAATCAGGCGATGGCCAATGCGGTCGACGGTCGCCGCAAGCATCGGATCACAGCGATAGAGGCCGCGCTCCAGCGTATCGAAGAGGACGAATTCGGCTATTGCGACAGCTGCGGCGAGCCGATCCCCGAGAAGCGCCTCGAACTCGACCCGACCTTCACACAATGCGTTTCCTGTCGCGGCGGAGGCTGAGGCGCGACAGGTCCGGGATTTACACTTTGTAATTTCCCTATCTGGGCTTAACCTGCGCCTGCCTTCATTTCTGGGCAAAGCAACCTGATAGGTGGGACAGATGGGTAAAAGAGACGAGCTGATTGAGAAATACGCCGAGGATCTGAAATCCAAATGCGGCATGGCCCCTGACATGGAGCTTCTGACCAAGGTGACGATCGGCTGCGGCCCCTCGATCTACGATGCGGATGCATCGACCGTCGCGGCCACGGACAAGGGGGAGCTGGAAACCGTGAAGGACAACTTCCTCGTCAAGAAACTCGGCCTCTCCGACGGCCCCGAACTGATGGATGCGATCGACAGCGTGATCGAGACCTACGGCCGGTCCGAGCGCAACAAGTATCGCGCCGTGATCTATTACATGCTCACCAAGCATTTCGGCAAAGAGAGCGTGTACGCCTGATCGCGACAGCCTCGCGTAGAATGTGACGCCCCGCGGCCCGGCCTGTCCGGGCCGTTCGCTTTAGCGGATCAGCGCCTTGATCCCCGCGACATGCGCAGCCCGCGCACCCAGCGCATCGGCAGCGAGCGTCGCGACCGTCTCGTCCAGCGTCTCGCGCGGCACGATCCGGTCGATCAACCCCCAGCTCAAGGCCTCTTCGGCCTCGATCTTCTGCCCCGCCATCAGGATCATCTTGGCCCGCGCGGGCCCGACCAAAGCGACCATGCGCGCCGGGTCCGAGGGCTGCGGCAGGAAGCCGAGCTTCATCACCGGGTAGAAGAATTTCGCGCCCGGGACGGCGATGCGCAGATCGCAAGCGAGCGCCATGCCCATCGCGCCCCCGGCCAAAGTGCCGTTCAGCGCCGCGATCGTCAGGCAGGGCAGCGAAGCGATCGCGCCGGAAAGCCGTTCCCAAACCGGGTCGGTCGCGAGCGTTCCCGTCTTCGCCTCTGCCAGATCGGCCCCGGCGGAGAACACCTTGCCGGTCCCGGTCAGCACGAAAGCCCGCGCCTCCTCGCGCCCCGCGCGCTCGGCCAGATCAGCGATCTCGCCCAACATCGCGCCGGTCAGCGAGTTGGCTTTTTCAGGACGGTCGATGGTCACGCGCCACAGCCCGTTCTCGATCTCGTGGCGGATCATCCCCAGCCTCCTCACAACTCCCGTGAAACCCCTCTAGCAGCCCCGCGAAGGCTTGACCATCGGCCTGACCCAAAGGAGGATGGCCGCGACTTGGTTCTCAGTGGAAAGGTACCCTCTTATGGCATGGCTCAAAACCGTCGGTTCCGGCGCCGTCGTGGTTTCGCTGCTGTCCACCACGGCCTCTTTCGCGGATGTAACCGCGGAGCAGGTCTGGCAGGCGTGGCAATCCGAATACCAGACCTACGGCTACGAGGTGATGGTCGGCGGTCAGAACCGAGAGGGCGACACGCTCATCGTCTCCGACGTGAAGATGGTGCGCAATGTCGACAATATGAGCCTCACGCTCGACGTTCCCGAACTGAAGCTGCGCGACCGCGGCGACGGCACGGTGGAGACCATTTTCCCCGAGAAGATGACCGGTGACATGACCGGAAAGCCTGGCACCGACACCTCGGACGTCGCCATGAAGATGACGATGACCCAGACCGACAGCAAGATCATCGTTTCCGGGTCGCCGGGCGATCTGACCTACGATATCGACGCGCCGAAACTGACCGTGGATCTCGACCAGACCGTCTCCGCCGAGGGGCAGGATGTTCCGATCAAGATGTATCTTGCGCTGAAGGACACCAAGGGCAATTACCACGTCGTCGACGGCGATATGCATTCGGTCGACTCGAAGATGGCGATCGGCACGCTCGACCTTACCGCCTCCGGGGCCGATCCCGAGGGCAGCGGCACGTTCAACATGAACGGCCAGATGAACGATCTCTCCTACGAGGGGAGTTTCGCGATGCCCAAGGACGTCTCCTCCGAAAAGCTCGACGAAGCGCTCAATTCCGGTGCAAACCTCGATCTGTCGATGACCTATGCCAGCTCGAACTGGGCGACCACCGCCGACGGACCCAACGGCAAGGTCGATCAGAAGACCACCGACGAGGGCGGGAAATTCGACGTCACGATGTCGAAGGACGGTCTGTCCTTCGGCGGTCAGAGCAACAACGGCCACATCGAGATCGCCACGCCCGACCTGCCTTTCCCGATCACCGCGGATATCCAGTCGGCGGACATGACCTTCGCGGTGCCGGTCGCAAAAGCGGATACGGCGCAGGACTACAAGGCGAAGCTCGGCTTCAACGGCGTCTCGGTCTCCGACAACATCTGGGCGATGTTCGATCCTAACGGCGATCTGCCGCATGACCCGGCGACGCTGCAGGTGGATCTCTCGGGCAAGATGAAGCTCACCGAGGATCTGTTCAGCCCCGCCGCCGCCGCGATGGACTCGCCCCCGATGGAGGTCCAGACCGTCGACATCAACAACATCAAGCTGTCGATGGTCGGCGCCGATCTGAACGGCAAGGGCGCGCTGGAGCTGAAGAATGGCGGGCCGATGCCGATGCCCACGGGCAAGATCGATCTGACGCTGACCGGGGCGAACGCGCTGATGGACAAGCTGGTCTCGATGGGCCTCGTGCCGCAGGATCAGATCATGTTCGGGCGGATGATGCTGGGCCTCTACGCCAAACCCACGGGCGACGACGCCTACGCGTCGCAGGTCGAGTTCAAGGATGGCGGGGAAATCCTCGTCAACGGCCAACGCGTCCAGTAAACACTGAAACCCACGGCGCGAAGCCGTCCGGATCTCCGGGCGGCTTCGCGTTTTTCTCACGAGGTGGAAATGACCAAGCCCTCCCTCTCCGATCTGACCCAATCGCTGCTCGAGGCCGCGAAGCGCGCAGGCGCCCCGGCCGCCGATGCCATTGCAGTCGATGGGCGCTCGGTTGCGATCGATGTCCGCGAAGGCCGTCTCGAACAGGCCGAGCGGTCCGAGGGCGTCGAGATGGGGCTGCGTGTCCTCCTCGGTGGCAAGCAAGCCTGCGTTTCCGCCTCCGATATTTCCGCGCGCACCTTCGAGGAAATGGCCCAGCGCGCGATTGCGATGGCCCGCGAAGCGCCGGAAGATCCGTTCATCGGCCTCGCCGATCCCTCTCAGCTGACCGACCGTCGCGATGCCGACGGAATGGAACTGGCCGATCCGAGCGCCGAACCCTCCGCCGAGGCGCTGCAAAGCGACGCGCTCGAAGCCGAAGCAGCCGCGCTCGGTGTCGAAGGCGTCACGCAAGTTCAATCCGCCTCCGCCGCCTATTCCTATCGGCGTGTCCATGTCGCCGCCTCCAACGGTTTCGCGGGCGGCTACGACCGCAGTTCGCGCGTTGTCTCCGCCGTCGCGATTTCCGGCGAGGGGCTTGGGATGGAGCGCGACTGGGCCGCCGAGAGCCGTGTTTTCCAGTCCGACCTGCCAACTGCGCAGGAGATCGGGCGACTGGCCGGTGAACGCGCTGCCGCCCGTGCCAATCCGCGCCGCCCGAAAACCGGTGCCTATCCGGTGCTGATCGACGAGCGCGTCTCGGGCAGCCTGATCGGGCATCTGCTGTCCGCGGTGAACGGGCAGGCAATCTGCCGCGGGGCCTCGTGGCTGCGCGACGCTCTGGACGACCAAGTGCTGCCCGACGGCCTGTCGCTGATTGAGGAGCCGCATCGCAAACGGGTCTCCGGGTCGCGCCCCTTCGACGCGGAAGGGCTCGCTACCGCGCGCCGCGCCATCGTCGAGAACGGCGTGCTGAAAAGCTGGACGCTCGACCTCGCCTGCGCGCGCAAGCTGGGGCTGCAATCGACGGCAAATGCCAGCCGCGGCACCTCTTCTCCGCCCTCGCCCGGCATCGGTAACGTGACCCTGACCCAAGGCGACAAGACCCGCGAGGAACTGATGGCCGAAATGGGCACCGGACTTCTGGTAACCTCCTTCATCGGGGCGACGATCAACCCCAATACCGGTGATTACTCGCGCGGGGCCTCGGGCTTCTGGGTCGAAAACGGCGAGCCGGTCTATCCCGTCAACGAGTGCACGATCGCGGGCAACCTGCGCGACATGCTCCGCAGCATCCGACCCGCGAATGACGCGCGGATGCATCTGAGCCATATCGTGCCCTCGCTTCTCCTCGAAGGGATGACGCTTGCCGGAGACTGATCTTCCCCTGCTCATCGAGACCGCCAAAGAGGCCGGTGCGCTCGCGCTCACATACTGGAAAAAAGCGCCCGAAGCCTGGGACAAAGGCGACGGGGCCGGTCCGGTGTCCGAGGCCGATCTAGCGGTGAACGCGCTACTGGAAGAGCGCCTGCGCGGCGCCCGGCCCGATTACGGCTGGCTGTCCGAGGAAAGCACCGACGATCCGGCCCGTCTTGCGGCGCGCTCGACCTTCATCGTCGATCCGATCGACGGCACGCGCGCCTTTCTCGCCCATGATGGCGGCTTCGCACATGCGCTGGCCGTGGTGCGCGATGGCGCGGTCGTGGCGGGCGTGGTGCATCTGCCGGTGCACGATCTCACCTATTCGGCATCGATCGGCGGTCCGGCTTGCCTGAACGGGGAGCCGCTGCGGCCCGGTGCACAAGAAGTGCTGTCCGGCGCGACGGTTCTGACCTCGAAACTCTCCGACAATCCAAGCTTCTGGCGGCACGGCCAGCCGGATTACCAGCGCCATTTCCGCTCGTCACTGGCGTGGCGGCTGTGTCTGGTGGCCGAGGGGCGATTCGACGCGACGATTTCGCTGCGTCCGGCGTGGGAGTGGGACATCGCCGCCGCGAGCCTGATCGCCCAACGCGCCGGGCTTCTGGCAACGGATCGCAATGGACGCGCGCTGCGGTTCAACCGCTCCCCGCCGCAATCGAGCGGGCTGGTCGTCGCCAACCCGGTCCTGCATGAGAAATTCATCGAGAATCTGGCGTTTTGGCCTGATTAGGGTCTACCAGCGCAGCACGCGCTTCCCGAGCAAAGCACCCACAAGCATCACGACGACGATCCCCGCGCCATACCACGTGACGTAGAACAACGGGCTGTCCTCGGTGCAGTGCAAGGCGTAGATCGCGGTACCCATTCCTCCGGCGGCGAGCCCCGCGAGCGCCCCGGCCCGCGCCGGGCGCGTCACCGCCCCTTTGCGCAGGCTCACGAGAAGCGCGGCCAAGGCCGGGAAGGACAGCATCGGAACGGAGATCAGACAGGGCAGGATCGTCTCACCCTTGAAATCCGCCATCCGCTGCCCGTCGGGCGTGGTCAGGTAGGCATAGACCAGAAGCGCGGCCCCGAGTGCCGGGAAGATCCAGAGCCACCCGGTCGACACCTTCGTCGTGGGCCGTCCCAAGCGCACTGCCATCGGCGTCACGAGCACGGCCAAGACCAGCGGCAGGTAAAATTTCGGGGCGATTTCCGGCGTCATAAGGGTCTGTTGCAGCGGAAACCGCAAACCATAGACCGAAATCACGAACAGCGCTGACAGGAAAAGCGCCGGCACAAGCCAGCGGCCCAGCACCTGTTTCGGGCGGGGTTCGTGCAACGTGTCCTGTTGCAATACGAATATCAGGTCTTCGGTCTTCATATCTCGATCAGCCTCTCGCGAAGCGCGGCCAGTTTTTTCAACGAACGATGCAGCATGACCCGCACCGCTCCCTCACTCATATCTAACGCATCGCCAGTTTCCGCGATGCTTTTCCCTTCGAGCCCGATGGCGCGCACCAATTGTGCTGCGCGGGGCTCAAGATGGGTCAAAAACGTCTCTATATCGGCCTTTTCTGTAGGATCCGCCTCAGGCGCGGCGGGCAGCACCTCGGCGAAGTCCTCGACCGGAAGATGGATACGTCGCCCGCGTTTGCGAAAGGCGTCGACCACCTTGTGCCGGGCGATTGCGTAACACCACGGCGCAGCAGGCTCATCTTCGCGCCAAGTGTGACGCTTCAGATGGATGGCGAGCAAAACCTCCTGCACAACGTCCTCGCAATCAGCCTCTGACAACCCTCCGCCACGCGACCGCACCACCGAGCGAAGCACGGGGGTCACGGCTTGCAGGAACAAGCCATAGGCGCGCTTGTCGCCCGCATTCGCAGCCCGCAGGAGCTGCGACCAATCTGCCCGCCGATCATGCATCATCGCCGTCCCTTCGTTCGCGATCATGCCTTCGTTACAGCCGGAGCGAAAAACTTTTTTCGTTCACGCTGGCGTGAGCATCGTAACGACGCCGTGACCTCTCGCGAACGGTGATCAGGGCCGCAAGAGGCCCCAACCAATCAGGGAGACTACCATGAAGACCGAAACTACCCTTGGCTTTGCCGCTGCTCTGACATGCGCGATGGGGCTGGCCAGCGCCGCCCATGCCGAAGATCAGGCGATGGAGAAATGCTACGGCGTCGCGATGGCCGGGCAGAACGATTGCGCCGCCGGCCCCGGCACCACCTGCGCCGGCACCGCGACTATGGATTATCAGGGCAACGCCTGGAAACTCGTCCCGGCAGGCACCTGCACCGAGATCGAGACGCCGCACGGCATGGGCTCGCTCGAACCGAAAGAGATGTGACGCCAAGCGGGGCGTGCGGTCGGCGTGCGCCCCGTTTTCTCATCAATGGAGGCTGCCATGACACTGCCACGCAAAGCGGGCCTCGGCTTCAAGCCAGAGCACTTTCCCGCCATATCAGAGACGAAACCGGACCTCGGGTTCTTCGAAATCCACGCGGAAAACTATATGGGCGCGGGCGGGATGCCGCATGCGATGCTGGAGCGGCTGCGCGCGGACTACGCGCTTTCGGTGCATGGCGTGGGCCTCTCGATCGGCGGGCCCGATCCGCTGGATCGCGACCACCTCGCGCGGCTCAAGGCGCTCTGCGACCGATACGACCCCGAGAGCTTCTCGGAACACCTCGCCTGGGCAAGCCATGGTGGCGTCTGGATGCACGATCTGCTGCCCCTGCCCTACACTGCGGAAACGCTCGCGCTGATCTGCGATCACGTCGATGAGGTGCAGGAGCATCTCGGCCGCCGGATGCTGCTCGAAAATCCGGCGACCTATGTACTCTTCGACAATTCCGAGATCCCCGAGACCGAGTTTCTGACCGAGATCAGCCAGCGGACCGGCTGCGGATTGCTGTTGGATGTGAACAATGTCTTCGTGTCCTGCGTGAACAACCGACAGGATCCGCGCGCCTATCTCGAGGCGTTCCCGCTGAACCGTGTCGGCGAGGTCCATCTGGCAGGTCATGAAGAGGAAGAGCTGCCCTCCGGGCCCCTGCTGATCGACAGCCACGGGCGCGAAGTCGCTGAACCGGTTTGGGCGCTTTACGCCGAAACAGTCTCTAAATCTGGGCCGCTACCGAGCCTTACCGAATGGGACAACGACGTGCCGGACTTCGCTACTTTAATGGCCGAGGCCGAGCGTGCGTCGATGATCCTGTCGGGAGACCACCATGCCCTCGCATCGTGACTTCGCCCGCGGTTTCCGCGAGGGCCTGACCGGAGGGCCCGCGCCGCAAAACGCAACCGCCCAAGATCCAGCCGAGATCGAGCGCCGCTTCGACGTTTACCGCAACAACGTGGCGCATGGGCTGACACAGGCCCTCGCGCGGCATTTCCCGGCGATCGAGCGGCTTCTTGGCGCGGATTGCTTCAGGGGGCTCGCCCGGGCCTATATCGCCGAGCACCCGCCGCACACGCCCGTTCTGACCGAATGGGGCGGCGCGTTTCCGGCCTATCTGGCAGATGAACCTTCGCTGCAATCGCTAAGCTATCTGCCCGACGTCGCCCGCATCGAATGGGCGCGCAGCCGGGCCTATCACGCAGCCGATTCAGAGCCTATTGCGCGGGAATGCCTGCAAGAGACAGCCAAACGCGCGGGCACTGATCTGTGTCTCGATCTGCATCCGTCGGTGCAAGTTCTTCAGCTCCTGACACCTGCGGGTTCGATCTGGGCCTCGCAACAACCAGGTGGCCCCGCTCCACCGCGGGCGACCGAATGGAGGCCGGAGACACTGCTGATTGCGCGGCGCGGGATCGCTCATGTAATCACGTCCGTCGTTCGTAGCTCGACCGGTCGCTTCATCTCGACCCTCTGTGCAGGCGAAACCGTCGCCCGCGCACAAGACCGCGCGGGAGCGGATTTTGACCTCAACGCAGCGCTTCTGCTGCTGCTGGAGAATGCGCTGATCGTCGGCGCGGGCATCGAAAGAGGACACGACTCATGACCGATGCGATCGAGATGAAAACGTCAAAACAGGGTCTATTCAGGCTGTATCATCGATTTTCCGATCTAGCCCAGCGCCTACCGGAGGAGATTGTTCTGATCGGAGCGCGGCTTTTTCCAGCGATGGTGTTCTGGATGTCCGGTCGGACGAAGGTGGAAGGGTTCATGATCAAGGATTCCACCTTCACCCTCTTTCAATACGAATACGACCTGCCCCTCATTCCGCATCAATGGGCGGCGGTGCTCGCGACATTCTCGGAGCATTTCTTCCCACTTCTGCTGATCCTCGGCCTTGGCAGCCGACTTGCAGCGCTCGCGCTTCTGGCAATGACGCTGGTGATCCAGATCTTCGTCTATCCCAGCGCATGGGTGACGCATGGGCTTTGGGCAATCGCGCTTCTGACGGTTCTGATGAAGGGCCCCGGGCGGCTTTCTTTCGACAAGCTCCTTGGATTGGAACGCTGAGCCTTGCTCTCCCCGCCTGCACGATTATGTGTGAGCGCAAAGGAGAGCGGATGCGCGAGAGCGACGATATCGAAGCGGCCATGAACCATGCCGAAAGCGACGGTCGCGGCCACCAGCCCGATCCGGCGAATACGCGGTTGTTGCGCGATGCGCTCGCGCAGTTCGCGACCGGTGTGACCGTCGTCACCGCCTGCGCGCATGACGATGCGCCGGAGCCCGTCGGGATGACGGTGAACAGCTTCGCCTCGGTTTCGCTCGATCCGGCGCTGATCCTTTGGTCGGCTGCGCGCTCCTCGTTCAGGCATGCGCATTTCACTGCAACCGATGCCTTCGCGGTGCATGTGTTGCGCTACGATCAGGAAGCGCTGGCAAAGCGGTTCACGAAGCGCGGCGAGGGGTTCGAGGGGCTATCCTACAGGCTGAACGCGGCGGGTGTACCGCTGATCGACGACACGCTCGCCCGGTTCGAATGCATCACCGAGGCGCGCCACGACGGCGGCGATCACACGATCATCATCGGCCGCGTCACCCGCTTCGTTAAAGGCGCAGGGACTGATCCGCTGCTCTTTGCGGGCGGCCAGTTCGGGCGGTTCCTTCCCGATCAGCGTAGCTGAGCGATCTGCCGCGCAAGCTGCGTCACCGCCGCGCTGTTCGCTTTTGCGATGGCCTGCGGTTCCTGAGAGCCGACCGGCACCGTGAAATCGAACCGACGCACCGTTTCGCCGCTGCGCTCATAGCCGTTCGCCGAGACGAAATAGACGCCCGAGACATGCAGCAGACCATCGGCGCCCGGCAGCATCTGCTCGATCCGGACCTCGATCTTGCGCGTGGGCGGATCGGCGAGCGGCCACGGCTCGGAGATCACCGTCGCGCCGGAGAGAGACGAAATCTGCCGCGCCAGCGCCAGCGTCACCGAACGCGCGGGATCATCCGCCCAGAGGTTGTCCGGGTTCGAGCGCAGCGCCCCGTCCGGGGTCTGGAAGGCGATCTCCTGTCCGCCCGCGTAGTCCGGCAGCGACACCTCGCGCAGTTCGGCCCGGCCAAGCCGGTTCGGCAGCGCCTTTTCAGCGGTGGGCGGGTCGATCGGATAGCGTGCGATCTTCTCGGGATCGGAACAGGCCGCAAGGCCCAGGAGGCATAGCGGGATCAGGCTCAGAGCTTTCATCGTCATCTCCTGTTAGCGGCCCAGAATGAAGGACTGCGGATTTCGTTCGATCATACGCGCGAGCGAGCCGATGTTCGAGATCGCCCGACGCAGCTCACGTAGTGTGCTGAGGGTTTCGTTCGAGAAGTTGGATCCACGGCCATAGGTCGCGACGAGCGCCTGCGCCTGATCGACCAGCGATTGCAGCTTCTGCGTCAGTTCCGGCAGGCGGTCCGAGGCTTTCGACACCGAATTCGCGGCGTTCTGCGCCGCATCGAGGGTCTGGTTCAGCTTGTCGGCGGCATTGGCCTCCTTCAGCTGGTTCAGGATCGCCGCCGTCTGCGTCAGCGTATCGTTGAGCGATTGCGGCAGGTCCTGCGTGCCGGGCTTGTTCAGCAGCGCGTCGATACTGGCGAGGATCGTGTCGAGCTTGTCGCCCACGTCCTTGAGCGGCATATCCGCGATCGCAGAAGCCGCGCGATCCGCGGAAGCGAGCGTCTTGTCGAGACCCGAGATTTCTTCAAGCACCGAAGAAGCAGCCTCTGTCACCCTGTCGAGCGCGGATACCGTCTTGTCTGCGGCATCCTTGTTGTTCAGATCGGTCGCGAAGGTCTTGAGCTGCTCCAGCAGGCCGGACAATTCGCGCGGCACCTTACGGGTGTCTTCGCTCTCGGCCACGGCGGAGATCGAGTCGAGTGTGCGGATGGCAGAGTTCATCACTTCCTCGATCGGCAGGCCTTCGATGCGCTTGAACACCCCTTTCGCCGATTTCGCCAGATCGTTCTCGGCCGCAGGCGCGGTCGGGATCGTCGGATAGGGATCGGCATCCAGATTCATCTCGGCATTCGGTAGATCCGGCACATCGGTCAGTTCGATCACCATGGTGCCGCCCAGAAGGCCGGTATTCGCGATACGCGCCCGCAAGCCGTTCTGGATTTCGCCCTGCAGGAACTGGGTCACGGCCTCTTCGCCGGCGTCGCGCGACAGCCCGAGCCGGTCCGGCGACAGGGCGATCGTCAGCTGTTGCTGCGCGTAGCGCTGACCGGTGCTGTCCTTGCGGATCTTGATCGCGAGCGCGGTGACCTCGCCCGCCTCGACGCCCCGGAACTGCACTTTCGAGCCGACTTCGAGCCCTTGCACAGGGTCGTCGAAGAGCAGCGTGTATTTTGGCGGATCGACCACATCGGACTGGAAGACAGAGTTTTCCGCAGTGTCTTTGCTGTCATAGAGCCGGAACGCTTGTTGATCTTCGACGATCCCGCCGCCGCTGGTGAAGGTGTCGAACTCCACCCCACCCTGTACCAGCGTCGCAAGCGAGCGCACGTCGAGGCTGAGACCCGAGGTGTCGAATTTCACGGAGAAGCCCGACGTGTCCCAGAACCGGGTCTGGGTGGTGAGCAGCTTGTTATGCGGCGCTTCGATGAATGCGTCCACGATCACGCCGGAGCCGTCGTCGTCGAGTCGCAGGTTCTGAAGATGGCCCACGGTCAGCCCGTGATAGAGAACCGGCGCCCCATCTACGATCCCGCCCGCGTCCTTCGCACGCAACTCGATGATGGTGCCCTTGCTCGGATCGGGAGAGACCGGCGGCTTGTCCAGTCCCTGAAACAGGGTCTGCGAACCGTTGGGCTTGTTGTTCCAGAAGCCCTCGATATAGGTGCCCGACAGCACCGTCCCGAGGTTCTGAATACCACGCGCCGACACTTCAGGGCGGACCAGCCAAAATTTCGCATCCTGATCGACGTAAGGTGCGACCTCGTTGTCGAGGCGCACGCCCAGCCGCACCTGCTCCAGATCGTGGGTGAACGAGACGCTCTCGACCTTGCCGACCTCGACCTCGCGGAACTTCAGAGGCGTGCCCACCTCGACTCCGGTCGCGTCCTTGAAATCGATATGGATCAGCTCCCCGCGATCCGAGACCGTCTTCCAGGCGACACCAAGCGTGATCAGCAATGCGATCAGCGGTACGATCCAGACCACGGAAAGCCGCGTCCAGATCGGGCGCGGGGCGTTGGAGGTTTCCAGTTCTGCCGGGCCGGTCTCGGGGGTGTCGTTCATGAACTCACTCTGTCAGGGCCGCGCCAGATCAGGCGCGGGTCGAAGCTTTGTGCGGATAGCATGGTGAATGCAACCGAGAGGGCGAAAGACGCGGCGGCAGGGCCGGGATGGATCGAGGCTACGAAGCCAAGCTGCACCAGCGCGGAGAGGATCGCCACAACGAAGACGTCGATCATCGACCATCGACCGATGAACTCCACCACCTCGTAGAGGTGCAGATGCGGATGACCACCCTTGCGGCGCTCGTTTCCGACCGCGATGGCGAGATAGGCGATGGCGATGAATTTCCCGATCGGGATCATCACAGAGGCCCCGAAGACGATCAGCGCCACGCCGTAATTGTGATGGCGCCATAGCTCGATCGCGCCGCCGACGATGGTGTTTTTCTGCTCGTGACCGAGCGTCGCCGTAACGAGCATCGGGTAGAGGTTGGCCGGGATGTAGAAGATCAGCCCCGCGAACCACCATGCCCAGACCCGCTGCAGCCCGGTCTTGTCGACCTTGTGCAGCGTCGCGCCGCAGCGCTCGCAATGCGCATGATCAGGCGTCCAGACCCGACCGCAGCGGGTGCAGCCGATCAATCCGGCATCGGTGGCGGTCAGCACGTTCATTTTCGCTCGATCGCGTCCCATATCGTCCATTTGCTGACAAAGGAGTTCTTGAGCGCGATCACGATGATGAGCACGCAGAAGGCCCAGAAGGCGGGCCCGAGCGACACCTTGGCGAGACCCCCGAGTTTCACCAGCGCCACAGCTGTCCCGATGATGAAGATCTCCGCCATCGCCCAGGGCTGGCTCTCTTCGGCGAGGCGAAACATGGTCGCGGCGTGTTTCCATGCGGGCTTGCCATTGGCGAGCGGCCAGAGCGTGTAGATCAGCGCGACGAAGCGGAAGATCGGCAGCGCCACGATCATCGACAGCACGAAGAAAGCCAGAGGCGCGATCCAGCCGTCGGAAAACGCCATCGCGACGCCGAAGATCGAGCTCTCGTGACTCAACCCGCGGGTGGAGATTTCGAGGAAGGGGAAGAAGATCGCCCCGATCATCAGGATCATCCCGGTGAAGGAGAATGCGACGACGTGCAGAAAGGACCTCTCGCGCGGCGAGATCAGAACGGTTCCGCAGCGCGCACAGGTCGCCCGCTTGCCGTCGGGCAGATGCGTGGCGCGGTACAGCGCGTCGCATTGCGGACAGGCAATCAGATCGGCCGGGTCAACGTTCATTGTGTTCGGGTCCCCATCCATCCGCTAAATCTAGCGACTGCCAGCGCCACGACAAGGGAAGACGCCGATAGCGCGCTTTTTATCCATCAATCACCTGTTAACACGCGACCACTATAGCGGACGCGGGTGAAAAGAGGTGGTGGAATGAGCAACCGCGAAAACGCCGCGCCAATTATCATCAAGCGCAAGAAGGTCACCGGCGGCGACGGACATCATGGCGGGGCGTGGAAAGTCGCCTACGCTGATTTCGTCACTGCGATGATGGCGTTTTTCATGCTGATGTGGTTGCTGAACGCGACGACCGAGAAACAACGCAAGGGCATCGCGGATTACTTCAATCCGACGATCCCGATCAACCGGATCTCCGGTGGCGGCGAAGGGGCTTTCGGCGGCGATTCCGTCTTCTCCGAGGATCAGATCGCGCAGACCGGCACTGGCGCCATCTCGCAGCGCCCGACCGAAGAGCGTCAGGCCCGTGGCGAGAAATCCGCCGAGGACAAGCAGAACAACGACAAGGCCGCTTTCAGGGAGGTGGCCCGGGCCATCGAACAGGCGCTGATGGGCGTCGGCGGAGAGTCGATGGTCAGCGAGCAGCTCGCCCGCCACATCGTGACCCGGGTGACCGACGAAGGTCTGATCATCGAGATCTCCGATCTACCCGACGCGCCGCTGTTCGTCGGTGACACGGCCAAGCCGCAGCCGGTGCTCACCGATCTGGCGAAGATTCTTACGCGGGTCTTCTCGATCGTCGCGAATAACGTGGCGATAAACGGCTACACGAAATCCTATCCGAAAATGTTGGCCAAGGACCCGGTCTGGGAGCTTTCGGCCGCGCGTGCGCAAGCGATGCGTGAATTGCTGAACGGGGCCGGGTTCCCTCCCGAGCGCTTGCAGCGCGTAAGCGGCTTCGCCGATCGCAAACCGAAGGTCACGCGCGCGATGGATCTGCGCAACAACCGTCTCGAAGTGATCGTTCTGCGCAATGGCCGGTAAGGCGCCCTTAGCGAAGAGGTAACCACAGAGGTAAAAGGACGGACTCGTTAGGGCGATCTTAAATACCCGCGCGCAAAGGTAAGGGGAATTTCGGACTTAGCAGCAGAAAGGCGCATCCATGTCCATTTCTTCCTCGCTCAATGCGGGCGTGGCCGGCTTGGCCGCGAATGCCACCCGCCTTGCAACGATCTCGGACAATATCGCCAATTCGGGCACCTACGGCTACAAGCGCGCCGTCACCGAATTCGAGAGTATCGTCATCAATCAGGCCGCGAAGACCGGCTCCTATTCCGCCGGTGGCGTCCGCGCAGCCACGAGCCGCTTGATCGAGGAGCGTGGCTCGCTCGTCTCGACATCGAACGCGCTCGATATAGCGGTGTCCGGCCGCGGCATGCTTCCCGTGATGACTGCGGTCGCGCTCGACAATTCGACGGGAGACGAGCCGCTGAAGATGACGACGACCGGCGCCTTCCGCAGCGATGTGAACGGGACGTTGATGACGGAATCCGGGCTCGTTCTCCTCGGTTGGCCCGCCAGCGCGGACGGGACGATCCCGACCTTCGCGCGCGACACGATGTCGGGCCTGGAACCCGTCGTGATCAATGCCAACCAGACCGCCGGCGACCCGACCACGACACTCAATCTCGGCGTCAACCTTCCCGCCACCGACACGGAGGCCGGGGCGAGCGGCGATACGCTGCCGCTCTCGGTCGAATATTTCGGTAATCTCGGAACCTCCGAAACGCTCGATATCACCTTCCATCCGACGGTCCCCGCAACTGGCTCCTCCAACGAATGGGCGATG
The DNA here is from genome assembly GCF_002213165.1 of Thioclava sp. F1Mire-8. Taxonomy (NCBI): domain Bacteria; kingdom Pseudomonadati; phylum Pseudomonadota; class Alphaproteobacteria; order Rhodobacterales; family Paracoccaceae; genus Thioclava; species Thioclava sp. F1Mire-8. The sequence goes on along the minus strand of NZ_NBNY01000003.1, from coordinate 326,673 downwards.
GTCATTCGGGACAGCGCGACGGTCGATGATCCCGGCACCGCCGGAATCGATGAAAGCGTCATCGGGCGCTACGTGCTGACCTTCGACGACAGCCGCAGCAGCGGCGGCACCCTCGCCTCCGTCAATGTCATCGATGGTGGCTCCTACGATTCCGCAACCGGCACGCTCGATCTCACCGTGGCAGGCGGACCGCTCAGCGTCACGATCGGCAAGATCGGTGATACCAACGGGCTGACCCAGCTATCCGACAGCTTCTCGCCCACATCGATCACGAAGGATGGCTCGCCAGTCGGTAATCTCACTGCGGTCGAGATCGACAAGGACGGCTATATCAAGGCGACCTATGACACCGGCTTCATCCGCACCGTCTACCAGATTCCGCTCGTCGACGTGCCCAATCAGAACGGCTTGATCGCGCTCGACAACCAGACGTTCGAAGTGTCGTCGAAGTCGGGCTCCTTCTTTCTCTGGAATGCTGGCGACGGTCCCACAGGCTCGATCGAGGGATATGCCCGCGAAGGATCGACAGTCGACGTCGCAGAGGAGTTGACCAATCTGATCCAGACGCAGCGCGCCTATTCCTCCAACGCCAAGGTGATCCAGACGGTCGACGAAATGCTGCAGGAAACCACCAATATCAAACGCTGATCCTGATCGGACCGGCTAAAGGAGGTCAAAATGGGAATCTCGCAAACGCTGTCCAATGCCTTGTCGGGGCTCACCGCGGCTTCGCGTATGGCAGAGGTTGTCGCCTCCAACACCGCGAATGCGCTTACCGAAGGTTACGCCAGGCGCGAGGTTTCACTTGGTGCCCAGATGGTCGGACGGCAAGGCGCCGGAGTCCGCGTTCTGAGCGTGAATCGTATCGTCAACGAGACTCTTCGAAGCGATCTTCGCCTCTCCGAGGCCGCAACACAAAACGCGTCGATCCGCTACGATTTCCTGTCGACCTTCGAAGCCCGTATCGGCACACCAGAGGACGCGAGTTCCCTGTCGTCCAAATTTGCGCAGTTTGAAGCTTCACTCGTTGAAGCTGGCAGCCGCCCAGAAAGCGAAGCCCGCCTAGCCACTGTGCTTGACTCCGCCCGGGCCGTCACCGATCACTTGAATGCGCTTTCGGCACATCTGCAGGACAGCCGAATGACTGCAGACCGGCAAATCGCGGCACAGGTCGACACCCTGAATACCGCCCTCTCGCAGGTCGACGAACTCAACGCTTCGATACTGGCTGGAAAGGCCGCGGGCCACGACACGAATGCGCTCAAGGATCAACGCCAAACATTGGTCGACCAGATCTCCAGCATCGTCCCCATCCGGCAAGCCACCCGCGAAAACGACCAAATCGCCCTCTTTACCACGGGCGGCGCTGCTCTTCTCGAAGGGAACCCCGTAGAAATCGGTTTCACATCAACCGGCATTATCACACCGGATATGACCTACGTCGGAGGCACCCTCTCCGGCTTGACCCTCAACGGAAACACCGTCTCAATGGACGAGGGCGGCTTCCTCGGCGGCGGATCACTGGGTGCTCTCTTCACGATCCGTGATACGCTCGCCCCAGACCAGCAAATCCAGATAGATGCACTCTCTCGCGACCTCATTGAGAGGGTCAGCGATCCGGCGATCGACCCGACACTCAGCGGCGGCACAGCAGGGCTTTTCACCGATGATGGAGGCCCGCTCGATCCGCTCGATGAAACCGGCCTCGCCGGCCGGATCGCTATCAACCCGCTTGCGGACCCTGAACAAGGCGGCGCGCTCTCCCTGCTGCGCGACGGGCTCGGTGCCGCCTCCCCCGGCCCTGTGAGCAACGCGGAAAATCTTTTTGCCCTCGCCTCCGCCTTCACGACCCCATCCGCGCCCAGCTCTGGCAATTTCGGTTCCTCGCATCATTCGAGCGCGGAACTTTTCGCGAGCTTTCTCTCCCAAGTAACGAGCGACCGACAACGCAATGAAGCGACACAAACCTACGCAAAGACCCGCTACGATACATTGAAAGAACAGGCGCTCGCGGATGGCGTTGATACAGATCACGAAATGCAGAAACTTCTGCAAATTGAAGAACTTTATAGCGCCAACGCGCGGGTCATCCAAACCGCGGACGCGCTGATCAAACAGCTTCTGGAGATTTGAGATGAATTATCTCTCGTTCGGAGACATGGCGCTGAATTTCCAGATGCGACGCCACAGCGCCGCGCTCGATACGAGACTGGCAAGCCTTACCCGAGAAGTGACGTCAGGCGTAAAATCCGACCTCGGCACCGCGGTTGCGGGCGATTTCAGCGCGCTCACTGCGATCAATCGAAGCCTCAGACTGTTCGATGCATTCGCTCTGGCTACCAGCGAGGCGCGCCAATACACCGAAGCGATGCAAAGCAGCCTCGAGCGTGTTGCCAACCTCGACGATGGCGTCAGCATGGCACTCATGTCCGCGGCGACAACCGCCAGCAAGACAATGATCGACACAACCGTAGCGTCTGCTGCCGAAAAGTTTGACGCCTTGATCGCAACTCTCAACACGAATTCAGTCGGGCGATACATATTCGCGGGCGACAGCGGCGACACGCCCCCGCTGCCCGATTCAGAAACGATTCTCGTCTCCCTTTCCACGGAGATCGCGGGAGCGACCAGTGCGACGGACGTGCTCATGACGCTCGATGTTTGGTTCGACGATCCCGCCGGATTTAGCGCAATCTTCTATCAAGGCGGCGAAGCGCGAGGTAAATTTCACATCGCAGAAAGCGAGACCGCGGCAATCGACGTCACCGCGGACGATCCACGCATCAAAGATACGATCAAAGGCTACGCCATAGGCGCGCTTCTGGACCGCGGGTTGTTTGACGGAGATCTAGTCCAGCGAAGTGCGCTCGCAAAGGGGGCAGGCGAGAGAATTCATTCGGGATCTCTCTCGACTGTCGAACTGGCAGCGAAAGTCGGCTCTGTCGAAGGCAAGATCGCCTCGGCCGCTACGCGAAACGATGCCGAACGCGCCAGTCTCGAAATCGCACGAACGACACTCATCGGGGCCGACCCCTACGAGTCCGCGACCGCGCTCGAAGCGGTACGGTCTCAGATCGAGACGCTCTACCTACTGACCAGCCGGCTCTCTAACCTCTCGATGACGGGTTACATGTGATGTGGCGCTATTTTCTTATTGCGCTTTTGATCATTCCGCAGCTCGTCCTAAGCGCACCGATCCGGATCAAGGATCTCGTCGAGTTCGATGGCGTGCGCGGAAATGACCTCGTCGGCTATGGGCTCGTCGTTGGGCTGAACGGAACGGGCGATGGGTTGCGCAACGCTCCCTTTACCGAAGAAATCATGTCAAACATGCTCGAACGACTGGGCGTTAACGTTACCGGGGAGCAGCTTCGACCGAAAAACGTCGCTGCCGTCATGATCACGGCGAGCCTGCCGCCCTTTGCCCGCGCAGGAAGTAAAATCGACATCACGGTCTCAGCAATTGGCGATGCGAAGAGTCTCCTCGGCGGCACCCTCGTCATGACCCCCCTGAAGGCGGCGGATGGAGAGATTTACGCGGTGGCGCAGGGCGCCATCATTGCCGGCGGAGCGGTAGCACAAGGGAACGGCGCTTCGGTGACTCAAGGGGTGCCGACCGCGGGAAACATTCCTTCCGGCGCGCGCGTCGAACGTGAAATCGCGTTTGAGATAAATGATCTGGAGACGGTGCGCCTCGCGCTACGCACGCCAGACTTCACCACCGCAGCCCGGATAGAAAACGCGATCAACCGCGAATACGGCCGGCGCGTCGCGGAAATGCTCGATGGCGGCACGGTCGCATTGCACATCCGCGAGACGCGCGCGCGCTCGGTCGCACATGCAATCGGGCGAGTGGAGAATCTCAGCGTCGAACCGGAGCAGCGCGCTCGGGTGGTAGTCGACCAGCGTTCGGGCACGATCGTCATGGGCCGCGACGTGCGGATATCGCGGGTCGCCGTCAGCCAGGGGAACCTAACCCTCAAAGTGGAAGAAAGTCCCCTCGTGGTGCAGCCCAATCCATTTTCACAAGGTGATACGGTCGTGGTGCCCAGATCGCAGGCAACGCTGACGCAAGAGCCCGGCATTCGTATGGCTGAGGTCGCGCAGGGCAGCTCGCTATCGGAAGTGGTGGCGGGACTGAACGCGCTCGGCGTCAGTCCGCGCGATATGATCGACATCCTCAAAAGCATCAATGCCGCGGGGGCATTGCATGCTGAGTTTGTGGTAAATTGATCGAAAGGCACTCGAAAAACGAGGCGGAAACAAGCGAGGCGGAACCTTGCGGTTCCGCCTTTGCGCCTGAACTTTCAGGAAGTGGTGCCGGTGATAGGACTCGAACCTACGACCCCATCATTACGAATGACGTGCTCTACCAGCTGAGCTACACCGGCACTCTGGCGGGCGATTACCATGCTCTTTCGGGGATGTGTAGCCCCAAAATGATCAAGCTGTCGCAGTTCGGCTTTGTGCCTCCTTCGATGCGCCTGCAGCATCGCCCTCATCCTTCGGCGGGTCGACGATTTCAGCGTCCTGAATGGCAGCGTCCTCCGACTGAACCTCCTCCTTCGACGCGGGCTCCGCAGCCGGTTTGCCGACGATCAAGGGCAGCATCTCCGCCCCATGCGGCAGCGGCGATTGCGCCTGTTGCGGCTCGCGCCAGCTGAGCGTGTCGAAACCGTTGCAGTTATCACAGATCGGTGTCCATTCGGATTGGATGTTCTGACACTTGTCGCAGCACCATTGCGGACCGCGCGGCGCGGTCAGGGCGCGGGCCAACCAGCCGCGCACGACGACATCTTCCGCCCCTTCGCCACGCTCGACCGCGGCCATGATCGTCAGCGACCGCGCCGTCGGATGCGTCTCGACGAGATCGCCCAGCGCCCGGCGCGCCGCCGGGAAATCCTCGGCCGCGATGTTCAGTTCGGCTTTCAGAAGCCGCGTTTCCTCATGGTCTGGACGACTCGAAAGCAACTTCGAGAATCGCTTCAACCGTGCATCGGGCGACTCGTCCGGGGCGATCTCGGCGAAGGCGGTGGCAAGATCGGGATGCGGCTGAACTTCCCACGCCTTGCGCAGGATCCGCTCCGCCGCGCCCTTCTTACCCTTGTCGATATAGGCGCGCGCCGCCATCACCACGGCCGGCACCAGATCGGGCGACGCCTTGGCGGCCGAAATCGCGGCCTCACGCGCCTCGACGCTCGCTCCTTCTTCCCAAACACCCTTCGCCTCTTGCAGCGCGAGCACCGCGTCGCGGCGTTTATGCACATCACGCGGCAATTCGCCCTGACGCATCTTCGCCTGAAGGATCTCGCGCGCACCTTTCCAGTCGCCCGTTTCGGTCTGCAGGCTCAGAAGCGTATCCTGAACCTCGCGATGGCGCGGTTTGATCGCATAGGCTTTCTGCGCGAGCTTCAGCGCGGTTTCGGTGTCACCCGCTTCGAGCTTCTGCCGCAGCAGCCCCCTAATCCCGACGAACCGCGTGCGATCATCCGCCAGAAGCCGCTTGTAGACTTCGGTCGCTTTCTTCGAGTCGCCCGAGGCTTCGGCAGCCTGCGCGGTGAGAAGGTTGGTCAGCTCCGGGCGTTGCAGATAGCGTTCGGCCTTCGCCGCTTTCGACATCGCGAGCTTGCCCTCGCCGGACGCCGCCGCGAGCAACCCTTCGGACAGCGCCTGATAGCCTTTGCGTTCGCGATGGCGGTCGAAGTAGCGGGTAATCGCGGTTTCGTCGCCCGCCAGGAAGCGCAAGAACGCCACCACCAGACCGACGATACGGATCACGATCCAGATCGCGATGAACAGGACAATCGCCGCGATCACCGCCTGAAGCGGGCCGAGGGTGAATTCCATGCCGAGCGTGGTGATCCGAAGACCGCCCGTCATCTCGGCGAGATGCGCGAGGCCCAGCGTCGCGGCGGCGACGACAATCAGAAACAGCGCGATTTTGATGAATGACCAGATCATGTCTGTCTCCTTATTGCGTCGCGCCAAGCTGGTTGGCCGCGTCGATCGCCGCCATCCGCGTTTTCGCCCGGTTCACCCAGTCGGACATCGCCTCCTGCGCCGGGTCGGGCAGCTTCGCGATCTCGTCGAGCGCATCGGAGAGCGCGCCGCGATCGACATCGGCCTGCGCCCGCGACAGCACCGCATCCGCCCCGTCGCCCTCTCTAGGCGCTACCGACCGGGCCCCGGTCTGCGCCAGAAGGAAGGCGCCAACTCGATCGCTGATCGAGCCACCCGTTTCGGTCCGGCGCGCCGCCTGAAGCGCGGCTCGCGCGGCATCCGGGAAACTCGATTGCAACGACTGAAGGCTCGGGATGTCGCCGTTGAGCGCCGCCGGAATGTCGACACCCGCGTCGCGCAGATCGGCCAGCGGCGCGTCGAGCGACGTTCCCGCATCGAGCGCCGCTTTCACGCGCGCCGCCGCGGCCTGCGTCATCGCCGCCTTGGCCGCCGCCTCGCTTTGCGATTTCAGACTCTGGGCCTGCGCTTCGGCCTCTTTGATCCGAGCCTCGGCGGCTTTCGCTGCCGCCTCGATTTCGTCCTGAGCCGCGCTGCCGCCATTGTCGCTTTGCAGGGACGCGATCTGCGATTTCAAGTCCTCGAGCGCCGATTTATTCGTCCGGATATCCGCGTTGACCTGATCGAGCGCGCCCTGCACACCGGACAGATCCGGCGCCGGCGGTTGCGACGATTTCAGGGTCGCGAGCTCTTCCGAGAGCTGGCTGATCTGTTTCGATTGATCGTCTAGCTGGCTTTGAATGGCGGCCCCATCGACCGGGGTCGGCGCGTTCGGAAGCCATCCCGAAAGCTGCGGCGGCAGGTTCGGGATCGCCCAGATCGCAACGCCGGCCCCAATCACGGCAGCAATCACGCCTCCGAGGAAAGCAGAGCCGAACCCGCCCCGCTTTTCGATCACAGGCTGAGACGACGCGCCGGACGTTGCCGTATCGCTTTTCGGCGAGGTCTTGTCGGCGTTCGAGCTGCTCGTCGAGCTCGTCGCAGTCGCCGGCTTCGTGGTCTGCGACTTATTCTCCGAGCCGCTCGCTGTCTCGCTTTTCTTCGGCTCGATCTCCCCCTTGGCGCTGCTCGTAGCCGGAGTCGAAGTCGTCTCAGCCTTCGCAGGTGTAGAGCTGGACTTCGACGCGGCATCCGATTTTGCGGGGGTGTCGGATTTGGTCGCTGGCGCTGAGGTCGGAGTGGAGGTCGACTTGGCTGCCTCATTCGCGGTCTTGGAGGTATCCGTTTTGGACGAAGACGTAGAGGTGGAGGACGGCTTCGCCGACGCGCTCGATTTCGCAGCGGTGTCCGTTTTACTGGCGGCAGCCGTGCTCGGCTTATCTTTCGCCTCGGGCGACGCCGCCGCCTTGGTGTCCTTCGACGAGGTTTGAGAAGTGGCGGCGTCGGTTTTGGCCTCGGACTCGGCGGTCGATTTCGCGTCTTCCGGCTTACTCGTCTCGGAAGATTTTCCGGTTGTCCGTTTCGCCATCGTCTAAGCCCTCCGCTGCCGCACCAAATTGCGCGTTCATATCAACTTAGAAGTCCGCCCGCGCCTGCTCAACCCGCCTTTTGCCTTTGCAGCAAGACGGCAAGCGCATCGAGCATCCCTTGCGCGTCAGGATGCCGAGCGACTTCCAGATGGCACAAGCTAGCGCTTTTGAGGCGAGACGCCACTGCCTCGCTCATGGCTGCGACAAAGAGCGGCGGGTGCGGCGCCTGCGGCAGCGCATCAAGGAAGCGGTCCGCCGCATTCGGCGAGAAAATCGGTGCCAAAACAGGGCGCGATGCGCGCAGAACCGCCTTCGCCTCGGCGCTCAACGGACGCGGAAGCTGGCGGTAGAGGATCATCGATTCAGTCTCTATTCCCGCGGAATTCAGCCGTTCCTCAAGGTCGTAGGCAATCTGCTCCCCTCTCAGGAAGAGCAGTTTTCCGCCGAGTTGCTGCCGGGCGATCAATTCGCTCAGAGCCTCGGCATCGCCCGGCCCGGCGATCGCGTCGAACCCGGCCTCGCGCGCCGCTCGTGCCGTGCGCAGCCCCACGCAATAGGCTTGACGGCCCCTTCCCTGCGCCATCCGATGAAACGCGGCCACCGCATGTTGCGATGTGAAGATCGCTGTCTGGAACTCGGGGATCGGCGTGTCCAGCAACTCGATCTCGGTCAGTGGCGAGATTACAGCCGGCCAATCGGCGCCAAACCTGTCGCGAAAGGCCCGAACGAATCCCTCTGCCGCAACAGCGGGTCGCGTAACGAGGAGAATCGGTCTCTCAGACTGGCTGTCCATGCACCGCCCCGGGATTGTGCGAACGCTTCCCCGGTGTTACCTGCGTTGGATAACCCACGCAACAGGCACCCGGATGACCGACACGCTGACCTTTCTCGGGCTTGAATCGAGCTGCGACGATACGGCGGCGGCGATCGTGCGCCTCACGGATGGCAAGCCGGAAATCCTCTCGAGCGTCGTCGCCGGGCAGACCGATCTGCATGCGGCCTTCGGTGGCGTGGTCCCCGAAATCGCCGCGCGCGCCCATGCGGAGAAGCTCGATCTCTGCGTCGAAGAGGCGCTGGAGCAAGCCGGGCTTGGGCTCGGCGCATTGGATGGCATCGCCGTGACGGCGGGTCCGGGGCTGATCGGCGGGGTGATGTCGGGGGTAATGTGCGCCAAGGGGCTCGCAGTTGGGGCAGGTCTGCCTTTGGTTGGCGTCAACCATTTGGCGGGCCATGCGTTAACCCCGCGCCTGACCGACGGGTTGGAGTTTCCCTATCTCATGCTGCTCGTCTCCGGCGGGCACTGCCAGTTCCTGATCGCGAAGGGGCCGGAAGATTTTTCGCGGCTCGGCGGCACGATCGACGACGCGCCAGGCGAGGCCTTCGACAAGGCAGCGAAACTGATGGCACTGCCCCAACCCGGCGGCCCCTCCGTCGAGGCCGAGGCGCGCAAGGGCGATCCCAAGGCTTTCGCCTTCCCGCGGCCCCTTCTGGATCGGCCCGGCTGCGATATGTCCTTCTCCGGGCTGAAGACGGCACTGCTGCGCGCCCGCGATCGGGTGGTCGCGGAGCATGACGGGCTGCCGCGCCAGATCCGCGCCGATCTTTGCGCCGGTTTTCAGCAGGCAATCGCGGATGTTCTCGTCGAGAAATCGCGTCGTGCCTTGGCGGAATATCTAAAGCTTTCGCCCGCCAATCCCGGTTTCGCGGTCGCAGGTGGCGTCGCGGCAAATCAGGCCATTCGGGCCGGATTAGAGACTGTTTCACAAGAAATGGGCGCCGAATTCGTGGCCCCTCCTTTAAAGCTTTGCACCGATAACGCGGCGATGATCGCGTGGGCCGGGATCGAACGGTTCCGCAGCGGCGCGCAGGACGGGATGGATCTGGTCGCCCGCCCGCGCTGGCCGCTGGACCGGAGCGCCGCGCCGCTTCTCGGATCGGGAAAGAAAGGGGCGAAGGCATGACGATTTCGATCTTGGGCGCGGGCGCTTTTGGCACCGCGATGGCGGTGAGCCTCTCTCAAAACGGACCGGTGACCCTCTGGGCGCGCGATGCCGAGCAGGTTCGGAACATGCAGGCAAGCCGGGAGAACTCGCGCCGCCTTCCGGGTGTGAAGCTGCCCGAAGACATCACTGTTTCGGCAGACATCGAGGACGCGCTCGCCGCCGAGACGCTGCTTCTCGCGATGCCAATGCAGAAGATGGCCGGGTTTCTCGATGCCCATTCCGAGACGCTCGCGGGCAAAACCCTGGTCTCCTGCTCCAAAGGAATCGACCTCTCCACTGGCCAAGGGCCGACGGCCCTGATCCGCGCCAAGGTGCCCGGCGCCCGCGCCGCCGTGCTGACGGGGCCGAGTTTCGCAGCCGATATCGCGCGCGGTCTGCCGACCGCCCTGACGCTTGCCTGCGCCGATCATTCCGAGGAATTGCAGGCCGAGCTGTCGACGCCGACGCTGCGGCTTTATCGCACGACCGATACGACCGGGGCGGAACTCGGCGGTGCGCTGAAGAACGTCTACGCGATCGCCGCGGGCACCGTGATCGGCGCGGGGCTCGGGGACTCCGCGCGCGCCGCGCTGATGACCCGCGGCTTCGCCGAAATGTTGCGGATCGCGACGGAACTGGGTGCGCGGGCCGAGACGCTGTCGGGTCTGTCGGGCTTCGGCGATCTGGTGTTGACCTGCACCTCGACGCAGTCGCGCAATTTCCGGTTGGGCTGCTCGATCGGGTCCGGCGAAGGCTTCGATCCATCGATCACCGTCGAGGGCGTCGCGACCGCCGGGGCCCTGAACAAGCTGGCGCATCGGCGGGGGCTGGAAATTCCCGTCGCCGCGATGGTTCTTGCGCTTACCGAACGAACAATCAGCGTGGACGAGGCGATGCAGGCCCTGCTCGCCCGCCCCTTGAAGGAGGAATGAGATGTATTTTGCCGTGATCTGCCGCGACAAACCCGGCGCCCTGCAAACCCGGTTGGACAATCGCGAGGCGCATCTCGCCTATATCGAAGAGACCGGCGCGGTCTTCATGGCGGGCCCGTTCATCGAGAATGAACAGATGGTGGGTTCACTCGTGATCCTCGAAGTCGAGAGCCTCAAAGCCGCGCAGGATTGGGCGGCGAACGATCCCTATGCCAAGGCGGGCCTGTTCGAGGATGTGCAGGTCAAGGCGTGGAAAAAGGTGATCGGCTGATGCGGTACTGGCTGTTCAAATCGGAACCCAACAAGTTTTCCTGGGACGATCTGGTCGCCAAGGGCGATACGGGCGAGGAATGGGACGGCATCCGCAACTATCTCGCGCGCAACAACATGCGCGAGATGAAGATCGGCGATCGCGGCCTGTTCTATCATTCGAATATCGGCAAGGAGGTCGTCGGCATCTGCGAAGTCGTCGCCGAGAGCCATCCGGATTCGACGACCGACGATCCGCGCTGGGATTGCGTGGATCTCAAGGCGGTGCGGCCGTTCACCAAGCCTGTCACGCTGGCCGATGTGAAAGGCGAGCCGCGCCTGTCGGAGATGTCGCTCGTCACCTCGATGCGGTTGTCGGTTCAGCCCGTCACGGAAGAAGAATGGAAGATCGTCTGCGACATGGGCGAGACCGATCCGAACTGAGCCGGAAAAACTGGAGGGTTCCGGCACCTCGGCCAGAACCCTCCGTCACCCCGCGCGCACCCCTGCGCACCACGTGAAACAAAATCTCGGGTCTGGCCGTCCTAGCCTCTCTGATCTCCGTATATCCAAAGAAATGCTCGTGCAAATGGCATCTGCGGACAATACTCTTAAAATTCATAGCGTTAATGCAGAATTCACGCGGGAATAGGGCAGTTGCCAAGGGACGCCGCCGCGCTAATCTAAGCCCATGCAACCGGTCATTCTCGTCGCACATGGATCCCCGTCAGAGCCTGAAACTCAGGAAAAGTCCCTGCTGTCCTTGGCCGAAAAGGTTGCAGCAGAAAGCTCCGGGCGCTCGATAGACGCGGCGACGCTCGCGAATCCGGGGGCTTTGGAGGCCGCTTTGGCGCGGCACGAAAACCCTTTGATTTATCCCTATTTCATGGCCCAGGGATGGTTCACAAAGACCGAACTTCCGCGACGGCTGGCGGCTGCGGGATCTGATGCGCGCCAGCTCGATCCGTTCGGCGTCGATCCGGCGCTGCCAGATCTGCTGACCAAGGTCATTTTCGAGGCGCGTGAGTCAGAAGATGTCCCGACCGACTCGCCGGTGATTCTCGTGGCGCACGGGTCGAAAATCTCGCGGAAATCGCGCAATTCGGTTTACGACATGGCGGAAACTCTGGTCCGGAATCCGCTCATGCCGGAGATTCATGTAGCCCTGATCGAGGAGCCGCCCTACCTTGAAGACGTGGCCCGCGCACACCCGGATGGCGTGTGTTTGCCGTTCTTCGCGCTGCGGGCAGGACATGTGACAGGCGATATTCCTCAGGCGTTGCAGGCGGCTAGCTACCGGGGGAGCCTTTTGCCCGAAATCGGGGCGCATCGTGAGGTTCCCGTCCTGATTGCACAGGCGATTTCGCGAGGCTGATCACGATCCTTCACGGACTCGTAGATTGTCACATAGCTGTTACATAATGTTTGCATAAGCGTCACCGAAGACGCCTAGGACCGCGCTGAGGCCACACGACGGCCCAAATTTCAGAACACTGGGAGTGATCTATGAAATCGTTCAACCTCGCCGCTTCCGCGATCGCGATCGTCGCCGTTTCGGGCACCGCCGCCATCGCGCGTGACAACATCCAGGTCGCCGGTTCCTCGACCGTGCTGCCCTACGCCTCCATCGTCGCCGAAGCTTTCGGCGAAAACTTCGATTACCCGACCCCGGTCGTGGAATCGGGCGGCTCCTCGGCTGGCCTGAAGCGCTTCTGCGAAGGCGTTGGCGAAAACACGATCGACGTCGCGAACGCTTCGCGCAAGATCAAGGACAAGGAAGTCGCGACCTGCGCCGACAACGGCGTCACCGACATCATGGAAGTTCGCATCGGCTATGACGGCATCGTCTTCGCGTCGCAAAAAGACGGCCCGGCCTTCAACGCGTTCACGCCCTCGGACATCTTCAACGCGCTCGGCGCGAAGGTCCTGAAGGACGGCAAGATCGTCGACAACAGCTACGCCAAGTGGAACGAGTTCAACTCGGACCTGCCGGATGCCGACATCGTCGCTTTCATCCCGGGCACCAAGCACGGCACCCGTGAAGTCTTCGAAGAGAAGGTTCTGGAAGCTGGCTGCGAAGCCACCGGCGCCAAAGAAGCCTTCATGGCTTCGGGCATGGACGACAAGTCTGCCAGCAAAGCCTGCATGGAAGTCCGCACCGACGGCAAGGCTGTCGATATCGACGGCGACTACACCGAGACCCTCGCCCGCATCGGTTCGAACCCGAACGGCATCGGCGTCTTCGGTCTGGCATTCTACGAGAACAACACCGACAAGCTGAAAGTCGCGACCATGTCGGGCGTCGAGCCTTCGACCGAGACCATCGCGTCGGGCGACTACCCGGTGTCGCGTCCGCTCTACTTCTACGTCAAGAAAGCGCATATCGGCGTGATCCCCGGCCTGAAGGAATACGCTGAGTTCTTCGTCTCCGACGACATGGCTGGCCCCGACGGCCCGCTCGCTCAATACGGCCTCGTCGCCGACCCGGAACTGGCGAAGACCCAGAAAGCCGTGGCGAACGAAGTGACCATGGGTTCGGGCTCGTAATCGAGACCGCTATCTTCAGGGGGCGGCATATTTCGCCGCCCCCTTTTTCCTTTTTGGTAATTTCCAACTGGTGGGGCTGAAATGCCTGTTTTGTGGATCGTTGTGATCGTGGTCGTGCTGGCGGGAGTCGGCTTCGTGATGGGTCGAATGCGCGCGCTGCATTCGGCGGGCGAAGACCGACGTTCCCTGCACAGTTTGCCGAATTATTACGGCTTCAACGTCGCGATGTTCACCGCGGTCCCGGCGCTTCTTCTCCTTGTGGTCTGGATGGTGGCACAGCCGCTGATCGTGAATGCTCGCGTCTCCGCCGAGATTCCGGAAACGTTGCTGGAAGGCTCGAACATGAGCCTCGTGATGTCGGATGTCCGGCGCGTCGCCGACGGGCTCGATATCGCGATTTCGGAAGGCGCGCTGAGCGCACGACAAGCCGCGAATCTCGATCTTCAGACCACGGACCTGCGCGACGTTCTCGGCTCGGTCGGTGTCGCGCTCGGCTCCAATGTCGATCCGGCGACGCTGAAGGCGGCACAGACCTACCGCGATATGACCTCGACCGGTGATCTGGCGATGACGATCTTCGTCCTTCTCGCCGCAGCCGCGGGTTTCGCCGTCACCTATATACGCACGAACAAGGACTTTCGTGCCCGCAACACGGTGGAGCACGGGGTTCGCGTTCTTCTGATCGCCGCCGCCTCGATCGCGATCCTGACCACGATCGGTATCGTCCTCTCGCTTGTCTTCAATACGATCGAGTTCTTCCGCCTCTATCCCATCACCGATTTCTTCTTCGGCACCACCTGGTCGCCGAGCTTCGGCGGCGGGTCGGAGCTGGGTATCCTGCCGCTTCTCTGGGGCACGCTCTACATCTCGCTCGTGGCGCTTCTCGTAGCGGTTCCGATCGGGTTGTTCGCGGCCGTCTACCTGTCGGAATACGCGACGAAATCGGTGCGTAGCGTCGTGAAACCGCTGCTCGAAGTGCTCGCCGGGATCCCCACCATCGTGTACGGCCTTTTTGCCCTGCTGACCGTCGGACCCTTCTTGCTGTCGATCTTCGGCCCCTCGGGTCCGACCGCTGCGATGGCAGATGGCGGCTGGATGCATGCGGGCACGGCGGTGATGACCGCGGGTCTGGTGATGGGCATCATGCTGATCCCCTTCGTCTCCTCGCTGTCCGACGACATCATCAACGCGGTGCCGCAATCGCTGCGCGACGGCTCCTACGGCCTCGGCGCGACGAAATCCGAGACGATCAAGCAGGTAATCCTGCCCGCCGCCCTGCCCGGCATCGTCGGCGCGGTGCTCCTTGCGACCTCGCGCGCCATTGGCGAGACGATGATCGTCGTGCTGGGTGCAGGCGCCGCCGCGCGCCTCAGCATGAACCCGTTCGACGCGATGACCACCGTCACCGCCAAGATCGTCTCGCAGCTCACCGGCGATGCCGATTTCGCTTCCCCCGAGGCGCTGGTCGCCTTCGCGCTCGGCATGACGCTGTTCGTCCTGACGCTGGGGCTCAATATCTTCGCGCTCTACATCGTGCGCAAATACCGGGAGCAATACGAATGAGTGATGCGACCCAACACGGCGCAAGCCAGCCCGCGACACGTTCGCTGCATCATGTCGATGCCCGCACGAAGCGCCGCAACGCCTCCGAGAAGCGTTTCAAAGCGCTCGGCATCGGTGCGATCGGGATTGGTCTCGCCTTCCTCGTGATCCTGCTGGTGACGATCGTCTCCAACGGTGCAACCGCATTCCAGCAGACCTTCATTCAGGTGCCGGTCTACCTAGACGCCGCGAAGCTCGACAAGAAGGGCAACCGCGACCCGGCGGATCTTAAGAAGGCCACCACCTTCACCTACAAACCGCTGATCGAGAAAGGGCTTCTCGACGCGGTGGAGAAATCCGGCGCGACAACCGATCTCGCCAAGGCGAAGGACATGAAGAACCTGATCTCGGCCTCTGCCGCGAGCCAGGTGCGCGATACGGTCCTCGCCGACCCGTCGCTGATCGGCCAGACGGTGAATTTCGAGATACTCGCATCCTCGCGGGTCGACAGCTATCTCAAGGGCCGGGTGCATCGCGACGAGATCGCCAAGGACAAGAACATCACCGTGGCGCAGCTCGACCTCGTCGATCAGCTTCGCGACGCGGGCATCATCCACAAGAGCTTCAATTGGGATTTCATCTTCGGCGCCGACGCCTCGGACAGCCGCGCCGAGCAGGCCGGAATCGGGATCTCGATGCTGGGCTCGTTCTACATGATGCTCGTGGTGCTGGTTCTGGCCCTGCCGATCGGGGTCGCCGCCTCGATCTATCTCGAAGAATTCGCACCGAAGAACCGCTTCACTGACCTGATCGAGGTGAACATCTCGAACCTCGCCGCAGTGCCGTCGATCGTCTTCGGTATCCTCGGCCTCGCGGTGTTCATCCAGTTCGCGCATCTGCCGCAATCGGCCCCGCTGGTCGGTGGCCTCGTGCTGACGCTGATGACCCTGCCGACGATCATCATCTCAACCCGCGCCGCGCTGAAAGCCGTGCCGCCCTCGATCCGCGACGCGGCGCTCGGCATCGGCGCGTCGAAGATGCAATCGGTCTTCCACCACGTTCTGCCGCTGGCGATGCCCGGCATCCTGACCGGCACGATCATCGGTCTGGCGCAGGCCTTGGGCGAGACCGCGCCGCTCCTGCTGATCGGGATGGTCGGCTATATCGCAACGAACTCGCCGGACGGGTTCTGGGACGGCTTCGTCTCTCCCAACTCCGCCATGCCTGCGCAGATCTACGAATGGGCCAAGCGCGCCGACCCGGCATTTTACGAACGCGCCTGGGGAGGTATCATCATTCTACTGATCTTCCTTTTGGGCATGAACATCATCGCCATCATCCTTCGCCGCAAGTTCGAGCGCCGTTGGTAAGGGAGTGCGAGACATGGAAGACATGAGCCTGACGGAGAGAGCCGTGACCACTGACGACATCAAGATCACCGCACGCAACGTGCAGGTCTACTACGGCGACACCCACGCGATCAAAGACGTCAATGTCGACATCCTCGACAAGACTGTCACCGCCTTCATCGGCCCCTCTGGCTGCGGGAAATCGACCTTCCTGCGATGCCTGAACCGCATGAACGACACGATCGACGTCGCCCGCGTCGAGGGAGAAATCCTGCTCGATGGCGAGGACATCTACGACAAGCGCGTCGATCCGGTGCAGCTGCGCGCCAAGGTCGGCATGGTGTTCCAGAAACCGAACCCCTTCCCCAAATCGATCTACGACAACGTCGCCTACGGCCCGAAAATCCACGGCCTGACCAAAAACAAGGCCGAGCTGGATCAGGTGGTCGAGGATTCGCTACGCAAGGCCGCGCTGTGGAACGAAGTGAAGGATCGCCTCCACGCTCCCGGGACCGGGCTTTCCGGCGGCCAGCAACAGCGCCTGTGCATCGCGCGCGCCGTCGCGACCTCGCCGGAAGTGCTGCTGATGGACGAGCCCTGCTCGGCGCTCGACCCGATCGCGACCGCGCAGGTCGAGGAACTGATCGACGAACTTCGGGCGAATTTCTCGGTGGTGATCGTGACGCACTCGATGCAGCAGGCCGCGCGCGTCAGCCAGAGAACCGCGTTCTTCCACCTCGGGAATCTCGTCGAATACGACGATACGGACAAGATATTCACCAACCCGTCCGACAGCCGGACGGAAAGCTACATTACCGGCCGGATCGGCTGAGGAGGCAAATAATCATGAGCGAGCATATCCTTTCCGCCTTCGACCGCGACCTTGAAGCCGTGCAGGCCCTGGTCGTGAAGATGGGCGGCCTCGTCGAGGAACAGATCCTCGAAAGCGCCCGCGCCCTCGAAGTGCGCGACCTCGAACTGGCCGAGCAAATCCGCGCCCGCGACCGTGCGGTCGACGAACTGGAAGAGAAGATCAACGAAGAAGCCGCGCGCCTGATCGCCCTGCGCGCACCCGCCGCACGCGACCTGCGCATGGCGCTCTCGGTCATCAAGATCTCGGCGAGCCTCGAGCGCGTCGGCGATTACGCGAAAAACATCGCCAAGCGCACGCAGGTTCTGTCCGACGGCCCGCAGATTACCGGCACCGCCACCGCGATCCGCCGCATGGCGGGCACCACGGAAGCGATGCTGAAGGACGCGCTCGACGCCTATATCCAGCGAGACGCGAAACTGGCCGCCGATGTGCGCGAGCGCGACCTCGAAGTCGACCAGATGTACAACGCGCTGTTCCGCGAATTCCTGACCTACATGATGGAAGACCCGCGCAACATCACGCCCTGCATGCACCTGCATTTCATCGCGAAGAATATCGAGCGGATGGGCGACCACGCGACGACGATCGCCGAACAGGTGATCTATCTCGTGACCGGCGAAATGCCGGAGGATGCGCGTCCGAAAAGTTCCAGCGTGGCCTGACCGGAGACCCTGAAAAATGTCGCCAGCCCAACAGCCCTGCGTCCTCGTGGTCGAAGACGAAAACGCCCAGCGCGAAGTTCTCAGCTACAACCTCGAAGCCGAAGGGTTTCGCGTCGTGATGGCGGAGAACGGCGACGAGGGCCTGCTGTTCGTGAAGGAAGAAAAGCCCGATCTGATCGTGCTCGACTGGATGCTGCCCAACGTTTCCGGCATCGAGATCTGCCGCCGCGTGAAGGCCAATTCCGACACGCGCAACATCCCGATCATCATGCTCTCGGCGCGCTCGGAAGAGGTGGACCGGGTGCGGGGTCTGGAAACCGGCGCAGACGACTACGTCGTGAAACCCTATTCGGTAGTCGAGCTCATGGCGCGGGTGCGCACGCAACTGCGCCGCACCCGCCCCGCGACGATGGGTGAACGGCTGAGCTTCGAGGACATCATCCTCGACGCCGAGGAACACCGCGTCTTCCGTAACGGCCAGCCGCTGAAACTCGGGCCGACAGAGTTCCGGCTGCTGTCCACGATGATGGAAAAACCGGGCCGCGTCTGGACCCGCGACCAGCTGCTCGACCGGGTCTGGGGACGCGACATCTATGTCGACACCCGGACCATCGACGTCCATGTCGGGCGGCTCCGCAAGGCACTGATGGCGAATGGTGGAGATGATCCGGTGCGCACGGTGCGCGGCACGGGTTACGCGCTAGGATAAAGCGACAAAGGCGCGCGGATCACCGCGCGCCTTTTTCAAATCATTCCTTCAGGCAGAGCTTGCACGCGGTGAGCGCCGCCATGTTCAGGATATCGTTCACCGTCGCGCTCGTGGAACAGAGCTGCACGGCATGGCTCGTCCCGGTCAGGATAGGTCCGATCACGGTCGCGCCCGCCATTTCCTGCATCAGCTTAACCGAGATCGACGCCGAATGCCGCGCGGGCACGACGAGGATATTGGCTGGGCCGGTTAGACGGCAGAACGGATAGTTCTTCATCTGCTCCATGTTGAGCGCCACATCGACGGTCATCTCGCCATCGTATTCGAAATCCACGCCGCGCTGGTCGAGGATTTTCGGTGCGACATGCATCTTCGTGGCGCGCTCCGAAACCGGGTAGCCGAAGGTCGAAAAGGAGCAGAACGCCACGCGGGGTTCGAGCCCGAGCCCGCGCGCCACATGCGCCCCCGCCGTCGCGATATCCGCCAGATCGTGCTCGTCGGGCCATTCATGCACCAGTGTATCGCCGATCAGCACGACGCGGCCTTTGTTCAGCACGGCAGTGATCCCGACCGCGCCATCCGAAGGCCGCGCGTCGATCACCTTGTTGATCAGTTCCAGCACATGCGCCGATTTGCGCGTCGCCCCGGTCACCATCCCGTCGCCATGGCCATGGACCAGCATCAGCGCCGCGAAGACATGCCGGTCACGCGTCGCCATTTTATGCGCGTCCTGCCGGTCGATGCCCTGCCGCTGCAGGCGTTTGTAGAGGAAATCCTTGTAAGTCTCAGTATGCTTGGAATTGGCCGCATTCACTACGCGCAGCTCGCGATAGGCATCGCCCAGAC
Source organism: Thioclava sp. F1Mire-8 (assembly GCF_002213165.1). Taxonomy (NCBI): domain Bacteria; kingdom Pseudomonadati; phylum Pseudomonadota; class Alphaproteobacteria; order Rhodobacterales; family Paracoccaceae; genus Thioclava; species Thioclava sp. F1Mire-8. Next base: position 307,494 of record NZ_NBNY01000003.1, on the reverse strand, counting down.
CTGCCGCTTCCAGCTTTTCCTTCACGTCCTGCTCGCGGCCCACGACCAGCGCCTCGCCCATGCCGGAGCGCTGATAGGCCACGGCAGCGCGCAGCACCCGCTCGTCATCGCCCTCGGCGAAGATCATCTTCGCCTGCGCCTGACGCGCGCGGCTGTGGATGCCCTGCAGGATAGAGGCGGTCGGGTCCATCCGCGCCTTCAGGCTTTGGGCATAGCCTTCCATGTCGATGATCGGACGGCGCGCCACGCCGGTATCCATCCCGGCTTTCGCGACCGCCGGCGGGATCACGTGGATCAGCCGCGGATCGAAGGGCGTCGGAATGATGTAATCGCGCCCGAAGCTCAGCTTGCGCCCATAGGCCATCGCGACCTCGTCGGGCACGTCTTCGCGCGCCAGCTCCGCCAGGGCGTTGGCGCAGGCGATCTTCATCTCGTCATTGATCGCACGGGCGTGAATGTCGAGTGCGCCACGGAACAGGTACGGAAAGCCGAGGACGTTGTTCACCTGGTTCGGATAGTCCGACCGCCCCGTCGCCACGATCGCATCGGGACGCACCGATTGCGCCTCTTCCGGGGTAATTTCCGGGTCCGGGTTCGCCATCGCGAAGATAACCGGGTTGTCGGCCATCGACTGAACCATCTCGGGCGTCACAGCCCCCTTGGCCGACACCCCGAGAAACACGTCGGCATCCTTCATCGCCTCTTCCAGCGTGCGGGCATCGGTCACCGCCGCATGGGCCGATTTCCACTGGTTCATGCCCTCGGTGCGGCCCTGATAGATCACGCCCTTGGTGTCGCACATGATGCAGTTGTCGTGCTTCGCGCCCATCGCCTTCACGAGTTCCAGACAGGCGATGCCCGCAGCCCCCGCGCCGTTCAGCACGATCTTGCAGTCCTCGATCTTCTTGCCCGACAGCTCCAGCGCGTTAATCAGACCCGCCGCACAGATCACCGCCGTGCCGTGCTGATCGTCGTGAAACACCGGGATGTCCATCAACTCCTTGAGCCGCTGCTCGATGATGAAACATTCCGGTGCCTTGATATCCTCGAGGTTGATCCCACCGAAGGTCGGCCCCATCAGCTTCACTGCGTTGATGATCTCTTCGGCATCCTCGGTATCGAGCTCGATATCGATCGCGTTCACATCGGCGAAGCGCTTGAAGAGAACCGCCTTGCCTTCCATCACCGGTTTCGAGGCTAGCGCCCCGAGATTGCCCAACCCAAGAATGGCCGAGCCGTTCGAGATCACCGCGACCATGTTCCCCTTCACGGTGTAGTCGTAGGCGAGCTCGGGGTTCTCCGCGATCGCCTCCACCGGCACGGCAACGCCGGGGCTGTAGGCCAGCGACAGATCGCGCTGCGACGTCATGGGCTTCGACGCCGTGATGTCGTATTTCCCCGGATGCGGGTCGAGGTGATAGGCCAACGCCTCTTCGGGCGTGATACGGTTCTTGCTGGGCATTGGGCCGGTGCTCCTCCTGCAGGTCCGAACCGGTTTAACGTCCCGCGATCCGTCACTCAACGGAATTGCGCCCGAATCCGGGGTTTTGTAGGGTCGCGCGACCAGCAAATGGGGGGCACATGGCCAAGCCGACCGTCACACCGATGATGGAACAGTATCTGGGGATCAAGGAGGCCAATCCGGGCGCACTCCTGTTCTATCGGATGGGTGATTTCTACGAGATGTTCTTTCAGGACGCGGTCGATGCTGCGGCCGCGCTCGACATCGCGCTGACCAAGCGTGGTCAGCACATGGGCGAGGATATCGCGATGTGCGGCGTCCCCGTGCACGCGGCCGAGGGCTATTTGCTGACGCTGATCCGAAAAGGCTTCCGCGTGGCGATCGCCGAGCAGATGGAAGACCCTGCCGAAGCGAAGAAGCGCGGGTCGAAATCCGTCGTGAAACGCGATGTGGTGCGGCTGGTCACGCCCGGCACGCTCACTGAGGAAAGCTTGCTGGAGGCGCGCCGCCACAACTTCCTCGCTGCCTGGGCCGAGGTGCGCGACGAAGCCGCGATTGCGTGGGTCGATATCTCTACCGGCGAGTTCCGCGTGACGCCATGCCCGCTGTCGCGGCTGGGCCCCGAGCTTGCCCGGCTTGCGCCTCGTGAAGTGCTGGTCAGTGAAGCGAAAGAGGCCGATTGCGCCGAAATAGTCTCTGATATGCGAGCCGCAATGACGCCCTTGTCGCGGGCGAGCTTCGACAGTCAGGCGGCCGAGACGCGGCTTCTGTCGCTCTATTCCATCGGCTCGCTCGATGCGTTCGGCAGTTTCACCCGCGCCGAGATGGCCGCGATGGGGGCGATCGTCGATTACCTCGAGATCACGCAGAAAGGGAAACTGCCCCTGCTGCGCCGTCCCGTGCATGAAGACAGCGGCGCAGCGATGCAGATCGACGCCGCGACGCGCCGCAATCTGGAATTGACGCAGGCACTTTCGGGCGGGCGCGACGGCTCGCTCCTGAATGCCATCGACCGCACCGTTACGGCAGGCGGCGCGCGGCTTCTGGAACGCCGGATCTCCGCCCCGTCCCGGAGTCTGACCGAAATCCACGCGCGGCACGATTCCGTGCGTTTTCTGCTGGAACAGGGTCGATTTTCTGAAGATATCCGCGCCGATCTGAAGCGCTGCCCCGATATGGATCGAGCGCTTTCGCGCCTCGCCCTCGACCGCGGCGGCCCGCGCGACATGGCCGCGATCCGCAACGGGTTGGCGCAGGCCGAGCGGATCGCCGAAGCGGTTTCCGCCGTCGAGGCCCCGCCACTGCTTGCCGAGGCCACCAAGGCACTGATGGGCCATGACGACCTCACCGCCCTTCTGGATACGGCGCTCATCGCGGAGCCCCCGCTTCTTGCGCGCGACGGCGGCTTCATTGCGGCAGGCTACGACGAAGATCTCGATCAGACGCGCCAGCTGCGCGACGAGGGCCGTGGCGTGATCGCGAAAATGCAGGCGGAATATATCGAGGCAACGGGGATCAATTCGCTCAAGATCAAGCACAACAACGTGCTGGGCTACTTCATCGAAACCACCGCCACCCATGCCGAGAAGATGCTTGCCCCGCCGCTGTCGGAGCGCTTCATCCACCGTCAGACCACTGCGAACCAAGTGCGCTTCACGACGGTCGAACTGAGCGAGATCGAGACCCGCATTCTGAACGCCGGAAACCATGCGCTTGAGATCGAAAAAAGGCTCTATTCCAGCCTGAGACAAGCAATTCTTGACCGCGCGGGTCCGATCAACGAGGCCTCGCGCGCACTTGCCGAAATCGACCTCGCCAGCGCTTTCGCGACGCTCGCGCGCAACGAAGACTGGGCAGAACCCACAGTCGATGACAGCCACGCTTTCGAGATTGAAGGCGGGCGGCATCCGGTCGTCGAAGCCTCGCTCAAGAAATCCGGCGAGCCGTTCATCGCGAATGACTGCGAACTGACCGAAGGCGCGACCCCCGCGATCTGGCTGCTCACCGGTCCGAACATGGCCGGTAAATCGACCTTCCTGCGTCAGAACGCCCTGATCGCGCTTCTCGCACAGGCAGGCAGCTTCGTTCCGGCGAAATCCGCCCATATCGGTCTTGTGTCACAACTCTTCAGCCGCGTCGGCGCGGCGGACGATCTGGCGCGGGGCCGGTCGACCTTCATGGTCGAGATGGTGGAAACCGCCGCGATCCTCAATCAGGCCGATGACCGCGCTCTGGTGATCCTCGACGAAATCGGCCGCGGAACGGCAACCTATGACGGGCTCTCGATCGCCTGGGCGGTCATGGAGCATCTGCACGCGTCCAACCGCTGTCGAGCCCTCTTCGCGACCCATTACCACGAGATGACCGCGCTGTCGGCCAAGCTAGACGGCGTCGAAAATGCGACTGTCGCGGTGAAGGAATGGGAAGGCGAAGTGATCTTCCTGCACGAGGTTCGCAAAGGCGCCGCCGACCGCTCCTATGGCGTTCAGGTCGCACGGCTCGCCGGGCTTCCGCATTCCGTCGTGGAACGCGCGCGGATCGTGCTCGATGCGCTGGAGAAGGGCGAACGCGAAGGCGGTGGCAAGAAACAGGCGGTGATCGACGATCTGCCGCTATTTTCAGTGTCTAACACACCGCAACCCGCCGCCCCGCCAACCGGTCCGTCTCCGCTGGAGGAACGCCTGAAATCGCTCATTCCGGACGACATGACACCGAAAGACGCGCTCGACGCCCTCTACGAGCTTCGCGCGCTTCTCACGGAGTAGTCTTCCTCTTCTTGATGGAAATATCCCGGGGGTCTGGGGGCAGTGCCCCCAGCCTTACCGATCAGGATTTCGGAGTGGAGCTGACGCCCACTTTCGCCGGCCGCAGAAGCCGGTCGTGGATCATGAAGCCGTTCTCCATGACCTGGATGATGTCGCCGGCCTTGGTGCCGGGCGCGGGCGCTTCGAACATCGCTTCATGCATCTGCGGGTCGAACTTCTCGCCGACTTCAGGCGCAACGGTGGTGATGCCGTGACGAGCGAACACGTTGAGCAATTCGCGCTGGGTCAGTTCGACCCCTTCGAGGAACGGCCCGGCCTGCGAACGCACGTCCTCATTCGCGGCCTCGAGCGCACGCGACAGCGCGTCGAACACCGGCAGCATGTCGCGCGCAAGACGCGTCCCGCCGTAATTCGAGGCTTCCTGACGCTCTTTGTCGGCCCGTTTGCGTGCGTTCTCGGCATCTGCCAGCGCACGCATGAAACGGTCGCGATAATCGTCGCGCTCCGCACGCAACGCCTCGAGCTCGTCGGCTTCATAAGACATCACGTCTTCAAAACTCTCGTCGATATGCGCCTGATCCTCGGCAATCTCGTCTTTTTTCTCGCTCATGCCATTCATCCTTTGCCCTGGCCGGAGATCATCCGCCCGACCAGTTGCGCTGTGTAGTCCACGATCGGCACGATGCGCCCGTAGTTGAGCCGGGTCGGCCCAATCACGCCCACCGCACCAATGATCTTTCGGTCAGCGTTCATATATGGAGAGACAACCAAAGAGGAACCCGAAAGAGAGAAAAGTTTGTTCTCTGAGCCAATAAAAATACGCACACCTTCGCCATCCTCGGCCAGATCGAGGAATTCGGCGATGTCGCGCTTCCGCTCGAGATCGTCGAATAGCGAGCGGATGCGGTCGAGATCGTCTTCAGAGCCCAAGAGGTTGGCGCGACCACGCACGATCAGCCGTTCGTAGCGCTCGCCCTTGTTCTCCCAAGCGGCCAGACCGCTGTCGATCAGTTCAGTCGCGAGCGAATCGATTTCGTTACGGTGATTTGCAATCTGGCGGGCGATGTGGCCCCGCAGCTCGGACAGGGTTCTTCCCTCCGCCATCGCGTTGAGGAAATTGGCGGCCTCCCGCATCGACGAAGGCGTCTGTCCCAGCGGCGGCGTGAAGACGCGGTTCTCTACCTGCCCGTCCGCGAAGACGAGCACCACCAGTGCACGGTCGGGCGCCAACGAAACGAATTCGATATGGCGGATCGGGGCCTCGTGTTTGGGCGTGAGAACGAGGCTCGCGCCCTGCGTCATTCCCGAAAGCGCGCTCGACACTCGGTCCAACAAAGACCCTACATCGCCTGAATTCGCGCCCATCGTTGCATCGAGCGCCGCGCGGTCCTCGTCCCCGAGGTGGTTCACTTCCATCACCCCGTCGACGAACAACCGCAGACCCATCTGGGTCGGAACGCGCCCCGCAGAGACATGCGGGCTGTCCAGAAGCCCGAGATATTCGAGGTCCTGCATAACGTTGCGGATCGTCGCCGCCGAGACCTTCTCGTTCATCTCTCGGGTCAGACTGCGCGAGCCCACGGGACCGCCAGTCGTCAGATAGCCTTCGACCACCCGGCGAAACACTTCGCGGGAGCGGTCGTTCAGTTCAGAAAGAATATCGTTCTGGTCACTCATCGCGCTTCATCCAAGCTGACTTAAAGCCGCGCGAAGCCGAAGGTCAATCTCGGCTCGGGGGTTGCATCGCTGCGCATGGGCGATCAAATGGGGTGAATTCAGTAGAAAGGACCCCACGATGCGCCCTTCCGGCAGAGAGTTAAGCGAACTTCGCCCGATTTCAATCGATACCGGGGTTACGAAACACGCAGAAGGGTCATGCCTCATCAAAATGGGCGACACCCATGTGCTGTGCACCGCCACCATCGAGGATCGCGCCCCATCCTTCCTGAAAGGCTCCGGCCTTGGCTGGGTAACCGCAGAATACGGCATGCTGCCGCGCGCGACCAACACGCGTAACCGTCGCGAGGCCGCGGCGGGCAAGCAAGGCGGAAGAACCGTTGAAATTCAACGACTTATCGGACGCGCTCTACGCGCTGGCGTAGATCGTTCGGCGCTTGGCGAGCGTCAGATCGTCGTCGATTGCGATGTGATCCAGGCCGATGGCGGCACGCGTTGCGCCTCGATCACCGGCGGTTGGGTCGCGCTGCGTCTCGCAGCGAACAAGTTGATGAAATCAGGCGCCTGCACCTCGGATCCGCTGCTCGACCATGTCGCAGCCTTGTCCTGCGGCATTTATGCGGGCCAGCCGGTGGCCGATCTCGACTATGCCGAGGATAGCGAAGCGGGCACCGACGGGAATTTCATCATGACCGGGCGCGGCAAGCTCATCGAAGTGCAGATGTCGGCCGAAGGCGCGACCTTCTCGCGCGAGCAGATGGATCGGCTTCTCGATTTGGCCGAGGAAGGCGCGGCGAAGCTCGTCGAAGCGCAGAAAGCGGCGATCGGATGAGGAGCTTCACCGAGAAGAAGCTGCTGGTCGCGACCCATAACGCTGGGAAGCTCGAGGAGATCAAAGCTATCCTCGCGCCTTTCGGCGTCGAGGTGGTCGGCGCGAAGGAAATGAACCTACCCGAGCCGGAAGAGACCGAGAGCACCTTCGTCGGCAATGCCCGGATCAAGGCGCACGCCGCTTCCAAGGCGACGGGCCTGCCCGCCTTGGCTGACGATTCCGGGATTGAAGTCGACTGTCTCGACGGGGCGCCGGGCGTTTATACCGCCGATTGGGCGACGACCCCGAACGGTCGCGATTTCACCATGGCGATGGAGAAGACGTGGAAGGCTTGCGATGATATCGAGGCCCCCTCGCCACGGACTGCGCGGTTCCGCTCGACCCTGGTTCTCGCCTGGCCCGACGGGCATGACGAAGTGTTCGAAGGCCGCGCCGAGGGTCAGCTGGTCTGGCCAATGCGCGGCGCGCTTGGCCATGGCTACGACCCGATGTTCCAGCCCGAGGGCTACGATCTCACCTTCGCGGAGATGGACCCCGCGCAGAAGAACGAGATTTCGCACCGTGCGGACGCTTTCCGCAAATTCGTTACGGTATTCGAGGCGAAATGACCGAGGATTGGCGGCACGGGGGGTTCGGCCTCTACCTTCACTGGCCATTCTGTGCTGCCAAATGCCCTTATTGCGACTTCAATTCGCATGTCGCGACCGCCATCGACCAAAAACGATGGCTCTCTGCCTATCTCAGCGAACTCGACCGCTATGCCGCTCAGACCGAAGGCCGGATCCTCAACACGGTTTTCTTCGGTGGCGGCACTCCATCGCTAATGGATCCCGAGATCGTCGCCGCGATCATCGAACGCATTCGCAGAAACTGGCAAACCAGCAACGATTTCGAGATTACCCTCGAAGCAAACCCCACAAGTGTCGAATCCGGGCGGTTTAGAGCCTTTTCCGAGGCTGGCGTGAACCGCGTCTCGATGGGGATGCAGGCGCTGAACGACGAAGATCTGCGTCGTTTGGGCCGGATGCATTCGGTCGCAGAAGGCCAGAAAGCCTTCGACATTGCGCGCAGGCAATTCGACCGTGTGAGCTTCGATCTGATCTACGCGCGCCAGCACCAGACGATCGAAGATTGGAAGTCAGAGCTGGACGAGGCGCTGCGAATGGCAGTCGACCACCTCTCCCTCTATCAGCTGACCATTGAACCCGGCACCGTGTTCGGTGCGCGGCACGATGCAGGCAAGCTCCGCGGCATTCCCGAGGACGATATCTCCGCCGAAATGTATTTCGCGACGCAGGAAATCTGCGAGAAGCACGGCCTCCCCGCCTATGAAATCTCGAACCACGCGCGCCCCGGCGCCGAGAGCCGCCACAACCTGATTTACTGGCGCTATGGGGACTATATCGGCATCGGTCCCGGCGCGCATGGGCGCCTGACCGAAAATGGTGTCCGTCACGCCACCGATACGCTCAAACAACCCGGCGCCTGGCTTGCGCAGGTGGAAAAGACCGGTGCCGGAGAGAATGAACGCGCCGCCCTGCCCCGCGAAGAGCAGGCAATCGAGTATCTTCTATTCGCGCTACGCCTCTCCGAAGGGCTCGAGATGGAACGGTTCAACACGATCTCGCGTTCACCGCTAGACGAGGCCACGATGCGCCATCTTGAGGATATCGGCATGATCGAGAGAGAGAACGGATTTCTGCGCGCGACGGATCAAGGCCGCCCGGTCCTGAACGCCATCATTCGCGACCTCATCCCCTGATGCGCATCGTCTGGCTCACGCTTGGCATCGTCTCGACCGCCATCGGTATCATCGGGCTGTTTCTGCCGCTTGTCCCTACCGTTCCCCTGATGCTTCTAGCGACGTTCTGCTTCGCGCGGTCCTCCGATCGCCTGCACAACTGGATCATCACCCATCCGCGTTTCGGGCCACAGGTCATCGACTGGCAGGAACGGCGTGCTATCGCGAAACGCGCAAAAATCGCGGCAACAGTGTCTGTTTTCGCGGCTTTTGGCCTGTCGTTAGCCTTCCGGTTGCCAGTCGGCATCTTGGCGATTCAGGGGATTACGCTGCTCGGCGTTCTGATTTTCATCTGGACTCGCCCGAATAGCTGATCAGCCGTTGCTGAGCATCTGGCAAAGACGGTCGAGCTCCTCCAGATCACCGTAGGAAATCGTGATCTTACCGCTTCCATTGCTCGTGTGATCGATCGCGACCTTCATCCCGATCGTCGCGGAAAGATCGCCCTCGAGCGCGCGCGTATCGGCATCCTTCTGGGGCTTCGGACGCGCCTTGCGCTCTTCCCCGCCCTGCTGCTTCTTGGCGAGCTTTTCGACATCGCGCACGGACAGCGTCTTTGCCACGGCTTGCCGGGCCAGACCGACCGGATCCTCAGCGGTAATCATCGCCCGCGCATGACCAGCGGAGAGTTTCCCCTCGCGCAGGTAGCCCTGCACTTCTTCGGGAAGTTGCAGCAGACGCATCAGGTTGGCGATATGACTACGGCTTTTCGACAGCGCCTCGGCCAGCTTTTCTTGTGTGTGGCCGAAGCGGCTCATCAATTGCTTGTAGGCCAGTGCTTCTTCCAACGCGTTGAGGTCGGCGCGTTGAATATTCTCGATAATCGCGACTTCAAGAACTTCCGTGTCGTTGAACTCGCGAATGATGACCGGAAGCTGGTGCAGCTTGGCCATCTGCGACGCGCGCCACCGGCGTTCACCGGCCACGATCTCATAATGATCCGGCTTCGTCGGGTGTTTGCGCACGATAAGCGGCTGAATCACGCCTTTTTCGCGGATCGACGCCGCCAGTTCTTCCAGGGCGGCGGGCTCGAAATCGCGACGCGGCTGGTCCGGGTTCGGCTCGATCTTCTCGACCGGCACATATTGCTCCGGCCGGCGCGGCGACGCTGTTGTCTCTGCTGGATTCAAATCGACATCCGCCATCAACGCCGACAAACCTCGCCCCAATCCACGCTTTTCGCGTTCTTTCGCCATGCTCACACCGCCTTTGCCAATTCGTGCCGCGACATCAATTCGCTCGCCAGGTTTCGATAGGCCACCGCCCCGCGCGAGCTGCTGTCATAGTTGAGCACCGGCATCGCGTAGGAAGGCGCCTCGGAGACCCGCACGTTCCGGGGAATCATCGTACGGAAAACCAGCTCACCCAAGGTCGCGCGCGCATCCGCCTCCACCTGCTGCGAGAGATTGTTCCGCACGTCATACATCGTGAGAACGATCCCTTCTATCCGCAGGTTTCGATTTGCGCTGAGGCGGATCTCCCGGATCGTCAGCATCAGCTGCGAAAGCCCTTCGAGCGCGAAGAATTCCGCCTGAAGCGGCACCAGCACCGAATGCGATGCGACCATCGCGTTGATGGTCAGCAGGCTAAGGCTGGGCGGGCAGTCGATCAATATATAGTCGAAGCCATAGGTATCGACATCAGGATGTCGTAGCGCGTCATGCAGAAGAAAGCTGCGCTTTTCGGTCGAAACGAGCTCCATATCGGCCGAGGACAGGTCCGTTGTCGCTGGACAGAGGTAAAGACCGTCGATTTCCGTCTTGTGCAAGACTGACGAAACCGGCGCATCCTCGATCAATAGATCATAGGTCGTCAGTTCGCGGTCATCAGGTTCGATTCCGAGCCCCGTCGACGCGTTCCCCTGCGGATCCAGGTCGATAAGAAGCACCTTCCGCCCGGCCTCAACGAGCCCGGCAGCGAGGTTGATCGCCGTTGTCGTCTTGCCCACGCCGCCCTTCTGGTTCGCAATCGCAATAATTTTCGGTTCGTTTGCGCGAATTGGGTCAGACACGCTCGGCTCCGTGGATTTTCAGGACAACACTGTTTGGATCACTGAGGCTTTCGATCGCCTCGTGGTCAAAGGACCAGCTTTCCCGCGCCTGCGCAAGTTCTTCCTGCCAGCGTGCGCCTTTCGGAAAGAGAGCCGTCCCGTCCGGCTTCAGATGTGGAGCGGTGAATTCCAACAATTTTGGCAGGCTAGCGAGAGCACGGGCAGAAACGACGTCCGCGTCCAGCGGAGCGATTTCTTCGATTCTCTGCGCGATAACGCGGGTATTGAGCGACAATTCGCGACTGACCGTCGACAGAAAAGCAGATTTGCGAAGATCCGACTCGACGAGAACCACTTGCCTCTCGGGCTTTTTTTCTGCTGACAAAACCGCGATCATCAGGCCGGGAAACCCTCCCCCTGCCCCGAAATCCGCCCATATCTGCGCATTTTCAGGCGCCATCGCGAATATTTGGGCCGAATCGAGGAAGTGGCGCGACCACATATCCTCCAAGGTCGATTTCGCGACGAGGTTGATCGCCGGGTTCCATTTCTTCAGGAGGACTTCGTAGGCTAGGAGCTTATCCAGTGTTTCACGTGAAACATCGAATCGCTCCGCAAATTCCTCGGCTTCGGGCGTCGTCATGCAGAGCGTTCCCGCTTTGACTGCCGCAGGCGCGCTAAGATCAAGGTTAGCGCAGCCGGCGTCACTCCATCTATACGCCCCGCCTGACCTAAAGTCTTGGGCATCGCGCGCTGAAGCTTCCCCTTCAGCTCGTTCGAAAGCCCTTGCAAAGAATCGAAATCGAAATCTTCGGGGATTTCCCAGCCCTCATCGCGCTTGAGAGAGGCCGCGTCGACCTCCTGACGCGCCACGTAATTCGCGTAAAGCGCATCGATCGACAATTGCCGCGCGGCATCTTCGGAAAGATTTTTCAGTTCCGGAAGCGCCTCCTGCAAAGCGGGCATTGTGATATCCGGGAAGGACAAGAGATCGAACGCCGTCCGGCGAGTCCCATCCTCGTTAACCTTGAACCCCTTCTCCTTCGCTTCCTTCGGCGTAAGCGAAATCGACCGCAATAATTCGCCTCCAGCCGCAAGCTCGGCGGACTTTTTTTCAAACTGCACACGGCGCGCTTCGCCAACGCAGCCAATCTCGATCCCCATCCCGGTCAGACGTTGGTCGGCGTTATCAGCCCGAAGCGACAGGCGGAATTCGGCGCGCGAGGTAAACATCCGGTAAGGTTCGGTAACGCCGCGTGAGGTCAGGTCGTCAATCATCACGCCGATATAGCTTGAGGTCCGGCTGAATTGCACCGGTTCGCCCGACTTGGCGGAAGACGCCGCATTCAACCCCGCGACCAAACCTTGGGCGGCGGCTTCCTCATATCCTGTGGTTCCGTTTATCTGTCCCGCAAGATATAGGCCGGGCACGGCGCGCAACTGCAGCGTCCCGTCCAGTGCCCGCGGATCGACATAGTCATATTCGATCGCGTAACCGGGTTGCAGAATCTTCGCATTTTCCAGGCCAAAGATCGAATGGACGTAATCTTCCTGAACATCGACAGGTAGCGAAGTCGAAATTCCGTTCGGATAGACCGTATCGTCGTCCAGCCCTTCCGGTTCAAGAAAGATCTGATGCGAATCCTTGTCGGCAAAACGGACGACCTTGTCTTCGATAGACGGGCAATAGCGAGGGCCAACCCCAGAAATATGCCCGCCATACATTGCTGAGCGGTCGAGATTGCCCCGGATGATGTCGTGAGTCTGCCCATTCGTATGGGTGATCCCGCAGGAGATCTGCCGCACTTCGGGCGACCGGTTAAGGAAGGAAAACATCACCGGATCATCATCGCCCGGCTGGCTCTCCAATTTTTCCCAAGCGATCGTCTTCCCATCCAGCCGCGGCGGCGTACCGGTTTTCAGACGGCCCATCGGCAGTTCCATCGCATAAAGCCGCTCTGCGAGTGCACGCGACGGCCGATCCCCGATGCGACCTCCTGGACGCTGCTGATCGCCGATATGAATCACCCCATTCAGGAACGTTCCCGAAGTCAGGATCGCCGAATGACAGCTAAGCGCTACGCCATCTGCAAGCATCACGCCGGTCACACGACCGCTTTTGACGCTCAGGTCGGTCACCTCCCCTTCGATCACCTCAAGATTGGGTTGCGCCGCAGTCGCCCTCTGGGCGGCCTCACGGTAGAGTTTACGATCCGCCTGAGCGCGGGGACCCTGTACCGCTGGCCCTTTACGTCGGTTAAGAAGGCGAAATTGAATCCCCGCCGCATCGGCTAGCCGCCCCATAACGCCATCCATCGCGTCGATCTCGCGCACCAAATGGCCTTTTCCAAGCCCACCAATCGCGGGATTGCACGACATTACCCCGATCGCATCAGCGCGCAGGGTCACCAAGGCCACCTGCACGCCCATCCGGGCGGCGGCGTGGGCTGCCTCGGTTCCGGCGTGCCCGCCTCCGATCACGATGACGTCGTAATGTTTCACGTGAAACACTCCTTACTTTCCGATGCAGAAGCTCGAGAAAATTTCGTCCAACAGGTTCTCGACATCCACCCGCCCGAGCAACGCTTCCAGCGCCCAAGCTGCTTGGCGCAGTGATTCCGCAGCCAGCTCGCTCCGGTCGGACCCGCGCAATACCTCATCTCGCGCCGATTCCAAAGCCCCGAATGCACGTTGCATTGCAACCCGGTGTCGCTCGCGCGTCATCACACCGGCGCCCTCCCCAAGCCCGGACAGCCTTTCTTCGATTGCGGAGATAAGTTCTGCCAGACCTGCTCCTGTTTTCCCGGACACGTTCAGCCCGTCATGCTCGGCGATATCCGATTTGCCATGCACCACCAGATCGCCCGGTTCCGGCGCGATCAAAGGAACTTCTTCGCCGTCGAGCAGGAACACGCGCAGGTCGGATTGCCGGGCGCGTTCCAGAGCCCGCTCCACCCCAATCGCTTCCACGACATCGTCGGTTTCGCGCAGGCCAGCGGTGTCGAGCAAGGTCACCGCCTGCCCGCCGATCTCCATTCGCACCTCGATGACGTCGCGCGTCGTGCCTGCGACTTCAGAGGTGATGGCGGCTTCGCGCCCTGCGAGCGCGTTGAGTAAGGTTGATTTCCCGGCATTCGGACGCCCGACAATCGCGACCTCAAACCCTTCGCGGATCCGTTCTGCCGCACCGATCCGGCGTAACTCATCGCGAATTCCGGCTGCGACCGCGTCGATCAGCTCCAACACCTCGGGCGAAACATCGACCGGAACTTCCTCATCAGCGAAGTCGATCGTCGCCTCGACCAATGCCCCCGCCCGGATCAGTTTCGCCCGCCAATCCTCGACCAGAGCGCCAACCGCGCCTGACAAAACCTTCAACGCTTGTTTGCGCTGCGCCTCTGTCTCAGCCTCGATCAGATCGGAAAGTCCTTCGACCTGTGCCAGATCGAGCCGTTCGTTCTCCAACGCCCGCCGGGTAAATTCACCAGGTTCTGCAAGCCGCAACCCGTCGATCCATCCAAGCGCACGCAAGACAGCCGAGACCGTCGCGATCGCCCCGTGGATATGCAGTTCCGCGACCTCCTCGCCGGTAAAGCTGGCCCCATTCTCAAAGCACAGCACCACCGCCTCGTCGAGTTCCTCACCCGCGAGCCGCAGCCTGCGCAGCCCGGCGATGCGCGGTTCCGGCAAGGTTCCCGCCAGTTCCCGCGCCGCAAACCAGGCTTGCGGTCCTGAAATACGAATGACGGCCACGCCCGCTTTTCCGCGGGCCGTGGCCAGAGCATAGATCGTGTCCATAGCAATCCTCTTCCGAGCGGAAGATAGGACGGCCTCAGCCGTTCATCGAGTCGAAGAATTCCGAGTTCGTCTTGGTCTGCTTGAGCTTCGAGATCAGGAACTCGATCGCATCGGTCGTACCCATCGGATTCAGGATGCGGCGCAGAAGGTACGTTTTCTGAAGATCCTTCTGGTCGACGAGCAGATCCTCTTTCCGGGTGCCGGATTTGAGGATGTCCATCGCCGGGAAGACACGCTTGTCGGCAACCTTGCGGTCCAGCACAATCTCCGAGTTACCGGTGCCCTTGAATTCTTCGAAGATGACTTCGTCCATCCGCGAGCCGGTATCGATCAGCGCGGTCGCAATAATGGTCAGCGAGCCGCCCTCTTCGATGTTCCGCGCAGCCCCGAAGAACCGCTTCGGACGCTGCAGCGCATTCGCGTCGACACCACCGGTCAGCACCTTGCCCGAGCTCGGAACGACGGTGTTGAAGGCGCGGCCCAAACGGGTAATAGAATCCAGCAAAATAACGACATCGCGCTTATGCTCGACGAGGCGCTTGGCCTTTTCGATGACCATGTCGGACACCGCAACGTGGCGCGTCGCCGGTTCATCGAAGGTCGAAGAGATCACCTCGCCCTTCACCGATCGCTGCATGTCGGTGACTTCTTCCGGTCGTTCGTCGATCAGCAGAACGATCAGGTAGCATTCCGGGTGGTTACGCTCGATCGAGGTCGCGATGTTCTGCAGCAGAACCGTCTTACCGGTCCGCGGCGGGGCGACGATCAGCGAACGCTGGCCTTTCCCGATCGGCGCGACGAGGTCGATGATCCGGGCCGAACGGTCCTTGATCGTCGGATCCTCGATTTCCATCTTCAGGCGCTCATCGGGATAGAGCGGCGTGAGGTTGTCGAAAGCGACCTTGTGGCGCGCCCTCTCCGGCTCCTCGAAGTTGATCCGCTCAACCTTCGTTAACGCGAAATACCGCTCGTTCTCGCCGGGGGCGCGGATCACGCCTTCGACGGTATCGCCGGTGCGCAGGCTGTGCTGGCGGATCATGTCGGGCGAGACGTAGATATCGTCGGGACCCGGCAGATAGTTCGCCTCGGTCGAACGCAGGAAGCCGAAACCATCCTGCAGAACTTCGAGGACGCCATCGCCACCGATGACCCAATCATCCTCGGCATGCTCCTTCAGGATCGAGAACATCATCTCACCCTTGCGCATGGTCGAGGCGTTTTCGATCTCCCATTCTTCGGCCAGCGCCAGAAGTTCCTTCGGGCTCTTGGCTTTCAAGTCGGAGAGATTGAGGCGTTCATCGCTCATCGGATTACCTGCAGCTGGCGCCTCACCAGAGCGATGGGCGCAAAGATTCGTCTTGTCTCAGAAAAACCGGTCGGCCAGAACGGCCGGGGCTTGGCGAGGCAGATAAGCGCAAAGCGTCGCTGAGTCAACGAAAGTCAGAATTTCACGATCACCGACGCGACGATAACGATCATGAAGATCGTCGGGATCTCGTTCATCATGCGGTAGTAGCGCCCGCTGCGGTTCGCCCTGCCCTCTGCAAGCGCCTTGCGTTCCTTCGCGCACCACATGTGGAACCAGGTCATGCCGAGAACGGCGGCTGCCTTCGTCCACGGCCAGATGCTCGACCAATCGACGATCCCCGGCGTGAAGACCAGCATCAGGCCGAAGAGCCAGCTCGCGATCATCCCCGGGTTCATGATGGCCTTGAGAAGAAGCCGTTCCTGATGCCGGAACAGAAGCTCCTGATCGCTATCGCGTTCCATGCCCGCCTTGTTCAGCCCCTCGACGTGGTAAACGTAAAGCCGCGGCAAATAAAACAAGGCCGCCATCCATGTGATGATCGCCATCACGTGGAACGCTTTGATCCACAAATACCATGTGCTCAGGAAATCGGTCATCTCGCCTCCGGCTGACAGCTGCCATCATCTTCAAAAAAGATTCTTTAAAGAAAAAGATGATGATGATGTAGGGCCTGTTGATGATGTGGATTAACACTTTATCAAGAGTTTCTCCACAGGCGGAAAACATCTGGTGGGAAGGAATCTTTCGGCTGGCTAGTTTCTCCTAAAACATTGATACTGCGTGCTTATGTCTCGAAGAGTCTCAACGTCATCCTGTGGATAACTCTTTGGAGAAAATTGTGAAGTCCCCACCGTGTCCCCAACGGCTCGAATCCGAATTCCACAGGTGGACAAGTTTCGTAAATCTGCCATGAAACGTGCCGATCCGGTGGAGTAATCCGCCGATCCGCGTTATGCCCAATTCGACCCCGAGACTTCTGCGCCTGCTTATCCACAAGTTCATGAACATCCTCCTTGCCTCCGCTTCAGAAATCCGCGCGCAGCTTCTGCGCAACGCCGGTCTGTCGGTGACGGTCGCGCCCGCGCGCATCGACGAAGACACGATCAGGCGGAGTTTGGAGGTCGAAGAGGCAAAGCCGCGCGATGTCGCGGACCTTCTCGCCGAGATGAAGGCTGCGAAACTGTCGGCGCGCCATCCCGGAGAACTGGTGATCGGCGCGGATCAGGTTCTGGAGCTTAAAGGCACGGTCTTGTCGAAGCCGGAGACACCGGAGGACGCGAAATCGCAGTTGCGTGCCCTCTCCGGCCAAACCCACAAACTGCTTTCCGCGATGGTTGCGATCCGGGATGGCGAGCCGCTTTGGCGTCATGTGTGCGAAGTGCGTCTAACGATGCATGAGCTTACTGCGCCCTTCATCGACGATTACGTCGCCCGGAACTGGGAGAGCATTCGCTGGTCCGTGGGTAGCTACAAGCTCGAGGAGGAAGGCGTGCGTCTTTTCTCCCGCGTCCAAGGCGATTATTTTGCCGTCCTGGGCCTTCCCTTGATCGAATTCCTTAACTGGCTTCATGCCCGAGGAGATTTCACGACATGACGGATCATCCGCGCATTCCCCTCGCTGGCGTCATCGGATCGCCGGTTGCGCATTCGCGCTCGCCGCTCCTGTTCCGCACCTGGTTTGCAGAATACGGGATCGAAGGGTTCTATGTTCCGATGGATGTGGCCAGTGACGATCTGGAAACCGTGCTTCGGACCTTGCCCAAGGCGGGGTTCGTCGGCACGAATGTGACGATCCCGCACAAGATCCGCGCGCTCGAGATTGCCGATGTCATCTCCGATCGCGCGGCCCTTATCGGCGCTGCGAATACCTTGGTGTTCCGCCCGGATGGCAAGATTTACGCAGATAATACAGATGGTTACGGTTTCATCGCTAATCTGAGGCAGAATGCGCCGAACTGGGACCCGAAGTCTGGCCCGGCTGCCGTTCTCGGCGCAGGCGGGGCCGCGCGCGCCATCGTCGCTTCGCTTCTGGAAAGCGGAGCGCCGGAAATACGTATCTCGAACCGGACGCGGGCGCGCGCCGATGCGCTGCGTCAGGAATTCGGGGCGCGTCTGGTCGTTTACGATTGGGTGCGGGCGGGCAATATGCTCGAAGATGCGGCGACGGTGGTGAACACGACGTCGCTCGGTATGATAGGCAAGTCGGAGTTTCGCGTTCCGCTCGATGCATTGCGTCCCAGCGCGACTTGCTGTGATCTCGTGTATACACCCCTTAAGACCAAATTTCTCACCGAGGCCGAAGACGCGGGATGCACCGTGGTCGACGGGCTTGGCATGCTTTTGCATCAAGCCGTCCCGGGATTTGAGCGTTGGTTCGGCCAGCGCCCGGAAGTCGGTGAAACCGTCCGCAACGCGGTGCTCGGGGGATGAGCAAGCCTTTCCTGCTCGGTCTGACCGGCTCCATCGGGATGGGGAAATCCACGACCGCCGCGATGTTCGCCGAGGCCGGCGTGCCCGTGTGGGATGCGGATCAGACGGTGCATGATCTCTATGCGAAGGATGGTGCGGCCGTTGCGCCGATCGCCGCTGCTTTTCCCTCTGCGATCAAGGCGGGCGCAGTGGATCGGGTGGAGCTGAAAAAACTGCTCGCGAACGACAAAACGGCTCTAAACCGCGTTGAAGAGATCGTTCACCCACTCACGACGGCCTCTCGTAGCCAGTTCATCGCGGATCACTCAGAGGCGGATCTGATCCTCCTCGACATCCCTCTTTTGTTCGAAACCGGGGCTGATGCTGCTTGCGATGCCACTCTTGTCGTTTCCGCGCCGGCGGAGGTTCAGCGCGCGCGCGTCCTGGAGCGGCCCGAGATGACCGAGGCGCAGCTCGATTTCATCCTGTCGCGACAGATGCCGGACGCAGAGAAACGCCGCCGCGCGACCTTCATCATCGAAACCGTCGATCTTGAGCAGACCCGCCAAGATGTGCGAAACCTGATCGCGCAGATCAGGGGTGAGCAAAATGCGTGAAATCGTTCTCGATACCGAAACCACGGGTTTCGAGCCGGAAGACGGCGATCGGATCGTCGAGATCGGCGCGGTTGAGCTGTTCAATCACATGCCCACCGGTAACACCTATCACCAATACATTAACCCCGAGCGCTCGATGCCGCAGGAAGCCTTCCAAGTGCATGGCTTGGGCGACGAATTCCTGTCGGACAAGCCCAAATTCGCCCAGATCGGCCTCGATTTCCTGAATTTCATCGGCACGGACTCGGTCCTCGTGATCCACAACGCCAAGTTCGACATGAAATTTCTGAATGCCGAGCTTCGCTGGGCCGGAATGCCTCTGATCCCGGATGAACGCGCGCTCGATACGCTCGCGATGGCACGGCGTAGATTTCCTGGCTCGCCGGCGACGCTCGACGCGCTCTGCCGTCGCTTCGGCATCGACAACTCGTCGCGGACTTTGCACGGCGCACTGCTCGACAGTGAGATTTTGGCTGAGGTCTACCTCGAGCTGATTGGCGGTCGGCAGCCGGGCTTTGGACTGCAACCCGTTGAAACCGGTCAGAAATTGCAAGCCGGCGCAAATCAAGGCTGGCGTCCGAAGCCCCGTCCGGAGCCCCTGCCCCCACGTTTGACTGCTGAAGAAGCCGAAGCCCATGCTGCCTTTGTCGCCAAGCTGGGAGAAGCGGCGATCTGGAACCGTTACGACTGACGTCGGCGCCTTTTCTATCAAAATAAACAAGTTTCCCATTTAACCGAGCGTCAACCTCCCTTAAATCGGGGGCTTCTTAGGGAGAGAGCGGGAGTACCGTCCATGCTGGACCTGACTGAAATGCGTGCCACGCTGGCCGAGACCTATGATCTTGCGCCGTCCATCGAGCTGGCCGAGGAGATGCACGAGATCCACGCAAAGATGGATCGCGTTATCCCCCTTCCGGATTTCGCGCGTTACGCGCCGTATATCCGCGCAATCAACCAGTTGAAGAGAGAGAAGAACGCGGTAATTCTTGCTCACAACTACATGACGCCGGAAATCTACCACGGCGTGGCAGATGTAGTAGGTGATAGTCTGCAGCTTGCTATCGAAGCGACCAAAGTTCAGGCGGGCACGATCGTCCAATGCGGCGTGCACTTCATGGCCGAAACGTCAAAAATCCTGAACCCGGCCAAGACCATCCTGATCCCAGATATGAAAGCCGGCTGCTCGCTGGCGGAGTCGATCACCGCTGACGGCATTGCGGAGATGCGCTCGAAATACCCGGGCGCGCCCGTGGTAAGCTACGTTAACACAACAGCCGAGGTGAAAGCCGCGTCCGACATCTGCTGCACCTCGTCCAACGCCGCGCAGATCGTGCGGGCGATGGAGAGTGACACGGTCATCATGACCCCGGACCAGTACCTTGCGCAGAACGTGGCGAACGAGGTTCCCGAGAAGAATGTGGTTTGGTGGGAAGGTTCGTGCATCGTCCACGAGCAGTACACTGCCAAGGATATCAGTGACTTCCGCGCGATGCACCCAAATACCCGGATCATCGCGCACCCGGAATGCCCGCCGGACGTTGTCGCGGCCTCCGATTTCTCGGGCTCGACGTCGGGGATCATTAAATACGTCGAAACCAACAAGCCGAAAGAGGCCATGTTGGTGACGGAATGCTCGATGGCATCCAACATCGCCGACGCGCTACCGGAAGTAGATTTTGTGGGTCCGTGCAATATGTGCCCCTACATGAAGAAAATCACGCTCGAAAAAATCCTGTGGTCGCTGCATACCGGGACCGAAGAAGTGATCGTCGACCCGCAGATTGCCGAGAAAGCGCGCGTCGCGGTCGAGCGGATGATCGAACTCTCCCGGACGCTGGCGAAGTGATCGAAACGCAGCGGATCGTCATCGTCGGCGCGGGCTTGGGCGCACTTTACGCGGCCCTAAGCCTCGCGCCCCGCCCCGTTCTCATCATCTCGCCGGAAACTCTGGGCGAAGGCGCATCATCGGCTTGGGCCCAGGGGGGTGTCGCGGCGGCGATGTCGGTCAGCGACACGCCTGCGGCGCATGCACGCGACACGATGATCGCCGGAGCAGGCACTGTTTCACCGCAAATCGCCCATTTGGTCACCGAAGAAGCACGTCAGCACATCCTCGCATTGACCGAACTCGGAACGCCCTTCGATCGCGATCTCGAGGGCGACTACGTGATGTCGCGCGAGGCAGCGCACAGTCACGCGCGGGTCGTCCGGGTGAAAGGCGATCAGGCGGGTCGCGAGATCATGCAAACTCTCGTCGCGGCAGTCCGGCAGGCACCCTCGGTTCAGGTTCTCGAAGGCGTCCTGGCCACGTATCTGGAGACCGAAGACGACCGCGTGACCGGCGTGTGGATCGAACGCGCATTTGAGCCTTCAGGGCCCGTTCTGATCAAAAGCCCGGCGGTTTTGCTTGCGGGCGGCGGGTCCGGCGGGCTGTTCTCCGTTACGACAAACCCGCCTCGGATCCGTGGGCAGGTCATCGGGATGGCTGCGCGCGCTGGCGCGCGGATCGCCGATCCAGAATTCGTACAGTTCCACCCGACCGCGATCGCCAGTGGCGAAGATCCTGCTCCGCTCGCGACCGAAGCGCTGCGCGGTGAAGGTGCAATACTCGTTAACGCGGATGGCGAGCGCTTCATGCTCTCCGTTCATCCCGACGCGGAGCTTGCTCCGCGCGATATTGTGGCGCGGGCGGTTTACCTGGAGCGACAGGCCGGGCGCGAACCCGCTTTGGATACGCGTGCAGCCCTAGGGGCTGAAGTCCTGACCCGCTTCCCCGCCGTTGCCGAAGCCTGCGAACGGGCCGGAATAGACCCTGTTTCCGGCGTCATCCCCGTTGCGCCGGCCGCACATTATCATATGGGCGGAGTCGATACCGATACGGAGGGACGCAGTTCGCTCGACCGGCTCTGGGTTTGCGGCGAGGCCTCGTCGACCGGGCTGCATGGCGCGAACCGCCTGGCGTCGAACGGGTTGCTTGAGGCTTTGGTTTTCGCACGGATTTGCGCTGTCGGTATCGCTGCTGAGCTTGGAGATATCGCCGACGCTGAGCCGGTAACCCCCGCGTTTCCCGACGGCGATGTCCCGGTGAACGAGGCAGCCGTGCAGGTGCTGCGCAACGCGATGACCGATGGTGTCGGTGTCGTGCGCGATGCGGAGGGATTGAAGGCGGCCCTGCGCGTCATTGCGAAGATCGAGGCGGAGGCCCGAACGGAAACGATGCGGAACATGACCGCTACGGCCACGTTGATCGCTGCAGCGGCGCTTGCGCGCCAAGAGAGCCGCGGCGGCCATTTCCGTTCCGATTTTCCGGACATGGACCCAAAATTGGCGAAAAGAACGAAAATCACGCTGGAGGAGGCGCTGAAAATTCGCGCCGCAGCCCTGGAGGACTGACATGTTGCCCGATTTGCTGATCGAACCAATTGTCCGCGCCGCGCTGGTCGAAGACCTTTCGCCGATGGGCGACGCGACGACGAAGGCGGTGATTCCGGCGGGCAAGACCTATTCCGCGCGACTGAAAGCGCGGGAAGATGGCGTCGCTTCAGGTATGCAGGTCGCGGCGATGGCGTTTCGACTGGTCGATCCGACGTTGCGCGTCTCGATACTGATCGCGGATGGCAAACCGTGCCAAGCCGGGGAGACCTTGTTGACGGTCGATGGCTCGGCCGCGTCGATCCTGATGGCGGAGCGGGTGGCGCTGAATTTCGCGGGACGCCTCAGCGGGATTGCCACGAAAACCGCGCGCTTCGTCGCGAAAACCGAAGGCACGAAGGCGCGTATCACTTGCACCCGGAAGACCACCCCGGGTCTACGCGCGCTCGAGAAAGCAGCGGTGACCCATGGCGGCGGTTTCAACCATCGTTACGGCCTGTCGGACGCGATCCTGATCAAGGATAACCATATTGCGGCCGCCGGGAGCGTGCGCGCGGTGCTCGAAGCAGCGAAAACGGCGCGCAGCCACATGATGCGGATCGAGCTGGAAGTCGACACGTTGCGCCAGATGGAAGAGGCGCTGAAAATCGGTGGCGCCGATGTCATCCTGCTCGACAATATGGACAGCGCGGAGCTGCGTGCGGCCGTGGCGCTTAATGCGGGCCGCGTCGTACTGGAAGCCTCGGGGAACATGACGCTCGAGCGGATTGCCGAAGTGGCAGCGACCGGCGTGGATTACATCTCTTCCGGTGCGCTCACCCATTCGGCGCGGACGCTCGATCTGGGCCTCGATTTCTGAGAATTCAGCCGAGATAGTCTCTGAATTCGGCGCGAACGGCCTCGTAGACCGAGCGTTTGAAGGGGACGATCTTCTCGACCAGTTCGTCGAAGGGCATCCACTGCCAGACCGAAAATTCGGGATGGTCCGTGTCGATGCGCACCTGATCGTCGGAGCCGAGGAAGCGCATCAGGAACCATTTCTGCTCCTGCCCGCGCCAGCGACCGTTCCAGATTTTCGGCACAAGATCGTGCGGCAGGTCGTAGCGTACCCAATCGGAGGTTTTCGCGACGATTTCGACGAGATCGGGGTTCACCCCGGTTTCTTCTTCCAGCTCGCGCAGTGCGGCTTCTTTCGGCTTTTCACCCTTGTCGATCCCGCCCTGCGGCATCTGCCAGGCCGGTCCAGGATTGTCGATGCGCTGGCCCGCGAAGACGAGGCCCGCGGGGTTCATCAGAACGACGCCGACATTGCGGCGGTAAGGAAGTTTAACGATTTCTTCGGGAGTCATATGAAAAAGGGGCCCGAAGGCCCCTTCCCCTCAATTCTGCTGCGTGTCGGTTTTGCTGTCGGCGCTCGGCGCTTCGGCTTGCTGCGTCGACGCGGTGTCAGCCTTGGCTTCCGGCGCGATGGCCGAGAGGCCTTTGATCAGGTCAATCGCGTAGGACATCTGGAAATCTTCCATCCGGCGCTTCGCGGCCTCTTCGGCTTTCGCGCGCTCGTCCTCGGCCTGTTTCTTCTCGTCCTCGGTCATCGAGTCGTTGGTGATTGCACCTTTCAGATCGGCCTCGGAGGTCATCTTGCGGGCTTTGTCGCCTTCAGCGGCCGCCTTATCCTGCGATTTCGGCTGATCGGGCTGCGGCACGACAACGTCGGGAGCAATGCCCAGCGACTGAATCGAACGACCCGACGGCGTGTAGTAGCGCGCGGTGGTCAGACGCATCGCGCCCTCGCCCTGGATCGGCATGACCGTCTGGACCGAGCCTTTGCCGAAGCTCTTGGTGCCGACGACGATCGCGCGGTGATGATCCTGCAGCGCGCCGGTCACGATTTCCGAAGCCGACGCCGAGCCGCCGTTGATTAGCACGACGATCGGCTTGCCGTCGGCCATGTCGCCCGCGGTCGCGTTGAAGCGCTCGCTATCCTGCGGGTTCCGACCGCGGGTGGAGACGATCTCACCCTTGTCGAGGAACGCATCCGCCGTCTTGATCGCCTGCGTCAGAAGACCGCCGGGGTTGTTGCGCAAGTCGATGATGAAGCCGTCGACCTTGTCCATGCCGCCGACCTCTTTCACCTGCTCCTTGATCGAGGATTCGAGGTTCGGGAAGGTCTGGTCGTTGAAGGTGGTGATGCGCAGAATGACGGTATCGCCGTCATGGCGCCCCTTCACGGCGGTCAGCTTGATCGTGTCGCGGGTCAGCGTGACGTCGAACGGATCCTGCTCGCCTTCGCGGACGATGGTCACGGTGATGTCCGAGCCGACCGGCCCACGCATCTTGTCGACTGCCTGATCGAGCGGGATACCCATCAGGGACTCGCCATCGACCGCGGTGATGAAATCGCCGGACTGAATGCCGGCTTCGGCCGCGGGCGTACCGTCCATCGGCGAAACCACCTTCACGAAGCCGTCTTCCTGCGTGACCTCGATACCGAGACCGCCGAACGAACCGCGCGTCTGCACGCGCATATCGCTGTAATCGGAGGGCGGCAGGTAGCTGGAATGCGGGTCGAGAGAGCTGAGCATGCCGTTGATTGCGGCTTCGATCAGCTTCTTGCTATCGACCGGCTCGACATAGTCCTGGCGGATCTTCTCGAAGATGTCGCCGAACAGGTCCAGCTGCTGGTAGACGGTTTCGTTGCGTTTCGTTTCCTCGGCCATCAGCGGCGCCGCGACTTGCGTGGACAGAAGCGCGCCCGCAAGCGTCCCGCCAACCGCTGCCATCATGAACTTTTTCATACTCAACCCTTGTCGTCTTTTGTCTGGATGAACCACGGCGTCGGGTCCACGGGCTTGCCGCCCTCTCTCAGTTCCAAATAAAGCGTCTCGCTGCGATCTGCACCAGCGCCATCTGTCGCCGCCTGCACGAATTCCTTGCCGAATTCCTTCGCTCCCGGCTGAATTCCGCCCATCAAGCCGATGGGCGTGCCCTTTGGCAGCACGTCTCCGACCTCACCATAGACGGTTCCGAGGCCCGCAAGAACCAGAAGATATCCATCTGCGGGTTCGAGGACCATCACATTTCCGTAGTCGAGCAAGGGACCGCGGTATCGGATCGTCGCAGCCCAAGGCGTCGTGACCAGAGATCCCGGCTCACTGGCAATCACGAGGCCGGGACGTTTGATCCCTGCCGCATCCGGTTCGTTGAAGCCACGCAGCACCGAGCCGATAACCGGCAAGTTCAGCGTGCCCTTTGCGCCCGCGAAATCCCCGCGCGGCGGACCGATATCGTTTTCCATATCGCTCAACCCGGTCGCGAAGCCTTCGAGCGTATCGGCGCTTTGCACCAGCGCGGTCAGCTCCTCGGGTTCCTCGAGATAGCGCTGCGGCAGCTTTTCGCGGCGCTCGGAAATGGCCTCCGACAGCGCTGTGCGGGCCTTGGTCACCGAGACCATCCCCTTTTCGAGCGTCTCGCGCGCGTTTTCCTGCAGTTTGCGCAGGGTCGCAATTTCCTCAAGGTGGACGCTCAGCTTCTGCGCCTCGTCCTGCAAGGCGGGCGCGACCGAGGACAGTACCATCCCGGACCGCGCCGAGCCTTCGGGACCGGACGGATGCAGCAGCAGCAGCGGCCCGTCGGATTGCTGCATGGTCGACATGACCGCCAGCAAACTGCCAAGCTCTTCGCGTTTCGCGTCGAAGCCTTGCTTGATCTCGCGCTCGCGGATCGCTGCGCGGCGCAACCCGTCGCGCAGCGCGCTCAGCCCTTGTTCATAGGCATGGATCGTTTTCGTTAGTGCTGCAATGCGATCCGACTTCGACTGCGCCGCGTCGAGCGCGGTGATCGCCTTGCGCAGATCGGCCGAGGCCTTGAGTGCGGCGTCGCCCGATCCGTCCGCCCAAAGCGGCCCGGCCGAGATCAGAAGAGCTGCGAGTGCGGCGCGGATCACGATACGATCAGGCTCTTTCCGGTCATTTCTTCGGGTTGATCGATCTGCATCAGGTCCAGTAGCGTCGGCGCGAGATCCGCAAGCCGTCCGTCGCGCAGCTTGGCGCCCTCCGGCCCGCCAACCAGCGAGACCGGCACGAGGTTCGTGGTATGCGCGGTGTGCGGACCGCCGGTTTCCGGATCGATCATGGTTTCACAATTGCCGTGATCGGCGGTGATGATCATCGCGCCGCCCGCAGCCTCCAGCGCCTCGACGACGCGGCCGATATCGTGGTCGATCTCTTCCACCGCAGCGATCGCGGCTTTCAGCGAGCCGGTATGGCCGACCATATCGGGGTTGGCGTAGTTCACGATGATCAGGTCGTACCCGGTCTCGATCGCCTCGACGAACTTGTCGGTGACTTCCGGCGCGCTCATCTCGGGCTGCAGGTCATAGGTCGCGACCTTGGGCGATTTCGGCATGTAGCGGTCTTCGCCTTCCCACGGCTCTTCCTTGCCGCCGTTGAGGAAGAAGGTGACGTGCGGATATTTCTCTGTCTCCGCCAAGTGGAATTGGCTAAGCCCTTGTTTTGATATCCACTCTCCGAGCGTGTTTACGATTTCGCGCTTCGGATAGGCGGTCTTCATATAGGCGTTATGCTTGTCGGAATACTCGACCATCCCCAGCAGCGCCGCCCATTTCGGACGCGTTCCCGTCTCGAATTCCGAGAAGTCCGGCTCGCCGATCGCGCGCAGGATTTCGCGCGCGCGGTCGGCGCGGAAGTTGAGGCAGAAGAAGCCATCGCCATCCTTTGCGCCCTCGTAATCGCCAATCACGGTGGGCTTGATGAACTCGTCCATCTCGTCCTTGTCGTAGCTGGCTTCGACCGCGGCCACGGCGGTGTCTGCCCCCTGCCCTTTGCCGTTGATCATCGCGTCATAGGCAAGGCCGACGCGGTCCCAGCGGTTGTCGCGGTCCATCGCGTAATAGCGGCCATCGACGGTGACGACGGTGCAGCCCTCGGGGAGCCGGTCGCAAAGATCCGAAACGAAGGACTTCGCGCTATCGGGGGCGACATCGCGCCCGTCGGTGATCGCGTGGATCAGCACGGGGACGCCTGCCTCCGAGACCATTTTCGCCGCAGCGAGCGTATGTTCGATATGGCCGTGCACACCACCATCCGAGATGACGCCCATCAGATGCGCGCGCCCGCCGCTCTCTTTCATCGTGTCGATGAAGGACAAGATCGCCTGGTTCTCGAAGAAAGAGCCATCCTCGATCGCCAGATCAATCTGGCCCAGATCCATCGCCACCACCCGTCCCGCGCCGATATTGGTGTGGCCGACCTCGGAATTGCCCATCTGACCGCTCGGCAGACCGACATCGGGGCCGAAGGTCACCAGCGTCGATTTCGCCGGGTTGTTCCACAGGACACGGTCGAGGTTCGGGGTGTCGGCCAGCAAGGGCGCGTTGCCTTCGCGCTCCTTTCGCTCGCCAAAGCCATCGAGAATGCACAGGACGACGGGTTTCGGGCGGGTCATGGCGGCCTCCTAATCTGTTGCCCCCTCATACGCCTCGCAGGCCGTCGCGGCAACCGGGGGCATGCGAGGCTCAGGCCTGGAACATGATCCGCCGCGCTTTCTTCTCGTAGCTGAGTATCTCGGTCTGTCGCGTGACTTCGAGCAGCGAGGCGAGCGCCGCGTCTGGCTTTTCCATATAGCGCCGGCGCAGGTCCAGCACGACAGCCCCACCGTCCCGGATCACCCGCATCATCAGGTCGAGATAATCGCCGATCGGATAATGAAAGCCGCAGGAAATCAAGCTGGTGACAAGATCGCCCGTGACTCCGTCCAGCGCCTCAGGCTGCTTGACCGGGTTGAGTGTCTCGACCGCGCGGGCGCCAT
This sequence comes from Thioclava sp. F1Mire-8, assembly GCF_002213165.1. Lineage (NCBI taxonomy): Bacteria > Pseudomonadati > Pseudomonadota > Alphaproteobacteria > Rhodobacterales > Paracoccaceae > Thioclava > Thioclava sp. F1Mire-8. The sequence continues at coordinate 279,636 of NZ_NBNY01000003.1, read as the reverse complement.
TGTCGCGCAGGAACGCTGCTGCGGCGTCGAGCGAGGCATAGCCTGCACCGGTATCGCTCCAGAAATGATATTGCTCCGGGGTTTCCTCGATATCGATCAGGGTCACGGCGCAATCGTAATCCTTGATCAGCAATGCGTCGTTGAGCCCCTGCCCACAGCCGATGTCGACCACATGGGTCGGACGGCGGCCGGTTTCCTCGAGCGTCTTGCGCAGCGGTAGATACTCGGTGAAGACCTCGGCGAGCGCGCCGCGAAAGATCTCCTCGTTGCGGGTCTCGACTTCTTCGAACGCGGGCCCCCTGTCACCGTCTTCCCAAGCCTTTCGCGCAGTGCCGGAAATCTGGCGCGTGCGCTGGAACCCCAGTAGCATCATTGCCTCGCGGGAAATGGACGCGCCGGATATGTTCATGTCTCGAAGAGTATTCATCGGGCCTGACCTGCTGCACATCATTTTCGGACGCAGCGTAACGTCGTCGTGATGCGGTGCAAGCTGTCGATCAGACGCGGTGATAGGGTGTGCCGGCGATGATCTGTCCGGCGCGGTAAATCTGTTCGGTCAGCATGACGCGGGCCAGCATATGCGGCCAGACCATCTTGCCGAAGGAGATGGAAAACTCGGCGCGGCTGCGCAGGGCCCGGTCGATCCCGTCCGCACCGCCGATCACGAAAGCCACGTCGCGCGCCTGATCGCGCCAGCCTTGCAGTTTCGTGGCGAATTCCGGCGATGAGATCAGGCTGCCGCGTTCGTCAAGGGTGACGATGACCGATCCCTCGGGAATGGCGCGGCTGAGCAACTCTGCTTCCGCGCCCTGCCCCAAGCCTTTCTTGTCTTCGACCTCGACGACGGAAGCCGGGCCGAGCCCGAAGGCGCGCCCGGATTTCTCGAAGCGTTTCAGGTAGTCGTCGATCAGCTCGCGCTCGGGCCCCTTGCGCAAGCGGCCCACCGCGCAGATCGTGATCTTCATGCAGCCGAACTCAGACGGGGGCGCCCGCAGGCATCCACATCTTTTCCAGCTGATAAAACTCGCGCACTTCCGGGCGGAAGACGTGAACGATGACGTCGGAGCTGTCGATCAGCACCCAGTCGCCCTGATCCTTGCCCTCGACTTTGCAAGCCCGGTCGAATTCGTGCTTCAGCCGCTCGGTCAGGTTTTCGGCTATGGCACTGACCTGACGCGTGCTGCGCCCGGAACAGACAACCATATAGTCGCCGATCGAGGACCGACCGCGCAGGTCGATGGTCACGATATCTTCGGCCTTGTCGTCTTCGAGGGAAGAGATGACGCGCGCGAGGATTTCTTCGCTCGTCGCTTCGGCGTTGACGGCCCGTGTATTCATGGCCGCTGCCTTTGTGCCGGCATCACTCGGCACGAGGGAAAGATGAGACAGGACATGGTCCTCCAGATGTTACGCGCCACAATAGTCCCGGCGCTGGACGTCTTTCAAAAGTAGCATTCCGCAGGTCCGATTTCAATTTTCCTGCGGCGAATTTTCGCTATGCGTTTCCGGAGCCTGTTGCAAGTCAAGCTGTGACCCTTCGAGCACGCGCACTTCGCGCTGCGGGAACGGGATCGAAATGCCGTTCGCCTTGAACGTATCCCAGAGCGCGAGAAACACTTGGCCGCGCACATTGGTCAGTCCCTCGACCGGGTCGGTGATCCAGAACCGCAGGAGGTAATCGACCGAACTGTTGCCGAAACCGGTCACGTGGCAAACCGTCGGGCGGTTCTTCAGAACGCGGTTCACCGATTGCGCGGCCTCCACCGCGAGCTTGCGCACCAGATGCGGGTCGTCGTGATAGGAGGTGCCGAAGGGCAGGTCGATCCGGACGAATTCGTTGGAATGGGACCAGTTGACCACCTGCCCCGTGATCAGGTCTTCATTCGGGATCAGGTATTCCTTGCCGTCGCGCGTGACGACCGAGACATAGCGCGCGCCCAGCGAATTGATCCAGCCGAAGGTTTCGCCAAGGCTGATCACGTCGCCGGGCTTGATCGATTTATCCAGCAGGATGATCACGCCCGAGACGAGGTTTGACACGACTTTCTGCAGACCGAAGCCAAGGCCCACGCCGATCGCACCGGACAGAACCGCAAGCCCGGTCAGGTCGAAGCCTACCGCCTTGATCCCGATGAACAGCGCCGCGCCGTAAAGCAGAACCTGCATCACCTTGATGACCAGCTCCGACATCGACGGGCTGATATCCTCGTTGGTCCGCAGCCGCGCCGAGGTCTGCCCAGAGATGATCCGCGCCACCGACAGGAGGATCGTCGTCAGCACCAGTGCCTTGAGAACCCCGTAGGCCGTGATGCGGAAATCACCGAATTCGACCGCGGTCCCGTTCAAGAGCCGCACCGTTTCGTCCCAAAGCCCGAGGTAATAGAGCGTGACCCAGATCCACGCGCCCCAGCGCACGATACCGCGCAGGAGCGCATTTCGGATCAGCCGCGCGACGAGGCCGACGACGAGCCATGCCGTGACGAGCGTGGCGGCCAGCACCACGAGGAAGCGCCAGGAATAAAAACCCTTGGTTGCCTCGAGCACGAACACCGACGCCCATGCGAACACGATGAAGAGAAATCCGCGCAGACGCTTCCGGAGCAGGATCAGCCAGCGAAGCTGACGGGTCGAGAGCTCACGCCTCCGCCCCCAGTCGTCGACTTTCGGCGCGAGCCAGATGCGCCCGAGATGGGCCAGCGCAAAACACGCTGCGATGATCCCGAATTGCCAGAGCCGCGAGGGCAAGACCATAGAATTGAGGAAGATTTCGATCTGCGCCCAGATCGAACTCAAAATCTTGACGATGTCCCCGTTCGCGAAATCCATGGAAATGACGTTAGCCCGGTTTTGCGATCAGGCCAAACACGGACTCTTCGATTGCCTCAGCGCCGGATTCGCCGTATTTAGCGCCCCATGACACTCGTTTTCGACATGGATGATCGCGCCCGCCTCCGCGAGCGCTTCTACGGCGAAAGCCGCTCGGTGCTGGCACGACTTTGATGCTCTGCGCCCGCGGGCGCATATCTGCGCCTGCTGTCCCATGTCTGACAAACGGCCGTTTTATAGGCCAGCCATCCAAAGAAAGTGAGAGCCATGTCTGCTCCGAAGACCCTCTATGACAAGATCTGGGACGCGCATGTCGTGTCCGAAGACGAAGACGGCACCAGCCTGCTCTATATCGACCGCCACCTCGTCCACGAAGTGACCTCGCCGCAAGCCTTCGAAGGGCTGCGCATGGCGGGCCGCAAGGTGCGCGCGCCGGAGAAAACCATCGCCGTACCGGATCACAACGTGCCGACCACGCTCGACCGCGCGAAGGGGATCGAGAACGAGGAAAGCCGGATTCAGGTCGATGCGCTCGACAAGAACGCCAAGGACTTCGGGGTGAACTATTACCCGGTCTCCGACGTGCGTCAGGGCATCGTGCACATCGTCGGTCCTGAACAGGGCTGGACGCTGCCGGGCATGACGGTCGTCTGCGGCGACAGCCACACCGCGACCCATGGCGCGTTCGGTGCGCTCGCTCACGGCATCGGTACCTCGGAAGTGGAGCATGTTCTGGCGACCCAGACGCTGATCCAGTCGAAGTCGAAGAACATGAAGGTCGAGATCACCGGCAAGCTGCGTCCGGGCGTCACCGCCAAGGACATCACGCTGTCGGTCATCGGCGCGACCGGCACTGCCGGCGGCACTGGTCATGTCATCGAATATTGCGGCGAAGCGATCCGCGAGCTGTCGATGGAAGGCCGCATGACCGTCTGCAACATGGCGATCGAAGGCGGCGCGCGCGCTGGCCTCATCGCGCCGGACGAGAAGACCTTCGAATACGTCAAAGGCCGGGCTCACGCTCCGAAAGGCGCGCAATGGGAGGCGGCTCTGCATTGGTGGAAGCAGCTCTACACCGACGAGGGCGCGCATTTCGACAAGGTCGTCACCATCAAGGCCGAAGAGATCGAGCCCGTCGTGACCTGGGGCACTTCGCCCGAGGACGTGCTGCCGATCTCGGGCTCCGTGCCCGCGCCGGAAGACTTCAAGGGCGGTAAGGTCGAAGCGGCCAAGCGCGCGCTCGACTACATGGGCCTCGAAGCGGGCACCAAGCTGACTGACATCAAGATCGACGTGGTCTTCATCGGCTCGTGCACCAACGGCCGGATCGAGGATCTGCGCGCCGCCGCCGAAGTCGTCAAAGGCCGCAAGCTGGCCGACGGCGTCCGCGCGATGGTCGTGCCGGGCTCGGGTCTCGTGCGGGCTCAGGCCGAAGAAGAGGGTCTGGACAAGATCTTCCTCGACGCCGGGTTCGAATGGCGCATGGCGGGCTGCTCGATGTGTCTCGCGATGAACCCCGACCAGCTGGCAGAGGGCGAGCGTTGCGCGTCGACCTCGAACCGTAACTTCGAGGGGCGTCAGGGCTACAAGGGCCGCACCCATCTGATGAGCCCGGCCATGGCCGCCGCCGCTGCCGTCACCGGTCATCTGACGGATGTTCGGAAGCTGATGGAAATGGAAGACGCGTAAGGAGCGACGAGAATGGAAAAGTTCGAAAAAGTTACCGGGATCGCCGCGCCCATGCCGCTGGTCAATATCGACACCGATATGATCATCCCCAAGGGTTTCCTGAAAACCATCAAGCGTACCGGGCTCGGCGTGCATGCGTTCGACGAGATGCGTTACGACCGTCAGGGCAACGAGAACCCCGACTTCGTTCTCAACAAGCCGCAATATCGGGAAGCGCAGATCCTCGTGGTCGGCGACAACTTCGGCTGCGGCTCCTCGCGTGAGCACGCCCCGTGGGCGCTCGCCGATTTCGGCATCAAGGTGATCATCTCGACCTCCTTCGCCGACATCTTCTACAACAACTCGTTCAAGAACGGGATGTTGCCGATCGTGCTGCCGCAGGAGCAGGTCGATATCCTGATGAAGGATGCGGAGAAGGGTTCGAACGCACGGATGACCGTCGATCTCGAGAACCAGGAGATCACGACCTCGGAAGGCGAGACGATCAAGTTCGATGTCGACGCTTTCAAGAAGCATTGCCTGCTCGAAGGTCTCGACGATATCGGCCTGACGCTTGAAAAGGCCGCAGCCATCGACAGCTTCGAGACGCAGATGCATCAGGCGCGTCCTTGGGTGTAATCCCCGATACCATAAGAACAGGAAAAGCCGCCCCGACCCGGGCGGCTTTTTTCGTGAGGAGGGGGCGCGGGAACGCACCGCCCGTGGTATCGTTCATCATTTGACGTAGACCGAGAGGATGATGCGATGCGCGTTTCGACCCTGTTTCTGATGACCGGCCTCGTGCTGATTGTTCTCGGCGTCGCGGCCATCACGAATCCCTTCGCGACCTCTCTGGCCCTGACTACCTTCGTGGGCATACTGTTCCTGATTGCCGGGGTGGTGCAGGCGTGGCTCGCCTTCAACGACCGAGACGGGGCGCATCGCGCGTGGCACGGGCTGATCGCGCTTCTCAATATCGTCGTCGGCGTCTGGCTGATCGCCGATCCGATGTCCGGCACGGTCTCGCTCGCAGCGGTGGTCGGCGTGCTCTTCCTGCTGATGGGGGCGTTGCGCCTGCTGATCGGCCTGCGCCTCGCGGCGCCGCGTCTGCGCTGGATGCTGGTCCTGTCGGGCGCGGTTTCGATCCTTCTCGGGCTTTTGATCTTCGCGGCCTTCGATCAGATCGCGACGCAGATCCTCGGGCTTTTGCTGGGCATCCAGCTTCTCGCGGATGGTGTCGGTCTTGCCGCAATCGGCTTTGCCAGTCGCGACTCCTGAGGGCTTTTGACCGGCTAAGCCCTTGATCCACAAAATATGGTTCCGCTCCCTAGTTTGCCACAATTTTGCACCTTTATTGATGCAATGTCGCACCAGGTCTTTCCAGAAAACGCCCGAATACGGCAGAGAGTCTGAAAACAGTATTTGCTTGGATCGGGAACTTGGGCAAAATCATGGCAAGTTTGAGGCAGCGGGTCACATTTGGCGCGCGTCTTGCGGGTAAAAGGATCGGCAATGTATCGAATCCGACCGCAGGGAAGGGTAGGGTAACTGTGTTTTCACGTCTCTCAGGGGCGCTCTTTCGCGCGATCCTCGTTGCGGTGGTGATTTGCATCCCCGCGCTCATACTGCCCGATACCAGTAGCGACACCGCCCAGATCGTGGCGTTGATGGCGCTGTTCGGATTTGCGCTGACCCTGTTCGAATACGCCTCGGTCTATCCCGGTCTGATCGAGTTTCGCGATGCGCCGCCCTTCAACCGCATTCGGTTCATGTCGCTGTTTCTAACCGTCGGCCTGCTCTCTCTTGCGGTACAGTCGCAATATCACGCATCGACCCTGACCCGGTTGATCGAGGTTCTAGGCACTACGGTCGCAAGCTCCATCGACGTGCCTTACAGCCCCGTGCGCCTATTGCAGCTCGCGCTTCCGGCGGATGCCTCTTTGCATCAGGTCGCGCTGGTGCGCACCGCGGCGGGGATGGCCTACCTGATCTCGCTGCTGACCCTCGGCTATTTCGTCATCGTCATGCGGATCATGGGCTGGCCGCAGGCGCATACCAAATTCAACGTCTGGGTAAATCTGCCGACCTTCGACCCCACCGCGGGCGGCGACGTGGTCGAGCGCCTGCGCCGCGACGCGTGGTTCAACATTGCACTCGGATTTCTTTTACCCTTCCTTATTCCGGCGGTGCTCAAACTCGTTTCGGTCAGTTTCGTGATCGTGACGCTGGAGGTGCCACACACGATGATCTGGATGGTGACGGCATGGGCCTTCCTTCCCGCAAGCCTGTTCATGCGCGGCATCGCGCTGGCCCGGGTCGCGCAAATGATCGAGAACAAGCGTCTCGCCTCCGGGGCGAGCGACTACTTGCCGGCCTGATCGCGCTCTGTTTCGCGCAGCCCGCCACGGCCGAGACTCTGCGCGTGGCGACATGGGATGCGGGGCTGTCGCGCCGGGGTCCGGGTCTTCTTATGAAAGATATCCGCAAAGGCGAGGCGCAGGTCGCGGCGGCGACGCGGATCGTGGACACGATCGCGCCGGACGTTCTGCTGCTGACCGGGATCGACTGGGATCTCGACGGGCTGTCGCTGGAGGCGCTGAACGAACGCCTCGCGCAGCCCTATCCGCACCTTTTCGCGCCGCGCCCCAATAGCGGCTGGCCGAGCGGGGCCGATCTCGACGGCAACGGAAAGCTAGGCGAAGCGCGGGATGCCCAAGGCTACGGACGATTTCCGGGGCAGGGCGGCATGGCGCTTCTGTCGCGTTATCCGATCGAGGCCGACCGTGTGCGCGACTTCTCCAGGATGCTGTGGAAGGACCTGCCCGACGGGAGGATCGCCGGGGCGGAGCTGTTGCCCGACGCGATGGCGGTACAGCGCCTCAGTTCGACGGGGCATTGGGACGTGCCGCTCAAGTTGCCGTCGGGCGAGCGCCTTCATCTTCTGGCCTTCTCCGCGACGCCGCCGGTGTTCGATGGGCCGGAAGATCGCAACGGACGCCGCAATCGTGATGAGATCGCCTTCTGGCTGCGCTATCTGGATGGGGAGCTCGACGCGCTGCCGCCCGAAGCGCCGGTGATCCTGATGGGCGACGCCAACCTCGACCCGAAGGACGGGGAGGGGCGGCGCGATGCGCTCGATTTGCTGCTGAACGGTCCGCATTTCCAAGACCCCCAGCCGCGGAGCGCGGGGGCGAAAGCTGCGGCGGATCCTGATCATAGGGGCGACTCGAGCCTTGATACCGCCGATTACGACGGCCCGGGTAACCTACGGCTCGACTACGTTCTGCCGTCGAATGATCTGCATGTAGAGGCGGCGGGCGTCGTCTGGCCCGAGCCAGGCGCGCCCTTGGCGGAGGCGGCACGCGCCGCCTCGCGTCACAAGATGGTCTGGCTCGACATTGTATTGCCCTGATCGGGCACGACCTTGAGGCCCCGGATATAGAGATGCTCGAACACCACGCGCTGCAGCGTCTTCGGCGTGAATTCCGGGAAGCGTGCGTGGAAATCGGTGCCGTCGATTTCGTGGCTCATGTCGAACAGGTAGCGCATCTCGCGTAGTTCGCGTGCCAGTTCCCACGCGGGCGATGCGAGCAGAAGCGCCGTCCACGGGAATTTCTTGATCGAGATGTCGCGCCCCATCTGGCGGGAGAATTCCTCGGCCAGCTCGCGAACGGAGAACCGGGTTCCGGGGAACCCGAGATCGAGAAGACCGGGCGAGTGATCTTCGGTCTCGGCAAGTTGCACCGCGACACGCGTCATGTCCTCGAGATCGGCGTAGACGCGCTGCGCATCGGGCTTGCCGAGCGCGGTGATCTTGCCCTTGCGCAAATCCTTCAGCATCACCCGGTTGAGTAGCGTATCGGGCGCCTCGGCATTGATGAAATCGCCGCCGCGCAGGATCACGACCGAACGGCCCTCCTCGGCATGGGCGCGATAGCGCGCCTCCATCTCGGCGCGGATATTGCCCTTGCGGGTGCAGGCGTGATGCGGGGTCGAGGCGCTCCACGGAGACGGCTCGCGCCCGTAAACATAGACGTTGCCCGGCACCATCACCGATGCGCCGCTATCGCGCGACGCGGTCAGAACCTGCTTGGTGATCTGCGGGATCTGGTTCGCCCAGTCGTGGTAATTCGGCGGGTTCATCGCATTCACGATCCACCGCGCGCCGCGCGCCGCGATCGCCATATCGGTGCCCCGGCGATAGCGATCGACGTCCCAGCCAGCCGCTCGAAAGGACCGTGCCGCAGCTGATCCGAACAAACCGCCCATTCCCAGGATCAGTACCCTGCGATTCATTTCGCCCTCATGTGTCGTCTGCCTGCTCTAAACTCTAGCATGCGCTCATACGCGCGCGGGGGCCACTCGCCAACCACTTGATCCGCAAAAGCCCGCCGAAGCCTCGGCAACCGCTTGCCGATCGTCCAGACACGGTTTCGCGACCTGTGCCGCTTGACCAGGGGGCGGGCAGGGGATACCCCCTTCGAGACCCTGTTTTCTCGGGAGATTATCCTAATGACCAACCCTTCCATCCTCATCCTGCCCGGCGACGGGATCGGCCCCGAAGTCATGGCCGAGGTTCGCAAAGTCATCGATTGGTACGGTGCCAAGCGCGACCTCGCCTTCGACGTGAGCGAAGACCTCGTCGGCGGCGCGGCCTATGACAAGCACGGCGTGCCGCTGGCCGATGAGACGATGGCGAAGGCGCAGGAAGTGGACGCGGTTCTGCTCGGCGCCGTGGGTGGCCCGAAATACGACACGCTCGACTTCTCGGTGAAGCCGGAGCGCGGCCTGCTGCGTCTGCGCAAAGAGATGGACCTGTTTGCGAACCTGCGCCCCGCGCAATGCTTCGACGCGCTCGCCGATTTCTCCTCGCTGAAGAAGGACGTGGTCGCAGGCCTCGACATCATGATCGTGCGCGAACTGACCTCGGGCGTCTATTTCGGCGAGCCGCGCGGCATCTTCGAAGAAGGCAACGAGCGCGTCGGCATCAACACCCAGCGCTACACCGAGTCCGAGATCGAGCGCGCCGCCCGTGCCGCGTTCGAACTGGCGATGAAGCGCAACAAGAAGCTCTGCTCGATGGAGAAAGCCAACGTGATGGAGTCGGGCATCCTCTGGCGCGAAGTCGTGACCCGCGTCGGTCAGGACTATCCGGAAGTCGAACTGAGCCATATGTATGCGGACAACGGCGCGATGCAGCTCGTGCGCGCGCCCAAGCAGTTCGACGTGATCGTCACCGACAACCTGTTCGGCGACATCTTGTCTGACTGCGCGGCGATGCTGACCGGTTCGCTCGGGATGCTGCCTTCGGCGAGCCTCGGCGCGCCGATGGCGAATGGTCGCCCGAAAGCGATGTACGAGCCCGTTCACGGTTCCGCGCCCGATATTGCGGGGCAGGGCAAGGCCAACCCGATCGCCTGTATCCTCAGCTTCGCGATGGCGTTGCGCTACAGCTTCGATCAGGGCGACGAGGCGACCCGCCTGGAAAACGCGATCGAGAAAGTGCTGGCCGATGGCGTGCGCACCGCGGACCTGATGGGCCCCGAAGGCGGCACCCCGGTCTCGACCACCGAGATGGGCGACAAGATCATCGAAGCGCTCGACGCCTCGCTCTGATCCAAGAGAAAAGTCTCATGAAAAAGGCGCGGGTGAAAGCTCGCGCCTTTTTCATGCCGCGGCCTTGCAACTCCCGAACATCCGCCCAAGATGCGAGCGATAACACCGGGAGCCTTCCATGCCCGATTTTGGCGGAAAATCAAACGCGCGCGGCGCCGCGCTCGGCCTGACATCGATGGCGATCTATGCCACGCATGACGTCATCATCAAACATCTTGGCCAGACCTATTCGCCGGTTCAGATCGTGTTCTTCGCGGCGCTTCTATCCTTCCCGCTGCTCTCGGTGATCCTGCTCAACGACAAGCGCGAGGGCAGCCTGCGCCCGGTTCATCCCGGTTGGGTCGTGGGGCGTGTCGTCACCACCGTCGTCACTGGGCTCTGCGCGTTCTACGCCTTCTCGACCCTGCCACTGGCGCAGGTCTATCCGCTTCTCTTCGCGATGCCGCTGCTGGTCACCGTCTTCTCGATCCCGATCCTCGGCGAGCGGGTCGGTATCCACCGCTGGGCCGCTGTCATCCTCGGCCTAATCGGCGTGGTGATCGTGGTGCGCCCCGGACAGGCGGAACTCGCGCCGGGCCATTTCGCGGCGATGACGGCGGCGGTGACCGGCGCCCTCGCCTCGGTGATCGTGCGCAAGATCGGTTCGGAGGAGCGTTCGGTCGTCCTCCTGCTCTCGCCGCTTCTGGGCAACGTGATCGTCATGGCGATCCTTCTCCCTTTCGTCTGGCAGCCGCTTCAGATTACCGATCTCGGCCTGATGGCGGTGATCGCGATGTTCGGCCTGACCGCGTCCTTCCTGCAAATCCTCGCCTATCGCGCGGGAGAGGCCGCAATCGTCGCGCCGATGCAATATTCGCAGATCCTCTGGGCGGTCTTTTACGGCTGGATCATTTTCCACGAGAGCGTGGATATCCCGACGCTCGTCGGCGCCGGCGTCGTGATCCTGTCCGGCATCTACATCGTGATCCGCGAGACCCGCGTCTCCACGAACCAGCCGGTGCTGCGCACGCGGGGTCGTTCGGAAACCGCGACCGCGCCGCGTTCGTCGCTGCTGGGCCGCGTTTTGGGCCTTCGCGCACCCAATTCAAGAAGCTGATCAAGACCCCCTTGCAAAACCCCGCGCAAGCCGCTAATTCCCCGCCCACGGTCGGAGCGTAGCGCAGCCTGGTAGCGCACCTGCTTCGGGAGCAGGGGGTCGGAGGTTCGAATCCTCTCGCTCCGACCATTTCCCGATTTTCCCTGATTCCTTGGCTTTTGGCGATGTCGCTGGCCTTTCGGCCCGTGCTTTGGCACAACTTTCCCGAAGCAATGAAGGCAGGGCGCATGCAGGCCGAAGCAACACCCCTCAGCGGCGTTCTGGTGATCACCCCGAAGCGATTCGGCGATCACCGTGGATTTTTCTCCGAGAGCTATTCGGCGAAGCGATTTGCCGAGGCCGGGATCGAGATCGATTTCGTTCAGGACAATCATTCGGTGTCCCAGGCCGTGGGCACGGTGCGCGGGTTGCATTTTCAGGCCCCGCCGCACGCGCAGGCGAAACTGGTGCGCTGCGGGCGCGGGCGGCTCTGGGATGTCGCCGTCGATATTCGCAAAGGCAGCCCGACCTACGGCCAGTGGTTCGGCACCGAGTTGAGCTTCGAGAACGGCAAGCAGCTGCTGATCCCGGCGGGGTTTGCGCATGGGTTCGTGACGCTCGAGCCGGGCACCGAGATCGTCTACAAATGCTCGGATTACTACGCGCCCGAATGCGAAGGTGCGATCCGCTGGGACGATCCCGATCTGGGCATAGACTGGCCGCTTTCCGCGGGAATAGAGCCTGTTTTGTCCGGCAAGGATGCCGAGGCACCTCTGTCTTCCGCGCTCAATAGCCCCTTCACCTGGGAGGGCGCAGCATGAAGATCCTCGTCACCGGCGGCGCCGGGTTCATCGGCTCCGCCGTCCTCCGCCTCGCCGTCTCGCGCGGCCATGAGGTTGTGAACCTCGACGCGCTGACCTATGCCGCCTGCCTGGAGAATGTCGCGCCCGTCGCCGACAGCCCGCTTTATGCGTTCGAGCAGGCCGATATCCGCGACCCCGAGGCACTGACGGCGATCTTCGCCCGCCACAAGCCCGACGCGGTGATGCATCTCGCGGCCGAAAGCCACGTGGATCGCTCGATCGATGGTCCCGGCGCCTTCATCGAGACGAACGTGATGGGCACCTACAACATGCTGCAAGCGGCGCGCAGCTTTTGGGAGGGTGAAGGCCGCCCCGAAGGTTTCCGCTTCCACCACATCTCCACCGACGAGGTCTATGGCACGCTCGGCCCCAGGGGCCAGTTCACCGAAGAGACGCCCTACGCCCCGAACAGCCCCTATTCCGCCTCGAAAGCGGGCTCGGACCATCTCGTGCGCGCTTGGCACGAGACCTATGGCCTGCCAGTGGTGCTCACCAATTGCTCGAACAATTACGGCCCCTATCACTTCCCGGAAAAGCTGATCCCGGTCGTGATCCTGAACGCGCTCGCGGGCAAACCGCTGCCGATCTATGGCGACGGCTCGAATGTGCGCGACTGGCTCTTTGTGGAAGATCACGCCGATGCGCTGCTTCTGGTGTTGGAGAAGGGCGCTTTGGGTCGCAGCTACAATATTGGCGGCGAGAACGAGCGGTCGAACCTCGAACTGGTCCAAACGATCTGCACCATTCTCGACAGGCTGCGTCCGGGCGAGACGCCCTATGCCGATCTGATCACCTTCGTCACCGACCGCCCCGGCCACGATGCCCGCTACGCGATCGACCCGACCCGCATCCGCGAGGAGCTGGGCTGGCGCCCGAGCGTCACCGTCGAAGAGGGGCTCGAGCGCACCGTGCGCTGGTATCTCGAGAACGAGGATTGGTGGCGCCCGCTGCTGGAGCGGCACGGCGTCGGCGAAAGGTTGGGCAAGGCATGATCCTCGTCTTTGGACAGACTGGCCAAGTCGCGCAGGAGCTACAGCGCCTCGCCCCTGATGCGGCGTTCTTAGGCCGGAATAGGGTCGATTTGAATGATCCCGGCGCTACAGCAAAGGCGATCCGGGTGGCCAAGCCCGAGGCGGTGATCAATGCCGCCGCCTATACCGCCGTGGATAAGGCCGAAGCAGAAGAGGCGCTCGCCCAGGTGGTCAACGGTGACGCGCCCGCGGCGATGGCCGAGGCCTGCCGCGACCTTGGCATCCCCTTCGTTCACATCTCGACCGATTACGTCTTCGACGGCTCCGGTGAAGCGCCGTTCAAACCGACCGATCCGACCGCTCCGCTCGGCGCCTATGGCCGCACCAAGCTCGCAGGCGAAGAGGCGATCCGGGCCGCAGGCGGCCCCTTCGCCATCCTGCGCACCAGCTGGGTCTTCTCGGCGCATGGCGGGAACTTCGTGAAGACGATGCTGCGCCTGTCCGAGAGCCGCGATCGCCTGACGATCGTCGCCGACCAGATCGGCGGGCCGACTCCGGCCAAGGCGATTGCCGAGGCCTGCCTGACGATGGCAGCGCAGTTGCAGCGCGCGCCCGAGAAGAGCGGCGTTTACCATTTCTCAGGCTCTCCCGATGTAAGTTGGGCAGGCTTCGCGCGGGAGATCTTCGCGCGGGCCGGGCGGGACGTGACGGTGGAGGATATCCGCACCGCCGATTATCCGACGCCCGCGAAACGGCCGCTCAATTCGCGGCTCGACTGCAGCGATCTGGCCGTGTTCGGCCTGAACAGACTCGATTGGAGATCGGGATTGGACGAGGTTTTGACCGAATTGGGGGCGATATGACGCGCAAGGGGATCATTCTGGCGGGCGGCTCGGGCACGCGGCTCTATCCGATCACGATGGGCGTCTCGAAGCAGCTTCTGCCGGTCTACGACAAGCCGATGATCTACTACCCGCTGACCACCCTGATGCTGGCCGGCATTCGCGAGATTGCGGTGATCACCACGCCGCATGATCAGGAGCAATTCATCCGCACGCTCGGCGATGGCAGCCAATGGGGGCTGAGCCTGACCTATATCACCCAGCCCTCGCCCGACGGTCTCGCGCAGGCCTATCTGCTGGCTGAAGACTTTCTCGCGGGCAGCCCTTCGGCGATGGTTCTGGGCGACAACATCTTCTTCGGCGCGGGTCTCGGCGAGATCCTGAAAGCGGCGAATGCGACAACAGAGGGCGGCACCGTCTTCGGCTATCGCGTCCGCGATCCCGAACGCTACGGAGTGGTGGATTTCGACGACAGCGGCAAAGTGCGTGCGATCATCGAGAAGCCCGAAGTACCGCCCTCGCAATTCGCGGTCACGGGGCTCTATTTCCTCGACGAGACCGCTCCGGACCGCGCCAAGACGATCACGCCATCCGCTCGGGGCGAGTTGGAGATCACCTCGCTTCTGGAAACCTATCTGCATGACGGCGCGCTCTCGGTCACGCAGATGGGCCGGGGCTTTGCCTGGCTCGACACCGGAACGCATGGCAGCCTGCTCGACGCGGGGAACTTCGTGCGAACGCTGGAAGAGCGACAGGGGCTGCAAAGCGGCTCGCCGGATGAAATCGCCTTCGAGAAAGGCTGGATCAGTGGCGAGCAACTGAAAGATCGCGCTAATGAGTTCGGCAAGAACAGCTATGGCGAGTATCTGCTGCGCCTGATCGAGTGATGGTCAATGGCACGGGTCACGATCCTGATGGCGACACGCGATCCGGGCCCGGAGTTGCGCGATCAGCTCGAAAGCCTCGCGACGCAGACGCATCCTGAGTGGCGGCTGATTGTTGGGGACGACAGCCGAAGCGATGCCGCACACGATCTATTGGCAGAGTTCGCGCGGAGCCATGAGGTATGGATTGTAGCCGGGCCGCAAAAAGGAGCGGGGGTGAATTTCCTATCTCTTCTAAGCGGCTTGGACCCCGCCACGACCGAGTTCATCGCCTTCTGCGATCAGGATGATGTTTGGTTGCCGGATCGGCTCGCGCGGGGGATTTCGGCCTTGCAGGAGGGTAAACCTGCTCTCTATTGCAGCCGCACATGGGTCTGTGACGTTAATTTGGGAAACAAACACCTTTCGGCTCGACATCCACATCGGCCATCGTTCCGTAACGCTCTGGTCCAGAATATCGCGGCCGGTAACACGATCCTCCTGAACCCGGCCGGGGCCGAGCTCGCCATCTCTGCGGCGCGCGAATTGCAGGTCGCGCCGCGCCATGACTGGTGGATTTATCAACTGTTCACTGGCTGCGGCGTCCGGGTCGTCTATGATGCGGAACCTACGCTTCTCTATCGACAGCATGGCCACAACGCGGAAGGTGCGAACCTCACGATGCGTGCAAAGCTCTCTCGGTTGAAGCGGCTGCTGAAGGGTGAATGGCGTGGTTGGATCGATGTCCAATGCGCGGCGCTTACCGCCTCCGCGCACCGGTTCACGCCCGAAAACCGGACCATTTTCAACCGCTTCTTGAATATGCGCGAGGCAGGTTTTTCGACCCGAATGAAAGAGGCCGCCCGGCTGAGGCTCTATCGCCAAAGCCGGGCGGCTACGCTTGCCCTTTGGATTGGGGCCGTGTTTCGCCTGATTTAGGGTCTCAAATCCGGAAAATCGGCTGCAGTAGGCGCGGCAGGAGCCCCTTGAACTTCAGCGGCGCATCGGTCGCGGCGAGGCAGATGCAGACATCTTCCATCCCCGCGATCGGCGTGTGGTCGAGATCGTCATCCGCCACTTCCACATCGCCCACGCCAAAGCGCCCGGTTTCGTCCGAGAAGGAGCCCTGCAGAACCATGGTCAGTTCCAGGCCGCCATGGGTATGATCGGGCACCGCCATTCCTGGCGGGATGTAGAGAAGCCGGGCCGACCCCTCTTTGTCCTCGCTCAGGATGGCCTGCTTGATGCCGCCGCCCAAGGCACGCCAGCGCGGGTTGTCCGCGCCCATCGCCTCGACCACGGCGCCCGGATAGATTCCTGCGCGCGCGGGTTGCGCCGCGACGATCACATCGTCGTCGTCCAGCCCATCAAACACACGTCGCCGCAAATCGTCGCTCGGCGCCATGCCTTCAAGCTCGTCCAGAACCAGCCCGCCTGCCAGTTCCTCTGCTTCAAGCCGTGCGCGACACTCGTCACACTGGCTCACATGCGCCGCGACGACCAGCGAAAACGCATGACCCAGCGAGCCGGTCGCGTAAGACCGAACCAACCAATCGGGCAAATGATGCGTAATCTCCGTCATTCGTCTCTCAGATCCCTTAACTCGTGTCTAAGCTTCTCCAGCGCGAGCCGGATCCGCGATTTGATCGTCCCAAGTGCGAGGCCTGTTGCCTCGCGTATTTCGGCCTGTGTGAGTTCCCCCACGTAGGCCCGCTCGATAATGTCGCGCTGCGCTTCGGGCAGAGCCTTGATCGCTTCACGCAGCTGCGCCGCTTCCTGTTCCAACCCGATCGCCGCGTCGGCTTCTCGGGTTTCCCGCGTTTCCGCTTCGGCGACCAGCTCGTCTGGAACGGGCCGGGGCCGTCTTCGGATCACATCGATCTGCCGATTGCGCGCAATTCGGTAGATCCATGCCGAGGCGCGCGCCCGCGTCTCGTCGTAAAGATGAGCCTTGCGCCAGATCGTGAGCATCACGTCCTGCACCACATCCTCCGCCGCCGCCTGCGACATGCCAGAGCGCACCAGCATCCCCTTCAGTCGCGGCGAGAAGTGATCGTAAAGCCGCGCGAAGGCCATTTTGTCACGCCTGTCACGAACGGCGACGAGCCAGTCGGTCTGCTCGCATGCCGCCTCTGGCGTCGGTTTCGCTGAATTCTTGTCGTCCATACTCTTCCCGGCAAAGGTATGTCCCGCCGCGATTGGCGGGGTCCCCGTGGTGTCGAAGTTGATGGTCGCATCTCTCAGCATGTGACCGATACGCAGCTTATGGGAATCTGGTTCACATGAGTCGCGAAAAAACTTCTGATCCAAACGGTAATATGCACCGTTAAGCCTTCAAGAGCTTGGGAGAATTCGAATGTCATTTGATGCCGTGCATCCACAGGCGCAACGCATCGCGATCATCGGCTCGGGGATTTCCGGTCTGGCCGCGGCGTGGCAACTCGCGCCGCAGAACCGCGTTACCGTCTACGAGGCGGAGCCGCGGCTCGGTGGGCATTCGCGGACGATCGTCGCGGGGCGCAACGGC
Source organism: Thioclava sp. F1Mire-8 (assembly GCF_002213165.1). NCBI lineage: Bacteria > Pseudomonadati > Pseudomonadota > Alphaproteobacteria > Rhodobacterales > Paracoccaceae > Thioclava > Thioclava sp. F1Mire-8. Next base: position 262,385 of record NZ_NBNY01000003.1, on the reverse strand, counting down.
GATCAGCCGGTCGATACCGGTTTCATCGTCTTCAACTACGCGAATTATCCCCATCTGACGCGCCTGTTCTCCGAGCTCGACGTGCCCGTCGAGAAATCCGACATGAGCTTTGGCGTGACGATCGATCAAGGCCGCATCGAATATGCGCTGCGCGATCTGAACAGCCTTGTGGCGCAAAAGCGCAACCTCGCCCGGCCGGGCTTTCTGCGGATGGTCGCGGATATCGCGAAGTTCAATGCGAAAGCCGTCTCGGTCGCGCAGAGTGACGACGTGACGATCGACGGCCTGCTGAACGAGTTGAACTTAGGCGACTGGTTCCGGCGCTATTACCTGTTGCCGATTTGCGGGGCGATCTGGTCCACGCCCGCCGATCAGATCGGCGCGTTTCCCGCGAAAAGCCTGCTGCGCTTCTTCGAGAACCATGCGCTGTTGTCGGCGACCGGTCAGCATCAGTGGTGGACAGTCTCGGGCGGGTCGATCGAATATGTAAAGCGGCTGGAGGCGGCCTTGCGTCTGCGTGGCGTCGAATTCCGCACCGGTACCCCGGTCACCGCGATCAAGCGGGAGCGAAATTCGGTGGCCATTCTGGCGGAAAAGGCCCTTCCGGATCAGTTCGACCAGGTGATCATCGCCACCCATTCCGATCAGGCGCTCAAGCTGCTGGCCAAGCCGACCCCGCAGGAGCAGGCCGCGCTTTCGGCGGTCCGCTATCAGCCAAACGATGTATATCTTCATCGCGACGAGGCGCAGATGCCGCGTCGGCGCGCTTGTTGGTCGAGCTGGGTCTACCAGGCGCAGACCCGTGCGAGCGAGACGCGGCTTGGTGTGACCTATTGGATGAACAAGTTGCAGAACATCCCCGAGCGCGATCCGCTCTTTGTCACACTGAACCCCGACACACCAATTGCCGAGGAAAAGATCTACGACCACGAGGTCTTCTGGCACCCGGTCTTCGACCGCGCGGCGTTGCGGGCGCAGGGCGAAATCCAGGCGATACAGGGTCTGAATCGGACCTGGTTTGCAGGGGCGTGGCTACGTCATGGCTTCCACGAGGACGGGTTCGCCTCGGCGGTTCGGGTTGCGCGCGAGCTCAATCGCGGGGCGCAGCCGCAGATCAAGTTCGAGAAGGTGCCCGCATGAGTGGCGAATTCTGTCCCGGTCACACGGTCCATGCGCGGCGGGGCGCGATTGCCCACCAGTTCCGCTATCACGTCGATTACGTGCTGATCGATCCGGATTCGCGGGGCCCCTGGCCAAGAGTATTCTCACGACGTGGGCGCAACCTCGCGACGGTGCAGGACAAGGACTATGGTGGGACGCCTCATTATGGGGAAGGCGCGGAGTGGGTCCGCAAGCAGCTCTCTCGGCTCGGTGCGCCGGAGATCGCGAAGCTCCGCCTTCTGACCCAACCGAAAATTCTCGGGGCGGGGTTCAACCCTGTGAATTTCTGGCTGGCCTATGATGCGCAAAACGACCTGCGCGCCGTTATCGCGGAGGTGAACAACACTTTCGGTGATCGGCACTCCTATCTCTGCGCCACCCCAGATTTCGACCCTATTTCTGCGGAAACCGAGCTTCACGCCGCGAAGATCTTCCATGTTTCCCCCTTCCAGACGATCGCGGGCGAGTATCGCTTCCGCTTCGATATCCGGACGGAACATATCCGCATCAGCATCGACCACCGAAATGGAGAGGAAGGCGTGGTTGCGACTCTCGTGACCGACCGGCGTCCACTCACCTCGGCGGCACTTCTCGGGATGGCGCTGCGCCGTCCGCTCACCCCAATCCGCACGCTCGGCCTGATCTACTGGCAGGCCCTGCGGCTCAAGCTCAAAGGCGCCCGCTACCTGCCGCGGCCCACACCCCCGACCGAGGAGATCAGCCAATGATGCCTTCCCTGACCAACCGCATCCGCAGCGAATTCCTCGCCACATGCGAGAAGATCGAGCATGGGACGCTCTATTTGCGCCTGCCCGACGGCACCGCTCGCCGCTTTGGTCACGGAGAGCCGCAGGCCGATATGGAAATCCGCGACTGGCAAGCCGTGGTGGCGATGGCGTCTCGCGGCGATGTCGGCCTGGGCGAGGCCTATATTGCGGGGCTATGGGAGACCTCCTCGATCGAGGCGCTTCTTTCTCTCGCGCTGAAGAACCTCGATGTGGTCGACGGCTATGCCTATGCGGGCTTCTGGTCGAACCTGAAATTCCGCCTGATCGACCGGTTGATGCGGGCCAATTCGCTGCGTGGCGCTTCGCGCAACATTCGGGCGCATTACGATGTCGGAAATGAGTTTTATCAACTCTGGCTCGATGAAGGGATGAGCTATTCGTCGGCGCTTTTCGCGCCGGGCGACAGCGATCTGCATCGGGCCCAAAACCGCAAGCTCGATCGCATTCTCGACCGGATGGGTGAGGGGGAGCAGGTGCTGGAGATCGGCTGCGGCTGGGGACATTTCGCCGAACGCGCGGCCGAGCAGGGGCGCCACGTCACCGGCATCACGATCTCGCCCAGTCAGAAAGGCTATGCCGATGCGCGGCTCGACGGGCGCGCGGATATCCGGCTTCAGGACTATCGCCGTACGCCGGGGCAGTTCGATCATATCGTCTCCATCGAGATGATCGAAGCGGTCGGAGAGCGCTACTGGCCGAACTATTTCCGTACTCTGAAAGAGCGGCTGGCGGAAGGCGGTTCGGCAATGATTCAGGCCATAACAGTGTCTGATTCCTACTTTCCGAAATATCGCCAGACCTCGGATTTCATCCGGCAATACACCTTCCCCGGCGGGATGCTCCTGTCGGACGGCGTGATCCGGGATCAGGCGGCGAAGGCGGGCCTGGCGGTGAAGGACAGCTTCGCTTTCGGGCAGGACTATGCCGAAACCTGCCGGCAATGGGCCGCCCGCTTGAAAGAGCGCAGCGCGCGGGCTGCCGAGCTGGGCTTTGGCCCGGAATTCCTGCGCAACTGGGCCTACTATCTCGAAGCCTGCGCGGCGGCTTTCGCGGTCGGCCATACCGATGTCGTTCAGGTGCAACTGGCACATGCGAGGGCGTAACATGATGCTGAAATTGTTAATTGTCGTCGCGGCCCTGATCTTTGCGGCTTTGCTGGTCCGACACTTCTTCTTCTCTTTCCCGGCGCAGAAATCTGCGGATTACGCGGCAGAGAGTCCGGAATTCGACATCCGGCGGGCCTTCGACGGTCCCGTCGAGGCGCACGGCATGATCTACGGGCCCGACGGCCGCGTCACCTCCCGCTTCCGCGCTGTGATGACGGGGCGGTTCACCAATGACGGTGGCGTAATCGAGGAAGAGTTCGAATATGCCTCGGGGCGGCGCCAGAGCCGGGCATGGAATATTCAGTTCGGGCCGAACGGCGAGATCAGCTCGACCGCCGACGATATCGAAGGCCGCGCCGAGATGGAGCAGTCGGGCAACGCGCTGCGGATGCGGTACCGGCTGCGGCTGCCGGAAGACGCGGGCGGCCATGTGCTCGACGTGACCGACTGGATTTACCTGATGCCGGACGGGACGCTTCTGAACCGGTCGCAGATGCGCAAATTCGGCATCAAGGTGGCGGAGCTGTTCGCGGTCATGCGGCCGATGACCGAACCGGCCGAATGATCACTCGAAGCAACTGGCGCGGCCGTCTTTCTGGATCGTCGCCGCGCCATCCATGATCGAACGCGCGCGGCGCGACAGGAAGCTGCCGGGCTTCGCTGCCGAACGGTCCTTCGGGTCCGGCAGGACGCCTGCGATCAGCGCGGATTGCCGGGCGCTCAGCTTGTCGGGTGTGCTGCGGAAATAGCGATGCGCCGCAGCATCCACCCCGAACGCTCCCTCATCGAACTCGGCGACGTTAAGATAGATTTCCAAAATCCGTCTCTTGCCCCAGATCGCTTCGGCGAGCGGTGTCATAGACGCCTCCAGCGCCTTGCGCAGCCAGCTTCGGCCCTGCCAGAGAAACACGTTCTTCACGGTCTGCTGGGTGATCGTCGAGGCGCCGCGATTGGCGCCATCGTCGATCGCCTTGCGGATCGCGCGCATGTCGAAGCCCCAGTGATTGCAGAAATTGGCATCCTCCGCCGCGACGACCGACCGGGCAAGCACCGGCGCAATGTCCTCGAGCGGCACCCAGTTCTGATCCACCGCACCGAGCCGCTGGCGTTCGCTCCAAATCGTCCAGGTGGTCGGTGGGTTAACGAACTTGAAAAGAACGATAAGCACGAGCACGAGCGCGACGAGACCGAGCAGGCCGCGCAGTGCCCATCTAAGAGCACCGCGAAACGGCGCTCGCATGCGGGTGGAGACACTCGATTTCGTGCTGCGTTTGGCGGGCTTTCTGCCCGTTTTTTTCGTGCTCTTTGCCATGCGCGTATAAGTCACAGCGTGCCCCGAGGGGTCAAGCGACAAGGAGCGCCAATTCCGGCCCGCGTGCCACATGTCGCGCCGTTACCATGGTTTCGATCGGTGCGTCTGAGACGGCTGTCCACGCGGTGCGGATCTCCTGCGCGAGGTCGCGATCTTCGTCGAGGATCATGTTCCCTGGAAAGAGGCTCTCGCTCGGCGCACCTTCGGCAACCAGAATATGATGCCGCGCTAAGAGCAGATGGCGATAGTGGACGGTTGCCCTCGGCTCGATCCGCACGCTTTTGCCATTCACCAGATGCTTTGCGGCGATCAGCACCTCGCTATCCGCGCAGGCGATCTCGGCGCGCCAGCCGCGCAGCAACATCCGGTGTTCCTGCGATACGTAGAGCGGACGTTCGTTGCCAATGGCACCGGCGGCGAAGCGGACCGGCGCGTAAAGGCCGGCGCCACGGCAGACCCGTCCCCCCGCCCAAAGGAGCGGCTGCGGCCCTTCGTCTTCGGTTGAGACGAGATCGCCTGCCGAGAGCGTTTCGACCGCACGCGGACCAGTGGGTGTCTCGATCCGCGTTCCGGCGAGAAAACAGGCGGGTCCGAGGTCGCCGACAGGGGCCTGCGTGCTTTGCGTGACGTAGGTCGAGCTGACGAAGGTCGCGTTGTGGAGGATCGTACCGTCCGAGGGCGTAAACACGGCCGTCCCGTCGCGCAGGTAGAACGTATCGCCGGTGATCGTTTCCTGCACGCCGTTCGCACGTTCGATCGTGATCGAGTCGCCGCGCCAGACATCGGTGACGCGTTGGCCGTTGATCGTGTCGCGGGCACCGTTGCTGCTTGATATCCAGTTGTCGTTGTTCCTGTCGACGATTTCGAATGTCGTCGGAGACAGGGCGGTGCCTGCGGTGGGCGGATTGCCCGGGTCCATGACGTAGAACTGATCGTAATAAGTCGCCATCTTTACTGCCCTGGTAACGTTATTATTGGTTATTCGTTACGTGGTAAGCAGCGATCTGGGCGACACGAAGGCGCCTGCAAGGCGCAAAATTAACACAGGATTAAAAAGTGGCAGCCCGGCGACGGGCCAATTCAGAGCGCAGAGGGGCCGACCATCCGAGCAAGGCCGCCGGTCGAGCCTTCGCTGATTTCCTCGCCGGTGAAGGCCGTGGTGCCCCCGGAGGAGAGCGCGACTTCCAGCCGTTCGTGGAAATCTTCCGGCAGGGGAATCTGCAGCACGCGGCCGCTTGCATGGCCCAGTGTCCGCATTCGGTCGAGCACTTCGGCGGCGCTGGCTTTCTTAAGCATGATGAAGACCGCAGAGCCGCCTTCCGGCAGGCTCTCCCCCGCCTCGCGCAGGAAGGAGGTATTCAGCCCGACATCCGTGAACTTGCCCGAGATCACCCCGGCCCCGGCGCCCACCACTGCACCGACCAGTGGCGACAGGAAAACCAACCCGAGGACGCCGCCCCAGACCGCGCCGCCGATCGCGCCGAGGGCGACCGTATTGTTGTTCTCATGGACCCGGACCGCGCCGCTTTGCTCGCGGGTCACGACGACAATGTCCTGCGACCGGAAAAATCCCTCTTTCTCGAGGGCGGTCAGTTCCTCGCGCATCGCGAAACCGGCGGCTTCCGTTTCATGCGCCATCACCAGTAATTCGGACATCGTTACCTCCAGACAGAACAAAGGGCGAGACATTTGTCTCGCCCTTTGAAACGGTTCCGTGAGGGGGTGGGTTCCCTTATTCCGCCGGCACTGCCTGCGGCTCGTCGCTGAGCGGGTAGGACAGATGCGCCAGCATTTCCTTCGGGCAGACCTGCAGGAAGTTCGCCTTCTCGGTCTCCCAGTGCTGGAGAATATCTGCGCCTTTGCGCGATCCCGTTTCGGCGACGTGACGCTCGATCAGGCCTTTCAGCTCGGCTTCCCAATGCTCGTGGCCCAGCCCGCAGGTGACGAGGCTTTCGAGATTGATCAGCTCTTCCGCCGTATTGTCCGGATCGTAGAGATAGGCCATGCCGCCGGTCATGCCCGCACCGAAGTTCGGGCCGATCGAGCCGAGGATCACCGCGACGCCGCCGGTCATGTATTCGCAACCGTTGGAGCCGCAGCCCTCGATCACCACTTTCGCACCCGAGTTACGCACCGCGAAGCGCTCGCCTGCGCGGCCCGCCGCGAAGAGGTAACCCTCGGTCGCGCCGTAAAGCACGGTGTTGCCGATGATCGTGTTCTCGGAGGCCACCAGCGGCGAAGCCATGGGCGGACGGACGACGATCATGCCACCCGAGAGACCTTTGCCGACATAGTCGTTGGCATCGCCCGACACTTCGATCTTCAGACCCGGGGCCGCGAAGGCGCCCAGCGACTGACCGCAGGAGCCGGTCAGCTTCACCGTCAGGTGGTCCGATTGCAGCGCGTTGCGCATCCCGAAGTTCTTCACGATGTGCGAAGAGGCGCGCGTCCCGATGGTGCGCAGCGTGTTGCGCACCGCGTAGGAGAGTTGCATCTTCTCGCCATCCTCGAAGAAGCGGTGACCGTCCTTGATGATCTCGGCATCGAGCGTGTCCGAAACCCAGTTACGCGGCTTCGAGCGGTCGTAGACGATCTTGTCCCAGCCATCGACGGTGATCAGGAGCGGATTGAGATCCAGATCGTCGAGATGCGCCGACCCGCGGCTCACCTGGCTGAGAAGATCGGCGCGACCGATCACCTCGTCGAGCGAACGCGCACCGATCGAGGCGAGGATTTCGCGAACTTCCTGAGCGTAGAAGGTGATGAGGTTCACCACCTTGTCCGCGGTGCCGGTGAACTTGGCGCGCAGCTCCGGATCCTGGGTGCAGACGCCCACCGGGCAGGTGTTCGACTGACACTGACGGACCATGATGCAGCCCATCGCGATCAGGGCGGCGGTGCCGATGCCGTATTCCTCGGCCCCCATCATTGCGGCCATCACGATATCGCGGCCCGTGCGCAGACCGCCATCGGTCCGCAGGGTGACGCGTTCGCGCAGGTTGTTCATCGCGAGAACCTGATGCGCCTCGGTCAGACCCATCTCCCACGGGAGACCGGCATATTTGATCGAGGTCGCGGGCGATGCGCCCGTGCCGCCGTTGTGGCCCGAGATCAGAATGATGTCGGCCTTCGCCTTCGCGACACCGGCCGCGATCGTGCCGACGCCCGAGGACGCGACCAGCTTCACCGTCACTTTGACCTTCGGGTTGATCTGCTTGAGGTCGTAGATCAGCTGCGCGAGGTCTTCGATCGAGTAGATGTCGTGGTGCGGCGGCGGCGAGATCAGGGTCACGCCCTTGGTCGAGTGCCGCAGACGCGCGATCAGGTCGGTGACTTTCATCCCCGGAAGCTGGCCGCCTTCACCGGGCTTGGCACCCTGAGCGACCTTGATCTCAAGCTCTTCGCAGTGGTTGAGGTATTCGGCGGTGACACCGAAACGGCCCGACGCCACCTGCTTGATCTTCGCCGACGGGTTGTCGCCGTTCGGCTCGGGCACGAAATGCGCCGGGTCTTCGCCGCCTTCACCCGAGTCCGATTTCGCGCCGATCCGGTTCATCGCGACGTTCAGGAGCTTGTGCGCCTCGGGCGAAAGCGCGCCCAACGACATGCCCGGCGTCACGAAACGCTTACGGATCGAGGTGATCGACTCGACCTCTTCGATCGGCACCGGCTTGCCCAGCGACTTGATGTCCAGCATGTCGCGGATGTGGATCGGCGGGTTCGCCCGCATCATCGCGGAATACTGCTTCCACAGGTCATAGCTCGCGCGGTTACAGGCCGATTGCAGCATGTGCATCGACTGCGCGCCCCAGGCGTGGCTTTCGCCGGTGCGGCGCGCCTTGTAGAAGCCGCCGATCGGCAGCACGTCCTGACCGCCTTTCCAGCCCTTCGCATGCACGCCTTCAAGCGCGTGCTGGATGCCGTGCAGACCGATGCCGGAGATGCGCGAGTGCATGCCGGGGAAATATTCTGCGACCATCGCGCGCGACAGACCCACGGCTTCGAAGTTCAGACCGCCGCGATAGGAGGAAATCACCGAGATCCCCATCTTCGACATGATCTTCAGCAGACCGGCGTCGATCGCATCGCGATACTTGCGCATCGCATCGACGAGCGAGCCGCTCAGCAGCCCACGGTCGATCCGGTCGGCGATCGTGTCCTGCGCGAGATAGGCGTTCACTGTGGTCGCGCCCGAGCCGATCAGCACCGCGAAGTAATGCGGGTCGATACATTCCGCCGAGCGCACGTTGATCGAACAGAAGGTCCGCAGACCTTTCTGCGTCAGCCAGCTATGCACCGCCGAGGTCGCGAGGATCATCGGCATCGCGACCTTGTTCTCGTCCTGCTCCTCGTCGGTCAGCACGATATGCAGCGCACCCGAGCGCACCGCGTCTTCGGCTTCCTGACGGATCCGGGTCAGACCCTCGCGCAGCGCATCCTGATCCGCATTGGCCGGGAAGGTGCAGTCGATCATCGCCACCTGCTCGCCGAATTCCTTGAGCATGTGGTCGAATTCGGAATTCGCGAGGAACGGGCTTTCGAGGATCCAGATTTCGGTCTGCGAGCTGTCCTCGTCGAGGACGTTCTTCAGGTTGCCGAAGCGCGTCTTGAGCGACATCACCCGGCTTTCACGAAGCGAGTCGATCGGCGGGTTGGTCACTTGGCTGAAGTTCTGACGGAAGAAATGGCTCAGCGGACGGTATTGCTTAGACAGAACCGCAGGCGGCGTGTCGTCGCCCATAGAGGCGATGGCTTCCTTGCCGTCCTCTGCCATCGGCGCGAGAATCTGTTCAATCTCTTCGACCGTGTAGCCCGCTGCGACCTGACGCTTGCGCAGCGTGCCGCCGGAGAATTTCGGCTCTTCCGGCACGTCCACGAGGATCGCGTTCAGATCGGTAACCTTGCCGACCCATTCGCCGAAGGGCTGTGCCGCGGCCAGTTTGTCCTTGATTTCGGTGTCGTGGTAGAGCTTGCCCTCGCGCATATCGACCGCGATCATCTGACCCGGGCCAAGCGCGCCCTTTTCCACGACCGTCGCCTCATCGATCGGCACCATGCCGGCTTCCGAGCCTGCGATCAGGACGCCGTCACCAGTAATGACATAGCGCAGCGGGCGCAGGCCGTTGCGGTCGAGACCGCCGCAGACCCAGCGGCCATCGGTCATCGCCAGCGCGGCGGGGCCGTCCCACGGCTCCATCACGGCGTTGCAATAGGCATACATGTCCTGCCACGCGGACGGCATCGTATCGGTGGATTTCGACCACGGCTCGGGCACGAGCATGGTCTTCACCATCGGCGCGTTGCGGCCCGAGCGGACCATCAGTTCGAACACCGCATCGAGCGCACCGGAATCCGACGCACCTGCCGGGATGATCGGCTTGATGTCTTCGGCGCTGTCGCCGAAGGCCGAGGAGGCCATGCGGATTTCATGGCTCTTCATCCAGTTGGTATTGCCCTTGATCGTGTTGATCTCGCCGTTATGCGCCAGCATCCGGAACGGCTGCGCCAGCCACCACTGCGGGAAGGTGTTGGTGGAATAGCGCTGGTGATAGATCGCGAAGGCGGATTCGAAGCGCTCATCCTTCAGATCGGGATAGAATTCCGCGACCTGCTCGGCCAGCATCATGCCTTTGTAGATGATCGAGCGCGTCGACAGCGAGCAGATGTAGAGCCCGTTGATCTGCGCAGCGATCGCCGCTTTCTCGATGCGGCGACGGATGATGTAGAGCTCGCGCTCGAACTGCTCCTCGTCGATGTCCTTGTCGTTGCGGATCAGGATCTGCTCGATCTCGGGACGCGTTGCGTTGGCCTTCTCGCCCAGCACTTCGGTGTTCACCGGAACGTGGCGCCAGCCGTAGATGTAGTGACCCATCCGAAGAACTTCGGATTCGACGATCGTGCGGCAGCGCTCCTGCGCGCCGAAATCGGTGCGCGGCAGGAAGACCTGACCGACGGCAACCATCTTCTCCATGTCCGGCTCGTGGCCGGTGCGGCGGATCTGGTCGTAGAAGAAGGGGGCCGGGATCTGGACGTGAATGCCCGCGCCGTCGCCGGTCTTGCCGTCGGCATCGACTGCGCCGCGGTGCCAGATCGCCTTCAGCGCGTCGATGCCGTTCTCCACGACGCGGCGCGAGGCCTTGCCGTCGATCGACACCACGAGACCGACGCCGCAGGACGCCTTCTCGTCATCTTCCTTCCACAGCGAATTCTCGTTCATCCACTGGCGTTTCGCTTCCTCGGCGGCCACCCAGGCTTCGTCATATTTGGTCATTGCAGTGCCTCCTTGGAGAAAGAGCGGGAAAGGGGGGCGAGGCTGACGCGCGTGGGCCGCAGATCGGCCTCCGTCATCATCAGGTCGCAGTCATATTCGGGCGTCTCGGTCGAAAAACCGGGATCGCCGGGAAAGTCGAAGCGTACCGGGCTGTCGTCATAACTCACGACATCGCCCTGATCGTTCTCGAACCGCTCGGCACCGCTGAAGAACACGCGATACTTGCGCGAGATATATTGCGTGCCGGTGCGGGTCGCGACGGTTTGGCCGTTCTGGTCGTCTTCGCGCAGGTCGAAGGTGATTGTCTCGAGCGGGACATCGTCGATGCTGAGCGAGTTGCCGGTGAGGGCATCGCTGCCGACATAGCGGCGCAGGCCCCGGTAATTCGACCGCGTGACGAAATCGTAATCGTCCTTGCCATCCGACAGGAGCGCCGAGAACGAGGGGGCGTCCTTCGACGCGCCCGGATCGAACATCTCGATCTCGCCGGTATCGGCCGACACGCTTTCGAGCCAGCGGGTCTCGGAATCTATATGGCTCAGGTAATAGATGCCCTCGCCATCCGCGAACGCGGTCCAGAGATCGCCCTCGGGATCGGCGGCGCAGCGATAGTAATTGGCGACCTGACAGTTATGCATCTGCACGGTCATGAAGACCTCGCAGCCCTGCGGCGGCTTGAAGTCTGCGGCATGGGCGGGCAGGGCGCTGAAGAGCCCCCCGCAGATCGCCATGCCGAGAAAATTCGACCGCATCGCATGCATTCCTTTTCAGATCGACAGGGCGCGGATCACTCCGCTGCCACCGCCGCCACGTTTTCGAGATAGCTCAGGATCGAGCCAGCCGCTTCGCGCCCGTCGCGGATCGCCCAGACAACGAGGCTAGCACCGCGCACGATGTCGCCGACCGCGTAGACGCCGGGGATCGAGGTCGCGTGGGTGCCGAACTCGGCCTTCACGGTGCCCCAGCGGGTCGTTTCCAGATCGTCGGCGTCCCACGCGCCGGGCAGGTCTTCGGGCTCGAAACCGAGCGCCTTGATCACCAGGTCGGCCTCTTCGTCATAGATGCCGCCCTCGATCTTCTCGGGGCTCTGACGGCCCGACTTGTCCGGAGCGCCCAGACGCATCCGCTGCACCGAGCAGTTGGTGACGGGATTGCCCGAGAAGCCGGCCGGTGCGGAGAGCCAGACGAATTCCACGCCTTCTTCCTCGGCATTCTGCACTTCGCGCTGCGAGCCCGGCATGTTGGCGCGGTCGCGGCGATAGAGACATTTCACCGAAGTGGCGCCCTGACGGATCGCGGTGCGCACGCAGTCCATCGCGGTGTCGCCCCCGCCGATGACGAGGACGCGCTTGTCCTTGGCGTTGAGCGTGCCGTCCTCGAATTCCGGCACCTCGTCGCCGAAGCTCTTGCGGTTCGAGGCGGTGAGATAGTCGATCGCGCGCACGATGCCGGCCGCGTCCGACCCCTTGTCGGTCAGTTCGCGCGTCTTGTAGACGCCCGTCGCGATCAACACCGCGTCATGCTTTCCGCGGATCGCGTCGAAGGAGATGTCGGTGCCGACATTGCAGTTCAGCACGAATTCGACGCCGCCATCTTCCAGCTGCTTCACGCGCTGCATGACGATGTCTTTCTCGAGCTTGAAGCCGGGGATGCCGTAAGTCATCAGGCCGCCCGCGCGGTCGTAGCGGTCATAGACGGTGACCTGAACGCCTGCGCGACGCAGCATGTCGGCCGCTGCCAGGCCGCCCGGACCCGCGCCGATGATGCCGACGCTTTCGGCACGCTCGGTCGCCGGTTTGATCGGCTTCACCCAGCCCATGTCGAAAGCGGTGTCGGTGATGTATTTCTCGACCGCGCCGATGGTGACGGTGCCGTGGCCCGACTGTTCGATCACGCAGTTGCCTTCGCACAGACGATCCTGCGGGCAGATGCGACCGCAGATTTCCGGGAAGGTATTGGTCGCCTGCGACATCTCATAGGCTTCCTGCAGACGGCCTTCGGCGGTCAGGCGCAGCCAGTCGGGGATGTTGTTATGGAGCGGGCAATGCGTGTGGCAATACGGCACGCCGCACTGGCTGCAGCGGCTCGCCTGCTCGGCAGCCTTCTCGTCCGCGTATTCGCGATAGATTTCGTTGAAATCATGGGAGCGCACGTTCGCGTCGCGCTTCTGAGGCATCTCTTTCGCCGTCTTGACGAACTTGAGCATCGGTTGCTTGGCCATTGTGGCGCCTCCCTAGAAAACCGGTGGGTGCGCATGACTACACCGCTTGCCGCAGCAATAAAAGTAAGCAAGGCTGACCTAAATGTGCGTTTTTTGTGTGAGGTGCGCGAGAAGGCCCCTCAAAATCACTCAAACTAGGTCAGCTTAGTTTACGTTATTGCGGCTTTTCCCTGATTTTCCTGAAGATGACGCACCGCCAAAAAGCGATTCGCGCTTCGTCAGCCTAGCACACCGACCGCCGCGAGGCTCAGCAAGAGCCCACCGAAGATGATCCGGTAGATCGCGAAGATGGTGAAACGGTGCCCCTGAATGTAGCCAAGGAGCCATTTCACCGCGACAAAGGCCGTGATTGTCGAGACGATGAAGGCGACGCTGAGCGCGGTCCAGTCCTCGTTGCCGCCGGCCCCGTCCTTGAACTGTTTGAGCAATTCGTAACCGCTCGCCGCATACATGGTGGGGATGCCGACGAGGAAGGCGAATTCCGTCGCGGCCGCGCGGTTCGAGGTGCCCAGAAGCATCGCTACGAAGATCGTCGTGGCGGAACGCGAGGTGCCCGGAAAGACCCCGGCCACGATTTGCGCGATCCCGACTGCGATCGCGACACGCCAGAAGACGTGGCTGCTATCGGGCTGACGATCCGCGACCTGCTCGGCAAAGAGCATCCAGAAGCCGCCGATCACCAGCGCCCAGGCGACTGGCTGAATGGCCGTCGGCAACTCGAAGCCCATCTTCTTTACGATCAGGCCCAGAACGGCCGTAATCAGGAAGGCAACGGTCAGCTTCGCCAAATAGTCGCGGTTTTCAGGATCGCGCCAGTTGAACAGCAGTTCCATCAGGCGGCGCCAGTAGATCAGTGTGACGGCGAGGATCGCCCCGGCCTGAATGACGATATTGTAGGTGTCCGAGCGCGTACCGAGCCAATGTTCGGCGAGAATGAGGTGGCCAGTGCTCGAAATCGGGAGGAACTCGGTGATCCCTTCAATCACACCGAGCAGAACATCGTTCAGATAGCTCAAGAATACCGCCTATGTCAGAACTGCGCCGCACGCGACGCTTGGAGGTGGGTCAGGTCTTGCGAAGGTTCTTCGCGGAAGCCTTGATGTCGTCATACTGGCCACCGGGACGGAAGCGCCACAGGTAGCCGGGCATCACGGCTTCCATTGCCATAGGATGGATTCCGAGATCGGAGAAGCCTTTCGCCCCCTCGGACACGACATTGTCAGTCTGCAGGTTCTTCACCTGATCGCGCGTGAGGATGCGGTTGGTGAACAGCCCGCCGGTGACGGCCTGGCCCAGATCGAAGACGCCGCCCATGATGCTTGCGATCCAGCGCGGCAGCGACAGCACGAGCCGACGACGGTGGATCACTGCCAGCATCTGCTTCATCAGGTCGTGGAAGGTTTCTACATCCGGCCCGCCGAGTTCATAGATGCCGGGCGCGACTTTCCCGTCGGCGCCCATGACCGCCACCTTCGCGACATCGTCGACGAAGACCGGCTGGAACTTGGTCTTGCCACCGGTGATCGGAAGGATCGGGGTGAAGCGCGCCATCGAGGCGAACTTGTTGAAGAAACCGTCCTCGTTGCCGAAAATGATCGAGGGACGCAGGATCACGGCCTGCGGATAGGCCTCCAGAACCGCTTTCTCGCCCGCAGCCTTGGTGCGGGCATATTCGCTGGGGCTGTCCGGATCGGCGCCAATGGCCGAGATCTGCACCAGTTTCGGCACGTTCATCTCTGCGGCGATACGTGCCACGCGGCCTGCGCCTTCGGCCTGCACCGCCCCGAACTTGTTCTTGCCTTCGTTCACCAGGATGCCGACGCAGTTGATCACCGCATCCGCGCCCTGCATCGCCGCGCGCACGCTGGCATCATCACGAATGTTACAGAAGACCGGCTCGACTTGCCCGACCGCACCGTAGGGTTTGACGAAGAGCGCCTCGTTCGGACGCCGGACCGCAACGCGAATCCGCCAACCGTCCTTTGCCATGCGCCGCGCGATATACCGCCCGACGAACCCCGAACCGCCGTAGATCGTAACCAGCTTGGACATGGGCAGAGGCCTTTCCTTGCAAGAATTTCGTCCTTTGATTACCGCCTCGCCCCCGCGGGAACAAGGCCAAAGACCCGAAGAGTGAAAGCTTGCGAATTTTTCGTGTCGATCCCCGTTGACAGTCCCAGCGCCGCTCTGTATCTCGCGCTCCACGGCACCTGCCCAGGTGGCGGAATTGGTAGACGCGCACGGTTCAGGTCCGTGTGCCGCAAGGCGTGGAGGTTCGAGTCCTCTCCTGGGCACCACTACTAAAAAGTCGCGCAACTCATCTGGGTTGCGCGACTTTTTCGTTTTCGGGTGGAGCGTCCTCGTGCAGCGGCCCGCGCTCCGTCTTATTTCCTGCGGAAAAAGCGCGCGCGATCGTAAAGCGCCTCGAGCCTAGCCATGCGGGCCGAGGTTTCCTCCCAAGTGAGCGACTGGATCGCAGCCATGAAGGTTTCGACCAGAACCTGAATCGCGACCGTCGAATCCCATGCCGAGGGCGCTTCGATCTGCGCCGAAAACCGATAGCGCGCATGCGTCGCGGCAGGCGAGACCCAGGGATCGGTGATCAGCACGACTTCCGCGCCCTGCTCGACCGCCATCTCCACCAGTTGCAGCACGCTCGATTCATAGCGGCGAATGTCGAATACCAGCAGCACGTCGCCCTTCTGCATCTCCAGAAGCGCGGGCGGCCAGCTGTTCGATAGCGGTTCGAGCAGCTCGACCCAGGGCCGGATCACCTTCATATGTGCCACGAAATAAGCTGCGATCGGGCCGGTGATCCGGCCCCCGGTCGCGAAAATGCGCCGCTTCGGATCGGCCATCATCGCGGCGGCGGCGTCGAACTGGGCATGGTCGATCTGCTTCAGGGTCGCCTGCAGGTTGCCCAGAACCGTATCGGCGAAGCGGTTGATCATATGGGTATCGGGCGCATCCCCCGCCCAGCGGTCATGTTTGACGAGCGGGGAGACAAGCTGCGCCTCCAGCTCGTCGCGCACCGCCTGCTGCAGTCCCGGATAGCCACCATAGCCCATCTTCTGGGCAAGTCTCACGACGGTGGGAGAGGAAACCTCGGCGGCGCGCGCCAGCTGCGCGACAGATCCCAGAAGCGCCATCGGATAGTGACGCAGGATATGTCCGGCGAGCTGCTTCTCGGTCCGGGTCATCTCTTCGATGCCCGACCGGAGCCTGTCTTCGATGCTTTGCGTGGCTGCTGACAAATCGGGCACTCCCGTGCGAATCACGTTAGAAATGATTGTAACAGAATTTTCTTCTCTGAAATTTTCTTGACAGACACGAGGTGCCGGGGCGAGCCTGACGCTAAGGACGCGACGCAGAATCGCGCCTTGCAACAGGAAGGGACCAATTTGAACAGCGCGCATGCAGCGGTGGACATCGAAGGCGCAGAGCGTTCGGGCCAGATCGTTCTGGTCTGCGAACATGCTTCGAATGCGTTTCCCGCGCCTTGGGGCGAGCTGGGATTGACCCCCGATCAACGCGACGCGCATATCGCCTGGGATCCCGGCGCGCTGGGCCTCGCGCGCGGTCTGGCTGTGAAATTGGAGGCACCGCTGGTTGCGGCCTGCCAGTCGCGGCTGATCTACGATCTCAACCGCCCGCCGCATCATACCGGAGCCATGCCCGTGCAGTCGGAGATCCACGAGATCCCCGGCAATGCGGGGCTGACACCGGACGACCGCAGCGCCCGCACCGAGGCGCTTTATCTTCCGTTCCACGCGGCTCTGGGCGGTCTCGTTGCCGAGCGGCTGGCGCGCGGGCAAGCCACTGCACTGGTCACGGTGCATTCCTTCACGCCGATCTGGTTCGGTCAGCCCCGCGCGGTAGAGTTCGGCGTGATCCACGACGCCGATCCGAGCTTTGCGCAGGCGGTTTTCGAGGAAGCCCGCCGTGTCACCGAGCTCGATACGCGTCTTAACGAACCTTACTCAGGCGCCGATGGCGTCTGTCATACGCTGGCGCTGCAAGCGACGCCGATGGGGCTGCCGAATGTCATGCTGGAACTGCGCAACGATCTGATCGCCGATCCCGCCGCGCAGGAGGCGATGGCCGCGACGCTTGCGCCGGTACTGCAAGCCGCGCTCTCACGGATCACCGCAAATAACGGGGAGGCCGCCTGATGCCACGCTGGAGTGTCGCCTATGTCCGCCTGATCGACGGGTTCAATCGCAAGCTCGGCAAACTGGCGATGTACCTGCTCTACGTCATCATGGGCATCATGCTGTTCTCGTCGGTGACGAAGATTGTGCAGATCCCCGCACTCTGGACGCTGGAAATGGCCCAGTTCACGCTGGTGGCCTATTACATGCTGGGCGCGCCGTGGACGCTGCAGGGCGATACCAACGTGCGGATGGACCTGCTATATTCCCGCTGGTCGGCGAAGGGGCAGGCGTGGTGGGATGCTTTCACCGTCTTCGCGCTGCTCTTCTATCTCGGGATCATGGTCTACTCGGCCTATGACTCGACGGTCTATTCCTTCGAATACAACGAGCGAAATCCGACCGCGTGGCGTCCGGTGCTGTGGCCGATCAAGGTCATCATCACGACGGGCTTCGCGCTTCTGTTCCTGCAGGCCGTGGCGCTTCTGATCCGCGATGTCGCGACTATTCGCGGAGAGGAAATCTGATGGATCACAACACCATCGCCCTTTTGATGTTCTCGACGATGCTGCTGATGATGCTGACCGGTCAGCGCGTCTTCGGCGCGATCGGCTTCGTCGCGGTCGTCGCGGCCTTCTGGCTCTGGGGGCCGGGCGGCACGCAGATGGGCTTCGGCTCGGTCATGAAGCTGATGAAATGGACGCCGCTGCTGACGCTGCCGATGTTCGTCTACATGGGCTATGTGATGTCCGAGAGCCGTCTGGCCGAAGACCTATATCGGATGTTCCACGTCTGGTTCGGGCCATTACCGGGCGGCCTCGCCATCGGGACAATCATGCTGATGGTGATGATCTCGGTGATGAACGGGCTGTCGGTCGCGGGCATGGCGATCGGGGCGACGATCGCGCTGCCGGAACTGCTGCGCCGGAACTACGACAAGCTGATGATCTCGGGCGTGATTCAGGCGGGGTCGAGCCTCGGCATCCTGATTCCGCCTTCGGTCGTGCTGGTGCTGTTCTCGCTGATCGCACGCCAGCCGGTTTCCGAACTGTGGCTGGCCGGCGCGGTGCCGGGGCTTCTGATGGCCACGCTTTTCGTCGCCTATATCGTGATCCGCTGCAAACTGAACCCCGACCTCGCGCCGCCGATGGATGCGGAAGAGCGCGCGATGATCACCATGCGCGAGAAACTGCGTCTGCTGCGTGCGGGTCTGATGCCGGTGTTCATCTTCATTGCGATGATGGTGCCATTCCTCAAAGGCTGGGCGAGCCTGACCGAAGCTTCGGTGATCGGCGCGCTGGCCGCTGTCTTCGCGGCGGTGATCAAGCGGCGCTTCACCTGGCAGGTTTTCCAGGTCGCGACCGAGAACACGCTCAAGATCACCGTGATGTTCATGCTGATCATTACCGCGGCGCTCTCCTTCGGGGCGGTGTTCGACGGTCTGGGTGCGGGCCGCGCGATCGAGGATTTCTTCACCGACAGCCTCGGTCTCGGCCCGTGGCAGATCCTGATCCTGATGCAGCTGAGCTTCCTCGTGATGGGGATGTTCCTCGACGACACGGCGATGCTGGTGATCGTGGCTCCGGTCTATGTCTCGCTCGCCCGGCATCTGGGCTTCGACATGATCTGGTACGGTGTCCTTTATACCATCACCTGTCAGGTTGCCTATCTCACGCCCCCCTTCGGCTATAACCTGTTCCTGATGAAGGCGATGGCGCCGAAGGAATTCACGTTGCCGGTGATCTACGCCTCCGTGATCCCCTTCGTGGGCGTGATGGTCCTGACGCTGATCCTCGTGATGATCTTTCCGCAGCTGGCGCTCTGGCTGCCGCATGCGGTGCTTGGAAGATAACCATAACCCGGAAAAACCGGGACCAACCAACAAGGAGAGAGTGATGACGACAAGAAGACAGTTCCTCACCACCGGTGCGGTGGGTGCGGCTGCGGCGGGCCTTGCGGCCCCGGCCGTCGCGCAAACCACGCCGATCAAGTGGCGGATGCAGACCTATGCCGGCCCCGCGCTGGCTGAACAGGTCGTGGATAACTGCATCAAGACCTTCAACGAAATCGCCGATGGCGAGATGGAGATCGAACTTTACTACGCCGACCAGCTGGTGCCGACCTCCGAGCTGTTCCGCGCGATGCAGTCGGGCACGATCGACGCCGTGCAATCCGACGACGACTCGATGGCCTCGCCCACCGAAGTCACCGTCTTCGGCGGCTATTTCCCCTTCGGCCTGCGCTACTCGCTCGACGTGCCGACGCTGTTCAACGAATGGGGTCTCAACGAGATCTGGGACGAGCAGTATTCGGCCGTGGGCGTGAAGCACATCTCGGCGGGCTCGTGGGATCCGTGCAACTTCGCCATGAAAGAGCCGGTGAAGTCGCTCGACGATCTGAACGGCAAGCGGGTCTTCACCTTCCCGACCGCCGGGCGCTTCCTCGCGCAATTCGGCGTGGTGCCGGTGACGATTCCGTGGGAAGACGTGGAAGTCGCGCTGCAGACCGGCGAGCTTGACGGCGTCGCATGGTCGGGCATCACGGAGGATTACACCTCGGGCTGGGGCAAGAACGCGCCCTACTTCCTGACCAACAACATCTCGGGCGCATGGATCGGCCACTTCTTCGCCAACATGGATCGTTGGAACGAAGTGCCGGATCGTCTGAAGACGCTGATGAAGACCTGCTTCGATCAATCGCATTACCACCGCCAGTACTGGTACTGGTCGGGCGAGGCGAAGCTGCGCGTCGATGGCGAGGATATGCAGCTCACCACGATCCCGGATGCCGAATGGCAGAAGGTCGAGGATGCGGCGCACAAGTTCTGGGACGAGATCGCGGCCGAGAGCGAGTTGAAGGCGAAAGTCGTCGACATCTTCCGCAAGTATAACGAGACGATGCGCAAGGCAGGCCCGCCCTACCGTTGCGGTTGATCTCGTCGGCGGGCAGCCCGTCCTGCCCGCTCTTATTTGCCCTCTTGTAGGGCCTTGCACCGCGCGGCACTCTCGCGCGGTGACCCTGATCCCGGAGGAACTCATGTCGCGAAAAATGTCGTTCGACGCGCTCAAGAAGGCGGTCAATGCTGGCGAGGTCGATACCGTCATCGCAGCCCTTGTGGATATGCAGGGACGGCTTCAGGGCAAGCGGTTCCACGCGGCGCATTTCATCGACAGCGCATGGGAAGAGACCCATTGCTGCAACTACCTGCTGGCGACCGACACGGAGATGGTCACGGTGCCGGGTTATGACGCGTCCAGCTGGGAACGCGGCTACGGCGATTACGTGATGAAACCCGACATGGAGACGCTGCGGCTGATCCCTTGGGTTCCGGGCACGGCGCTGGTGATCTGCGATCTGCTCGATCATCACAGCCACGAGCCGATTCCCCATGCGCCGCGCCAGATGCTGAAATCGCAGCTCAAGCGCGCGAAGGACATGGGCTATGACGTGATGATGGCGACCGAGCTGGAGTTCTTCCTGTTCGAGGAAAGCTATCCGCAGCTCTTCGACGCGGGCTATCCGGAGCCGACCCCGGTCGCGCGCTACAATGTCGATTACTCGATCATGGGCAATTCGCGCGCCGAACCGGCGATGCGCGCGATGCGCAACGCGCTTTATGCGGCGGGCGTGCCGGTCGAATGCTCCAAGGGCGAGGCCGAGCGCGGTCAGGAAGAGCTGAACGTGAAATATGCGGCCGGTCTGCAGACCGCCGACATGCATGTGCTGGTAAAGCAATGCGCCAAGGAAGTCGCCCAGTCCCACGGGCTGTCGGCGACGTTCATGGCGAAATACCACACCGACAAGGCGGGCAGTTCGAGCCACGTGCACCAGTCGCTCTGGAAGGGTGGCAAGCCTGCCTTCTTCGACAAGGACGCGCCCAATGGCATGTCCGAGCTGATGCGCCACTATCTCGGCGGGCAGATGGCCCATGCGCGTGACATCACCTATTTCCTCGCGCCCTACACCAACAGCTACAAGCGTTTCTGCGAGGGGCTTTTCGCGCCGACGAAAGCGGTTTGGTCTTTGGACAACCGCACCGCGGGTTTCCGCATCTGCGGCGAGGGCACGAAGTCCATCCGCGTCGAATGTCGCATCGGCGGCGCCGACCTGAACCCCTATCTGGCCTGCGCCGCGCTTCTGGCGGCGGGGCTCGCCGGGATCGAGCAGCAGATGGACCCGGGCCCGGAAGCCGCGGGCGACATCTACAAGGCGGGCGAAGTGACCGAGGTGCCGAAATCGCTGACTGAGGCGCTGGGCGCTCTGGAAGGTTCGGACATGCTCAAATCCGCCTTCGGTGAGGACGTGATGGCCCATTACGTGCGCGCCGCCCGCTGGGAAATCGAAGAACAGAACCGAGTTGTGACCGACTGGGAGCGGATGCGCGGTTTCGAACGCGCCTGAGTTTTGACAGACCCGCGGGGCCCTACACCCCGCAAGGAGACATGATGACCAAGACCCTGAAATGTATCTCGCCCGTCGACGGGCAGGTCTATGCCGAACGCGAGGCGCTGAGCGCCTCCGACGCGCAGGCGCTGGCCGCAGGCCTGCGCGCCGCGCAGCCGGCATGGGCCGAGCGCCCGCTGTCCGAGCGTATCGCGCTCGTCGAGGCGGGCATCGCCAAGCTCAACGAGATGAAAGACCTCGTAGTCGAGGAGCTCGCGTGGCAAATGGGCCGCCCGACCCGCTATGGCGGTGAATT
The DNA here is from genome assembly GCF_002213165.1 of Thioclava sp. F1Mire-8. Lineage (NCBI taxonomy): Bacteria > Pseudomonadati > Pseudomonadota > Alphaproteobacteria > Rhodobacterales > Paracoccaceae > Thioclava > Thioclava sp. F1Mire-8. The sequence goes on along the minus strand of NZ_NBNY01000003.1, from coordinate 240,676 downwards.
CGGCGGCATGAACGAGCGCGCGGGCTACATGGCCTCGATCGCCGAAGAGGCGCTGGCCCCGATGGTGGTCGAGCAGAGCGACAGCTTCCTGCGCCAGATCGCGCGCGAACCCGTAGGCGTCGTCTTCATCATCGCGCCGTGGAACTACCCCTACATGACGGTGATCAACTCGCTGGTCCCGGCCCTGATCGCGGGCAACACGGTGATGTTGAAGCACGCGACGCAAACGATGCTGGTGGGCGAACGCATCGCCGAAGCCTTCCACGCGGCGGGCGTGCCGCAGGACGTGTTCCAGAATGTCTACCTCACGCATGAGGTGTCGGAAGAGTTGATGGGCGCGAAGGCGTTCGATTTCGTCAACTTCACCGGCTCGGTCGGCGGCGGTCGCGCGGTGGAGCGCGCGCTGGCGGGCACCTTTACCGGGTTGGGCCTCGAACTGGGCGGCAAGGATCCGGGCTACGTCGCCGCGGATGCCGATCTGGACGCGGCGGTCGACGGTTTGATGGATGGTGCGCTGTTCAACGCGGGCCAGTGCTGCTGCGGGATCGAGCGAATCTACGTCCATGCGAGCCTCTACGACGCTTTCGTCGAAAAAGCGGCGGCCTGGGCAAGCAAGCTGACCCTCGGCAATCCGTTCGAGCCGGAAACGACCCTCGGCCCGATGGCGAACAAGCGTTTCGCCGAAGTGGTGCGCGGCCAGATCGAGGACGCGATCACCGATGGCGCGAAGCCGCTGCTCGATCCTTCGTTGTTCCCGGCAGACGATGGCGGCGCCTATCTCGCGCCGCAGATCCTCGTGGACGTGAACCACGAGATGCGCGTGATGCGCGAGGAAAGCTTCGGTCCCGTCGTCGGCATCATGCCCGTGAAGGATGACGAGGAAGCCATCGCAGCGATGAACGATTGCGATTACGGGCTGACCTGCTCGATCTGGACCGCCGATCCCGCCCGCGCCGAGGCGATGGGCAAGCGGCTGCAGACCGGCACCGTCTTCATGAACCGCTGCGACTATCTCGACCCGGCGCTGTGCTGGACCGGCTGCAAGGAAACGGGCCGTGGCGGCTCGCTCTCGGTGCTGGGCTATCACGCGCTGACGCGTCCGAAATCCTACCATCTCAAGAAGGTGACGAAATGACTGCCCCCACCGCAAACTGGTCCTATCCGACCACGATCAAGTTCGGCCCCGGCCGGATCTCGGAACTGGCCGATCACTGCAAATCCGTGGGCATGAACAAGCCGCTTCTGGTGACCGACAAGGCGCTGGCGGCGCTGCCGATCACCGCTGCCGCGCTCGACGTTCTGGACGGCGCGGGTCTGGGCCGCGCGGTTTTCTCCGAGGTCGATCCGAACCCGAACGAGGGCAACATGGCCGCCGGGATCGAGGTCTATAAAGCGGGCGGCCATGACGGCGTGATCTGCTTCGGCGGAGGCTCGGCGCTCGACCTGGGCAAGATGATCGCGCTGATGGCGGGGCAGGACAGCTCGCTCAGCGTCTGGGATCTGGAAGATATCGGCGACTGGTGGACGCGCGCCAATGGCGACGCCATCGCGCCGATCATCGCCGTACCGACGACCGCCGGGACCGGCTCGGAGGTCGGGCGCGCGGGCGTTCTGACCAATTCCGAGACTCACAAGAAGAAGATCATCTTCCACCCGAAGCTGATGCCCGCGATCACGATTTGCGATCCGGAGCTGACGGTCGGCATGCCGCCCTTCATCACGGCGGGCACCGGGATGGACGCGCTGGCGCATTGTCTCGAGGCGTTCTGCAGCCCTCATTACCACCCGATGAGCCAGGGTATCGCGCTTGAAGGGATGCGGCTGGTCTTCGAGAACCTGCCGCGCGCCTTCACGACGCCGGACGATCTGGAAGCGCGCGCCAACATGATGTCGGCGGCGGCGATGGGGGCGGTGGCCTTCCAGAAGGGGCTCGGCGCGATCCACTCGCTCAGCCATCCGGTCGGCGCGGTCTACGGCACCCATCACGGCACGACCAATGCCTGCGTGATGCCGATGGTGCTCGACTTCAACCGCGCCGCCATCGAAGAGCGGATCAACCGCGCGGCGGCTTACCTTGGCATCCCGGGCGGCTTCGACGGCTTCAAGGCCCGCATCGAAAGCCTGCGCACCGAACTGTCCATCCCGGCTAACCTGACCGAGATGGGCGTGAAGCGCGAGGATCTCGACATGCTGGTCGAGATGGCACTGGAAGATCCGTCCTGTGGCGGCAATCCGGTCGAGATGACCGTCGACAATACCCGCGCGCTCTACGAGGCGTGCCTATAAAATCTGCGTGCGGCGGCCGGAAGGTCGTCGCACGCGCCTGCGGCTCACGCATCTGTGGCTCGTGTTGATAAGTAAATTGACTGCATGATCAATCTTGCCAAAATTCTGTTACAAGACCCGCATAAAGGGACGCCGATGCCGGAGCCAACCGGACGGCACAATCGTCGAAAGACATAGCTCGGGGGACAGGACCGCATGATGCGGCACCGCCCCCCATCAACGGGGAGAGACCTGAATATGACCTTCAAGTTCCGTTATCTTGCGGCAGCCAGCGCGATGGCCCTCGCTGCCAGCACCGGCGCCAGCTTCGCCGACAGCATGGATGACCTCTACGCCGCCGCTAAGGAAGAAGGCAGCCTGACCACGATCGCGCTGCCGCATTCGTGGTGCAACTACTCGGGCGTGATCGACGGCTTCAAGAAGAAGTACCCCGGGATCACCGTGAACGAGCTGAACCCCGATGCGGGCTCGGCCGACGAACTCGAGGCGATCCGCGCCAACAAGGACAACAAGGGTCCGCAGGCGCCCGACGTGATCGACGTCGGTCTTTCCTTCGGCCCGGCGGCCAAGGACGAAGGTCTGATCCAGCCCTACAAGGTCTCGACCTGGGACACGATCCCGGACAGCGCCAAGGATTCCGAAGGCTACTGGTACGGTGATTATTACGGTGTGCTGTCGTTCGCGGTGAACAAGGACATCGTCGACAACGTGCCGCAGGACTGGTCGGATCTGCTCAAGCCGGAATACGCGAACTCGGTGGCTCTGGCGGGCGACCCGCGCGCCTCGAACCAGGCGATCCTCGGCGTTCTGGCTGCGGGCGTCGCAGCAGGCGGCGAGCCGGGCAAAGCCTCGGGTGAAGCTGGCCTGAAGTACTTCGCCGAGATGAACAAGAACGGCAACTTCGTGCCCGTCATCGGCAAGACCGGGACGCTCGCACAGGGCGCGACCCCGATCGTCATCGAGTGGGACTATAACGCTCTGGCAGGTCGCGACACGCTGAACGGCAACCCGCCGGTCGACGTCGTCGTGCCGAAATCGGGCGTGGTCGCCGGTGTCTACGTTCAGGCGATCTCGGCCTACGCGCCGCACCCGAACGCAGCCAAGCTCTGGATGGAATACCTCTATTCGGACGAAGGTCAGCTCGGCTGGCTGGAAGGCTATTGCCACCCGATCCGCTTCAACGACCTGTCGGCCAACGGCAAGGTTCCGCAGAAGATGCTCGACGCGATGCCTCCGGCGGAAGGCTATGCCAAGGCGATCTTCCCGTCGCTCGACGCGCAGGCTGCGAACAAGGAAGTCGTGACCGGCGGCTGGGACAGCGTCGTCGGCGCGAACGTCCAGTAACCGAACCGGCATAAGAAAACGCCCCGCGCTTGATCGCGCGGGGCGACTTTATTGGAATTTCTGTAAGGCGAGGCCCGATGCAAAGCCGCAAGCTGCCGCTGACTTGGGTGGGGATGGTTCCCTTCACGCTCTTCGCGCTTTTGTTCCTGATCGCCCCGACGATGTATATCGTGGTGGGCGCGTTTAGGACGAGTGACGGGGGTTTCACGCTGTCGAACCTCGTGAACCTGTTTCAACCGACGATCCTCGCGAGCTATTGGATTTCTATCAGGATCAGCCTCGCCACTGCGCTTATAGGCTGCCTAATCGGGTTCGCGCTCGCTGCGGCCGTCACGCTGGGCGGCCTGCCGAAATGGCTGCGCGGTCCGGTGATGACCTTCTCGGGCGTGGCCTCGAACTTCGCGGGCGTGCCGCTGGCCTTCGCCTTTCTCGCGACGCTGGGACGTCTGGGTCTCGTGACCGTGCTGCTGAAGTCGTGGTTCGGCTTCAACATCTACACGCACGGCTTCAACCTGCTCAGCTTCTTCGGTCTGACGATCACCTATCTGTTCTTCCAAATCCCGCTGATGGTGCTGATCATCACCCCTGCGCTGGACGGTCTGAAGCGCGAATGGAAAGAGGCGGCGAGCATCCTCGGCGCGACCGGCTTCCAGTATTGGCGCATCGTCGCGCTGCCGATCCTCTGGCCCTCGCTGCTGGGTACGCTGGCGCTGCTGTTCGCCAATAGCTTCGGTGCGGTGGCGACGGCCTATGCGCTCACCGGTTCGTCGATGTCGATCGTGCCGATCATGCTTTACGCGCAAATCCGTGGCGATGTGCTGCAGGACCCGCATCTGGGCTACGCGCTGGCCTTCGGGATGATCGTCATCACCGGCCTAGCCAACCTCGCCTATGTCTGGCTGCGCGTACGCTCGGAAAGGTGGATGCGATGAAATCCAAGAAACTCTGGTCATGGCTCGCGCTGGCGTTCGGGGCGCTCTATTTCGCCCTGCCGCTGCTCGGTACGCTGGAATTCTCGCTGCGGGCGCGGCGCGGGGTGTATTCGCTCGACGCTTACCGCTCGGTGCTGGCCGATCCGCAATTCCGCGAGACCTTCAGCTACTCCGTCGTGATGGCGATCTTCACGATCCTCGTGGGGGCGCTGATCGTGGTGCCGACCGCCTATTGGGTGCGGTTGCGCCTGCCGCATTGGCGCCCGGTGGTTGAGTTCATCACGCTGCTGCCGCTGGTGATCCCGCCAATCGTGATCGTTTTCGGCTATATCCGGCTCTATAACACGTCGTCGATCCTGCCGCTGACCGGCACGACGACGGGCACCAATGTCCTGCTGATGCTGGGCTATGCCACGCTCTCGCTGCCCTACATGTATCGCGCCGTCGATACCGGCCTGCGCACCATCGATGTCGGTACGCTGACCGAGGCGGCGCAAAGCCTCGGCGCGGGATGGAGCACGATCCTTGCCCGCGTCATCCTGCCGAACGTGCTGGTCGCGGTGCTCTCGGGCGCCTTCATCACCTTCGCCATCGTCATCGGCGAGTTCGTCCTCGCCTCGCTCCTCAACCGGCCGGCCTTCGGCCCCTACATGCAGCTGACCGGCGCGAACAAGGCTTACGAGCCCGCCGCGCTTGCGGTGATCGCCTTCTCGATCACCTGGATCTGCATGGGGCTCATTCAACTCGTCACCCGGTTTTCCAAACATACGAACGCAAAGCGGTAACCCATGGCCTCTCTCGAGATCGAACACCTGGAAAAATCCTTCGGCGCGAACCGCGTTGTGAAGGATTTCAACCTCTCCATCGAAGAGGGCGAATTCATCTCGCTCCTTGGCCCGTCGGGCTGCGGCAAGACGACGGTGCTGCGGATGGTGGCAGGCTTCGAGTCCCCCTCGGGCGGTGCGATCCGCATCGGCGGGCAGGACGTGACGCATATGGGGGCGAACCAGCGCAATATCGGTATGGTGTTCCAGGCCTACGCGCTGTTTCCCAACCTGACAGTCGCGCAGAACGTGGGCTTCGGGCTGCGCGTGGCGAAACGTCCGCGCGCTGAGATCAAGGCGCGTGTCGCCGAGATGCTGTCGCTGATCGGCCTGCCCGATCTGGGCAATCGCTACCCGTTCCAGCTGTCGGGCGGACAGCAGCAGCGTGTGGCGCTCGCACGGGCGCTCGCGATTCAGCCGCGCGTGCTGCTGCTGGACGAGCCGCTCTCCGCGCTCGATGCCAAGATCCGCGTGAGCCTGCGTGAGGAAATCCGCGACATTCAGCGACGTATGGGCATCACGACGATCTTCGTCACCCACGATCAGGAAGAGGCGCTGTCGATCTCGGATCGCGTGGTGGTGATGAATGGTGGCGTCGCCGAGCAGATCGGTGCGCCTTTCGAAATCTACAATCAGCCGAAGACCCGGTTCGTCGCGCAATTCGTGGGCACGCTGAACGCGCTGGAGGCCGAGGTGGCCGATCCCGCGCGGGGCGCATTGCGGGTCGGCGATACCGAGGTGATCCTCTCCGAACCGGTCACCATGGGGCAGGGGACTCCGGTGACGCTGGCCGCACGGCCCGAGGTTCTGGCCTTGGGCCGCCGCGAGGGCAATGACACGGTGTTCACCGGGCGGATCGTCGAGACGCATTTCCTCGGCTCGATCCTGCGGGTAAAAATGGAAGTGGAAGGGCAGCTCATCGCGCTCGACACGTTCAACCGCCCCGACAACCCGCCGCCCAAGGTCGGCACCGAAGCCGAGGTCAGCGTAGCGAGCCGTGATCTGCTGGTTCTTGCCGACTGACGAGGCAAAACCGGTCCTGCGCTCCTCATTTCTTCAGGTTTCCGGACCCGGACGCCCCTCTGCCGCGTTGCCGATAGAACACTACGTGCGACCGATGCAGAAGGATGAAGATGGAGTGGCTTGTCGACCATAATCAGGTTGTAAGCATCGCGGTGCAGATCGTCACCGCGTTCGTCTGGCTGGTCTACCTGCAACTTCTACTGCAGAATTTTCGGCGTGAACGGCGCTCGAAACTGCTGCTCACCCGGGTCGCGGGCGGCCATGAACGCGGGCATCTGATGCTTGGCAACATGGGTGCCGAGCCAATCTTCGTGAAAGCGCTTCTCGCCGATCTCGTGGTCGACGGGAAAACCTATCACTCGATCGCCAGCGACTCCGGCGGCTTCGCTCCTTTCGGGGATTCCCAACCCGACGAGTCGATCAAGGGCCCGTTGAACACTGCGGAGTACCGGGATTTGGGCCGGATTTCAGATCTCGTGGATGTCGCACTGGAATTCTCCAGCCTGCCTGACGACGCGAAAGAGATGGAAACCGTGGTATTCACCGTTCTGGCGGAAAGCAGTCGCGACAATATCCTCGTCGCCGGACGCCTCTCTCTCGACGTTTATAACGCCGGGGAGCATCAACGCTTCTTGCCGCAGAGCCTGTCGACCGAGCAGCTGCGCAGTTTTCGCAAGCGTCGGGAACTGGCGTCGCGGCTGGAGGAGATGCTGGAGCAGGAAGCCCGCGCCTACCTGACCGGCGAAGACGGCAAACGCCGGGGGCGCGGCGCCGAGTTGGGGCAGCTACGCCTGAAACAACGCGGCGACGGGCGCCAAACAAAGGCTCCGCACGAGGCCGCTGAATGAAGCGGACAGATACCTCAGTTTAACCCACCCGACCAAGACGCGCCGTTCCGGTTTTCGTCGCCAAAGGAGACAACATGTTCAACTGGATTACCGGCGTTATCGCGTCCTTCGGCTATTTCGGCATCGCGGGGCTGATGTTGCTGGAAAACGTGTTTCCTCCGATCCCGTCGGAGCTGATCATGCCGCTCGCGGGGTACATGGCCGCGCAAGGGAAATTCTCGCTGATCGGTTTGATCGTCGCGGGGACGATCGGCTCGGTCATCGGGGCGCTTCTCTGGTACTGGATTGGTCTGAAAATCGGGATCAAGCGTCTGTGTCACCTCTCGAGCCGCCACGGTCGCTGGATCGGCATCACCCCCCGCGACATTACCCGGACCAAGAAATGGTTCGACAAGCACGGCTGGGCAGCGGTGTTCTTCGGGCGGATGCTGCCCGGCGCGCGCACGCTGATCTCGGTGCCGGCTGGCATGGCGCGGATGCCCTTCCTGCCGTTCCTCGCCTACACCACGGTGGGCAGCGCGCTCTGGACGGCATTGCTGACCGTTGCGGGCTATCTGCTCGGAAAGCAGTACAGCGAAGTCGCAAGCTGGGTGAACCCGGTCTCGACCGGCGTGATCGTGATCCTCGTCCTGCTCTACATCTACCGCGTGATTACCTGGAAGCCGCTGGAAGACCCCGACGAGTCGAGCGGCGCCATGCCGTCACGCGAGAGCTGATCGGCGAAGCAAGCGCCATACCTCGGCTGCCTTTCGCCATCTCGCGTTGGCAAGAACGCGGCAAAAGGCTTATATGCCCGGCAAGACGTTAAAGAAGGACACGCCGTGGCAATCCACCTGCATCAAAACGACCTTCCCGACGGGCTCGATCTCGGTCCCGTCGTGGCCATCGACTCCGAAACGATGGGCCTTGACCCGCGCCGCGACCGGCTCTGCCTCGTGCAGCTTTCGGCGGGCGATGGCGACGCGCATCTGGTGAAGATCGCCCAAGGTCAGACCGAAGCGCCGAACCTGTGCCGCATGCTGGCCGATCCGTCGGTGGAGAAGCTGTTCCACTTCGCGCGCTTCGATGTGGCGGCCCTCTACAACGCATTCGGGGTTGAGACGAAGCCGGTCTTCTGCACCAAGATCGCCTCGAAGATGGTGCGGACCTTCACCGATCGCCACGGGCTCAAGGTGCTGGTGCAGGAGCTTGTCGGCGTCGACATTTCCAAGCAGCAGCAAAGCTCGGACTGGGGCGCGGCGGAGCTGACCGACGCGCAGATGGAATACGCGGCCTCGGACGTGCTCTACCTGCACCAGATCAAGGCTGAACTGGTCAAGCGGCTGGAGCGCGAGAACCGGATCGGGCTGGCGCAGGCCTGTTTTGATTTCCTGCCGACGCGTGCGAAGCTCGATCTGCTGGGCTGGGATGAACCCAATGACATCTTCCACCACTGATTATTCCGACATCGCCCGCCGCGTGATCGGCATCGAGGTCGCCGGGCTCGAAGCCTTGGCGGCGAGCCTCGATGGCGAGTTTTCACGCGCGGTGGCGATGATCCTCAAAACCGAGGGGCGCGTGATCGTTTCCGGCATGGGGAAATCGGGCCATATCGGGCGCAAGATCGCGGCGACGCTGGCCTCGACCGGGACACCGGCGCATTTCGTCCATCCGGCGGAGGCGAGCCACGGCGATCTGGGCATGGTCACCCGGCACGATCTGGCGCTGGTGCTGTCCAATTCTGGCGAGACGCCGGAGCTGGCCGATCTGATCGCCCATACGCGGCGCTTCCGGATTCCGCTGATCGGTGTCGCGAGCCGCCCGGACTCGACCCTGCTGCGGCAATCGGATCTCGCGCTGGTGCTGCCCAAGGCCGAGGAAGCCTGCGGGACGGGCGTGGTGCCCACGACCTCGACGACGATGACGCTCGCGCTGGGCGATGCGCTGGCCGTCGCGCTGATGGAGCACCGCGAATTCACCGCCGAGCATTTCCGCACGTTCCATCCCGGCGGCAAGCTGGGCGCGCGGCTGTCGAAAGTCTCGGACCTGATGCATCGCGATATGCCGCTGGTCGCGGAAGACACGCCGATGCCCGATGCGCTCTTGATGATGAGCCAGAAGGGCTTCGGTGTCGTTGGCGTCACCGATGAGGCGGGCCGTCTGACCGGGATCGTCACCGATGGCGATTTGCGGCGCCATATGCAGGGGCTGCTGGAGCACAAGGTCTCCGAGGTGATGACCGCCAATCCGCGCACCATCGCGCCGGAGCAACTGGCCGAGGCTGCCGTGGCGCAGATGAACGAGCGCAAGATCACCGCGCTTTTCGTCGTCGAAGACGAAAAGCCCGTGGGCTTCTTGCAGATCCACGACTGCCTGAGGGCCGGGATCGTCTGATGATGTACGACAATAGCCATACGCGACTGGTGAACTGGGCGAAGATTGTCCTGCCGCTGCTCGCGCTGGCGCTGTTGTCGACGATCTTCCTCGTTTCACGTCGGATCGATCCGAGCGCCGCGATCCCCTATGCCAAAGTCGATGTCGAGAAACTCGCGCGCGAAAATGCGGTCACCCGGCCCGAATATTCCGGCGTGACCGATACCGGCGCGACGCTCTCGGTGACCGCAGCAATGGCGCGCACCCAGCCCGCGCAGGATCAGGGCGCGAGTGCCGATCAGGTCGCGGCAAAGCTGACCGCACCCGATGGCCATGTGACCGATCTGAGCGCGAATGAGGGTCTGTTTCAGCCCAATTCGAACCGTATCGATCTGACCGGGAAGGTCGCGATGCAGACCTCCGACGGCTATCGGGTGAATTCCGAGAAAATTGAACTTCAGACCGATAGCAGCGTTCTGACCTCGCCCGGCCCGATTCACGGGACATCCCCTTTCGGAACGCTCGATGCGGGCTATATGCAGATCGTCCCGACGGCGGATGGCAGCGGTCACGATCTTGTTTTCAAACAGGGTGTGAAGCTGGTATATCAGCCGCAACAATGAGGGTGTGGATGTTTCGAGCGCGTTTTTTCACCGCCTGCGCGATGGTGGTTTCGTTCCCGGTTCTCGTGATGGCGCAAAGCGTCAATTTCGGCGGTCTGCGCGCCGACAAGACCGCCCCGGTCGAGGTCACGGCCGACTCGCTCAACGTCGATCAGCAAAGCGGCCAGGCGGTGTTCTCCGGCAATGTGGAAGTCACCCAAGGCGATATGCATATGAAAGCGGCCGAGCTTGAGGTGTTCTACGCCAGCGACAAACGCTCCGAGATCACGAAGCTGCATGCGACCGGCGGTGTCACGCTGGTCTCGCCCACCGAAGCCGCCGAGGCAGAGGAAGCCGTGTACGACGTGAAGGCGGGCACCGTCGTGATGACGGGCAAGGTTCTTCTGACCCAAGGCAACAACGTGATGTCGGGCAACAAGCTCAATGTCGATCTGAGCACCGGCACGGGCACGATGGATGGACGTGTCCGCACGCTTCTGAAGCCCGCCGGGAGCAAGTGATGGTCGAGGATGCCGCCAAGAGCGACGCCGGGCTGGCCCCGGTCGCGGGTCACGGCGGTTTGCAGATCCGCGGGCTGCGCAAGAGCTACAAGCGCCGCCCCGTGATTCGCGATGTCTCGCTCGATCTGTCGCGCGGCGAGGTCGTGGCGCTTTTGGGGCCCAACGGTTCCGGGAAAACCACCTGTTTTTACAATATCGCCGGGCTGATCCGTCCCGATGCGGGCGAGGTGCTCATCGACGGACGCGATGTGACGGGCCTGCCGATGTATCGCCGTGCACGGCTCGGGATCGGCTATCTGCCGCAGGAAGCCTCGATTTTCCGCGGGCTTTCAGTCGAAGAGAACATCATGGCGGTTCTCGAGGTCGCCGTGCCGGACCCGCACACGCGGCGGGAACGTCTGGAGGAGCTGCTGGGCGATTTCTCGATCGGCCACCTGCGCCACGCGCCCGCGCTGGCGCTGTCGGGCGGTGAACGCCGTCGCTGCGAAATCGCGCGCTGTCTGGCCGCCGATCCGAAATATCTGTTGCTCGACGAGCCTTTCGCGGGCGTCGATCCGATCGCGGTGTCGGAGATTCGCGCCCTCGTCGGTCAGCTCAAGGATCGCGGTATCGGGGTTTTGATCACGGATCACAACGTCCGCGAGACGCTCGAGATCGTGGATCGGGCCTACATCCTGCATGACGGGACGGTGCTGATGTCAGGCACCGCAGAAGAGGTTGTGCAGGACGAAAACGTGCGCCGCGTCTATCTCGGGCAGCATTTCCGCATCCTCTGAGCATGCTCTACGGATCGCCCAAGCGACTCCGACCCTCGGCAGTTTTGCACCGCAGCGAGGGTCACCCGTTGACACCCCCTGCGATCCATCCCCAAATACATAAGAGATGCGTGATGTTCGCCCCCACTCCCCGGGCGCGCTTGCGGCCCCCGAGAGGGGTCCGGCGCGCGAAAGGTCCCCGAAAGAGGGCCCGGGCGAATTCAGACTCGACGCGACTTTTCAAGAGATTAACCGGCCCGAAACACCTCAGCCCCAAGGCTGGGGTCACTGGCCCAATGCGTGAAGGAGGAAATCCATGCGTTACCAAATCACCGGCAAACAAATCGATGTCGGAGAGGCCCTGCAATCTCACGTCAAGTCGGAGCTGGGCGAAGTCGCCGAGAAATACATGCAGCGTCCCACCGACGCGCAGATCACCTTCTCGCGCGATGCGCATGAATATATCTGCGAAGCGACGGTGCACCTGTCGACCGGGCTGACCGCCTCGGCCAAGGGGCATGCCACCGAAATCTACGCGGCCTTCGATGCGGCCCGCGAAAAGATGGACAAGCAGCTGCGGCGCCACAAACGCAGATTGAAAGATCATCACCGCGACCGTGCCGAACCAGTTGAATTCGAAGCTGCAGGTCTATATGTGCTCGCCTCGGAAGAGGATGACGATACCGGCGAGACGCGCGAAGGCGCTCCGATGATCGTAGCCGAGATGGAAACCAAGGTTCCCACGCTCTCGGTCGGTGAAGCGGTCATGCAGATGGAGCTGTCCGACGCGTCGCTACTCGTCTTCCGCAACGAGAAACATGGCGGGGTCAACGTCGTTCATCGGCGTGAAGACGGCAATGTCGGCTGGATCGACCCGCGCAACAGCAAATGAGCGGCCCGGAACGGGCGCGGAGTAGACGAGTTCATGGACCTATCTAAACTTCTCGTGCCTGGCGCGGTCAAAGTGCTGTCGAATGTCACGAGCAAGAAACGCCTGTTTCAGGATCTCGGCGACATCGCGGCGGCGTGCTACAAGATCGACGCCTCGGAAACCGTCGATGCGCTGCAGGAGCGTGAGAGCCTCGGACCGACCGGCGTCGGCCATGGTGTTGCGCTTCCGCATGCGCGGCTCGACGGGCTGAGCGAGGTCGTGGGTGTCTTCCTGCGTCTGGAAAAGCCGCTCGATTTCGACGCGGTGGACCGGCTGCCGGTCGATCTGGTTTTCGCGCTGTTCGCGCCGAAGGATTCCGGCGTCGAGCATCTCAAGGCGCTGGCCCTCGTGTCGCGCACGATGCGCGATCCGGAAACCTGCGAGAAGCTGCGGGCGAATACCGATCCCTCTACGCTGCACGCAGTGCTGACGGAAGCGCAAAGCCGTCAGGCGGCCTGAACCGGTCTCGAATGAAAATCGAAAAAGCGCGTCGGTCCTCCCGGCGCGCTTTTTCCATGGCCCAAGATCAGTCTCGCCAGTTTTCGAAGCCGAACTGCATCATGTCGCGCGTATAGGTCTCGCGCGCGGCGGCCTCGAGATCGGGCGTCCAGATATCAGCGAGCTTGATCGCCGCGGTGTCGGTCTCTCCGGGCGCGAGCGTAGGCGCCTCCACCCCGGCCATGCTGGCGAGATAGGCGAAGTCCTCGGCCATCCGTTCTTCGCGCACCAGCAGGTCGGGAAGCGCAAACTGGCCGATGCCCTGAAGCGCCGCGGATTGCGTGGCCCAGAGCGTGTTCACCGGAAGGCTCGTCTGGTTCGCGAGATTGGATTTGAGCCAGCCCAAGAAAGCGATCAGCGCCTCGGCGTAGTCGTCTTGCGCGATGCTCTGCCCTTCCTTCGGGATTGGCAGCTTGTAGCTTTGGCGCAGAACGGCGCGCGTCTCGTCCATATTGTCCCAGTTCAGCACCGCGTTGAACGCCAGATGCGCGCGCATCAGGGGATGGCGTAGCACGGTGAAGCTGCGATGGCCGGGATGGCGGCGTTTCCACTGGCGCAGGGTTTTCTGGCTGAACCCTTCGACCAGATCGCCGGTCGCGGCCAGCCAGTCGCGGATCGGCGCATCCATCGCGGGCCGGAGCGGCATATAAAGCAGCCCCGCCTCGCTCGCGATGAAACCGGGCACGCCGGGACCGCGCCGGGGCTCGAAATTCGGAGTCTTCGACAGGTTGAACCGGTCGAGTCGCGCCAGCGACGCCTCCATCCCCGGGAAATTTGCGACCTTTGCCTCCAGCGGCTCCGGGTTCTGCACCTTGAGGTTCTCGGGCAACTGTTTCAGCCGCCCCGAGACGCCCAGCCAATTCGCCAGACCGTTAAGCACTTCGACGGACTGTGCATCTTCATAATCGATATAGAAGGCTGTCTGTCCCGAGCGTTGCAGAGCGTTCAGTAACGTCACCTGAAAATCCTGCAGCCCTTCAAGATGCGCCTCGAATTCCTCCGCATCGAAGCGCGCTTTCGTGGCCTTGCGGTGTTTCGCATCGCCCAGCTTCCATTGGCCCGTCGCGCGCGCGATCATCAGGCTGACATAGCTTTCGATCGGGTTACGGGTCAGCACGATCTTCGCGCATTTCGGATCGTTCACGAAGACCGCCAGCATCCGCGGGTCATGGTCGTGGAAATAGCGGCAGCCGTTCAGCCCATCCTGAGACTTGATCGCATTCCACAGCACCAGAGGATTGTCGTCGCGCTGCGCCTTGGTGACTCCCACCAGCTCCTTTCGGTTCGGGTACCCGATCAGCGCCGGGTTGAACGCCTCACCATGGCACGTCACGCAGTCCAGATCGTTCAGCGCGGCTTCCACGAGGTTGGAGCCGGTGCGCATCTCGGCGAAGACGACGAAACTCTCAAACTTGGGCATGGGTTATTTCACCAGATAGGGGCGGCCCCGGCGGACGGCGTCGCGCTGCCCGCTTTGCTCGAGCGGGAAATCCCCCATCACGAGTGGCTGCATCCCCTGGTTCTTGAGATTTTGCAGGAATTGGTTGAACCCCGACAGATCGACCATCTGCGGCGCTTCGGTCAGGCGGCGCGTGGCGCGGGGGCTGATCTCGTCGATGATGGTCTGCAGGGGCTCCATCGGGTTCTCGATGAAATCCGCGACGGTCCAGATCCGCACCCGCGCCTTCACATACATCGAGCGGAGAATATCCAGATGCTCCAGCTCGCGCTTTTGCAGCATCGCGGCCTCGCGCCGGATCGTCGTGAAATTCTCGTTGCGGCGCGACAGCGGCAGGGCCCAGGCCCCGGTGATGACCGAGATTTGCGCATTCGGATCGGTCGCGGTGAACCAGTTATTCGCCTGATTGTCGCGCGGCGAGAACATGTAGCATTGCCGTTCCCCGCGCGAGTTCCAGATCAAGTTCGTCAGGAAGGCACGCGGGTTGTAATCGCGCAGCGCCGCGTCGTCGGTCAGGCAACCGTTGAACATCCGCTCGCCACCCGCGAACTCGGCGCGTTCGGGGGCGAAGAGATGACCGTGAACCCGGGCACCCACGTATTTCGCAAGCCAGCCGTCGAAATTCTCAAAGAGATCCGAAAAGCCGTGGAAGATCGAATAGGGTGCCGAGGTCTTGCCGTTCTCGTGGTCTTTCCTGGGAAAACGGCTTTGCATGTAGAGGCCGGGCCGCCCGCGTGTGCGCCGCTCGATCGACTTGGAAAACAGCCGGTCGATCTTGGCCGGGTTCGGCTCTGCCATGACGGACCGGCCAGGGCTTTTGTCGAGGAAGGTCCGATAGAGCTTGTCCGCCTTGGGCCAGATTTTCCGCGCCACGAAACAGTCCGACCGCCGCAGAAGCTGCAGGTGATCGTCGTAGAAGATGTGCGGCTTTCCCTGAAAATCGAACTTGGTCAGCGTCAGCGAGCGGCTCTCGATCGAGGTGGAATAGAGCCTTGCGAGGGTCTGGAAATAGCTCTCATCGGGGATCCAGACGCGCTTGAAATAGCGGTCGTAAAGCGCGCGATCCGGGTCTTCCAGAATGGCCGACAGGGTCTGGCGCGTCAGGCACCACCACTGGCTGCCCAAATGCGGCACCAGCCCGTCGGGAATGCGTCGCTTGAAGCCTACGCGGCGCTGAAACTCGACATAGCGGTCGAACATCCGCCGCTGTTTTTTCCACGAGAAGGGGAAGCGCAGCGTGAAGCGTTCGATGTCGATTCCGCCAACCGTCCAGCCGACTTCCGTGGTGGTCACACTCTCGATGAAATCGGTATAGGGCCGCGCGTCGAGATAGTCGGTCAGCTCGTGCAGCGGGCGCAGCGGCAGGCAGGAGCCCGACGCCAGATAGACGTGGCGCACGTCGGCATGCAGTGCCAGCATCTGTTCTGCCGCAGCTTGGCTGGCGGCGACCAGCGACCACGTGCCCCACTCGCATTTGTAGCGCCGCGAGAAAGAGACATTCTCTAGATCGGCGAGCATCTTCTTGAAGCCGTTATAGTCATGCGCGGTGACGCGGGCATCGACATGGATCACCACGGGCGATCCGCCCTCCGACCAGAACCGCGCGACCTGCGCGGCCCGGTCGAGCGCGGTGTGGCACATCATGATGAATCCGACCGTCACGAGACCTGTTTCCTCACGCCCAATTGCCCTTCGACATCAGCCCGAGGATTTCGAGCTGGCGCCAGTTGATATATTTCTCCGACCATTTGCACCACAAATCGGGCTCTTTTGAGATCGTGCGGGCATAGGCGTGATATTCGCGCGAGCCTGCGTAATGCTGTTTGCGCTCCAACTCTTCCTCGACCTTGTCGGTTAGCGGCGAGAGGAACTTCGCGTGCAGCAGGCACCCCGAGACCATCTCTCCGCCGATCGTGTCGTAGACCTGGTTGAGGCCGCGCGGCAGCAGCGCATGGGTCGAGGAGATATAGACATTCCCGCGCTCCCATTTGACGAGCGGTATCTTGTTGAGCGAGGGGGCCTTCTTCGGCGCGTCGGGAAAAAAGATGCGTGCCCGCGGTCCGCCCTGGATCCACAGATTATTGGTCTCGGAGTTCTGCGAGATCATGTAATTGCCCGCATCGAACCAGCAGGCCAGATCGAACGGGTTCTGCCCCTCGCGATAGGGCTGCGCGTCGATCGGTCCTTTCGGATACATATCGAGCAGCATCGCCGGGAAAGACCGGATGCCATAGGTATCGAGCCAGTCGGTCAGCGCCTGAATGGGCCGCGTGTCGCAGAACGGGTAGACGAAGAACTCGTCCGGATCGAGCGTCAGCGTCCAATGCCCGGTGCCGTGTTTGCGCAGCAGCCAGTTCATCCAGTCGACGCCGAAATTCGACGCCTTGTAAGACGCCTCCGTGCGCCAGACCGAGCAATCCTCCTGCTGCGCGAGATACTCGGCGCTGCCGTCGTCGCTGCCATTGTCGACAAACAGGAAGTGGCCGACCCCCATCTCGCGGTAATAGCGCAGGAAATAGGGCAGGCGGATGCGTTCGTTGCGGGCGGTGACGAAGACGAGGATATCCTCGGGGTGGATGTCGCCGGTGCGATCGGAATAGAGAGAGAGTTCGTGGCTTTTCCGGAAAGCCCGAATCTGCCGAATTCTGCGCTTGCGGCGCAGTCTGGCGATTTCTCTCAGTCCCAATATCCGTCCCTCTTCGACGTCGCGGTCATTTCGTGCCGCTTCGGTCCCGTGATGCTCGTACCGTAGTTTTCAAATCGTTAAAGGTCGCCCGGTTCAAATCGGCAAGTTTTTAACGGGTTATCAATATCTTCCGATACTTACCCGGTTTGCTTGCAACTGAGAAGCCCGCGCTTCACGCTCACGTCAGTATTGTTGCCCCCAAGTCAACAAATTTACATCCACCCGCCGCGCGACATCAGCCCCTGCGCCTCCAGTTGTCGCCAGTCGCCGAGCCGCGTCGAATGCGGCGTCCAGAGTTCCGGATCGGCGGCCAGCGCGTCGTAATACTGGTCGAATTCCGCGGGCTGGCCGAAATGCTCGCCGCGCGATTTCTCCTCCTTCGACTTGTCCACGATCTCGTCGAGAAACTTCGTGTGCAGCAGCAGCCCCGAGATGGCCTCGCCGCCCTCCGTGTCGTAGGTCTGGTTCAGGTGGCGGGGCAGCAGCGCATGGGTCGAGTTCAGATAGGTCCACCGGCGATGCCACCGCACCAACGGGATTTTCGACAGGGTCGGCGCTTGTCGGGGGGTGTGGGCAAAAAACGCGCGTGCCCGGGGTCCGCCCTGAATCCACAGCGCGTCGGTCCGGTCCTGCCGGGTCATCATGTAATTCCCGGCATCGAACCAGCTCAGGATCTTGCGCGGGTCCTGCCCCGCCTCATAGCGCTGCGCGCCCAGCGGCCCCTTCGGGTAGAGGTCGAGCATCATTGCTGGGAAACAGCGCTGCTCGGACCGGTCGAGCCAGTCGGTCAGCGCGGGCAGGGGGCGGCTGTCGTGATAGGGGTAGATCAGCAGCTCATCGGCATCGACGGTCAGGCACCAGCGATCGTGCCCGTAGCGCAGCATCAGCCATGTCACCCAATCGAGCCCGAAACGCGAGGCCCGGTAGCTGCCCTCCGTCTGCCATAGCGAGACGTCGCGCGCTTCCGCCAGCAGCGCGGCGGTGTCATCCGTGCTGCCATTATCGACGATCAGGAAGTGATCGACGCCCAGCTTGCGGTAATGCTTGAGGAAAAAGGGCAGCCGCCGCGCCTCGTTGCGCATCACCGCGAAGGCGAGGATCGCACAGGGCCTTATCTTGCCGGTGCGGTTGGTGACGCTGTCGAGCTGATGCCGCTTGCGCAGGGCGCGCCACAGGAAGTGCTTGCGCTTGAGGCGCAGCCTGTAGCTCTCCCAAAGCTCATGGCGCGATGGCATCCATACTCCTGACCCTGCCTCGGGGTCAGTATTCATACTCTTTCGCCTGATGCCAACGCCATGCATCGGAAATCATGGTGGACAGGTCCGACCGCTTCGGCTGCCAGCCAAGTTCCTCGGTCGCCCGTTTCGAGCCCGACACAAGCGACGCCGCATCGCCCGGTCGACGGTCCCCCTCGACGATCGGAACATCGCGATTGGTTACCGCGCGCGAGGCGTCGATCACTTCGCGCACCGAGAACCCGTTGCCAGAGCCGAGGCAGAAGACCCGCGAGGGTTTGCCATCCTCGAGCCATTTCAGACCCAGCACATGCGCATCGACCAGATCGGAGACATGCACGTAATCGCGGATGCAAGTGCCGTCGCGCGTCGCGTAATCCGAGCCGAACACGGTCAGCGCCGGGCGTTTGCCCGCGATCGCGTCGAGCATCAGCGGGATCAGATGCGTCTCGGGGATGTGCTGCTCGCCGACTTCTGCGTCGGGATCGGCGCCCGCCACGTTGAAATAGCGAAAGATCACGGAGTTCATCCCGTGGCTCGCGCCGAAATCGCGCAGCATGTCTTCGATGGCGCGTTTCGATCCGCCATAGGCGTTGATCGGGCGCTGTTCTGTGTTCTCATCCAGCACCACCCCGTCCTGATCGCCGTAGGTCGCACAGGTCGAGGAGAAGACGAAGTTGCGGCAGTCTGCATCGACGGCCGCCTCGATCAGGTTCAGCGCGCAATTCACGTTGGTGCGCCAATATTTCGCCGGATCTTCCATCGACTCGCCGACGAGGCTGAGCGCCGCGAAATGCATTACAGCGATGGGCTGATACTTGGCGAACACTTCGTCGAGCCGGGCACGATCGGCCAGATCGCCCTCCTCGACGGGGCCGAATTTCACCGCTTCTTTCCAGCCGGTCGAGAAATTGTCGAAACAGACCGGGACGTAGCCCGCCGCGGCCAGCGCCTTGCAGGCGTGCGAGCCGATATAGCCCGCACCGCCCGTCACCAACACATGCTTCATCGCTTACTCGGCAGCCTGCCGCATCGCGGAGAGATCGGAGAGATACTCGCCGAACTCGTCCTTCAGATCCGGGCGCTGGAGGCCGAAGGCCACCGTTGCCTGCAGGAAGCCCGCTTTCGATCCGCAATCGTAACGTTGGCCGTCGAAGCGATAGGCGTAGACCGAGTTGCCGCCGTGGATTTCCTGCGCGATGGCGTCGGTCAGCTGGATCTCTCCACCGGCTCCCGCCTTGCGCGCATCGAGGTTCCACATGATCCGCGGGGTCAGGATGTAACGACCGATCACCGCGAGGTTCGAGGGGGCGTCTTCAGGCTTGGGCTTCTCGACCATGCCATTGACGGGCAGGCGCGGACCGTCGCCCGGGCCCACATCCAGAACACCGTAGGAGGCGGTCTTGTCGGCGGGGACTTCCATCGCCGCGACATAGTTCCCGCCGGTCTCGTTATAGGCTTCCATCATCTGCTGCAGACAGGGCTTGTCGGCGGCGATGACGTCGTCGGTCAGGATCACGGCGAAGGCTTCGTCATGCACCAGACGGCGCGCGCACCAGACCGCATGGCCCAGACCCAGCGGCTGGTTCTGGCGGACATAGGCAATCGCGCCGCTATCCATGTTGGTCTTCTTCAACTCGTCGAGAATCTCGGTCTTGCCCTTCTGCGAGAGCGCGCTTTCGAGCTCGGGGGCGTTGTCGAAGTAATCCTCGAGCGCAGATTTGCCGCGCGAGGTGACGAAGATGAATTCCTCGATACCGGCCGCGCGCGCCTCGTCGATGGCGTATTGGATAAGCGGGCGGTCCACCAGCGTGAGGATCTCTTTCGGGATCGATTTCGTCGCGGGCAGGAAGCGGGTTCCGAGGCCGGCCACCGGGAAGATCGCCTTCGTCACCTTGCTTTTCATTCGTCACCTATAGGGTTGCTACGATCAAATCGTCAGAAGTTGGTTTATTGTGTCCCCAAAGCCTCAATCCAACAAGGGACCGGTTTTCGCGTTGAGCACTCCAAAAGGAAGAAATGCTGCAAACGCGAAAATTGTTTCGTTCAACGCCGTGAAAATTCGCGGTTTACGCGTGTTCGGCGATAAATCGCCGCAGTCAGGGGAGCTGCATCTGCTGCATCATGGATTCTATCCGGGCCACGTCTGATGGATTGTTGAGTTCCCAGAATTGCCGTCCGCGCGCCTCGACTTCTGTGCAGAGCACTGCACGCCCGTTCTCTAGGAAACGCAATTGCTCCAGCCCTTCGAGCGTCTCCAGAGGCCCGACCGGCCAGCCTGCATAGGCCGCCAGCGTGTCCGGTCGGTAAGCATAGACGCCCACATGGTGGAACACCGGCGTCGGGGCTTCGTCCGCGTAACTCTCGGAGGTGAATGGAATGACCTCTTTCGAGAAATAGAGCCCGCGATTGCCTGCGCCGAACACCGCCGTGGTGCCGCCCACCCGCCCGTTCTGGCGATCTTCCAGCAGGCTTTTCAACATTGCGCCCTCGCAGCGCAGCACCGGGGTCGCGAGTTCGGCCCAGTCATTGGCGCGCAACCCCGTCACGAGGTCTTCGATGAACCAAGCGGGAGTCAGCGGCGCGTCACCTTGCAGGTTCACCACGATATCGTAGTCACCGCCAAGCGTTGCGGCAGCTTCGGCGCAGCGCTCGGTCCCGTTGCGGCAGCTCTCCGAGGTCATCACCACCTCCGCGCCGAAGGCCTGGCAGGCGTCGCGGATACGGGCGTCATCGGTGGCCACCACGACCCGGTCGACGCCGCCGACCTGCGTCGCCGCCTCCCAGCTGCGCTGGATCAGGGTCTTTTTCTCGCCCGTGGCGCCGGTCAGTTCGACCAGCGGCTTGCCGGGATAACGGCTCGACGCGTAGCGCGCTGGAATGACGATGAGGACAGACATCACTTCACCAGCAGAACGCCGGGAGCGTAGGCGATAAAGAACGGGTTCTCGAAGCCAGGCTTGCCATAGGTGAAGGGCGCGTGATCTTCGAAGCGGATCATCTCGCCGCCTGCGCCGCGCAGAACCGCGTCACCTGCCGCCGTGTCCCATTCCATCGTGCGGCCCAGACGTGGATAGAGGTCTGCCTCGCCCGTCGCGACAAGGCAGAATTTCAGCGACGACCCCGCCGAGGCCATATCCTTCACCGCGTATTTGCCAATGTATTCGTCGGTCGCCTGATCGCGATGCGATTTCGACGCAACCACCATCAGACCGCGATTGTCGGGCATCGAAACCGTGATCGGCTGCTGCTTGCCGGGGCGCTCCTTGTCGAAGGGGCCGTCTTCTTCGACCGCGCGGCCCTCGGCCAGTGTGTAGAACAGCCGCCCCTTGGCGGGCGCATAGACCACGCCACGCACCGGCTTGCCATTCTCGACATAGGCGATGTTGACGGTGAAATCGCCGCGGCGCTTCACGAATTCCTTCGTGCCGTCGAGCGGATCGACGATGAGGAAGGTCGACACCTCCTGCGAATGGCTCGCGGCCTGTTCCTCGGTGACGAGCGGCACGTCGGGAAATTCGGCGCGCAGCCCGGCGGAGATCAGCGCGTCGGCGGCCTCGTCGGCTTCGGTCACCGGCGAGTTGTCCGACTTCGACTTCACCTCGAAATCCGGCGAGTCGTAGATCTCCATGATCTTGTCGCCTGCCTCGAGCGCCAGTCGCCGCATCACTCGCATCAGATGTTCGAAATCCATCGTCACGCCTCTCCCGGCCTTGTTAAGGCCCAATTGCTATGCTCCAACTCCCCCCTTATGATGCGGCGACAAGGGTTGAGCAAGCAATCCGACCTAGCTTGGGCCGCAACGCGCCCGAATCGGCAGGAACATGTTCAGACCGGAGACGAAAGCGACCAAGCTCGGGACGACCTTCAGCCTGCTGGAGTTGATCTACCATGCGACCGTGCGCAATCTGCGCAAGACCCACGGCAATGCGTTGATCGGCCTGCTGCTGAACATGGTCCAGACGATGATGCTGGTCATTTCTTTCTACGTCATGTTCAGCATATTGGGGATGCGGTCCAGCTCGGTGCGCGGCGATTTCCTCCTCTACATCATGACCGGCATTTTCCTCTACATGACCCATACCAAGACCCTGGGCGCGGTCTTCGGATCTGAGGGGCCGACCTCGGCGATGATGAAACACGCGCCGATGACCACCGCGGTCTCGATCTCCGCGGCGGCGCTGAGCGCGCTCTACATCCAGGTGCTGTCGATGGTGACGGTGCTCTACATCTACCATGCGGCCTTCAAGCCGATCGAGATCTACGATTGGGTCGGTGCCTTCGGGATGGTGTTGCTGGCGTGGTTCACGGGGCTCGCGGTCGGGGTTGTGCTGTTGGCGGCGAAGCCCTGGGCGCCCGAAGTGGTGGGCGTGATCCAGCAGGTCTACACCCGTGCCAACATGATCGCCTCGGGCAAGATGTTTCTCGCGAACAATCTGCCGCACAAGATGCTGATCCTGTTCAACTGGAACCCGCTGTTCCACACGATCGATCAGGCGCGCGGCTTCACCTTCATCAATTACAATCCGCATTTCTCGAACTGGGAATATCCGCTCTATGTCGGGCTCGCGATCCTGATGATCGGCCTTCTGGGCGAATTCTACACGCGTCAATACGCCTCGATCAGCTGGGGGGCGCGGCGTTAGCGCCTTTTCAGGCAGGCTCGTTTCGAAAAGGAGCGCTGTTATGGCCACGAATACCATCCGAACGATTGGCCTCGGTCTGGCCCTTGCGATGAGTTCTGCCGGATCCGTTCTGGCAGAGGACTTTCCCCACTACGCGGCGGTCACCGGCGTCGCTGCCGACGATGTTCTCAATCTCCGGGCGGAGCCGACCGCATCGGCGCCCATCCTAGGCACATTATCCCCCGGAGCGACAGGCATCGAGATAACGGGCGCATCCGCGGACGAAAAATGGCTCAGGTTGAATGTCGATGGACGCACGGGGTGGGCTGCGGCGCGATTTCTCAAGGACGTTCCGATGCCGCCGTGGTGGACCGAACAGGTGCCGCTCGCCTGTTCCGGGACAGAGCCGTTCTGGTCGCTACGCTACGCGCCGGGGCTCTTTCGCTTCGAGATGGCGGGGGAGGCTGCGCAAAACCTCGATGTCGAATGGTCAGGGGCTCCGCAAAACGGAAAGGCTGAGACGGTGGGGATGAAACTGTCGGGAAAAGGCACGGACGGCTTCGTGGTGTTCAAGGGCGGCACGTGTTCCGATGGCATGAGCGATGCGCTTTACGCGATCGGGCTCGATCTCTTCCTGAAGACATCCGCAGGTCGTCGCGCGCTGACCGGATGCTGCCGCCTCGACTGATCAGACTTTACGGATCGTGTCGCCGGGATCGAGGGTCGGCTCCAGCTCGATCACCTCGCCGCCGATCATCCCGCTTTGCGAGCGACCCGAAATGATCTGCGCCGCCTTGCGCCCGATCTCGGCCCGGCAGGCATTCATCGTGGCGAGCCGCACCGACAGACCGTCGAGCAGTTCGAGCCCGTTGAACCCGGCCAGACCCATCTTTCCCGGCACGTCGATCCCGTGATCGAGGCACCAAAGCAGACCGCCGGCGCCGATCATGTCGTTCGAGTAATATAGAAAATCGAGATCGGGCGAGCGCTTGAGCATCGTCTCCGTCATCTCGCGTCCCTTCGCGAGTGCCGATCCCCCGCCGTAGAACTCGGTATCGGCCAGTTCGATCCCTGCCTTGGCGAGCCCTTCCTTGAACCCTTCGAGCCGTTTGCGCGCCCGGTGATCCTCGGGCATTTTCGTCCCGAGGAACCCGATCTTGCGATAGCCCGCGGCGATGATTGCCTCGGCCATGTGCAGCCCGGCGCGGCGATGCGAGATACCGACGACCGAGTCGATCCCCTCACCATCGACATCCATGATCTCGACCACCGGAATGCCCGCGTTCTGCAGCATCGCGCGAGAGGCGGGCGTGTGTTCGACCCCCGCGATGATCACCCCCGAGGGGCGCCACGAGAGCATCTCATAGAGAACCTGCTCTTCCTTCTCGGGCGAGTAATTCGTCACGCCCACGACCGGCTGCAACCCGGTATCCTCAAGCTCGTCGGATACGCTCGACAGGACTTTCGGGAAGACGAGGTTCGACAGCGACGGGATGATCACGGCCACGAGGTTCACCCGCTGCGAGGCGAGCGCGCCGGCGATCTTGTTGGGCACGTAGCCAAGCGCCTTCGCGGCTTGCAGGACCTTTTCGCGTGTCGCATCAGAGACATCGCCGCGATTGCGCAGCACGCGGCTCACGGTCATCTCGGACACGCCGGAGGCTTCGGAGACATCGCGCAGGGTCAAGGGGCGGCGGGTTTCGCTGGGGCGGGACAAGGGCAGTTCCTCAAGTTTCACCTCTTGTTAGCGCCAAACATTTCCCTTGCGCAAGCGAATGATGACCAGTATGTTAGCGTTAACGGTTATAGGGTCGGATAATATCCGCTCGATACCTGGACAGACCCGCGCCCCTGTCGGATTCGTCAGGGCGAGGGACGCGAAAGGGGGCGCAGTGGGCCAATTTGCGCTCCCTTTTCTTTCTTCCCAACCAGTTCCCGAATTCACGACCGCACTAGATGCGCGGCATAGCGGCTGCGGTTTTTCGCAGCACCACCGCGATGGACTTGCGCCACAAGCTCTTTGGCGGCATCAAAGGCGCTGTGCGGTCCCGTGGCTCAACTGGATAGAGCAGCCCCCTCCTAAGGGGCAGGTTGCAGGTTCGAATCCTGCCGGGATCGCCAATCAGACATGAAAAAGGCCCGCGCTATGCGGGCCTTTCGTGTTTCTGGTGCGACCGCTCAAACCTCGGTCCAGGATTTGTCCTCGCCCTTGAGGCCGCCGACCATCACGCGGGTCGGAAGGCCCATGCGGTCGAGCTCGGTGAAGAAGGGTTTGGGGTCCATCTCTTCGACGTTCTTCATCGTCTTCGCATCCCAGTCGCCCTGCGCGATCAGGATTGCGGCGGCGACCGGCGGCACACCTGCCGTATAGGAGATGCCCTGCGAGCCGACCTCTTCGTAGGCTTCTTTGTGATCGGCGACGTTATAGACGAAATACTCCACGTCCTTGCCGTCCTTCGTGCCTTTCACCAGATCGCCGATGCAGGTCTTGCCGGTGTAGTTCGGCGCGAGGCTCGACGGGTCGGGCAGCACGGCCTTCACCACTTTCAGCGGCACGACTTCCAGACCCTCGGCGGTTTTCACCGGCTGTTCCGACAACAGGCCGAGGTTCTTCAGCACGGTGAAGACGTTGATGTAGTGATCGCCGAAGCCCATCCAGAAGCGAACGTCGGCCTGCGGATAGTTGGTGGCGAGCGAGTGCACCTCGTCATGGCCCGACTGGTAGGCCTGCGAGGGGCCCACGACGGGCAGATCCCATTCGTGGCCCGAGGCGAACATGCTCGTCTCTTTCCACTGCTGGTCTTCCCAGTAATAGACGACCCCGGTGAATTCGCGGAAATTGATCTCCGGATCGAAATTGGTCGCGAAATACTTGCCGTGCGAGCCCGCGTTGATGTCGACGATGTCGATCGATCTCACCTCGTCCATCTGGTCGATGGCGAAACGCGCATAGGCGTTCACCACGCCCGGATCGAAGCCCGCGCCGAGGATCGCAGTCACGCCATGTTCGGCGCACAGGTCGCGCTTCTTCCATTCGTAATTGGCATACCAAGGCGGGGTTTCGCAGATCTTGTCGGGCTCTTCATGAATCGCGGTGTCGATATAGGCGGCGCCGGTGGCGATGCAGCCATCGAGGACGTGCATGTTCACGAAGGCGGTGCCGACGTTGATCACGATCTGGGACCCGGTCTTGCGGATAAGCTCGGCGACGGCCTCGGAATCGGTCGCATCCACCGCATGCGCCTCAAACGTGCCCTCGACCTTCATCGCGCCTTTCTCATGCACGCTTTCGATTATCGCATCGCATTTCGATTTGGTGCGCGAGGCGATGTGCAGATCGCCCAAGATGTCGTTGTTCTGCGCGCATTTATGCGCCACGACCTGGGCGACGCCGCCCGCTCCGATGATGAGCACGTTCTTTTTCACTTCGGCTGTCTCCTTTGTTTGCGGACAGGGGAAGGGGGCTCTTGTGGGCCCTCAGGACAATGAGGCGCGATAATCCTCATAGGCGAAGTCGCGAATCCGGTCGATGTTCCCATTTTCGCGGCGGATGGCGATAGCAGGCATCGCAACGCCGTTGAACCAGTTCTTCTTGACCATCGTGTAACCGGCGGCATCGGCAATCGAGATACGGTCGCCGATTTCGAGCGGTTTGTCGAACCG
Source organism: Thioclava sp. F1Mire-8 (assembly GCF_002213165.1). Taxonomy (NCBI): domain Bacteria; kingdom Pseudomonadati; phylum Pseudomonadota; class Alphaproteobacteria; order Rhodobacterales; family Paracoccaceae; genus Thioclava; species Thioclava sp. F1Mire-8. The sequence goes on along the minus strand of NZ_NBNY01000003.1, from coordinate 214,092 downwards.
CGCCTCTCCGAAGATGTCGCCCGCGAGGCAAGTTTTGCCCGCGATCTGGTATTCGTATTCGCCCTGTTGCGGCAGCTTCGCGGTCTCGCGATAGATCAGCAGGTCGAGCATATGCGCCTCGATGCTGCTGTCGACGATGGCGATCTTCTTGCCGTTGTCGAGAATGTCGAGCACCGTGACTTCGAGCGAGGCACTCTGCGTGATGGAGGCCTCGCCAGGCTCGAGATAGACCTGCACGTCGAAATCTTCGGAGAATTTCTTCAACCGGTCGGCCAGATCGTCGAGCGGGTAATCTTCGCCGGTGAAATGGATGCCGCCACCAAGGCTCACCCATTTCAGGCGCTTCAGAATATCGCCGAACTCGGCTTCGATCCGCGAAAGCTGATGGTCGAACAGCGCGAAATCGGCGTTCTCGCAATTGTAGTGGATCATCACGCCCGAGATGCGATCCATCGCCGCCTCGAGCCGCTCGGCATCCCATTCGCCCAGACGCGAGAACGGCCGCGCCGGGTCCGCCAGATCGAAACCGGAGGTCGAAAATCGCGGGTTCAGGCGCAGGCCACGCTCGATATGCGCCGCCTTCTCGCCAAAGCGATCCAGCTGGCTCAGCGAGTTGAAGATGATCTTGTCGGCATACCCGATGGCCTCGTCGATCTCGTGATCGGCCCAGGCGACCGAATAGGCATGGGTTTCCTTGCCGAATTTCTCACGTCCCAGATGCAGCTCGAACAGCGAGCTGGAGGTCGTGCCATCCATGTAGGGCTTCATGATGTCGAAGGCCGACCACGTCGCGAAACATTTCAGCGCCAGCAGGGCTTTCGCGCCGGAACGTTCGCGCAGACGCTCGATCTTGCGCATATTCTCGCGCAGTCGGGCCTCGTCGATCAGGTAGAAGGGCGTATCGGACATGGCTCCCCCGCAGGTCAACAGACCCTGCGATATAGGGCCCATGTGACAGTGGCGCAACCGGATCAGTCGACTCGGATCGCATCCTTGGCCACGCTAAGCGCATAGCCTTTGCGGGAAATGTTGCGCACCAGAAGCTCGCTGACGAGCTGATTTCCGAGGCTGTCGCGCAGCCGTTTGATCCGCGTGGCGCCCGCGGCTTCGTCGCAATCGGCCTCGTCGCGGCCCGAGATCATCGCCTCGATCTGCGCGCCGGTGAGGATGTCGTCATCCATCCGCGCTTCGGCCAGGACAGACAGCGTCTCGATCGCGGCCGGGGTCAGTGTGAAGCCCATATCATTGAGCATCACCGCGTTTTCGCCGCGCAGGATGCGCAGGCTCTGCACCTCGATCCCGGCGCGGCGGATTTCGGTCATGCGCTTGTTCAGCGCGATCAGCAGCAGCAGGAAGACGATCGTCGCGATCAGCAACGCGGCGGCGAATATCAGGAGGATGAAGATGATCACGCGGTAATTCGCCAGCACGTCGGAGAACGCGGTACCCGATTGCGCGAGCACCTCCAGCAGTTTGATTTCGGCCTGCGAGGTCAGGTTGTCGTTCTGCACGAAGATCTGCTCGACTCGCGCGTTGAACGCATCCGCATTCGGCAGGTTCGCGAATAGTAGCACCGCAGCGACCGCGAGAATCGCAACCACGGCGACGATCCCGCCCACGACCGCGCGCGAGCCCAATCGCAAACTGTCAGTAACGGAGGTAATATTGTCCGGCACTGGCCTTCCTTTGCTCCAAGCCATCGGGGCCGAATGTGGAGAGAACCGTCAGCAAGGTCCACCCATCGGCTTTCAGCTTCGGCGCCAATTCGCGCGCCGCCGCCTTTTTCGAACAGGCCGAGTCCGAGACCTGCGCAACCCCGTATTGCAGCTGCAACGGGTTGTCGCGCTTGGCCTTGTAGTCGGCATAGCACTCGGCCTGCGCGGCCGAGGCAGAGGCGAGAAACGCCAATATGAGGACTGCATGTTTCATGTGGAACACGCTGCGCGCAATGCCCGTGTTATTCAATAGCCAAAGGTGGTTGGCCGGTCTGTTATCCGATAGCAGGGGGCCGTTATTGCCTGACTTTCGACCCCCGGCCCAATCTCGGTTCATCGACGTCACGCGGCCTTCGGGCTGCCGAGTGAAAGGACCGAAGCCATGAGCCTCAAGACCAAGGCCACCGCCGCCATCACCGCCCTCGCCCTCGCGCTGGGCTCCGTCGCGATCAGTGCCACGCCCGCCGCCGCGCTGGGCAAGAAGGACCGTCAGGCGCTAACCATCCTGCTTGGGGTCGGTGCCGCCGCGTTGCTGCTCGACGGCATGAACAAGAACGACCACAAGGCGAAGAAGGCGCAGCCGCGCTATGAAAGCTGGCAGGACCGGCAGCGCCGACTGGAGCGTGAACGCCGCGAGCGCGAGCGTCGCGCCGCCGAAGCCCGCCGCAAGCGCGCGCAGGAACGCTACGACCACGACCGCTATCGCCATGACCGAGACCGCATCTACCTGCCTGCGGAATGCGTGCAGCGCGTGAAGACCCGCCGCGGCTGGGGCGAGGTGGTTTCCGCCTCCTGCCTCGACCGCCGCACCGAGCGTACGCTGCCCGCCAACTGCGCCTTCACGATGCGCACCGGGCGTCACGGGGTCGAGAAAGTCTACGGCAGCAACTGCCTGGAGGATCGCGGTATCCGTCTCCGCCGGCGTTAAGACATGCGGCAGACGCCAAGAAGAGCGTCGTCGAGCAGTGCGGGGGCCTTCGGGCCCCCGCTTTTTCATTGAACAGACCTGCCGGTTCGGGGCATTCCCAACGCATGGCAGACTCACCTGACTTTTCCTTCGAAGAAGCCGCCTTCGCGCGCGGCCTGATCGTCGTCGCGGGCGTGGACGAAGTCGGCCGCGGACCGCTTTGCGGGCCCGTCACCGCCGCCGCGGTCATTCTCGATCCCGCCTGCATTCCCGAGGGGCTTAACGATTCGAAGAAGCTCAGCGCGAAGCGCCGCGCCGATCTGGCGGCCCGGATCATGGACTGCGCCGAGTTCTGCGTGGCCCATGCCAGCGTCGAGGAGATCGACGCGCTCAATATCTATCACGCTTCGCATCTCGCGATGTGCCGGGCGGTCACAGGCCTCGCCCGGATCGCCGATCACGTCCTCGTCGATGGCAACCGCGTGCCATCCGATCTGCAACTTTCCTGCGAGCCGATCGTGAAGGGCGACGCGCGCTGCCTGTCGATTGCGGCGGCCTCGATCCTCGCGAAAGAGGCCCGCGATTTGCTCATGGTGGATTTGGCGCAACAGTATCCTGGCTACGGCTGGGAACGAAATGCGGGCTACGCGACGAAGGATCATCTGCAGGCGCTTCTAGATTTAGGGGTTACCCCCGTTCATAGACGAAGCTTCAAGCCGGTCTACAATATCTTGTGCCAAGCGAATTATATAAGCCCTTGATTCAAAAAAGAAATTGACGATGAATCGGCTTTGACTCATTTTTATAGCCATAGATCGGCACAAAGCCGGCACCCAGATATTGGGCCCTGAGGCGGGCAGTTAAGAGGCTAAAAATGGCAAAGACCAAGACTCCGGTGGTGCGCAATGCACTGCCCCTGAACGAAATTCTCGCAGGCGATTGCATCGAGATGATGAACTCGCTGCCCGAGGACAGTGTAGACCTGATCTTCGCCGATCCACCCTACAACCTACAGTTGCGCGGCGACCTGCATCGCCCCGATAATTCCAAGGTCGACGCGGTCGATGACGCGTGGGACCAGTTCGGCTCCTTCGCGCATTACGACAACTTCACCCGCGAATGGCTGAAGGCCGCACGCCGCATCCTTAAGCCGAACGGCGCGATGTGGGTGATCGGCTCCTATCACAACGTGTTTCGCATGGGCGCAGAGCTGCAGAACCAGGGCTTCTGGATTCTGAACGACGTCGTGTGGCGCAAATCGAACCCGATGCCGAACTTCCGCGGCAAGCGCCTGACGAACGCGCATGAGACGCTGATCTGGGCGTCGAAATCCGAAGGCGCGAAATACACCTTCAATTACGAAGCGCTGAAATCGCTCAACGAAGGGGTGCAGATGCGCTCCGACTGGGTGATCCCGATCTGCAATGGCGGCGAGCGTCTGAAGGATTCGAACGGTGAGAAAGCCCACCCGACCCAAAAGCCCGAGGCGCTGCTGCACCGCGTGCTCGTCGGCACCACCAACCCCGGCGACGTGATCCTCGACCCGTTCTTCGGCACCGGCACGACCGGCGCCGTGGCGAAGATGCTGGGCCGCGATTTCATCGGTATCGAACGCGAGGAAGCCTATCGCGAAGTCGCGCTCAAGCGCCTCGCCAAGATCCGCAAGTTCGACAAGGAAGCTCTGGAGGTTTCCACCTCGAAACGCGCCGAGCCGCGGGTGCCCTTCGGCCAGCTGGTCGAACGCGGGATGCTGCGCCCGGGCGAGGAGCTCTACTCGCTCAACGGTCGCCACAAGGCGAAGGTCCGCGCCGACGGCACGCTGATCGGCGACGACGTGAAAGGCTCGATCCATCAGGTCGGTGCCCATCTCGAAGGCGCGCCCTCCTGCAACGGATGGACCTACTGGACTTTCAAGCGCGACGGCAAACAGGTCCCGATCGACCTGCTGCGCCAGCAGATCCGCGCCGAGATGAACTGAGGCTCTGCTCTCTCAAGAATTAGAAGTTACCGCCGGTGCCTGAGGACCGCTCCTCGGCACGCGCCTTGCCCCGCCGTGCGAAACGGCGGGGTCTTTTCGTTTTCGTAACGTTGAAAGGAGGCTCCGCCGCCGTCGCCGGAGGGCGACAATCAAAAGGGAAAAGGGAGCTCTGCCCCCAAGCGTACCGCGCTCCCCTAGGGTATTTGAAGAAGAGCGAAAATCCGGATTTCGGCTTGGCGGAAATATCCCGGGGTGAATGGCCGCAGGCCAGAGGGGCAGAGCCCCCGATCCGTTCAGGCCTGACCGAGGCGGGCGCGCAATTCGCGGAGCACCGGCAGGGTGGCTCGGACCTTTTCGGGACCGAGGTCGCGCACGATCCCCCCGATGATCGGCATCAGCGAGGCCAGCGCGGCATCACGCGCGCGCCGTCCCGAGGGCGAGAGCGAGACCCATTTGCGCCGCGCATCGTCCCAGTCGGGCCGGATATGCACATGGCCCGCCCATTCCAGCTTGGCGAGCGTGTTGGTCATCGCACCGCGGGTGACATGCAGCGCCTCGGCCAGTTGGGCGGGCGTGCGTTCCTCGTTGATATGGGCCAGCAGGTTGAGCACCGAGAAATGCGAGATTTCCATACCCTTCGGCAGGGCGCGGCTCACCACGTTGCGCGCCAGTTGATCGGCCATGAAGACCTCGGCGAACAGCGTCGCGGCGAGCGGATCGTTCTCGGGCAAGGTGCTCACGGTCCGTCGAAGCTCCGGTCATGGAACAAGGAGCGCAGCCGCGAGCGCACCGCGTCCACCTGGTCGAGATCGAGATCAACGAGCGTCACGCCGGGCTCGGTGCCGCCATCGGCCAGCACCTTGCCCCACGGATCGACCGCCAGCGAATGGCCCCAGGTCCGGCGCGGTCGACCGCCATGCGCGGCATGGGTTCCGCATTGCGCGGGCGCGAGCACGAAGCAGGTATTCTCGATCGCGCGGGCACGCACCAGAACCTCCCAATGGGCGGCCCCGGTCGTGTCGTTGAACGCCGCCGGGATCGTCAAGACCTGCGCCCCGGCCTGCGCCAGCGTCCGGTAGAGATGTGGGAAGCGCAGATCGTAGCAGACCGACAGGCCCAGCTGGGCGTATTTCGTGGCGCCTAGAACCGCCTCGCGCCCGGGCCGGTAGGCTTCGGATTCGCGGTAGCGTTCGGTCTCGGACACATCCACGTCGAACATGTGGATCTTGTCGTAGCGGGCTTTGATATTGCCCTTGCGCCCGATCAGGAAGGAGCGATTGGCGAAGCGCGCATCGTCTCCGGATTTCAGGCAGAGCGAGCCGATCAGGATATAGACGCCGAGGCGCTCTGCCTCGTTGCAAAGCGCCTCCAGCGTCGGATCGTGATGCTCGTGCTGCAGGACCGCGTTCTGATGTGCGCGATCCGACGAGATCAGGTTGGTGCACTCGGGCGTCGCGATCAGTTGCGCGCCTTTCGACGCGGCATCGCGGATGAAATCGATCGTGACCGGCAGGTTCCGTGCCGGATCATCCGTGACCGAAAGCTGAACGAGCGCCGCCTTCATCGTCAGCCCGCCAGCATCTGATCGAGTTTACCCGCATGCTCGAGCGCATGCAGCTCGTCGCAGCCGCCGATCGGCTCGCCGCCGATGAAGATCTGCGGGACGGTCCGGCGGCCATTGGCACGTTGGGTCATCGCGGCGCGCAGTTGCGGCTCGCGGCCCACATCGGTTTCCTCGTAGGAGATGCCCTTCTTGTCCAACAGGCGCTTGGCCCGGATGCAGAAGGGGCAGGTGCTGGTGACGTAGATTTCGACGCGTTTCATACTGTATTCCCTTTGGTCTGCGAGACTATAGGGATTTAGGGCGCCTTCGCAACGCGTGCCAGTGTCACAGCGCAGATCCGCTCTGCCCCGGCATTTCGCGCTGCCTCCGTCGCAGCGGAAAGCGTGGCCCCCGAAGTCATCACGTCATCGACGATGAGAAGCGGGTGCCCCTGCAGCAGCGCGGCGTGGCGCGGCGCGACGGTGATCGCACCGTCGAGATTGGTGCGGCGCTCCTCGCGGCTTTTGCCTTTCTGGCTCGCGGTGGCGCGGGTGCGGTTGAAGAGATCGGCGCAATAGGCGTGCCCGGTGCGCCGGGCCAGCGCGCGCGCGAGTTCCGCCGCTTGGTTGTAGCGTCGTCGCAGCAGTCGCAGCCGATGCAGCGGGATCGGCGCGATCAGCGTGTCGGGTGTCAGAAGCGGCGCGGCGGCGCGTGCCATCCAGTCGGTCAGCGGCGGCACCAGATCGAGCCGGTCGCCATGTTTCAGCGCCAGTACCAGATCGCGCCCGGTGCCAGAGTAGTGCATCACCGTGCGGCCCTGCGCCCATGGGCGCGGATGGGTGAGGCAGTCGTCGCAAAGGATGGCGGTCTCGCTTTCTCCGGGCAGGGGCGTACCGCAGGCGTCGCAGACCGTGCCGCGCGCGAAAGTGGCATCCGACCAGCAGGCGCTACAGAGGCCAAAATCGGTGCCCACCGCGTCGCCGCAGGCGATGCAGCGCGGCGGGAAGAGGGTGCGCAATCCCAGACGTCCCGCCGCTAGCATCCGGCCCCGAACCTCGTTAAGGGTATCTGCCATGGATACGCCGCCCCTTCTGACCGACCGCGAGGCGCTCGAGCGCCACAGGAAACGCGCCGCCCGCGCGCCCGAGCTGTTCCTGCACGAGGACGCGGCGGCTGAGCTCGAGGAAAGACTGCTAGAGGTTAACAGGACCTTTACGGAGCCGGCCCTGATCTCCGCTTTTCCCGAACCTTGGCTCGAAATCCTTCCCGACGCGAAGGTGGTGGCCGATACGGATGTGCTCGATCTCGAGGAAGGCGCGCATGATCTGGTGGTGCACGCGCTGTGTCTGCATTGGGCGAACGATCCGGTCGGACAGCTGGTGCAGGCGTCGCGTGCGCTGAAACCCGACGGGCTGTTCATCGGCGTGATGTTCGGCGGCCAGACGCTCAACGAGCTGCGCGCTGCGCTGGCGCAGGCCGAAGCCACGATCACCGGAGGCTTGAGCCCGCGGATCGTGCCGATGGGCGAAATCCGCGATCTCGGCGCGCTGATCCAGCGGGCCGGGTTGGCGCTGCCGGTCGCCGATGCGGTGACGCGCAAGGTGACCTACGAGACGCCGCTGCGCCTTCTTTCGGACCTGCGCGCGATGGGCGAGACCAATGCGCTCGCCGCCCGTGATCGCCGCTTCCTGCGCCGCGATGTGCTGGCCGAGGCGTTGCGTCTTTATATCGAAACTTATCAGGAGCCCGATGGCCGGGTGCGCGCGACCTTCGACATGGTCTGGCTCACCGGCTGGAAGCCGCATCCCGATCAGCAGAAACCGTTGCGCCCGGGATCGGCGGCGCAGCGGCTCGCAGATGCGCTTGGAACGACCGAGCGGCCGAGCGGCGACAAGCCCGGCTCAGCCTAGCGCGTCGAGGAAGGACTTCGACCACCAATGCACGTCATAAGTGGTCAGCCCTTCCATCAGCGACCGGTAGCGTTCCCGCCGCTCGCCGCGCGACATCATCAGCGCAGTCAGCATCGAGGTCGCGACCTGTTCCGGGTCGTGCGGGTTCACCATCAGCGCCGCGTCCATCTGCTCGGCCGCGCCGGCAAATTGCGACAGCATCAGCACGCCTGGATCGTCAGGGTTCTGTGCTGCGATGAACTCCTTCGCGACGAGGTTCATCCCGTCCATCAGCGGCGTCACCAGCGCGACATGCGAGGCGCGATAGAGCCCCGCCAGAACCTCGCGCGGCACCGGCCGGTTGATAAAGCGGATCGGGACCCACTGGATGTCTGCGAATTGGCCGTTGATGCGGCCCGAGAGATGCTCGGTCTCTTCGCGGATATCGTCATAGGCCTGCACGCCCTCGCGGGTCGGCGGTGAGATCTGCAGCAGCGAGACGTGGCGATGCCAATCCTCGTGCCGCTCCAGAAATTCGCCGAAGGCACGGAAGCGGTGCGGAACGCCCTTGGAATAATCCAGCCGGTCGACGCCTATCACCAGCCGGCGATGATCCTTCACGATCCCGGCGGGGAGGTTCTCGAACTCGGCCTCTGCCAGGTCCTGGAATTCCCGCGCATCAATCGAAATCGGGAAGGCGGCGATCCGACATTGGCGCGGCGAGAGATGCACATAGCCCGCGCCCAGATCGGAAGCCCCGGCGATCTCGATCATCGAGTGGAGGCAGGCCCGCACGTCGCGCTCTGCCTGCAGCCCCACGAGGTCGTAATTCGCGATCCACTGGCAGACTTCGCGCCCGTTGGGCAGCGCCTGCATCGCGGTCGGCCCGGGGAAGGGCGTGTGAAGGAAGAAACCGATCGGGTTGGTCGCGCCCATCAGGCGCAGCTCGTAGGCCAGCGGCAGCAGGTGGTAATCCTGCACCCAGATCCGGTCGTCGGGCTTGAGAAACGGCGCCACGAGCTTCGCGATCCGCCGATTCACCTGCTTGTAGACGCCCAGATAGAGGTGGTGGATATCCATCAGATCGGCGCGCCCGTGGAACAGCGGCCAAAGGACCGAATTGGAATAGCCCGCGTAATAGTTGTCCTGCTCTTCCTGGGTCAGATCGAAGCAGTAGCGCCTGAACGGCCCGCCCTCGATCTCGCGCAGCTCCGCGGCGGGCTTCTCCGCGATTTCGCCGGAGGTGCCGATCCAGATGCCGCCGGTCTCCTCCAGCACATCGCCAAGCGCCACGACCAGCCCGCCCGAAGGATTGGCCCCGGTCGGAATACGGTTCGAGATGCAGATCAGGCGACCCATGTGACGTTCCTCATTCAACGCGCAACGCGGCGGCCAGCCAGTCGCGCACATTCGTCGGTGCGGCGAGGTGATAGCGTGCGACGCTCTCTCCGTCGCCGACCTTGATTCCGAAGCCGCCATGTTCCTCGGCCCAGGCCAGCGCGGGCTCGTCCGTCGTGTCGTCGCCCGCATAGACCGGCTTGCGCCCGTCGAACTGCACGAGGTCGGACAGGATCGCCAAGGCGCCGTCCTTCGAGAACCCCTGGGGGCGGATTTCGACGGCCATCTTCGCGGGCTGGATCATGAAGCCGTCATAGCGCTCGGTCAGCGCCTCGGTGAAGGCTTCGACCTGACCCTGCTTGGCGGGGTTGGAGCGGAAATGGATCGCGGCGCCGTGGCTCTTGTCCTCGAAGATGAGATCATGCTCCTGCGCGAAGCCCGCCAGATCCTCTTTCACTGCGCCCAGATGCTGCGGCGCCTCGGCCATCGGCGGCTCCATCCCGCGCGCCTCCGAGCCGTGCGATCCGACCATCAGGCCTTCGAACCCCTCGAGAAACCGTTCCAGTTCGTGCAGCGACCGCCCCGAGACGACCGCGAGCGCGCTGTCGAGCGCCTCTGACAGCTTGGTCAGGATGCCGGGCAGATCGCGCGGCACGATCACCGCGTCCGGGCGCGGCGCGATATCCACGAGACATCCGTCGAAATCGAGGAACAGCGCGTCCCGTGACGGGTCGAGCGCGGGCGGTGCCGGTTTTTTCCCGGTCATGTCATCCATTGCCATGTGAAGACCGTAAGTGATCCTGTCCCGGTTGAATAGGCCGCATTGGCACAGATCGGGAAACCCGTTAAGTCGGGTGGAAGTTCCGCGATAATTGACGACAGGACAGTGACACGATGACCAACGCCGCAAATCCGCGCCTTGCCCACGCCCCCGCCGATCATCCGCCCGTCAAGGAAGCGAAGATCGGTCTGCTCGTCGCCAACCTCGGAACCCCGGACAATACCGATTACTGGTCGATGCGCCGCTACCTGAACGAGTTCCTCTCGGACCGGCGTGTGATCGATTATCCGGCATGGAAGTGGCAGCCGCTGCTGCAGCTGATCATCCTGTCGCGGCGGCCTTTCACCTCCGGCGCGAACTACAAAACGATCTGGAACAACGAGGCCGACGAAAGCCCGCTGATGACGATTACCAAGCAGCAGGTCGCAAAGCTGCGCGATGCGGTCTCGGCGCGCTACGGGCAGGAAGTCGTCGTCGATTACTGCATGCGCTACGGCAACCCCTCGACCCAGTCGGTGGTCGACAAGATGGTCGAGCAAGGCTGCGAGAAGATCCTGTTCCTGCCGCTTTATCCGCAATATGCAGGGGCAACCTCGGCCACCGCGAACGACCAGTTCTTCCGCGCGCTGATGAAGCAGAAGCGCCAGCCCGCCGCCCGCGTCGCGCCTGAATATTTCGACAGGCCCTCCTATATCGACGCTCTCGCGCAATCGGTGGAGCGGGTCTATGCGACGCTGGACGAAAAGCCCGACGTGCTGGTCGCGTCCTATCACGGGATGCCCAAGCGCTACCTGATGGAGGGCGACCCCTACCACTGTCAGTGCCAAAAGACCTCGCGCCTGCTGCGCGAACGGCTCGGCTGGGACAAGGACGGAATCGACACCACCTTCCAGTCGGTCTTCGGTCCCGAGGAATGGCTCAAGCCCTACACCGTCGAGCATGTGGCGGAACTGGCGAAGGCCGGGAAGAAGAATATCGCGGTGATCTCGCCCGCCTTCAGCGCGGATTGCATCGAGACGCTCGAGGAGATCAACGGCGAAATCCGCGAGGCGTTCGAGCATGCGGGCGGCGAGAAATTCACCTATGTCCCCTGCCTCAACGACGACGATCTGCACATCAAGGCACTGATGGACGTCGTGCAGGAAAACCTCGCCGGTTGGCTGGACTGATACGACTTTCGCAATCTGCGACGACCTGTCTCACAGATTAGTGGGGCTCTCTTCCTATATGTTCCTGACGTTGGGGAAGGGGATCGCCGTGAAGGCGCATCCTGCGGACCGGCAACGATCGGGACGCGCAGAGCAGAAAGGAACGAGAATGATCAAGACTATCGGACTGGCCGCTCTGGCGGCGCTCTATGCTGGCGCGTCCTGGGCCGGCCATGCAAATCCGTGGGCGACGGAAGACGACGTGATTTACTCGCAAAATCACGAGGAAAACCTCGTGCAATCGGTCGACACGCCCGGCGAAGACGAGATGCTGGGCGTCATGGTGCAAAGCGCCCGTGGCAAGCTCGACGGCTTGTCGGGCGGTTCGGGAGCCAGCGATGCTTCGGGCGATGGCTCGGGCGGCGCGTCCGACCATGCCCACGCCACGGGTGGACACGACTGACCACTACGCAGATTGAAAAGCCCCCGGTCCTACGCGGAGCCGGGGGTTTTCCGTGTCGGTCGAGCGGCGCGCCTCAGATCAGCAGCACCTGCGTTCCGATCTTCGCGAAGCCGAACAGCTCCTGGATATGTTCGTTGTAAAGCCCGATGCAGCCGTTCGAGCTTTTACGGCCGATCTTGCGCGTGTCATGGGTGCCGTGGATGCGGTAATAGCGCCACGATAGGTAAAGCGCGTGGGTGCCCAGCGGGTTGTCCGGACCCGGTGGCACGTAATCGGGCCATTCCGGATTGCGCTTCTTCATCGAAGGCGTCGGCGCCCAGCTCGGCCCCTTCACCTTGCGGATCACCTCGGTGCGGCCGCGCCGGGTGAGTTCCTCGGAGACCGGCACCGAGGTCGGGTAGAGCCGGTAGATCGAGCGATCCTCTGACCAGTAATGCAGCGCCCGCGAATGGGTGTCGACGAGGATCGCGCCGTTGCGCAAATTCGAGAAATAGGACTGCCAGTCGCGGTTCTGGAAGCTCGAGATATTGCGCCGCTGATTGGTGAAGGCCGTGGTCTCGAACTGCTCCTGCCCGGCATCGGGCGTCTGCGCTCCGGCGGGCAGCGCGAGCCCCGCACCAAGGCAGGCGGCGGCGCCGAGAAAGGCGCGGCGGTCGAAGGGCTTGCGCGTGTGGGACATCTCAGGCTCCGGGTTCGCGACGGGGACGATTGCGATAAATATAATGTGATCGCACGGCCGCGGCAAATCAAACTGGCGGGGATCGGCCCGCAAATCGACAGAGGGGTTTGCGCGGCTGAGTACAAGCGTGTAATGCGGATTGACGGTTTAACGAGGGACTGACCAAAGATGTTGCGCGCTACCGTATTTGCGATCTCTGCGACTGTGGCTCTGGCAGCCTGCCAGCCGACCGACACGCAGCCGAAGCTTGGCCCCGATGGCCTGCCGCTGCCGAAAGTCTACAACATCACCGCGAGTGACCGCTCGGTGATCCCGCAGCGTGTGCTGGAATCTGTGAACAGCCTGCGCTCGGCGCGCGGGGCCGCGCCGCTGGTGCTGAATGACGCACTGACGACGGCGGCACTCGCGCATTCCAAGGACATGGCCGCGCAGAACCGCCCGTGGCACTGGGGTTCCGACGGCTCCTCGCCGCTGACCCGGGCGCAGCGTGCTGGCTATCCGGGGCAGGTGCTGGGCGAGAATATCTCCGAGACCTACGAAACCGAGATGGAGACCCTCGCAGCTTGGATGAAGGTCGCGGATACGCGCGACGTGATCCTGAACCCGGCGGCGACCCAGATGGGCTTCTCGTGGTATCAGGAGCCCTCCGGCAAGATCTGGTGGACGATGGTCACCGGCAACTGAGCCGAAGACCCGCCGCAAGCAAAAAAGGGCCCCGTGCGGGGCCCTTTGTAATTTTCGGGGGGGGCAATCAGGGGAAGATGAAGATCGGCGTTCCGTCGCGGACCATCGCGTAGATGTCGCGGATTTCCTTGTCCTTCACCGCAATGCAGCCAGCGGTCCAGTCTCGGCCCTTGCCCTTGTTCTTGCCGTCGCGGCCATGGATGAAGATGTCGCCACCCGGCTTCTTGCCCTGAGACTCCGCGAAGGCCACCTGCTGCGGGTTCGGATAGCTGATGCCGATCGATAGGTAATAGGCAGAATTCGGATTGCGCCGGTTGATGTAATAGAGCCCTTCCGGCGTCTTGCCGTCACCCTCGAATTGCTTCGGTCCGACAGGATCACCGCCAAGGCCGACCTTGTAGCTTTCCAGCACCTTGTCGCCATGCAGCAGGTACATCATCCGCTGCGACTTGAAGAGCTGGATCTGGGTCACGGCGGGGCCGTTATAGGATTTGAATTTGCTGGAATCGCCGCAGGCGGCCAGCGTTGCGAGGGCGCATCCGCCCAAGAGGAGGGTTCGACGATTCATGTTCGGCCTGTATTCGAAAGCTGCTGTTTTGCCACATTTCTAACCGATTTTCGGCCTCGCATCTAGCGGGTGAAAAGCGCCGCGAGCTCCACATGAGCGGAAAACCGGAACTGATCCACGACCAGTAGTTTATCGAGCGTGAAGCCCGCCGCGATCAGCGTCTCGGCGTCGCGCGCGAAGGTCACAGGATTGCAGGAGACATGGACGAGGCGCTTGAGCTTCGAGGTCGCGATCTCGGCGATCTGGGCCTGCGCGCCCGCCCGCGGCGGATCGATCAACACCGCGTCGAACTTCGCCAGTTCGTCCGGCAGAAGCGGTCGGCGGAACAGGTCGCGCGCCTCGGTGGAGACCCGGTGCAGGCCCTGCGACTGACGCCAGCCCTGATCGAGCGCTTCGGTCATCGCTGCGACTCCTTCGACCGCATGCAATTCGGCAAGCTCGGCCAGCGGCAGAGAGAACGTCCCGCAGCCCGCGAAGAGATCGGCCACCATTTTCGCATCGCCAATCGCCGCCTTGGCGAAGGCGGTCAGCACCGCTTCGCCGTGATGGGTGGCTTGCAGGAAAGCACCCGGCGGCGGCACGACCTTGGCTTTGCCGAATTGCTGGATCGCCGGTCGCCGCCCCGCGATGATCTGCCCGTTCCAGCTGAGCCGTGCGAGATCGTGGCGATGCGCCAGCCCCGACAAATCCTCGAATTGGGCCGTATCAGGGTCTTTACCGCCCTGTGCCGCGAGTTCCAGACCTGCCTCCGAAAGCGTCAGCGTGAAAGCGATCTCGCCTTTGCGCGAGCCTGCGATCGCGGTCGCCTCGTGCAGCATCGGTATCGCGGCCAGCAGTTCGGGCCGCAGGATCAGGCAGTTCGGAATCTCGACGACCGTGTCCGAGGCGCGGGCGTGAAAGCCGACCAGCGTGCCTTTCTTGGTGCGCCGCCCCGACAGCGTCGCCCGCCTGCGGGAATTCAGCGGCGAGGTCGCGATGGTCATCTCCGGCACGGGCAGATCGCGCGCGGTCAGCGCCTGACGTACCACGTCCATTTTCCATTCTGCGGTGAACGCCTCCGACGCGTGCTGCATCGAGCAGGCCCCGCAGGAGCGGTAATGCGGGCAGGGCGCTTTGACGCGATCGGGCGAGGGCGTCACGATCTTCGGCTGAGCGATGCAGCCGTCGACCACCTCGCCCTCGACCACTTCGCCGGGAAGCGCCATGGCGACATGCACGGTCCCCTCGGGGCCATGGGTCACGCCGTCGGCATGCAGGGACAGTCGCTCGATTTCATAGGTCATGCGCATTCTCTAGCGGCGTGGCGTCGGTCAGAAAAGACCCTATTCCGCCGCATCCTCCGCGTCGTCGCAGGTCAGGAAGCCCCCGGACTGACGCGCCCAGTAGCGCGCGTAGAGGCCGTTCATCGCCAGCAATTCGTCATGGCTGCCCTGTTCGACGATCCGCCCTTCCTCCAGCACGACGATCCGGTCCATCTCGGCGATGGTGCTGAGGCGGTGCGCGATCGCCAGAACGGTCTTGCCCGCCATGACCCGGTGAAGCGCGGTTTGGATTTGCGCCTCGACTTCCGAGTCGAGTGCCGAGGTCGCCTCGTCCAGCACAAGGATCGGCGCGTTCTTCAGGAAGGCGCGCGCAAGGGCGATCCGCTGGCGCTGCCCGCCCGACAGCTTCACCCCACGCTCGCCCAGCTTGGAGTCGTAGCCACGATTGCCTTCGTGATCGGCGAGGCCGCGGATGAAGTGATCCGCCTCGGCCTGTTTCGCGGCGGCGATCATCTCCTCCTCGGTCGCGTCGGGCTTGCCGTAAAGGATGTTCTCCCGCGCCGAGCGATTGAACATCGCGGTTTCCTGCGTGACCATCGCGATATTGCGGCGCAGGCTTTCCTGCGTGACCTCGCGAATATCCTGCCCGTCGATCCGAATAGACCCTTTTTCAGCGTCATAGAGCCTTAGCAGCAACGCAACGAGCGTCGATTTCCCTGCACCCGAGGCCCCGACGATCCCGATCCGCTCGCCATCCGCGATGGTCAGGTTGATATCCGCGATCCCGCCGCTGCGACGGCCGTAGGCGAAGTCGACATTGTCGAACTGGATCTCGCCTTCGACATGGCGCAACGTCCGGGCATCGGGCGCGTCGGTCAGGTCATGCATATGGGCAAGCGTTCGCATCCCATCCTCGGCCTCGCCGATATGGGTCCAGACGGACATCAACGCCTGGCTCACCCAGCCCGACATCTGCGACAGCCGGATCGCGATGGCACCCGACGTGGCAATGGCCCCCGCAGTCGCCTCGCCCTGCGACCAGAGCCAGATCGCGCCGCCGACCAGCATCACCGGAACGATCCCTGCATAGGCCATCTGCACCACGCGATAGAGGCTCTGAACCATGCCGAAGGAATAGGTTTTCTGGCGGAACTTCTGCATTGCCTCCAGCGCCGCGCGATCCTCGTGCTCGGCATGGGCGAACAGCTTTACCGTCTTGATATTGGTGACCGTGTCGACGACCTGCCCCGTCACCATCGCCCGGGCGGACGCCCGCTCACGCGAGCGTCCGCGGATATGCGGCAGGAAGAGGCGGATGATCAGGTAGAGCCCGAAGGTCCAGAATACGAGGCCCACGGCCCCCCAGCGGTCGATCTGGGCCAGAACGATCAGAGAGCCGATGATCGAGGCCAGCGCGAAGAGGCCGGTGTTGATGATCTCGGTGACCGTGTCGGTTACCGCACGGGCGGTCTGCATCTGCTTTTGCGCGATGCGGCCGGCGAAGTCGTTGTCGAAGAAGGTGACCGACTGGCCCATCGTCCAGCGATGCAGCCGCGAAAGCACGAGCGGCATCACGTTGGGGCTGATCAGCAGGTTATTGGTGGCAGAACTGATGCCGAAGGTCAGAGGGCGGATCAGCAGGAAGAACGCGACGAACAGGACGAGAAGCCCGACATTTGCCCCGATCACTGCGGCCCGTTCGCTGTTTAGTGCAGCGTCGATCACCTGCCCCAGAAGCCAGGCCGAGACGACTTCCATCACGCCGGCGATGGTCGTGCCGAAGCTGGCCACGGCAATCGCGCCCCAGCTGCCCTTGAGGCACCAGCGGAAGAAGGCGCCAAGCTGGCGCGGCGGGGCGCCTTCGGCGGGGGAGAAGGGATCGAACATGGGTCTCTCTTTCCTCTCCCGATATAGTCGATTGCGGCGCGGTTCAAAGCGCGGCGAGCAAATCCTCGCGCGTCAGCGTGAAACCGGAGTCGATCCAGCGCGCCTCGAGAGCTTTCAGTGTATCTCCCAGCACCTTGCCCTCATAGCGGGGCATCAGATCCCGCGCTTGCACCGGAAATTGCTGTTTTGCGCCGAAATAGACCCTGTTTTGCCAGCCCTCCGGCATTTCCTGCCCCATCAGCGCATGGCGCAGCAAAAACGCATCGGCCCCAGTGTCGGCGCCGAGCCGATAGCCGAGGACAGCCGGGTCGTCGCTGTCGGACAGCGAGGCGCGCAGGGCCTCGAGCTGCCGTGTGTCCTTCTTCGACAGACGCAGCCGCTCGGCCACGTCCTCGCCGCCAATCGCTGCCAGCCTGCGGATCGGATCCGCTGGGCGATCTTCGAGATGCACGAGCGGCCCGAGCGCGGTCGCGTCCGCGCCGGGCAGCACGGCTGTGAGAACCCCGCATTGCGCCATCGCCGCCACAGCGTGAACGGGATCGGGTGCGGCCAGCAATTTGAGCATCTCGCCGCCAAGGCGTTCGCGCGAAAGCGTCTCTATTCCAGCGGTATTCGCGGCACAGGCGGCCAGCCCGTCAGGGTCGAGATCGTGCCCATACCACGCGGTAAACCGGAAGAAGCGCAGGATACGCAGGTAATCCTCGCGGATGCGTTCTTCGGCCTCGCCGACGAAGCGCACATGACGCGCCGCCAGATCCTCCAGCCCCGTGCCTAGCGGGTCGAGAACCGTGCCGTCTGAGCGCGCATAAAGCGCGTTCATCGTGAAATCGCGCCGCGCCGCGTCCTCCGCGATGTCGTCGGAAAACGCGACCGTGGCGTGCCGCCCATGGGTCTCCACATCGCGGCGGAAGGTGGTGACCTCATGCGGATGCCCGTCGGCGACCACCGTGACCGTGCCATGATCGACCCCGGTCGGCACCGGCTTCAGCCCGGCCGCCTTCGCAAGTTCGATCACCCGTTCGGGCCGCGCATCGCTGGCGATGTCGATATCGTTGACCGGCGCGCCCAAGGCGCTGTTGCGCACGCAGCCGCCCACCAGAAGCGCCTGATGCCCGCCCTCTTCGAGCATCTTCAGCACGCGTTGGGTCGGTTCTGCCTCGATCCAGTCTCCGGTCAGTCTCATCCCGCCATCCGGTCCGCCAATGAGCGCAATATACGCGCGGTGGCGCCCCAGATGTAATAGGGCCCGTAAGGCGCCACGAAATAGCTGCGCCGTGTGCCGCGCCACCGGAGCGACTCGACGCGGAAATTCTCGGGCGTGATATGCGACAGCGGCACGGTGAACGCCTCGGCCACCTCGCCCGCTTCGGGGATGACCTCGAACGGGGTATGGATGCGTGCGAGCACCGGCGTCACCAAAAAGGACGTCACCGTCTCATGGGGAGCGAACGTGCCCAGCATCTCGACATGGTCAAGAGGCAGGCCGATCTCTTCATGCGCCTCGCGCAGCGCCGCGCCGACCGGGCCTTCGTCATCGGGATCCACCTTGCCGCCGGGAAAGGCGATCTGGCCGGGATGGTGGCGCAGATGCGAGCTGCGCTTCGTCAGATGCAGACGCGGCTCCGGCCCGAACGTATCGAAGGCGACGAGAACGCCCGCGGGCCGCAGCTTGCGTCCCTCGGGCAGGATCACTTCCGGATTCAGATCGTAATCCGAAGAGGGCCGCCCCGGTCGCGCCAAGGCGTCCAGAACCGGGGCGAGCGGATCACTCATTCGTTCCCTCGCCTCCCGCTTCGCGCAGCGACCCGTCGGGGTTCTTCTGCGCCTCGAAGCCAAGCGTCAGCGGATCGAATATGTAATGCGCGCCGCAGAACTGGCAGTCCGCGGTGACCGTACCCTCATCGGTGGTCATATGCGCGATGTCGCGCGCCGAGTAGATCGAGAGCGACTGACGCACGCGGTCAGCAGAGCAGGTGCAGCCGAACTCCACCCGCTGCGGATCAAAGACGCGCGGCCGCTCTTCGTGGAACAGGCGCACCAGCAACTCGGTCGGCTGCACGGTCGGGCCGATCAGCTCCATATCCTCGACCGTGTCGAGCAGGATATTGGCGCGGGCCCAGTTCTCGCCTTCCTCGCCATCGAGGATGTCGTCGGCGGTCAGCAGGCCCTGATCGCCCGAGCCTTCCTGGGCGGCGAAGGGCGAGGCTGGGGGCATATGCTGCAGCATCACGCCGCCCGCGCGCCAGCTTTCGCCCTGACCGGGCAGGATCGAGCGCCCGAAGGACAGCGAGAATCGCGTGGGCAGCTGCTCGGATTGCGCGAAATACGCCTCGGCGCAGGCGCGCAGCGAGCCCTCGGTCAGCGGCGTGATACCCTGATAGGGGGTCGTGCCTTTGCCCTGATCGATCAGGATCGCGAAATAGCCCTGCCCGATCTGTTCGAACGGGTCGGCCTTGGGATCGAGCTTCTCGTCATCGAAACTCGCCCATGCGCGGATGCGGGCGGGCGCGCCCTCCTTCTCGGGGGCGTAGTAGTCGGTGGCGATGATGCGGATCGGGCCGTTGCCGCGGATTTGCAGCGACAGCTTCCAGCGCAGTTTGACGGTCTGGCCGATCAGCGCGGTCAGAAGGGCGGCTTCGGCCACCAGCATTTCGACCGCGCGGGGGTAATCATGTTGCGACAGGACGGTGTCTAGCACGCCGTCGAGGCGGGCAACCCGGCCGCGGATGTCAGAGCGGTCGAGCTGAAACGGCAGAACTGTATCGTCCCATGCGATTTGGGATAACTTGGACATGGTGCTCCTGAGAGGCTCAGAGGGGTTTTCGGGCAGCGCGGAGCCTGCCATACAGCCCCAATATAGGCGCGGCAACCGCAGACCCAAGGGAGAGCACATGATCGCGAGGTTCGGAGAGCGGGTGGAATCCGGTCAGCGGTATCGTTTGCGCCCCGGTGCCTACGCGATCCTGATCCGCGACGGCAGGGTGCTTCTGACCCATCAGTCCCATCCCGTGCCGGAGTTTCAATTGCCGGGCGGCGGGATCGATCCGGGCGAGGGGCCGATCGAAGCGCTGCACCGTGAGGTCTTCGAAGAGACCGGTTGGGCGATCACCGGGTTGCGCCGCGTTGGGGCCTATCGGCGTTTCACCTACATGCCCGAATACGAGTTCTGGGCGGAGAAGCTGTGTTCGATCTGGCTGGCGCGCCCGGTGTTGAAGCGCGGCCTCCCGCCGGAGCCGTTTCATACGGCGCATTGGGCCGATCCCGAGGAGGCGCTCGGTTTGCTTGCGAATGAAGGCGAGCGCGCGTTTTTCCGGCAGGTGCTTCGCCGCTGAAAAGCAGGGGTCGTTTCATTCGGTGGGAGCTTAGTTGCGGTGGTTCATCCTCCTGTCGTTTCTGCAATCGGGTCACAGTCGCCATTGTCCGAAACGAGCACCGATCGTCGCGCGGTGCTGCCGGGGCCGTGAAATTCCAGAACGCCCGCCGAGACATCGTCCGCGATTTCGCCCTCGGCGAACTGCTCGGTTTCGCGATATATCGCATCCAGCAGCGCTGGGCCCGCCATCCCGGAAAACTTGCGGAGCATCCGGGCCAGTCGGGTCTGATCGATCATCTCGCCGTCTCGGTCACAGGCTTCGGTGATTCCGTCCGAGACCAGAACCAACCTGTCTCCCGGGGTCAGTTGAACGGTGAAGGTTTCGTAGGTGGCGCCTTCGATCAGACCAATCGGTAGTCCTCCCTCGCCGAGAAACTCCACCGTACCATTGCGCCGTTGCAGGACCGGATAGGGGTGCCCGGCCTGCACCAGCTCCGCCTTGCCGGTGCGCAGGTCGATATCGGCATAGATTAGCGTGAAATATGTTTCGGTGTTCATCTCGCTCAGCACGAGCTCGTTGAGATGTCGCGCAAGGTCCGCCGGGCGTCGGCCGCGCAATTCACCCTGTTCGTTACGGTAGATTGCGAGGTTCTGGCTGGGGGTGGCGGCGGAGAAGTAGCCCGCGATCCGTGCCATCATCAGAGCCGAGGTGATGCCATGTCCCGACACGTCGATGCCGTAAAGGCCGACCCGGCGTTCGTTGATCGGAAAGTACCCGACGAGGTCGCCGCCGACATGGCCCGCCGGTCGCAAGAGCAACGAGACCTCCGCCGCTTCGAACTGTGCGTGACGTACCCGCACCAAGCTCTGCTGTAGCTTGCGTGCCTCCTGCAGGTCGCGGTCGATCACCTCCTGCGCCGCGCGCAGCAGTCGGTTCTTCTCGGCCAGTTCCTCTTGCATCTTGAGAATGCGGGTTCCCGCGCTGAGCCTTGCGCGAAGCTCCTCTCCGTTGACTGGTTTCGAGAGGAAATCGTCGGCCCCGCTTTCCAAACCGCGCGTGACGTCCGTCTTCTCGGCCTTGGTGGTCAGAAGGATGAAATAGCCGTAGCTGCGTCGTGGCAAGTCGCGGAAGATACGGCAGAATTCGGGGCCGCTCATCCCCGACATCATCCAGTCCGAGATCACGATATCCGGCTCGTACTGGGCGCAGATCGCGATTGCCTCTTCCGCACTTTCAGCCTCGCTCACCTGATAGCCGGAGCGCGACAATTGCGCCGACAGAATGCGGCGCTGCATCCGGCTGTCGTCCACGACCAGAACGTGCCGCGTCGTGCCCGCCAAGGGTGGTCGGCTCGCGCCAACGGGAACCTCGTGTCTTTGCGCCATCTGCATCATCCGAAACCTCTGCAACCAATGAAACCGCAGAGTCCCTAAGATTCGGTGAAAACCGGCCGGCTCAGGCGTTAAGAAAATCGAAAGGGTGCGGCCCTATGGTCAGCGTCGGGTGGTGTCGGATCGATTGGCCTGGAGGGCGCGATGATTGATTGGGAACGGGTACAGGAATTGCGCTCTGAAATAGGCGCAGAGGGCTTTTCCGAGGTCGTGGATCTATTTCTCGACGAGGTCGAGGCCGTCGTGATGGCGCTTGGCGGGCGCCCCGATCGGGTCGAAGAAGACCTGCACTTCCTGAAAGGCTCTGCCTGGAATCTCGGCTTTCGCGATTTCGGCGGTGCCTGTCAGAAAGGAGAGCGCATGGCGGCCGCCGGACGCTCCGCGGAGGTCGATCTGGGCGCGATCCGCGAGACCTACA
Source organism: Thioclava sp. F1Mire-8 (assembly GCF_002213165.1). Lineage (NCBI taxonomy): Bacteria > Pseudomonadati > Pseudomonadota > Alphaproteobacteria > Rhodobacterales > Paracoccaceae > Thioclava > Thioclava sp. F1Mire-8. Next base: position 192,127 of record NZ_NBNY01000003.1, on the reverse strand, counting down.
GCTTGTCCAAACTGCAATTCATGGGGCGGCTATCGGAATTCACCCCGGCCGCATAGGTAAGGTGCCAGGTAGATCGCGCCAAGCGCTGCATTGCGCAGAACGGAAGATCACAAGCGTGGTTACGGCCAAAGTTCGAAAATTGGTTCGGCTACCGAAGCGGGGCCGTAACTATCGAACTGCGGACGCATCAATGCGGCGCAGTGCAAGGACAACGAAAATCTAACGCCCCCATATGATGGGCGGCCTATCGGAAAGGAGGCGTTAAATAAGAAACTCGGCCAAGGTCTCGTCTTCGGTGATGTCGCGCCAAACGAAGCCCTCGGCGTCGAGCTTAGCGAAGAGCTCTGTGAAGTTCTCGGCGCGTTTGGTCTCGATCCCGATCAGGACCGAGCCGAAATTCCGCGCCGACTTCTTCAGGTATTCGAAGCGCGCGATGTCGTCGTCGGGGCCAAGCATCTGAAGGAAATCCTTCAGGGCACCGGGCCGTTGCGGCAGGCGAAGGATGAAATACTTCTTCAGGCCCGAATAGCGCTGGGCGCGTTCGCGCACTTCCGGCAGCCGCTCGAAATCGAAATTGCCGCCCGAGGTCACGCAGACCACGCGCTTGCCGCGGATCGTATCGGCCAGTTCCGGGAGAATATCGACCGACATCGCGCCGGCGGGTTCCAATACAACGCCTTCGACATTGAGCATCTCGAGCATCGTGATGCAAATGCGATCCTCCGGCGCAAGATGGACTTGCTCGGGCGTGACCCAGCCAAGCTCCGCAAAGGGACGCGCGCCGATCCGGGCGACTGCGGCACCGTCGACAAAACTGTTCACCTGTGAAATCGTCACGGGCTCATGCGCCTTGACCGCTGCGGTCAGGCTCGCACCGCCCAAGGGCTCGACGAAGCGGAATTCCGTCCCGGGGGCGGTCGCACGAAGATAGCCGGTGACGCCCGCGGCCAAGCCCCCGCCGCCCACGGGCAGGATTACCATATCCGGCGCGCCGCCCAGTTGGTCGAGGATCTCCACCCCGACCGAGGCCTGTCCCTCGATCACATCCGGATCGTCGAACGGGGCGAGGAAATGCGCTCCGGCGTCGCGGCAAAATTCCTGCGCCGAGGCGAGCGTGTCGTCGAAATAGTCGCCGGTCAGAACGATCTCGACCGCATCGCCACCAAAGGTCTTGGTCTTGTCGATTTTCTGCTGCGGCGTCGTGACCGGCATAAAGATCGTGCCTTTCACCCCGAAATGCCGACAGGCGAAGGCCACGCCCTGCGCATGGTTTCCGGCGCTCGCGCAGACGAAATGCGCCGCCGACGGGTCGCGTTCGCGCAATTTCCGCATGGCGGTGAAGGCGCCGCGAATCTTGTAGGAGCGCACCGGCGTCAGGTCCTCGCGCTTGAGCCAGACCTCCGCCTCGAAGCGTTTCGACAAATGCGCATTGAGTTGCAGCGGCGTCGGCTCGAAGAGCGCACGCAGCGCGCGGGTGGCGGCTTGGGCGGAAAGGGCGAACTCACTCATAAGGAAAGCCATGACGAAGCTGCACCGCTCTTGCAAGGGGGAAGGCCGTTCGGCGGGACTACGCGCAACCCGGGGGCGCTTTGGGCGAAGCTTTGCGCATTTTGCAAAGGCCGCCGCTTTTTTGCCCACTTTCGACGGTATTCGTGCTGAAAACGTGTCGCGAGCAATAAAAAGAGGAGGGCCGCATGCGCCTGAGAAAAACTTCGATCGTCGCCCTTGTCGCGGCGAGCTTCGTCGTCGCCCCGGTGGCGACCAGCCATTTCACCGGCGCGGATGCCGCGTTTGCCAAGAACGGCAATGGCGGTGGGAACGGTGGCGGAAATGGCGGTGGCCATGGCGGCGGCAACGGGGGCGGCAACGGCCACGCGGGCGGCAAATCCGGCGCGGCGGGCAAATCCGCATCGGCCGGGCGTCCCACGAGCCCGGGCAATTCCGGCAAAGCTGCCACGCATGGCGGCGGCCCGGCGAAATTCCTCGACGATCTCTTCTCCGGCAAACTTAACAACAAGTCGCAACACACCAGCCGCTCCACCGTGAAGACGGCGTCGCGCGGCACGACCGCGACGAAGAAACGCTCGACCACCCCGACCGAATACGCGGTCAACGAGTCGCCGCGTCCGAACGGCAAGCCGAGTCTGAGCGAGGATGAGCTGCGCAATCACGGCGCGCTGGCCTCCGAGCTGAAAGGCCTGAATGCCGCCCATGCCAGCGCGACAGCGCTCGCCAACGCCTCGCCGAACAGCCAGGTGGGTCGGATCGCAGCCTATCGCGACACGGTTCTGGCTGCGGCCGAGGCCGAGCAGAACCTGACCGACGCGCAGGATGCGCTGGCGGCACTTGAATCGCAGGATGTCCGCAGCGTGGAGGATATCCAAACTGATATCGACGCGCTTGACCCCGAGGCGGAGGGCTATGATGCGCAGCTCGCGCCGCTGGAGGAAGAACTGGCGGCAGCGACGACCTATGAGGCCGATCTGGCCGCTGCGCAGCAGAAGGTCACCGATCTGGAAACCGAGATCGCGAACTCCGCTACGAACGAAAACGATGCGCTTCTCGCCGCCTCGAACGGTCGCGAGCTTTCGCCCGAGGCGCTCGCCTATCTGCATCAACTGCTTGACCTGCCCCCGCCGGAGACCGCGACGGCAGAGCCGCCCGCCGATGGCGATGTGGCGACCGGCGACGGCACGACCGGGGACGGCACCGTCGAAGGCGATCTCGCCGCGACCGGGGAAACCACCGATCCGCTCGTGGATCCGTCCACCGAGAGCTGATCTCGCTTAAAGCCAATGCGAAAGGGCCGTCCTTCGGGGCGGCCCTTGTTCATTGGAAAAAAAGCTTCTATTCCGTCGCGGAACAAGAAAACCGGGAGATGCCGTATGTCCGCGCCCAAGAAAGTCGTGCTTGCCTATTCGGGCGGCCTCGATACCTCGATCATCCTGAAATGGCTGCAGACCGAATACGGCTGCGAGGTCATCACCTACACCGCCGATCTCGGCCAAGGCGAGGAACTCGAGCCGGCGCGCAAGAAGGCAGAGATGCTCGGCATCAAACCCGAGAATATCCATATTCTCGACGCGCGCGAGGAATTCGTCCGCGATTTCGTCTTTCCGATGTTCCGCGCCAATGCGGTCTACGAGGGGCTCTATCTGCTGGGCACCTCGATCGCGCGCCCGCTGATCTCCAAGCATCTCGTCGAGATCGCGCATCAGCACGGCGCCGATGCGGTGGCGCATGGCGCGACCGGCAAGGGCAACGATCAGGTCCGCTTCGAGCTGTCGGCCTATGCGCTCGACCCGTCGATCAAGGTGATCGCGCCGTGGCGCGAATGGGATCTGTCCTCGCGCACCAAACTCTTGGAATTCGCCGAGGCCAACCAGATCCCGATCGCAAAGGACAAGCGCGGCGAAGCGCCTTTCTCGGTCGATGCGAACCTGCTGCACACCTCGTCCGAGGGCAAGGTGCTGGAAGACCCGGCAGATATGGCGCCCGATTACGTCTACCAGCGCACCGACGATCCGATCACGCAGGCTCCGAACGAGCCCGAATATATCGAGATCGGTTTCGAGAAGGGTGACGCGGTCTCGATCAACGGCGAGGCGATGTCGCCCGCGACAATCCTCACCAAGCTGAACGAATACGGCAAAAAGCACGGCATCGGCCGTCTCGATTTCGTCGAGAACCGCTTCGTCGGCATGAAGTCGCGCGGCGTCTACGAGACTCCCGGCGGCACGATCCTGCTGGAGGCCCACCGCGGCATCGAGCAGATCACGCTCGACAGCGGCGCAGGCCACCTGAAGGATTCGATCATGCCGCGCTATGCCGAGCTGATCTATAACGGCTTCTGGTTCTCGCCCGAGCGTGAGGCGCTGCAGGCGCTGATCGACAAGACGCAGGAATATGTCACCGGCACGGTGAAGCTGATGCTCTTCAAGGGCGCGGCCCGGACCGTGGCGCGCTGGTCGGATTATTCGCTCTATTCCGAGGCCCATGTGACCTTCGAGGAAGACGCAGGTGCCTACGATCAGAAAGACGCGGCGGGCTTCATCCAGCTCAACGCGCTGCGCCTGAAGCTGATCGCAACCCGCAACGCGCGAGTGAAGAAATGAGTTTTTCGCAGCCCAAGGCCGCCATCGTCACCGTCTCCGACCGCGCGTCCCGGGGCGAATACGAGGACAAGGGCGGTCCGGGCTGCGAGGACTATCTCCGCGGCGTGATCACCTCGCCGCTGGAGATCGAGCGTCACATCATCCCCGATGGGCGCGAGAGCGTTGCGGCAAAGCTGCGCGAGCTGGTCGAGGCGGAAGCAGATCTGATCCTGATCACCGGCGGCACCGGTCCCGCGCCGCGCGACGAGACGCCCGAGGGCTGCTTCGACGTGATCGAGAAGGAACTCGCGGGCTTCGGCGAAGAAATGCGCCGCGCCTCGCTGCTCGAAGTGCCGACCGCCATTCTGTCGCGCCAGTCGGCAGGGATCGCGGGAAAATCGCTGATCATCATGGTGCCGGGAAAACCCTCGGCCATCGCGACCTGCCTCGATGCGGTCTTCGCCGCCGTGCCCTATTGCCTCGACCTGATCGGCGCGGGCTATATCGAGACCGATCCTGCCCGGATCAAAGCCTTCCGTCCGAAGAAGAAGTAAGAGGAGGCGCTGCCCCCGTCTCTTTCAGAGAGACCCCCGGGATATTCGACCGGGGCGAAAATCACCTCTCTTCGTGTTGGCCGAAATATCCCGGGGTGAATGCCGAAGGCAGAGGGGCAGCGCCCCTTACCGCTTCACCGCTGCGATGGCGTAATTCACCGAAAGATCGCGCTCCGAGAGTGACCATGTCCACGCCAGCGGGTTGAACACCATCCCACGGCGGTCGACCGGGTCGAGCCCTGCGTTGCGCGACAGCTCGTAAAGCTCGTCGGGCGTGACGAATTTCGACCATTCATGCGTGCCCACCGGCAGCCAGCGCATCACCCGCTCGGCGCCGATGATTGCGACCATGTAGCTTTTCGGATTGCGGTTCAGCGTCGAGCAGATCATCAGCCCGCCCGGCCTCATCAGGCTCTGGATCGTGTTCACGAAGCCCTGCGGATCGGCGACGTGTTCGATGATCTCCATCGCGAGGACGACATCGAATTGCTCACCCTTCGCGGCCAGATCTTCCGCCGCGCAATGGCGGTAATCGATTTCGAGACCCGACTGTTCGGCATGCAGCCGCGCGACGGGGATATTCCCTTCCGCCGCATCCGCCCCCACGACCTCGGCCCCGAGCCGCGCCATCGGTTCGGACAGAAGCCCGCCGCCGCAGCCGATATCCAGCAGGCGCAGCCCCTCGAACGGGCGCGGCGCTTTCAGGTCACGACCGAACTGGGTGGCGATCTGGGTGGTGATGTAGTCGAGACGGCAGGGGTTGAGCATATGCAGCGGTTTGAACTTGCCGTTCGGGTCCCACCATTCGGCGGCCATCGCTTCGAATTTGGCGACTTCGGACGGGTCGATGCTGTTTGCCGGATCTGCCATTGCTCTCCTCGCATTGATTTTAGGGCAGCCCATGGCGGGCGCGCCTTTTGCTCTATATAGTCCGGATATGGACAGAACTGCAGGGCAAAAGCGCGCATCGGGCGCCCATCTTTATCCGCCGATCGAGCCTTTCGATCAGCGCCGGATCGACGTGGGCGATGGCCATATTCTTTATGTCGAGCAATCCGGCCATCCCGAGGGCCAGCCGGTCGTCGTCTGCCACGGCGGACCGGGCGGCGGCTGCTCGCCGACGATGCGGCGATTCTTCGATCCGCAGCATTACCGGGTCATCCTGTTCGATCAGCGCGGCTGCGGTCTGTCGCGCCCGCATGCCAGCGTCGCCGACAACACGACATGGCATCTAATCGCGGATATGGAGCAGATCCGCCGGACGCTCGGCATCGACAGGTGGATGGTTTTCGGCGGCAGTTGGGGGGCGACACTGGCGTTGCTTTATGCGCAGGCGTATCCCGACCGGGCCTCGAACCTGATTCTTCGGGGCGTCTTTCTTGCGACGCAGGCGGAGCTCGACTGGTTCTACGGCGGCGGCGCGGGGAATTTCTATCCCGACCTCTGGGCGAATTTCCGGCGTCCGATTCCGGAGGACGAGCAGCACGATCTGATCGGCGCCTATCACAAGCGGCTCTTTTCCGGCGACTACATGGCCGAAGCGCGCTATGCGCGGCACTGGGCGATGTGGGAGAACGCGCTGGCGTCGGTGCGCTATGACGGTCCGCCGGGCGAAGCCTCGCCCGATTACGCGCGTGCCTTCGCGCGGCTCGAGAACCACTATTTCCAGAACGCGGCCTTCCTTGAAGAGGACGGCCAGATCCTGCGCGACCGCTCCAAGATCGAGCATATCCCGACGACGATCGTGCAGGGGCGGCTCGACATGATCTGCCCGCCGACTTCAGCCTATCGGCTGGCGCAGGGCTGGGCGCTGGCGAAGCTTCAGCTGGTGCCGATGGCAGGACATGCGCTTTCCGAGCCGGGGATCACGGCCGGGCTTGTCCGCGCGATGGATGAGCTTAGATCCTGATCTGACACCGGATTTCCATCGAGGCCGCCATGACGCTCACCTATTTCCTGCTGTTTCTCGCGGCCTCCGCGGCTGCGGCTGCAACCGGCATCATCTTCAAGCCGGGCGAATGGTATGTCGGCTTGAAGAAGCCGGGCTTCACGCCGCCAAACTGGGTGTTTCCCGTGGCCTGGACTTATCTCTATGTCTCGGTCGCCTACGCTGCGGCGCGCATCGCCCCCGAGGCCGGAAGCCAGATCGCGCTTGCGCTGTTTGCGGTGCAGATCGCGCTGAACACGCTCTGGACGCCGGTGTTCTTCGGGGCGCATCGGTTGTGGCTCGGGCTCCTCGTCCTGATCTGTCTGTGGGTCGCCGTAGCAGCGATGATGCTGGCATTCCTGCAGCTCGATATGCTGGCCGGATTGCTGGTCTTCCCCTATCTCGTCTGGCTGACATTGGCGGGCGCGCTGAACTTCCGCGTCTGGCGCGACAACCCGAGGGCGGGTGCCCAGACCTGATTCCACTTGCGGAATCTGCGATACAGGACTATATCGCGTTCAACAGCGGCGCGCCGGGGTCCAAACCTGACGCCCACCGGAAACGTGTGACGGGCCGCAACGGCCCGTTTTTTGTTTTTGTAGGATCGGAAAGAGAGACATGACCGACCTGATCGCCAAGACCGCCATCGACCGGCGTCTGGCCGAGATCGTGACCCCCGTGATCGAGGGGCTGGGCTTCGAGCTCGTGCGGCTGCGGCTGCAGGGCGGCAAGACGGCCACGCTTCAGATCATGGCAGACCGCCCCGATGGCGGCATCGTCGTGGACGATTGCGCCGCGATCTCGACTGCCGTGTCCGCGGCCCTCGACGTGGAAGACCCGATCGAGGACAAATATACGCTCGAAGTGTCGTCGCCCGGCATCGATCGCCCGCTGACGCGCTTCAAGGATTTCGACATCTGGGAAGGCTACGAGGCGAAGATTGAGACTTCCGAGCAGATCGACGGGCGCAAGCGCTTCAAGGGTATCCTGCGCGGCACCGAAGGCTCGGAAATCCTGATCGAGCTGGACGAGAACGGCGAAGACGTCGTGATCGGCCTCCAGTTCGACTGGCTCGCGGATGCGAAGCTGGTGCTGACCGATGAGCTGATCGACGAGATGCTGCGCCAGAAGAAGGCGACCGAAGGCGTCGACGAAGCTGAATTTGACGAGATTGACGATTCCCCCGAGGAGGAGAACTGAGATGGCCATCACGGCAGCCAACCAGCTTGAGCTTCTGCAGACCGCCGAGGCGGTGGCGCGCGAAAAGATGATCGACCCGGATCTGGTGATCCAGGCGATGGAAGAGAGTCTCGCGCGTGCGGCGAAGTCGCGTTACGGCGCGGAGATGGACATCCGCGTCTCGATCGATCGCAAGACCGGCAAGGCGACCTTCACCCGTGTCCGCACCGTCGTCGAAGACGAGGATCTGGAGAACTATCAGGCCGAGCTGACCGTCGAGCAGGCGAAGCAGTATCTCGAAAATCCCTCGGTCGGCGATGAGATCGTCGACGAGGTGCCGCCGGTCGATCTGGGCCGCATCGCCGCGCAATCGGCCAAGCAGGTCATCCTGCAGAAGGTCCGCGAAGCCGAGCGTGATCGCCAGTACGAAGAGTTCAAGGACCGCGTCGGCACGATCATCAACGGCATCGTCAAGCGCGAGGAATACGGCAACATCATCGTCGATGTGGGCCGTGGCGAAGCGATTCTGCGCCGCAACGAGAAGATCGGCCGCGAGAGCTATCGCCCGAACGACCGTATCCGTGCCTATGTGAAAGACGTGCGCCGCGAGACCCGTGGCCCGCAGATCTTCCTCAGCCGCACCGCGCCGGAATTCATGGCCGAGCTGTTCAAGATGGAAGTGCCGGAAATCTACGACGGCATCATCGAGATCAAGGCCGTGGCCCGCGATCCGGGTTCGCGCGCGAAGATCGGCGTCATCTCCTATGACAACTCGATCGATCCGGTCGGCGCCTGTGTCGGTATGCGCGGTTCGCGCGTGCAGGCCGTCGTCGGCGAGCTTCAGGGCGAGAAGATCGACATCATCCCGTGGAACGAAGATCAGGCGACCTTCCTCGTGAACGCGCTGCAGCCGGCCGAAGTGTCGAAAGTGGTGATCGACGAGGATGCGCAGAAGATCGAAGTCGTGGTGCCGGACGAGCAACTGTCGCTCGCCATCGGCCGCCGCGGTCAGAACGTGCGTCTGGCCTCGCAGCTGACCGGTCTCGACATCGACATCCTGACCGAGGCCGAGGAATCGGCACGCCGTCAGGCCGAATTCGCCGAGCGCACCAAGCTGTTCGTCGACGCGCTGGACCTCGACGAGTTCTTCGCGCAGCTCCTCGTGGCCGAGGGCTTCACCTCGCTCGAGGAAGTGGCCTATGTCGAGATGGACGAGTTGCTGTCGATCGAAGGCGTGGACGAGGATACTGCAGGCGAACTGCAGGCCCGTGCCCGCGACGTGATCGAAGAGCAGAACCGCAAGGCGCTGGAGGCGGCGAAGGAAATGGGCGTCGAGCAATCGCTGTTCGACTTCGAAGGCCTGACCCCGCAGATGATCGAGGCGCTCGCGAAAGACGACGTCAAGACGCTGGAAGATTTCGCGACCTGCGCTGACTGGGAACTGGCCGGTGGCTGGACCACGGTCGACGGTCAGCGCGTGAAGGATGAAGGTCTGCTCGAGAAATTCGACGTGAGCCTCGAAGAGGCGCAGAACCTGATCATGACCGCGCGTATTCAGCTGGGCTGGGTCGACCCGTCCGAGCTGGAAGGCGACGCGGAAGACGAAGGCGAAGAGGAAACCGCGGAGGAGGCCGAGGCGTAAGCCTCGGTCCCGACCGGAGAGGAGCTTAGATGAGTCGCGGCGGAAAGCCGAAAAATCACGACGAGCCCGAACGGCGCTGCATCGTCACCGGCGATGTTCAGCCGAAGGCGGGGCTTGTCCGCTTCGTGGTCGGACCCGACGGGATGGTCTACCCGGACGTGGCGGGCAAGCTGCCCGGCCGCGGAATCTGGGTGACGTCCGATCGCGGCATCATCGAGACGGCGATGAAAAAGGGATTGTTCCCCCGTGCAGCCAAGCAGGCGGTCAAAACCCCTGAGAATCTGGTGGAATTGGTGGAACAGGCCCTTGCCTCTCGCGTTGTGGAGCTTATTTCTCTGGAGCGAAAGGCCGGCAAAGCGATTGTCGGCTTCGAGAAGGTCAAGGGCTGGCTGGCCGAGGGGCGCGCGAAAGTGCTGCTACAGGCAAGCGACGGCTCGGACAGGGGCAAGGGCAAGCTTTGGACGCCCGAAGGCGGGCGCTGGTTCGGCTGCCTCACCTCTCAGGAATTGGGTTTGGCATTCGGCCGCGATCGTGCGATACACGGCGCGCTTGCAGCCGGTGGCCTCACCCGGCGCGTAATTGAAGACGCATCGAGGCTTGCGGGCGTACGCAAGCAGGACGGCGGCAAGACCGCCATGAAGGATACGAAGACGGCATGAGCGATACGGACGGCAAAAAGACTCTCGGACTGGGCGGCGGGCGCCCCGGGCAGGTGAAGCAAAGCTTCTCGCACGGGCGCACTAAGAACGTCGTGGTCGAGACGAAAGGCAAGAAGCGGGTGCTGAACAAACCGGCGGCAGGCGCTGGTAAGGGCGGGGGCAACAAACCCTCCCTTGGCGATCCGTCGAAGCGCCCCGCCGGGATTTCCGACGCCGAGATGGAGCGTCGCCTGAAGGCGCTTCAGGCCGCGAAGGCGCGCGAGGCCGAAGAGGCCGCCGCCCGCGAGGCCGAGGAAAAAGCCCGCGAAGAAGAGCGCGAGCGTCGTCGCGCCGAGGCTGAGGCCAAGGAGCGCGAGGAGCGTGAACGCGAAGCGGCCCTGAAGGCCAAGGAAGAAGAGGACGAGCGCAAGAAGCGCGAGGCCGAACTTCGCGACAAGAAGAAAGAAGAGATCCGCAAGGGCGGACCGAAGAAAGATGCGCCGGTCGATCAGGCCGCGGTCGAAGCAGCGGCTGCCCGCGCCGAGACCAAGGGCGTCTCCTCCTCGGGTCCGCGCAAGACGGATCGCGAGCGTGACACGCGCAACGATCGCAACAACGATCGTAACAACAAGGGCAACGACCGCGGCAACCGCCGTTCGGGCAAGCTCTCCTTGAGCGATGCGCTTTCGGGTGGCGAAGGCCGCCAGCGTTCGCTTGCCGCGATGAAGCGCAAGCAGGAAAAAGCGCGTCAGAAGGCGATGGGCGGTACGCAGCGTGCTGAAAAGCAGTCCCGCGAAGTGCAGCTCCCCGAGACGATCATCGTGTCGGAGCTCGCCAACCGTATGGCGGAGCGCGCCGCGGATGTGGTCAAAACGCTCATGAAGATGGGCATGATGGTCACCGCGAACCAGACGCTCGACGCCGATACCGCCGAATATGTGATCGAGGAATTCGGTCATAAGGCCGTGCGCGTGTCGGATGCGGATGTCGAGCAGGTCATCGATCAGGTCGACGACAAGGAAGAAGATCTGCAGCCGCGCCCGCCGATCGTCACGATCATGGGTCACGTCGACCACGGCAAGACCTCGCTGCTCGACGCGATCCGCAAGGCGAACGTCGTCTCGGGTGAGGCTGGCGGGATCACGCAGCACATCGGCGCCTATCAGGTGCAGACCGAGAGCGGCGCGACGCTGTCCTTCCTGGATACGCCCGGCCACGCGGCCTTTACCTCGATGCGCGCACGCGGTGCGAATGTCACCGATATCGTGGTGCTCGTGGTGGCGGCCGATGACTCGGTGATGCCGCAGACCATCGAAGCGATCAATCACTCGAAGGCCGCTGGCGTTCCGATGATCGTCGCGATCAACAAGTGCGACAAGCCCGAGGCGAACGCCCAGAAGGTCCGCACCGAGCTTCTGCAGCACGAAGTCGTCGTCGAAGAGATGTCGGGTGACGTGCAGGACGTGGAAGTTTCGGCGAAGACCGGCAAGGGTCTCGACGAACTGCTCGAAGCCATCGCGCTTCAGGCCGAACTGCTTGAACTGAAGGCGAACCCCGATCGCGCCGCGCAAGGTGCGGTGATCGAGGCGAAGCTCGACGTTGGCCGTGGTCCGGTCGCGACGGTGCTGGTGCAGAATGGCACGCTGCGCAAAGGCGACATCTTCGTCGTCGGCGAGCAGTGGGGTAAGGTCCGCGCGCTGATCAACGACAAGGGCGACCGCGTCGATGAGGCCGGTCCGTCGGTTCCGGTCGAGGTGCTCGGCATCAACGGCACGCCCGAGGCTGGCGACGTTCTCAACGTCGTCGAGACCGAGGCGCAGGCCCGTGAGATCGCCGAATACCGCGAGCAGGCTGCGAAGGACAAACGCGCCGCTGCCGGTGCCGCGACGACGCTGGAACAGCTGATGGCGAAAGCCAAGGCCGACGAAAGCGTCACCGAACTGCCCGTGCTGGTGAAGGCCGACGTGCAGGGCTCGGCGGAAGCGATCGTTCAGGCGCTCGAGAAGGTCGGCAACGAAGAGGTGCGCGTCCGTGTGCTGCATTCGGGCGTCGGTGCAATCACCGAATCCGACATCACGCTGGCCGAGGCGTCCAACGCGCCGGTCATCGGGTTCAACGTTCGTGCCAATGCGCCTGCGCGCAACGCCGCGAACCAGAAGGGCGTCGAGATCCGCTACTACTCGATCATCTACGATCTGGTGGACGACATCAAAGCTGCCGCTTCGGGCCTCCTGTCGGCCGAGATCCGCGAACACTTCATCGGCTATGCCGAGATCCTCGAAGTGTTCAAGGTCACCGGCGTCGGCAAGGTTGCTGGTTGCCGCGTCACCGAGGGGGTCGCCCGTCGTTCGGCTGGCGTGCGCCTGCTGCGTGACAACGTGGTGATCCACGAAGGCACGCTGAAGACGCTCAAGCGCTTCAAGGACGAGGTCAAGGAAGTGCCCTCCGGTCAGGAATGCGGCATGGCCTTCGAGAAATACGACGATATCCGCCCCGGCGATGTCATCGAGATTTTCGAGCGCGAAGAGGTCGAGCGGACGCTCTGATCCTTCGGGACCATCCTACAGATATGAAAACGGGGGCCTTCGCGCCCCCGTTTTGCATTTGTGGTTGTGATTTGCGGGCTCTGGGCGTGCGGTTCTTACTTTGCGCGCCCGCTAGAAGCGCAAGCTCTGGAGGATCCGCGACAAATAAGTGAACCGAGGCGGGGCAGGTGCGAGAGATTGCGGAGAGGATCACGAAGGTTAATCGCGTCCGGACTCCGCTCAGAGCCAGTCGCGCAGAATGGGGATCAGCGGGATATCCGCTGGCGGCATCTCGTAATCGCGGAGATCGCGCGCCCGCGCCCAGGCGAGCGTTTGTCCCTCGCGGGGGCTGACGATCCCCTGCCACTTGCGGCAGGCAAAGAGCGGCATCAGCAGGTGAAAGTCGTCATAGGCGTGGCTGGCGAAGGTCAGCGGCGCGAGGCAGCTCTGATGGGTCTGGATGCCCAGTTCTTCGTCCAGCTCGCGGATCAGCGCGGCCTCGGGCGTCTCGCCCGGCTCGACCTTGCCACCGGGAAACTCCCAGAGACCCGCCATCGACTTGCCCTCGGGGCGCTGTGCCAGAAGCACGCGCCCGTCGGCGTCGATCAGGGCGACGGCGGATACCAGAACCATCTTCACGAACGATAATCCGCGTTAATGTCGATGTAGCGGTGGGTGAGATCGCAGGTCCAGACCGATTTCGATGCGCGACCGAGCCCGAGATCGACGCCAATCACCAACTCGTCGTTCTTCATATAGGCGCTCGCGGCCTCTTCGGAGTAATCCGGCACGCGCCAGCCTTTCTCGGCCACCACCATGTCCCCGAAGGAAATCTTGAGCTTGTCGCGATCGGCCTCGGCCCCGGACTTGCCGACGGCCGCCACCACGCGGCCCCAGTTCGCGTCCTCGCCCGCGATTGCGGTCTTCACCAGCGGCGAATTCGCGATCGACATCGCGATCTTATGCGCGTCCTCGTTCGAGCGCGCCCGCGTCACGCGGATCTCGACGAACTTGGTGGCGCCTTCGCCGTCTTTCACGACCTGATGCGCGAGATCCATCATCACGCCGCGCAGACCGGCCTCGAACGCCTTCGCCGGCTCCGAGCGCAGATCGGCGATCTCGGCGGCGTCGGATTTCCCGGTCGCCGCGACGATCAGCGCATCCGAGGTCGACGTATCGCTGTCCACGGTGATCGCGTTGAACGTGTCATCCACCTGCCGCGACAGCATCTTTTGCAGCCGCGCCGGCGTGATTTTCGCATCGGTAAAGATATAGACCAGCATCGTCGCCATGTTCGGCGCGATCATCCCCGAGCCTTTCGCGATCCCGGCGATCTTGATCTTGCCGCCTTCGCCCTGAACTTCGGCAAAGGCGCCTTTGGGATAGGTATCGGTCGTCATGATCGCGCGCGCGGCATCCTCGATCCCGGCAGGGGAGAGGCGCTGCGTCAGGCTGTCGATCACCGCGACGATCTTGTCATGGGGAAGCGGCTCGCCAATGACCCCGGTGGAGGAGGAGAACACGCGGCTGATCGGCATGTCGAGCGCCTGAGCCACCGCTCCGGTGACCTTGTCGACGCTCTCCTGACCGCTTTTCCCGGTGAACGCGTTGGCATTGCCGGAGTTAACTATGATCGCGGCACCGGCGTCGTCCGGCGCGCGCATCGCAAGCTTTTCCTGACAATCGAGAACGCAGGCCGCGCGGGTGGAGGACGTGGTGAACACGCCCGCGATCGAAGCGCCCGGCGCAATCCGCGCCAGCATCACGTCGGTGCGGCCGGCATATTTGACCCCCGCCGCGGCGGAGGCGAATTCGACCCCCGCGATTTCCGGAAGATCGGGAAATTTCGCGGGGGCGAGCGGCGAGATCGTGACCGATTTCGCCTTGGTCTGTGCCGCAGGGGCGGCAGGGGCGGGCGCGTCGGAAAGGTCGGACTTCAGCGCCTTCACCTTGGCGCGGAGCTTTTTGACCTTGGCCTTCAGCTCCTTGGTGTCCTTCGACTTTTTCTTCGCCATCGCGCCCGCCTTTTGATCGATCAGTTGCTACCCAGGATGGACTGATCTTTCAGAACGCTCGGATCAATCCCGTCGGTCATCTTGTCGATTTTGGCTTCGTCCACAACAGCCTTTACGCGGTTTTGCACAGCCTCCTGGCGAATATCGCCCACCAGCTTCTTGCGCACATCGGCCAGTTTCGGGGCATCGACCATCTTGGTGCCGAGCAGCTTCACTACGTGCCAGCCGTATTGGGTCTGGATCGGACCGGCGACTTCGCCTTCCTTCATGCCCGCGACCTCGTCCGCGAAGGGCTTGACCATCGCGTCGAGCTTAAACCAGCCCAGATCGCCGCCATTCGCCGCAGCGCCATCGGTCGAGTTCTTCTTCGCCAGTTCCGCGAAGTCGGCGCCGTTATCGATCTCTTTCTTGATCTTCTCGGCCTCTTCCTTGGTTTTCACGATGATATGGGCGGCGTGATATTCCTTGGTCGGCTCGGCCTTGGCGTATTTCGCGTCATAGGCTTTCTGCACGGCTTCGTCGGTCACGGCCTTGTCGGCGGTGTAGTTGAGGAACGCACCCGACAGGTAAGCGCGCTTTTGCACTTCGAGGGCGATCTTATCGCGCTGGGTGATGCGCTTTTCCTCGAGCTGTGCGAGCGCGGTCTGCTGGATCAGCTGCTGCAGGACGCCGTCGAACAGCTTGTCGTCGGGCAGCTGCTGGTATTGTGCGGGCAGGCCGTCGCGCACGGTTTGCATCATGCCAAGCGTGATGTCCTGGCCATTGACGGTAGCCACGACAGTGTCGGCGCTCAGGTCGGTGCGCGGCTTGGCGGCGGTTTCCGATTTCGCGGTATCCCCAGCGGGTGCAGGCGCTTTTGCGTCCTCGGCCTGTGCGATTCCGGCAGTCATCGCGCAGATCGCTACGCTCGCAAGCAGTTTCGTCAGATTCGGCATCCTTGCCACTTCCTTTCTGCCGCGTCTTTAGGCGGCGTTGACACTCTGGCAGTCGCCCCTTACATCGCCAAGGGTCTGTAAGAGCCGTTTCGGCCTTGTTTCGCTAGCTCTTCTAGGCAAGCAAACCCTATGCGGCAAGGCACAGGGAATAACGATCTGGTCAGCTACCCTCGGAGATTACATGCTCGGCATCGGAACACTCGCGAAGAAGGTCTTCGGCACGTCGAATGATCGTAAGGTGAAATCGGTGCGCCCGCTGGTGGCCAAGATCAACGCGCTGGAGGAGGAATACGCAGCCCTCTCCGACGAACAGATCATCGAAAAGACGCGCGATTTTCAGCGCCGCGTGCAGGAAGAGGGCGAGAGCCTCGACAAGATTCTGCCCGAAGCCTTCGCCAACTGCCGCGAAGCCGCGAAGCGTGCACTCGGCCTGCGGGCCTTCGACGTGCAGCTAATCGGTGGCATCTTCCTGCATCAGGGCAACATCGCCGAGATGAAGACGGGCGAAGGGAAAACCCTCGTCGCGACCTTCCCGGCCTACCTGAACGCGCTGGCGGGCAAGGGCGTGCATGTCGTCACCGTGAACGACTATCTCGCGCGGCGCGACGCGGAATGGATGAGCAAGGTCTACGGTGCGCTGGGTCTGACCACCGGCGTCGTCGTGCCCTTCCAGGCCGAGCCCGAGAAGAAGCAGGCCTACGCCGCCGACATCACCTATTCTACGAATAACGAGCTCGGCTTCGATTATCTGCGCGACAACATGAAGACCTCGGTCGACCAGATGATGCAGCGCGGCCATTTCTACGCGATCATCGACGAGGTCGACTCGATCCTCATCGACGAGGCGCGCACGCCGCTGATCATCTCGGGCCCGTCCGACGACCGCTCGGAGCTGTATATCACGCTCGACAAGTTCATCCCGAGCCTGACCGAAGATCATTACACCATCGACGAGAAGGCCCGCACCGCGACCTTCACCGAAGAGGGCAACGACTTCCTCGAAAACCTCCTGCTGGAGGCAGGCGTTCTGCCTGAGGGGCAGTCGCTTTACGATCCGGAAAGCACGACCATCGTGCACCACGTCAACCAGGCCCTGCGCGCCCACAAGCTGTTCTTCAAGGATCAGAACTACGTCGTGCAATCGGGCGAGGTCGTGCTGATCGACGAATTCACTGGCCGCATGATGAAGGGGCGCCGCCTCTCGGAAGGGTTGCATCAGGCGATCGAAGCCAAGGAAGGCGTCGATATTCAGCCCGAGAACGTGACGCTCGCCTCGGTCACCTTCCAGAACTACTTCCGTCTCTACGACAAGCTGGGCGGCATGACCGGCACCGCGGCCACCGAGGCCGAGGAATTCGCCGAGATCTACTCGCTGGGCGTGGTCGAGATCCCGACCAACCGTCCGATCGCGCGGAAAGACGAACATGACCGCGTCTACCGCACGGCGCAGGAGAAATACGACGCTGTCGTTGAGGCGATCAAGAAGGCCCACGAGAAGGGGCAGCCGATGCTGGTCGGCACCACCTCGATCGAGAAATCCGAGATGCTATCGGATATGCTCAAGAAGGCCGGCATCAAGCACAACGTCCTCAACGCCCGTCAGCACGAGCAGGAAGCGACCATCGTCGCCGAGGCCGGTCGTCTGGGTGCGGTGACCATTGCGACCAACATGGCTGGCCGCGGCACTGACATTCAGCTCGGCGGTAATGTCGAGATGCGCGTTCAGGACGAACTCGCTGCGAATCCCGACGCCGATCCCGAAGAGGTCCGCAAGCGGATCGACGCGGCGACCGCCGAGGAAAAGGCGAAGGTTCTGGAAGCGGGCGGCCTGTTCGTTCTCGCGACCGAGCGCCACGAAAGCCGCCGCATCGACAACCAGCTGCGCGGCCGTTCGGGCCGTCAGGGTGACCCGGGCCGCTCGCTGTTCTTCCTGTCGCTGGAAGACGACCTGATGCGGATCTTCGGCTCCGACAAGCTCGATTCGGTCCTCTCGAAGCTGGGCATGAAAGAGGGCGAAGCGATCGTCCACCCGTGGGTGAACAAGTCGCTCGAGCGTGCGCAGGCGAAGGTCGAAGGCCGCAACTTCGACATCCGCAAGCAGCTTCTGAAATTCGATGACGTGATGAACGACCAGCGGAAAGCGGTCTTCTCGCAGCGTCGCGAAATCATGGAAACCGAAGAGGTCGGCGAGATCACCCGCGACATGCGCGTGCAAGTGATCGAAGATCTCGTGGACCGCTACATGCCGCCGAAATCCTATGCCGATCAATGGGATGTCGAAGGGATGCATCAGGCGGTGATCGAGCAGCTCAACCTTGACGTTCCGATCGCGGAATGGGCCGAGGAAGAGGGCGTCGATCAGGAGGTCGTCACCGAGCGTCTCGAAGAGGCGACCGATACGCTGATGGCCGAGAAAGCCGAAGCCTTCGGTGCCGACACGATGCAGATGATCGAAAAGCAGGTCCTGCTGCAGATCATTGACGCGAAATGGCGCGAACATCTGGTTACGCTCGATCAGCTGCGCCAGACCATCGGTTTCCGCGGTTATGCGCAGCGCGATCCGCTGTCGGAATTCAAGACCGAGGGCTTCCAGCTGTTCGAGATCATGCTCGACAGCTTGCGCTCGGACGTGACCCAGCAGCTGGCCCGCATTCGCCCGCTAACCGAAGAAGAGCAGGCGCAGATGATGCAAGCGCAACAGCAGCAGCTCGCGCCCGCCGAGGCGCCGGCGGCCGAGGCTGCGCCCGAGGTCGAGGTGGTGGGAGAGCCGCTGCCGGGCTTCGATGAGACCAATCCGGCAACCTGGGGCGAGCCGTCGCGCAACGATCCCTGCCCCTGCGGCTCGGGCAAAAAGTTCAAGCATTGCCACGGGCAGCTCGTTTGACACAACTCTGACGAGAATATGGCAAAGTTGAGGCGGCTTCGGCCGCCTTTTCCATATCTTGTTGGAGTCGTTGACTCTCTTGGCAGGGTGACCCCACCCAAAGCCAGCTATGGGTGCACGATTTCCCCAATCGCGCCCCAGCTTCGCCGCTTTCGGCCATTAGGAAAAAATTAAGCAGTTTTCTAAGACCGAGTTCGAGGCGGCGATGCGCACCATTCGCAAGATTTCCATGATCGGAGCGACATTCCTGCTCGCCGCCGCGACTGGTCATGTGATGCAAAGCGTGGGCCCGCGTCCGCAACTCGGTGCGTCTTTGGTCGCCAGCTCGGTCGGAAGCGAGTCCTGGGAAAAGCGTGCCGCGCCGCCCCGCGAAGAGCCGAAGGTCCGGCTGATTTCGAAAACCGTGCTGCGCAATCCTCCGGTCTATCATTTTGTGGCCGATCCCGGCGTCGGGATCGTTCCGGCGACTGTGCGCACCTCTGGCGACCAGTTCAACGCGCCTCTGCCGCAACCGATGCCGCTGAAAACCGGTGCCGCCGATTGCGACAACCCGGTGCTGTCGGTGAGCCCAGTCGGAGACGGCTTGACCAAGCTGGAACTGAACGCGCCGTGCCATCCCGATACGAATCTGGCGATCCGTGACGAATCGCTCTCGATCGCGGGACAAACGGATGCGTCGGGAGTTTTCGAGGCGGTGCTGCCGCTTCTCGCGCCCACGACATCGCTGCAAGTCACTGCTGACGGTGCGATGATCGCGCAGCTGGAAGCCGGAGCCTCCGGCCTTGATAAGATCAACCGGGCGATCTGGGTGACTAAGGCCGAGAGCCCTTTGCATCTCAACGCCTATGAGAACGGCGCGCAGTTCGACGACGCTGGCCACCTCGACGCGACGAAGCCGCGTTCGCCGGACACGTCGCTGGGCGGGTATATGCAAAGCTTCACCGCCGCCGATGGCAAGCGCATCGAGATCTATACTGCGCCCAAGACCCTTACAGATCTCCGGCTGCAATTGGAGGCGAGTTTTTCGCCCGAGGATTGCGGTAAATCCGTCGGCGGGCGCCTGATGCGGATGCATGGCACGGGGACTGCCGCGATGCCGATCACGCTCGATCTGCCCGCTTGCCCCTCCGATGGCGGCACGGTGGTTCTGCCGCTTGACGGGTTCGAATCTCAGGGCCTGACCGCTCAAAAATAACCCTCCGAGCGTAGGCTGATCTCGCAATCCTTGCCGAGGATCAGGTGATCATGCAGCACGATGCCGAAGAGCTTCGCTGCCTCGTCGATCTGTCGGGTCAGGACGATGTCCGCCTCTGACGGAGTGGGATCGCCAGAGGGATGATTATGGACGAGGATCAGCGCCGAGGCATTTGCCTCCAGCGCACGCTTCATCACCTCGCGCGGATAGACCGGGACATGATCAACCGTGCCGCGGCCCTGTTCCTCATCCGCGATCAGCGCGTTTTTCCGATCCAGCAGCAGCAGGCGGAATTGCTCCGTCTCGGCATGGGACATCGCCATGTGGCAGTAATCGACAAGCGCCTGCCACGAACTGAGCACGGGGCGATGCATCACCTTCGACCGCGCGAGCCTTTGTGCTGACGCCTCGACCAGCTTCAACTCGATCACCACAGCCTCCCCGACGCCGGTCACCTGTCGCAGCCGGTTCGGCGGGGCGGAGACCACCCGCCCGAAATCGCCAAAGGTCTGGATCAGGCGGCGGGCGAGGGGCTTCACATCCTGCCGGGGAATGGCGCGAAACAGCACCAGTTCGAGTAGCTCGTAATCGGGCAGGGCCCGCGCGCCGCCTTCCATGAACCGCGTGCGCAGCCGGTGCCGGTGGTCGAGCAGATAGGAAGGTTTGGACGCACGCGGCGGCGGACGGACCGCAGTCCCGCTGGCAAACAGCGGCAGCGGAGGCTCCTCCATATGATGGGGCGTCTGGTCCATGAAACAGACCATGATCGATTCGGATTGAAGAAAGCCTTAATCGCCCTCTGTCAGACCAAGAAAAAAGGCGCCCGAAGGCGCCTTTCCTATGTTTGTCACTGGGTCATGCCATCCCAGAAGCTTTTGACTTTCTTAAAGAAACTCGCACCTTCCGGGTTGTTCTCGGCTTCGATCCCCTGGAACTCCTTGAGGATTTCCTTCTGCCGTGCGGTCAGGTTCACCGGGGTTTCGACGGCCAGTTCGATGAACATGTCGCCGGACCCGCCGCCGCGCAGCGCGGGCATACCCTTGCCGCGAAGGCGCATCTGGCGGCCCGATTGGCTGCCTGCCGGGATTTTAACGCGGCTGCGGCCACCGTCTATCGTCGGCACTTCGACCTCGCCCCCAAGGGCTGCGGTCGCCATGCTGACCGGCACGCGGCAGTGCAGATCGGTGCCTTCGCGTTCGAAGATCGCGTGCGGCTGGACCTCGATGAAGATGTAGAGATCGCCCGACGGACCACCACGCAGCCCCGCCTCGCCTTCGCCGGCGTGACGGATGCGGGTGCCGGTCTCGACCCCCGGAGGGATGTTGACCTGAAGCTGGCGATCGACCTCCACGCGGCCCGCGCCATGGCAGACCTTGCAGGGGTTCTTCACCACCTGACCCTGACCACCGCAGGTCGGGCAGGTCCGCTCTACCGTGAAGAAGCCGTTCTGCGCGCGCACCTTGCCCAGACCGGAACAGGTCGGACAGGTCTGAGGCTCGGAGCCGCCCTCCGCGCCGGAGCCGTTACACGCCGTACAGGCGGCCGAGCTCGGCACGTTGATCGTCTTGTGGGTGCCGCGATACGCCTCTTCGAGCGTGACGCGCATGTTGTAGCGCAGGTCGGAGCCTCGCTGTGCGCGCGAACGCCCACCGCCGGGACCGCCTCTGCCGCCGCCCATGAAGTCGCCGAACAGGTCTTCGAAGACGTCGGAGAAGGCCGAGGCGAAGTCGCCCTGACCGCCCGCGCCGCCATAACCGCCGCCCGGACGCCCGCCGCCCATGCCGCCTTCGAACGCCGCATGACCGAACCGGTCGTAAGCCGCCTTCTTCTCGGCGTCCTTGAGGACGTCATAAGCCTCGTTCACTTCCTTGAACTGGGCCTCGGCATCGGGATTGTCGGAATTTCGATCGGGATGAAGCTCTTTCGCCTTCTTGCGATAGGCTTTCTTGATCTCTTCGGCCGAGGCGCCTTTGGCAGTTCCCAGAACGTCGTAATAGTCGCGTTTTGCCATTGGTTACCCCCTTGGCGGAACGCAGGCGGGCCCGCCCTTGGAAAAGGCAGGCCCGCCCGACATTCCATGCGCAATTACTTGCGCTCGTCCTCGCCCAGATCTTCGAAGTCAGCGTCGACGATATCGTCATCGACATCGCGTGGGCTGTCTTCGTCGTTGGAGCTCTCGCCCTGACCGGCTTTCTCCTGCTCGGCCTTGTAGATGGCCTCGCCGAGTTTCATCGCCGCATCCGTCAGGTTCTGGATCGCGCCTTTGATCTTGCCGGCTTCATCGGTCTTGAGGGCTTCCTCAAGCGCGTTGGCCGCGAGTTCGATCGCTTCGACGGTCGAGGCATCGACCTTGTCGCCATGCTCTTCGAGCGACTTGCGGGTCGAGTGCAGCAGCGATTCGCCTTGGTTCTTGGTTTCGACCAGTTCCTTGCGGGACTTGTCCGCGTCGGCGTTCGCCTCGGCGTCCTGAACCATTTTCTCGATCTCTTCGTCGGACAGGCCGCCGGACGCCTGGATCGTGATCTTCTGCTCCTTGCCGGTGCCCTTGTCCTTCGCCGAAACGGAGACAATACCGTTCGCGTCGATGTCGAAGGTCACTTCGATCTGCGGCATGCCGCGCGGGGCCGGCGGGATGTCCTCGAGGTTGAACATGCCGAGCATCTTGTTGTCGGCAGCCATCTCGCGCTCACCCTGGAAGACCCGGATCGTCACCGCGTTCTGGTTGTCTTCCGCGGTGGAGAACACCTGGCTCTTCTTCGTCGGGATCGTCGTGTTGCGATCGATCAGGCGGGTGAACACGCCACCCAGCGTCTCGATGCCGAGCGACAGCGGCGTCACGTCGAGTAGGACGACGTCTTTCACGTCACCTTGCAGAACGCCGGCCTGAATGGCCGCACCGAGCGCCACGACCTCATCCGGGTTCACGCCCTTATGGGGCTCCTTGCCGAAGAAGCCGGTCACTTCCTGCACGACTTTCGGCATACGGGTCATACCGCCGACGAGCACGACTTCGTCGATCTCGTCCTTGGAGACGCCAGCATCCTTCAGCGCGGCGGCGCAGGGCTTCAGCGAGGCCTTGATGAGATCGCTCACGAGGCTCTCCAGCTTCGCACGGGTCAGTTTCATGACCATGTGCAGCGGAGTGCCGTCCTTGCCCATCGAGATGAAGGGCTGGTTGATCTCGGTCTGGCTCGAGCTCGACAGTTCGATCTTCGCTTTCTCGGCAGCTTCCTTCAGACGCTGCAGCGCCATCTTGTCCTTGGTGAGGTCAACGCCATGCTCTTTTTTGAACTCGTCAGCGAGGTAGTTGACGATGCGCATGTCGAAGTCTTCACCGCCGAGGAACGTATCGCCGTTGGTCGATTTCACTTCGAAGAGACCGTCGTCGATCTCGAGGATGGTGATGTCGAAGGTACCCCCGCCAAGGTCATAGACCGCGATGGTTTTCGATTCTTTCTTGTCGAGGCCATAGGCCAGCGCAGCCGCGGTCGGCTCGTTGATGATGCGCAGCACTTCGAGACCGGCGATCTTGCCAGCGTCTTTGGTGGCCTGACGCTGAGCGTCGTTGAAGTAGGCGGGCACGGTAATGACGGCCTGCGTGACTTCTTCGCCCAGATAGCTCTCGGCGGTTTCCTTCATCTTCTGAAGGATCACGGCCGAAACCTGTGCGGGGGAATATTTCTCGCCCTTCACTTCGACCCATGCGTCGCCATTGCCGCCGTCGACGATGGAATAGGGAACGAGTTTCTTGTCCTTCTCGACTTCCGCGTCCGTGGTGCGGCGCCCGATCAGGCGCTTCACGGCGAAGACGGTGTTCGAGGGGTTGGTGACCGCCTGGCGTTTCGCCGGCTGGCCGACCAGACGTTCGTCGTCAGTATAGGCGACGATCGAGGGGGTGGTGCGTGCCCCTTCGGAGTTTTCGATCACTCGGGGCTGTGCGCCATCCATGATGGCGACGCAGGAGTTCGTGGTCCCGAGGTCGATACCAATGACTTTACCCATGATGTTACCTCTCTTGGCGATATGACGGGGAACGGGTCCATTCAGGCCCCCGGCCCCTATCCCTTGGGTTTCGGTTTCATGTTCTGCTATCTGGCGGTGTGGTCCGCCATCGGCTTCGAAGCGTATATAAGGAGGGGAAAATCGGCCTGCAAGAAGGCTCCCCCGAGGAAGATTGCGAGAAAATGACAGAAAATCCGAAACACGCAATATCTCGCCCCGACCCGCAGGAGATCCGTGGCTTCCGGCATTACCCCGGCTGGCTCGGTCTCGAGGAGCAAAAGGCGCTGATCGAGACGCTGCGTAGCGTCGTGACGCAGGCACCGCTTTTCTCGCCGATGACCCCTTACGGCAAGCCGATGTCGGTGCGCATGACCTCGGCCGGGCGCTTCGGCTGGATCTCCGACCGACGCGGCTACCGATATTCCGAGACTCATCCCGACGGGCAGCCGTGGCCCGCGATTCCGCAACCGATCCTCGATATCTGGGAGGCGGTCTCGTGCACGAGTCGCGCCCCCGAATGCTGTCTGATCAACTTCTACGGCGAAGGTGCGAAGATGGGGATGCATCAGGATCGCGACGAGCAGGATTTCGACCAGCCCGTCGTCTCGGTCTCGCTGGGCGATGACGGGCTGTTCCGCATCGGCAACCGTACCCGCGGCGGAAAGACCGAAAGCATCTGGCTGCGTTCGGGTGACGTGATGGTGATGGGGGGCGAGGCGCGGCTCCTTTATCACGGAATCGACCGCGTGAAGCCCGGCACCTCGCCGCTGATGCCGAAGGGCGGGCGGATCAACCTGACGATGCGCGTCGTGACCTGAGGCCTTTGCGGGCTGCGCCGGCGGGAGCCTCCGGCGGGGATATTTTCATCAAGAGGAAGGGGCGCGTCAGAAAGAGCCGCGCGGCAACGGCGTCGTGCCCGTGTTATAGGGCGTCCAGTCCGCGACATCCGGGTAGTATTTCCGCCGCCACGCCCGCACGCGCGGGTTCATCCGGCGGCGCCAGAGCGGCGGGATCATCGCGAGCGCCGTCATACCGGGATAGCCGAAGGGCAGCTGCGGGGCTTCCTCGGCATCGTAGGTCTGCAGCAGCGGGAAGCGGCGATCGGGTTTGTAATGGTGATCTGAGTGGCGCTGCAGGTTGATCAGCAGCCAGTTCGAGGCCGTGTGATCGGCGTTCCAGCTATGGCGCGGGAGGACATGTTCGTAACGCCCCTCGCCCTTGTATTGCCGGGTCAGGCCGTAATGCTCGACATAGTTGGTCAACTCCAGCTGCCAGACCGCGAAGAGGGCCTGCAGCAGGAACAGGCCGAGCCCCATCCATCCGCCGAGCAGCGCCGCCACGACCAGCGCCAGCACCTGCAATGCGCCGTAGCGCCAGAACGGGTTGGAGCGGTGCCAGACAGGGCGGCCCGCGCGGCGCAGCTTCAGCTTCTCGGCTCTCCAGGCGGAGCGGGGGCACTCGAAAATCACCCGCCAGAAGAAGCGGTGAAACCCCTCATTATAGCGCGCCGAGACCGCATCGCGCGGCGTGCCGACCCAGAGGTGATGGACCAGCAGATGCTCGGTCCTGAAATGGGAATAAAGGACTGTGGCCAGCAGCAGGTCGCCCAGCCAGCGTTCCAGCCTGGACTTCTGGTGGAGCAGCTCATGCGCATAGACTATGCCGATCGTGCCCGAGATCACGCCCACGCCGAACATCAGGGCGACGATCTCGAAGCCGTTCAGGTGATCGGTATGCGTCACCCACCAGATCGTGCCGAAGATCACTGCCGCCTGAATCGGGAACCAGATCAACGTGATTGCGCGATACCAGAACAGGTCGTCCTCGGGCGTTTCCGTGTCGGGCTGGTCCTCGTTATGCCCCAGCAGCTGGTCGAGCACCGTCGTCAGCCACCACGCATAGGCGGGCAGCAGGATCAGGGTCCAGCCGCCGACCCACGCCTCGATCCCCGCCAGCGGCACGGTGCCGAGCGATAGCCAGAAGGGCAGGGCGTGCGAGGGGCGGCGGATTTCGTCGCGGCTGGACATCGGGGCCTCGTGAGCGATGCGGGCGCGGTCATACTAGCCGAACGCTAACCCGATACAATCATTCAGCTTGCGACCCATCGGCGCTCTGCGCGGCATCCCAGACCTTGCGCATCAGGGTGGGCAGATCGCCCGGGCGGAAATCTGTCCGCGAGGTCATGGACTCGGTCTCCTTGCGGGCGACATGGACCTGAAGGATCAGATGGAAATGGGTGAAGGTGTGGCGCACCTCGACGGGTGAGAGAATCCAGTCGGCCTGCACCGGCGGGGCGGGTGTCGGCGCGTCGGACCAGTCCGAGCCGGGAAAGCCCAGCGTGCCGCCCAGAAGCCCCTTGTCCGGGCGACGTTCCAGCAGCACGTCGCCTTGAGCGTTCATCACCACATAGGCAAAGCCGCGACGGGTCGGCTTTTCTTTCTTTGGGGCTTTGCGCGGCAGCGTCTCGGCAATACCGGCGGCACGCGCGGTGCAACTGTCGATCAGCGGGCAGATGCCACAGGCCGGGTTGCGCGGCGTGCAGATCGTCGCGCCCAGATCCATCATCGCCTGAGCGAAATCTCCCGGTCGGTCCTCGGGCGTGATCTGCGCGGTCAGGTCGGTCAGTTCCGATTTCGCGCCGGGAAGGGGCGTGTCGACGGAGAAGAGGCGCGAAACCACGCGCTCCACATTGCCGTCGACCACGGCGACGGGCTCGTCATAGGCGATTGCGGCGATGGCTGCGGAGGTATAGGGGCCGATGCCGGGCAGCTTTTGCAGTTCCGCTGCGCTCTCGGGGAAGCGACCGTCCATGTCATCCGCCACAACACGCGCGCATTTCAGCAGGTTGCGGGCGCGGGCGTAATAGCCGAGCCCCGCCCATTCTGCCATCACGTCGCCCTCTTCGGCCGCCGCCAATGCACCTACATCGGGCCAGCGCTCGGTGAAGCGGCGGAAATAGTCGCGCACGGCGGCGACCGTGGTCTGCTGCAGCATCACCTCGGAGAGCCAGACGCGGTAGGGGTCGGGTCGCTCGCCCTCTGCCCGATCCGCAGGCGATACGCGCCACGGCATGACGCGGGCATGGGTGTCGTACCAGTTGAGCAGGGTTTCGCCGATTGCCTCTTTACCGTCACGCAATGTTTATGCTCCCCTCTTGCCGACCGGTTGGCCCGGCCCGATGTGCTGCCTAGAATGGGATGGATCAAGAGGAACCGCCCCGAATGAGTAAAAGCGACCCGCAAAAGACGCCGGATCGGCGGATGCGTGGCTTTGAAGCCGCGGGCGGGCTGCTGCGTAACCGGATCCGAGCCGCGGGCGAAGCGCGGGGTTTCGCGGTGTCGCGTCTGCTGACCCATTGGGCCGAAGTCGTGGGTCCTGAGACGGCCGCGCAATGCCGCCCGGTGAAGATCGGCTACACGAAAGGCGGCTTCGGGGCGACCCTTACCCTGCTGACCACCGGGGCGGCGGCGCCGATGCTGCAGATGCAGCTGCCGCAAATCCGTGACAAGGTGAATGCCTGCTACGGCTATAACGCGATCTCGCGTATCTCGCTGACGCAGACGGCGCCGACCGGCTTTGCCGATGGTCAGGCGCAATTCGCACCGAAACCGAAACCTGAACCCAAGGCGCCCGATCCCCGTATCATCGAAGAAGCGAAGGCGCGCGTTGCGGAATGTAGCGATGCCGGTCTGAAATCGGCGCTGGAAGAACTGGCAAGAAACGTTCTATCGAAGTCCGCAGAGCGGGCTGGACAGAAGAAAGGCAGATAAATGAGCAAAACTCTTTCGATCCTCGGCGGCGCGGCCGTTATGGGCCTCCTCGCTACGGGCGGCTGGTACGCCAGCCAGCATAGCGAAGCGAGCCTGATCACTGCGGCGCAAGCGCAGGAAGCCACGGCGAGCAAAGATGTCGAGACTCTGCCCGACGTGGTTCTCGGTCAGGAAGATGCGCCGGTCACGGTGATCGAATACGCCTCCTTCACCTGCCCGCACTGTGCGGAATGGCACAAGGTCGAGTATCCGCAACTGAAGAAGAACTACATCGATACCGGCAAGGTGAAGTTCATCCAGCGTGAAGTCTATTTCGACAAGTTCGGCGTCTGGGCGGGTCTGATCGCGCAGTGCGGCGGCGACCCGAAATATTACGCGATCTCGGACATGATCTATAACAAGCAGAAGGAGTGGATCGGCGACGGCAAGCCGCAGACCATCGCGGACAATCTACGCAAGATCGGCCTGCAGGCCGGGCTGAGCAACGATCAGGTCACCGCCTGCATGAACGACGAGAAGCGCGCTGAGAAGATGGTCGCGACCTTCCAGAAGAACGCGGGCGACGACAAGATCGACGCGACGCCGACCTTCATCATCGATGGCGAGAAGCATTCCAACATGGCTTGGGACGACTTCAAGAAGATTCTCGACGACGAGCTGGCGAAGCAAGCCAACTGAGCTTTTGTACAGATCAAGCGAAGGCCGGTCCCGCGGGGCCGGCCTTTCTCATATCCCGAGTTGGTCGAGCGCGGCGTCGAGTTCTGCGGAGTCGTCGATCGCAAGCCGCACGGGCAGCGCGAGAACCTTCGGACGGAAGCTTTCGGGCAGGCGCACCGCATCCTTCTCGGTCGTGACCATCTGCGCGCCGAGCATGTCGGCCTCCGTCTCGATCCGCTGCAAGAGGCGCGTTGTGAAAGGCTGATGATCTTCCAGCGCCTCGCCGCGCAGCAGGTTAGCCCCGAGACCGCGCAGCGTGGCGAAGAATTTCTCGGGATGGCCGATGCCCGCGAAGGCGAGGACTGGAAGCCCTTCCCAATCCATGCCCGTCTGCAGCGGCGCGAGTTGGCCCGTCAGGTGCGGTTTCGAAATTCTGGAACCCCAGAAATTCGTGAAATCTTCTTGTGCGGTCTCCGGTCCGATAGACAGCAGGAAGTCCGCGCGGGCCATCCCAGCCTCGATCGGTTCGCGCAGCGGTCCGGCGGGCAGACACCGCCCGTTGCCGAAACCCTTATGGGCGTCGACCACCACGATGGAGAGGTCTTTCTCCAGCGTGGGGTTCTGATGGGCGTCGTCCAGAACGATCACCTGTGCCCCGGCGGCGACCGCGGCGCTCGCCCCGGCAGCGCGGTCTCGCGCGACCCAGACCGGTGCGAAGGCGGAAAGCAGCAACGGCTCGTCCCCGGTCTCTTCGGCGCGGTGGCTGCGCTCGTCGACCCGCACCGGCCCTTCGAGCGATCCGCCATAGCCGCGTGTGACTACATGCGCCGTCACACCGCGTGCCGCCAGCCGCTGCACCAGCCAGATCACCGTCGGCGTCTTGCCCGTCCCGCCCGCGTTGATATTGCCGGCCGAGATCACCGGCACGTCGAGCCTCAGACCCGGCTGCGCCACGCGCCGCTTCGTCATCGCTGCGTAGATTGCCCCAAGCGGAGACAGCAGCCGCGCCCGCAGGCCTGGCGCATCGGGGGCGTTGAACCAGAAACCGGGCGCGCCCATCACGCCACCCTTGCGGGCTGAGTGCCCGACAGGATCTCGGCAAGATCGCGGGCGATGGTCTCCACCGCACCGGCCCCGCCAGACGTCACGGCCCAGGCGTTATGGGCGAGTTGGGCGGAGCGTTCGGGCGCGATCAGGTCGGCCACCACTTCGGGCAGATCCTCCGGCACCACGACGCCGCGACAGGCTTTCGCGGCCTCGAGCCGCAGGTAATCCTCGCGGAAAGGCGCAAGTTTCGGGCCATGCAGGATCGCCGAGCCAAGTGCCGCCGCCTCGACCGGTGAGCGCGGCGACTGTGCGGTCCCCGACAAAGTGCCGCCCATGTAGCTGAGCGCGGCGAGCCGATACCACAGCCCGTATTCCTGCGCGTCGTCCGCGATGAAAATCTCGGTCGTCAGTTCCGGCTCGCCCTCGAGAGAGCGGCGCGCGACCGACCAGCCCTCGGCGGTCAGTTGCGCGGCAAGGGTTTCGCCTTGGGATTCATCATCCGGCACGAGCAGAAGCAGCAGCCGATGCGCGTGGCGCTGAGCGTAGCGATGGGCCGCCGTCACCGGGCCGACTTCGGCCTCGGGCACGGCTGCGGCCAGCCAGACCGGACGCGCGCCCATCGACTCGGCCATCGAGGCGCGCTCGGCCTCGGACCCGTGAAGCGGCTGCGGTGGCTCGCCGAGCGCGCCATCATTGACCACGATTACCGGGCCGCTCAATCGGTCGTCCACCCGTTCTAGGCTCGCCTCGTCTCGCAGGTAAATGCGGTCGATTCGGCCCAGCAGCGCCAGCGAGACATCGTCGAGCCGCAGACCGTCCTGCCCGCCGAATTTCGCGTCGGCCAGCACGCTGGCGATACCGCGGGTTTGCGTCTCCGCGATCAGGGCGGCGGGCAGCGTTTCATCCATGATGAGCACGAGATCGGGGCGCCACGCATCCAGCACGAGACGGACGGAGGCCGGGCGATCCTCGGGGGCGGCGCGCAGGAAAACCTGATCGGGCAGCCCATCCGGCGCGCTCTCCGAGCCGCGCACCGTCATCGCGATGCGGATATCGGGCATCCGCGCCGCGACCCTGCGCGCGACCAGCCCGGCGGCCTCCGCGCATGTCCCCGCAGCCCAGATCCACAGTAGCGGGGCGTCGGCGCGATCTTCCCCCTGACCGGCCTCGACCGCGGCTTTCGCCTTGGGTCCCGCAGGACGCAGGGCCGAGAGCCGCAGTCTGAGCCAGAGAGGAAGAGAGCCCGCCATGCCAGCCTTAGCTGCCGAGCTCTTCGGTGGTCGAAACCTCGAGCTCTTCGTCGCGCAGGCGATGCAGGTGCGCGATGAAGTAGCGGGTGTGGGCGTCGTCGACGGTACGCTGCGCCTCGGCCTTCCACGCGGCATAGGCGGAAGCGTAGTTCGGATACATCCCGACGATATGGATATCGTCGACATTCTTGAATTCGGTGCGGCTCGGGGTCACCAGCTCGCCGCCGAAGACGAGGTGAAGACGTTGCGGGGTCTTTTTGGCCATGTGAACTCCTGTCGGCTTTTCTGCGGCGCAGAGATTACGCTTTGCCCTCACCCTTCACAAGGAGAGGGCCGGGGCCGCACGTAGCCGTTACCGCGCCAGTCCCAGAGACTCCAGATATTCCGCGCCTTTTCTCACCCCAATCTCGTCATTCACTTCGAGGATCAGGCGAGGCATCTTGGGCAGCTTGCCAAGCGCCTTGAACACCGAATGCCACGCGATCGTGCCCTCGCCCGGGTGCCAGTGGCGGTCGCCATAGCCGTCGATATCCTGCAGGTGGACATGCTCCAGCGCCGCGCCCGCCGCATGGACGAACACATCGACCGGCGGCGCGCCGCAGCTGCGATGCATGAACTGCGCATGGCCCGTATCGAGCGAAACCTTCACCGCTTCGCTCTTCATCTTCGCGGCCAGTTCGACGCGAAGGTTCGGCGTGATGTCCTCGCAATTCTCGATGACCAGCGTCACGCCCAGTTCCTCTGCCCTTTCGATCACCGGGGTGAGGACATAGCGCACGCGTTCGACCTGAATGAACGCGTTCGCGGGGTTCTGCTCCAGATCGGCCTCCTTCCAGAGGGTGTAGGGCGAGTGGATCACCATCTGATCACCGCCCAGTTCCGCCGTGATCTCCAGCACACGCAGCATCCGGGCGCGAATGATCTCGACGATCTCCGGGTCGGCGCAGTCGATGTTGAAGGAGGTGAACGGCCCATGCAGCCCCAGCCGTCCGGTATAGCCGTCGAGCAGGTCTTTCGCGCGTGCCACCATCTTGCGCAGGTCCGCATCCGTCGCGTTCGGCCAGCAGAAGCTCTGCAATTCCAGATCGCGCTGATCGGCGACGATCCAGTCGCGATGATGCGCGAGCATATCGAGGCTCAGCGCAGCGCCGAGCAGCGGTAATTCCTTGGCCATGGGGTCCTCCTCCGGATCGGATGCTCGCGCAAGCCGCGGGGCTTTTCAATCCCGTGAGCGCGCTATATCGGAACGTCATGAAACGCAGCCTGCCCGAGTTTTACGAGTCCATGGTGGATAACGGGGACCTCAACCCCGATCCCGCCCAACGCTCCATTTTGCCCGAACTGGAGCGCGTGCGCCGCGCGCTGGAAAATGCCCCCGCCGCCGAGCCGGTGAAACGCGGCTTCTTCAAGCGCAAGATCAAGCCGGTCGAAGGCGTGCGCGGCCTCTATATCTGGGGCGGTGTCGGGCGCGGGAAATCCATGCTGATGGACCTGTTCTTCGGCCAGACCGACGTGCCGAAACGCCGGGTGCATTTCCACGCCTTCATGCAGGAAGTCCAAGGCAAACTCGACGATGCGCGCCGCGCCAATACCGTGGATGCGATGCGCCCCGTGGCCGAAGAGGTGGCGGGCTCGCTGCGGCTGCTGTGCTTCGACGAGATGCAGATCACGGACATTGCCGATGCGATGATCGTGGGGCGTCTCTTCGAGGCTCTGTTCGAGCGTGGCGTGACTATCGTTACGACGTCGAACCGCGTGCCCGAGGACCTCTACAAGAACGGACTCAACCGGCAGCTATTCCTGCCCTTCATCGGGCTGATCCGCGAGAAGCTCGACGTCTACGAGTTGGCCTCCGAAAACGACTATCGTCAGAACCGTCTGGCCGGGCAGCAGGTCTATTTCACACCGGCGGGCCGCGAGGCGCGCGCGAAGATGGATGCGCTTTGGGACGAGCTGACCGGGGGCGATCATCACGGCAAGCTCGATATCCCGGTGAAGGGACGCACGGTCGAAATCCCGCATTTCCACAACGGGGTCGGTCGTGCGAGCTTCTGGGATCTCTGCGCGCAGCCGCTGGGTCCTGCGGATTACCTCGCCATCGCGGATGCGGTGAAGGTGCTGTTGCTCGATGATATCCCGCTGCTCTCGGCCTCCAACTTCAACGAGGCGAAGCGCTTCGTCACGCTGATCGACGCGCTCTACGAGGCCAAGGTCCGGCTGATCTGTTCGGCCGCGGACGAGCCCGAGCGGCTTTACGTCGAAGGCGAAGGCACGTTCGAATTCGAGCGCACCGCCAGCCGCCTGCGCGAGATGCAGGCAGACGGCTGGGCGGCGGAGGCTTAAGCCAGCATCTCCGCCAGAAGCGGGCGCACCTTGGTGCCGTAAAGCTCGATCGTCTTGCGCAGATGCGCGGGGTTCTGCGGCCCGCCGCTGTATTTCAGCGTGAATCGCGACAGACCCAAGGCTTTCACCGTCCGCGCGATCTTGCGCGCTACGGTTTCCGGGCTGCCGACATAGAGCGAGCCATGCTCGATCTCCGACAGGTAGGCCTCGCGCCGGAATGGCGGCCAACCGCGCGAGCGCCCGATCATGTCATGCATCCGCGCGTAGCCTTCGTAGAACTCTTCCTGCGCGTTCTCGTCGGTCTCGGCGATATGGCCGGGAGAGTGGACACCGATCTTGCCGGGCTTGGTGCCAAGCTGCTCATGCGCGCGGTGATAGAGGTCGACATGCGGTTTGAACCGGGTCGAATCCCCGCCGATGATCGCCAGCATCAGATCCATCTGCATCGCGGCGGTCTCGACCACCGATTGCGGCGAGCCACCGACCCCGCGCCAGATCTGCAGCGGCGTCTCGGGGCGCGGATAGACGGTGACGTTCTTCAGCGGCGGGCGCATCTGCGCATCGAAGCTGACCTTCTCCTGCGTCGCGAGCAGGTGCAGGATCTGCGATTTCTCGGTGAACAGCGCCTCGTAATCGTTCAGGTCGAGCCCGAAGAGCGGGAAGCTCTCGGTAAAGGAGCCGCGCCCTATGGTGATCTCTGCCCGCCCCGGCGCCAGCGCGTTCAGAGTGGCGAAGCGCTGGAACACGCGGATCGGATCGTCCGAGGACAGCACCGTCACGGAGGTGCCCGCCTTGATCTTTTCGGTGCGCGCGAGGATCGCAGAGAGGATCGGCTCGGTCGAGGAGATTGCGAAATCGGGGCGGTGATGTTCGCCCAGACCGATGTAATCGAGCCCGACCTGATCGGCGAGCTCGCCTTCGGCCAGCGTGTCGCGGATCACCTCGGCATGGCTGCGCAGCAGGCCGTCCTCGCCGCGCGTCACATCGCCGAACGTGTCGATCCCAAGCTCAAGCTGCATGGTGGTCTCCTTTCCTGTTCACGCGAAGATAGGGGCGCGGGCGCAGGTGAGCCACCGGCATACTCGCACAGAGCTCGTGCAAGGCCGCAGCTTCAGCCGTTCTCGCGCAGCACCCGGCCCGCGAGATAGAGCGAGCCGCAGATCAGGATGCGGGCATGCGGATGGATCGCGACGATCCCCGCGATGGCCGAGCCGACCGAGGCCGCCGGGCGTGCCTCGATGCCGACCGCGCGCGCCGCTTCGGCGGTGTCTTCCGCCGAGAGGGTGTTCGCCTCGCCAGGGATGGACACGGCTAGAAGGCTCGCTGCGTGAGGGGCCAGGGGACGCAGATACCCGGTCACGTCCTTGGTATTCAGCATGCCGCAGATCAGGTGGGTCGGGCGCTGCGGCAGCGTGCCCAGCGTCTTCGCGATCATGTCGCCCGCCGCCGGGTTATGGCCGCCATCGAGCCAGACCTCGGCTTCGGGCGCGCCGTCGACCAACGGTCCGTGGCGCAGCCGTTGCATCCGCGCGGGCCATTCGGCCTTCGTCACGGCTGCCTCGCAGGCGGCTTCGTCAAAGCCCAGGTGCCGCAGCGCCGCGAGCGCTGCCCCGGCATTCGCGATCTGATGCGGGCCGGGCAGGTTCGGCAGCGGCAGATCGAGCAAGCCGTTCTCGTCCTGAAAGATCAACCGGTCGCGCTCTTCCCAGACCTGCCAATGCTGGCCATGCACCAGAAGCGGCGCGCCGAGCTTTTCCGCCCGCGCCTCGATCACGTCGAGCGCCCCCTCCTGCTGGGGACCGACCACGCAGGCCACGCCGCGCTTGAGGATCCCGGCCTTCTCGCCCGCGATCTCGGCCAGCGTCTCGCCAAGGAATTGCTGATGGTCGATCGAGACCGGCGTGATGATGCTCAGCGCGGGTTTGTCGATCACATTGGTCGCGTCGAGCCGCCCGCCGAGACCCACTTCGAGGAGCGTGTAATCCGCAGGCGTCCGCGCGAAGGCCAGAAGCGCCGCCGCCGTCGTCACCTCGAAGAAGGTGATCGGCTTGCCGCCATTCGCCGCCTCGACCTCATCGAGAAGCGCGGCCAGATCGTCCTCTGAGATCAGCGCTCCGGCGATCCGGATACGTTCGTGGAAGCGCGCAAGATGCGGCGAGGTATAGGCGTGGACGCGCTTGCCAGCAGCCTCCAGCCCGGCCCGGATCATCGCCTGGGTCGAGCCCTTGCCATTGGTGCCCGCGATATGGATCACCGGCGGCAGGTCGCGCTCGGGATGGTCGAGGTCCCCCAGCAACCGCTCCATCCGGTCGAGCGACAGGTCGATGACCTTGGGATGCAGCGCCATCAGGCGGTCGAGAATGTCATCGGAGCTTTGTGTCATCGGCCCCTCCGGCCTCAGATGGCGGACCGGAGAGGGGACGCTGCCCCCGCGGCTGGCGCCGCCCCCCGGGATATTTCAGCCAATACGAAGATCAGGTCTTGGGCTTCGCCTCGGCCTCGGGAGCTGCCTCGGCGACCGCTACCTCGGGGGCCTTCTCCGGCGCGGGCAGATCGCCCTTCACCGCAGGCGGCAGGTTCATCAGCATGCGCAGGATAGTGATCAGCTCGTCGCGCATCTTCATGCGATGCGTCACGCGGTCGAGCATCCCGTGATCGAGCAGATATTCCGCGCGCTGGAAGCCTTCGGGCAGCTTTTCGCGGATCGTCTGTTCGATCACGCGCGGGCCCGCGAAGCAGATCAGCGCGTTGGGTTCGGCGATATGCACGTCGCCCAGCATCGCGTAGGAGGCGGTCACGCCGCCGGTCGTCGGATGGGTCAGAACGACGATATAGGGAAGGCCCGCTTCCTTGAGCATCTGCACGGCGACAGTGGTGCGCGGCATCTGCATCAGCGACAGGATACCTTCCTGCATCCGCGCGCCGCCAGCCGCCGAGAACAGCACCAGCGGACGTTTGAGCTTCACCGCACGCTCGGCCGCCGCGATGATCGCGTTGCCGACATACATGCCCATCGAGCCGCCCATGAAGGTGAAGTCTTGCGCGGCCGCGACGATCGGCGTGCGCCCGATCTCGCCCTCGGCCACCAGCATCGCCTCTTTCTCGCCGGTCGATTTCTGTGCCGCCTTCATCCGGTCCGGATAGCGTTTCTGATCCTTGAAATGCAGCGGATCGGCGATCGGTTCGGGCACTTTCACTTCGGAGAAGATGCCACCGTCGAACAGCGCCTCGAAGCGCACGCGGGGCGTAATCGCGAGGTGATGGTCGCAATTGGTGCAGACGTTCAGATTGTCCGACAGCTCCCGGTGGAACAGCATCGTCCCGCACTCGGGACATTTCGTCCAAAGGTTCTCGGGCACTTCGCGGCGCGAAAACAGCGAGTTAATCCGAGGACGGACGTAATTGGTGATCCAGTTCATCGTAAGAGCCTCTCGCTGGGGCGGGTCGGTTTGGCTTGAAATACGCCGCCCCTGCGTGAATTGCAATCAGACGCGCAGGGTGAGGCGGATCAACAGCCACGCGATCAACAGGTGCAGCATGTCGAGAACGAGCCACGGCAAGAGGTCCCACAAGTCGCGCGTATTGATCACGATCGTGTAGAGCGCCAGCCCGTCGAGCTGACCGTAGAAGCCCACAAGGAAAAGCGAGCCGAAGTTATTGGCGAAATGCAGCGCGAGGGCGGCCCCGAGATTGCCGGTGCGCGCGGTCAGGTCGCTCGCGAGGCAGCCGAAGCCGAAGGCCCAGAGCGCGGGCCAGAACGCGTTACTGCCATAAGTGCCGGGCGAATAGTGGAGCGCCCCGAAGAGCGTCGAGGGCAGGACCATCCAGACCAGGGGGCTGCGCCAGCGCGCTGCGAGCTGCTGCAGCAGGTAGCCGCGAAACAGGACCTCTTCGGTGGCGATCTGGACGAACAGAAGCGGCAGTGCGATTGGCGCCCAGCCCAGCACGTTCATCAGCGAATTGGAGCGGGCCGTGGATTCGCTGAGCTGGGTGAGCGCGAAAGAGAAACAAGCAAAGAGCAACAGCGTCGGCAGCACCTTCGCAAATGTCGAGAGGCTCTGCTTTCCGAACAACGTCGCCGCCGCGCGGTGGTGCAAGTGGCGGCTGACGAGGAAGGTCGCGATCAGAAGCGGCGCGAAGGTTGCAAGCAGGATGGCGAGGCCGCGCGGGGTCGAACCATGGGCGATTTCCTGAAACAGCCTGAGCATCGAAAAATCGTCGAGCACCGAGGAGAAGAACAGGATCATCGCCCAGCCGCTGAGCAGGTAGAAGGCGACGATCACGCCCAGCCCAAGCATCCCGCGCCAGATCTGGGAATAGGGTTTCGCAGGGGCCGCAAAAGCGTCGAGCGGCGCATATCGGTGGGTCCGCGCGATCACGACGCGGCCTTCGCGGAGAGGGGTACGGTTTCGGGGCGCGAGTGGGTCATCTGGGTCTTCCGCAAGGCTATGGGTCGGTGATAGCGGCTGCGGCCCCGTTGAGGCAACGGCTTTACTTTTCGCGGCGTGGGCAGGACAAGAGGCGGCTGTCTTCTGACCGGGGTGCAAATGTTTGAACTTCCTCTCGATCTGGTGGTGATGCTGATCGGCGCGGCTTTCGCGGCGGGGGTGGTCGATTCCATCGCGGGCGGCGGCGGGCTGATCACGGTGCCGGCGCTTTTGCTGGCGGGCGTGCCGCCGGTTCAGTCGCTCGCGACGAACAAGATTCAGGGCACGTTCGGCGCGGCGACGGCGGCGATTTCCTACGCGGCTTCGGGCCATGTGGTGCTGCGAAAACAGCTGTTGGCCGCCGTGATCGGGTTCCTCGGAGGGCTCGCGGGGGCGCTTCTCGTGTCGCGCATCCCGACCGACAAGATCGAGATCGCCCTGCCGTTCATCCTCGTCGCAATCGCCGCGTTTTTCGCGTTGCGGCCGGGTTTGGACGACACGGACCGGGTGCAGCGTATTCGGCCCGGCCTGTTCACCGCCGCTTTCGTGCCGGTGATCGGCTTTTACGACGGTCTGATCGGGCCGGGGACGGGCTCGTTCTTCATGATCGGTTTCGTGACGCTGGCGGGTTACGGCGTGCTCAAGGCGACGGCACATACGAAACTGCTGAACTTCTCGTCGAATATCGGGGGGCTGACGGGGTTCCTGCTGGTCGGCTCGCCGCTCTGGGTGCTCGGCATCGCGATGGGGCTGGCGCAGATCGCCGGGGCGCGGCTGGGCTCGCGGCTTGCGATGCGGGTGGGCGCGCGGCTGATCAAGCCGCTGCTGGTGACGACCTCGACGTTGCTGGCCGCGAAGCTGCTTTGGGACCTGATGTAGACCCTATCCCGGCACCTGCGACAGGATCGTGCGCAGCCGCGCGAAACTGCCCGCGTTGCCGTCGGGGGCGGGTTCGGCAATGAAGGCGTCCAGCTCGGGCCAGACCTTGATCGCCGCGTCGATGCGTGGGTCCGAGCCTTCCGCATATAGCCCCGCCTGAATCATCATCTCGGCCCGGTCATAGGCGCCGAGCAGGCTGCGCGCCTTGCCGATCAGCCGGTTTTCCTCGGGATCCGCCGCGTCGGGCAGCGAGCGCGAGACCGAACGCAGCATATTGATCGCCGGGAAGCGCCCACGCTCCGCAATCTCGCGCTCCAGCACGACATGCCCGTCGAGCACGCCGCGCAGGATATCGGCGATCGGCTCGTCCATATCGGAACCGGCCACGAGGACCGAGAAGATACCGGTGATGTCGCCCTGACCCTCGGCGCCGGGGCCCGCGCGCTCGCCCAAGGCCATGATCTGATAGGAGGTCGAGGGCGGATAGCCGCGCAGCGATGCGGGCTCGCCCCCGGCCAAAGCGACCTCACGATGGGCTTCGGCAAAGCGCGTGATCGAGTTGGCGAGGAACAGCACGTGCTGGCCCGCATCGCGGAAATGCTCGGCCACGGCCATCGCGGCCCAGGCGCAGCGACGGCGCACCAGCGGCGATTGATCCGAGGTTGCGGCGACGATCACCGCGCGGGCCATCCCCTCCGGGCCAAGGGTCTTTTCGACGAATTCCCGCAATTCCCGGCCGCGTTCGCCGATCAGCGCGATGACGACGATATCGGCAGACACCCCGCGCGCGAAACTCGCCAATAGCGAGGATTTTCCGACGCCCGATCCCGCGAAAAGGCCGACCCTTTGGCCTTGGACCAATGGCAGCATCGTGTCGAAAGCGGCGAGTGACGTCTCCAACCGGCCGCCCAACCGCTTGCGCTGGGCGGCAGGCGGAGGGCTTGCGCGCAATTCGCGCTCGCGCGCGCCGTGGATCAGCGGTTGCCCGTCGAGCGGCTTTCCGAACGGGTCGATGATGCGCCCGACCCAGCTGTCATGCGGAGCGATCCCGCCCTGACCGAGCAGCTCCACCTCGTCGTCGATCGCCACGCCATCGGCGGCTCCGTCGGGCAGCACGGTGACCGCCCCGCGCGTCAGCGACAGAACTTCCGCGCCGATCTCGCGCCCGCTTTGGCAGCGAATCGTCGCGCGGTCGCCAAGGGCCGCCGAACGGGCCAGACCGCTGACCTCGATCATCCCGCGTCGCACCTCGCGCACGCGCCCGACGGCGTGGGCGCGGGCGATAGCGCGCATTTCGGCGTGCAACAGGTCGAATCCCGCAAATGCCATTCTGGCCTCCGATGTTCTCGAAAGGTTTTCTAAACGATTCGCTCTTAAAGCTTGGTTGATAGCTCGGAGGAGAAGCCCCGATGTTCGAGAAGATTGAGATCATGAAAATGGCCAGTGCGATGGCCCGACACGCAGCAGCCCGTCAGAACGCGGTTGCGGAAAATATCGCCAATGCGGACACGCCCGGCTACGCGGCGCGGGATCTGCCGCCTTTCGAAGACCTCTATCGTAGCGAGGTCGGCGGCGACCTGCGCGCGACGCGGCCCGGCCATATCGGCGCCGCGTCGACGATCACGACCGGACCGGAACCGCTCGCCTCCCCCGGGGTGACCTCGCCCGATGGCAATGCCGTTTCGCTGGAAGAGGAGATGGTCCGCTCGGTCGAGGTGAAGCGCGAGCATGACCTGTCGCTCGCGATCTACCGCTCCTCACTCAACATCTTGCGCAGTTCGCTTGGGAGGGGATGAGGATGACCGATTTCACCCAATCCATGGCGCTCTCCGCCTCGGGCATGAAAGCGCAGGCGATGCGGCTTCGGCACAGTTCCGAAAATATCGCGAATGCCGACACCCCCGGCTACCGCCGCAAGATGGCGGCCTTCGAGGAGGTCGTCGAGGCGGGCGGACGAACCGGGGAGGTTGCGCTCGGCCCGGTCCGGCTCGACCGTACGGAACTCACACGTATTTACGATCGTGGCCATCCGATGGCCGACGAGAACGGCTACTACGACGGCTCGAATGTCGATCTGGTGGTCGAAATCGCTGACGCGCGCGAAGCGCAGCGCAGCTACGAGGCGAATTTGCGCATGTTCGATCAGGCCCGGCAAATGTCGGCCTCCCTGCTCGAACTGCTTCGCCGCTAAGGACCGAGGAGATCTAGAATGGATTTGAACACCTCCCTTGCAACGCAAAGCTACGCCCAGGCCCGGGCCGCTGTCCCGCCGAAAACGGGTGGTTCCGGGCCGGGCCCCCTTTTCGAACAGGCGGCGAGTTCTTTCGTCGATGCGGTAAAGGCAGGCGAAGACGCCGCCAAATCTGCAATGACGGGCAAGGCCGATCCGCACGCGCTGGTGCAGGCCCTCGCGCAGAGTGAACTCGCGATCGAGACCGCGGTGACCGTCCGCAACAAGGTCGTCGAGGCCTATCAGGAAATTCTCAGGATGCCGGTGTGATGCAGGACGCGATCTTCTTCGACACGCTCCGGCAGGGCCTGTGGATCGCCGTGCTGATCGCGGCGCCGCTGCTGTCGGTCGCCCTCGTCGCCGGGGTGACGATCGGCCTCTTTCAAGCGTTGACCTCGGTGCAGGAAATGACGCTGACATTCGTGCCGAAAGTGGGCGCGATGCTCGTCGTGTTCTGGGTGTCGATGAGTTTCATGTCGGAAAAGCTGGTGGAGTTCTTCACCCGCACCCTCCTGCCGATCATCGCCGGGGGCTAAGATGGATAACGCGATCTATGCCACGCTGACGCGGCAATCCGGCCTGATGCGCGAAATGCGCACCGTCGCCAACAACATCGCGAATGTCTCGACGACGGGCTTCCGGCGCGAAGGGGTGATCTTCTCCGAATACCTTTCGGGGCTCGAGGGCAACGAGCCTTCGCTGTCGATGGCGCGCGCGCATGGCCGCATGATCGACCGGAGCCAGGGGGGGCTGACCCAGACGGGGGGGGCCTTTGACTTCGCGATCGAGGGCGAGGGGTTCTTCATGATCGAGACCCCGCAGGGCAATCAGCTGACGCGGGCGGGAAGCTTCATTCCTTCCGCCGCGGGCGAGTTGTTGACGCCCGACGGCTATCGCCTCC
This sequence comes from Thioclava sp. F1Mire-8, assembly GCF_002213165.1. Classification (NCBI taxonomy): domain Bacteria; kingdom Pseudomonadati; phylum Pseudomonadota; class Alphaproteobacteria; order Rhodobacterales; family Paracoccaceae; genus Thioclava; species Thioclava sp. F1Mire-8. The sequence goes on along the minus strand of NZ_NBNY01000003.1, from coordinate 151,033 downwards.
TCGATTCCGGCGGCACCCCGGTGGCGATCCCGTCCGGGGCGAGCTCGGTCGCGCTCGCGGCCGATGGCACGCTGTCCAACAATGGCCAGCCGATCGCGCAGGTTGGCGTCTATCTTCCCACAGATCCCAACGGATTGCGCCACGTCGGGGGCACGCGGTTCACCGCCGAGGCGGGCGCCGAACCCGTCGAGGGCGCGGTGCTGATGCAAGGTTTTCTCGAAGACAGCAACGTCGATCCGGTCACCGAGATCGCACGCATGATCGAGGTCCAGCGCGCCTACGAAATGGGACAGGCCTTTCTCGAACGCGAAGACGAACGAATTCGCAGCGTCATCCAGACGCTCGCCCGCTAACAGGAGACCATGACATGAGAGCGCTTCAGATCGCGGCCACCGGCATGAGCGCGCAACAGATGCGCGTCGAGGTGATTTCCAACAACCTCGCAAACATGTCGACCACCGGCTACAATGCGCGCCGCGCCGAATTCGCCGATCTCTTCTATCAGCAGGCGACCCGCCCTGGCACGATCAACGCGACCGACGGGACGACCATTCCCGCCGGCGTTCAGCTCGGCCTCGGGGTGCGCCCGACCGCGGTGACGGTCAATGTCGCGCAGGGCTCGCTCAGCGCCACGGGCGGCGATCTGGACGTCGCGATCGATGGCAATGGATATCTGGAGGTGATGCTGCCATCGGGCATCTCCGCCTATACGCGCGATGGTGGGCTGAAACGCAACGGCACAGGCCAGATCGTGACCTCCGACGGCTACCCGGTCGTGCCCGAGATGACGATCCCGAACGATGCTCGGGCGATCGCCATCAACGCTCAGGGCGAGGTCTATGCCTATTTCAGCAATCAGGTGGCGCCGCAACTATTGGGGCAGTTCACCCTCGCGAATTTCTCGAACCAGAAAGGGCTCGAGGCGATGGGCTCGAACCTGTTTCTCGAAACCGGGGCCTCGGGGCCACCCAACGTGAACACGCCCGGCGCGGACGAATTGGGCACGCTGCGGCAGGGCTATCTGGAGGAAAGCTCGGTCGATCCGGTGCGCGAGATCACGGAGTTGATCAAGGCGCAGCGCGGCTACGAGCTGAACGCGAAGGTGATTTCGGCCGCGGACCAGATGCTCGGCGCAACGACGCAGGTGCGCTGATGCTGTTTCGGGCGATCCTGATTGCGCTAGCCGGCCTTTTGACAGGCCAAGCTTCGGCGGACACGCTCGTCGCGCTCCACACTTTGCGCGCGCGCACGATCGTCACGCGGGCGGATGTCGGGCTGCGGCCGGGCGAAGTGGTCGGGGCGTTGAGCGGGTCGGAGAAGGCCGTCGGCCTCGAGACGCGCACGGTGATCTATGCCGGGCGCCCGATCCGCGCGCGCGATCTCGGCCAACCCGCGATCGTCGAGCGTAACCAGATCATCCCGCTGCTGTTCCGCCTCGGATCGCTTGAGATCCGTACCGAAGGCCGCGCGCTCGACCGTGCCGGGATCGGAGAGACGATCCGCGTGATGAACGCGGCCTCCAAAACCGTGGTGTCCGCAACGCTTGGCGCGGATGGAACCGCCCATGTCGCGAGATGAGGGGACCCGAAAGAGGAATTCGCGATGAAATCTCCTGCACTGTTGCTTCTTTCGATTGCGCTTGTCGCCTGCGGGCGGCTCGAACAGGTCGGTAAGGCCCCCGATTTCACGCCGGTCGAAGGCGGGAACGAGTTCTATGCCATGGCCTCCTCGCCGCTGCCCGCCACGACCGTGGCCCGCACGCCCGAGCAGGAAGCTTCGCTTTGGTCGGGCGCGCGCAACTCGCTTCTGGGCGATCAGCGCGCCGCCCAGCGCGGTGACATTCTCACGGTTGTGATAGAGATTAACGACAAGGCTGAAATCTCGAATTCCACAGGCCGCTCGCGTAACGGCTCCGAAACGATGGGGGTGCCTTCGATGCTGGGCATTCCGCAGCGCATCGACAAGCGGCTGCCTGCGGGAGCGAACATGGCCAATGCCGTCGCGACCAATTCGAACTCCTCCTATTCCGGCGACGGGCGAGTGTCGCGCAACGAGAAGCTGACCCTTCGCGTGGCCGCCACGATCATCGAGACACTCCCGAACGGCGTGCTGCGCATTCAGGGGAGCCAGGAGGTGCGAGTGAATTTCGAAGTGCGCGAGTTGATCGTCACCGGCTTCGTGCGCCCCGAGGATGTGAGCCGCCAGAACGAAATCACCTATGACAAGATCGCGGGGGCGCGGATTTCTTATGGTGGGCGCGGGCAGATCACCGATGTGCAGCAGCCGCGTTACGGCCAGCAGATCGCCGATGTTCTTTTGCCGTTCTGAGGTGCCTTGATGCTTGGCAAACTTCTCCCGCTTCTCCTTGGTCTGATCGGCCTCGCCGGCGGTGGCGCGGCTGGCTATTTTCTGCGTCCCGCTCCGCCGCCCGCAGCCCCCCCGACGGCCCCCGCCGCTGCGGAGGCGGAGGCGGGCAAGTCTGCTGCCGCAACCGACTCGCATGGTGACCCGGTCGCCGTCGCTAATGGCGCCGGAGGCGAGGTCACCTCCGAATTCGTCAAGCTCAACAACCAGTTCATCGTGCCGCTGGTGACCGAGTCGCACATCTCCGGAATGGTTATCCTTTCGCTGAGCCTCGAGGTGAAGGCGGGCGAAACCGAAGCCGTTTATCGCGCCGAGCCGAAACTGCGTGATGCGTTCCTGCAGGTGCTGTTCGATCACGCGAATACCGGCGGGTTTCAGGGTCTGTTCACCGATTCTGCGAACATGTCGCGCTTGCGCCGGGCCCTGACCGAGACGGCCCGCAACATTCTGGGCCCGAGTGTTCTTGCGGTTCTGGTTTCTGATATCGTGCGTCAGGACAGTTGAGCGCAGGCCGCCCAGCGGCGCACCGCGAAAAACCAGAGCCTCCGCGCCTCAGCGGGGCATTTCGCGTTTCGGGCGACCGAGTTTCGTGACGACGTCATGTCGGCCGACCGCGCGTGCAGTCGCGTCATGCTGCTTCGCGATCGCGGGATTCAGCTCGTCACGCGCAGCGCGAAGCCGCGTTTCTTCCAGCGAGAGATACCGGAGATAAGCGAGCGTGTTTTGCCCGAATGTCGGGTCCAGCGCGAGCGTCGCCCGGCTCGACCGCTCTTCTGCTTGCAGGCTCGCAATGCGCAAATCGAGCGCGCGGGCCTGGGCGTTCAGCCGTGCGAGCGCGGCGAGTTCCGCCTCGCTTTGCATGCGAGTCAACCGAGCGAGTTTCGTTAGACGCGCGACCTGCAGTTTGCTCATTTGCGCCATGCCGCGCCTCTACCCGCCGCCTTGCGCATCTTCTCCGCGAAGCGGATCGCGGCCGCGACGGGTTTGTAATGCTCGGGACGGATTTCCTCTCCGATCTCGATTGCCGCGAAGAGCGCGCGCGCGGTCGGTGGATCCGAATGCAAGGGTACCGCGTTCTCCGCCGCGATTTCGCGTATCCGCGCCGCGATCGCATCGACCCCTTTCGACAGGCAGACCGGGGCGCGACCCGAGGCGCGGTTCCATTTCAGCGCGACCGCATAGTGGGTCGGGTTGACGATCACGACGTCGGCCTTGGCGGTGTCGGGAACCGATTGCCGCATCGCAAGCTCCATCCCCTTCTGGCGCCGCTGCGCCTTGAGATGGGGGTCGCCATCGGATTGCTTCATCTCGTCGGTCAGTTCCTTGCGCGTCATCCGGTTGCGCCGCAGGAATTCCACTCGTTGCCAGAGATAGTCGACGACGCCTATCGCTGCGGCGAGCGCGGTTACGATCATCAGGAACTCGGCGATCATACGAAACAACACGCCCGCGATCTGCACCGGTTCGAGATGCTGCGTCAGAAAGATCAGCTCCGCGCGCGCCCTGAGGTAGAGAAAGAGAGTCGTCGCGATCACGGCGAGTTTCGTCACGCTCTTGGCGAATTCGAACAATCCGCTGCGGCCGAATTTCTGCGCAGCATTTTTCAGCGGATTGATCCGGTTGAGCTTCGGTTGGATCTTGTCAGGCGCGACAACGACCGCGCGTTGCGCCCAATAGGCGACCAGCGCGGCGACCATCGGCACCACGAAAAACGGGGCGAGCGGCAGCAGGAGTTCTCCGATCACGCGCCCGCCCATGGCCGTCCCGCCACCGAAGAACTGCGCGGCCATCTCATCGGCGCGATCGAGCATTGCCATCGCGCCGCTGCCGAACCGCGTGAGGCTGAAGATGCCAAGGCCAAAGAGCGTCGCGAGAAAACTGCCGTAAACGGCAGCGACCGAAATATCGGAGGAGCGCACCAGATCGCCCTTGCGACGCGCGGCCTCCAGCTTGTGCGGTGTCGGGGCGAATTCCTTTTCGCCGCCTTCGTCCTCGCTCATCGCACCGCTCCGAACGGGTTGGCGAGGAAGGCCATGACCGCCTCGCGCCAGATCGCGATCGCGGTCGGAGCGCAAAGCGCGAGCAGGATCAGCCCGCCCGCTGTCAGCGCCGGAGCGCCGACGAAAGCCACCATGAGCTGCGGCATGGCACGGTTAATCGCGCCGAGCGCGACGTTGTAGATCAACCCGGTGACCGCGAAAGGGGCGGCAAGCGTGAAGGCCAGCGAAAACGCTTGCGCGATGCCCGAGACGCCCCAGCTGCGCAATGCCTCGGGATTGGGCCACTCGCCGACGGGCAGAACGTCGTAGGTGCCGATCATGAACTCGATGAGCCGGACATGAAACCCGAGGCTCATAAGCACCGCGATTCCGGCGATCATCAGCAGGTTTCCGATCGCGGGTTGCGGCTCGCCGCTCATACCGCCAAGCAGTTGCGCGAGCGAGCTCGACTGTGCCGCCATCGTGCCCGCAATCTGCAAGGCGAAGACGAAAGCGCGCAAGCCGAACCCAAGGAACAGGCCGATCGCGATTTCCGAGATCAGCCAGATCGGCGGGCTTGCCCCAAGATCGACAGTGGCGAGCCTGGGGACGAGAGCCGGGATCATCACGAGCGTTATCGCGAGTGCGACGCCGGTCTTGATCCGCGCCGGCAGGCTGGTTTCGCCAAATCCAGGGGCCATTGCGACGATCCCGCCGACCCGAAGCAAGATGACGAAACCTATCAGCAAAAAACTTTGCGTTTTCTGCAGAATCTCTGCGAGTTGATCTAGAAGCGGCGGGCTCATGCCGGAACCTGCCCGACCATCGCGGGCCGCGCCTCGAGGCCAATTTCCTCGTAGCTCAGAACCGGCGCGTTCAGACCTTTTGCGTTGATGACGGTGCGCAGAAACCGTCGCCTGCGTCCCGAAGAGACGAGCGCCGGGAACGTGCCCGCCTGTGCCGCGCCAGCAAGTTTTTCGGCGATATTCGCAGCGAGTTTGTTGAACAGATCGGGCGGTAAAGCGACATCGCCGCTCGCGTCGCCGCCGATCGTGTATTTGCCGAACCGCTCCTCCCAATCGGGCGCCAGTTGAATCAGGGGGATCGTGCCGTCGTCGCGCCGCAGATCGGCGACGAGCTGGAAACCGAGACGCTGGCGAACGTGCTCGCAAATCTGCTCCGGGGTTTGCAGGTGGCGGGCCTCCGAGATCGCCTCGACGATCAAAAGAAGGTTTCGGATCGAGACCCGTTCATCGAGCAGCAAGCGCAGGACCGCTAGAAGCAGGTCGATCGGAACCTTGTCGGGTATCAACTCGTCGAGGACGCGCCGATTGGCCTGCGCGCGCGTCGGATCGGAGAGGTTCGCGACCTCGTCTAGCAGCCGCCGCAACGCCCGTAACGTCATTAAACGCGAGAAATTCGCCTTGATTACCTCGAGAAGGTGCGTCGCGAGCACCTCCGTCGGCCCGACCACCGTCGAGCCTGCGAGCGCCGCATCCTCCTGCTGATGAGCGGGCACCCAAAGGGCTGGGGCGTGGAAGACGGGTTCGCGCACCTCTTCCCCGTCGGGCAGGAAATCGCGATTGTCCGCGATCAGTGCCAGCACATGCTCCGGCATCAGCCGGTCGCGCGCCTGCTCCACCCCCTGAACGCGGATCCGGTAATGTCCAGGCGGCAAGGTCGCGTCGTCGGTCAACCGAATTTCCGGCAGGATCAGCCCGAAACTCGCCGCGACATGGTTGCGCATGTTCGAAATCCGCGCGTCGAGACCTGTGGCGGGATCGAGCGCCATCTTCACCAGATCGGGGGCGAATTCGACATGGATGTCGTCGATGTCGAGCACGTCGCCCATGGACTTCTGTTTCGGCCCGGTTTCGGGCGTGGGCATCTTCATCGCCTCGCGCCGGGCGCGCGCCCGCTCTGCGCGCCGCAGCATGAAGGCAGCCCCGCCAAGGAGGACGGCTCCCGCGGTGAAGGGCACGAAAGGCAGCCCCGGCACGAGACCGAACAGCGCCATCAGGACCGCCACGGTGGTCAGCGCGGCCGGATATTTACCAAGCTGGCGAAACAATTCCAGATCGGTGGAGCCTTTCGCGCCGCCACGCGAAAGCAGGATCGCCGCTGCGATCGAGATGATGACCGCGGGTATCTGGCTGACGAGGCCGTCGCCGACCGTGAGGATCGCATAGGTTTCGAGCGCGCGATCGAGCGGCATTCCATGCACCACCGTGCCGATGGTCAGACCGACGACGAGGTTGAGCAACGTGATCAACAACCCTGCGACCGCGTCTCCTTTCACGAATTTGGACGCGCCATCGAGCGAGCCGAAAAAAGTGGTTTCCGCCTGTTCGCGTTCGCGCCGCTCCCGCGCCTCGGCGTGGTCGATCGCGCCCGCATTCATGTCGCTATCGATCGCAAGCTGCTTGCCCGGCATGGCGTCGAGCGCGAAACGCGCGCCGACTTCTGCCATGCGCCCGGCGCCTTTCGTGATCACGATAAAATTCACGATCAGGATCACGCAGAACACGACGAGCCCGATCAGGACCGAGCCGCTCATGATGAAATTCGCGAACCCCTCGATCACGCCACCCGCCGCGCCGGTGCCTGTATGGCCGTTGCCGATGATGAGTTTCGTCGAGGTAACGTTAAGCGAGAGTCGCAACATCAGCGTTGCGAGAAGAATCGTCGGAAAGGCGGAAAAATCGAGCGGTCGTTCGATGAACAAGGTGACAGTGAAGATCAGGATCGCGAGGGCGAAGGAGGTCGCCAGGCCGATGTCGAGAATCCAGGAGGGCACCGGCAGGATCATCATCGCGATGACCGCCATCAGTGCGAGCGCCAGCATGATGGTGGGTTGAAACGCACGGTGCACGAGCGGCGACGCCATCACATCCCTCGCGCTTTTTGCGCGGCTCGGATGAAGAGCGAGGCTCCCGGAGCACTGCCCACGCCTGGAGGCTCTGTTCCTTCCGAGCGAAGCAGGAGGGGATATTGGTTATCCCTGCTTTGCGCCGACGGTTCGGTTCGTGCCAATACGATCTCCGGAATCTCAGGCGCCCCGGCGGTTGCCCGCGTGGCGGAGGTATTCACCACCTTTTCAGGTTCGACCTTGCCTGCGAGCTTGGCATGAAGACGCGCGAAGCGTTCAGAATAGCGCCTCGCATATTTCGGCGTGCGCGAATGATAGACCCCGGCAGCCTTCGTCCAGTCCCCAGTTTCGGCATAGAGAGATTTCAGAAACCGAGCCGCATATCGTGCATTTGTCAGCGGGTCGAACATGTCTTCGATCGAAGAAAAATGCTGCCCATGCCATTTGAAGTTGATCTGGAAACAGCCGATATCGAAACTTCGCGCGCCGCGTTTGAATTCCTTGAATACGTAAGCCAGCGCCAAATCCCGGGAGTCGAACCAGTGTCCCGCGCCCTCCATGTTCACGGTCCAGGGCCAGGGCTGGAAGCCGCCTGCTCCCTTGCGACCCGTCTCATTCAACGAAATCGCCATGAGCACCGCGTAAGGCACATCGCTTTCGCGCGACGCTTGTTTCGCGGCGGCCTCGCATAGCTGGGGCTGTCCCGCCGCGGATAGCGGGGTGAAGGTAAGACATAAGATATAAAGTGCCCGCCGAAACCAAGGCATGGGATTTTCCCTTTGCAGTGCAATTCTTGCGACCCCAAACCTAGCGGGCAAAGCTTTAGAATCCGTTTCCGAAGATTTTGCCCGTCACTGCTGAACAGGGGGCAAAGCAAGGCGATCGAGCATTTTCGACAGCGTTTCGCGTTCTGCCTGGCTTTGCTCCAACAGGCTGCGGGCCCGCGTGAGCGGCCCGCCTTTCACCTCCTTCGTTTGTGAGGACGTCGCCCCGAAAGTTTCCAGAAAACGCTGTTCTACCGCATCTGGAGGGGCGTCCAGGCTTGACCAATCGCCCTTGTGCCAGGATTGCGCGCGGGCCCCTTCCGGATTGCCCGCGCGAAGGTAGGCGGCGCGCGCCTCGTCGTGGCGACCGAGTCGAGACAAGGCAGCGGCTCTGATCTGCTCGATCTGTTTACCCTCCAAATCCTTCAGATGCGCGACGGCGGCAGCTGGATCCAGTTCGAGGAGCGCGGCCCGCGCGAGCAGAGTCTTGTCCTGCACCGACAACGGATCGGCCTGTCCGAGAAGGCGCACGGCAACGGCAGGCATTCCCAGAGATATTGCACGTCCGGCCAGTTCTTGTCGCAGCCCGGAGGTCTGCGCGGCTTTCTCGGCTAGGGGCAATTGGTCATAAAGGGTTCGAAGGAAATCCCCGTCGCCGGCTTGCCCAACCAACCGCGAGAATATCGCTTCGAGCGTGCCCTTCGAATCCGCGATCTCGGTCGCATCTGAGTAAATCTCGAAGGCTTTGCCGAATTCGGAATTCGCGGCGTGGCCAATCGCGGCGATACGACGCAATTCCGGAGCCTCCGGCGCGTCGGCGAGTTCGAAAGCCAAGGCCTCTGCATTCGCAAGAGCTGCCGGGTCGACCGCTCCGCCCGCGTCGATCTGGCTGTTGAGCCACAAGATCAACGCGCGCAGCCCTTGCGCCGAGTTCGTCTTCGAAAGCGCTTCAAGGCGCCCCGAAGCTTGCGGATCGCCCTCCACCACTTGGATTTCGGCTTCCATCGTGTCGAGCGCACGTCGATCCCCGGTCGTGATCCGGCTGACAGCCGGCTCGAGCGATCGTGCCACATCCGCCGCTCCGATCTGCGTGAGGCGGGCCACAAGGTTTGGCGCCAGAGACCGTCGCAAATCGGCTGGAAGCGCCTCGAAATGTCGGCGAAGCGCCGCGAAGGCAACATCGCGTTTTTCGGGAAGCGGGTCAGCTGCGAGGAAGGCCCAAAGCGCGACCGCGCCATTGCAATCGGTGAGCTGAGCAAGCGGCGAGGTGGCGGCGGCAGGATCGGCGTCGAGCACCGCTCCCACGAAGAGCAGCGCATTCTTGCTCGGTCCATCCTTGCCCATATCGCGCAACAGCGCGCGGGCCTCCGTCCCGAAGCCGAAGGCGATGTAAAGCCGCGCCAATGCTGTCACCTTACGTGGATTGGGTGCGTCGAATTCGCCCAAGAGGCCTTTTCGCGCATCGCTGATCTGAGCGAAGGCCGGACGCTCGTCGACCCAGTGCGCGAGCTCGAAATATCGGTCGGGCGGGCACGCGGATACCTCGGGAGGCGCCTGGAGGCCTGTGGCAAGTTGGTCACGGTCGATCGCTGTAACCGAGTCGATCGCAAGATGCGGTGGAGGTCTCGGGCCCTGAGGCGCCTGCGGAATTTCAGCCGTTTCGGCGGCCCTGTCGCCTGTGGGTGGTGGAGCGTGTCGCCCTTGCGCGGGCTTTTCCTCGGTCGGCGTCATCTGTGGCGAGACGAGCCCCTGCGATGCCGCGCGCGACATCTGGCGTAGAAGGCGCTCTTCAATGCCATCGAGCCGTGGATCGGGTTTCGGGGGGAGGGGCGGTTTGGGCGCGCCATCAGAGATATTCACCGGCGCGTTGGCAGGCTCCTCTTGTGCAGTCGTAGCTCGCCAGAACAGGTCGAGGTAGTCGTCTCCGATCCTCACGGGTTGAACGGTTTTCGGGCGGGGCCGAGAGGCTGGTGGGGGCTTCGTTGACGTGGTCTGCGATCGATCTTCACCCGTCGCAATTACCGGAGGGACGGTTTGACCTGGAGAAGGATCCTTGAGGTCGATGACAAACGCGCCGCTCTCGAGCGAGAAGGTTTCAGGCGCGACCCCGGGCGCGAGTTTCAGAAACAACCCGCCATCGGCTTGTGCCGCGAGCGCCTGCAATCTGTCACGGGGTATCAACTCGAAAACGTTCTGGGTCGCGAATTGCGGCTCGGGGGCGTCAGTATCTATCCGTATCCCCCCATCGACAGGCGTAATCGCCCGGCTCGCCGATGCCGGTAGATAGACGACAAGGCGTGAAAAGCCGTCATGCTCCCCCGATTTGACCGGAATCACCGTTGCATGTGCCGGCGCGAGGGGCAGCAGAAATAGAAGTGCGAACCAGAGCCTCATGCCGCCTCCGACTTCACCGACTTCAAGGCCTCCTCAAGGTCGGAGAAGCTGGGGCGAATATGGTGGGGCGTGTTCTGGCGACCGACCTCGATGCAGATATTGGTCGCGTGGTTGTGCAGGTTGGCGATCAACACTTCGCGGATAAGCTTGTAGAAGTGGCTGTCTTCGTCGGTCACCCCTTTCATCCGGCTCGCGAAAGGGGCGATGAATCCGTAGGCGATGAACACGCCGAGAAAGGTGCCGACAAGCGCGCCGCCGATCATCTTGCCGAGAATTTCCGGAGGCTGATCGATCGAGCCCATCGTCTTGATCACCCCGAGCACTGCCGCGACGATCCCGAGGGCGGGCATCGCGTCGGCCACCGACTGCATAGCGTGGCTCGAATGCATGGCATGGTGGTAATTTGCCTCGAGTTGCTTGTCGAGCACCTCTTCCACCTGCATGGGATCGTCGTAGTTCATCGAAGCCGATCGCATCGTGTCACATATGATGTCGACCGCCTCGTGATCGTGGAGGATTTTCGGATATTTTCCGAAGATCGAGGATTTTTCCGGATCTTCGATATGTTCTTCGATTGCGACGGGGTTCTGTCGGGCGAGCCGGATCAATTCGAACAGAAGACACAGAAGATCGCGATAGTCGTCGGGTTTCCATTTGGGGCCTTTGAAGACCTTCCCGACATCCTTCAGCGTATGCTTGATCGAGGCCAGGTCGTTCGAGAGTACAAAGGCGCCCACAGCTGCGCCGCCGATCATGATCATCTCGAAAGGCAGGGATTTGAGGATAATCCCCATCTTGCCGCCCGCCGCGACATAGCCGCCGAACACCATCACGAAGATGATCACGATCCCGATGACGCCGATCATGGAAAGCCTCTTCCGTTTCTCTCGGGCGACTTTGGATGATTCGGTTTAAGAAAGGCCCAAGAGCCTTAAACATCGCTCAGTTGCGCGGTGCGCCCGCGTTACGGCCTGCCATCAGCACGCTGATCGCGTAGGCCGTTTTGGGTTCGAGACTCTCCATGACCGCAGCGGCGGCGGCGGGGCGCATGCGCGCGAGGAAACCGGCGGCGAAATTCGGGTCCATTTCGGCGAAAAGCGGCGCGGCCTGTTTCGGCTTCATGTTCTCGTACAGCGCAACGAGCTTTCCGACATCCTTGTCGGCACCCTCTTCCGCCACGGCGACGGTCTTGGACAGCGCCTCTTCCGCCGCGACGAGATCGTTCAGTCGCTTTTCCAAGCGGGTTTCGGCAAGGGCGAGCGCATTGCGGCGGTCAGTAAGCAGTCCTTCCTGTTCGACCAGTTTCGCTTCCCGCGCCTTGAGATCGGCGAGCATCGCCGTGAACCCGGCGTCGTCGATACAACCGTCCTGCGGTTTTGTCGCCTTTGTCTCGTGCACTGGTTCCGCGGTATCGCGCGCCCAAGCTCCGCTCTGTGCAAGCTGCATGCCGCCGGAGAGGACAAAAAGCGCAGCGATGATCCAGAGGGCACCGCGGCCCGGGCGGGGCCTGCGCCTACCGGGTTTGCGTTCGGCTGCGCGGTTCATTGCGCGGCCTCGATATCCGTTTCGCGTTGCCGCCGGCGCAGCACGCGGCGGCGTGGTTCACCGTCTTCGGGAAGATCATGCAGGGAGGCCAGAAGCAGCTCGAGCTTCTCCGCCCCCGCCTCCGCGCGTTCGGTCAGCGCGCGCAATTGTCGCTCGGATGTGCCCGCGGTGGCCTGCGCCCGTTCAAGCGCGCGAGTCATGTCGTCGACCTGCGCGGACAGCACGGCGATGGCCCCGCCCATCCCGGTTTCGAGTTGGTTGAATCGCTTGAGCCTGCGCGCGAGCACGAAGCAATAGGTCGCCGCCGCCAACGCTGCGAGCCCGGATGTGATTTCGGCAAGGAATTGCATCAGCCTCTCCCTCAGTTCAGCACGAATTCGATGACGAGAAGGTCGCGCACGCGCCCGTCTCCGGTGACCAGTTGAATCCGTCGCAACATCTGCGCGCGCAGGCGCATCATCGCGCTCGGGTCTTCCAGAAGGCTGACGTCGACGGCGCGCAGATACCCATTCAGCACGTCCATCACGCGCGGCTTCAGCAGCTCTACGTCATGTTCATAGGCGCTCGGCACTTCGAGTTGCGCCGCGAAGCGCAGATGGCGCGCGGAGGCGCCGCTCAGCGTAATTGCGAGCGGGTCGAGTGCGACATAGGCGATGTCGGGAAGTGCCTCCGGTGTATGCGCCTCCGGCGCAGCGGCGGCATGCGTGGCCTCTGGAGGCGCGAGAACCAGCCCCGAATAGACCGCGTAGAACCCACCGCTCCCCAGCATAATCATGAGGACGAGGCCGATCAGGAGCATCAGCTTGGTCTTCTTCTTCGGCGGCTCGTTCGCCTCGGCAGTGGCTTCCGTCATGGGGGCCTCGCTGTGTCGGGTCGAGGCTTGGAATAGCCGAGTCGGACTAACCGATTGTTAATCGCAATGAAGGAAGGTGCCCGTGACGCCGGGCAGAACGCCCGCTCTCTGGAGGTTCGTCTTGCAGCAACTCATCGACACTTGGGCTGGCCTGGATATGCGCCGGAAACTCGCCGCGGTTTTCGGCGTGATTGCGATGGTCGCCACGGTCTTAGCAATCGGATCGATCGCGTCGAAGCCGACGCTGGCCTTGCTTTACGCGGGCCTCGGCAGCGCGGAGGCGGGCGAGGTGATCTCCGCGCTCGAACAGCGCGGGGTGGCCTACGAGGTGCGTGGCGATTCGATCTTTGTCGCCGCGCCGAAGCGAGACGAATTGCGCATGACTCTCGCCTCGCAAGGTCTGCCCGCGACCGGTGGCGCGGGCTATGAGCTGCTCGATTCGCTCTCGGGCTTCGGCACGACCTCGCAGATGTTTGACGCCGCCTATTGGCGCGCGAAAGAAGGGGAATTGGCGCGAACCATCGCTGCGGTGCCGTCTATTCGGTCGGCGCGCGTGCATATCGCGCATCCGACGAATGCGCCTTTTCGCGGAACGCTTGAGCCGACGGCCTCTGTGACGATCACGCCGGCTTCTGCGGGGCTGAGCGCTGCGCAGGCGAAGGCCGTTCGCTATCTCGTGGCCTCGGCGGTAACCGGCATGACGCCCGAAGATGTCTCGGTAATCGACTCGGCGCGTGGGCTCATTCCCTTCAGCGACAATCCCGCGCTGCCCGGCGGCGGGGAGACTCGCGCTCTGGCGCTGAAGCGGAACGTCGAACGGCTGCTGGAGGCGCGCGTCGGTCCCGGGAATGCCGTGGTCGAGGTGGCGCTCGACACCGTGACAGAGCGCGAGGCGATCACCGAGCGTCGCTTCGACCCGCAGGGCCGGGTGGCGATCGCGACCGACACGTCCGAAACCTCGAAAACCTCCGATTCGACGACACCCCCGGCGACGACCGTGGCCTCCAACCTGCCCGACAACGGGACTGGCGCGACCGGCAAGTCGCAAAGCCGTACGAGCGAAACGCGCGCGCGCACCAACTTCGAAGTCTCTGAGACGCGTCGTGAATTGCTTCGCAAGCCCGGCGCTCTCAAGCGGCTTAGCGTCGCGGTGCTGGTCGATGGGGTGCGCGGCACCAATCCCGACGGGACCCCTAGCTGGTCGCCGCGCAGCGATGCCGAACTGGCCGATCTGCGCGAGCTCGTGGCCTCCGCGGTGGGATTCGACGAGGCGCGGGGCGACGTGATCACGCTGCGCTCCATGCAGTTCGAGGCGCTGCCGGAAGCGGGAACCCTCGCTGGCGCCGGATTCATCGACAGCATGGCCCTCGATCTGACGCAGATCATCCAGATCGCGGTGCTCGCAATCGTTGCGCTTGTGCTCGGCCTCTTCGTCGCGCGCCCGATCCTGCTGCAGAAAACCCGAGAAGGAGCCGCGGAACTGCCGGCGCCAAATGCCACGTCAGAGGAAAACTCCCGGTCTTCAACGACGCTCACCGGTGAAATCGACGATGGGGAGATGCCCGATATGAACATGCAGCTGGTGTCCGACTTCGACCTCGGGGATCTACCGATGGCGCGACAGACGGATTTCGATCTCGACCGCCCTGCCGATCCGGTTGACCGCCTCAAGAAGATGATCGAGGAGCGTCAGGCCGAAACCGTCGAAATCCTGCGTAGCTGGATGGAAGAGCCGTCGGAGAAAGCGTGATGGGCCAAAGGCTGAAACTCGAATCCTTTGAGCCGAAGGCGAGCGAGGCGGGTGAAATCGCGCTCGACCCGGCCGAGTTGGAAGAGACCAAGCTGGCCGCGTTCGAGACCGGTTACCAGGCAGGCTGGGACGATGCGGTCGCCGCGCAAAACGCCGAAACCGCGCGACTTCACGGCGATCTCGGGCGCAACCTGCAGGCGCTGGGCTTCACCTATAACGAGGCGCGCCAGCACATGCTCGGTGCGCTCGAGCCGCTTCTGCTCGAGATCTGCGGAAAACTGTTGCCCGCGCTCGCGCGTGCGTCGCTTGGCGCCGTCGTGGCCGAGCAATTGATGCCGATTGCCGGGGATCTCTGCGCGAGGCCGATCACGGTGGTCGGCAATCCGACCGCATTGCCGCAGATCCAAGAGGCGCTGGCGCCGCGCGCAGACTTGCCGCTCGCATTCGTCGCGGAGCCCAGCCTTGGCGAAGGGCAGGTCTATCTGCGCTTCGCCGATACCGAGACCCGCGTCGATCTCGACGCCGTCATCGCCGCCATTTCGCGCGCGGTCACGACCTATTTCACCGCCACCGCGAAGGACAAGCCCGATGAATGAGACCGCGCCGAATGCCTCGACCGCCAATCCCTTCACGCAGGTGCCGATCGAGATCACCATCTCGGTCGGCAAGGCCCGCCCGCTGGTGCGCGATTTGCTGCGCCTGAAGCGCGATGCGGTGCTGTCCCTCGACCGGAAAGTGGACGACCCGGTTGAACTCTACGTGGGAGACAAGCTGATCGCGCGCGGCGAACTGACCGAGATTGACGGCAGCGACGGGCAGCTTGCGGTACGGCTCACCGAGGTGGCCGATCTGCAAAACGGCCTGTGACATGCCTCGCCGCCTACCCTTTGCCGTTCCCGACGTCCGCCTCGCGCGCTCTCCCGCGCCAAGGTTTGTCCTGCTGGCAGCCTTAACCTTAATCCTCGCGGCCCTGCCGGCGCAGGCCCAGGACATCACGCTTTCTGTCGGGGAGGGCGACAGCCTCGCCGGGCGCTCGCTGCTGATCATCGCGGCAATCACACTTCTCAGCCTCGCGCCGGGGCTCGCGATCATGGTGACTGCGTTCCCGTTCATCGTCACGGTGCTGTCGATTCTGCGCCAAGCCCTCGGACTTCAGCAGTCGCCGCCAAACATGTTGATCATCAGCCTCGCGCTATTCCTGACATGGTTCATCATGGAGCCTGTCTTCCTTGAGAGTTGGCGCGTCGCGGGCCAGCCCCTGGTCGAAGGCGCGATCGACTGGCAGGAGGCGTTTACGAAGGGGATAGAGCCTTTCCGCATCTTCATGGCAGGGCGCACGAATCCCGACACCTTCGCGGCCTTGGCCGATCTGCGCAACGGCACCGCCGCGACGGGAGCCCCGACAAGCCTCGATGCCGCGCCGCTCTCGACCCTCGTGCCCGCCTTCATGCTGTCCGAGGTCACGCGCGCCTTCCAGATCGGCTTCCTCGTCTACCTGCCGTTTCTGATCATCGACCTCGTCGTCTCGGCGGTGCTGATGTCGATGGGGATGATGATGGTGCCGCCCGCGGTCGTGGCGCTTCCGTTCAAGCTCGCCTTTTTCGTGGTGGCCGACGGCTGGGTGCTGCTCTCGGGGGCCTTGGTGCGCAGTTATTTCTGACGCCGAGAGCGGCTCACGTAACCGCAGACCCCAAAACGCAAAAACCCGGGCCGAAGCCCGGGTTTCTGAGGGTGATGGTGAGCCGTGCAGGATTCGAACCTGCGACCCACTGATTAAAAGTCAGTTGCTCTACCAACTGAGCTAACGGCCCATCACAGGGCGCGTCTCTACAAACCCCCGCCGGGGGGGTCAAGGCATAAAATTCACAAAAATTGCACATCTGGAAAAAACCTTGGCGCGGGCGTATATCGCGCGCCATGAATACAAAGCGCATACAGAGCGGACTGCCCTTCATGAAGATGCATGGGCTCGGCAATGACTTCGTCGTGATCGACGCCCGCGTGGGCGTCGATCCGGTCACGCCTGCGCTCGCGCGTGCGCTCGGTGATCGGCATCGCGGCGTGGGATTCGACCAGCTCGCCGTCATCCGTCCCGCCCAAGGGGCTGATTTCACGCTCGAATTCTGGAATTCCGACGGTACGCGGGCCGGCGCTTGCGGGAATGCGACTCGCTGCGTGAGCGATTACATGATGCGGCAGCTCCACCGGGCCGATGTCACGCTGCTCACCGAACGCGGGCAACTCAGCGCGGTGCGGCGCGAGGACGGGATGGTCTCGGTCAATATGGGCGCGCCGATTCTCGAAGCGGCGCAAATTCCGATTCTGCCCGGCATCGATCCCGCGCATCTGCCGCTGGGCGGCGACCCGATCGCGGTCGGCATGGGCAACCCGCATTGCGTCTTCTTCGTGGACGATGCCGAGGCGGTCGAAGTGGATCGCCAGGGCCCGGTGATCGAGCATGATCCCCTGTTCCCCGAGCGCACCAATGTCGAATTTTCCAGCGTGATCGGCCCCGACCATCTGCGGATGCGCGTCTGGGAGCGCGGCACCGGCATCACGCTGGCCTGCGGCTCGGGCACCTGCGCCACCGCCGTCGCCGCGCATCTGCGGGGGCTCACCGGCAAGCGCGTCCTCGTCGATGTCGATGGCGGCCAGCTGGAGATCGACTGGCGCGAAGATGGCGTCTGGATGACCGGCCCCACCGCGCATGTCTTCGATGCGACCCTCACCCAAGATTTTCTGGACGCGATATGAAACCGCCCGTTTTCTCGACTCTCGGCTGCCGTCTCAACGCCTATGAGACGGAGGCGATGAAGGAATTGGCTGCAGGCGCCGGGCTCGAAGGGGCCGTGGTCGTCAATACCTGTGCCGTGACCGCCGAGGCCGTGCGCAAGGCCAAGCAGGAAATCCGCCGTCTCGCGCGCGAGAATCCGGACGTGCCGGTGATCGTGACCGGCTGCGCTGCGCAGACCGAGCCCGACACCTTCGCCGCGATGCCCGAGGTCACCAAGATCATCGGCAATCACGAGAAAATGCAGGCCGACACCTGGGCGCAGCTCGCCCCGCAAGGCCCCGATTTCATCGGCGAGACCGAGCGGGTGATGGTCGACGACATCATGTCGGTGAAGGAGACCGCCGGTCACCTGATCGATGGGTTCGGCCGCCATCGCGCTTATGTGCAGGTGCAAAACGGCTGCGATCACCGCTGCACCTTCTGCATCATCCCCTTCGGGCGCGGCAATTCGCGCTCCGTCCCGGCGGGCGTCGTGGTCGAGCAGATCAAGCGCCTCGTGGATCGCGGCTTCAACGAGGTCGTCCTCACCGGGGTCGATCTGACTTCCTGGGGCGCGGACCTGCCGGGCGAGCCGCGTCTGGGCGATCTGGTGATGCGAATCCTGCGCCTCGTGCCGGACCTGCCGCGCCTGCGCATCTCCTCCATCGACTCGATCGAGGCGGATGAGAACCTGATGCTGGCGATCGCGAGTGAGCCGCGTCTGATGCCGCATCTGCATCTCAGCCTGCAGGCGGGCGACGACATGATCCTCAAGCGGATGAAGCGCCGCCACCTGCGCGACGACGCCATCGCCTTTACCGAGGAAGCGCGCAAGCTGCGCCCCGGGATCGTCTTCGGCGCGGATATTATCGCGGGTTTCCCGACCGAGACCGAGGAGATGTTCGAAAACTCCCTGCGGCTCGTCGACGATTGCGGGCTGACCTTCCTGCATGTCTTCCCCTATTCCGCGCGCAAGGGCACGCCCGCCGCGCGGATGCCTGCCGTGAAAGGCCCCATCGTCAAGGAGCGCGCGGCCCGGCTGCGCGCGAAGGGCGAGGCCGCGCTGGCCGCCCATCTCGACGCGCAGGTCGGCACCGAACAGCGCGTGCTGACCGAGACCCCGCGCGTCGCGCGCACCGAAGGCTTTGCCGAGGTGACGTTCGAGGCGGACCAGCCCGAAGGCACGCTGATGAGCGTGCGCATCACTGGCCATGACGGGGCGCGGTTGCTGGCGGGCTGAAGGGGGCTTTCGTTTTTCGCAGCGTGAGCTAGCTTGTGGCCCATGCTGCGGATCAACGATCAGATAACCATCGAGGATTGGGAAATCACCGAAACCTTCACCCGGGCGCAAGGTCCAGGGGGGCAGAATGTGAACAAGGTTTCGACCGCGGTGGAGCTGCGCTTCGAGGCCGAACGCTCGCCGCACCTGCCGCAACCGGTGAAGAACCGCTTGCGCCGGATCGCGGGGCGCAGATGGACCAGCGACGGGGCGCTTTTGCTGCTGGTGCAGGACACGCGCAGTCAGGCGCGCAACCGCGAGATCGCGCGCGACCGCCTCGCCGAGATGATCCGAAAGGCCTGCGAAAAGCCCAAGAAACGCATCCCGACGCGGCCCACGCTCGGCTCGAAGAAGCGGCGTCTGAAGGCGAAGGCGATTCACGGCGAGAAGAAAGCGCTGCGCGGGAAGGTCTCGGATGGGGAGTGATCTGCTGGACCGGCGCGAACGGCTTTTAGGGCCGAACGTGCCGACCTTCTACGACCGCCCGGTGGAGATCGTGCGGGGAGAGGGCGCTTCGCTTTTCGACGCCGACGGCCAGCGCTACCTCGACGCCTATAACAACGTCGCCCATTGCGGCCATTGCCATCCGCGCATCGTGAAGGCGATCTGCGAACAGGCCGCGACGCTCAACACCCACACGCGCTATCTGCATGAGGGCATCCTAAATTATGCCGAGGCGTTGCTGGGCAAGTTCGCCTTCGACGGTCAGCTTCTCATGACCTGCACCGGGTCCGAGGCCAATGACGTCGCTTTGCGCGTGGCGCAGGCGGTGACCGGCAAGCGCGGCTTCATCGCGACCGACAACACCTATCACGGCAACACCACCGCCGTGGCGCATCTGTCGACCCGCCGCCCGCCGATCGGGGGCTGGCCCGACCATATCCGCCGGGTGCCGGCGCCCGACAGTCTTACCCCCTTGGGCGGATCGCTCGAGGCGCAGTCCGAAGCCTTTGCGGCCAACGTCGCGCAGGCGATTGCCGAGCTGGAAGAGAGCGGCCACGGCTTCGCGGGGCTCATGCTCTGCCCGATCTTCGCCAATGAGGGGATGCCCGGCATCGCGCCCGGTTTCCTAGACCCGACCGTCGAGGCGATCCGCCGCGCGGGCGGGCTGATCCTGTGTGACGAGGTGCAGCCGGGTTTCGGCCGGATCGGCTCGCATTTCTGGGGGCACGAATGGCTGGGCGTCACGCCTGACGTGGTCACGATGGGCAAGCCGATGGGCAATGGGCACCCGGTCGCGGGCCTTGTTGCGACGCCCGAGGTGATGGGCGCCTTCCGCGAGGCTTTCGGCTATTTCAATACGTTCGGCGGGAATCCCGTTTCGGTCGCAGCCGCAATGGAGACGTTGCGGGTGATCGAAGACGAAGGCTTGCAGGAGAACGCGGCACAGGTCGGCGACTACCTTCTGCAAGGGCTGCGCGACCTGTCCCATCCGCTGATCGCCGACACGCGGGGCCTTGGCCTGTTCCTCGGGATCGAACTGGCGCGGGACGGCGAGCCCGCCAGCGACGCTGCTGGCCGGATCGTCGAGGCGATGCGCGAGCGCCGTGTCTTGATGGGCCGGGTGGGCCGGGCACAACACATTCTCAAGATCCGCCCGCCGATGGTCTTCAATCGCAGCGATGCCGATGAAATGCTGGAGAAGCTTTCGCAGAGTTTCGAGGAGCTTCCTGCATGATCTCGGACGAGACCGCACGGGCGATGGCGGAGTCTGCCCTCGCTTCATGGGGAGGTGCGCCCGAGCCGCCGCGACTGGTGAAGAACCGCGAGAATATCGTCTTCGAGGCGCATCTGAAGGATGGACGCCATGTCGCGTTGCGTTTGCACCGGCCCGGTTATCAGGGCCGCGAAGGGGTCGAGGCCGAGTTGCGCTGGTGCGAAAGCCTCGCCGATCAGGGGATGCCGGTGCCGCGCCCGGTGCGCACGAGCGAGGGCGCTCTGACAGGGCTCGTGGAGGACCGCGTCACCTCTTGCGTGGGTTGGCTGGATGGGACGCCGATCGGCGCGGGCGATCAGCCCCTCGCCGGGACGCCAGAAGCAGTGCGCGCCGAGGCCCAGGCGCTGGGTCGCCTCATCGCGCAGCTTCACATCAGCAGCGATGCCGCCCCGCCCGACGGGTTCGACCGGAACCCGTGGGATGGCGAGGGGTTTCTGGGGGAGCGTCCGCTTTGGGGTCGTTTCTGGGAACATCCTCAGCTTTCGGAAGTTGAGGCCACAACGTTGTCCTCGGGCCGCGACCTTGCGCGTGTGCTTTTGGCACAGGCACAGGACTATGGTCCGATCCACGCCGATTGCCTGCGTGAGAACGTGTTGTCGACGCCGGACGGGCTCGCCCTGATCGACTTCGACGATTGCGGGCCGGGCTACCGGCTCTACGACCTCGCGACGGCGCTGGTGCAGGGCTGGGGCGACCCGCTTTGGGGCGAACAGGCGGCAGGGCTCGTCGAGGGCTATCGCAGCCTGCGACCGCTTCCGCCCGATCAGGAGGCACTCCTCCCGCTTTTCGTGGCGCTGAGGGCCTTCGCCTCCGCTGGCTGGATTGTGACCCGGGCCCTTCCTTCCGATCCGCGCCAAAAACTATATGTAGAACGTGCGCTTGATCTCGCACAGCATTTGGAGAACCGTACGCCGCCATGGGAGACCAGTCGATGAAATGGGCGAAATCCGTCGCCAAGGGCCTGCTGGGCTATCGTCCCGCCTCTTTGCAGGTGGGCGCGCTCTGTCTGCGCATCCGTGACGGAAAGACCCAGGTTCTGCTGATCACCTCCCGCGATACCGGGCGCTGGGTCATCCCCAAAGGCTGGCCGATGCGGGGACGCTCGCTGTCCGGCGCAGCCAAGCAGGAGGCGTGGGAAGAGGCCGGAGTCGTCGGCAAGATCGACAAGGAGCCCGCCGGGGCATTCCGTTATGACAAGATCCTCGATAGCGGCTTGGCGACGCCCACCGATGTCGTCGTCTTCCCGCTGCGGGTGGAGACCCTGATGAAGTCCTATCCCGAAGAACATCAGCGCAAGCGCAAATGGTTCGCGCCGAAGGAGGCCGCGAAGCTTGTGGCGGAAGAGGGGCTGCAAAAAATTCTGCGCAAGCTCTGAGCGCCGAAACGGGCCTGACGCCTTGTCACAGCGGGTCAAACCCGTTACCCCGCGCGGGTTCTGACAATTAGATGACAGGTTCGTGACGGTGGCCAATCAAGACAACGAGTCCCGCGTCAATCAGTGGAAAACGCTCGACAAGGATCTCAAGCGGATCGGTCGTGTCGAAAGCGCCGCGCAATTCGTGGCGCGCGGCATGGTTGCGCCGGGAGTCGCGCTGGCCTTCATCGTGCTCGCCGGACTGGTGGCCGCCGTGCTGGTGGGAGGTCAGCCTGGCCAGCTGGTGGTGATCTTCGCTGCCGCGATCGGGGCCTATATGGCGCTCAACATCGGCGCCAATGACGTGGCCAACAACATGGGCCCCGCCGTGGGCTCACGCGCGATGACGCTGATCGGGGCGCTGATCGTCGCCGCCATCTTCGAAAGCTTGGGCGCGCTCGTCGCGGGCGGCGATGTCGTCAAGACCGTCGCGAAAGGCATCATCGAACCCACCGCCTTGCCCGATTCCGGGCATTTCGTCTGGGCGATGATGGCGGCGCTTCTGGCGGCGGCCTTGTGGCTGAACCTCGCGACATGGCTGGGCGCGCCGGTCTCGACCACGCACTCCATCGTCGGCGGCGTCGTCGGCGCGGGCATCGTGGCCGCGGGCTTCGGCGCGGTCGACTGGGCGTCGATGGGGATGATCGCGGCAAGCTGGGTGATCTCGCCGATCCTCGGCGGGGTGATCGCGGCGGCCTTCCTCGCACTTATCAAGTCCAAGGTGATCTATGTCGACGACAAGATCGCGGCCGCCCGGCGATGGGTGCCGATCCTGATCGGGATCATGGCGGGGGCCTTCGCTGCCTATCTCGCGCTCAAGGGCCTGAAGCACCTGTTCAAGATCACGATCGTCGAGGCCGTCCTGATCGGGCTCGTCGTCGGTCTTGTGGGCTGGCTGATCACGATCCCGATGATCCGCCGCCAATCCGAGGGAATGGAGAATCGCAAGAAGTCCCTCAAGACGCTGTTCGGCCTGCCGCTCGTCGTCTCTGCCGCGCTGCTGAGCTTCGCCCATGGCGCGAATGACGTGGCAAATGCGGTGGGTCCGCTTGCCGCCATCGTGCACACGGTCGAGCAGGGCGATATCGCCGCAGAGGTCGGCATCCCGTTCTGGGTGATGGCCGTGGGCGCGCTGGGGATTTCCGTCGGCCTGCTGCTGTTCGGGCCCAAGCTGATCCGCCTCGTCGGCAACGAGATCACTAAGCTCAACCCGATGCGCGCCTATTGCGTGGCGCTCTCGGCGGCGATCACGGTGATCGTGGCGTCGTGGCTGGGCCTGCCGGTCTCCTCGACCCATATCGCGGTCGGCGGCATCTTCGGCGTCGGCTTCTACCGCGAATGGCACGCCGAGAAACGCGCCCGCGAGCTGGGCATCCGCAAGGGCAAGCCCGTCCCGCCGGAAGAGCGCAAGCGCCGCCTTCTGGTGCGCCGCTCGCATATGATGACGGTCGCCACGGCGTGGATCGTCACGGTGCCGGCCTCGGCCGCGCTTTCGGCGGTAGTCTACCTGATCCTCAACGCGATCACCTGACCGCTCAGACCATGACCTTCATCGCCTGCTGCTGGCCGACCTCGAAGACGCGCTTGTAGCGGGCGATCTCTTCCTCCGGGCCCATCGCCTTCGCGGGATTGTCCGACAGCTTCACCGTCGGGCGCCCATCGGCCTCGACCGCTTTGCACACAAGGCTGAACGGCGCGAGCGCGTCATTCGGCACCAGCCCGCGGAAATCGTTCGTCAGCAGCGTGCCCCAGCCGAAGCTGACCTTCACCCGGCCTGCGAACTGCGCGTGCAACTCGCGAATCTTGTCGACGGTCAGCCCGTCCGAGAAGATCACCAGCTTTTGGCGTGGATCCTCGCCGCGTGCCTTCCACCAGTCGATCGCGATATCCGCGCCGGTCGCCGGATCGCCCGAATCGATGCGAATACCGGTCCAGCCCGCCAGCCAATCCGGTGCGTGATCGAGGAAACCCTTCGTGCCGTAGGTGTCGGGCAGGATGATACGCAGGTTGCCGTCATGCTCCTCGTGCCAATCGGCCAGCACCTTGTAGGGCGCCTTTGCCAGCTCCGCATCGCTATCGGTCAGCGCCGCATAGACCATTGGCATCTCATGCGCGTTGGTGCCCACGGCCTCGATGTCGCGCCGCATCGCAATCAGGCAGTTCGAGGTCCCGGTGAAAGCGCCCCCTTCGGAGATGTCACCAAGCCCTTCGAGCATCGCCTGCACGCACCAGTCCTGCCACAGGAAGCTGTGCCGTCGCCGTGTGCCGAAATCCGCGATCCGCAGGTGATCCAACTCGCGCAGCGCCTCGATCTTCTCCCAGACCTTCGTCATCGCGCGGGCATAAAGCACCTGCAACTCGAACCGCCCCATCGTGTTCAGCACTGCCCGGCCGCGCAGCTCCATCAGGATCGCGAGCGCCGGAATCTCCCAGAGCATGACCTCGTGCCACTTGCCCTCGAAGGTCAGCTCATATTGCCCGTCGCGCTTTTCCAGATGGTAGGGCGGCAGTTGATAGCCCTCGAACCATTCCATGAAATCCGAGCGGAACATCTGCCGCTTGCCGTAGAACGTGTTGCCGCGCAGCCAGGTGCTCTCCCCGCGCGACAATTTCAGCGAGCGTGCATAATCGAGCTGCTCGCGCAGTTCCGCCTCGTCGATCAACTCCGCCAGCCGGATCGACTTGCTGCGATTGATCAGGCTGAACTTGACCCGCGTCTCCGGCTTGTTGCGAAAAATCGACTGACACATCAATAGCTTGTAGAAATCTGTGTCGATCAGGGACCGCACGATCGGGTCGATCTTCCACTTGTGGTTATAGACGCGGCTCGCGATGTCGACCATGGATCAGGCCTCCAGCTTTACACCGGCAGAGCGCATCTCGCTATGCGCCTCCTGCAGCGAGCCGTCGAGGTCGATCGCCCGGCAGGCGCCTTCGATCACGGTCGCGCGGAAGCCCAGCTTCGCCGCATCCAGCGCCGACCACGCGACGCAGAAATCGGTGGCGAGCCCCACGAAGGTCAGATCCTCGACACCCCGGTCGCGCAGGTAGCCTGCAAGCCCGGTCGGCGTCTTGTGGTCGTTCTCGAAGAAAGCCGAATAGCTGTCGACGCCGCGCCGGAACCCCTTGCGGATGATCAGCTGCGCCCGGTCCACGGCGAGATCGGGGTGGAACTCCGCCCCTTTGCTGCCTTGGACGCAATGATCCGGCCAGAGGGTCTGCAGCCCATACTCCATGTGGATCTGCGTGAAGGGCGCGCCGCCTTCGTGCTGGCTCGCGAAAGAGGCGTGATCCGCCGGGTGCCAATCCTGCGTCAGCACCACGGTGTCGAACTCGGTCATCAGCGTGTTCACGCGCGGAAGGATCTCGTCGCCCCCCGATACCGCCAGCGCGCCGCCGGGGCAGAAATCGTTTTGCACGTCGATCACGATCAGGGCTTTGGTCATTTTGTCTCTCCCGCAGGGTCTCTCCATGGGTAGGGCGCGGGCCCCACATGGTCAACGGCTCTTGCCTAATGCCCCTGCACGGCGCTAATGCGGGGCCCATGTTCACCGTTGCCGCCCTTTACCATTTTACCCGGTTCGAGTCCCCCGAGGCCTTGAAGGCCCCGCTGGCGAAGCTTGCCTGCGCGCAAGGTGTGAAGGGCTCGCTCCTGCTCGCGCGCGAAGGGATCAACGGCACGATCGCCGGGACCCGTGAAGGGATCGATGCGGTGCTGACGCATATCCGCAGCTTGCCGGGCTGCGCCGATCTGGAGTGGAAGGAAAGCGCGGCGGCCGAGATGCCTTTCGGCAAGATGAAGGTGCGGCTAAAACGCGAGATCGTCACGATGGGCGAGCCCGATATCGATCCCAAAGCCCGCGTCGGCCATTACGTCGAGCCGCAGGACTGGAACGCGCTGATCTCCTCGCCCGACACGGTGGTGATCGATACGCGCAACGATTACGAGATCGAGATCGGCACTTTCGAGGGTGCCATCGACCCCGGCACGAAGAGCTTCCGCGAATTTCCGCAATGGTGGCGCGACAATGCGCATCGCTTCCATAACAAGCGCGTCGCGATGTTCTGCACCGGCGGTATCCGCTGCGAGAAATCGACGAATTTCCTGCTCTCGGAAGGGGTGCCCGAGGTCTATCACCTCAAGGGCGGCATCCTGAAATATCTCGAAGACATGCCCGAAGACGGCTCGCTCTGGCAGGGCGACTGCTTCGTCTTCGATCAGCGCGTGAGCCTGCGCCACGGCCTCAAGCAAGGCGATTACGACAGCTGTCACGCCTGTCGCCGTCCGGTTTCCGCGGAAGACAAACGCCACCCCGATTACGAGGAAGGCGTCTCCTGTCACCGCTGCATCGGCGAGTATTCCGATGCCGATCGCGACCGCTTCCGCGAGCGCGAACGTCAGATGCGCCTCGCCGCCGAGCGGGGCGAAGCGCATCTTGGACGCGATTAATTATCCGCGCAGACCTGCGTCAGATCGTTGCAGCCTTGCGTGACGGTCGGAGCCCCGGTGGTCGGGAAGTCCAGACGCGGCAGCGAGAAATCCCCGACGCCAGCCGACGCGGCAGTCGCGCCAAACACGGACAGAACAAGGGCGTAAGCGAGACGTTTCATAGCGGTTCTCCATAACTGAACTACTTGGTTCGGAATGCAATATGAACCGTTCGGTTCGGAAATCAAGGCCTAATGAACTGAATGGTTCAAAATACTGCCTTGCACTGAAGGCAAAGCCGCCTATTTTAGAACCGTTCTAAAAAAGAGGGCCTCCCATGCTTCCCGGTTTCGCGTCACGCCGCCGTTTCGACGATCTCTCCGAACAGGAAGTGCTTGCGCTCGCGATTTCCTCCGAGGAGGACGACGCGCGCATCTATCGCCAATATGCCGAGCATCTGCGCGATGAGTTTCCGGGCTCCGCGAAGATTTTCGACGAGATGGCGAAAGAGGAAGACGAGCATCGCCGCCTCTTGATCGCCCGGCACACGGAGCGTTTCGGCGAGGTAATCCCGCTGATCCGTCGCGAGCATGTCGCGGGCTTCTACAACCGCAAACCGATCTGGCTGACGAAGAACCTATCACTCGATACGATCCGCGGCGAGGCCGAGGCGATGGAGCGCGAGGCGGGCAAGTTTTATACGCTCGCCGCCCAGCGTAGCTCTGATGCCAGCACGCGCGAGTTGCTGGGCGATCTCGCCGCAGCCGAACTCGGCCACGAGAAGAAGGCCGAAGAGCTGACCGGCACGCATCTGCCCGAGAGCGAGAAGGAAGAAGAAGACCGTCAGGCCCATCGCCAGTTCATCCTGACTTGGGTGCAACCGGGTCTCGCCGGACTGATGGACGGCTCGGTCTCGACCCTCGCGCCGATCTTCGCCACCGCCTTCGCGACCCAAAATCCTTGGACCACCTTCCTCGTGGGCCTCGCGGCCTCGGTCGGCGCGGGCATCTCGATGGGCTTCACCGAAGCCGCTCATGATGACGGCGTGATCTCGGGCCGCGGTTCGCCGATCAAGCGCGGCATCGCCTCGGGCGTGATGACCATGCTGGGTGGCTTGGGCCACGCGCTGCCCTACCTGATCCCCGATTTCTGGACCGCGACCACCATCGCGATCATCGTCGTGTTCATCGAGCTCTGGGCGATCGCGTGGATCCAGAACCGCTTCATGGAAACGCCTTTCCTGCGCGCGGCCTTCCAGGTCGTGCTCGGTGGTGCGCTGGTCTTTGCGGCCGGTGTCTTGATCGGCGGCGGCTGACGCCGACCTGCGATTTGCCTTCGGCTTGGCGAAAATATCCCCGCCGGAGGCATCCCCGCCTTTCCACGGGTACATGGGTCACATTCCGTATCTGGCACTTGCCAAAGGCGCATGCTAGCCCTTGGCCATGCTCGAGATCTTTCTGAAGACCTTGCCCTTTTTCGCCCTGATCGGGCTTGGCTGGTTCGCCGGACAGATCCGCTTTTTCACCGCCGAGGCGACCGCGTGGCTGACGAAGTTCGTCTTCTACTTCGCGCTCTCGGCGATGCTGTTCAAATTCTCCGCCAATCTCGATCTGGACGCGCTCGTCGATCCGCAGTTCATCCTTGCGTATCTGACCGGCTCCGGCGCGGTCTGGCTGATCACTTTCGCCGTCGCCAAGGCGCGCAAACTTCCCACCGCGCTTTCGGCGATGGAGGCGCATACCTCGATGACCGGCAATACCGGCTTTCTCGGCGTGCCGATGCTGGTGGTGCTGCTGGGACCGGCGGCGGTCGGGCCGGTGCTGATGGTGCTGAGCTGCGATCTGATCGTGTTTTCCTCGATCATCACGATCTTCATCACCGCCGCGCGGCACGGGAAGGTCTCTCTCGCGCCGATCGCGCTGGGGCTTGTGAAGAACCCGATGATCGTCTCGATGGTGGCGGGGCTCGCCTGGGCGGGGCTGAAGCTGCCGATGCCGGGTCCGCTTGAGGAATTCATGACGCTTTTGGGCGCCGCCGCCACGCCGGGCGCGCTGTTCGCCATTGGCGCGTCGCTCGCGGGGAAATCGGCGGAGAAACCCGCGCCGGCGGTCTGGCTGTCCTTCGGCAAGCTCTTTCTGCATCCGGCCGCGATCGCGATCACCTCGCTTATGATCTTCGACGTCGATCCCTTCGCGGCAGGCGTGATGATCGCCGCCGCCGCTCTTCCGGTCGCGGGCAATGTCTATATTCTGGCGCAGCATTTCGGGGTGGCGCCGCAGCGCGTCTCGGCGTCCATCCTCGTCTCGACTGCCGTCTCGATCCTCACGGTTCCGGCGGTCATCCACTGGGTTCACGGCTAAGGAGGCTCTGATGAAAACGATCTCGGAAAACCGCTGTTTCGGAGGCGTCCAAGGCGTCTACTCGCACGCCTCGAAGGTCAACGATTGCGAGATGACCTTCGGGCTGTTCCTGCCGCGCGAGGCCGAGGACGGGCCGGTTCCGGTGCTGTGGTATCTCTCGGGACTGACCTGCACCCATGAGAACGCCATGACCAAGGCAGGCGCACAGGCGTTTGCGGCCGAGCACGGGATTGCGCTCGTGTTCCCCGACACCTCGCCGCGCGGCGAGGGCGTCGCCAACCATGAGGATTACGATCTGGGGCAGGGCGCGGGCTTTTACGTCAACGCGACGCAGGATCCGTGGGCGCCGCATTTCCGGATGTGGGATTACATCGCCGAGGAACTTCCGAACGCCATCGACGCCGCTTTCGAGATCGATCCCGAGCGGCAGGCGATCACCGGCCATTCGATGGGCGGGCATGGCGCGTTGACGCTGGCGATGCACCAGCCCGAGCGCTTCCGGTCCGTCTCGGCCTTCGCGCCGATCGCGAACCCGACGCAAAGCGATTGGGGCCGCAAGCAGTTCAGCGCCTATCTGGGCGAAGACGAGGCGGCTTGGGCGGCGCATGATGCCACGCTTCTGATGCGCGAGCGTGGGTTCGACGGCGAAGTGCTGATCGATCAGGGCGGCTCGGATCAGTTCCTCGATCTCCTGAAGCCCGAGGCGCTGGCCGAGGCGATGGCCGCGCGCCGTCAGCCCGGCACCTTCCGGTTTCAGGAAGGTTACGATCACAGCTACTATTTCGTCTCGACCTTCATTCCCGACCACATCGAGTTCCACGCCGAGGCGCTCTGGGCGTGATCTGGGTCGATGCCGATGCCTGCCCGGTGAAGGCCGAGGCCGAGAAGGTCGCGACCCGTCTCGGGATCAAGCTGATGCTGGTCTCCAATGGCGGGCTGCGGCCCTCGCCCAATCCGCTGGTCGAGATGGTTTATGTCGATCAGGGGCCGGACGTGGCCGACATGTATATCGCCGAGCGGGCGACCGTGGGTGATGTGGTGATCACCAATGACATTCCGCTAGCGGCAAAATGCGTCGAGTCCGGCGCGCGCGTCCTGCGCCCCGATGGCGAGGCGCTGACGCCCGCCAATATCGGCAACGTTCTGGCAACGCGGGATTTGATGGCGGATCTGCGCTCTGCCGATCCGTTCCGGCAGGGCGGCGGCAAGCCGTTCTCCAAGGCGGATCGGGCGCGGTTCTCGGATGCGCTCGACCGGGTGGCGCGGGCGGCGGCAAGAGAGGTTAAGAATGGTTGAGGCAGTTATCTTCGACATCGGAAACGTGCTGATCGAATGGCAACCCGAGCGGCATTACGACCGGATCATGCCGCGCGAGACCCGCGAGCAGATGTTCACAGAGGTCGATCTGCACGGCATGAATGACGAGATCGACCGCGGCGCGCCCTTCCGCGAGACGATCTACGCATGGGCCGCGAAATACCCGAGCTGGCGCGATGCGATCCGGCGTTGGCACGACGACTGGATCGAGATGGCCTCGCCGGGTATCCCGCATTCGCAGCGGCTGATGAAAGCCCTGCAGGCCAAGGGGATACCGGTCTTCTCGCTGACGAATTTCGGGATCGAAAGCTACGATTTCGCGGCGACGCATTACCCGTTCCTGCGCGAGTTCGACCGCGATTTCATCTCTGGCCATATGGGCGTCACGAAGCCCGATCCGAAGATCTATCAGATGGTCGAGGACGCGTCGGGGCTGTCCGGCTCGGATCTGATCTTCACCGATGACCGCGCCGACAATATCGCGACGGCGCATACCTTCGGCTGGAAGACGCATCTTTTCGATGGGCCCGAAGGCTGGGCGCGGCGGCTGGTCGAGGAAGGGCTGCTGGAGGAGGCGGAGGCCGCATAAGTTGAACTTATGCAGCCGCCTCGAAAATAAGGAAAACTTATCTCAGGCGCGTTTCGCGACCGCAACGCCCAGAAGTTCGAGCACCTTGGCCTCGATCTGCGGCGCATCCATGCCCGCCGAGTGATACATATCTTCCGGCGAGGCGTGATCGATGAACGTGTCGGGCAGCACCATCGAGCGGAACTTGAATCCGTGATCGAAGACGCCCTGATCCGAGAGGTATTGCGCGACATGGCTGCCGAAGCCGCCCACCGCGCCTTCCTCGATGCAGATCAGCGCCTCGTGCTCCGCCACCAGCCGGTCGATCAGATCGGTGTCGAGCGGTTTCGCGAAACGCGCATCGGCGATGGTCGGCGCAAGGCCGCGGGCTTGCAGCGCTTCGCGGGCTTTCAGAACCTCGGCGAGACGGGTGCCGTAGGAGAGGATCGCAACGCGCGCGCCTTCCGCGATCATCCGGCCCTTGCCGATCTTCAGCGGCACGCCTTCTTCGGGCATGTCGACGCCCATGCCTTCTCCGCGCGGATAGCGGAAGGCGATCGGGCCGTCGTCATATGCTGCGGCGGTGGCGACCATATGGACCAGCTCCGCCTCGTCGGCGGCGGCCATCACGACCATGCCGGGCAGCGAGGACATGAAGCCCACGTCGAACGAGCCCGCATGGGTCGCACCATCCGCGCCCACCAGACCGGCGCGGTCGATGGCGAAGCGCACGGGAAGGCGCTGGATCGCGACGTCATGGACGATCTGGTCGTAGCCGCGTTGCAGGAAGGTCGAGTAGATCGCGCAGAACGGCTTCATACCGGAGGCCGCGAGACCGGCAGAGAAGGTGACGGCGTGCTGCTCGGCGATGCCCACGTCGAAACAGCGGCGCGGATAGACGCCCGCGAATTGCTTTAGTCCGGTCCCGTCCGGCATGGCGGCGGTGATGCCGACGATCTTCTCGTCTTTCGCCGCTTCCTTGATCAGGCTTTCGGCGAAGACCTTGGTGTA
This sequence comes from Thioclava sp. F1Mire-8, assembly GCF_002213165.1. Lineage (NCBI taxonomy): Bacteria > Pseudomonadati > Pseudomonadota > Alphaproteobacteria > Rhodobacterales > Paracoccaceae > Thioclava > Thioclava sp. F1Mire-8. The sequence continues at coordinate 119,647 of NZ_NBNY01000003.1, read as the reverse complement.
GCTCGGGGCGTTGGAGGGCGATTTCTTCTGCTCGCCGGTGTTGAGGTCGAATTTCGCGGTGGCGTGACCGCCATCGGGGCGGCTCTCGGCGGGGGCATAGCCCTTGCCCTTCTTCGTCAGCGTATGGATCAATACCGGGCCGGTCGCGCGCGCCTTGAGCGTACGCAGCAGCGGCAGAAGCTGATCGAGATCGTGTCCGTCGACCGGGCCAACATAGGAGAAGCCGAGCTCCTCGAACAGCGTGCCGCCCATCGCGATGCCTTTCAGCATCTCTTTCGCGCGGCGCGCGCCCAGCTGGAACGGCACCGGCAGCAGACCGACCGCGCCCTTGGCGGCGGATTTCAGGTCCTGCAGCGGGGCCTCGGAGTAAAGCCGCGTGAGATAGCTCGACAGCGCGCCGACGGGCGGGGCGATCGACATCTCGTTGTCGTTGAGCACGACGAACATGCGCTTGCCCAGGTGGCCTGCGTGGTTCATCGCCTCGAAAGCCATGCCGCCCGACATCGCGCCGTCACCGATCACGGCAATCGCGTCGCCAGTTTCAGCGCCCAGCTCGCGGCCCATCGTGAAGCCGGTCGCGGCCGAAATCGAGGTAGAGCTATGGCCCGCGCCGAACGGGTCGTAGGGAGATTCGGAGCGCTTGGTGAAGCCCGACAGCCCGCCCTTGGTGCGCAGCGTGCGGATGCGGTCGCGACGCCCGGTCAGGATCTTGTGCGGGTAGCACTGGTGACCGACGTCCCAGACGATCTTGTCGCGCGGCGCGTCGAACACGGCATGCAGCGCGACTGTCAACTCGACCACGCCGAGACCCGCGCCCAGATGTCCGCCGGTTTGCGACACCGCCGAGATCGTCTCGGCGCGCAACTCGTTGGCGAGCGTTTTCAGCTCGGCATCGGAAAGGCCTTTCAGATCGGACGGCAGTCGCACCTTGTCGAGGAGCGGCGTGGCCGTTTGGTCGTTCGGGTTGTCGCTCATTGGCTGCCCCCTAGGCGCGCTACATTTCGCGGGAGATAACGAAACGCGCAGCGGCCCGCAAGTTTTCCGCTTCCTCGCCGTAAGGTGAAAGCGCGTCTATCGCCTGGTCGATCAGCTCGCCCTCGCGGAGCCGCGCGCCAGCAAGGCCGAGCAGCGAAACGAAGGTCGCCTTGCCGGCCTCGGCGTCCTTGCCGACCCGCTTCCCGGCGGCCTTTTCGCAGCCCGTCACATCTAGGATGTCATCGTGAATTTGAAAGGCCAGACCGACCGCATCGGCGAAATCGCTCAGAGGGCCCTCGTCTTCGCCCGCGAGGATCGCGCCGGCGCGGGAGGCAAAGGAGATCAGCGCCCCGGTCTTGCCCGCCTGCAGCGCGGTGATCTGGCTCAGCGAAAGGGGATTGGTGGCACTTTCCGCCGCGATGTCGAGCGCCTGACCGTGGCCCATGCCCGCCGCGCCGGAGGCTTTGGCAAGCGCGAGGCTGAGCGCGATGCGCCGCTCTGCCGGGCCGAGGAGGGGATCGGCGCAAAGCTCAAACGCAAGCGTCTGCAGCACGTCGCCGGTGAGCACGGCGGTGGCCTCGTCCCATTTCACGTGAATCGTCGGCTGGCCGCGGCGCAGATCGTCGTCATCCATGCAGGGCAGATCATCATGCACGAGGCTGTAGGCGTGCAGCGCCTCGACCGCGGCGGCGGCGGGCATCGCTTGAGCTTCGGGAATTCCGAAGATCGCGGCGCTTTCGATCGCGAGGAAGGCGCGCAGCCGCTTGCCGCCCTGCAGCGCGTAATGCATCGGGTCGCGCAACGGCCCCTCCGGCTGGCGCGCCACGGCGGCATCAAGCGCGACCTGAACGGCAGCCTGCACCTCTTTCAAACGGGAGGAGAACATTTACAGACCTTCGGCGGGGGCCGTGCCTTGCGGTGCGCCGTCGGCATTGAGCGTGATCTTCTCGACCCGCGCCTCGGCCTCCTTCAGAAGCTTGGCGCAATGCTCTTTCAGCTTGGCGCCGCGCTCGTAGAGCTTGATCGACTCGTCGAGGGGCACGTCGCCGTGTTCCAGTTTGCCCACGACTTCCTCGAGGGCCTTCATCGCCTCTTCGAAGCTCAGCGCGTTAATATCGCTCATCAATCTGCATTCCCGGTGATATGTCGTCCAATAAGGCGCTGACGCCCGGCTTCCTGCAAACCATATCCGGCTCGCGGAGTCGAGATCACCCCGCGAACCCGGCCCAGCAGTGAACGTCTTGTCGCCTATTTCTGGAGCGATTCGAGATATGTCGCGAGGGAGAGGACGCGCCCGCGCGTGGCCAGCACGTCGGTGTAATACGGCGCGCCGTGCCCGCCCTGGTCCATGAACACCTCGCCGAAGACCGGCATCGGCCCGCCATGTGCCCGCACGCCCGTGCGCCCGTCGATGATGTGGATCGTTTTGAGCATCGGGAACGCGCCGTCATTCGCGGCGGCAAGCCCGGTCAGATCGGCAGGTTTCACGGTCAGATATTCGGCCATCGGCCCGGTGCCGGTGCCGTCGTCGCCATGACAGCTGGCGCAATATTGGCCGTAGAGAACTTTGCCGACATCGGCGTTCTGAGCGATGGCCGGCGTCGCGGCGAGACATGCCGCGGCGATGAGGTAAGTGAAGCGCATTGTATCCTCCCACAAAGATGACGCGGGGGGAAGGTTAGGCGCGAAACGTGATCACGTCTGTGATCGGCGTCAACGAAGAAAGGCGCCCCGTATGCTACGGAGCGCCCCACGAAAAGGGCCATCTCTATTCGAGATGACCCTCCGAGATCTACGGAGATGGTCCGGTTAGGGTCCGAAGGATCCAGCCGTCCCAGTCAGGGTTCTTTGCCCTAGGGTTTGCCCTCAGGCCACGGCCCCCCTCACTGTCCCGACACCTCTCTCCACTATCACTCTAGACACTGGACCACCTCCTTTCATGCGTTGCCGTTATCCACAGCGTGCCACAGATTTTGTGTGTGGCAAGAAAAATCACGCAAGTCTTGGAGAAAGTTTCGTGACGAGTGCCTTGAAAGGCAGCAGTGCGATCAAAGTCAGGGCAAGTTTGACAAGCCAGTCGGCGGTGGCGAGCGACACCCAGAGCGGCACTGTCGGCCCGACGCCCAACAGGGGCAGGGTCTCATTCGCCCAGGACACGTCGTTGCCCGGCTCGAGGAAGGTCAGCCCGGCCGAGAATGCCACCGAGAAGAAGATCAGCGTATCGAGCGAGGCGCCGATCAGGGTCGAGATCGCCGGGGCGCGCCACCAGACGCCGTCGCGCAGCTTGTCGAAGACGAAGATGTCGGTCATCTGCGCCACGAGGAAGGCCGCGCCGGAGCCGAGCGCGATGCGCAGCGTCACCGCCGGATAGGTGAAGCCGTCACCCTGCAGCATGATCTGGCTGCCGATGAGCGAGCAGATCACCCCCACGACAAAACCCGCGAAGACCACGCGACGCGCGGCACCGGGGCCGTAGACACGGTTCATCACGTCATTCACGAGGAAGGCGAAGGGGTAGGTGAAGGCGCCCCAGGTCAGCCAGTCGCCGACGAGGAATTGCACCAGGATGTTCGAGGCCACGACGATTGCGGCCATGGCAATGATGCCAGGAATATAGCGGGTCATGATGTTCAACCGTTTTTACATGGTAGCGGAGACATGGCCCGGACCAGCCCGGGCAAGGGCGCGCGATACGCCGTCACGACGCGCGCGTCAATCCTTCTTGGCGGTGCGGCGCGTGTTGGGCAGGACGTATTCGACGATTTCGGTGCGCTGCAGGAACCGGAAATTGTCGTCGGAGATCATCGTCAGGCGGATCGCACCCTCGTCGTCGCGCCAGACCGACAGGCCCTCGAGATTGTCGTGTCGTCCCGCGCCGGTTTCCAGCAGAACCTCGCCGCCCGAGATCGAATCGCCGTTGATGTCGAAGACCTGCACGCGCGAGCGGAAGCCCAGAAGGCCCCAGAAGTCGCGCTCCAGCAGATAAAAGCGGCCATCGGGCCCGAAATCCGCACCGACCGGCAGCCAGTTCTCGGAGCGCGGGATGGCGAAGGGCTGATCCCATTTGCCATCGCGATAGCGCCAGACCGGGTAGGGCCTGTCCTTCGCGCCCGAGCGTTCGGGCATCGTGTAGAGCGTGCCCTGATCGTCGATCGCCAGCGCCTCGAGCGAGGAGTTGTTCTGCATCTTCGCGAAGGCATCCGGGCGCGGCAGTAGCTCGGCCGGACCGCCGTCGGTCGGGAAATGCGACACCCGCGCCAGCCCTTCGAAGGAGATGTAGACCGAGCCGTCGGGCGCCAGGGCCAAGCCTTCGCTGTCGCCCTGATGGCGGTTGAGCACGCGGCCCTTGGAGCTGTGAAGCCAGTTCGGCCCGTTGGTGATTTCGACATCGCTGATCCGGCCCTGCGCGTCCCGGTCCAGCCGCCCGCGCCAGATCGTCGTGCGGTCGGATTGGGTGATGAAGTTGCGCCCGTCGGGGCCCAGCTCGAGCCCCGAGAAGCCGCCGAAGACGCTCACGCCCGGCATCGTCCAGTGATAGCTTTGCAGGAAGCGGGCGCGCGGTTCCGGTCCGGCCGGCGCGAGCCCCGCGAGAACCGCCAGCCCCGCCCCCGCGATCAGCGCGAAGACAGAACGGCGCGGCATTGGCTAGGCAGGTCCGACATGACGTAGGTCTTGGCGTTCTTTTTCGGCGGCCCTTTCGGCTTGGGCTTCGCTGCGGTTTTCGGCGGGTTGAGGTAATCCGTCACCCACCAGTTCAGCGTTTCGTCACAGCCGTCGCCTCCCTTCGACAGCTGCGCCACGGTCGGCTTCTGCGTCTGGCAATAGCGCGCACCGGGCGGGCATTTCAGGCGGACATGGAAATGGGTGTTGTGGCCATACATCGGACGGATTTTCTGCAGCCAAGCGCGGTCGTTGCGCGGCACCGTGTTGCACATCGCGATTTTCACCGCAGCGGCGACGAAGATGCGGTCGACCCGCGGATCGGCGGCGGCATGGCGCATCAGCTCGAGATGCTGCGGCGTCCAGTTGCCGTTGATATGGCGCTGGTCGGCGGTGCGCACCGAGATCGAGGAAATCTTCTCCCGCTGGGCGCGGCTGAGATTGAGGTTCGTGGCCGGCAGCATCCAGATGTCGGCATCCAGCCCGATCTGGTGGCTGGCATGGCCGCCGGTCATCGGGCCGCCGCGCGGCTGGGAAATGTCACCGATATAGAGCCCGTTCCACCCCGGCAGGGTCGCGGCGTAGCGCGACAGATCCTGCAGATAGGTCAGCATTGCAGGCTGGCCCCAGTTGCGATTGCGCGACAGGCGCATCGCCTGCCATGTCGGCCCGCTCTCGGGCATCCGTTGCAGCCCGGCGGCGCAGCCGCGCGAATAGAAGCCGATGGCAGAGGGCGCCTGCGCCGAGGCTACCGCTTCCGCGCCAAAAAGCTGGCGGGCGAGCGGTTCGGAGAATCCGGGGGCGGCAATCAGGCTGAAAGAAAGAGCGGCGGCGAGTAATTTCGCGATCATGGTGAGGGGGGTCCTTCGGGCTCAGGGTCTCCGTGGCTTCTCACGAAGCCTAGCAGGACCAGGCCCAAAAGCAAAAGAACGATGATCGGCGTGATGCCGGTCGACTGATTTCCGCTTATCTGCGTCGTGATCCCGATTGCAAGCGGCGCGATGAAGGCCGTGGCCTTGCCGGACAGCGCGTAGAGGCCGAAATGCTCGGTGATCTTTTCCGGGTCGGCCTGACGCACCATCATCGTGCGCGAGGCCGATTGCAGCGCGCCGCCGCAGGCCCCGATCATGCCGCCAAGTACCATGAAGGCGATGTCGGGCAGTTTGCTGTCGGGGGTGACGGCCATGCCGAAGACGCTTTCGCGCGAGATCATCACGATGCCGAGCACCACGAGCGTGAGGATCACGAGCGTCGTGATGATGACCGTGCGCGGCCCCCAGCGGTCGTCCGCCTTGCCGCCGAGCCATGCGAAAGTCGCACCGGTGATCGTGCCGAGGATGCCGAACATGCCGATCAGGGTGATCGACCAGTTCAGCACGCCCGCCGCGTAGAGCCCGCCGAAGGTGTAGATGCCGTTGAGCGCATCGCGATAGAACATCGAGCTGAGCAGGAACGAGGTCAGCGAGCGCCGATGTGGCAGCGCGCGGAGCGTCGCGCGCAGTTCCGGCCATGCGCCGCGCAGAGCCGTGCCGATGGGTAGCGCATCGGCTTTGCGCGGCTCGCGCACCCAGAGGAAGAAGGGGATCATGAATACCGCGTACCAGATCGCGGTGAGCGGCCCGACCGCGCGGGTGTCCTCGCGCGTGGCGACGTCGAGGCCGAACAGCGGCTCGATCCCGAGCATGGTTTTCCCGGTCGTCGGGCTCGCCTGCAGCAGCAAAAGCATGATGAACAGCGTGATCATCCCGCCGATATAGCCGAACGCCCAGCCCGAGCCGGAGATGCGCCCGATTTCTTCGCGGGGCCCCAGATCGGGCAGAATCGCATTGGTGAAGGTGGTCGCAAATTCCATACCGATCATGCCGATGGCGAAGCTGATCATGATCGCCATCAGCTTGAAATCGCCCGGCACCGCGTACCATAGCCCCCACGCGCCCAGAACGTACATTGCCGAGAAGACCCAGATGAACGGCATCCGCCGCCCCGATCGGTCGGCAATCGCGCCGAGGAAGGGCGAGCCGAGCGCGATGATGATCCCCGCGATGCCCACGCCATAGCCCCAGACGGTCTGCGCCGCGGTGCCCGAGCCCATAAGGTCTTTCACGAAGGGCGCGAAGATGAAGGTGATCAGCAGCGTGTTATAGGGTTGGCTCGCCCAGTCGAAGAACCACCAGCCCCAGATGCGTTTCTTCGCCGTGATCATGTCGCCCTCTCCCCGCCGCGCCAGCAATTGCGGCGATCAAGCCCGAAAAGGGACGGTCTGGCAAGGGGTTCGACGGTTGGGGCATGCCGCGGGCGCGGCAGTGTCACATCTGCGGCGGCCAGGGACGCTTGAGGTCGGCCTCGGCCCAGGCGGTCACGAATTCGGGCAGCGGCGGCGAGGTCGCGTCCTGCCCCATCTCGCCCAGAACTTGCGCCGGTGGGATCATGCCCTTCTTCGAGGTCACGGCACCACGGATCAGCACATGCGAGGTGCATTCGCCGCTTTCGGTGAACATCGCATGCTCTAGCCAGATCCAGCGATCGTCCCAGCCAAGACAGCGCGAGCGCATCTCGAATTTCTGGAAGGCCTGCACCCGGCGGCGATAGCGCGTGGTGTTCCCGGCGACCACGATGCCCCATTTGTTGCGCTTCAGTGCGCCCCAGAGCCCTGTGCGGATCGCAAGCGGAATTCGCCCGAGATCGTAGAGCGTCAGCGTGCGCCCGTTGTTCAGCTCCATCCAGAGGTCGATGTCCCACGGCCAGCAGATATGCTGGCTGACATGGGTACCCGTGATCGGCAGCGCCGGGGCGTTGCGGAACTTCACGATCTCTTTGGCCATACGGATAACGGGGTACATGCGGGCACTGGTGCTGCGACGCCGCGGGACGGTCAAGAGAGACGTTACGGAAAATGCGCGTGAGCCTGCGGTTGCAATGCCGCGGCGCCTCGCTTACCTGTCTTTGCGATCCAAAGCGGAGGTTTCGATGGTCACGCTCTTTCAGGCCCTGGTGCTGATCCTGAACGTCATCTGGTTCGTCATGATCGCCCATATCATCATGAGCTGGCTTATCAATTTTCAGGTACTGAACCTGCGCCAACCCTTGGTGGCGCAAATCTGGTTCGGCCTGAATAACCTGCTGGAGCCGATCTACGGGCGCATCCGTCGCTTCCTGCCCGACACGGGCGGGCTCGATCTGGCGCCGCTGGTGGCCTTCATCATCCTGATCATCATCCGTCAGGCGCTGTTCAACAACGCGGCCTTCTTCTACGGCAACAGCTTCTGATGCCTGCGGCTGTGGCAGCCGAAGCCCCCGCAGAGCTACTGGCGCGGGTCTGGGGGTTCGACGCCTTCCGACCCGGTCAGGAAGAGATCGTGCGCGCGGTGATCGAGGGCCGGAACGTGCTGGCGATCATGCCGACGGGCGGCGGAAAATCCCTGTGTTATCAATTGCCTGCGCTGGCGCGCGAGGGCGTGACGGTGGTGATCTCGCCGCTGATCGCGCTGATGCGCGATCAGGTGCGCGCGTTGAAACAGGCCGGCGTCGAGGCGGGTGCGCTGACCTCGGGCAATACCGAGGAGGAGACCGAGGAGGTCTTCACCGCGATCGACGAAGGACGGCTGAAGCTTCTCTACATGGCGCCCGAGCGTCTGGCCTCTGGCGGGGCACAGCACCTGCTGAAGCGCGCAGGCGTCAGTCTGATCGCGGTGGACGAGGCGCACTGCGTCAGCCAATGGGGCCATGATTTCCGCCCCGACTACCTGCGCATCGGCGAGCTGCGCCGCAGCCTTGGCGTACCGCTTGCGGCCTTCACCGCGACTGCCGACGAAGAAACCCGGACCGAGATCGTCACGCGCCTGTTCGACGGCCAGCCCCCCGAGAGCTTCCTGCGCGGCTTCGACCGACCGAATATCCATCTGGCCTTTTCGCCCAAGGATCAGCCACGCCAACAGATTTTGCGCTTCGCGGCCGCGCGAAAAGGGCAATCCGGCATCGTTTATTGCGGCACGCGGGCGAAGACCGAGAGCTTGGCCAAGGCGCTGAGCGAGGCCGGGCATCTCGCCTGTCACTATCACGGCGGGATGGAGGCCGATGACCGCCGCGCTGTGGAGACCCGCTTTCAGCAGGAAGACGGGTTGATCGTGGTCGCGACGGTCGCCTTCGGGATGGGCGTCGACAAGCCCGATATCCGCTGGGTCGCCCATGCTGATCTGCCCAAGAGCATCGAGGCTTACTATCAGGAGATCGGACGGGCGGGCCGCGACGGTGCCGCTGCCGAGACGCTGACACTGTATGGGCCCGACGACATCAAGCTGCGCCGGTCCCAGATCGACGAAGGGCTCGCCCCGCCCGAGCGCAAGGAGGCCGATCACGGGCGGCTGAATGCGCTGCTGGGTCTGGCCGAGGCGACCGAATGCCGCCGGGTGAAACTGCTGCGCTATTTCGGCGAAGAGGCCGCGCCCTGCGGGCATTGCGACCTATGCGATACGCCGCCCGAGGTGTTCGACGGGACCGAGGCCGTGCGCAAGGCGCTGTCCGCCGCGCTGCGCTCGGAGGAACGGTTCGGCGCGGGGCATCTGATCGAGATTCTGCTGGGCTCGCAGACCGACAAGATAAAGCAATGGGGCCACGACAAGCTGCCGACCTATGGGGTCGGGCGCGATCTGAGCCGAGCGCAATGGCAGGCGGTGTTTCGGCAGATGATGGGCCACGACCTGATCCGGCCCGACGCATCGCGGCACGGCGCGCTGGTGATGACCGAGACTGCCCATCCGATCCTGCGCGGCGAGCAGTCGATCACGCTGCGCCGCGATCTGGTGGCGAAGGCGAAGACCAAACACGTGGTCCGGACGCTGGTTAGCGACGACGACGCGCCGCTTCTCTCGGCGCTGAAGGCGAAGCGCCGCGCGCTGGCCGAGGCGCAGGGCGTGCCTGCCTATGTCGTTTTCACCGACCGCACCCTGATCGAGATGGCCGAGAAACGCCCCGGAACGCTCGACGAAATGGCCGGGATCAGCGGTGTCGGTGCGAAGAAGCTGGAAAGCTATGGCACGGAGTTTCTGGAGGTGATCGCCGGCGCGGTGGAAGAGATGCACCCGCTGCGCCGCAAGCTCGCAGGTTCGACCGAGGGGGAGATTTACGACCGTCTGGCCGATGCGCAGCGAAATCTCGAACGCGGCGCGGATGGCTATGATCGCCCGCTCTCCTGCTCGGCCTCGACGATCCGCAAGATCGCGGAGACGAAGCCTCGCAACCGCGACGATCTCGCCCGGATTTCCAACCTGCCCGAGGCGAAGCTTGACCGCTTTGCCGAGGCGTTCCTGGCGGTGCTGGCCGACTACCGCTAGGCGGGTTGGTCGACCGCGGGTGGGCGTGCATCTGCGGGGCGATCCGACTGGATGCGTTCGGTAATCTCTCGTTTCTTCAAAGGCTTGGTTAGGTAGTGGTCGATCCCGGCGGCGAGGATGCTCTCGCTGTCGCCCTCCATCGCATGGGCGGTGAGCGCGCAGATCGGCACATGTACCGCGCCTTCCAACGCCCGGATTTCGCGCGCCGCCTCGCGCCCGTCCATGCCGGGCATCGAAATGTCCATGAAGATCAGATCGGGCTGGAAGCTGCGCCACAGCGCGACGGCCTCATGCCCGTTATTGGCGAAGCGCAGATCGATATCGAGATCCTTCACCATCTTGGAAAAGACCAGCTGATTGGTGCGGTTATCCTCGGCGGCGAGGATCCGCATCGCACGCCGCTCGGTCAGGTCTGGCGGCGGGCTGGGAGGCGGCGGATCAGGTGTCGCTTCGGCGGCCCGCGACAGGTCCTGCAATGCGCGGAACAGTTCCGAGCGCAGCACCGGTTTTTGCAGACAGCCGGTGACACCCTCGTCCATCGCGGCCTTCGCAGCCTCCGGGTCGGAGCTGAGCAGCAGGATCGGCACGTCGCCGCCATCCGCCCGAAGCCTCTGCGCCAGCGCCACCCCGTCGAGCGCGGGCATCCGATGATCGGTCAGGATCACGTCGAAGGCGCTGCCATCCTCGATCACCTGCAACGCCTCCTCGCCGGAGCGACAAAGCGTCACCTCCAGCCCGTAGGTCTGCAATTGCCGCTCCAGAATGACGCGATTGACCAGAAGATCGTCGACCACCAGCGCCGCGTGCAGCGTGATCGGCTGGGAGGGGGCGTCGATCGGCTCGACCGGTTCGGCGCGGGGCAGCACCAGTTTGAGGCCGAAACACGAGCCTTCGCCAAGCGCGCTGTCCACCCAGACCTCGCCACCCATCAACTCCACCAGTTGGCGGGTGATCGCAAGACCAAGCCCGGTGCCTTCGAACTTGCGATTACTCTCGGCCTCGACCTGATTGAACTCGCCGAAGACGTGATCGAGCAGCTCGGGCGCGATGCCGATGCCGGTGTCTTCGACGGTGATGTGCAGCTCGTAGTGACCGGCCTCGCGTTCGACCCCCACGACGCGGGCGAGGACGTGACCGGCATCGGTGAATTTCACCGCATTGCCCAGAAGGTTGGTCAGGATCTGACGCATCCGTCCGGGATCGGCCTCGAACCGGGTGGGCAGGAACAGGTCGTAATCCACCAGAAGCTTCAGATCGCGGTCCTTTGCAGAGGGCTGCAAGAGCACCGTCACCTCGTGCAGGCAGCGTTCCAGATCGAAGGGTTCGGGGTAAAGCCGCATCCGCTCCGCCTCGATCTTCGAGTAATCGAGCACGTCGTTGATGATGGTCAGAAGCGCTTCGCCGGAGGAGCGGATGGTCTCGGCGAACAAGCGCTGCTCTTCGGACAGATCGGTCTCGACCAGCAGGTCCGCCATGCCCACGACGCCATTCATCGGCGTGCGGATCTCGTGGCTCATATTGGCGAGGAAGGCGGATTTCGCGCGGTTCGCCGCCTCCGCCCGGTCGCGGGCGTCGCGCAACTCCGCTTCGCGCGCGACGGCGCCGGTGATGTCCTGCGCGAAGGTGACGAGATCGCCCTGCGCGCCCCATGTGTCGTTGAGCCGGAACCAGCGGCCATCCTGCGTGCGCAGCGCCATCGGGGGGATCTCGGTGCGACGGATGCGTTCGCACATCTCGAAATGCCAATCGTGCGGATCGCGCCCCTGCAGGTCGAAGACACCGCACTCTGCCGCGATCCGCATCACTTCGTCATAGGCGACGCCGACGCCGATCGCGATTTCGCCTTCGAAGAAGGAGAGGAACAAATGGTTGGCGGCGACGAGGCGCAGATCGCTGTCGAAGACGGCGAAGCCGTCCGAGATCGAATTGACCGCGTGCCACAGCCGCGCCTGCGCGATCTGGGCGAGCGAATTGGCCCGTTCGAGATCGTTGCGCACGCGGCTGTTCTCGCCCAGCAGGGTTTCGCGTTCGCTAAGAGCACGGGCAAGACCTTCGCGCTGCTCCACAACTTGATCTGAGAGCATCCTTGCGTGCTGGGCCAGCTTCTGGTTGGCGGCGAACAATTCCTGGCGCTTCTGCTCCAACAGCTTTTCCGCCGCGAGTCGCCCGCGGCGTTCCCGTGCCAGTTTCTCTGCGATCGCCTTGTGCATGGACGCGGCAAAGCCCCCCCGTGTGGTCCGGGAGGCAGAGTTGCAGTGCTGCGTGAAAGGCGGGTTAACCGCGATGATGGGCGGGCGGGAAAATCCTTAAATTGCTATGGATTGCCCGCCCGCTTGACCCTCAAAGACCGGGCCTCAGAGACGCTCGATCGAGAGCGCGATGCCTTGGCCGCCACCGATGCACATGGTGACGAGGCCGTGCTTGCCGCCGATGCGCTCCAGCGCATGCAGGGCCTTTACGATCAGGATCGCGCCGGTGGCGCCGACCGGGTGGCCGAGCGCAATCGCGCCGCCATCGGGGTTCACCTTCGACGCATCCAGACCCAGCTCGCGCGAGACGGCCAGCGCCTGCGAGGCAAAGGCTTCGTTGCTTTCGATCCAGTCGAACTCGGAGGCCTGCATGCCGGTCTTTTCCAGCAGCGCGCGCACGGCGGGGATCGGGCCGAGGCCCATCACCTCGGGGCGGACGCCCGCGATGGCGTAGCCGGTGATCTTGGCGCGCGGGGTCAGACCCGCCTCTTTCGCGGCCTCTTCGCGGGCCAGAACCAGTGCCGCCGCACCGTCATTGATGCCCGAGGCGTTGCCCGCGGTGACCGAGCCGTCCTTCTGGAAGACCGGCTTGAGCGAGGCGAGTTTCTCGAGGCTCGTCTGTTTCGGGTGCTCGTCGGTGTCGAAGACGGTCGTGCCCTTGCGCGTGGTGATCTCGACGGGGGCGATCTCTTCCTTGAAATGGCCCTCGGCGATCGCTTTTGCCGCACGCTCCTGGCTTTCCATCGCGAAGGCGTCCTGCTCTTCGCGCGAGATCGAACACTCGGCGGCCACGTTCTCGGCCGTCACGCCCATATGGCCGGTGCCGAAGGGACACGACAGCGCGCCGGTCATCATGTCGAGCATCTTTGCGTCGCCCATCTTCTGACCGAAGCGGGCGGCGGGCAGGATATAGGGCGATTTGCTCATCACCTCGGCACCGCCTGCCAGCGCGAAATCGGCATCGCCCAGCATCAGCATCTGCGCGGCGGACACGACCGCCTGCACGCCGGAGCCGCAAAGGCGGTTCACGTTCATCGCGGGCGTGCCGACCGGAACGCCGGCATTCACCGCCGCCACCCGGCTGAGATACATGTCGCGCGGTTCGGTGTTGATGATATGGCCGAAGACCACCTGACCGATCTTGTCCGCCGAGACGCCCGCCCGCGAGATCGCCTCTTTCGAGACATGGGTGGCGAGGTCGATCGGCGCGAAGCCGGACAGCGTGCCGCCGAACGTGCCGATAGGCGTGCGGGTGCCGGAGAGAATGACGATACCGGTCATGGGTAGCCTCCAATGTTTGGGTCGGCGCGAGGGTAGCGAATGGGCTGATCCCGCGCCAGCGCGCCCGCATGGTTATGACGAGACGTCATTTGCCAAGGGCAGCGGGTTGAAACTCGCGACATAGGAAACACATTCTAGAAATCGAATATGACTAGGAGGCCGACATGACTGCCAACCCGATCGTCAAAGGGTTCTGGGATCGACCCACCGGAAGCTGGCAATACGTCTTTCACGACCCCGATACGATGAAGGGGGCGGTGGTCGATCCGGTCTGGGATTACGACCCGCAGGCGGGCGCTACGACCCTGGGCAATGCCGAGAAAATCCTCGATTACGTCAAGGCCGAGGGGATCGACGTGGAGTGGGTGCTCGATACGCATCCCCATGCCGACCACTTTTCCTCGGCCGTCTGGCTGGCCGAGAAACTGGGCGCGAAGCGCGGCATCGGCGAGCGCGTGCGGACGGTGCAAAGCCTCTGGGCCGAGATCTACAACACGCCCGAGCTGTCGCAGGACGGGCGGCAATGGGATCACCTGTTCGCCGAGGGCGAGACGTTCAGGATCGGTAATCTCGATGTGAAGGTGATGCTCTCGACCGGGCATACGCTGGCCTCGATCACCTATGTCGTGGGCGATGCGGCCTTCGTGCATGATACGCTGATGCAGCCCGAAAGCGGCACGAGCCGGGCGGATTTTCCAGGCGGCTCTGCGGCCGAGCTGTGGGATTCGATCCGGGCGATTCTCGATCTGCCCGCCGAGACGCGGCTGTTCATCGGGCACGACTATCCCGGCGAGGGCAAGGAGCCGCAGACCGGCGCGACCGTGGCCGATCACCGCAAGCACAACAAGCACGTCAAGGACGGCATCTCCCGCGAGGAGTACATCAAGACGCGTGAAGAACGCGATGCGACCCTGCCGCTGCCCAAGCTGATGCTGGCCGCTTTGCAGGTGAATATCCGCGGCGGGCGCAAGCCCGAGGCCGAGGGGGATGGTCGGTCTTACCTGAAAATCCCGCTCGACTATTTCGAGCCGCGGTAAGCGTTAGCCGCGTGGCAGTTCGGCCCGGCCCTCCGGGGTCAGCAGCCACGCGTCGCGGCCTTCGATCACCACGGTCGAGAGCGGGTGGCCATAGCCCGCGCCGGAATCGAGATTGAGGCGGTTGCCGTAATGGGTGGCCGCCTTGATATTTGTATGCCCATGCACGATCAGCGCCCCGTGGTCGCGCGGGTCGGTCAGGAAGGGTTTGCGAATCCATAGCAGGTCATCCTCCACCTGATCCTCCATCGCCACGCCGGGGCGGATGCCTGCGTGAACGAAGATCGCCTCGCCGCGGGGGAAATAGGCGGGCTGGCGCGCGAGCCAGTCGCGATGGGACTGCGGGATGGCGGAAAGCTCCGATGTGACCTCGTCGAGTGGGCGCGAGAACGCGTCGGGGATGCCGTAGCTCTCCAGCGTCGCCTCGCCGCCCACGCGCGGATTGAGATAGGAGACCTCTGCGCTGAGGATCGGGTCTTCGGTATAGGGATCGTCAAGGAAGCCCAGGAACATCCGGTCGTGATTGCCGCGCAACACGATCCAGTTCTCGCCGCTCTGCTGACCTTTCATCAGGTAGTCGATCACCCCCGCCGAGTCCGGTCCGCGATCCACCAGATCGCCGACATGCACGATCGGGGCCTCCGTCTCGCCATAGGTGTCGCGATCCGCCGCAATCAGGTCATGCGCCCCGCGCAGCTTGTCGAGATGCCCGTGAATGTCGCCGATCGCGTAGGTCCGCATGAGTGCCCCTTCCAATGCAAAGGCCCCCCGCGCACGGCGGAGGGCCCGGTTTCAACCGTTCAGCTAAGTCAGCCGAGGACGAATTCCAGCGGCTTGACCTGCTTGAAGCCCCCCGAGGTTTTCAGCGCCTCGACAACGTCCGCGCTGACCGCCTCGTCGACATAGGCGATGGCGATCGCTTCGCCGCCCTGCTTGGAACGACCCAAGGTGAAGTTCGCGAGGTTCACGCCCTTCTCGCCGAGGATCGTGCCGAGCTTGCCGATGATGCCGGGCACGTCGTCGTTGGTGGTGTAGAGCATGTGCTCGCCCACTTCGGCGTCGATGTTGATGCCCTTGATCTGGATGAAGCGCGGCTTGCCATCCGAGAACACGGTACCCGCGATCGAGCGTTCCCTGCTTTCCGAGACGACGGTGACCTTGATGTAGCCCTCGAAGATACCGGTCTGGTCCTGCGAGGTGGTCGAGATCTGGATGCCGCGCTCTTTCGCGATGACCGGGGCGGAGACCATGTTCACGTCCGGCTGGCTGGCCTTGAGGATGCCCGAAACGACAGCCGCGTCGAGCGCCTTGAGGTTCATCTCGGACGCCACACCGTCGAAGGTGATGTTGATCGCCTTGATCGCGTCCTCGGTCATCTGGCCGATGAAGCCGCCGAGGTGCTGCGCGAGTTTCACCCAGGGGCCCATGACTTTCGCTTCTTCAGCGGTCATCGAGGGCATGTTGAGCGCGTTCTCGACGGCGCCGTCCAGCAGGTAGTTAGACATCTGCTCTGCCACCTGCAGGGCCACGTTCTCCTGCGCTTCGGTGGTCGAGGCGCCGAGGTGCGGCGTGCAGACCACGTTCGGCAGGCCGAAGAGGACGTTATCGGTCGCCGGTTCCTCGGCGAAGACGTCGAAGGCCGCGCCCGCGACATGGCCCGACTTGATCAGATCGGCCAGCGCCTGCTCGTCGACCAGGCCGCCACGCGCACAGTTGATGATGCGCACACCGGGCTTGGTTTTCTGCAGGTTTTCCTTCGAGAGGATGTTGCGGGTCGAATCCGTAAGCGGCACGTGCAGAGTGATGAAGTCGGCGCGACGCAGCAGTTCGTCCAGCTCGACTTTCTCGACGCCCATATTGGCCGCCTTCTCTTCGCTCAGGAAGGGATCATAGGCCACGACCTTCATCTTCAGGCCGCGCGCGCGGTCGCAGACGATGCCGCCGATATTGCCCGCACCGATCACGCCGAGCGTCTTGGCGGTCAGCTCGACCCCCATGAATTTCGACTTTTCCCATTTGCCGGCCTGCGTCGAGGCATCGGCTTCGGGAATCTGGCGCGCAACGGCGAACATCATCGCGATGGCGTGCTCGGCGGTGGTGATCATGTTGCCGAAGGGCGTGTTCATCACGATCACGCCTTTCTTGCTCGCCGCTTCCTTGTCGACATTGTCGGTGCCGATACCGGCGCGGCCGACGACTTTCAGGTTGGTCGCGCTTTCCAGCAGTTTCGCCGTGACCTTGGTGGCCGAGCGGATGGCGAGACCATCATACTTGCCGATCACTTCGGCGAGCTTTTCCTTGTCCTTGCCGAGCGAGGGTTCGAAATCGACCTCGATGCCACGGTCGCGGAAGATCTGGACGGCGGTTTCCGAGAGCTTGTCGGAGACGAGAACCTTGGGGGCCATTTTCTGGGCTCCTTGAATTTTCAGGATATCGGGAAAGGACGGGCCCGGAGGCCCGCCAATCTGTCACGGATCACGCTTGCGCGGCGATCTCGGCCTCGAAGGCGTATTCGACCCAAGGCATCAGCGCCTCGACATCCGCCGTCTCGACGGTCGAGCCGCACCAGATGCGCAGACCGGCCGGGGCGTCGCGATAGGCGCCGAGATCGAGGCCCACGCCTTCATTCTCGAGCCGCTTGGCGACGGCTTTGGCGAAGGCTGCGCCATCCTTGATGCGATCGTCGGTGAACTTGAGGCAGACCGAGGTGGTCGACGCGGTCGCCGGATCATTGGCGAGATTCGCGATCCACGGCTTTTCGGCGCAGAAATCCCAGACGACTTTCGCGTTGGCATCGGCGCGGTCGATCAGGCCTTTCAGCCCGCCCACCGACTTCGCCCAGTTCAGCGACACGAGGTAGTCTTCGACGCAGAGCATCGAGGGGGTGTTGATCGTCTCGCCCTTGAAGATGCCCTCATTCAGCTTGCCGCCCTTGGTCATGCGGAAGATCTTCGGCAGCGGCCAGGCGGGGGAGTAGTTCTCGAGCCGCTCGACGGCGCGGGGGCTCAGGATCAGCACGCCGTGACCGCCTTCGCCGCCCAGCACTTTCTGCCAGGAGAAGGTGGTGACATCGAGCTTGTCCCACGGCAGATCCATCGCGAAAGCGGCCGAAGTGGCGTCGCAGATGGTCAGGCCTTCGCGGTCCGCCGGGATCGCATCGCCATTGGGGACGCGCACGCCCGAGGTGGTGCCGTTCCACGTGAAAACGACGTCGGTGTTGAAGTCGATGGTGGAGAAATCGACGATATCGCCATAGTCGGCAGTCTTCGTCTCGGCCTCGATCTTGAGCTGCTTGACCACATCGGTCACCCAGCCGGCGCCAAAGCTTTCCCAAGCGACCATCGTCGCCTTGCGCTCGCCCAACAGCGACCACATTGCCATTTCGACGGCGCCGGTGTCGGAGGCGGGCACGATGCCGATGCGGTAATCGGCGGGCACGCCCAGAATTTCGCGGGTGGTGTCGATCGCCTCTTTCAGCTTCGCCTTGCCGATTGCGGCACGGTGCGAACGGCCCAGCGGCGCGTCATTGAGCATGTCGAGGGAGAAACCAGGGATCTTCGTGCAGGGGCCCGAAGAAAAACGCGGGTTTGCCGGCCGCGTAGCCGGAGCTTGAATAGCCATTGCTGGTATCCTTCCAGATATATGCCCTTCGTTGGGGAAGGGTGTCCCGCCGCCGGATGTACGCGTGGGTCCGCTCTGGTGCAAGGGGAGAATTCACCGCGAGGCCACACCTGCGTCAAAATGATGCCGGATCTCGATGCAGACTGGTGCGGCGGTCGTGATGTTGTATCGTTTCAACGATACGCGCCGGCGAGCATATGAGCCAAGGCAAAATCTTATATTATAAACAGTATGATAAATCTTTCAGCTCGTGACATTTGTTCGCGTCACTCCGCTCGAACTGGGCGACCCAAGAGCTTTCAGACATGACTAAAGACAGCGCCCCGGAGGCAGCCGTGATCACGCCGATGCGAATTTGCATCATCACCCTGATGAAGAACGAAGGGCCTTTCATCCTCGAATGGTTGGCACATTGGCGCAATCTCGGGGTGACCGATTTCATCGTCTTTTCGAACGACTGCTTCGATGGCACGGATGCGATTCTGGACCGGCTCGATGCTCTCGGGGTCGTGCAACACTTGCCCAACCCAGCATATCTGGCGGACACCAAACGCTTCCATCGACAAGCCTTGGCTTACGGGTCGCAATTGCGGCGCCATCGCGAGGCCGATTACACGATGATCTGCGATACCGACGAATTTCTGCATATCGACGTGGCGGATGGCACCCTTCCGGGGCTTCTGGCATTGCACGATTATCCCGATGCGATCTCCTTCGGCGAGCTGCTCTTCGGGTTCGGAGGGCGAGAAAGCTTCGAAGAAGGTCTCGTTACCGAGCGGTTCACCTGGGCGATCGACATGAGACCCGGAGCGCGCCGTGCCCGTCGTGGCGTGAAGACGATCGCAAAGGTCACGCCGACGGTCCTCGAATGGAACAACCATCGTCCGCAGATGGAGCGACGGCGCGGCATTCGTTGGCTCGACGGTGCCGGCGTCCCAGTGCCGCGCAAATTCCGTGTCGGAACGGATCGCGGCTACGATGTGCGCGGGCGATATGATCAGGCATGGCTCGCGCATTATTCGGTACGCTCGGCGGAAAGCCTGTTACTGAAAATGGAGCGCGGCGACGCGGTGCGGCCGGACCGGCTGACTTCCAATTATGCGCGCAAACGCAGCTCTGCGCGCGAAGATAACCTGACCATGCTGCGCTATGGATTGGCGATCCGGCGCGAGATGGGCCGCTTCCTCGAAGATCCGGTGTTGTCCGCGTTGCACACTGCGGCGATCGACGCTCATCATGCGCGGATCGCCGAACTGAAAGCCGACCCCGAGATGGCGGAGGTCTGGAAGACGTTCCGCGAAGTCTGCCAGACAGAGATAGCAACGCGCGCGGAGCGTTCCGGAAAGGGTGAAGCCGAGAAATAGCGAGGCGACCGACACCCGGAGAGGAGGCGCAGGTTGTCCCGTGGCGATGCTCTGGCATGCGCCGGGAAATTGGTCTAATTCCGGCATCAAAATTCGGAGCCGATATTCCCCAAGGAGCGCGCATGTTTACCGCCACGCTGATCGCTGACCCGAAAGAGGCCAATCTGGATCAAGGCACGCTCGATGCGCTCTGTGGCGCATGGGGCGGTGGCGATGCGCGTTGGCTCAACCCGAATGTCGCAGCCGAGTTCATGGTGGACCGCGTGCCGTCGAATCGTTGGGAGGCGTGGGAGGGCCTGCAGGGGCTGGGCGTCGATCTGGTCGTGCAGCCCGCCGAGGGGCGTCGCAAGCAGATGCTGCTGGCAGATATGGACTCGACGATGATCCAGCAGGAATGCATCGACGAGCTGGCCGACGTGGCGGGCGTGGGTGAACGCGTGAAGGAGATCACCGCGCGGGCGATGAATGGCGAGCTGGATTTCGAAGGCGCGCTGACCGAGCGGGTCGGTCTGCTGAAAGGGCTGCCCGAGAGCGTGATTTCCGAGGTGATCGCGAACCGCATCAGCTTCATGCCCGGTGGGCACGATCTGGTCGCGACGATGAAGGCCAATGGTGCCTACTGTGTGCTGGTCTCGGGCGGGTTCACGGCCTTCACCGGCTATGTCGCGGAGACGCTGGGCTTCGACGAGAACCGCGCGAACCTGCTGCTGGTCGAGGATGGCAAGCTGACGGGCGTGCCCTCGCAGCCGATCCTCGGGCGTGAGGCCAAGGTTCAGGCTTTGCTGGAAATTTCGGAAAAACTGAAGCTGGATCATGCGCAGGTCATGGCCGTGGGCGATGGGGCGAACGATCTGGGAATGCTGAAGCTCGCCGGTGCGGGCGTGGCGCTGCATGCCAAGCCCTCCGTTGCCGCCGAATGCGACATCCGGATCAACTTCGGAGATCTGAGCGCGCTGCTCTACATTCAGGGCTATGCGGTGGAAGATTTCGCCTGACCGCCCTGCCAGACTTCGGTCAGGCGCCAATCGTCATCGAAATGCACCAGATCCCCTGCGAGACCGGGGGCGATCCGGCCCACCGGCGCGCCGATTGCCTCGGCCGGGATACGACTTGCCATCGCAAGCGCCTGTTCCGGTGATACGCCAACCGTCTCGATCATGAAGCGCACCGCCTGCGGCAGCGACAGATCGGCCCCGGCGAGCGTGCCGTCCTCCAGCCGCAGCGCCCCGTCGCGGCGCAGGATGCGGCGACCGGCGAGATCAAACTCGGTCAGAGCGGACCCGGCGCAGGCCATCGCGTCGGAGACGAGGAAGACCTCGCCCTGCCGTTTCGCCTCCAGCGCCAGCCGGATCGTGTCGGGATGCACATGGATGCCGTCCGCGATCAGCCCCACGGAGACCGGCTGCGACAGCGCCGCGCCGACGAGGCCGGGTTCGCGCGAGCCCAGTTGGCTCATCGCATTGAAGAGATGGGTGACCATCCGCGCGCCTGCCGAGATGGCCTCCTGAGCCTCCGCGAAGCTGCAATCGGAATGGCCGAGGCTGACGACGATACCGGCGTCGGAGAGGCGCGCGATCTGTTCGGGCGTCGCGTTGGCGGGCGAGAGCGTCACGATCAGCGCGGGTAACCCTGTCTTCGCCTCCAGCAGCGTCTCGATATCCTCTTCGTCCATCGGTCGGATGCAGCCCGGCGGGTGACAACCGGGGCGCTTCGGGTCGAGATGCGGGCCCTCCAGATGCAGCCCGCCGAAGCCCGGCACTCGCGACACGGCGGCGATACCTGCCGCCAGCACGGTCTGGGTCGCGGCGCGGGTGTCGGTGATCAGCGTCGGCAGGATCGTCGTCGCGCCAAGCTCGGCATGCGCGGCGCAGATCGTCGCGATCGTCTCCAGCGTCGCGCGCCCGTCGAGCATCACGCCGCCGCCGCCGTTCACCTGCAGATCGACAAGCCCGGGCGCGAGCGTGCCTCCCGGAAACTCGATCACCTCGCCCTCTGGCAGCTCCGCGATCGGGCAGAGCGCCGAGATTCGACCCTGTTCCAGCACGATTGCATAGTTTTCGTGGAAGGCGGCGCCATCGAAAACGCGCGCGCCCGTTAGGATCAACTTGTCCAAAACGCATCCTCCATCGCCAATGCCAAGGCACCGTCCAGCGCGTTGCCTTTCGCCGCCCGCTGCGGCCAATCTTGCACCGCCAGACCCTGTCCAAGTCCGCCGAGCCACGTCACGGGCAGCGGCTCTTCGGGTTGCAACAGCGCGATGGCCTCCCGAATCTCCGTCTGCGCAGCCTCGCGCACAGCGACCGCGGCAGGGTCGGTCGACTGCAGGACGCGCGGCGCAAATCGCGCCCAATCGGCAGGTGTGGCGTCGAGGCTGAACGCTATCAGCCCGTTGCGCCCGTTCATCTCGTCGAGGAAGTCGCGCAGCAGCGGCGTCACCGGGCAGAAACCATCCAGCGCACGCCCCGCCCGCATTCCGAGCGCCCGGCCCATCCAAGCGCCCGAGCCCTCATCGCCCAGCCGCAAGCCCCAGCCACCGATCGCGTGTTGCTGACCGCCCAGCTGCCGCGCGAAGAAAGAGCCGGTGCCAATGGCCGCGACGATACCGTCCTCCGGTCCCAGGGCGCCGCGCACCGAGGTCGTCACATCCTGCACGACGCGGGCGGGAAAAGGCAGCTCGGCGGCCAAAGCCTCGGCGGCGGGCGCATGGTTCGCCCCGGCCAGCCCGAGCACCCCGCGAATCTTCGGTGCATCGAGGGGCCCCATCGCGGTTTCGATGGCGGTGAAGATATTCCGCCGCGCAGCGTCGTAATCGGAAGCAATATTCGCGGGGCCGGCCTCGCCGCGCCCGATGACGCGGCCTGACGCATCGGCGAACACCGCCCGGCATCCGCTGCCTCCGCCATCGACTGCAATGAAATGCATCCCCGCCTCCGTTTTCTGCGTAACAGTGCCAAATAGCGAACCCGAGAGAAAGCGCGTAACGAAATCCGCGCGTGAAACGACTTGGGGAAAGATCGCATCGCCTCTATCACTGGGGCGTCACCCACGGGAGGACCATGCGCAAACCTCTGATATTCCTTGGCCTGATCGCTGTGGCGGTGATCGCGACCTTTCTGGTGGCCGATCCCGACCCCGAACGGCTGCGCGCCCTGCGCGACAGTCTCGCGGCGTGGCGCGAGGCGCATCCGCTGGCGCTGCCCATCGGGTTCTTCGTCACCTACGTTGTCGTTACGGCGCTGTCGCTGCCCTTTGCGGTCTGGCTGACCCTTTTGGGCGCGGCGCTGCTGGGATTCTGGCAGGGGCTGGTGCTGATCTCCTTCGCGTCATCCATCGGGGCGCTGCTGGCCTTTCTGGTCGCGCGCTACCTGATGCGCGACTGGGTGCGCGGGCGGCTCGGCCCACGGCTTGCGAAGATCGAGAAAGGCGCCGCGCGCGACGGGGAATTCTATCTGTTCTCGCTTCGCCTGATCCCGGTCGTGCCGTTCTTCGTCATCAACCTCGCCTTCGGGCTGACCCGGATGAAGGCGTGGAAGTTCTATGCCGTCTCGCAGCTCGGCATGCTGCCCGGCACGGCCGTTTATGTCGCGGCGGGGGCGCAGCTGGGCGATCTGAACAGTCTGTCGGGGATCGTCTCGCCGGGTCTGCTCGGTGCCTTCGCGGCGCTGGCGGTGTTTCCGTGGGTGGCGCGCGCGGCGCTACGATTCTGGGCGCGCAAGCGCGCTTATCGCGGCTATGAGCGCCCGGCCAAGTTCGACCGCAACCTGATCGTCATCGGCGCAGGGGCGGCGGGGCTTGTGGCGTCCTATGTCGCGGCCCAAGCGAAGGCGAAAGTCACGCTGGTGCAGGACGGCCCGATGGGCGGCGATTGCCTGAATTTCGGCTGCGTGCCGTCGAAGGCGCTGATTGCCTCGGCGAGGGCTGTGGGTGTGGCACGCGGTTCCGAGGCGCTGGGCGTGCGCGCGGATGTCTCGGTCGATTGGCCCGTCGTGACGCGGCGGATATCCGAGGTGATCGCGCAGATTGAGCCGAATGATTCCGTGGAGCGCTATGAAGGTTTGGGCGTCGAGGTGATCGAAGGCCATGCGCGACTGGAAGACCCGTGGACCGTGCGCGTGGGCGACCAGCGCCTGACGACGCGCGGCGTCGTGCTCGCGACCGGCGCGGCCCCGGTGATCCCGCCGATCGAGGGGATCGGATCGGTCGAGCCCCTGACCTCGGACACGCTGTGGGAGGCGCTCGCTGCGATGCCTGCGCCACCCGAGAGGATGGTGATCCTTGGCGGTGGCCCGATCGGCTGCGAGATAGCGCAGGCGCTGACGCGGCTTGGGGCGGGCGTGACGGTCGTCGAGGCGGCGGAGCGGCTGTTGATCCGTGAAGATACCGAGGCCTCGGACGCCATCGCGGCCGCGTTGCGCGCCGATGAGGTCGATCTGAAGCTTGGTGCGAAGGCGATCCGCTTCGGGCGGGACGAGTCCAGCGCGGATGGAGGCAAATGGCTGGAGCTGGAAGACGGCTCCAAGATTCAATTCGACACGCTGCTGGTCGCGGTCGGACGCAAGGCGCGGCTCGAAGGCTTTGGGCTGGAGGAACTGGGCATTCCGGCAAACAAGGTGATCGAGACCAACGACTACCTCGAAACCCTCATGCCCAATATCCACGCCGCAGGCGATGTGGCCGGGCCCTTGCAGCTTACCAACGCCGCGGGCCATCAGGGCTGGATCGCGGCGGCGAATTCGCTGGCCTCGCCGTTCTGGCGCTTCAAGGCCCACGCCGCGCCGATCCCGCATGCGGTCTTCACCACGCCCGAACTGGCGCGGGTGGGGATGACAGCTGCAGAAGCCGAGGCGGAGGGCGTGCATCACGAAGTCACGACATATCCGCTTGGCGATTTGGACCGGGCGCTGGCCGAAGGCGCGGGACAGGGCTTCGTGCGGATTCTCACCGCGAAGGGCTCGGACAAGATCCTTGGTGCCACGGTCTGCGGAGCGCATGCGGCCGAGGTGCTGGCGGAATTCGCGCTGGCGATGCGGCACGGGTTGGGATTGGGCAAGATTCTCTCGACGCCGCATATCTATCCGAGCTGGTCGGAGGCCGCGAAGAACGCCGCCGGGCGTTGGCGGCAGGCTCATGTGAACCCGCGCACGCTGCGGATCGCCGAGCGTTTCATGACCTGGAGGCGCGGATGATCGATGCTGCTCTCCTGCCGCTGCAACGTGCCATGATGCAGCCTCCCGCCGAGGCGCTGGCCGCGCGCGGTATCCGCGCCGATCAGGTGACGGTGGCGGGCTTCGCGCTGGGTCTGCTCGCGATTCCGGCGCTGGCGTTCCACGCCTATTGGCTGGCGCTGGCGCTGATCCTGATCAACCGGGTCGCGGACGGGCTCGACGGGGCTATTGCCCGCATCAAGGGGCCGACCGATCGCGGTGCGTTCCTCGATATCGCGCTGGATTTTCTGTTCTACGCGCTGATCCCGGTGGGCTTCGCTCTGGCTGATCCGGCCCGTAACGCGCTCGCCGCTTCCATCCTGATCGCGGCCTTCGTCGGCACCGGATCGAGCTTTCTCGCCTTCGCCTCGATCGCCGCCAAGCGCGGGATGAGCACCGACGCCTATCCGACCAAGGGCATCTACTACCTCGGCGGGCTGACCGAAGGCGCCGAGACGATCCTGTTCTTCGCGGCGATCTGCCTGTTTCCGCAAGCCTTCCCGATCCTTGCTGGGATCTTCGCCGCCGCCTGTTTCGTGACCACCGTGACCCGCTGGCTGATGGGCTGGCGGGCGTTTTCCTGAACGGAGAGAGTATGAGAAACCTCCTTGCCGCCCCGGTTCTTGCCGCGAGTCTCGCGCTGCCGCTCGCTGCGCCCGCCTTCGCCGATTGGGCGCAGACGCAGGCTGAGGCGAAGGGCCAGACGGTCTATTTCAACGCCTGGGGCGGCGATCCGCGCACCAACGCTTTCATCGACTGGGTGTCCGATCAGATGCAGGAGAAATACGGCGTCACGGTCGAGCAGGTGAAGCTGTCCGACACTGCCGAAGCCGTTTCGCGCGTGCAGGCCGAGAAGGCGGCAGGCAAGGATGACGGCGGCGCGGTGGACCTTATCTGGATCAACGGGCCGAACTTTCTGGCGATGAAGGTCGCGGGGCTGCTGCATGGGCCGTTCGTGAGCGATCTGCCCAATGCGAAATATCTCGACTTGTCGGAAGGCTCGGCGGCCACGACCGATTTCACCGTGCCGACCGAGGGCTATGAGAGCCCGTGGCGGCTTGCGAAATTCGCCTTCGCCTACGATGCGGAGCGGGTGAACGAACCGCCGAAGGATATGGCGGGGCTTCTGGATTGGGCCAAGGCGCATCCGGGCCGCTTCACCCATCCCAACCCGTCGAATTTCATGGGGGCGAGCTTCCTCAAGCAGGCGCTGGTCGAGTTGGCGCCCGATCCGGCGGCGCTGTCGCAGCCCGTGACGGACGAGGCCTATACCAAGGAAACCGCGCCGCTCTGGGCGTGGTACGATGCGTTGCGCCCGCTGATGTGGCGCGAAGGCAAATCCTTCCCCGAGAACGAAAGCGTGCAGGCGCAACTGCTGGCCGATGGCGAGGTCGATTTCGCGATGTTCTTCGATCCCGCCGCGCCCGCCGCGATGATCGAGCAGGGCGTGCTGCCGCCCTCTGTCCGCGTCTGGGTGCCCGAAGGCGGCACGATCGGGAATATCTCCTACGTCGCGATTCCCTATAACGCGGCGCATCAGGCGGGGGCGGAGCTGGTCGCAAATTTCCTGCTCGATCCGGCCACGCAGGCCCATATGCAGGACATCCGCGTGCTGGGAAGTTTCTCGGTGCTCGATCCGGCGAAGCTGGACGAGGCGGCGAAACAGGCCTTCGCTGATTTGCCCACCGCGCCCGCGCTGCCGACGCTGGAGGAGTTGGGCTCGACCCTGCCCGAGCCGCACCCGAGCTGGATGACCAAGCTCACCGAGGACTGGGCGCAGCGCTACACGAAGTGAGGTTCCGATGCGGCTCGCCGGGGCGATCCTGACGCTGGTGATCGGCGCGCCAGTGCTGCTGGGCGCGGCGCTGACGCTGGCGACCGCGTTTGGCTGGCAGCCGGGGCTGGGGCGCGTCGCGCTGGGCTGGAACGGTTTCGCTGAGGCATTGGCCGCGCCCGGTATCCTCACCTCGCTGCGGCTGACGCTGGTGACCGGTTTGGGGGCTACGCTGCTGTCGCTTGCGGCTTCGATCCCGCTCGCGCGCTGGCTGGTGACGCGGCAATCGGCGTCGCGCTGGCTGACGCCTCTGCTCGCGGTGCCCCATGCGGCGCTGGCGATCGGGCTGGCCTTCCTGATCGCGCCCTCGGGCTGGGCCGCGCGGTTGATCTCGCCCTGGGTGACTGGCTGGGACTTGCCGCCGCAGATCGTCACTGTGGGCGACCCGTGGGGGGTGTCGCTGATCCTCGGGCTGATGCTGAAAGAGGTGCCGTTCCTGACGCTGATGACGCTGGTCGCCGCCGCGCAGCGCCCGGTGGCGGCGCAGATGGCGGCGGGGCGCGCGCTTGGCTATGCGCCGGGCCGCGTCTGGGTGCGGATCGTCTGGCCGCAGCTGTACCCGGCGCTGCGGCTGCCGGTGCTGATCGTGCTGGCCTTCTCGCTGTCGGTCGTGGACATGGCGCTGATCCTTGGGCCGTCGAACCCGCCGACGCTGGCCGTGCGGATCCTGCGACTCTACGGCGCGCCGGATCCCGCGCAGGCGGTGCCCGCCTCGACGCTGGCGGTGATCCTGCTGGCGGTGATGGGGGCGAGTGCGGCGCTTTGGATGGCCGGCGAGCGCGCGGTGGCACGGCTGGGCAAGACGGCGATCCGCGCTGGGCATCGCGGCACCTCGCGGCGAAACTGGAGCGGCGCTGGCCTGATCGGGACGGGCGGTCTGCTGGCGATCGGATCGCTCGGCGCGCTGATCCTGTGGAGCCTCGCGAGCTTCTGGCGCTTTCCCGATGCCATGCCCGCCGATCTGACGCTCAAACGCTGGGCCAGCGCGGATTGGGCAGGGCCCGCTCTGACAAGCTTGTCCCTTGCATTGGTCTCGACCGGGCTGGCGCTGATCCTCGCGATACTCTGGTTGGAAAGCGAGGATCGCTCCGGCAAGCGCCTGCCGCTCGGCGCCTTGATCGTCCTGCCGCTTTTGCTGCCGCAGATCGGGTTTCTGCAGGGGCTGACGACGGGGTTCCTCTGGCTCGGCCTGCCGCCCGGGCCGGTCGCGGTGACATGGGCCGAACTGCTGTTCGTCTTTCCCTATGTGATGATCGCGCTGGCCGGGCCGTGGCGCGCGCTCGACCCGGCGCATCTCGCCAGTGCGGCGAGCCTCGGGGCCGGGCCGACGCGACGCCTGCTGCGGATCAAGCTGCCGATGCTGCTGGGCCCGATCTGCGCGGCGGCGGCGATCGGGGTCGCGGTGTCGGTCGCGCAATATCTCGCAGTTCTGCTGCCCGGGGCGGGGCGCGTTCAGGCGCTGGCGACTGAAGCTGTCGCGCTGGCCTCGGGGGCGGATCGGCGGCTGGCCGCGATCCTCGCGCTCATGCAGGCGGCGCTGCCATGGCTGGGTTTCGCGCTGGCGCTCGCCGTGCCGGCATGGTGGCATCGCAATCGGCGCGGGTTGCGCGGAGGAGTGGCATGAGCCTCGAGTTGATCGATCTGAGCCTGACCGCGCCCGGCGCCTCCGCGCCGCTCTTCGCGTCGCTGTCGCTGGTCGTGGCGCCCGGAGAGACCGTCTGCCTGATGGGGCCGTCCGGGATCGGCAAGTCAAGCCTGCTCGCCCATATCGGCGGGCACCTGTCGCGTGGGTTCACGGCCTCGGGCGATGTGCTGCTCGATGGCGAAAGCGTCACGCAGCTGCCCGCCGAGAAACGCGGCATCGGGATGCTGTTTCAGCAGGCGCAGCTTTTCCCACATCTCTCGGTGGGCGACAATCTGGCCTTCGGGTTGCCCGGGCAGGTGAAGGGCAAGGCGGCCCGGCGCGCGGCGGTCGAGGCGGCATTGGAACAGGCTGGGCTTGCGGGCATGGCTGATCGCGATCCGGCGACGCTGTCGGGCGGGCAGAGCACCCGTGCGGCGCTGATGCGCACTCTGCTTGCCCGGCCCCGCGCGGTGTTGATCGACGAACCCTTCGCCGCGCTCGACGCGGAGTTGCGGGCCGAGATCCGCAGTTTCACGCTGCGGCATCTCGCGGCCGAGCGGATCCCTTGCCTGATGGTCAGCCACGATCCGGAGGATGGCGCGGCAGCTGCGCGTCGGATCACATTGGGCTGAACCCCGCGCAGCCGCAGTGCGGCGAGCCCCGGCAGACTTGCGCGTTGAGGGCCCTGAGGCTATCTCAAAACTCATGATTTCTGCTGTCAAACACCGCTCGTCGCGTCTTTTGGCCCCCCTCGCCCTCGCGCTGGGGGGCACCGGATTGCTGGCGGGGTGTCAGCCGACAGCCTTCGGTTCGGCGCAGGTCGCAAAAGCCCGCACCACCCTCGCGAATGGCGCGCTGACGGTAGCCGCGCCGAAGGGCTGGTGCGTCGATCCGAAAAGCCTGCGCAATTCCGGTGCGGGGGGGTTCGCGCTGTTCGGCAATTGCGCTGCAATCTCGCGCAATGCCGAGGATGCTCATGCGCCAGAGCCCGCGCTGCTGAGCGTCACCGTCGGGCCGCCCGCGCTGGAGGATGGCTCCGGCAAGCTGTCACGGGATCGGCTCAAGAAGATCGGCGATTTCTTCCATTCCGAGATTGGGCGGGCGGCGCTGTCGCGATCTGGCGAGGCGGGCGACGTCACTATCAAGGGCACCGATATCGCCGATGGCACCTTGCTGCTGCGGGTCGAGGATCGCTCCGGCACCGGCGGGCCGCCGATCGCCAAGACCTATCTGCGGGGCGTCACCGCGCTTGGCGGGCGGATCACCGCGCTGTCGGTTATGCCGCTGAAGGAAGGCGAATTGAGCTACGCCCAGCAGCGCCAGTTGCTGGAGAAATTCATCGCCGCGATCCGCGCCGCGAACTGACCGTGCGGACGTGACGCTCCAAGCGCGCGTCGCCACGCCGGAACATGATGACTTCGCCCGGAAATTTCCCTTTCTCAGAACCCGGTGATAAGGAATAACTGCTGTGATGCCGCAAGCGGCAACGGCAGGACGGGAAAGAAGGGCGGGACATGGCGGGGCGAAACGGCGGATCGCTGTTGCAACGGATTGCCGAGCGGCGCAGCTTGCGGCGCTGGCGCGATGCGGCGTCCACGGTGCCCACGCTTGGGCCTGATGGACTGCGCAGTCTGCGCGCCCGGGCGCGCGCGCTGCGCAACGAGCTCGACACGGTGCTCCGCGCGACCGAGCAGCGGCTGACGGCCTTTCCCGGTGATACGTCGGTTCGCAAGCCCGCCGGCAGTGACTGGGCGTGGCGTCCGCTGCTCTGGCGGGTGAAGGCGCATCCGCACGGTGTCGCGGGGGCGCAAAGTCGCGACAAGCTTGGCGATGACCTCACCCTGTTCCATGACTGCCCTCGGTCCGAGATAACGCTGCGCCAGATCCGTAATACCAAGGGCGAGACGCTCGCGCCGTTCGGGCTGCGGCTCGATGTGCTGCGCTTCGAAGGCTCGTTCCTGTCGCTGGTGCTCGACCTACCCGATGCGGCGCTTGGCGGGCTGCAACTCAACCATCTCATCCGGCTGGAGATGCAGCTGGAGTGCGAGCGGGAACTGGAGGTGTTCTGCCGCCTCAACATCAAGCACGGCCCCAATTCGGAGCAGCTGGTGCGCGAATTGCCCCAAGGCGAGGGCGCGCGCTATGTCGAATTCGATCTGGCCTATACGCGGATGAACGAGCGGCGGTTGGAAAAGGTATGGGTCGACCTGATTTTCGAAAACCCACGGATGAACGAGGTGGTGATCCGCGATCTCACCTTCGCGCGCTACCCGCGCGCCGAGCTGTGACGGAGGCGAGGATGCTGGAAAATTCACGGATCAAGGCCGGGCGCTGGGAGGCGGTGAGCCACGAGAAAGAGGCGCCCGATCTTGAGGTGCGCCATCAGGGCGAGGTGCTGGAAGGGCTGTTGCTGACTGGCGAGCCGGGCGACTGGCGCCTCTCGCAGCCGATCCCGGCGGAGTTGCTGAGTGAGGGGGTGCTGACCTTCCTCGTCTGCCGCAAATCGGATGGCGAGGTGATCGACCGCTTCTCTCTGGTAGCAGGCGCGCCGCTCGCGGGTGATCTGCGCGCCGAGATCGACCTGCTGCGCACCGAGTTGGACATGCTGTCGCGCGCCTTCCGCCAGCATTGCGCCGAGAGCGAAAGCTGAGCCTTTTACGCGCGCCCTCGCGCGGGCGCGCGCACGCGTAGAAGAAAGACCTACGCGTCGAGCAGCTTGGCCACGGCCCGCAGCTCGAATTTCTGGATCTTCCCGGTCGAGGTTTTCGGCAGTTCGGAGAAGACCACGCGCTTGGGCGTCTTGAAGCCCGCGAGCCGCTCGCGGCAGAACTTGATCAACTCCTCTTCCGTCGCCTCCTTGCCCTCCTTCAGCTCGACGAAGGCGCAGGGCACCTCGCCCCAGGTCTCGTCGGGCTTCGCTACGACCGAGGCGAGCGAGACCGCCGGGTGGGCGCAGATCACGCCTTCCACCTCGACCGAG
The DNA here is from genome assembly GCF_002213165.1 of Thioclava sp. F1Mire-8. NCBI lineage: Bacteria > Pseudomonadati > Pseudomonadota > Alphaproteobacteria > Rhodobacterales > Paracoccaceae > Thioclava > Thioclava sp. F1Mire-8. The sequence continues at coordinate 88,491 of NZ_NBNY01000003.1, read as the reverse complement.
GAGACGTTCTCCCCGCCCGAGATGATGATGTCCTTCGCGCGGTCGGTGATCTTGATGTAGCCGTCGGGATGCATGAAGGCGATGTCGCCGGAGTGGAACACGCCGCCCTCGAAGGCCTCGCGCGTTGCCTGCGGGTTCTTGAAGTAGCCCTTCATCACCATGTTGCCGCGGAAGACGATCTCGCCCAGATGCTGAGCGTCGCGGGCGACCTCCTTGCCCTGATCGTGAACGGTGACCTGTTCGAGCATCGGCATCGACACGCCTGTGCGCGCCTTCAGTTCGGCACGTTCCTCGCCGGTTGCGCCGTCCCAGGAGGGCTTCCAGGTGCATTCGACGGCAGGCCCGTAGGTTTCGGTCAGCCCATAGACCTGCGTGACGTTGAACCCCAGCGGTTCGATCGCGGCCAGCGTTGAGGCGGGCGGCGGGGCGCCGGCGGTGAAGACTTCGACCACGTGATCGAAGGGGCGGCGATGCTCGTCCTTGGCGTTGACGATGGTGTTGAGCACGATCGGCGCGCCACCGAAATGCGTCACCCCGTGATCGGCGATCGCGTCATAGATGTTCTTCGCGGTCACATCCCGGCAGCCGACGACCGTGCCGCCCATCATCGGGGCCATCCAGCTATGGGTCCAGGAGTTGCAATGGAACAGCGGTACGATGGTCAGCAGAACCGGGTAAAGCTGCATCCGCCACGAGATCGCGTTCGCCTGCGTCGAGAGATAGGCGCCACGGTGGTGATAGACGACGCCTTTGGGCTTGCCGGTCGTGCCGGAGGTGTAGTTGAGCGCGATGCTCTCCCATTCGTCCTCCGGCATGATCCAGTCGAACATCGGGTCCCCCTCGGCCACCAGCGCCTCGTATTCGAGGTAATGCCCGGTCGGCTCGAACCCGTGATCGGGGTCGGCCACCTCCACGATCTGCGGCGCGGGGCCTTTCATCTTCTTCACGGCTTCTTCGGCCACCGGCAGGAAGGCCACGTCGCAGAGCACGATCTTCGCGCCGCCATGTTCGAAGATATAGGCGACGGTATCGACATCGAGCCGTGTGTTGATCGCGTTCAGCACCGCGCCGCAGGCGGGCACGCCGAAATGCGCTTCGATCTGGGGCAGGGTGTTGGGCAGGATCGTCGCTACCACGTCACCAGAGTTCACGCCGCGCGCCTTGAGCGCCGAGGCGAGCTGGCTCACGCGCGCGTGGTAATCGACGTAATTATAAGAGCGGCTGCCGTAGATCACCGCCGGTCGCTCGGGGAAGACCTCCAGCGCGCGGTTGAGATGCGACAAAGGTGTAAGCGGGGCGTAATTCGCCGCGCATTTCTCCAAACCCGTCTCGTCGGCAAGCCAGCCCATGAAAACCTCCTCCTCAATTGTTCGGGCATCTTCAGGCGGCTCCGCGCGAAAGGAAAGAGGGTTTGCGTCATCTTTCGTCAGAGATAGTGTCTCGCGCATGATCGTTTCGCATGGCCGTCGCTATATCTTCGTTCACATCCCGAAGACGGGCGGCACGGCGCTGACGCTCGCGCTGGAGGGCCGCGCCATGGCGGACGATCTTCTGATCGGAGACACGCCCAAGGCGCAGCGGCGCAAACGCAGGCTGGCGGGCCGCGAGACGCGAGGGCGGCTTTGGAAGCATTCCACGCTGAGCGACGGGCTGGGGCTCTATACGGAAGAGCAGGCTCGGGCCTATTTCACTTTCACACTTGTGCGGAACCCGTGGGATCGGGTCGTCAGCTACTACCACTGGTTGCGCGAGCAGCAGATGGCGCATCCGGCCGCGGCGTTAGCAAAGTCACTCAGCTTTTCGGACTTCATAAACCATCCGCACACCCAGGCATCGCTCGCGGCGGCCCCTTATGGCAGCTACATGCGGCTGCCGGACGGGGAGGAGATTTGCGACCTTTATATTCGCCTTGAAGATGTAGAGGCCGATGCCGCACCCCTCGCGACGCATCTGGGGTTTTCCGTGACGCCCTTCGCGCGATCCAACATTTCCGCGCGGAAGCGCAACTGGCGCGAGTATTTTTCGGATGCCGACGCTGAAGCGGTTTCAAAACTCTGTGCCGAAGACATCGCGCGGTTCGGTTACCGATTCTAAATTTTCGCGCGATTGCAGATTGCGACGCATTTTGGGCCATTCTTACGGGCGGTGAACGCGCCCCTATCCAAAAAGATAGGTCAATCGAGCGTGTCCCCTATCCAAAAAGATAGGTCAATCACGGGTCCGTGAGCAACTTACTGTCCGAAAGTATAGGTTTGCCACATTTCGGTCACCTTTCGGCCCCGGAAACTCCCTAGGAATCAATTGATCTGGGTAGGACCAAGAAATGGCCTCGCCGACTTTCAGAAGGAAGACCGACATGACCCGCAGTGCAACGACGACCTGGGACGACGATTGCGCCTTTGATACCGCTCTGGCGGGCGCAACCTCCGGGCGAATGCTCGACAACGGAGCTGCGTCGGGAATCGTCGCCGGAACGCGCATCGCCACCGCCATGGGCTGGCGCCCGGTGGAAGCGATCGCAGCCGGTGACATGGTCATGACTTTCGACAGTGGCCTGCGTCCCGTCGCGGACGTCAAACGGACTCAACTCTGGCTCGGTCACGGGCGTTGCCCGGACCATCGCAAGCCGCTCGCCGTGCCGGTCGGCGCGTTGGGCAACAAAACCCCGATGCTGCTTTTGCCTGAACAGAACATGATGGTGGAAAGCGACATGGCCGAGGCAATTTACGGTGACCCCTTCGCCGTGATCCCCGCTTCGGCACTTGAAGGCTATCGCGGGATCGATCGGATTACACCCCACCGTCCGATCGACGTGATCGTGCTGGAGTTTGAGGAGGAGGAGATCGTCTACGCTAATGGTTCTGGCATGGTCCATTGCGGTTCGGTCAACAGCCACCGGCTCGAAGCGCTCTTCGACGATGATGCAGGCCCGAACTACGAGACGCTGTCGCTCGAGATGGCGCGCTCGATCGTCGCGGGGCTGATCGACGAAGATCTGACCGCACATGCTTACGCGGCAGAGTGATAGCCCGGCCTGATCCCCTCCTGAAATTCTGACAGGCCGAACGCCGCACCCCAGACCAGGGTGCGGCGTTTTCCTTTGCCCGGGAATAGGCGAACGCTTCGGCGCAGAGGAAGGCGCGCGCATAGAAAAACGCCGGGGCCTTTCGGTCCCGGCGTTCTGGTTTTCTGGCGCCGTCGGATCAGGCGGCTTTCGCGGCCTGACCGTCGCCGAAACGACCATAGAAGGTGTCACCCTTGGCTGCGATGTCGCGCAGCAGGGCGGGGGCTTCGAAGCGCGGACCGTATTGCGCGGTGAGCGCCTCGCAGATCTCCACCGCCTTGCCGGCGCCGAGGATGTCGAGCCACGAGAACGGGCCACCCGACCACGGGGCGAAGCCCCAGCCGAGGATCGCGCCCACGTCACCCTCTCGGATGTCCTCCAGCACGCCCTGCTCGAAGGCGCGCACGGCTTCCAGCACCTGCGCCATCAGCAGGCGATGCTGCACGTGATGCACGTCGGGCTGCTCGTCGGCGCGCGGGAACTTGGCGTCGAGACCTTCCCAGAGGCCTTGGCGTTTGCCCTTGTCGTCATAGTCGTAGAAGCCCGCGTTCGACTTGCGGCCCATCCGGCCTTCGTCGGCCATCCAGAACAGCACGTCATCGACCGCCTCATCGGGATAGGCATCGCCCATCGCCGCCTTGGTGGCCTTCGCGATCTTCACGCCGAGGTCGATCGAGGTCTCGTCTACCAGCTGCAGCGGTCCGAGCGGCATGCCGACCATAGTCGCGGCGTGTTCCACCAGCGTCGGGTTCACCCCTTCGGCCACCATGCGAATCCCCTCGTTGATATAGGGGATGATGCAGCGGTTGGCGTAGAAGAAGCGCGCGTCGTTCACCACGATCGGCGTCTTGCGGATCTGGCGCACGAAGTCGAGCGCCTTGGCCACGGCCACCGGACCGGTCTCGGCGCCCTTGATGATCTCGACCAGCATCATCTTGTCGACGGGCGAGAAGAAGTGGATGCCGATGAACTGCTCGGGGCGTGCGCTGGCCTTGGCCAGCTCGGTGATCGGCAGGGTCGAGGTGTTGGTCGCGAAAATCGCATCCTGCGGAATCACGGCTTCGGCCTTCTTGGTGACCTCGGCTTTGACGCCCGGATCTTCGAACACGGCTTCCACGATCAGGTCGCAACCCTCAAGCGCGGCGTAATCCGTGGTCGCGTTGATCAGGCCCAGCGTCTTGGCCTTGCCCTCTTCGGTGACCTTCTTGCGCGAGATGCCCTTGTCGAGGATGCCCTCGGAATAGGACTTCCCGCGATCGGCGGCCTCCTGGCTGTTGTCGATCAGCACGACCTCGATACCGGCTTTGGCCGAGACATAGGCAATGCCTGCGCCCATCATGCCCGCGCCGAGGATGCCGACCTTCTTGACCTTCTGGTCCGGCACGTCGGGACGGTTCGCGCCCTTCTCCAGCGCGCCCTTGTTGATGAAGAGCGAACGGATCATCGAGGTCGACGACGGGTTCAGCAGAACGTTGGTGAACCAGCGCGCCTCGATCTTGATCGCCTGATCGAAGGGCACGAGCGCGCCTTCATAGACCGCCGACAGAAGCGCCTTGGCCGCCGGATAGACGCCCGCGGTCTTGCCATGCACCATCGCGGAAGCGCCGACGAAGGTCATGAAGCCCGCCGGGTGATAGGGTGCGCCGCCGGGCATCTTGAAGCCCTTCGCGTCCCACGGTTTGACCAGATCGGCGTCTTTGGCGTTCAGCACCCATTCCTTCGCGGAGGCCAGCGGATCCTCGACGACCTCGTCGATCAGGCCCGCGGCCTTTGCCTTCTTGGGGTCCGAGAGCTTGCCTTCCAGCAGGAAGGGCGCCGCCGCCATCGCACCGAGCTTGCGCGAGACACGGGTGGTGCCGCCGCCGCCGGGGAAGATGCCGACCATGATCTCGGGCAGGCCAATCTTCGCCTTCGGATTGTCCGCGACAAAAGTGCGGTGCGTCGATAGCGGCAGTTCCAGACCGATGCCGAGCGCGGTGCCGGGGATCGCGGTTGCGATCGGCTTGCCGCCCTTGTTGGTCTTCGGGACCATGCCGGCGCGCTCGATCTTGCGCAGGACATGGTGCATCTGCATCACCCCGTCGAAGATCGCCTGAGCGCCGCCTTCGCGCATCTGCGCGATGACGTTGAGATCCATGCCGCCCGCGAAATCGGGCTTGCCGGAGGTGATGACGACACCCTTCACGGCGTCATCCGCCAGCGCCTTGTCGATGAAGCTGTCGAGAAGCGCGAAGCCCTCCATGCTCATCACGTTCATCGACTTCTCGGGCACGTCCCAAGTGATGACGGCAACGCCGTCGCTGCCAAGTTCGTATTTGAAATCAGCCATTTGTTCCTCCCTCACACGCGCTCGATGATGGTCGCGGCGCCCATGCCGGACGCAACGCAGAGCGTGGCCAGACCGGTGTTCAGGTCGCGGCGTTCGAGCTCGTCCAGCAGCGTGCCGATGATGATCGCGCCGGTGGCGCCGAGCGGGTGGCCAAGCGCGATCGCGCCGCCGTTGACGTTGACCTTCGATGCGTCGACCTGGAAGGCCTGCATGAAGCGCAGCACGACAGCAGCAAACGCCTCGTTCACCTCGAACAGGTCGATGTCGGAGATCGACATGCCCGAATCGGCGAGGATCTTCTCGGTCACGGGCACCGGGCCGGTCAGCATGATCGTCGGATCGGTGCCGATCTTCGCGGTGGCGCGGATGCGCGCGCGCGGCTTGAGGCCATGCGCCTCACCGAATTCCTTGTTGCCGATCAGCACGGCGGCCGCTCCGTCCACGATACCCGAGGAGTTGCCGGCGTGATGGACGTGGTTGATGTGATCGAGGTGCGGGTATTTCAGCATCGCGACCTTGTCGAAGCCGGGCATGACCTCGCCCATTTCCTTGAAGGACGGCTTCAGGCTGCCGAGCGATTCCATCGTCGTGCCCGGACGCGGGAATTCGTCCTGCTCGAGAATGGTCAAACCGTTCTGGTCCTTCACCGGCACGATGGATTTTGCGAAACGGTTTTCCTTGATCGCCTCCGCCGCACGGCGCTGCGATTCCACGCCGAGCGCGTCGACGTCTTCGCGGCTAAAGCCGTATTCGGTGGCGATGATATCGGCCGAAATGCCCTGCGGGACGAAATAGGTCTTCATCGCGAGCGACGGGTCCACGGCGATTGCCGCGCCGTCCGAGCCCATCGCGACACGGCCCATCATCTCGACGCCGCCTGCGATATAGCCCATGCCCGCGCCGCCGCGCACCTGGTTCGCGGCGAGGTTCACCGCTTCCATGCCCGAGGCGCAGAAGCGGTTGATCGACAGGCCCGGGATGCGCTCGTCGAGATCCGACAGAAGCACCGCCGAGCGCGCAAGGCAGCCGCCCTGCTCCATCACCTGGGTCGCGTTGCCCCAGATTACGTCCTCGACCGCATGGCCTTCGAGGTTGTTGCGCTCGGCCACCGCGTTCAGCAGCCGCGCGGACAGCGCGACCGAGCTGACCTCGTGCAAGGAGCCGTCCTTGCGGCCCTTGCCCCGCGGAGTGCGGGCTGCGTCATAGATATAGGCTTCCGTCATGGTTCCTCCTCACGCCCGGTCGGAAGGATTGCCGGGCATCAAATCATAGGGGTGTTTCCAACCGGGCAGGGCAGCAATGCCATCCAGCCAACGGTCGATATTGGGGAATTCCTTGCGGTCGAACCCAAAGGGCTCGGGGTAGTAGAGATAGCCGCAGCAGGCGAAATCGGCCAAGCTGGGCTGGTCGCCGACGACCCAGTCGCGACCCTCCATATGTTTCTCCAGCGTCTTGATCGCGGTCAGCACGCGGCCCTTGAGCCAGCCGATCGCCTCTTGCGGACGCTTGTCTTCGGGCAGGAAGTTCATCAGGAAGCGCAACCCGCCTTGCTGGCCCGAGCCTTTCTGCGCATCCCAGAACATCCAGCGCAGCATTTCGTTGCGGTCCTCGGCGAGGAATTTGCCGGTCTGCTCCGCGATGTGAAGTTGGATGACGCAGGATTGCGACAGGGTCAGGTCGCCCTCTTTGAAGACAGGCGCCTCGGCCATTTCGTTCAGCGCCTGGTATTCGGCGCTGCGCGCCTCGCCGTTGAAGAAATCGACATAGACCGGCTCCCAGTCGTAGCCCGCCAATTCCATCGTCAGCGCCGCCTTGTACGCGTTCCCCGACTCTCCGAAGCAATAAAGTTGTGCCGCCATTCGTTGCGGTCCTCCCTGATCACGATGCCAATCTGGCCCCTAAGTGACGCGAACGTAAGCCCCTCGTGGGCATTCCGCCGCAACGTCATTCGATCACGACGTTGCGTCCAACGCGAGGGAGAGGGTGACGTTCCGTTGCGAGAGGTGAACGGACGTGAACGGAAAGCACGGAAAAAGCGAGAGGAGCGGTGCGGTTAGCGCACCGCCTGCATCGTTCCCTTGGGAAACTCGATTCCCTCGAAATCGGGATACACCTTGCGCAATACCGCGATCTGCGCCGGGCTGTCGATGCGCACAAGATACCATTCCTCGCCATCCTGCAGCGCCAGCGTGGTATTGGTCGAGCGCACCTTGCCCATCTCGGGCACCTCCATCACCGTCGATGTCGGAATCTGCGCGTAGGCCCGGCCCGAAGACGTCTCGCCGGTTTTCATTTCGTTGGTGTTCATCTCGAACTCGTCGATCGTGACCGAGGCCATCGCGTCGTTGATTTGCTTGCGCATGATCTCTTCGAGCTGTTCTTTCGGTACGCCCGTCTGATCCGCGATGGCCTGCATCATCTTCGGCGGCACCGTGTCGAAGAAGACCGAGTAGTCCTTCTCTTCCACCGCCTTGGTGAAGCCCGCGACCTCCTGCGTGACAGCGTTGCGGTCGGCGGAGTCGAAGGCAAAGGCGGGCAGGGCCGAGACGGCAAGGGATGCGACAGCGAAAGCGAGAGACAGGCGGGTCATGGATGTCCTTTCGAAATCAGGCTTTGCGCTCGCCAAGCTCGGCCTTGAACAGCCGCAGGCGGTGGTTGAGATTTTCCTCGTGGGTGACGGAGTTGAAATGCTCGAACAGGAAGGTCAGCGCCTCGTCGGGCGTGATTTCCGCCTCCTGCGCGAAGCGGTTGAGGCTGCGATAGGCGTCATTGGTCATGGCGACGGGAAAGCGACGGGTCAGGCGCAGTCGTTTGGGCATTCAGGCTCCGGGGCAATGTAGCGCGGGAAGGCGCGTCAGTTGCGCGCAGCTTAGGAAGAAACCTGCGCGCTGACCAGACCGCCCTTGCTCCGAAGCCAAGCATCGGGACCGCGCCTAGAGGTCGTCCCAATCGCTCAGCCCGAGCTTGTTCTTGCGGTGGATCTGCCACAGCGCCATCAGTGCCCCGAAGGCGAGCGCCGAGATTACCAGCGTTACCAGATGCGGCGCGTAGGACATGCCCTCCGTCGCGCTCAGCAGATGATCCACGAGGAGCTGCGCCACCGCGAACCCGGCGCCGAAGATCAGCAGGTTCTGCTTCCAGTCGAGATAGGGAATCGGGCGCGGCTCGAAACCCAGCCAATGCAGTACCCGCGCGCTCATGGAAGGGCGGGTCGAGCGGAACACGCCCCGCGCCCGCAGCTCTGCGAGCGCGGCATCGTATCGGCGGTGGGTTTCTGCGTTATTGAGATACATGGCGGCGGGGCTCGGCGGGAATCGTGTCTCGGTTGAGATTCCGAGGTTAGACCTGCATGGCCGCAAAACAATCGCCCGGCGCTACACTTCGCCTGACATGGCGGTGATCGAAAATTGAAACGGCGGGCCGAGGCCCGCCGTTCATTTTCGTTTGATCCGTTCGTCTCAGAACTGGTCGTCGGTCAGCGCCATGACCGGGTCCGCACCGCTCTCGATCCGCGCCAGATGCATGGCGCAGGCGGGAAGCTGACGCGCCATGTAGTAGCGGCCCGTCGCGATCTTGCCTTCGTAGAAGGCGGTGTCCGACGCCCCGTTGTCGAGCGCGGTGAAGGCGGCTTTCGCCATCCGCGTCCACATCAGGCCGAGGCAGACGTGGCCCATCAGGTGCATGAAGTCATAGCTGCCCGACAGCGCCGCGTTCGGGTTTTTCATGCCGTTCTGCATGAAGAACATGCCCGCGGTCTGAAGCTGCTTGGAGGCGTTCTTCAGCGCATCGGTGAAGGGCTTCATCCGCTCATCGTCGTCATGCGACTTGCACTCTGCCTTGACCATCTCGAAGAAGGCCATGACGTGCTTGCCACCGTCGGCTGCGAGCTTGCGGCCCACGAGGTCGAGTGCCTGAATGCCGTTGGCGCCCTCGTAGATCATCGCGATGCGCGCGTCGCGCACATGCTGCGACATCGGCCAGTCCTCGGTATAGCCGTGGCCACCGAAGACCTGCTGCGCGGAGACGGCGGTCTCGAAGCCCTTGTCGGTAAGGAAGCCCTTGATGACCGGGGTCATCAGCGAGATCAGACCTTCGGCTTCGGCGTCGTTGAGCGCATGGGAGCGGTCGATCAGATGCGCGCCCCAGAAGGTGAAGGCGCGGGCGCCCTCTACGAAGCTCTTCTGGTCCATCAGCATCCGGCGCACGTCCGGGTGCACGATGATCGGATCGGCGGCCTTCTCGGGCGCCTTCACACCGGTCACGTCGCGACCCTGAATGCGGTCCTTCGCGTAAGCCACGGCTTCCTGATAGGCGGCTTCGGCCACGGCATAGCCCTGAAGGCCGACGCCGAGACGCGCTTCGTTCATCATGGTGAACATCGCGCGCATCCCCTTGTGGAGATCGCCCAGCAGCCAGCCCTTCGCGCCGTCGTAGTTCATGACGCAGGTCGCGTTGCCGTGGATGCCCATCTTCTCTTCGAGCTTGCCGACCGAGAGCGAGTTGCGCTCGCCCAGCGAGCCGTCCTCGTTGACGAGGAATTTCGGCACGATGAAGAGCGAGACGCCCTTGGTGCCTTCGCCACCGCCCGGCGCTTTCGCCAGCACGAGGTGGATCACGTTATCCGACAGGTCATGATCGCCCGCCGAGATGAAGATCTTGGTGCCGGTGATCGCGTAGGAGCCATCATCCTGCGGCTCGGCCTTGGTGCGCATGAGACCCAGATCGGTGCCGCAATGGGGCTCCGTCAGGTTCATCGTGCCGGTCCAGTCGCAGGTGACCATCTTCGGCAGATAGGTCTGCTTCTGCTCGTCCGTGCCGTGGGTGTGGATCGCCGAATAGGCGCCGTGGGTCAGGCCCTGGTACATGTTGAAGGCCATGTTGGCCGAGACGAACATCTCGCCCACCGCGCAGTTCAGCAGGTAGGGCATGCCCTGACCGCCGAATTCAGGATCGCAGTCGAGCGCGGTCCAGCCGCCCTCTTTCATCGCCTCGAACGCCTTGTCGAACCCTTTGGGCGTGCGGACCACGCCGTTTTCGAGCACGCAGCCTTCCTTGTCGCCCACCTCGTTCAGCGGTGCCAGCACCTCCGACGAGACCTTGCCCGCAGCGTCGAGAACGGCTTCGGTGAAGTCGCGGTCCATTTCTTCGTAACCCGGCACGTCCGAATCCGAAACCTTGAGCAGGTCATGCAGCACAAACTGCATGTCTTTGGTGTTGGCGATAAAGCTCGACATGGTTCGCTCCCTTTAGTCGTCGCGGATCAGGCCGCGTCGTCGTGGCGCGCCTTCTCCAGTTCCTTCTCCGCCCACTCGATCTGACTGGCCAGTTCGTCGATCGCCTGACCCAGTTCCTCGCGTTGGCGCGTCATTTCCTCCAGACGTTGCTGTGCGAGCTTGATCGTCTCGTTCAGCTGCGTCTTCTGCTTGTCGCCCATCTCGTAGAGGTCCAGCAGCTGGCGGATATCCTCCAGCGAAAACCCGAAACGTTTGCCGCGCAGGATCAGTTTCAGCCGGGCGCGGTCGCGCCGCGTAAACAGCCGTTTCTGTCCCTCGCGAATGGGAAACAGCAACTCCTTGCTTTCGTAGAACCGCAGGGTGCGCGGGGTCACCTCGAAGGCATCGCACATCTCGCGGATCGTCATTACTGTGTCGGTCATACTCTCTGCCTCGCGTTTCCTTTGCGTAATGCGACGCGGCAGATCGTCTGTCCGCAGTCACAATACAAGACTTCTTTACGTTCGCGTCACCGTAACGTGGCGTCACGAATCCAATGACGTAATGTCAGGGAATTTTTACCGTACGGTAAAGCAAGTTTCTTTCGTCGAAACTGGCCATAATCGTCAAGCTCACAAGGCGTTCACACGACCTCGCTGACGTTAAGGAATGCATTTCAGGCTCAAGAATCAAGAGTGTCCTGAACCTGATCACGCAATTGTCGGAGGTCGTCGATTGCCGCGTCCAATTCTTCGCGTTGTCGCGTCAGCACGTCAAGCTGCCGGTCGGCCAGTTCGACCCAGACGCGGTTCTGCTCTTCGGTGCCTTGCTGATCATAGATCAGCAGCCATTGGCGCAACTCCTCGAGCGAGAAGCCAAATCGACGCCCGCGCAAGATCAACGTCATCCGCGCGATTTCGCGCGGGCCGTAATAGCGCGAGCGGCCTTCCTTCTGGGGATTGAGAAGCTCGATATACTCGTAATAGCGCAGCGTGCGCGGGGTCACGTCGAACCGCTCGCACATCTCCTTGAAGGACAGTAAGTCTGACATCTATTCGGCCTCCCGATCCGGGCGAGAAGCTAGCGCGCCGGGCTTCAGGCTGCAAGCAAAGCCAGCCCTCGCCCGGCGGGCTGCAGCTTATATTTCGATCGCTTTGAGTATCTCGGGTTCGATGACATCCACCCCCGGCAGACCGTCGATCAGCGCCTGCGCGGATTGCTCCAGCGCATCGAAGGTCTTGTAGTGGCAGGGGATGACCGTCTTGAAGTTGAAATACTTCTTCGACGCCCAGGCCGCGCGCTTCATGTCCATCGTGAAATGGCCGCCCGCCGCGAGGATGCCGATATCGGGATTGTGCAGTTCACCCATCCAGTCCATGTCGGCCATGATGTCGGTATCGCCGCTGACGTAGATCGTGTGGCCCTCTGCCTCGATCATGAAGCCCGCGGGCTGGCCCGCATAGGCCGGGTTGCCGTCCTTGTAATCGACCGAGGCGGAATGGGTCGCGTTCACCATCGTGACCTTCACACCGCCCAGATCGACCGTGCCGCCTTTGCCGAAACCGACCGTCTCGGCCCCCTCGGCACCGAGCATGATCGACAGCTCGTGGATGCAGTAGATCGGGATATCCAGTTCCTTCGCGATCGGCACCGCGTCCGAAGCGTGATCGCCGTGGCCGTGGGTCAGCAGCAGATGCGTCGCACCCTCGATCGCCTCGCCGCGCTTGTCGTCGGGAAAGACCGGCGAGCCGGTGAGGAACGGATCGAGCAGGATCACGGCGTCGCCGGTTTCGATGCGGAAGCCGGAATGGCCGAGCCAGATGAGTTTCATATGGATTTCCTCCGTTAGGCACTTCGGTTGTGACAGGGTGACGTATAAGCCCTGCGCATGTTCCAAGATTAGCGCGCAAATTCGCGTGGGACAGGGCAGGGGCGCGCCGATGCCGGGGCGCGGCGCTTGAAAGCCCCAGTGGCTCGGGCTAAACCGCCTTCCAAGACAAGCGGAGAAGCACATGTCCATCGATATCGACACCGCCCGCAAAGTGGCGCATCTGGCCCGGATCCGGGTGCCCGAAGACCATCTGCTCGAGCTCGCGCAGGAACTCTCCAGCATCCTGACCTTCATGGAGCAGCTCAACGAGGTCGACGTTGAGGGCGTCGAGCCGATGACCTCCGTGACGCCGATGCGCCTCAAGCGTCGCGTCGACGAGGTGACCGATGGCGGTTATCCCGAGAAAATCCTCAAGAACGCCCCCGATGCCCGCGAGGGCTTCTTTGCCGTGCCGAAGGTGGTCGAATGAGCCTGAACAAACTGACGATTGCCGACGCGCGCGATGCGCTCAAGAAGGGCGATGTGACTTCGGTCGAGCTGACCGAGGCCTGCCTGGGCGAAATCGAAGGCGCAGGCGCGCTGAATGCCTACGTGCACAAGACCCCTGAGATCGCGCTGGAGCAGGCCAAGGCCGCCGATGCGCGCATCAAGTCGGGCGACGCGCCCGCGATGTGCGGCATCCCGCTGGGGATCAAGGATCTTTTCGCGACCAAGGGCGTGGCGACGCAGGCCGCGTCGAACATCCTCGACGGGTTCAAGCCGGAATACGAATCCACCGTCACGCAGAACCTGTGGGACGCGGGCGCGGTGATGCTCGGCAAGCTGTCGATGGACGAATTCGCGATGGGCTCGTCGAACGAGACCGCCTGCTACGGCCCGGCGGTGAACCCCTGGAAGATCGATGACCGGAAACTGACCCCGGGCGGGTCTTCGGGCGGTTCGGCCGCGGCTGTGGCTGCCGACCTGTGCCTTGCCGCGACCGGCACGGATACCGGCGGCTCGATCCGCCAGCCCGCCGCCTTCACCGGCATCGTCGGCATCAAGCCGACCTATGGCCGGGTCTCTCGCTGGGGTGTGGTGGCCTTCGCCTCTTCGCTTGATCAGGCTGGTCCGATGACCAAATCGGTGCGCGACGCGGCGATCATGCTTGGCACGATGTGCTCGCACGATCCGAAGGATTCGACCTCCGCCGATATTCCGGTCCCGGATTTCGAGGCCGCGCTGACCGGCGACATTCGCGGCAAGAAGATTGGTATCCCGAAAGAATACCGCATCGATGGTATGCCCGCCGAGATCCAGAAGCTCTGGGACGACGGCATCGCGATGATGAAAGATGCGGGGGCCGAGATCGTCGATATCTCGCTGCCCCATACGAAATACGCGCTGCCCGCCTATTACGTCGTGGCTCCCGCGGAAGCCTCGTCGAACCTCGCGCGCTATGATGGCGTGCGCTACGGCCACCGCGCCAAGCTCGCGGCAGGCGAGGGCATCGTCGACATGTACGAGAAGACCCGCGCCGAAGGTTTCGGCCCCGAGGTGCAGCGTCGCGTGATGATCGGCACCTATGTGCTGTCGGCAGGCTTCTATGACGCCTATTACAACCGCGCCCGGAAAGTGCGCGCCTTGATCAAGCGCGACTTCGAAGAAGTTTTCGCGCAGGGCATCGATTCGATCCTGACGCCTGCCACCCCCTCTGCCGCTTTCGGTCTGGGCGAGATGGACGGCGCCGATCCGGTCGAGATGTATATGCAGGATGTGTTCACCGTGACGGTGAACCTTGCAGGCCTTCCCGGCGTTTCGGTGCCGTGCGGGCTGGACAGCAAGGGCCTTCCGCTGGGGCTGCAACTCATCGGGCGGCCCTGGGAAGAGGGCGATCTGCTGAACCACGCCCACGTCCTCGAACAGGCCGCGGGCTTCTCGGCCAAACCGGAGAAATGGTGGTAACATGAAACAGGCACTCGCGATCCTCGGCGGCGTTCTGGCCCTCTCGGGCTGTATCTCTTCGATCCCCGACAGCGGCCCCGAAGCCCGTCGCGAGGCCGAACTGCGCGGCCAGCCCATCGTGCCGCCCTCGGCACAAAGCGTCCTGCCGACCGACAACGGCTCGACCAACCCCGATGCGCCCGGCGCGCCGCTGAACGCGACCGGCACGGCGACGCCCGGCACGACCAACGCGCTTTCCGCACCGACCATCGATGCGGGCGGCACCATCGGCGACAATCCTTCGACCTCCAGCTCCGACAGCAGCGACAATAGCGGCGCCGCGATCGGGGCAGATGCGATGGCCGCGCTGCAGGAGACCGACGCGTCGAACAGCACTGCCGGTTCCAGCACCATGGCCAGCTCGCCGAACTTCGACACCACCGCGTCGAGCAGCGCGCCCGCGCAGAACACGATCAGCAATCAGGACAGCTCGGGGCCGAACCTCGCTGCCTATGCGCTGTCGGTGTCCAACCGTCCGGGCGACTCGGTCTACAAGCGCTCGGGCATCAAGCTGACCTCGTCGAGCAAGGCCTGCGCGAAATACGTCTCTGCCGATCAGGCGCAACGCGCCTTCCTCTCCGCAGGCGGGCCGCAGAAAGACCGGCTGAACCTCGATCCCGATGGCGACGGTTTCGCCTGCGACTGGGATCCGACGCCGTTCCAGACCGCGCGCCAGTGAGCGCCGACTGGCCCTCGCCCAATTACGGCCCGCGCCGCGAGGGGGCGGTGCCGGAACTGATCATTATCCATTACACCGCGATGTGGTCCTGCGAGGCCGCGCGGACGCGCCTTTGCCTGCCCGAGGCGGAGGTCTCCGCGCATTGGCTGATCGGGCGTGATGGCTCGGTCGAGCAGCTCGTCCCAGAGGAGATGCGCGCCTGGCATGCGGGCTTGGGAAGCTGGCAGGGGCTGGGCGATGTGAATTCGCGCTCGATCGGGATCGAACTGGACAACGAGGGCGATCGTCCGTTCCCCGAGCCGCTGATGGCCGCGCTGGAAGAGCTGCTGCCGCAGATCATGCGCCGCTGGGCAATTGCACCCGAGAACGTCATTGGCCATTCGGATTTCGCGCCCGAGCGCAAGATCGACCCGGGCCCGCGTTTCGACTGGCAGCGCCTCGCGCGGCAGGGCCTGGCGATCTGGCCGGAGCGGGGCGCTACTGCGCCCGCGGTCGACCCCGAGAGCTTCCTCGCTCTGGCGTCGAGCCTTGGCTACCCGGAAGCGCCGCTCGCGACGATCCTGCCCGCCTTCCGCCTGCGCTTCCGCCCGCGCCATGAGGGGCCGCTGGATGCGGTGGACATGGCGCTGGTCACCGATCTGGCGATGCGCTTTGGCGCAGATGGCGGGGCGTGGCGATCAAGCTGAGGCCGGGAGCGGGCTCTGCCCCCCGGTCGCCGGACGGCGACAGATTTGAAGACGGAGGGGGGTCTGCCCCCGCTCGCGATGCGAGCCCCCCGGGATATTTCTTCCAATCCGAAGAGTTGATCAGAGCGCCGCGGCGAGCCGGGTGCCCTGATCGATGGCGCGTTTCGCGTCGAGTTCCGCCGCCACATCCGCGCCGCCGATCACATGCGGGCTGCGACCCGCCGCGATCAGCTGATCGGCCAGCGAGCGGTCCGAGAGTTGGCCTGCGCAGAGCACCACCGTATCGGCCTCGATCAGCGTCGGGTTCTCGCGCGCCTCGCCAAAAGTGACATGCAGCCCCTCGGCGGTGATCTTCTCATAATTCACCCCGCCGATCATTTTCACGTCCTTCATATGCAGTGCCGCGCGGTGAACCCAGCCGGTCGTTTTGCCGAGGCGGCGGCCGAGTTTTTCCTTCTTGCGCTGCAGCAGCGTCACTTCGCGGGCAGGGGCTTCGGGCTCGGGCTTGGTCAACCCGCCCGGCGTCTGCGCCGGATCGCCGACGCCCCATTCGCGCTTCCACTCTTCCAGATCCAGCGTCGGGCTTTCGGTCACCGTCAGGAATTCGGCCACGTCGAAGCCGATGCCGCCCGCGCCGATCACCGCGACGCGCTTGCCGGCGGTGACGCGGCCTTTGAGGATGTCGATGTAACTCACGACCTGCCCGCCCTCGATCGGGATTTCCGGGTCGCGCGGCTGCACGCCGGTTGCGATGATGATCTCGTCGAAGGGGGCGAGGAGATCGGGCGTGGCCTCGGTCTCCAGCTCCACCGTCACGCCGGTCTTCTCGATCATGGTCTTGAACCAGTCGGTGAGCCCGTGGAATTCCTCCTTGCCGGGGATCGCGCGCGCCATGGTCAGCTGCCCGCCGAGTTCAGAGGCGCGGTCGAACAGCGTCACGGCATGGCCCCGCTCGCCTGCGGTGATCGCGGCAGACAGGCCCGCCGGGCCCGCGCCGACGACGGCGACGGATTTCGGCGCCTCGGTCTTGGTGATGACGATCTCGGTCTCATGCGCGGCGCGCGGATTCACGAGGCAGCTCGAGACCTTGCCCTGGAAGGTGTGGTCCAGACAGGCCTGATTGCAGGCGATGCAGGGTGCGATCTCGGCGGCGCGGCCCTCTTTCGCCTTCACCAAGAAATCCGCATCGGCGAGGAAGGGGCGCGCCATCGACACCATGTCGGCGCAGCCGTCGCCCAGCACCTCTTCGGCGACTTCAGGCGTGTTGATGCGATTGGACGTGATGACCGGGATCGAGACCTCGGGCTTGAGCCGCCCGGTGAGCCAGGTGAAGGCCGCCCGCGGCACCGACGTCACGATGGTCGGCACCCGCGCCTCGTGCCAGCCGATGCCGGTGTTGAGCATCGTGGCGCCCGCGGCCTCGACGGCTTTCGCGAGGGTGACGACCTCTTCCCAGGTCGAGCCGTCGGGGATCAGGTCGATCAGCGAGATGCGGAAGATCACGATGAAATCGGGGCCGACCGCTTCGCGCACGCGCTTGACCACTTCGACGGGCAGGCGCATCCGGTTCTCGAACGAGCCGCCCCAACCGTCTTCGCGCTTGTTGGTGTGGCGTACGAGGAACTGGTTGAGGAAATAGCCCTCGGAGCCCATCACCTCGACGCCGTCATAACCCGCTTCGCGGGCGCGCGCGGCGGCGGTGGCGATGTCGGCGATCTGCTTCTCGATCCCGGCTTCGTCGAGCTCTTTCGGCGGGAAAGGCGAGATCGGGGACTTGATCGCAGAGGGCGCCACGCAATCGGGGCCATAGGCATAGCGCCCGGCGTGCAGGATTTGCATCGCGATGCGGCCGCCCGCTTCGTGAACGCGGTCGGTGATGATCTTGTGATGCGCGATGTCCTCGGGGGTGAACAGCCCCGCCGCGCCGGGAAAGACGCCACCTTCGTTATTAGGGGCCATGCCGCCCGTCACCATCAGCGCGACACCGCCGCGCGCGCGTTCGGCATAGAACTCGGCCACCGCATTCCAGTCGCCGCGCTCTTCGAGATTGGTGTGCATCGAGCCCATCAGCACGCGGTTCGGCAGCGTCACGTGGCCCAGATCGAGCGGCGTGAAGATATGCGGATATTGGCTCATGTAACCCTCCCTGATTTGGCCCGCACTCTGCGGCGCAAGGCCAGGCTTGTCACGTCAAACGCGGCGTCAGAGCGAAAGCGCCACCGTTTCGCAGAGGTCACCAACCTGCGGGATTCTCTCCCATTGTTACCCTCGTATTGTCGCCGCGAAGTCTAAATTGCGCCCGATTTCGGCTCGATAAGCGGAAAATAAGAAACAGAAATTACAAGCCGAAGGGTGTTTGGGATGGATCGCCTGACTGAAATGGAAGCCTTTGCCACGGTTGTGGATCAGGGGGGCTTCACCGATGCAGCCAAGAAGATGGGCATCTCCAAATCGGCTGTGTCGAAGCATGTCTCGGCGTTGGAGGCCCGCCTCGGCGCACGTCTTCTGAATCGCACCACGCGTCGCGTTTCGCCGACGGAAATCGGGCTGGCTTATTACGACCGCGCGCGTCGCGTTCTCAACGATGCGGGCGAGGCCGATGCGCTGGTGACGTCGATGCAGACGGCGCCCTCGGGGCTGCTGCGCATCTCGGTCGCCACCGATTTCGGTGTGAACCTTCTCTCTCCCGTTCTGGGCGAATTCCTGCAGGAATTCCCCGAAATCACCGTGAATATGGTGCTGAACAACCGCTACGTCGAACTTATTTCTGAAGGGTTCGACATGGCGATCCGCGTCGGCGAACTGGAGGATTCGAGCCTGCGCGCGCGCAAGCTGACCGAGACTTCGCGCCGGATGATCGCCTCGCCAGACTACTTCAAGAAATTCGGCCGCCCCGAGCGGATCGACGATCTCAACAACCACAAACTGCTGCATTATTCGAACCAGTCGGCGGGCAATGTCTGGAAGTTGACCGCGCCTTCGGGCGAGCGGCGTCAGGTCCGCTCGGCGGGCTGGCTGACGGTCAATGACGGTCAGTCGCTGCTGCATGCCGCGACGGCCGGTCTCGGGATCGCTTACCTGCCCTCGTTCCTCTATGCCGACGCGATGCGCGAGGGCCTCGTGGAAGAAGCGATGCCCGATCTGCCGATGGAAACGCTGGGCATCTACGCAATCTATCCGCCGGGGCGTTTCACGCAGCCGAAAGTGCGCGCTTTCATCGATTTCCTCGCCAAGACCTTCGCCGAGAAGGGCCCCGACAACTGGTGAGACCGAACTCCCTCCCGCGCCGGGCCATTCCGCCGGCTGGCGCTAACTCCGGGTCGAGGTGAGAACCGCTTCGACCCGTCTGTTTTTCTCGCGTCCCTCTTTGGTCAGATTGCTTGCGCGCGGGGCGAGGAAGCCCGCCCCCTCGGCGCTGACCTGTGACGCCGCCACCCCGTAATCGCCGATCAACTTTTGCCGTGCCGATTGCGCGCGTTTCTTCGACAGCGCGATATTGGCCGCGAGCGAACCGACCGCATCGGTATGACCCACCAGCATCACCTGATAATCCGGGTTGGCCTTGAGGAACTCTGCCAGCGCCTGCAGCGAGGCGAAATCGCCCTCGCCGAGCGCGGATGCCCCCGATGGGAAGTCGAGATCGTCGAGCGCGACCGAGCCCTGCGCCTCCAGCGTCTGCGCAAGCGCGGAGGGGGCGACGGCCGGGGCATCGGCGCGCGGCAGAACCGGCGCGGTTTGCGGCGCGCCGAGCGGGTCGTCGGGCCGAGCGGGGGTGACGTCCTGCACCCGCAGCTCGGTCACCTGAATGAAGCCCGACTCGGACGACCGCGAGACGGTGATCCCAAGGTAATCGGCATCCTTGCGCGCCGCGATGTAGCGGAAATCGCCCAGATCGACATGCATCGCGGGCTCGGACAGCAGGTCGAGCGCGTAGCGAAAATCGAAGCCGCCGCAGGCCTGCGTGTCGCACTCATAGAGGATGTCGTAGCCCGCCTGCTTGAGCTGATCCCGTAGCGGCGCGAGGATCTGTAGCGTCGTATTCTGATTGGCCCGCAGTTGATAGGCCGTGTCGGAGCGCGCACCCTCGAGATCGCGGGTCTCCAGCTTGCCGTCCTGCCACGGACCGACCGCCAATTGGTAGCTGGTGGCGGGGCTCGTTTCCTGCGCGGATTGGGTGGCGCCGGCGGGCAACGTCAGATCTAACGAGGCGGAGCATGTGGCGTGGGGCAGGCTGGCGGCGAGCAGACTGGCCAGCAGGAGTGGCGCGCGGCGGATCATGCCACCTCCGGCGCGCGGCGATAGTGATACTGCGCGCGAACTTCCATGCCGAAGCTCTCGGCGAGGGCGTTCGAGGCGTCATTGGCGAGCGTCGTGATCATCTCGAACCGCTCTGCCCCGGCCTCAACGGCCCAGCGAGCGCCCTCGTAGATCATCTCGCGCGCGAGGCTCATGCGGCGGTATTTCGGCGCAACGGCGAGCGCGTGGAGCATCGCCGCGTCCTCGTACAGAGCGATATAGACAACGCCCGCGGCCCGGTCGTCCTTGCGGCCCAGAACGCAGGTTTTCGGTACCTCTGCGCGGTCCATGATCGCCTGCCGCTCGGGCCCGACATCCAACTCGGTCCAGAGGTCGCGGGCGATCTGCAGCGGCGGCCAATGGGCGAAAGCGGTCACGGGCGGGACCTCGCCCTGCATCGCTGCAATCGGCGCGGACCAGATCCGCACCGGGTCATAAGCTTCGTAGCCGCGCGCCTCCAGAACCGCGTCGAGCGCCTCGTCTCCCGCGCGGATCATGAAGCGCGGACGCTGGCCCAAAGCGCGATGCGCAGCTTCGGCGGCGGGAATGTCGGCCTGCTCCAGCGGGACTTCCAGCGTCGCGCAGCTGACGCGCGATCCGCCGCCTTGCCCGTCGCGGATCAGAAACCCGCCTGCGCGGCGATATTCGGCGGCTGGCCAGGTCGCGTCGATGATCGCGTAGGCGTCGATCATGTGCCCTCCGGGAAGGCGGCCTTCAGCGCGGCGAAGCCCGCCTCGACCTGATCGGGATCGGTGCCGCGCAGCACGAGATTGGTGCCGTAGCGGCCTTCTTGAACGAAAGGATAAGAACCGATTGAAAGGTCGGGGAAGCGGCCAGCCAGCGCGCGCAGATCGTCGGCCACCGACGATTCCGCCCGCAGAACCTGCAGGCTGCGCGAGAGCATTGGCGCGCCACCGGTGAGCTTCGGCAAAAGCCCTTCGACCATCGCCTGAAAGATGTTCGGCACGCCCGCCATCACATGGACATTGCCCAGCGAGAAACCCGGCGCGGCAGAGACCGGGTTCTCGATCAGCTCGGCCCCGTCGGGGATCCGCGCCATGCGCAGCCGCGCGGAGGTGAACTCAGCGTCGCGCGCGGCGTAATGCGCGGCGAGGATCGCCTTGGCATCCTCGCGCACGTCGAGCTTGGCGCCCATCGCCTCGGCTACCGCATCGGCGGTGATATCGTCATGGGTCGGGCCGATCCCGCCACTGGTGAAAAGGTGATCATGGGCCGCCGAAAGCTCCCGCACCGCGGCAACGATCACGTCATTGTCGTCCGGCACCACGCGGATTTCGCGGCAGGTGATTCCGCGCTCGACCAGCTGTCCGGCCAGATAATGCGCGTTTCCCTCGCGGGTGCGTCCCGAGAGGATTTCATCGCCGATGATCAGGATCGCTGCGGTGGGATTTGGCATCTGTGAGGCTCCTTTCGACTTGGTATAGGGCGCGGAACGGGGCGCGAAAAGCCCGGGCACTGGCCAAGCCCCGCTTTTGTGACTATCTAAAGGCCGAAACCCTTAAGGAGCAGACCGTTGGACGATACTCAGGGCCGCACCACGAAGGACGGGATCCGGATCTACGATCAGAGCGATTTTGCAGGAATGCGCGCCGCCTCGCAGGTGACGGCGCAGATCCTCGACGAGGTCGCTGATCTCGTGGAGCCGGGGGTCACGACCGCAGCACTCGACGCCTTCATCGAACGCCGCGTGGGCGAGTTGGGCGCGACCTCGGCGACCATCGGCTATCGCGGCTATCAGCACGCGAGCTGCATCTCGGTGAACCATGTCGTCTGTCACGGCATCCCGGGCGACAAGAAGCTGAAGGACGGCGATATCATCAATATCGACGTGACCGTGATCCTCGACGGCTGGTTCGGGGACAGTTCGCGCATGTATGTCGCGGGCAACCTGAGCCGCAAGGCCGAGCGTCTGATTCAGGTCACCCATGACTCGCTCATGGTCGGCATCGAGCAGGTGAAGCCCGGCAACACCTTTGGCGATATCGGCCACGCGATCCAGAAATTCGTCGAAAGCAACCGCATGTCGGTGGTGCGCGATTTCTGCGGTCACGGCGTGGGCAAGGTGTTCCACGCGCCGCCGAACGTGTTGCATTACGGGCGCGCGGGTACCGGCGCGATGCTCGAAGAGGGCATGATCTTCACGATCGAGCCCATGGTGAACCTCGGCCGCCCCGAGACAAAGGTTCTGGCCGACGATTGGACCGCCGTGACGCGGGACAAATCGCTGTCGGCGCAGTTCGAGCATTCGGTGGGCGTGACCGCCGATGGCTGCGAGATCTTCACCACCTCGCCGGCGGGGCGCTTCCACCCGACCTGGCGCTAAGGTTCAGGCGTTAGTGGGGGCGCTGCCCCCGCTGGCTGCGTCAAAGCCCTACGTTTGCGCTTCGGGCGTTCGCCGGGGCGTCCTTCCACTGGAAGGCGGCTGATCCCGGCTCACCCCCCGGGATATTTTAGCCAAGCCGAAGATCAGGGGTCGAGGCCGATGAGCCGCGGCACCTGACGCATGTCGGTGAAGAGCTCCGCGCCTTCCGCCGCGAGCCGCGGATTGCCGCCTTTCGGCGAGTAGCCCAAACAACGCATCCCCGCGTTTTTCGCCGCACGCGCCCCGGTAGGACTGTCTTCGATCACCACGCAGGCCGCCGGATCGGCGCCCAGATGGCGCGCGGCATGGATGTAGAGATCGGGTTTCGGCTTTGGCATGCCCATGTCCTGACCCGAGAACAGCAGCCCCTCCAGCCGCGTGCGGATATCCGGGTGCTGGCCCAGTGTCGCCTCCATCTTCGCTTTCCGGCCGTTCGAGCCGACCGCGAAGGGAATGCCTTCCGCATCGAGACGCGCGAGAAGGCGCGGGATGCCGGGCATCAGCTCGGTCCCCTCGCGCAACCGCGCGTAGAGCGCCTTGTAATAGCTGTCGACCCAGCCGTCGGGCAGATCGGCCCCATGCTCGCGGCCCCATTGATAGACGTTCTCGATGGTGGATCCGATGAAGGCGTCTTCCAGTTCGGAGATCGTCTTGTGCACGCCGTAGCGGGCGAATTCTTCCTGAATCAGATCGAAGGTCGCGGGCTCGCTGTCGACGAGCACACCGTCGCAATCGAACAGGACGGCGTGCGGGATCGGGTGGTGTTGCGTCATTCGGGCATCCGGGCAAGAGTTACGAGCGTGTCGCCATAGCGGCGCTGGTCGAGCTGTTCGAGGGCGGCGGGCAGGATCGGCGCTGTGTTCTCCTCCCAAACGATCATCGCACCCGGAGCGATCCATCCATTCTCGAGACAGGAGGCGAGGGCGCGTTCGCCCAAGCCCATCCCGTAGGGCGGATCGAGGAAGATGAGGTCGTAGCCGGGGCCGCGATTGGGGCCCATATTGGTCGCATCGCGCCGCCAGACATCCGTCACGCCCATCGCGCGCATAGCCTCGATGTTGCGGCGCAGAAGCGCGCGGGCGGCGGTGCCGTCATCGACGAAAGCCACCCGGGCCGCGCCGCGCGACAGCGCCTCCAGCCCCAGTGCGCCGGTACCTGCGAAGAGGTCAAGCACCCGCGCCTCGGGCACCGGATTGCCGTGCCCGCCATTGGTCAGCAGGTTGAAGATCGACTCGCGCACGCGGTCGGTCGTGGGGCGCAGATGGGCATCCATATCGCCTGCCCCCACATCCGCCAGCTTCAGCCCGCGTTTCGCGCCTCCGATAATTCTCATTTCATCAGGGCTTTCAGCTCTGCCGTGGTCTCGACTGCTTCGGGTGTCACGGGCTTGCCCGCTTCGATGAGGCGCTTGCCGACCATGTAGGCGCGCGCGTCGTTGATCGCGTCCACCGCGATCAGGCGGCCGTCGCGGAAATACCAGAAGCTGCTGCCCTCATCGCGGCGGGTGACGACCTCATCGTAGCCCGCATTGAGCCCGGCGATCTGCAGCTTCGCGTCGAACTGGTCCGACCAAAACCACGCTTTCGGGGCGTAAGGACGACCTGCACCCAGCATGTTCTCGGCGACCAGCTCGCCCATGTCGATCGCGTTGCCGACGGATTCGAGGCGGATCCGCTCCTCTGTGCCGGGGAAGGAGGCACAATCCCCCGCCGCCCAGATATGGGGCGCGGAGGTGCGGCCCTGTTCGTCGGCAGCGATGCCGTTCTCGCAATGGATACCGGCTTCGCGGGCGACTTCCTCGTCGGGGGTGATGCCGATGCCGACGATCACGAAATCGGCGGGCAATTCGCGCCCGTCCTCGAGGATCGCGCCGGTGACGGTCCCCTCGCCGGTCAGTCGCGTCAGGCCGACCCCTTCGAGGATTTCCACGCCGCGCTCGCGATGCAGCGCGCGGATCGCGTCCGCGGTTTCCTTGCAGGCGACGCGGCCGAGGATGCGCGGTGCGGCCTCGACCAGCGTCACCTCGAGGCCGAGCTTGCGCGCGACCGCGGCCGCCTCGAGCCCGATATAACCGCCTCCCACCACGACCAGCCGTTTGTCGGCGGTGAAAAGGGGCCGCATCCGGTCGACATCGGCGAGGTTGCGCACGGTGAAGACATTGCCCAGATCGCCGCCGATCGCGGCGGGCAGGCGGCGCGGCGTGGCCCCGGTGCAGAGCGCTAGTTCGGCATAATCCAGCGTCTCGCCATCCGACAGGGTCACCGTCCGCGCCTCGGTGTCGATTGCGGTGACCGAGATGCCGAGCCGCAGCGTAATGTCGTTTTCCTGCCACCAGTCCGGGGCGCGCAGGGTCAGCCGCTCCAGCTCCATCTCGCCCAGCAGATAGGCTTTCGACAGCGGTGGGCGTTGATAGGGGGGCACCGGCTCTGCGCCGATCACGGTGATCGTGCCGTCATATTTCAGCGCCCGCAGTTTCGCGGCCATCGAGGCTGCGGCCTGTCCCGCGCCGACGATCACTATTCCACCCATATCTTTCTCCACTGGCCCGGCTCGCGCATGACCCTATATCGACGGGCGGAACAAGTGCAACGCGAACAAATCGGAGCTTTTCATGACTATTTCGACCGGCGACGTTCTTCCTGGCGCGACTCTCCTCGCGATGGGCGATGAAGGGCCGCAGCCCGTGAGCCTTGGTGACAAGATGAAGGGCCGCAAGATCGTGATCTTCGCGGTGCCGGGCGCCTATACCGGCGTCTGCACGACCGCCCATGTGCCGAGCTTCATCCGCACCAAGGACCAATTTGCGGAGAAAGGCGTGGATGA
The DNA here is from genome assembly GCF_002213165.1 of Thioclava sp. F1Mire-8. NCBI lineage: Bacteria > Pseudomonadati > Pseudomonadota > Alphaproteobacteria > Rhodobacterales > Paracoccaceae > Thioclava > Thioclava sp. F1Mire-8. The sequence continues at coordinate 63,204 of NZ_NBNY01000003.1, read as the reverse complement.
GATCATCTGCGTCTCGGTCAACGACCCCTTCGTGATGAAGTCGTGGGGCGAGGCGACGGGCGCGACCGAGGCGGGGCTGACCATGCTGGCCGACCCGGAAGCCGCATTCACGCAGGCGATCGAGATGGATTTCACGGCGCCGCCCGCGGGTCTCATCAACCGCTCGAAGCGCTATGCGATGCTCGTCGAGGACGGTGTGGTCAAGCAGCTGAATGTCGAGGAAAGCCCCGGCACCTGTGAAGCCTCCGCAGGCGAAGGGCTTCTCGCGGAGATCTGATCCGCGCCCCAAATGCAAAGGAAAACGCCCGGCCAAGGAGCCGGGCGTTTTTCGTCAGTCTTCGTCTTTCGGAGCCGGCTCGGCCAGTCGCATCAACGGGCGTCCGATGTCGCGATCGACCTCGGCGACGCCTTCGGCCAGCGAGTCCAGCGCACCGGCTAGCTCGATATCGAGCACGCTGATGCCGCCGCAGTCATGGGTCGTCAGCGTGATCTCGAGCTTGTTGTAGACGTTGCGCCAGTCGGGATGGTGATCCATCTTTTCGGCGCAAAGCGCGGCTTGGCTCATGAAGCCCCACGCGGCGGAGAAGTCCTTGAACAGGAGCCGCTTGATCAGGGCATCCTGTCCATCGGCCGCGCGCCATCCGGTATCTTCAAGCGCGTTCAGCAGCGCCCTGCGTTCCTCGGGTTCGAGCTTCGAAGTCATCGCTTACTCCCTGATACGTTAAGCTGGCCCGCAGCCTTGCAGCAGCGGGCCGCCAGTTCAAGCCGCGCCGCTTTCGCGTGTCACGCTGCGGGTTTCGATCTTCGGCACCTGCACCACTTCGAGCGTGCGCGTAGGGAAGGGGATGCCGATGCCGTTCGCGTCGAACTCCTCCTTGATCTTGCGGGTATATTCCGCCTGAAGCCCCCAGAAGTCGGCGGTGGTGGCCCAGACACGGAAGGTAAAATCGACCGAGCTGTCGCCGAGCTGCTTCACGCGGATCACCGGCGCGGGCTCCGGCAGGGCGCGCGGATCGGAGAGCGAGATCTTCTCCAGCACTTCCTGCGTTTTCTTGAGATCCGCGTCATAGGCGACGCCGATCGTCAGATCCATCATACGTGTCGGATTGGCGGAGTAATTGGTGATCGCGCTCGACCAGATGTCGCTGTTGGGCACGATGATCTGGATGCCGTCATAGGTCGTCAGGACCGTGTAGAAGAGCTGAATCTCGGTCACCGTGCCGCTTTCCGAGCCCGCGGCGATGTAGTCGCCTTGGCGGAACGGGCGGAACAGGATGATCATCACCCCGGCGGCGAGGTTCGACAGCGTGCCCTGCAGCGCGAGACCGATGGCCAGACCGGCGGCACCGACGAGGGCGGCCAGCGACGTGGTCTGGATGCCGAAGCGGTTGAGGATGAAGATCACCCCGATCGCGAGGATCAGGTATTTCACCATGTTCCCGAGGAAGCCGAAGAGCGTGTCGTCCAGCCGCTTGTAGCGCTGCGACAGCGCCACGATGCGCCGTTTGGCCCAGGCCGAGATCGCCATTGCGACCAGCAGGATCACCAGCGCAGCCACCACATTCACCGCAACCATGATGGCCGCATCGATCCGATCCTGCGTCAGCCACGCGCTGACATCGGTCAGGTCATTGAAATTCATTCATCGCTCCCGTCATACGTCCTTTAACACTGCTACTTATCACGCCTGCTCATCGCTGCCACCCGAGGGGCTCCGGAACGGGCCCATTTCGGTCAGTATCTCGATATCTTCGTCCACGGCGGCGCGTTCGGCTTCCAAGTACTCCGCGACGGCGCCGCGCAGACCTTCATGGCCAATCCAGTGCGCCGAATGGGTGGCGACGGGCAGGTAGCCGCGCGCCAGCTTGTGTTCGCCCTGCGCGCCGGCCTCGACCCGGCTCAGCTTGTGCGCGATCGCGTAATCGACCGCCTGATGGTAGCAAAGCTCGAAATGCAGGAAGGGGTGATCCTCGATACACCCCCAGTAGCGCCCGAACAGAGCCTCGCGCCCGATCAGGTTCAGCGCACCGGCGATCGGGCGGTCGCCGTTCATCGCAAGCACCAGAAGCACGTCGTCGCGCATCTCGTGCAGAAGATCGAAGAAGGCACGGGTCAGGTAGGGGCGGCCCCATTTTCGCGCGCCAGTGTCCTGATAGAACTGCCAGAACGCGTCCCAATGCTCGGGCCGTATGTCGTCGCCGGCGAGCTGCAAGATTTCGCCGCCGAAGGCCTGCGCCCGCTGACGCTCCTTGCGCAAAGCCTTGCGCTTGCGTGAGCTCAGTTCGCCGAGGAACTGGTCGAAACTCTCATACCCCTCGTTGAACCAATGGAACTGCTGCCCGATCCGTGGCAGCCACCCCGCTTCGGTGGCAAGCTCAGCCTCGTCCTCGGTACAAAACGTCATATGGACCGAGGAAACCCCGGCCCCTTCCGCGATCTGCGCCATGCCAGCCAGAAGCGCGCGGCCCCCGGCCTCTTCCAGCCCCGGTAGGACCAGCAGACGCCGCCCGGCCACTGGGGTGAAGGGCACCGCGCATTGCAGCTTGGGGTAATAGCGCCCGCCCGCGCGCTCGAACGCATCGGCCCAGCCGTGATCGAAGACATATTCGCCCTGACTGTGCGATTTCACGTAGAGCGGCGCGACGCCGATGATCCGATCGCCCATCCGCGCCACCAGATGCCGCGCATCCCAACCCGTGCCCGGCCCGACCGAGCCGGAGGCCTCGAGGGCGGCAAGAAACCGATGTGTGGTGAACGGGTCGAACGCCCGTTCCCCATCCCCGGTTTCGGGGCAGGCGCAGGCATTCCAGTCTGTTTCACTTATTTCGGAAATATCCGAATAAAGCGTGATTTCAACGCTTTGATCCATTTTATCCCGGGAGGTTAGGCGATCCTTTGCCTGAATCTGTGCCCCGCGCGCTCCGCGTCAAGCCGGAAGCGCCGAGAGGTAGCCTTCGAAGGTCACGTTATCGGCGACCCGCCGCGCCAGCGCCTCCTCGTCGACGGAGCGGATCGTCCAGCACAGAACCGGCACGCCGAGCGATTTCAGCTCGGTCACCCGAAGCGCGTTCAGGTCCTTCGCCTCATGCGAGATGAAGGCCGCTCCAACGCGATCGAAATCGGGGATGTGGCGCAGCTCGTCGCCGCGCGCCGCGGGCAGCAGAGCCCAGTCATTGGGCTGGTAGGCCGAGGTCGTCAGACCGACAGCGACGTCCGGGGCCAATTCGCCGAAAGCCGCCACCGCATGGGGGTTGAAGGACATCACCGCGACCGGGCCCTCGTAATCGCGCAGCAACAGCGCCGTCGCCTCCTCCAGCGCGCCGATCTGCGAACCGAGAGCCCCGTCCTGATCCTTGATCTCGACCAGAAGCGGCACTTGGCCTTTCACGATCTCCAGCACTTCGCCGAGGGTCGGAATACCTTCCTCCGTGCCGCTCAGATGGATCGCACCCAGCTCCGCCGCCGTTCGCTGGCGTACCGGGCCGCGCTCTGCGGTCAGCCGGTCCAGCGCGTAGTCGTGAAACACCATCGGCACGCCATCGGCGGAGAGCTGCACGTCGATCTCGATTCCGTAACCCGCGGCGATTGCCGCGCGGATCGCCCCGCGGCTGTTCTCAGGGCGGCCCAGCGTGTAGTCGTGCAAAGCCCTATGCGCGATCGGAAGCCGGAGAAAATCAGGATGCAATGCCATCACGCGACCTCGAAAATCGCCTCGATCTCGACTGCGACGCCCATCGGCAGCGAAGCCGCCGAGACCGCCGAACGCGCGTGACGCCCGGCTTCGCCGAAGACCTCGACCATCAGGTCGGAGCAGCCGTTGATGACCTTGGGCTGATCGGTGAAATCAGCGGTGGAGTTCACGAATCCCACTAGCTTCACCACGCGGAGTTTGTCGAGATCGCCGACGGCCGCTTTCGCCTGGGCGATCAGAGCCAGCCCGCAGAAACGCGCCGCCATCGCGCCCTCTTCGACATCCATGCCGTCGCCGAGTTTGCCGCGGATCAGACCCTCGGGCCCGTTCGAGATTTGCCCCGAGACGAACAGCTGATTGCCGGTGCGCACGAAGGGCACGTAATTCGCGGCCGGTGCCGGGGCATCGGGAAGCTGAATCCCCAACTCTTCGAGACGTGCTTCGATCTTGGCCATTGCGCCCTCCATGTGAAATTCGACGCGAGGCTAGGCGCGCGCCTTTTCTCCCGCAAGCGGAATCGCTTCTCTTCTTCTTGATGAAAATATCCCGGGGCGCGATAGCGCAGGGTAGAGCCCCTTCACCCTTTAGTTTTGTCGCCCTACGGCGACGAGGGCGGAGCCCCTTGCTGTTACGCCACCAGCGCCTCGGCCTTCTTCAGGTCGACCGAGACGAGCTGGCTCACGCCCTGCTCCTGCATCGTCACCCCGAACAGCCGGTCCATCCGCGCCATCGTCACCGCATGGTGGGTGATGATCAAAAAGCGCGTATCGGTGCGCCGCGTCATCTCGTCGAGCAGGTCGCAGAAGCGCGTCACGTTGGCGTCGTCTAGCGGCGCGTCGACCTCGTCAAGCACGCAGATCGGCGCGGGGTTGGCCATGAAGACCGCGAAGATCAGCGCCATCGCGGTCAGCGTCTGCTCCCCGCCCGACAACAGCGACAGCGTGGACAGCTTCTTGCCCGGCGGCTGGCACATGATCTCGAGACCGGCCTCCAGCGGGTCGTCGCTTTCGACCAGTTGCAGGTTCGCAGAGCCACCGCCGAAGAGGTGGGTGAACAGCGTGCGGAAGTTCTCGTTCACCTGCTCGAACGCGGTCAGAAGACGCTCGCGCCCTTCGCGGTTGAGCCCCGAAATCCCGGCGCGCAGCTTGCGGATCGCCTCTTCGAGATCGGATTTCTCCTGCACCAGCGCGTCATGCTCTTCCTGTACCTCGCGCGCATCTTCCTCGGCGCGCAGGTTGACTGCGCCGAGGCTCTCGCGCAGTCGCTTGAGCCGGTTCACTTCCGCGTCGAGCTTCTCCGCGTCGGGCATCTTATCGGGATCGGTATCGAGGCTTTCCAGCAGATCCTGCGGCGACTTCTCGGTCTCTTCCAGGATGCGTTCGGCGGCATAGGCGACGGTTTCGCGCGCCGCGTCGACGCGGGCCTCGGCGCGGGCGCGGGCTTCGCGCGCCTCGCCAGCCAGACGTTCGGCCTCGCGCTCGGCCAGCTGCGCCTCGCGCAGGGCGGTTTCCGCGCCCGACAGCTTTTCCGACGCTTCGGCCTGACGCGCTTCGGCGGTGGCAATGGCTTCCGACAGCTCGGCGCGTTTCGCGGCCAATTCCTCAGGGGCGGCGGAGGCGTCTTTCAACTCCGCCTCGCTCTCGATCTTGCGGGTTTCCAGCTCGGCGGAGCGTTTCTCTGCGGTCTCTAGCCGGTGCCGCCAACCGGAGATTTCCTTGGTGATCTCCTGCCGACGCTTCAGCCGCGCCTCGCCCTCGCGACGGATTTCGTCATGGGCGGAGCGCTTGGTCATCATCGTCATCCGCGCCGCTTCGACGGTCATCTTCACAGCCTCGACGTCGCCGCGCGCGGCGTCCAGATCGGGCAGGGAAGATTGCGCATTCTCCGCCTCGCGCAGCGCCATCCGCGCGCTGCTAGCTTCTTCCTCGTGGCGTGCGACGGCGAGCTGTGCGCTTTCAAGCTTGGAGCTGGCGATGGAACGATCGGCCTCGGCGCGGCTGAGCGCGCGGCCCGCCTCGGCCAGACGGCGATCGGCCTCGCGGCGCGCCTCGCGGGCGCTGGCATCGGCGCGTGTGGCCTCGGCCAGCGCGGCGGTCAGCGCCTCATGAGCGGATTTCGCGCCCGAAGCGCGCGCCTCGGCCTCTTCGAGATCGCGCTTCAATTCCACCAGACGGTTGAGCTGTTGCAGGCGCAGTGCGGCGGCGGTCGGGGCATCCTCGGCGCCGGCGCGATAGCCGTCCCAGCGCCACAGGTCGCCCTCGGTCGACACCAGCCGCTGACCGGGGGCCAGCTGATCCTGCAGCCGCGCGCCCTCGTCATAATCCTCTACCAGACCAATCTGCGAAATCCGGCGAACCAGCACGTCGGGCACGTCGACATGGACCGAGAGCGGCTCGACCCCGGCGGGCAGGGGTTGCGGCGTGGGATAGTCGGGGAGGGCTTGCCAGCCGGTCGCGTCATCCTCGCCGACTTCCGGCGCGCGCAGGTCATCGGCGAGGGCGGCACCAAGGGCCGCCTCGTAGCCACGATCCACCCGGACGCGGTCGAGAATTTGCTGACCGTTGGAGGCTTCGCGCTCGACCAGACGAGCCAGTGCCGAGACTTCGGCGCGCAAGGCCCCCGCTTCGCCCTCGGCCTCCGAGCGCGCTGCCCGGGCTGCGCTTTCGCGGCCCTGCGCCTCGGCGCGCGCGTCATCGGCGGCGGCCAACGACTCTTCGGCAGCTTCGGCGGCAGCTTGCGCTTGTGTCTGTGCGCCTTCGGCCGCCTCGAATTCCGCATTCGCCTTCGCAAGCGCGGCGGCAGCAGCGTCGGCAGCTTGCTTCGCCTGCGCGGCGGCGGCCTCGGATTTCTCGGCCGTCGCGCGGTTGTCGGTCACCAAACGCTGCGACGACTGGTGGCGGGCCGCGAGCCGCGCGACATCCTCGGTCAGTTCCGACAGTTGCGCCTCGCGCTCCTGCAGAATCTGCGCGGCCTCATGGGCGGCATCGACCGCTGCGGCCAGCTTGTCTTCATGCCCCTCGGAGGCTTTCGCGATCTGCGCCTGCTCCCATTCGAGCCGCCCGATCGTCTCCCCCGCATCGCGATTTAGGCCCGCTTCGCGCTCCATGTCGCGCACGAGCTGCTCGATCCGCGCCTTCAGCGTCTCGATCCGCGCAATCGCCTGATCTTCCTGATCCGAGAGCGCGTCGCGCTGTACGGTGAGGCGTTGCAGGATCGCGCCTGCGATGGCTTCTTCCTCGCGCAGCGGCGGCAATGCGTCTTCCTTGCCCTGCCGGGCTTTCGCCGCCTCGCGGGAGGCTCTCTCGGCTTGCGCGGCCCCGGTGACCTTCTCGCGATGCGCCTCTTCGGCGGTCGTGCGGGCCAGATCGGCTTCGCGCCAACGACGATACAGCAGCATCCCCTCGGCGCGGCGCAGCTCTTCGCCGATGGTGCGGTAGCGCGCGGCCTGGCGGGCCTGCCGGGCGAGGGTAGCCAGCTGCGTGGCGAGTTGCTCGATCACGTCATCGACGCGCGTCAGATTCTGCTCGGCGCCGTTCAGCTTCAGCTCCGCCTCGTGGCGGCGCTGATAGAGCCCGGAAATCCCGGCCGCTTCCTCGAGGATGCGGCGACGGTTCTTCGGCTTGGCGTTGATCAGCTCGGAAATCTGGCCCTGCCGCACGAGTGCGGGCGAATGCGCGCCGGTCGAGGCGTCCGCGAACAGCATCTGAACGTCTCGAGCGCGCACGTCCTTGGAGTTCACCTTGTAGGCCGAGCCCGCATCGCGGGTGATCCGGCGCACGATTTCCAGCCCGTCGCTGTCGTTGAACCCCGAGGGCGCGAGCCGCTCGGTATTGTCGATCTGCAGCGCGACTTCCGCGAAATTGCGCGCGCCCCGCGACGAGGCGCCAGCGAAGATCACGTCTTCCATCCCGCCGCCGCGCATCGCCGAGGGGCGGTTCTCGCCCATCACCCAGCGCAGCGCTTCCAGGAGGTTAGACTTGCCGCAGCCATTGGGCCCGACGACGCCGGTCAGCCCGTCATGGATCACGAGATCCGTGGGGTCCACGAAGCTCTTGAAACCGTTGAGACGTAGCCGAGAGAAGCGCAATTGACGAACTTTCCGAATCTGAATGAGTACTGAGAAGTGTCCGTAGAGCAGGCCTGCGAGTCAATGGGAAGACACTTCATCTGGAGATGATGGCGGCATTATCCACAAGATATTGGCGTATTCTCGCCGGTGTTTTGCGCTATTTGCGCTCTGGACCCCCCGACGCCGGGAGGAGCGTGTTTCGCCTGAAGCTCTTGAATAGTCCGTCTTTTCCTTTTGTGCGGGCAGGCTTAGCATCGAAAGCGACCGAAGGAGCCGACCGATGATCCCAGCCCTGTCCCTGATCCTCGCCTGCCAACTCGCCGGCGAGATCCTGTCCCGCGCCTTGCAGCTACCGCTTCCCGGCCCGGTTCTGGGGATGATCTTCCTGCTGATCGTGATGAGCGTTTCGGGCAAGGTGCAGCAGATCGTGCGCCCCACAGCCCAGTTCGTCTTGCAACACCTGTCGCTTCTCTTCGTGCCGGCGGGCGTAGGGATCGTCGCGCATCTCGGCGCGCTGCGCGAGCATGGGGTGGGGCTGGCGGTGGCGCTGGTGGTCTCGACCATGCTTGCGATCGTGGTCGGTGCGGCGGTTTTCGTCGCGGTGGCGAAGCTGACGCGGAGCGATGTGGATGACTGATCCGTTCAAGCTCTGGTCCTATCTGTCCTCCGAACCGCTGCTGTGGCTCTGGGCGACGCTGATCGCCTATTGGATCGGGGATGCGATCTTCAAAAGCGTGAACCGCAACCCCTTCGCCAATCCGGTGATGATCGCGGTGGTGATCCTCGGCGCGGTGCTCCTGATGACGGATACGCCCTATCAGCGCTATTTCGACGGGGCGCAATTCGTGCATTTCATGCTGGGTCCGGCGACGGTCTGCCTGGCGGTGCCGCTGCATGCGAACCTGCCCAAGGTGAAGCGCGCCCTGCTGCCGATCGCGGCGGGGCTTGTGGCGGGGTCGGTCACGGCCATCGTCTCGGTTCTGGCGATTGCGAAGGCGATGGGGGCGGGGCCTGAGTTGCTCGCCTCGCTCGCGCCGAAATCGGTGACGGCCCCGGTGGCTATCGGGATTTCGCAAAGCTTGGGCGGGGAGCCGTCGCTGACGGCGGCGTTGGTGATCCTGACCGGGATGATCGGGGCGATTACGGTGACGCCGATGCTCAACCTGCTGGGCTTTCGCGACTGGCGGGCGCGGGGCTTCGCGGTGGGCGTCGCGGCCCATGGGATCGGCACGGCGCGCGCCTTTCAGGTACATGAGACTGCGGGCGCCTTTGCGTCCATCGGCATGGGGCTGAACGCGGTGCTGACCGCCTTCCTCGCGCCGGTCGTGCTGAGTTACTTCGGTTAATACTGCCTCGGCGGGCGGGCCTTGTAGACCGGGAGCTTCCAGCCGAAGCGCAGCGATCCAGCGCGCAGCGCAAAGGTCATGCCGCCGCAGATCAGCAGCGCCAGCAGCGTATCCGCTCCGAGCGCCGTCGCGACCAGCGCGCTCGCTGCCCCTGCGAAGGCGCAGGACAGGTAAAGCTCGCCCTGTTTGAGGACCAGCGGCACCTCGTTGCAAACCACGTCGCGCATCAGGCCCCCGAAGGTGCCGGTGGCGATGCCCATGATCAGGACGATCACTGGGCCATGTTCCAGCCGCATCGTGATCGCCACGCCCGCCGGTACCGCCACCGCCAATGCGCAGGCATCCAGCCACAGCAGTGCACGATATCGGCTTTCCAGAAGATGCGCGGTGAAGAACACGACCACCGCTGCCCCCGCCGCGATAAGCACATAGGTGGGATCGCCGACCCAGAAGACCGGGTCACGGCCGAGAAGCAGGTCGCGCAGGCTGCCGCCGCCGATAGCAGTCAGCGCGGCAACGAAGATGAAGCCCACGAGGTCGAGCTGCTGGCGCGAGGCGACCAGCGCCCCGGTCAGTGCGAAGACCAGCACCGAAGCGTAATCCAGCGCCGCACCCACGGGAAAATCTCCCAGCCATGCGGGCAGGGCGGTCATTTTTGCTTGGCCGGTTTGAAGGGCTCCATCCCGGCGCGGGCCAATTCATCGGCGCGCTCGTTCTCCGGGTGGCCCGCATGGCCCTTGATCCATTCCCAGGTCACGCGATGGCGGCGCTGCGCCTCGTCGAGCCGCTGCCAGAGATCGACGTTCTTCACCGGTTTCTTCGCCGCAGTCTTCCAGCCGTTGCGCTTCCAGCCGTGGATCCAGCCGGTCACGCCGTTCTTCACGTAGGCGGAGTCTGTGGTGATCGTGATCGCGGTGTCGCGGGTCAGGGCCTCCAGCGCGTTGATCGCGGCCAGAAGCTCCATCCGGTTATTGGTGGTCTCGGCCTCGCCCCCCTTGAGCTCGCGCTCCTTGACGACCGCTTCGCCGTCCATCGCGCGCATCAAGACGCCCCAGCCGCCGGGGCCGGGATTGCCGCTGCACGCGCCATCCGTCCATGCGTAAAGCTTAGCCATCGAGACCCACATAGCCGTCGAGCTTAGCGATCCGGTCGAGCCAGCGGCGCAGCGCCGGGAAGGGCTCGAGATCATAGCCGCCGCGCGTGTCGGCGGTGTGGGTATAGGCGTAGAGGCAGATATCAGCGAGGCTCATCTTGTCGCCTGCGAGCCAATCGGCCTGCTCCAGCCGCTGCTCCATGATGCCCAGCAGGACGTGGCCGCGCACTTCCAGCGCGTCAAGCGTCTCCTGCGTTCGCTCATGGGCGCGATGCGGATAGCAGAGGATCGCGGCGCGCACGGCGATGACGCCCTCGTGCTGGTTCTGCTCCCAGAACATCCAGGACAGCATCTGCGCCCGGGCGAAACGATCCTCCGGCACGAAGCGCGAGCCTTCGCCGAGATAGGTCAGGATCGCGTTGGATTCGCCCAGCACCCGCCCGTCATCGAGTTGGAGCGTGGGTGCTTTGCCGAAGGGAAGGGCCCCGCTTTCATGCGCCTGAGCCAATGCGTCGCTGTCATATTCCACATCGACCCGGTCACAGCTCTCGCCCAGCAGCGCCATCAGCAGACGCACCTTGTAGCTGTTGCCTGAGGAGGGCATCGAATAAAGCTTCATCTCGTTACGTCCTTACGATCGCGATCAGGCAGGCGACGACGACTGCCGTCAGGCCGATGCGCAGTTTCAGCCACCAGAGCGGCGTATGACCGAACTTCTGGAACAGCCAGTCGAGCGGCAGCAGGGCGAGGAAGCCGAGAAGCAGCACGAAATTCACCGGCATCCCGAGCGCCACGAAAGCGATGAAGAAGAGGACCGGGGCCACGGCGAGGAAATAGCCCGTCTCCCATTCCGCCCGCGCCGCGAAGCCCCAGAGGCTGCCTGCCATGAAGCAGAAGATCATCAGGCCATAGGCGAGCACGGCTACACGCGGATCGGCGACGAAGGCGAATTGCCCGGTCTGCACCACCAGCACGCCCCAAAGGAACGGGATCAGCCCGGCAAGGCCGAGGATCAGCGCGCCGCCGGGGATTTTCGGACCCATACCGCGCATCACGAGGCTTCCCGCAATACGCGCGGCACCTTGAACTCGATGTCCTCGCGGGCGGTTTCGATCTGGTCGACCGTCAGGTCAAAGCGTTGGCGGAAAGCGTCGATCACCTCGTCGATCAGCACTTCCGGTGCTGACGCGCCTGCGGTCACGCCGACCGTCTTCACGCCTTCCAGCGCGCGCCAGTCGATATCCTCGGCGCGTTGCACGAGTTGCGAATAGGCGCAGCCCGAAGCCTTGCCGACCTCGACGAGACGCCGCGAGTTGGACGAGTTCGGCGCGCCGATCACCAGCAGCGCGTCGATCTGATCGGCCATCGCCTTCACCGCCGCCTGACGGTTCGTGGTGGCATAGCAGATGTCTTCCTTGGCGGGGCCGACGATCTTCGGGAAGCGGTCCTGCAGGGCCTCGACGATTGCTGCCGTGTCATCGACCGAAAGCGTGGTCTGGGTGATGAAAGCCAGTTGGTCGGGATCGCGCGGTGTGATCTTGGCCACGTCTTCGACCGTTTCGACCAGTAGCACCTCGCCTTCAGGCAGTTGCCCCATCGTGCCGAGAACTTCCGGGTGGCCGGCATGGCCGATCATGACCATCTGCAGCCCCTCGTTCGAGTGCCGCTCGGCTTCCTTATGGACCTTGCTCACCAGCGGGCAGGTCGCGTCGACATAGATCATCTCGCGCCGCGAAGCCTCGGCGGGCACCGATTTCGGCACGCCGTGGGCCGAGAAGATCACCGGTCGGTCGTCGGGGCATTCGTCGAGCTCTTCGACGAAGACGGCGCCTTGGTCGCGCAGGCTGTCGACGACGTATTTGTTATGCACGATCTCGTGGCGCACATAGACCGGGGCGCCCCATTTCTCGAGGGCCATCTCGACGATCTTGATCGCCCGGTCGACGCCCGCGCAAAAGCCGCGCGGGGCTGCGAGATAGAGTGTCAGGGAGGGTTTCATCGCGCGCTCCTTTGTTCGGGTTCAGACGTAAAGCTCCACCAGCCTCGCGTCCAGAGGCGATCAGCTTGCAAGCCCGATGGCCTGTGCCGTCAGCCATGCCAGCACCGCGTAGCGTCCCGCCTTCGCGAGGAAGACCAGCGGCAGGAACAGCCACATCGACATCCGCAGGATGCCCGCGACGAGGCAGATCAGGTCGCCTCCGGGCGCCCAGCTCAGCAGCAATAGCCCGATCCCCCAGCGCTCGAACCAACGGTGGCCGCGCGCGAGCTGCGTCTCGTTCGCGGGAAACCATTTGCGATCTTTCCAGCGGGTCACGCCGAGACCGATCGCATAAGTGACGAGCGAGCCGATCGTATTACCCACGGCGGCGACGAGGATCATCAGCCAGATATTCTGGGTGCCGAGGGTCTGCAGCGCCACGAAAACCACTTCCGACTGGAAGGGGATCGGCGTGGCGGCCAGAAGGGCCGAGACGAAGAGGCCGAGCAGGGAGACGTTTTCGAGCATCAGGGCTTTCGTGAAAAGCAGCCGGGAGAACGATCCCGGAAAAGACGAAGGGCGCGCAGGTGATCCGCACGCCCCTTCAATCACGAATTACGGCCCGCGTCAGGCCCCGGATCAGCTCTCGCTGCCGTCTTCGCCTTCGCGCGGCTCGCGCGGCGGGCGCCCGATAACTTCGCGCAGCGCGTCGAGTTCGATGAAATTGTCGGCCTGACGACGCAGTTCGTCGGCGATCATCGGTGGCTGCGAGCGGATCGTCGAGACGACCGAGACACGGCAGCCCTGACGCTGAAGGCTTTCGACCAGCGGCCGGAAATCGCCATCGCCAGAGAACAGCACGATATGATCGAGGCGCGGTGCGAGCTCCATCGCGTCGACGGCAAGCTCGATATCCATATTGCCCTTCACCTTTCGGCGGCCCATGGAATCCGTATATTCCTTCGCGGGCTTGGTAACCATCGCGAAGCCGTTGTAATTCAGCCAATCCACTAGCGGACGGATCGGCGAATATTCTTCGCTCTCCAGGAGGGCTGTGTAATAAAACGCGCGCACGAGTTTGCCGCGGCGCTCGAATTCTTGTCTCAACAGCTTGTAATCAATATCAAAGCCAAGCGCCTTGGCGGCCGCATAAAGATTAGATCCGTCTATGAACAGGGCGAGTCGTTCGTCCTTGTAGAACATACAGTCCTCTTGCACAGGTGGGGTGGACCAGATCGCTCATGTGCCGATACGGAAAGGATTAACCGTATCTTAGTCTTGCACAGGCGGGGAGGGCCGACCAGATTTAACTAGGACATATCGCATTTCGCGAGGGAAACGGAATCTGTCTTTATGGACACTAACTATTTGGTCGCTTTAGGGGCGAATTTACCGAGCCAATATGGGTCTCCTCGCGAAACGCTCTGCGCCGCTTTGGAGCGCTTGGAGCAACTGGGTTTTTCCATGGTGGCAATTAGCCGCTTCTGGTCGACGCCCGCCGTTCCCGCTGGGGCCGGTCCCGACTTCGTGAACGCTTGTTGCAAAATGCGATGCAATTTGCAACCTCGCGATGTCCTCGCGCAACTTCATGTCTTGGAAGAAGAATTTGGCCGCGTGCGGGAAGGCCGCTGGAGCGCGCGGGTCATTGATGTTGACCTGATTGCATCAGAGGAGCGGGTTCTGCCGGATCGCGACGCCTTCTTGCGCTGGCAGAATCTTCCGCAGGACGCGCAGCAGCGCGAGGCCCCGAGCGAGCTGATCCTGCCGCATCCGCGCTTGCAGGACAGGGCTTTCGTGCTGATTCCCCTTGCCGAAATCGCGCCGCTCTGGCCCCATCCGGTGACGGGGCAAAGCGTGATGGAGATGCTTGCAGCGCTTCCGGAAGCGGGAAAATCGTCGATTTCTCCGCTATGAGGGGGGCAAAACCCTGCGGGCGGGGTGGATGGGCGCTTGTGTTTCCGCACTGCAAAGCCTAAGTAGGGCCCTCAATCCGAGTTCTTCTGGAGAGATTCATGGCCCGCGTGACGGTTGAAGATTGCGTTGACAAGGTTCCGAACCGCTTCGAGCTGGTAATGCTCGCTTCGCATCGTGCCCGCGAAATCGCTGCTGGCGCTCCCATCACGGTCGAGCGCGACAACGATAAAAACCCCGTCGTCGCTCTGCGCGAAATCGCCGAGGAGACCCAATCGGCCGAGGATCTGCGTGAGCGTCTCATCGAGAGCAACCAGACCCAGATCGAGGTCGACGAGCCCGAAGAGGACTCGATGGCGATGCTCATGGGTGGCGAATCTCCCGATCGTGCCGTCGAGGACGACATGAGCGAAGAGCGCATGCTGCGCGCGCTGATGGACGCGCAAGGGCGCGAGTAATCCACTGATTGGCCGGAACGAGCGCGAATGATCGACGTCGAAGACCTGATCGCGCTCGTCCGCAATTATAATCCCAAGACCGATGCGGATCTGATCCGGAAGGCCTATGCCTACGGTAAGGACATGCATGAAGGGCAGTTCCGGCATTCGGGCGAGCCCTATTTTTCGCATCCCGTCGCGGTGGCGGCGATTCTGACCGAACAGCGTCTGGATGATGCGACCATCGTCACCGCCCTTCTGCACGACACGATCGAAGACACGCGCTCGACCTATGGCGAGGTCGCCGGGATGTTCGGCGAGCAGATCGCCGAGCTGGTCGACGGCGTCACCAAGCTGACCAACCTGCAACTCTCGAACGCGGCCTCGAAGCAGGCGGAAAACTTCCGCAAGCTGTTCATGGCGATGTCGAAAGACCTGCGGGTGATCCTCGTGAAGCTCGCCGACCGCCTGCACAACATGCGCACGATCCGTTCGATGCGGCCGGAAAAGCAGGCTCAGAAAGCGCGCGAGACGATGGAGATCTACGCGCCGCTCGCAGGCCGGATGGGTATGCAGTGGATGCGCGAGGAACTCGAAGACCTCGCCTTCAAGGTACTCAACCCCGAGGCGCGCACCTCGATCATTCGGCGCTTCGTCAGCCTGCAAAAGGAAACCGGCGATGTGATCCCGAAGATCACCGCCGACATCCGTGCGCTGCTCGAAGACGAGGATATCGACGCCGACGTGTTCGGTCGCGCGAAGCGGCCCTATTCGATCTGGCGCAAGATGGAGGAGAAGCAGCTCACCTTCTCGCGCCTGTCGGATATCTACGGCTTCCGCGTTATCACCCGCACCGAGATGGACTGCTACCGGGTCCTCGGGCTGATCCACCACCGCTGGCGTGCGGTGCCGACCCGCTTCAAGGATTATATCAGCCAGCCGAAGACCAACGGCTATCGCTCGATTCACACCACGGTGTCGGGGCGCGACGGCAAGCGCGTCGAGGTGCAGATCCGCACCCGCCAGATGCACGAAGTCGCCGAGGCAGGCGTCGCGGCGCATTGGTCCTATCGCGATGGCGAGCGCGCGCAGAACCCCTTCGCGGTCGATCCGGCGAAATGGTTGGCCTCGTTGAGCGAGCGGTTCTCGGACCCCGATGGCGATGGCGATCACGACGAGTTTCTCGAGAACGTCAAACTCGAGATGTATTCCGATCAGGTCTTCTGCTTCACGCCGAAAGGCGATGTGGTGAAGCTGCCGAAAGGCGCCACTCCGATCGATTTCGCCTATGCGATCCACACGCGTATCGGTAATAGCTGCGTCGGCGCCAAGGTCGACGGCATTCGCGTTCCGCTCTGGACGCGCTTGAAAAACGGCCAGTCGGTCGAGGTGATCACCGCCTCGGGCCAGCGTCCGCAGTTGACCTGGCTCGATATAGTGGCGACCGGGCGCGCCAAGGCAGCGATCCGCAAATCGCTGCGTGAGGAAGATCGCGACCGCTTCATCAAGCTGGGTCAGGAATTGGCACGGGTGGCGTTTGAGCATGTCGGCCGCCGCGTGACCGACAAGGCGCTGCGCACCGCCGGCAAGGCGCTGGGGATCGGCGATCAGGACGAGGTTCTCGCGCGGCTCGGCTCTGCGGAACTGGCGGCCTCGGACGTGTTGGACGCGCTTTACCCGGAGCTCGCGCAACGCCGCGAAGGCGCCGAGATCGAGCCGACCCGCGCCGTTCTGGGGCTCGCCGCCGATCAGAGCTTCCGCCGTGCCGATTGCTGCCAGCCGCTCCCGGGAGAGCGGATCGTCGGCATCACCTATCGCGGTAAGGGCGTGGTGATCCACGCCATCGATTGCCCCGCTCTCGAAGAGTTCGAGGATCAGCCCGAACGCTGGGTCGATCTGCATTGGAAAACCGGGCAACACCCGCCTGCCTATACCGCGACGCTCAAGGTCACGATCTCGAACGACGCGGGCGTGCTGGGACATATCTGCACCTTGATCGGCCAGCAGAAGGCAAATATTTCGGACCTCAACTTCGTGGAGCGCAAGCCGGATTTCTATTCGGTGCTCGTAGAGGTCGAACTGTGCGATGCGGAACATATGCATCGCTTGCTTACCGCCCTTGAGGCGGAGAGCGACGTGGCGCAGGTGGAGCGGATCAGGAACCTGTCGCGCAAACCCTGACGCACACGGCGCAGGGGGGAGAAAGGACGGCGGCGTGGTCTTCAGGCGGCGCGAAAAAAGGGGGCTTCTGGCCAACCTGCGCGAGGCGATCTGGCCGCGTTCGGGCTGGTCCCGGGCTTTCCAATACGTCAAGCACCGCGTCAACCGACTGCCCGACCGCCCGCATCGCATCGCCCGCGGCGTCTGGGCCGGGGTCTTGGTCTCGTTCACGCCGCTCTTCGGATTTCACTTCGTCAGCGCGGCGGCCGTGGCCTGGATCATGCGCGGCAATATCCTCGCGGCGATCCTCGCCACCTTCTTCGGCAATCCGGTCACCTTCCCGATCATCGCTGTCTTCTCGACGAAGCTTGGGCACAAGATCCTGGGCGACCGGCTCGATCACGGCGGAGAGCCCGAAAGCCTGCTGCAGACCTTTCAGGCGGCGAGCCACGATCTGCTGCATAACTTCTGGGCGATGTTCACCCCCGAACATGCCGAATGGAGCGGTTTGGAGCGGTTCTTCACCGACGTCTGGCTACCCTACTTGATCGGCGGAATCGTTCCCGGCGTGATCTCGGCGACCATCTGCTACTACGTGTCCTTGCCGATCATCACCGCCTATCAGAACCGGCGGCGTAGTCGGCTCAAGGCGCGGCTCGAGAAGATGCGGGCGAAGATCAAGCGCGAGGAAAGGGCGGCGGCGAAGGCCGAGAAGTCCGAGGATTGAACCGATCCGGCTCGCCGCGTCAGCTTTGCGTGCCGCCTGCGTCCGCCGCGCTCAGCGCGTAGCCGCGCCGTTGCGCCCGGCGGCGAAACCGCTCGGCGGCATGGACCGCTTCGCGCAGGTTGGAGAACCAGCGTAGGCAGGAGGCGCCGGTCTGACCTTGCAGCCCCCATTCGCGCAGCACGGTATATTCCCCGAACAGGTTGTCGGAGACTTCCACGCGATAGAACCGTCGCGATGTCGGCGTGTGTAGAAGGAGATTGAGCATGGCAGTGCCCCTGTATCCCGATTTCGTGAAGTGAATCAGAGCGGAGCGGTTTTGGCCAGCAAAAAGAGGTTAATGCCTTGCTGCCCGCAGCGCGGGCTATGTCCTCAGCTCCAGCGGACTTCGCCCAGGAAGATGTACCCAGCGCCGTATATCGTTTTGATAAGGCGTGGGTTTTTTGGATCTTCGCGAAGCTTCGTGCGCAGCCGAGAGATCCGCACATCCATCGCCCGGTCGAAGCTCTCGCCCGCCGCGCCGCCCAAGCTTTCCTGCATCTGCGCACGGGTGATAAGCCGGTTCGGGCTTTCGAGAAACAGCCGCAGCACTTCCCCCTCGGCATGGGAGAATGAGGTTTCGGCCCCATCTTCCGCGACGAGGAGGTAGCGGTCGAAATGCGCGGTCCAGCCTGCGAAACGGGCGGTTTGCGCCTGCGCGGGACTTTCGCTCCGCCCCTTGCGCAGGCGGGCGCGGATGCGCGCCACGACCTCGGCGGGATCGAAGGGCTTGATGATGTAATCATCCGCACCAAGCTCCAGCCCAGTCACCCGGTCCTGCACCTGCGCGCGGCCCGAGATGATGATGATCGCAGCGCCGGATTCCAGCGCCAGCCGATGCACCAGCGCCAGTCCGTCGCGATCAGGTAGCCCCAGATCGACGAGGCAGACATCCGGCGAAGAGCGCTTCAGCCCAACTTCGAACTCGGTCGCGCGGGCATAGCAGGTCGTGCGAAACCCGGCCTCTTCGAGCGCATCGGAGAGCATCCGGCGAATTTCGGGCTCGTCGTCGAGGATCGCGACAAGGGGATGGTCGGCACTCATCGAGGCACTCCCGCAAGCAACGCCGCAAGCTGCGCGGCGGTAAAGGGTTTCTGAAGGACCGGGCAGGGGGCCTGCGCGCGCAGCGCATCGCCCGGTGGCAGCGAGGTCATCAGGATCATTGGAACCTGATCGCCGATACTGCGGGCAAGATCCACCCCGCTGCGCGGTCCGGGCAGCTGGATATCCGACAGGACCAGTTCAATGTCGGGCAGGTTCAGAAGCGCCTCGGCCTCGGCGATCGTACCCGCCTCTACGACCGTATGGTCGAGGGCGCGGAGCATGTCTCGGGTGCTGGCGCGGATGTCCTCGTCATCCTCGACCAGCAGAACCATCATCGGGTCGGCTTGCCGGGCGGCGGCTTTCAGCGGTAGCCGCATCGTTACGCGCGCTCCGTCCTCGGTGTTCTCCAGCCGCAGCGTGCCGCCCGCGAGCTTGGTCTGGTCATAGACCATCGACAGGCCGAGCCCGGAGCCCTCCTTGCCCTTCGTCGTGAAGAACGGGTCGAGCGCGTGTTCGAGCGCCTCGTCCGAGAATCCTCCGCCCTGATCGGTGACGATGATCTCGACCCAGGTGTCGCGCACTGCGCGGGCCTCGATACTGATCGTGCCGCCCTTCGCCCGCATTGCGTGATTGGCGTTCAGGATCAGGTTCAGAAGGCTGTCCTGCAGCGGCCCGGGATCAAGCAGGATCGGGTCGCTCAGACCGTTATTGGCGAAGTCGAGCGTCACCGGATCGTGCAGCGTCGGCCCCGCCATCGCGGCGAGATCGTCGAAGAGATCGTCCAGCACCACCGCCTGCGGGCGCAGCTCGCGCGGGCCCGAGATCGCGGCGATCCGGTCGAGAAGCGTGCCGCCGCGCCGCGCCGCGCCAAGGGTCGCGCGGATCGCCTCCTGCGCCTCCGCAGGCAGCCCCTCCATCCGTTCGAGCCGCCCCTGCAACCCGAGGATGATCGTCAGCAGATTGGCGAAATCATGCGCCAGCCCCGAGGACAGCTGCGCGGCCAATTCGCGCTTCGCCGTTTGCGCCAGCGCCGCGCGGACCTGCGCTTCGTGCGTGACATCGGTGGAGAGGATATAGATCCCGGTTACCTTGTCTTCGCCCGCGAGATCGGGGGTCAGCGCCACGCGGATGCGGCGGCCCGACGGGTCATGGGTGATCTCGACCACGCTCGCCTCGCCGGCAAGCGCGCGGCGAAAGCAGGGGGTGATCTTGCGATAGGTCTCGGGGCCGAGCGCCTCGCTCGCATGGTGGCCGACCGCATTGGCGAGCGAGCCGGGCATCACGGTTGACAGACGCCGGTTGGAATAGGTGTAGATCAGGTCGCGATCGACCCGCGCGATATGGGCAGGCATCATCTCGGTCACCTGCCGGGTGCGTGCCTCGGTGATGGCCAGTTGGCGCGAGGTTTCCTCCAGCGCCATGTTGGTCGCGGCGAGTTCGCGGTTCGCCGCCGCGAGCGCCTCGGCATGGTCGAGGAGCTGACCCGACAACTCTTCGGATCGCGCGCGCAACAGTGCCTCCTGCCGCTTCACCGGCGTGATATCGGTATAGACCGTGACCCAGCCGCCTTCGGGCAGAGGCGCGCCCTCGACCGAGATCGTGCGCCCATTCGCGCGTTGCCGCTCCATGTAATGGGCCTCGAAGGCGCGCGCGGTCTCGACCCGTTCGCGGACGGCGGCCTCGATATCATCCACCTCGCCGTACTCGCCCCGCGTCACGAGGAAGCGAATCGTATCCTCGAAGGTGGTGCCGGGTCGGGTCAGCGCATCGGGCAGGTCGAACATGAGCTGGTATTGCCGGTTCGACACGGCCAGCCGCAGATCGCTGTCGAAGATCGACAGCGCCTGTCCGATGAGGTTCAGCCCCGCCTGTGTCAGCCGCTCGCGGCTTGTTTCGCTCACCTTGCCCCTCCCGCTCCTTGGCTTTTGCTACCACCGGCGGACGGCGCGGCAAAGCGCGTTTCGCTGCGCAGCGAAGTCGTAAGAATTCGTTACAATCACGAAAAGATCACGAAAACTTTGACAGAGACTGTCGAACCATGCCGAACTGTGCGCGGAGGAGCGCCCAGAGCGGTCGAGGGACGCCGGACATACCGGCGCGAGGGAGGAAAATTTGGCTGACGCAGTCGCGAAGGGGCAGGACTCTGCCCAATCGATTCCTGCGCTATTGGCGCGGAACGTGGCCCGATACGGTGGCTACCCCGCCTATCGCGAAAAGGAATTCGGGATCTGGCAGAGCTGGAGCTGGGCCGAAGCGGCCGAGGAAATCCGCGCCATGGCGCTGGGTTTCCTGAGCCTCGGCGTGGAGCGGGGCGATCATGTCGCCATCATCGGGCGCAACCGCCCCATGCATTACTGGTCGATGGTCGCGGCGCAGATGTGCGGCGCGATTCCGGTGCCGCTGTATCAGGACGCGGCGGCCGAAGAGATGGCCTATGTGATGGAGCATTGCGGCGCGCGCTTCGTCGTCTGCGGCGATCAGGAGCAGGTCGACAAGATCGTCGAGATCGAGGACCGCATCCATGCGATCACCCATGTCACCTACACCGACAAGCGCGGCATGCGGAAATACGACCACTCGCGGATGAACGCGCTGGAGGACGTGCAGGCCGAAGGCCGCGCGGGCCATTCGCGCTACGAGGCCGAGCTCGACAAGCGCATCGCCGAGCTGACCTATGACAGCACCTGCGTGATGCTCTACACCTCGGGCACGACGGGCAAGCCGAAGGGCGTGGTCCTGTCGAACCGCAACATCATCGAGACCGCGAAGGCGTCCTCGGAATTCGATCACCTGAACCATAATGACGAGGTTCTGGCCTACCTGCCGATGGCATGGGTGGGCGATTTCATCTTCTCGATCGGGCAGGCCTATTGGTCGGGCTTCACCGTGAACTGCCCGGAAAGTCCCGAGACGATGATGATCGACCTGCGTGAGATCGGGCCGACCTATTTCTTCGCGCCGCCGCGGGTCTTCGAGAACCAGCTGACCTCGGTGATGATCCGCATGGAAGATGCGGGCAAGCTGAAGAAGAAGCTGTTCGACCATTACATGAAGGTCGCGCGCGATGTCGGCCCCGACATTCTCGACGGCAAGCCCGTCAGCTTCGGCAAGCGGATGTCCTATGCGCTGGGCAATTTCTTCGTCTATGGCCCGCTCAAGAACACGCTGGGCTTCTCGCGCATCCGCGTGGGTTACACGGCGGGCGAGGCGATCGGGCCGGAGATCTTCTCCTTCTACCGCTCGCTCGGGATCAACCTGAAGCAGCTCTACGGCCAGACCGAGGCGTCGGTCTTCATCACCCAGCAGCCCGATGGCGAAGTCCGCGCCGATACGGTGGGCGTGCCGTCGCCGGGCGTCGAGGTGAAGATCGCCGACAATGGCGAGGTTTTCTATCGCAGTCCCGGCACCTTCGTGGAGTATTACAAGAACCCGGAAAGTACGGCCTCGACCAAGGACCCGGAAGGCTGGGTCGCAACGGGCGATGCGGGCTTCTTCGAGGAAGACACCGGCCATCTGCGGATCATCGACCGCGCGAAGGATGTGGGCAAGATGGCCGACGGTCGCCTGTTCGCGCCGAAATATGTCGAGAACAAGCTGAAGTTCTACCCCTCGATCCTCGAGGCGGTGGTGTTCGGCGCAGGGCGCGATCGCTGCACGGCCTTCATCAATATCGACCTCACGGCGGTCGGCAACTGGGCCGAACGCAACAACATCTCCTACGCCTCCTACCAGGAGCTTGCGGGCCACCCGCGCGTCTACGAGATGATCCGCGAACACGTCGAAGAGGTGAATGAAAGCATCGCCGAAGACCCGATGCTCTCGGGCTGTCAGGTCCATCGCTTCCTGATCCTGCACAAGGAACTCGACGCCGATGACGGCGAGATGACCCGGACCCGCAAGGTGCGCCGCAACGTGATCGGCGCGAAATTCGCCGACCTGATCGCGGCGCTCTATGACGGGCGCGACGAGATCTACACCGAAACGGAAGTGACCTACGAGGACGGGCGCAAGGGCTCGATCAAGGCGACGCTGAAGATCGCCGACGCGAAGGTCGTGGCCCCGAAACAGATGGCGGAGGCGGCGGAATGAAAGACATGCAAGACGGATACGTCACCGCCGACGGCCGCCAGATCGGCGGGGTCATCATGGAGATGAAGAACATCACGCTGCGCTTCGGCGGGGTGGTGGCGATCAAGGATATCTCCTTCGACATCCGCGAGGGCGAAATCCGCGCGATCATCGGTCCGAACGGCGCGGGGAAATCCTCGATGCTGAACGTCATCTCGGGCTTCTATATCCCGACCGAGGGCGAGGTGTTCTACAAGGGCATCAAGCGCGGGCCGATGAAACCCTATCAGGTCGCGCGTCTCGGTATCGCACGCACCTTCCAGAACATCGCGCTGTTCGACGGCATGTCGGTGCTCGACAACATCATGACCGGCCGGCTGACCCATATGAAGAAGGGTCTCGTGTCGCAGGCGGGTTGGTGGTGGACCGGTGCCGCCGCCGAGGAACACGAGAACCGCGAGAAGGTCGAGAAGATCATCGACTTCCTCGAGATCCAGAATATCCGAAAAACGCCGGTGGGGCGTCTGCCTTACGGCCTGAAGAAGCGGGTGGAACTGGCGCGCGCGCTTGCCGCGGAGCCGAAGATCCTGCTGCTCGACGAGCCGATGGCCGGGATGAACGTCGAAGAGAAAGAGGACATGAGCCGCTTCATCCTCGACGTGAACGACGAATTCGGCACCACCATCGTCCTGATCGAACACGATATGGGCGTCGTGATGGATCTCTCCGACCGCGTGGTCGTGATGGATTACGGCAAGAAGATCGGTGACGGCTCGCCCGACGAGGTGCGCAACAATCAAGACGTGATCGACGCCTATCTGGGGGTGGCCCATGACTGAGTCCATCCGCTTCGCAATTCAGACATCGGAGGCGCGTCATGCCTGATATCGTTCTCTACGCCGCCGAGGTGACGCTGAACGGCCTGATGGCCGGGGTGCTCTACGCGCTTGTGGCTCTGGGCTTCGTGCTGATCTTCAAAGCTTCCGGCATCTTCAACTATGCGCAGGGCGTGCTCGCACTCTTCGCGGCGCTGACGCTGGTCGGCATCCAGAAGGGTCAGGTGCCCTTCGCCCATCTCATCAACGCGATGACGGGCAATCACTACACGAACTTCCCGTGGGAGATTCCGGCGATCGTCGCGATACTGCTTGCGGCGGGCGTGATGGTGATCCTCGCGATCATCATCGAAAAGCTGGTGCTCAAGCATCTGGTCAACCAGGCGCCGATCATCCTCTTCATGGCGACAATCGGGATGGCCTATTTCCTCGAAGGCTTCGGGGACGTGATGTGGGGCTCGGACATCAAGACGCTCGATGTGGGGCTGCCGCAGGGCATCAACGAGACCATCGACACCGTCACCTACAACATGTTCGGCTACGGCTTCTTCATCGACAATCTCGATATCGTCGCGGCCATCGTCGCGGTGCTGCTGGTGGCCGCGCTGACCGTTTTCTCGCAATACTCCAAGCAGGGCCGGGCGTTGCGTGCCGTGGCAGACGATCACCAGGCCGCGCTTTCGGTCGGGATATCGCTGCGCTTCATCTGGATCCTCGTCTGGTCCATCGCAGGCTTCGTGGCGCTGGTCGCGGGCATCATGTGGGGCTCGAAATCGGGCGTGCAGTTTTCGCTTTCGCTGATTGCGCTCAAGGCGCTGCCGGTGCTGATGCTGGGCGGCTTCACCTCGATCCCCGGCGCCATCGTCGGCGGTCTGATCATCGGTGTGGGCGAGAAACTGTTCGAACTGCTGATCGGGGCGCCCTTCCTTGGCGGCGCGACCGAGAACTGGTTCGCCTATGTCCTCGCGCTCGTCTTCCTCGTGTTCCGGCCGCAGGGTCTGTTCGGCGAGAAGATCATCGAGAGGGTCTGACCGATGATCACGATGCTGTCACGGCAAGGTGAGAAAAATCTTGATCGCGTCGCAGGGGTGCGACAAGCTGCCGCATATCGTGGCGTCAACGGGAGGGGAGCCCAGTGTCGTCGCGCTGATGTGACGATCATTGGGAGGACCGTTACCGATGAAGACCTGCGCAACCGTGTTCACGATTGGCTGGGGAGCTGCGCTCGCGTTCGGATGGATCGCGCTGGCCGCGCCGCCGGAAGAACCGACCACCTTGCAAACACTGAATATCGTGCTGGCCGCCCTGGGGGCGGGTGCCGGGCTCTGGGCCTGGGTGAGGATTCGGCGCGGCGACTGCTGACGGGGGACGACGCGCTCTCCCTGGCGAAAGGGAGAGGCTGATGTTTTACCGCGAAGCAGGTGATTTCAAGACATCCTACCGGGAGGACAGCCAGACCTTCCCGATCAAGTTCGACCGGCTGCGCTATTACGCGGTGCTGGTGGTCGCTTTCGGGATCGTGCCGCTGTTCATCAACGACTACTGGGCGAACGCGGTCGCGGTGCCCTTCCTGATCTACGCCATCGCGGCGATCGGGCTGAACATCCTCGTGGGCTATGCCGGGCAGGTCAGCCTTGGCACCGGCGGCTTCATGGCGGTGGGCGCCTATTCCGTCTACAAGCTGATGACGGCCTTCCCGGACATCAACATCTTCTTCCACGTGATCATCGCGGGGTTCATCACGGCAGCAGTCGGCGTGATTTTTGGCCTGCCGAGCCTACGCATCAAGGGTTTCTACCTCGCGGTGGCGACGCTGGCGGCGCAGTTCTTCCTCGTCTGGCTCTTCAACAAGGTGCCGTGGTTCTACAATTACTCGGCCTCGGGTCAGATCAACGCGCCCGAGCGCACCGTGTTCGGCGTCTTCGTGACTGGCGCGCAGACCTCGGCGATGGCGAAATACATGTTCTGCCTCGTGATGCTGACGCTGGTGGCGCTGGTCGCGCGCAACCTGACGCGTGGCACCGTGGGGCGAAAATGGATGGCGATCCGCGACATGGATATCGCCGCCGAGATCATCGGGGTGAACCCGCTGACGACGAAACTGTCGGCCTTCGCGGTCAGCTCCTTCTTCATCGGCATCGCGGGTGCTCTGTTCTTCGCGGTCTACCTTGGCGCGGCGGAAGTGGGCGAAGCCTTCGGCATCCAGAAGTCCTTCCTGATCCTCTTCATGGTGATCATCGGCGGTCTGGGCTCGATCTTCGGCTCGTTTGCGGGTGCTGCCTTCCTCGTGCTGCTGCCGGTCTTCCTCAAGAACGTGCTCGTCGGCACCTTCGGTTGGCCCACGGATCTCGCCGCGCATATCGAGCTGATGATCGTGGGCGGGCTGATCGTGGCCTTCCTGATCGCGGAACCGCACGGCCTCGCACAGCTCTGGCGCGTCGCGAAAGAGAAACTCCGGCTTTGGCCCTTCCCGCACTGAGGGCCGGGCCGCCCAACACAAAGAACCGGGAAACGCCCGGCGCAAAACTCGAACATTCTGGGAGGAGAACCGAATGAAGAAGACCCTAACCGCATTGGTCGCGGCGGCGATGACGCTGACCACGGCCCCGGCTTTCGCCGAACTGGTGGTGCCGAACCTCAGCTATCGCACCGGGCCCTATGCCGCGAACGGCATCCCCTACGCCGACGGCTTCAACGACTATTTCACCCTGCTCAACGAGCGTGACGGCGGCATTGGCGGTGAGATGGTCAAGACGCCCGAATGCGAAACCGCCTATAACACCGAGAAGGGCGTGGAATGCTATGAGTCCACCAAGGGCGAAGGCGCGCTGGCCTATAACCCGCTCTCGACCGGCATCACCTATCAGCTGATCCCGAAGGTCACCGCTGACGGCATCACGCTCTACACCCCGGGCTACGGCCGCACTTCGGCCGCGAACGGCAAGGTGTTCAAGTGGGTCTTCAACTTCCCGGCCAACTACTGGGATGGCGCCTCGGTCGCGATCAAACACATCATTGACCAGGAAGGTGGCGACATCAAAGGCAAGAAAATCGCGCTGGTCTACCACAACTCCGCCTACGGCAAAGAGCCGATCCGCACGCTCGAAGAGCTGTCCAAGAAGCACGGTTTCGAGCTGTCGACCCTGCCCGTGGACCATCCCGGTCAGGAGCAGAAGTCGCAGTGGCTGCAGATCCGTCGTGACAAGCCCGACTATGTCCTGATGTGGGGCTGGGGCGTCATGAACCAGGTCGCCATCCAGGAAGCCGTCAACATCCGCTTCCCGATGGATCACTTCATCGGTGTCTGGTGGTCGGGTTCGGAGAACGACGTGGCTCCGGCAGGCGACAAGGCCTCGGGCTACAAGGCGCTCTCGTTCCACGGCACCGGCATGGACTACCCGGTCTATGACGACCTGAAGAAATATGTCGTCGATGCCGGCAAGGCCTCGGGTGCGGGCGACGAGGTCGGCACGATGCTCTACTCGCGCGGCATGTACGCGGCGATGATCATTTCGGAAGCGATCCGCAAGGCGCAGGAAATGACCGGCAAGTCGAACGTCAACGCCGCCGAAGTGCGCGACGGTTTCGAGAACCTCGACCTCACCGAAGCCCGTCTGGAAGAGCTCGGCCTGCCGAACTTCGCCCAGCCGATCAAGGCGAGCTGTGAGAACCACGGGGGCCCCGGCTCCGCCAAGGTCTTCCAGTGGGATGCCGCTGCGAAGAAGTGGAACGAAGCCTCCGACTGGATCGAATCCGACAAGGACGTGCTCAACCCGCTGATCGAAGAAGATTCCGCAGCCTTCGCTTCGGAAAACGGCATCACCAACCAGTGTAACTGATCGAAAACGGCCTCCGGCGCGCGCCGCCGGGGGCCACCCCAACGTCCCGGAGAGAACCATGCTCGACGCTTCGAAATCCGACACGACCCTGCTCGAGGTCAACAATATCGAGGTGATCTACAATCACGTCATCCTCGTGCTCAAAGGGGTCAGCCTGAGCGTGCCCAAGGGCGGGATCACCGCTCTTCTTGGCGGTAACGGCGCGGGCAAGACGACGACGCTCAAGGCGATCTCCAACCTGCTCAAGTCCGAACGCGGCGAGGTGACGAAAGGCTCGATCACCTATCGCGGCGAACGGGTGCAGGACGGCTCCCCCGCCGATCTGGTCCGCAAGGGCGTGATCCAGGTGATGGAGGGGCGGCATTGTTTCGAACACCTGACCGTCGAGGAAAATCTGCTGACCGGTGCCTATACTCGCAAGGACGGGCGCGCCGCGATCCAGGACGATCTGGAGATGGTCTACACCTATTTCCCGCGCCTCAAGGAGCGCCGCAAATCGCAGGCGGGCTATACCTCGGGCGGGGAGCAGCAGATGGTCGCGATGGGCCGCGCGCTGATGAGCCGCCCCGAGACGATCCTGCTGGACGAACCTTCGATGGGTCTCGCGCCACAGCTGGTGGAGCAAATCTTCGAGATCGTGAAATCGGTCAACGAGAACGAAGGCGTCACATTCCTTCTGGCCGAGCAGAACACCAACGTCGCGCTCCGCTATGCGCATTACGGCTACATTCTGGAGAGCGGCCGCATCGTGATGGACGGTCCCGCAAAGGAATTGCGCGAGAACCCGGACGTGAAGGAATTCTACCTCGGCATGTCCGACGAAGGCCGCAAGAGCTTCCGCGACGTGCGCAGCTATCGCCGCCGGAAACGCTGGCTGGCGTGACGCTAACCTACTGATTCAATTAAATTGCTGCGCAGCATTTTCGGCGCGGCACAGGGGCGGTCTGTCCGCTGAACGGAAAGGGTCGAGAGATGCGCGAACATTTCGACGAATTGGAAACCCGCAGCGCCGACGCGCGTGAGGCCTCTCTGGCGGAGTGCCTGCCGGCTCTGATCGGCGCGGCGATGACGGCTCCGGGGATCGCGGCGCATCTGCAAGGCGTCGACCCGAGAGCTGTCACATCGCGCGAGGCGCTCGCGAAGCTACCGGTGCTACGCAAGTCCGACCTCGGCTCTGCGCAGAAAGGCGCGCCACCCTTCGGCGGGCTGGTCATGAAACCCGCACATGCCTTCGCCCATATCTTCCAGTCGCCCGGTCCGATCTACGAGCCCGGCGATGTCAGTTACAATTGGTGGCGGCTGGGGCGCTTCGTACATGCCGCAGGCGTGGGTCCGGGCGATATCGTGCAGAACTGCTTTGGTTACCACCTCACCCCGGCGGGGATGATGTTCGAAAATGCCGCGCGCACGGTCGGCGCCGCCGTCCTGCCCGCAGGCACCGGCCAGACGGAGCTGCAGGTCCGCGCCGCCGCCGATATCGGCTCGACGGTTTACGCGGGCACGCCCGATTACCTTCGCATCATCCTCGAGAAAGCCGAAGAGATGGGCGAGGCTCTGAAAATCACCAAGGCCACCGTGTCGGGCGGCGCACTCTTCCCGAGCCTGCGCCAGAGCTATGCCGACCGCGGGATCTCCTGCCTGCAATGTTACGCCACCGCCGATCTGGGCAACATCGCCTATGAGAGCGCCGCGATGGAGGGGATGATCGTGGACGAAGGCGTGATCGTCGAGATCGTCCGCCCCGGCACCGGCGATCCGGTGGCCCCCGGCGAGGTCGGCGAGGTCGTCGTGACCACGCTCAATCCCGACTACCCGCTGATCCGCTTCGCCACCGGCGATCTCTCGGCGGTGATGGAAGGCGTCAGCCCCTGTGGGCGCACCAACATGCGCATCAAGGGCTGGATGGGCCGCGCCGATCAGACCACCAAGATCAAGGGCATGTTCGTACGCCCCGAACAGGTGGCGAGCTTCGTCTCCGCCCATGCAGAGGTGCAGAAGGCCCGCGTCATCGCCACGCGCGACGGCGAGATGGACGTGATGACCGTGCAGATCGAAACTGAGGCCGACGACCCGACGCGTTTCGACGGCGGCGTGCGCGCGGCGCTCAAGATGAAAGGCGTGATCGAACTGGTGGCGCCGGGGTCGCTTCCGAATGATGGTAAGGTCATCGACGACCAGCGCAGCTACGACTGAGGAACCCAGCCGCGATCTCAGGGGTTTCCTCGCGTAAGAGAGATGGAGGACCCCATGCGTAAACTTCTTCTGACAGGTGCCGCGATCGCGGCGCTAGGCCTTCCCGCCCATGCCGCCGATCTGGCGTTGCTTCTGGGCAATTCCAATTACCAGCGGATCGACGATCTTCGCTCGGGCACCGCGCTGACAGATAGCGAAGCGAAGCTGCAGACGGCAGGTTTCTCGGTGCTGATCGAGGATGACGCCGACGCCGCCGAGATCCGCTCCCGCTTCCGCGACTTTGTGACCCGCGCGCCCGAGGCCGACCGGCTGGTCGTGGCGCTCTCGGGCCGCTTCGCCCATTCCGACGGCGACACGTGGTATCTGCCGGTCGATGTCCGCGACACCTCGCTGCCCGAAGCGGTGAGCGAGGCGTTGCCGCTGTCCGCCGTGATGACGGTTCTGGCCGCGCATCCGGGCCGCGCGGTGCTGCTGCTCGGCGCGGCGGATGACGCGGGCAACGGCAACGGCCTGACCCAACCCGGGATCGGCACGCTCGACATTCCGCAAGGTGTGACGGTGCTGCGCGGCAGCCCGAAAAACGTCGCGAGCCTGATGTCGGGCAATCTGACCGAGCCTGGCGCCTCGCTGATGCGGTCGGCGCAATCTGCGGACCTGACCGCCAGTGGCTACATCGCGCAAGATCTCACCCTGGTCACCGAGCCGACGGGGAAGAAACCCGCCCCGGTGAAGACCCCCGAAGCAGACCCGTCTGCCCCGTATTGGGACATGGCGCGCTCCGAGGATTCGATCACCGCCTATCAGCTCTATCTCGACCGCTACCCGAATGGCGCGAATGCCGCTCAGGCTAAACAGCGCATCCAGCAACTGCGTGACGAACCGCAGCAGAAAGCGAAGGCCGCGGAGGAGACGCTGAACCTTAGCCGCGACCAGCGCCGCGAGGTGCAGCAGTACCTGACGATCCTGAAATTCGACCCGAAAGGCGTCGACGGCATCTTCGGGCCGGGCTCGCGCGGGGCGATCGCGCGCTGGCAGAAGGCCAACGGCTTCGACGATACGAGCTACCTGACCCGCGCACAGCTCACCGCGCTCACGGCGCAGGGCGAGAAGCGCGCCGCCGAGCTGAAGGCAGAGGCCGAGGCGCGTCAGGCCAAGATCGACCAGCAGGACCGTGCCTATTGGGAGCAGACCGGCAAGGCGGGCGATGAGGCGGGGCTGCGCGCCTATCTCAAAAAATATCCCGACGGTCTGTTCGCGGAACTCGCGCAGGAGCGTCTCGACAAGATCGAAGCGGATCGCCGCTCCGAGGCTCAGGCTGCGGATCGCGCAGACTGGGACGCCGCGCGCAAAGCCGACACCATCGCCAGCTACCGGGATTATCTCGCAAGCCGCTCCGACCCGGCCTTCAAAGCCGAGGCCGAGGCACGCATTGCCGAGCTGCAGCAACAGAATCAGCAAAGCGACGCGATGGATGCGGCCGCTGCGAAAGAGGCCGCCCTCAACCTGCCCGGTGTCGCGAAATCGCTGGTGGAACAACGTCTTGCCCAGATGGGCCTGAAACCCGGCAAGGTCGACGGTGTGTTTGACAAGGATACGCGCCGCGCGATTCGCCGCTATCAGACCGCAGGCGGGCTGGAAGCCACCGGCTATCTCGATCAGGCCACCGTGGCGCAGCTTCTGGCCGGGGCGATCGGCGTGCAATAAGCGCCGATCCCGTTCAGCCTCGAAGCGCTGAACAAAGAAAAAGGCCGCGCCGGGAAATCCTTGGCGCGGCCTTTATTCGTTTCGGCTCGGCTGCCTCAGCCCTGACGGGCTTTGAAGCGCTTCTGCGTCTTGTTGATCACGTAGACGCGGCCTTTGCGGCGCACGACCTGGCAATCGCGATGACGCTGCTTGAGCGAGCGGAGCGAGTTGCGGACCTTCATCGGCCTTCTCCTGTATCGCGGCGCGCGGTGCGCCTTGAAAAACGAATGCCCCGGGCTTGCAAGCCGGGGGCGGTGAATAGATGGTGGGCGGTACTGGGATCGAACCAGTGGCCACTACGATGTCAACGTAGTGCTCTACCGCTGAGCTAACCGCCCACACCCGTTCGACCCCGTTGGTGCCTTTGATTCGCGCTTGCGGCTAGGCCGCGAAGGGAACCGAAAGGCGCGGTGTCGCGTCGGTCTGGGGGTCTATATAAAGAGTCGAAACGGCTTTCAAGAGGCTTTTGGCGCGAAAGCGTTCCGGTGTAGGATATTAAGCGATCATAAGAGGTTTCATGTCCGACATCCCAGCCCTTTTGCCGCCGTTCCGGCTGGATCGCCCCAAGGCGTTGCGGACCGCTGCGGTCTTCGCCTCGCCCCATTCCGGTGCACACTACCCGCATAGCCTGCAGGAACGCGCCGTTCTGGACATGCTGCGCCTGCGGTCTTCCGAAGACGCCTTCGTCGATGAGTTGCTGGCGGATGTGCCGCAATTCGGCGCCCCGCTTCTTTGTGCGCAATATCCGAGGGCGTGGGTCGATCTCAATCGGGCGGAGGACGAGCTTGATTCGGCGCTGATCGCCGGGCTGGACCGGGCGCATCCCGGACCGCGCGTCGCGGCTGGTCTCGGGGTGATTCCCCGCGTGGTATCCGGTGCGCGGGCGATCTATCGCGGCAAGATTCCGTTGATCGAGGCCGAGGCGCGGATCAACCATGTCTGGCGGCCCTATCACGCGCAGCTCGAGGCGCTGATGGCCGAGGCGCATGGCGCTTTCGGGCAGGCAATTCTGCTCGATATGCATTCGATGCCCTCCGAGGCGCTGGCCACGAGTGGCCCGCGTCGCGCGG
The DNA here is from genome assembly GCF_002213165.1 of Thioclava sp. F1Mire-8. NCBI lineage: Bacteria > Pseudomonadati > Pseudomonadota > Alphaproteobacteria > Rhodobacterales > Paracoccaceae > Thioclava > Thioclava sp. F1Mire-8. Next base: position 30,963 of record NZ_NBNY01000003.1, on the reverse strand, counting down.
AAATCGTGCTCGGCGATCGCTACGGCACCAGCGCCGACCGGGAGATCGTGCGCGAGATCGAACTGATCTTCGAAGGCGAGGGGCTGAACGTCGCGCGCAACAGCCCCTTTGCCGGTGCCTATATCACCCAGCGATACGGGCATCCGCGCGAGGGCTATCACGCGATCCAGATCGAGATCGACCGCGCCCTCTACATGGACCAGCACCGCATCGCGCCAAACGAGAATTTCAATGCGTTCGCTGCGCTGATGAGCCGGGCGGCGCGTCAGATTGCTGATCTAGGGGCACATCCGCTGCGCCACGCAGCGGAGTAAGTCACTCCCCGTCCCAGCCGCGCCCGTTGCGGATCGCATCCGCCCCGAATCGCGCCCGGATCGCATCTTTGGCCCGCTCCGCGCTTGCGCGCTTGCCCGCATAAGGGTCGAGCAGGTCGCCTGCCGGATCGCGCCCATCCGCCGCCATGAGGTCCGAGAACCCAATCCCGATCAGTCGGTAGGCCTGCCCCTTCGGCAGCTTGTCGAACAGCGTCTCCCCCGCCCGATAGAGCGTGTCGGCCAGCTGGCTCGGCTCTTCCAGCCGGGTCTGCCGGGTCACCGTCGCGAAATCCGCCTTTTTCAGCTTCAGCGTCACGGTCCGCCCCGCCAGATCGCGCGCCTTCATCCGGGCCGAGACCTTCTCGGCCAGATGCCACAGCTTGCCCATCAGTGCCTCGCGATCGGCGATGTCAGTGTTGAAGGTGGTCTCGTTTGACACGGATTTCATCGGCGAGTCGGGAGAGACCCTGCGGGCATCATGGCCGTTCGCCAGTTCGAACAGGCGCCGCCCAGACGCGCCGAAGCGATCCTCCATCCGCGACAGCCCCGCGCGGCGAATGTCGGCAAGCGTGCGGATGCCCGCACGCCCCAGGGCCGAGCGCGTTGCCGCCCCCACGCCCCAGAGGATCGACACCGGCTTGTCGCGCAGGAACTCTTCCGTATCGCCGCGCCCGATCACCGAAAACCCGCGCGGCTTGTCGAGATCCGAGGCGATCTTGGCGAGGAACTTGTTATGCGAAAGACCGACCGAGGCGGTGACCCCGATCTCCGTCTCGATCTCGCGCGCAAGCCGCGCCATCAGGAGGGCAGGGGGCGCATGGTGCAGCCGCTCCGTGCCGCCCAGATCGAGGAACGCCTCGTCGAGCGAGAGCGGCTCGATCAGCGGCGTCAGCTCCACCATTTTCGCCCTGATCTCGCGCGAGACGCTGGCGTAATGCTCCATCCGCGGCTTGATGATCACCGCATCGGGGCAAAGCTTGCGCGCCTGAAACATCGGCATCGCCGAGCGCACCCCTGAGATTCGCGCGATGTAGCAGCAGGTCGTCACCACCCCGCGCGTGCCGCCGCCCACGATCACCGCTTGCGAAGACAGCTCCGGATTGTCGCGCTTCTCGACCGAAGCATAGAAACTGTCGCAATCGATATGTGCGATGGGCAGGTCGAACAGCTCCGGATGCGCCACGATGCGGGCCTTGCCGCAGGCGGGGCAACGCTTCGGTGCCTCGTCAAAACTCTTCAGGCAATGGCGACAAAGGGCAGGCATGGGCTCTCGATCCGGGGGTGTATCCCTTAGATACTCTCTCTTCGCCTTGGCGGAAATATCCCGGGCTGAATTGGCGCAGCCAAGGGGGGGCAGCGCCCCTTGATGTTAACGAAAAAGGGGCGGATCGCTCCGCCCCTCTCAATCCGTCTTCAGGTGGCTCTTAGTGCAGCGGCACGCCATCGGCGGGTTTCGTGCCACCCAAGGGGGCCACGTGACCGCCGACGATCAGCCCGTTCGGGCCAGCCGTGACTTCGACCGTCGCGCCGTCCATAACTTCGCCGCCAAGGATCGCCTCGGCCAGCGGATCCTGCAGCGAGCGCTGGATCACCCGCTTCAGGGGGCGCGCGCCATAGACCGGGTCGTAGCCTGCATCGGCGAGCCACTTGTGAGCCGACTCGTCCAGATCCAGCGTGATCTTGCGCTGTGCCAGACGTTTCTCCAGCCGCTTGAGCTGGATTTCCACGATCCCGTCCATGTCCTTGCGGTTCAGGCGATCGAAGATCACCATCTCGTCGAGACGGTTCAGGAATTCGGGGCGGAAATGCGCCCGCACCGCATCCATCACCTGACGCTTGGCCTCGCCTGCATCCGAACCATCCGGCAGCTGGCTGAGCGCTTGCGAGCCGAGGTTCGACGTCAGCACGATCAGCGTCTGCTTGAAGTCGACCGTGCGGCCCTGACCATCGGTCAGCACACCATCGTCGAGCACCTGCAGCAGCACGTTGAACACGTCCGGATGCGCCTTCTCGACCTCGTCGAACAGCACGACCTGATAGGGACGCCGCCGGACCGCCTCGGTCAGAACGCCACCCTCGTCATAGCCGACATACCCGGGCGGGGCACCGATCAGCCGGGCCACGGAGTGCTTCTCCATGAACTCGGACATGTCGATCCGCACCATCGCCTGATCGTCGTCGAACAGGTAGTTGGCGACCGCCTTGGTCAGCTCGGTCTTACCCACACCGGTCGGGCCGAGGAAGAGGAACGAGCCCAGCGGGCGGTTCTCGTCGTTGAGCCCCGCACGTGCACGGCGCACGGCGTTCGACACGGCGGTGATCGCTGCATTCTGACCGACAACGCGCTTGTGTAGCTCGTCTTCCATCTTCAGCAGCTTCTCGCGCTCGCCCTCCAGCATTTTGGAGGTCGGGATGCCGGTCCAGCGTTCGACCACTTCGGCGATCTGCTCGGGGCGCACTGATTCCTCGACCATCAGCTCTTCGCCTTCGGCCTCATCGGCCGCGGCGAGCTGCTTCTCGAGGCTCGGAATGATGCCGTAGCTCAGCTCACCGGCGCGGGCGAGATTGCCTTCGCGCTTGGCCTGATCCAGTTCGGCCCGGGCCTTGTCGAGTTGCTCCTTGAGGTTGCGGCCCGATTCCAGCTTGTCACGCTCGGCCTGCCACTTGGCAGTCATTTCCGAGGCGCGATCCTGCAGATCCGCCAGTTCCTTCTCGAGCTTCTCGAGACGGTCCTTCGAAGCGGTATCGTCCTCTTTCTTCAGCGCTTCCGCTTCGATCTGCATCTGCAGGATCTGACGGTCGAGCGCATCGAGCTCCTCGGGCTTGCTGTCCACTTCCATGCGCAGACGCGAGGCGGCCTCGTCCACGAGGTCGATCGCCTTGTCGGGCAGGAAGCGGTCGGTGATGTAGCGATGCGAGAGTGTCGCAGCCGAGACCAGCGCCGAGTCGGAGATCTTCACCCCGTGGTGGAGTTCGTATTTCTCCTTGATACCGCGCAGGATCGAGATCGTGTCCTCGACCGTCGGCTCTTCCACCATCACGGGCTGGAAGCGCCGAGCCAGTGCCGCGTCCTTCTCGACATATTTGCGATACTCATCAAGCGTCGTGGCGCCCACGCAGTGCAGCTCACCACGGGCCAGCGCCGGCTTGATCAGGTTCGCCGCGTCCATCGCGCCGTCGGATTTCCCAGCGCCGACGAGCGTGTGCATCTCGTCGATGAACAGGATGATTTCACCCGCAGCGGCCTCGATTTCCTTGAGGATCGCTTTCAGACGCTCTTCGAACTCACCGCGATATTTCGCACCGGCGATCAGCGCGCCCATGTCGAGCGCGAGAAGCCGTTTGTCGCGCAGCGATTCCGGTACGTCGCCGTCGATGATGCGCAGCGCGAGGCCTTCCGCGATCGCGGTCTTGCCCACGCCGGGTTCACCGATCAGAACCGGGTTGTTCTTGGTCCGACGGCTGAGCACCTGCATGGTGCGCCGAATCTCGTCATCACGACCGATGATCGGGTCGATCTTGCCTTGCTCGGCAGCCTCGGTCAGATCGCGCGCATATTTCTTGAGCGCCTCATAGCCCTCTTCGGCCGAGGCCGAATCCGCCGTGCGGCCCTTGCGCAGGTCGTTGATCGCGGCGTTGAGCTTCTGCGCCGTCACAGCGCCCGCATCGAGCGCGTCCTTGGCGCGCGTGTTCACCATGGCCAGAGCCATCAGAACACGTTCGACCGGCACGAAGCTGTCGCCCGCTTTCTTGGCGATCTTCTCGGCCTCGTCGAGCACGCGCACGAGGCTTTGCTCGACATAGACCTGCCCGTCGCCGCCCGACACTTTCGGCAGTTTCGACACCGCCAGATCGACGGCCTCGAGCACGCGGGCAGGCTCGCCACCGGCGCGCTTGATCAGATTGGCCGACAGCCCCTGATCGTCATCCATCAATGCCTTCAGAAGATGCTCGGGCACCACACGTTGATGACCCTCGCGCATCGCGATCGTCTGCGCGGCCTGAAGGAAGCCGCGAGACCGCTCCGTGAACTTCTCCATGTTCATCGGCATTCTCCTTTTTTAAAGCCCCCGGGATGTGTCTGGCCCTGTATTAGGCGCCGTCCTGGCCGGGTCTCGCTATGAAAAATGGGATGTGGCATGCGCCGCTTCAAGTCTTTTCGATGGACCATTTCGCCGCAGGAGGAAACCAGATCGCAAGGTTTAGCGTTTACGTGAAGACAAGCATAGAGGACGACCACAGAGGAGGGTCCGGGTCCATGCACCATGGCAACGCCACGCATATCGCGCGCCTGATCTACAATGCCGCGCAACGCCGTTTCGAGGCGATCGTAGAATTCTTCATCCCCGGGGTCGCGCAGCCGCTGCGGGTGCCCGTCAGAATCGAAGCCAGCCAGAACATCCCACATCGACAGCTTACTCGCGCGCTGACCCGCGAAGCGCAGCGCCGTGGTATCGGCGGGCTGTGAACCCGCGAACGGCTTGACGTAGCGGTGATTGATCCGCATCAGGGGGCGATCTTGAAAAGGAGCGCTCCGCGATGACCGACATGACCCTGCCCGCCGACGACCGTCTCATCGTCGCCCTCGACGTGCCGAGCGCCTATGAAGGCCTCGTGCTGGCAAACCAGTTGGGCGACTCGGTGTCCTTCTACAAGATCGGTCTGGGGATGCTCACCGGCGGTGGCCTCGCGCTAGCGAGCGAGCTGAAGCAGGATCAGGGCAAGCGCATCTTCCTCGACATGAAGCTGTTCGATATCGGTGCGACGGTGGAAAACGCGGTGCGCGGTCTGGCGCAGTTCGACCTTGATTTCCTCACCGTGCATGGCGACCCCTATGTGGTTAAGGCCGCGAAGGAAGGCGCCGCGGGCACCGACCTGAAAATCCTCGCCGTGACAATCCTGACCTCGCTCGACCGGGAAGACCTGAACGGCGCGCTCATCAAGGAGGGTGCGATCAGCGATCTCGTCGCCGAACGTGCGGGCCGTGCATTCGACGCGGGTGCGGATGGCGTGATCGCTTCGCCGCAGGAAGCGGCGATGATCCGGGCGCTGCCCGAGGCAACCGGCAAGCTGATCGTGACGCCGGGCGTGCGCCCGACCGGGGCCGACCTCGGCGACCAGAAGCGGATCGCGACCCCGGCAGCCGCCGTGGACGCAGGCGCTGACCATATCGTCGTTGGCCGCCCAATCCACCGCGCGCCCGATCCGCGCGCCGCGGCGGAAGCGATCCTCCAAGAGCTTCGGGGCTGACTGGCGCTTAGGTCACTGGCCATCGCCGCCGGTGGCCGGGCCACTCGTCTTCGAGTCGGGCGCGACTTCGACCTTCGCGGCATTCGGATCTGACATCTGCTGTTCGCTCGGTGGATCGGTGGCGGCCTCGTCGCCGCCGTCAACCGGCGTATCCGCAACCAACCAGACCACGACACCCAGCGCCGCGACCAGCGCCACAAGGGTGAGTATCAGGCCGCCGATACTGCTTTGTCGGTTCGAATCCCTGGCCATTTCTGCTCGCCTCTTCGCTTTGGTCCCTCGGTAAAGGAAACGCGAGGCAATGGCCTGCGTTCCTCCTCCTGTCCTCAGATAGGCGGAGCGCGGCGCAAAATGAAACGGCGCCCCGCAGGACGCCGCTTCACTTGCGCGTGATCCAGAAGGGCGGAAATCAGTTCGATCCGCCGCTCTGCGTGGTGGCCTCGGCAGCAGCGCCGCTGGTGTCGGTGCTGCCGCTGTCGCTAGCCGCGGTATCGCCCGCCGCAGCATCGCCCGAGGCGGTCGCGCCCGACGAATCCGCCGGGGCAGCGGAGTCGCTGTTTTCGATCGTGACCGAAGTGGAGCTTGCGTCGCTTTCTGCGGGCGCGGTGGTGGCGCTTTCATCCCCGGGCGCCATCATCAGCCAAAGGACGATACCGAGCGCAACAACGACCGCGCCCAGAACGAAGTAGATGCCGCCCAGACCCGAGCGTTCGTGATTATGTGTGTCAGACATGATGATCTCCTGTCGATTTTCATCTCTCTCTGCGTATTGGCGAGAGAACATCGATAGGCCGCTTCCAGTTCCCGGGGTGCGCGGGAACCCGCCGGACGCGGTTTCGTCACACGGGGTCAGTTCTCGTTGATATCGTCATGCCAGTGCTTCACCTGACCGCGTCGCACGCCCATCAGCTTGCGCAGCGCGAGCCATGCGATGATCGACAGAATCGCGAAGGTGATCAGCGTGATCGGAACCGAATTTCCGACGATGCCGATCCAGACGAGCGCGCCCGTGACGACGGCCCCGATCGAGAAGCCGAGGAAGATGAAGCCGGGGATGATCATCTCTGCGACGCCCAGCACAAGACCGGCGACGACCCAGACCCACGGGAGTTGCCACAGGTCCATCATGCTTTCCTCAGCAGTTGGAAAGCGTCGGTGAAGGCTTCGAGGGCTGCGGCGGGCAGTATCACGGTCTGCTTGCCTTCGCCCTTGGCCACCTGCGCCAGCGCATCAACCTGTTTCAACGCGACCTGATATTGCGCGGCCTCGAGCCCGTTCTTGGCGATCGCCTGCGCAACCACCTCGGTCGCATAAGCTTCGGCATCCGCCGAGATGCGGCGGGCTTCGGCCTCTTTCTGCGCCTGGAACAGTTGCGCTTCGGCGGCGAGCTCGACCGCGCGCTTCTTGCCCTCGGCCTCGGTCACCTGCGCCCGACGCGCGCGTTCGGCGTTGAGCTGCTGCAGCATCGCGGCTCGGGTCGCCTCGTCCAGATTGACGTCGAGAATCTCGGCACGGGTCACCTCGATCCCCCAATCGTCGACCATCACGGCAACCTGCTCGCGGACCTTCTCGATCAGACGGGCACGGTTCGATTGCACTTCGTCGAGTTCGATCACCCCGATCTCGGAGCGCACGATCCCCGCCACCGTCGTCGCGATGGCCGCATCGACATCGCGGATACGATAGACGGTCTTCTCCGGCTCGGTAATTCGGTAGAAGACCGAGGTCTCGACCTTTACCAGCACGTTGTCGGCGGTGATCGCATCCTGCATCGCATTGGGCAGCTGGCGCTCGAGGATCGAGATCTTGTGCGGCACGCGGTCGAGGAAGGGCACGATGAAGTTGATGCCGGGGCCGAGCACCGCGCGCAGCCGGCCGAATCTCTCCACGACATGTTTTTCAGATTGCGGCACGATCCGGACGCCGAGGAAGACGGACAGGATCAGCAGCATCGCGATGGCGATCATCACGATATCGCTGCCGCTCAGGGAATTAACGAATAACATCTGGGCCTCGACCTTCTGAACTCAAACTTGGTGACCGGGAAACACGCGCAAGGCGAGCAGTGTCAGCACCACGAGCACGGCCCAGCCTCCCGGGCGCGCGAGCAGCCAGATGGCGAGTGCGAAGCCAATCCCGACGATGCGGCTGCCTGCCGTCGCGAGAAAGCCGAACAGAACGCCCATCAGGCGAACTCACTCATGCGGGGGGCCATCGACTGCTCCTTGTGGTTTTCCCGCAAGTCTGCCGCAAGTTGTGCGTTTTGGGAAGGTAGTTGCGCTCAGCTGAGGCGAGCGGGCAGGCGCAGGCCGCGCAAGACGTCGTCGCCCGACATCGGACGCTTGCCGGGGCGCTGCGCCTCGAGGATTTCCAGCGCGCCAGTGCCGCAGGCAATCGTAAACCCGTCGAGGATTTCGCCCGGCGCGGCACTGCCCTCTGCCGGGGCGGCGCGCAGCAGCTTGATCCGTTCACCCGCGATCTCGGTCCAGGCGCCAGGGAAGGGCGAGAGGCCGTTGATATGGCGGATCACCTCGTCGGCCGGGCGTGTCCAATCGACCTGCGCTTCGGCCTTGTCGATCTTCGCGGCATAGGTGACGCCATCCTCCGGCTGAGGCTGAAGGATCAGCGAGTCGATTTCGGACAGCGCATCGAGGATCAGCCGGGCGCCCATCGCGCTCAGCCGGTCATGCAACTCGCCGGTGGTCTCAGTCGCGCCGATCTCGGTCGCTTCGCGCAGCATAACCGGCCCGGTATCGAGCCCGGCTTCCATCTGCATGATGCAGATGCCGGTCTGGCTGTCGCCTGCCATGATCGCCCGGTGGATCGGCGCGGCCCCGCGCCAGCGCGGGAGCAGCGAGGCGTGGATATTCAGGCAGCCCTTCGCGGGCGCATCCAGAATGGCCTGCGGCAGGATCAGCCCGTAGGCCACGACGACCGCGATATCGGCATTCAGCGCGGCGAAGGCTTCACGATCCTCGGGTGCTTTGAAATTCCGCGGGGTGCGCACCTCGATCCCCAGTTCCTCGGCCTTGGCATGGACCGGTGAGGGGCGCTCTTTCTTGCCGCGACCGGCGGGGCGGGGCGGCTGGCTGTAGACGGCGACAACCTCATGCGCGCCGGCCAGCGCCTCCAGAACGGGGACGGAGAATTCCGGCGTTCCCATGAAGATGACGCGCATCGCTTAGCCTTTCGCGAGTTTCTTCGACTTCTGCACCAGCATCTTGCGGCGCAGAGGCGAGAGATGATCGACATACATCTTGCCGTTGAGATGGTCGATCTGGTGCTGGACGCTCGTCGCCCAGAGGCCCACGAAATCGCGGTCCTCCATCTCGCCGTCTTCATTGAGGAAGCGCACCGTCACAGCGCGGGGCCGCTCGATCGGGGCGAAAACGCCGGGCAGGTTCGGCGAGGCTTCTTCATGCTTGCGCATCTGCACCGACGCATGCAGCACTTCGGGGTTCGCCATCCGCACGGCCTGACCGCGCTTGTCCGACGCATCGACGACCGCAAGCCGCATCATGATGCCGATCTGCGGCGCGGCGAGGCCGACGCCGGGCATCGCGTCCATCGTCTCGACCATGTCGTCCCAGATCATCCGGACGGTTTCGGTGATCGTCTCGACCGGCTCGGCCGGGCGATGCAGGCGGCGGTCGTCATAGGGGATGAACGCGCGCGCAGCCATCAGAGGATCGGATCCTTGGCCGCGCCCGCACGGGCGCGCTCGCGCTTGAGCTTCTCCATCTTGCGGGTGATCATCTTGCGCTTCATCGGACCGAGATAGTCGATGAACAGCTTGCCGTTGAGATGGTCGAACTCGTGCTGAGCGCAGGTCGCCCAAAGCGCGTCGAACTGTTCCTCATGGCTTTGCCCGTCGAGGCCGAGCCACTTCATCCGCACCTCGGAGGGACGCGTCACCTCGGCATATTGATCCGGGATCGAGAGGCAGCCTTCCTCGTAGACATTGGTCTCTTCCGAAGTCCAGCTGATCTCGGGATTGATCAGGACCATCGGCTCGGGGGCCGCTTCCTTGTCCTTCACGCAATCCATCACGAAGATCCGCTTCATCACGCCGACCTGCGGCCCGGCCAGGCCGATGCCGGGCGCGTCATACATGGTCGCGAGCATGTCATCGGCGAGCTTGCGGATCTCGTCGTTAACTTCGGGCACCGGCTCGCAGACCTTTTTCAGGCGCGGATCGGGATGGATCAGGATCGGTCGTAGCGTCATGGGCAGGGATTTAGGCGAAGCAATGCCTCTGTGCAATGGCGGCGGTGATTGTGCCAGTGACAAAACGCCGTTTGTAACCCGGCTTCGCTTTTGCTCAGATGCGCCCAATCCGACCAGAGAGAGGCGCAAATGAGCAAACCCGACTTCGACGAAATCATCGACCGCGTAGGCACCCATTCGCAGAAATGGGACGCGATGGAAAAGGTTTACGGCGTGTCGCCCGAAGACGGGATCGCGATGTGGGTCGCGGATATGGATTTCCGCCCGCCCGTCTGCGTTCAGCGCGCGCTCGAGGAGATGGTCGGGCAGGGCATCTATGGCTATTGGGGCGGCGAGGACGAGTACCGTGCCGCGATCCAGTGGTGGATGCGCGAACGGCACGGCTGGGAGATCGAACCGGACTGGATCTTCACGACCCATGGGCTGGTCAACGGCACGGCGCTCTGCGTCGACGCCTATACCGATCCGGGCGATGCGGTCGTTCTGATGACGCCGGTCTACCACGCCTTCGCGCGGGTCATCCGTGCGGCCGGGCGCGAGGTGCGCGAGTGCCCGCTGAAGCTGGTCGATGGTCGCTACGAGATGGATTTCGACGCCTGGGACGGGCTTATGACCGGCTCCGAGAAGATGCTCGTCCTCTGCTCGCCGCACAACCCCGGCGGCCGCGTCTGGACCCGTGCAGAACTGGAAGCCACGGCCGAGTTCGCGAAGCGCCACGGGCTGGTGCTGGTCTCGGACGAGATTCACCATGACATCGTGATGCCGGGCGAAACGCATATCCCGATGGCGAACGCCGCGCCCGATCGGCCGCTGGTGATGATGACGGCCACCACGAAGACCTTCAACATCGCGGGCACCCACACCGGAAACGTGATCATTGCGGATCCGGACCTGCGCGCCCGATTCGCAAAGCGGATGGCTGCCTTGGGGATTTCGCCCAACAGTTTCGGCATCGCGATGGCGACGGCAGCCTACAGCCCCGAGGGCGCCGCGTGGGTCGATGCGCTGAACGCCTATCTCGACGAGAACCGGCGCATTTTCGATCAGGGGATCGCAGAGATTCCAGGGCTGCATTCGATGCCGCTCGAGGCGACCTATCTTGCTTGGGTCGACTTCTCCGGCACCGGAATGGAGCCCGAGGAATACCAGTCGCGCGTTCTGAAAGAAGCGAAGATCGCGGTGAATCTCGGTGCGACCTTCGGAGCCGGGGGCGAAAGGTTCCTGCGCTTCAACCTCGCCACGCCGCGGGCGCGGGTGCGCGAGGCGGTCGACCGACTGCAGGCGGCCTTCGCTGATCTGCAATGAAAAAGGGCCGGTTTTCCGGCCCTTTCCTTTGAAATCTCTAGCTCGCTCAGAGCTTCGTCAGGTAGCCCGAGAGCGTCGGCGCTTCCTGCACGAAGTCCAGCGCTGCGCGATCGCTGACCGCGGTTTCCCGCTTCACGGTGCAGATCAACTCATGTCCCTGAATCTCCGACGCCACGATCAGGCAAGTCGCGACATGGGTCTCGCCGTCGTAAAGATCGACATGACCGCGCAGATGCGTGACCTCGTCCGCGTCCAACGCGAATCCGCCTGGAACCCGGCGCAGCACCGGCCAGATCTGGCCGCCCGCGAGAACCCGCAGGCGCGCCTTTTTCGCCGCATCGCGCTTCTGCGCGGCGCGCAGTCCTTCAAGGACCTCCTTGGGCAGGAATTCCATGACATCCTCCAACAGCTTCCCCATGCTCCATGCTGATCACACCAATGTAAAAAGCAAGTTAACCATTTAGATGATCCGATGCTGCGTCTGCGAAGAGTGCTGAAATTGCAACGGCTTGCACGGCTGGCCCATCGGGTTGTCGCTCTGGGTCGCCCAAGATAGCGTTGAGGGTAACCGCGCAACCCGGAGGCTCCCATGCGTAAGGCTTTGCTCATTCTGACCCTCGCTTTCTCGCCCATGCTCACCCCCGGCTTGGCCCATGCGCAGTGCGGCGGGAGCTGGTCCGGTTTCCTGTCCGGAATTCGCAGCGATCTGCAGTCGGCTGGACTGAACGCGCAACAGGCTGATGCGTTCCTCGCCGGTGCGCGGCAGAGCCCGGCCGTGCTGCGGGCGGACCGGGCGCAAGGGGTGTTTCGCAAGACATTCCTCGAATTTGCGAGCGCGGTGATCAGCAAGAATCGGATGGTTAACGGGGCAAAGAACGCCAAGCGCTATGCGAAGACCTTCGACCGGATGGAGCAGACCTATGGCATCTCGCGCGGGGTGCTGCTGGCGTTCTGGGCGCTCGAGACGGATTACGGCGCGGTGCAGGGCGATTTCAACACCCGCGACGCGCTTCTGACGCTGGCCCATGATTGCCGTCGGCCCGCGCTGTTCCGCCCGCAGGTGATCGCTGCGGGCAAGCTTTTCCGGCGCGGCGATTTCGATCCCCAGCGAACCACCGGTGCCTGGGCGGGAGAAATCGGGCAGGTGCAGATGCTGCCGGACGACATCCTCCGCAACGGTGTCGACGGCGATGGCGATGGGCATGTGCGCCTGAAGACGTCCGCCCCCGATGCGCTGATGTCGGGAGCGAATATGCTGCGCGATATGGGTTGGCGGCCGAACGAGCCGTGGATGCAAGAGGTCACGGTGCCTGACGATCTTGATTGGTCCAAAACCGGGCTGACGACTGAATTGCCGGTCTCCGATTGGAAGGCACGCGGGGTGCGTGCGCGGCAAGGGCAGCTTGCCAGCAGCCTGCGCGGATCGGTCCTTTTGCCGATGGGGCGCAAGGGGCCCGCCTTTATCGTCTATCCGAATTTCCGCGTGCTGTTCGAGTGGAACAAGAGCTTCGTCTACGTCACCAGCGCGGCCTATTTTGCCACACGCCTCGAAGGAGCGCCGCGCCTCGATCCCGGCGCGCCGGAACCGGGACTGAGCGTGGCGCAGATGAAGCGGCTGCAGCAAAAACTCGTTGCGAAGGGCTATGACGTGGGTGCGGTGGACGGCATCCTTGGCGCGAACACTCGTAACGCAGTCCAGACGGCGCAGGAAAAGCTTGGACTGCCTGCGGACGGTTGGCCGACGCGCGCCTTGCTCGATCGGTTGTGACCGTGTCGGGGCGAACCTTCATCCTGCCGCTCCCCCAAGTGCGAAGAAATCGAGGAAGGGGCTGAGCAGGTAGCGGATCGGCGAGACCGGCTCGGTTTGCAGGAAGACCTCTGTGGGCATCCCGGGAACCAAGAGGGAGCTTTCCTCCGTGTCGAGCTGCCCAAGGTCGAAGGTGACCTGCACTTGATAATAGCTCTCCCCCGTCACCGGGTCGGTCAGAGTATCGGGGGAAATCCGGGTGAGCTTTCCGATCAAATCGCTGGATATTCGCCGCGACAAACCGGGGAAGCGCAGGATCGCGCTCTGGCCCGCTGCGACGCCATCGACGTTGATCGGATCGATCCTGGCATTGATAACAAGCGGCCGTCCGGTTTCGACGATCGCCATCGCCATTTCCGCCGGGCGCAGCACCGCGTGCGCGCCGCGCAGACGTACGTCGTGCACCGTGCCGTTGACCGGGGCGCGCAGGGTGCGCCGCGCCAGTTCGCGGCGCAGATGGGTCGCGCGCGCCGAGAGTTCGATGGCACGGGCGTTGCGGGACTCGAGTTGCGATTCGATTTCCTCCCGTCGTTGCGACTGCAGCCGCGACGCGGTGAGTACCACGCCGCCGCTTTGCACCGTAAGTTGCGTTTTCTGGGCGCGCAGCGCGCCGAGTTGTCGCTCCAGCGAAACCTGTTCGCGGGTGAGGGCGAGGATTTGCGCCGAGGTCGCAAGTCCACGATCCTTTAGCCGTTCGCGGAGGGACAGTTCCTTTTCGATCAATCGCTCCTCGCGTTCCAAGGCCGAGACCTGAGTGTCGATTCCGTCGCGCTGGGCGCTGATTTGCTGGATCTGCCGCGCCATATCCGCGCGTTGCTGGGCGAAAGATTGTTTGCGGGCCTCGAAAATAGCCTTCTGCCCCTCGACCAGCTTCGCGACATCTTCGCGGTGCTTGGCCGCCTCCCACAGGCTTGCCGGATAAGCGATCCTTTCGGTCCCGTCTCGTTCGGCCTGCAGACGCGCCCGCTGGGCCTGAACCGCGTACTCCGAGGCTTCCACGATAGCCAGCTCGGTGCGGATATCATCCGCATCGAGCCGTATAAGCACTTGGCCGCGGGTGACGTGATCGCCGCTTTTGACGTAGACTTTATCGATGATCCCACCCGTCGGATGCTCGATCACGTGTCGGGAACTATCGACTTCGATGCGGCCCGAGGCTTGGATCAGTCCGGCGAGCCGCGTGAAGGTCAGCCATATGGCGCATCCGATGAACAAGGCGACGATCGCCGCGAGACCGCAGCCGATCGGAACGCGATGGAGCGAAGAGGCCTGGCGTCGGCTCTCCTGTCCTGAAGGGACGTCCGCGTCACTCACGCCGCACTGTCCGCGGCGGGCACAACACGGGATTTGGTGGCCGAGGCTATCATGCGCTTGAGAACGTCGTCGCGCGCGCCGAGCGCGCGCTGCGCACCTCGATCGAGCACAAGGATACGGTCGCATTCAGCGAGTGCCCCGGGACTGTTGGTCATCACGATCGCCGCGCCGCCATGCGCTTTCAGATCGCTCAGCATCGCCTGCAGGCCCGGCCCGGCATCACCGTTCAACAACAGGTTGGGCTCGTCGAGAACGAGGAGTATCGGATCGTGATAGAGCGCGCGCGAAAGCGCGACGAGCTGGCGCTGACGATCGGAAAGCGATGCTCCCTCGAACTCGATCGGCGTGTCATATCCGGCGGGCAGTTTGAGAATCATCTGGTGCGCGCCAGCACGTTTTGCGGCGGCGATGACCCGGTCCTTGTCCGGCGCTGGATCGAGCCGGGCGATATTCTCGGCTACCGTGCCGGGGAAAAAGGAGATCGATTGCGGCAGATAACCGATCAGCCGCCCGAGGTTGTCGCGGTCGTATTGGTCGAGCGGCACATCGTCGAGGCGGATCGTGCCGGCGCTGGGACGGTGGAAGTTGCACAGGCTGCGCGCGAGAACTGATTTGCCCGCACCGAGCGGACCGATCACCCCGAGGGCTTCGCCGGGTTCGAGTGAGAAGCTGATCATGTCGAGCGTCGCGCGGTCGGACGTCGCATGGCGAATGGTGAGGCCTTCCACGGTGAGCTGGGGCTTCGGCGTGATCCATTCGGAGCCCTTTCGCTCCGGCGGGTGGGCGCCGAGAAGGGCGGCCAGCCGGTCGCGAGCAAGGCTGGCGCCCTGCCATTGCGTCCAGCCGCCCACGGCGAGTTCGACCGGCGCGAGCGCACGGCCCATCAGGATCGAGGCTGCGACCATCGCCCCGGCGCTCACCTCACCCTGCAGTACCAGGTAGGCGCCGAGGGCGAGCATCGAGGTTTGCAGGAGCAGCCGCAGGGCGCGCATCACGGCGTGGAAGCTGCCGCTGACATCCGTGGTGTGAATTGCGTTGTTCATGGATTCGTGCCGCGCCGCCTGCCAGCGCTTGAAACCGCTTTCGCGCATGCCAAGCGAAACGATGGTTTCGATCTGTCGAAGAAAGTCGTTTCCCAGGTAGCGGGCCTTGTTCTCCAGCTGCGCCGTCTCATCCAGCCGCGCGCGCGTGACGAATTGCGTCGCGAATGAAAGCAGGATCAGTGCGGCGCCCCCGGCGAAAGCCAATGCGCCGAGCCAGGGATGGAAGACGAACAGCACCCCGAGATAGAGCGGCGTCCAGGGCAGATCGAAAACCGCTGCCGCGACTGGGGAGGCATAGTAACGCTGTAGAATTTCCAGATCGCGCAGGGCGTTGTTGGACGACCGCTCCTGCGTGCTGACCGTCGCGTCGACGATGGCGGCGTCGAACACGCGCCTTTCGAGGCCGCGCTGATGATCCGCGCCGATCCGGGCGAGCAGGCGGCCCCGTGCCCAATCGAGCACGCCCATCATCATGAACAGAAAGGCCACCAGCAGGAACAGGTTGATCAGCGTCGGCAGCGACCGTGCGGGCAGCACGCGGTCGTAGACCTGCAACATGAACAGGGGCCCGGCGAGAACGAGTACATTGATGAAGGCGGCGAATATCGCGACCAGTGCAAATTGCCCACGCACCCCGCGCAGCAGGCGGGCCATTTCGCGTCGGCCCTTGATGATGTTGCGTTTGATGACCGCTTCTTCGGTGTTGGAATATGGCATCGTGCCCTCCCCGAGATGGGGGCGCTGCTTGGAGCGCCGCGCATGTCGAGAGTGGCGCACGCGCGCTGAACAGGGCGTTAATTCCCTCGATCTTTTTCGTTCAATTCTATCGAACGGGTCCGGAACTCCGGAGTTCTGCGTGTCTCGCGTTGCGACAAGGCCGGATGCGCTCTATCTATTTCAGGACTGAAGCCGCAACGAAGGGGGAGCGACTTTGGCGCAGTGGATGGAACAAAGAGCTTCGGCGCGTCCGCGCGCGCTACGGCCTGCGGTGGCTTTGATTGCGGCGCTCGCGCTGGGGATGGCCGCCTGCGCGCCTGCACCGCCCGCAACGGGTATTCACGACCCCTACGAGGCCACCAATCGCAAGACCCACGCGTTCAACAAGCAGCTTGATTCGACGTTCTTCCGGGGCGATCCAGCCGATACGAGCCCGCCCGGTCCGCTCACGAAGACGCTTTATAACGTCGGCAGCAATCTCAGCCTTCCGGGCAAAGTGCTCAACTCGCTCCTGCAAGGGCGCCCCGAGCCGGCCGTGAAGAACACTTTCCGCTTCTTCATCAACTCGACGATCGGGCTGGGCGGCATCTTCGACCCGGCGGGGACTGATTTTTCGCTGCCCGAGACGGATACCGATTTCGGCGAGACGCTGCATGTCTGGGGCGTGGGCGAAGGAAATTACCAGGAATTGCCGATCTTCGGCCCGTCCACGACGCGCGATACGGTCGGGATGGTGGTCGATTTCGTGATCGATCCGCTGAACGCACTGCCTGACAAGGAGCGGATCGCCGCGGGCGCGCTGCGCTTCGGCGGCAAGATCGCGAAGCGCGACACGTATGGCACGACTGTCGATTCGATCCTGTACGATAGTGCCGACAGCTATGCCCAGAGTCGGCTTCTGTATCTGCAGAACCGGCGCTACGAACTCAACGGCGAGGAGGCCAGCGATGCGAATGCCTACGATCCCTACGAAGACTTACTGCCGCAGTAGGCGACATGTTCTGGGCCTCGGCGCGGCGGGTGTCGCGGCGGCGCTGTTGCCGGAGTCGGCTTTCGCGCTGACGGATGCACAGGCGCGGTCGCTGATCCAGAAAGCGGTGAACGATGTAAATGCGGCCATCGCTTCTGGTCGCACCGGTTCCGCCCTCTACGCGATGTTCGAGCGGATTTTCGCGAGATATGCCGATGTGAACGTCATCGCGCGCTCGGCGCTGGGTGTCGCGGCGCGGCAGGCGAGCCCGGCGCAGCTCTCGGCCTTCACAAAGGCGTTCCAGGGCTATCTCTCGCGCAAATACGGCAAGCGCTTCCGAGAGTTTCAGGGGGCGAAGTTCCAGATACAGGGCGCGCGTCCGGTCAAGACCTTCTACGAGGTCAAGACGCTCGCGAGCTTGCCGGGGCAGGCGCCGTTCGAGGTGCTGTGGCAGGTCTCCGATCGCTCGGGCAGCGACAAGTTCTTCAACCTGATCGTCGAAGGGGTGAATATGCTCGCCTCCGAGCGTGCGGAGATCGGTGCGATGCTCGACCGGCGCCGCGGCAATATCGACGCGATGATCGAGGACTTGAAGCGGGCCGGGTAAGCGGTTCGGGTTTCGGCCCGGCTGAGCGCCTGTCGAAAAGAAGAACGCCCGGGCCAGCGGTCCGGGCGTTCTTCTTTTTCGGGTCTGCTCGCTCAGTTGCTGCCGAAGATGTTGAGCAGCTCGTTCAGGATCGACTGAGACGGGTCGCGGCGTTGCCGTTGCGGCTGTCGCTGGGCAGGGGCTTGCCCCGCACTCTGGTTTTGGCCCTGATATTGCTGATCCGGCACCTGCCAGTCGCCCGGATGGGCCATCGGCAGCGGCTTGGGATCTTCGCCGTCGAGCACGCGCTTCATCGTCTCGTGGAAGATCTCGGCGGGCAGGCCGCCTCCGGTGGTGCCTTTCAGCGGCGAGTTGTCGTCATTGCCCATCCAGACGCCGACCACGTAGTCGGAGGTGAACCCGATGAACCAGGCATCGCGGGCGCTCTGCGTGGTGCCGGTCTTGCCCGCGATCTCGTAGCCGTCGATATTGGCGCGGCGGCCGGTGCCGTGCAGCACGACCTGGCGCATCATGTAGGTCAGCTCCTGTGCGGCTTTTTGCGAGATTACCCGCTCACCGATCCCGCCGGGTTTGCCGAAGAGCGGTTGGTCGTCGCCCTTCAGTGTCAGCGAGGTCAGGCCATAGGGTTGCACCGAGGAGCCGCCGTTGAGGATTCCAGCATAGGCCCCCGTCATGTCGAGCAAGTCCGATTCCCCGACGCCGAGCGCCACCGAGGGCAGGTTCGGCAGGTCCTGCGCGAATCCGAGGCCTTCCGCGACCTTGATGACGTTCTCACGGCCAACGGCCTCGGAGACGCGCACGGTCGCGACGTTCACCGAATGCTCCAGTGCGGTCGTCAGCGTGATCGGCCCCATGTAGCTGCGCTCGTAGTTGCGCGGGCTCCAATCGGGCGAGCCGGGCATCTTCACCGTGACCGGCGCGTCATCGACCATCGAATCCGGCGTGTAGCCCAGATCTAGCGCGGTCGCGTAGACGAAGGGCTTGAATGTCGAGCCGGTCTGGCGTTGCGCCATCGTGGCGTGGTTGAACGCTCCCGAGACCTTCGTGGCCCGACCGCCAACCATGCCCCGCACGGCGCCATCCGCGCTCATCACGACGATCGCGGACTCGGCTTTTGACCCCTTCGAGACCTTGTTCTCGTAGACCGATTTCATCGCGTCTTCGGCGGCAGACTGGATGCGCTGATCGAGCGTGGTGTTGATGACCACGTCCTCGGTCGTGTCGCGCGACAGGAAGTCGGGGATGGTGTCCATCACCCAATCCGCGAAATAGCCGCCTGCGCGTTTCTGCGCCGCTTGGCTCAGCGTCGCGGGGTTGTTCTTCGCGTCCAGATATTGACGATCCGTCAGGTAGCCCTGCTCATGCATCAGGCTGAGCACGGTCGCGGCCCGCTCCTGCGAGCGCTTCAGGCTGGAGGTCGGGGCGTAGTAGCTCGGCGCTTTCAGAAGGCCCGCCAACATTGCAGCCTGCTGCGGATCGACATTCGCTGCCGAGATGCCGAAATAGCGCTCGGACGCGGCCTCGAAGCCACGCGCGCCGGCCCCGAGATAGGCGCGGTTGAGATAGATCGAGAGGATTTCGTCCTTGGAGTATTTCAGCTCCAGCGCGAAGGCGTAAGGGACTTCCTTGATCTTGCGGCGCAGACCGCCCGACCGGCAGTCGTTTTCGTAGGCGGCTTCGTTCTTCCACTTCTTCGGGTCGAACTTCACGCCGAGGCAGAGAAGCTTGGCGGTCTGCTGCGTGATGGTCGAGCCACCGTTGCCGTCAAACGGGCCACGCCCTTCGCGCATGTTGATGGCCATCGCCGAGGCGATGCCGCGCGGCGAGATGCCGAAATGATGGTAGAAGCGGCGGTCCTCGGTCGCGACCACGGCGTCGCGCAGATAGGGGGAGACGTTCTTCGCGTCGATCTGCCCGCCGAAGGTTTCGCCGCGCCAGGCGAAGACCTTGCCCTGATCGTCGAGCATAGTGACCGAGCCGCGCGTGCGGCCGTCGAGCAGCTTCGTGTAGTCTGGCAGGGTCGAGTAGAAATACAGGGTCGCCGCGCCCACCACGAGCGCGACGATCATCGCGAGTCGCCAGCCGATTCCCCAGATCACGCGCCAGATCAGCCGCGCGAGGCCGATGATCAGGCCGGTGACCGGTCCGTGCCGCCGGGGAGGCTTGCCACCGCCGCCGCCGCCACGGCGCGCGGTCTTGCGCGGCTTGGCGGGTTTCGATGCCTTGGGTTTCTGCTTCGAAGAGGAATAGCGTTTGTCGGCCACGAGGCGCCCGCGCCCTCCGCCTTTCTGAGTCATCTGCCTGTTCCGCTGCCTGCGTTTTAATTTCGCGCAATCTACACGGGCCGACCCGAGATGTGGACCCGCGAAAAATCACGTTTCAGATTTGCAATGTGGCTAAAAATTAGGCAACGCGCACAAATTGTGCAAATTAGGGCCGGAATCCGCTGAATCTGCCAGTCGGACGGAACCTCGTTTCCTTGTGCGAAAGGGGCGCAGAGGGCCTCTTATCACCGTGCGATGTCGCCAAGCGGGCATCGAAAGGGCTGAACAAGGAAGGGATGTCAGGTGAAACTCATCATTGCAGCAATCAAGCCGTTCAAGCTGGAGGAGGTGCGCGAGGCGCTCACCACCATCGGCGTACGCGGAATGATGGTGACCGAGATCAAAGGCTTCGGTGCCCAGTCGGGTCACACGGAAATCTATCGTGGCGCCGAATACGCCGTGAACTTCGTGCCGAAGGTCAAACTGGAGATCGTGGTCGCTGACGGCCTCGCCGACGAGGTGGTCGACACGATCATGAAAGCCGCGAAGACCGACAAGATCGGCGACGGCAAGATCTTCGTTCTCGATGTCGGGCAGGCGGTTCGCGTGCGCACCGGCGAAACCAATGACGACGCGCTTTAAGACGCGACAGGGGAAAGTAGGAAAATGAACAAGCTTTCGAAAATCACCGGCCTTGCGGTCGCACTGACCGCGGTGGCTCTGCCGGCGCTGGCCCAGGATGCCGCCGCGCCTGCGGCGATGGATCCGCCGGCCAACGAGATCGGCTTCATCCTGAACACTTTCATGTTCCTCGTCACCGGTTTTCTGGTGATGTGGATGGGCGCGGGCTTCTCGATGCTCGAGGCTGGCCTCGTGCGCTCGAAGAACGTGACCATGCAGTCGCTCAAGAACATCGCGCTCTTCGCGATCGCGGCGATCATGTACTATCTGATCGGCTACAACCTGATGTATCCGGGCGACGGCTGGTCGATCAACGGCGTGCTCGGCGCTTTCTCGACGACCTCGCTCGAGCCTGTCGGCGTCGGCGCGGATTCGGTCGACCTGACCTACGCCTCGGTCGGTTCGGACTTCTTCTTCCAGCTGATGTTCTGCGCCACCACGGCGTCGATCGTTTCGGGTACCCTGGCCGAGCGCATCAAGCTGTGGCCGTTCCTGATCTTCACCGTGATCCTCACGGGCTTCATCTACCCGATCCAGGCTTCGTGGAAATGGGGCGGTGGCTTCCTTGACGCCGATTTCGGCTTCCTCGACTTCGCCGGCTCGACCGTCGTGCACTCGGTCGGTGGCTGGGCAGCTCTCGCTGGTGCTCTGATCCTCGGCCCGCGCATCGGCAAGTACAAGGACGGCAAGGTCCAGGCGATGCCCGGTTCGAACCTGACGCTCGCCACGCTCGGTACCTTCATTCTGTGGCTCGGCTGGTTCGGCTTCAACGGCGGTTCGCAGCTCTACATGAACACCGTGGGCAACGTCGCCGATATCTCGCGCATCTTCGCCAACACCAACACCGCAGCAGCCGGTGGCGCGATCGCTGCGCTGATCCTGACCCAGATCCTCTACAAGAAGCCGGATCTGACCATGGTTCTCAACGGCGCTCTGGCTGGCCTCGTGTCGATCACGGCCGAGCCGCTGACCCCGAGCCTCGGTGCTGCGACTATCATCGGCGCGATCGGCGGTATCATCGTGGTCCTGCTGGTTCCGATGCTCGACAAGCTGAAGATCGACGACGTCGTGGGCGCCATCCCGGTCCACCTCGGCGCGGGTATCTGGGGCACGCTGGCGGTTCCGATCACCAACCCCGACGGCACCTTCTACGGTCAGATCGTCTCGATCATCATCGTCGGCATCTTCGTCTTCGTGGTCTCGGCAATCATCTGGTTCATCCTCAAAGCCGTCATGGGCATCCGCGCTCCGGCCGAGGACGAGATGATGGGTCTCGACAAGGCGGAACTCGGCATGGAAGCCTATCCGGA
This sequence comes from Thioclava sp. F1Mire-8, assembly GCF_002213165.1. Classification (NCBI taxonomy): domain Bacteria; kingdom Pseudomonadati; phylum Pseudomonadota; class Alphaproteobacteria; order Rhodobacterales; family Paracoccaceae; genus Thioclava; species Thioclava sp. F1Mire-8. The sequence goes on along the minus strand of NZ_NBNY01000003.1, from coordinate 9,154 downwards.
GTTCGTCAACTAAGACGCCGCATCCAAGACAAGCGAAAGGCCCGGGAGCGATCCCGGGCCTTTTTCCATTGCGTCTGATGTCGGCTTACTCGGTGACCGGAGCGCCTTGTTGCGTCTGCTGTCCGCCTCTGTTCTGGTAATCCGGCTTGCGCAGGAAGAAGACCAGCGGGATGGCCGCGAGTGTGACCCACATCATGAACTTGAAATCGTCCACGTAAGAGATCATCGCCGCCTGTTGCGTCGCGAGGTTGTTGAGCACCTCGAGCGCGGCCTCTCTCGAGATGCTGCCTGCACCGTTCATCACGCCCGAAAGGTTCTGCGGATTGATCGCAGAGACGATCTCGGCATGGTTCACCGCGATGTTGTGCGTCAGCAGCGCGGTCACGATCGAAATCCCGATGGACGAGCCGATATTGCGCAGCAGCGAGAACAGCGCCGTGCCGTCGCCGCGGTACTTGGGGTCGAGCGTGGCAAAGGCCAGCGTCGAGATCGGCACGAAGACCGAGCCCAGCCCGAAGCCCTGGATCACGCCTGAGACGATGATCCATTTCGGACCCATCTGCGGCGAGAAGGTCGACATCATGTGCAGCGAGTAGGCAGTGAAGGACAGCCCGACGACCACGAGGATGCGGAGGTCGATGACCTTCACCAGCCGCCCGATCAGCAGCATCATGATCATCGCCCCGACCCCGCGCGGGGACATCACCAAGCCCGTCGTCAGCGTCGGATAGCCGAAGATATTCGACAGCATCGGCGGCAGCAGCGCCAGCGAGGCGAGCAGGATGATCCCGATCACGAAGATGAACAGCAGCCCCATCGAGAGGTTGCGGTCGAGGAACATCTTCGGTTCGAGGAAGGGCTTTTTCGCGCTGAGAATCCAGACGATGAAGACCCAGAACCCGCTGATCGCTAGCGCCGCCTCGATCCAGATTTCGCGCGAGGCGAACCAGTCGAGATCGGAGCCCCGGTCGAGCATCATCTGCAGCGCGCCGATCGCCACCGCCAGCGCCGCGAAGCCGAAGAAGTCGAAGCCGATCTTCTTCTTGGGCGTTTCAGGCAGGAAGAAGAGCGACCCCGCGATGGCGATCATGCCGAGCGGCACGTTGATGTAGAATACCCAGCGCCAGTTGATCACCTCGGTCAGGTAACCGCCGAGCGTCGGGCCGATGATCGGGCCGAGCATGATGCCCGCGCCGAACATCGCCATCGCCTGCCCGTGCTTCTCGCGCGGGTTGATGTCGAGCATGAAGTTCTGCGCGAGCGGCACGATGGCCGCACCGAACACGCCCTGCATGAGGCGGAAGATCACCATCACGTCGAGCGACCACGCGATCCCGCAGAGCATCGAGAAAACCACGAAGCCGATCACCGCGACCATGAAGATCTCGCGCCGCCCGAAGCGATTGGCGAGCCAGCCCGACAGCGGCGTCACGATGGCCGCGGCCACGATATAGGAGGTCAGCACCCAGTTGATCGTGTCGCGCGACGCGCCGAGATCGGCGCGCATGTCGGGCAGGGCCACGTTCGCGATGGTGGTATCGAGCACCTGCATGATCACCGCCAGCATCAGCGACGCCATGATCAGCGCGCGATGCGGGACGTTATGCGGGTCGATTCCCTTGGGTTCCTTTTCGGCGGCGTCAGCCATGGCTTACTGCCCCTGTTCGGTCGTGCCCGCCACGGCGGCCGAGCTGTTGGCCTTGTCGAGGATACGCTTGTAGCGCGGTTGCGAGGCGGTATCGACGGTGACGCTGGCCGAGAGACCCGCGCGCAGGCCATCGAGGTTTGCGCCATCGTCGAGCCGCAGGCGCACCGGCACGCGTTGCGTCACTTTCACCCAGTTGCCGGTCGCGTTCTGCGCCGGAAGGATCGAGAACTCCGCCCCGGTGCCTGCGCCGACGGCCTCGACCGTCGCGTGATATTCGCGATCGGGGAAAGCGTCGAATTCGACGGTGGCCGACTGGCCTTCTTGCATGTGGGTCAGCGCGGTTTCCTTGAAGTTCGCGATCACCCAGACATCGCTGGTGTCGACCAGCGTGAAGAGGCTTGTCCCCGCGCCGACCATCTCGCCCGCCTTGAAGGAGGCGGCCTGATAGATGATGCCGTCGGTGGGCGCATCGACCTCGGTCTGCGAGAGATTGTATTTGGCATCGTTCACCGCCACGATCGCCGATTTCACCGAGGGGTGTTCGTCGACCGGGATCTCGGGATTGCCGTCGAGGGCGACCTTGGCTGAGGCCACCTTCTGCTTGGCGGCGGCCAGCGTGTTCTGCGCGGCTTGCGTGGCCGTGCGCTGCTGGTCGAGCGCCTGCTGCGTGGTGGTGCCGGATTTGATCAGCTTCTCCTGACGGGCGAGCTGTTTCTCCTGATAGGCGGCATTGTCGGCAGCCTGTTTCTCGTCGGCGAGCGCGGCCTTGTAGGAGGCGCGCAGCTGCTCGACCTGCAGGCGGGCTTGCGAGAGCGCGGCCTGCGCCTTGGCCAGTGCCAGCTCGTAGGGTTTCTTGTCGATCTGGAACAGCGGCGCGCCTTTCTCTACGTGCTCGTTGTCATGCACGAACACCTCGGTCACGCGGCCCGAGATCTGCGAGGCTACCGGGATTCGCGCCATCTGATAATTGGCGTTGGCGGTGCTTTGCGAGCCACCGGCGCTGAGCCAGTACCACGCGCCACCCAGTACGATCAGGGCGGGCACGAGAATGAGGAGCCAGAATTTCGGCCCCTTCTTCTGTTTCTGTTTCGATTGGGTTTCCGCGCTCTCGGCGGTCGGGTTCTGGTCACTCATGATGTGTCTCTGACGTGGAGGAGGTGTCTTCGGAGAGGTTACGGATGATCTGGCGCAGGGTGTTCAATGCGGTCGCGATTTCGTCATCGCTCAACCCGGCCAGCGCCTGTTCATAGATGTCGTCCGCGATCGAGCGCGCATCCTCAAAGGCGTTGCGCGCCTTGACCGAAGGGTGCACGAGCTTGACGCGGCGATCATTCGGATCAGCTTTGCGGCAGACCCAGTCGGCTTCTTCCATGCGGTCGACGAGGCGCGAGACCGAAATCGGTTCGATCTCGAGCAGCTCGGCCAGCCGGGCCTGCGCCAGCGCGCCTTCCTTCTTGAGGTAGACGAGCAGCCGCCACTGCGCGGTGGTCAGGCCGAATTCGTTGGCGCGTGCCTCGAAGCGACGGCGGATCAACCGCGTCGCGTCGTGCAGGAGAAAACCTAGGCTCTGATCGGGCATCCGGAGCTCCGTTGAAATTAAAGTAAGCCTCTATATTATGAGCCTGCTTATTATTTCAAGGGCGCAAGGCGGAAAATTCCGCTACGAAAAACGGCGACCCGAAGGGGCCGCCGTTTTGAATTTCTATTCTGTGGTAGGTGCTTAGACGCCTGCGTCGATCAGTGCGCGGGCCAGCAGCGGCACGCTGTTCTTGTTCAGCCCCGCGATGTTGATCCGCGAGTCGCCGACCATGTAGATCGCGTTGCCTTCCTTCATCGCGGCGACCTGCTCGGGCGTGGCGCCAAGGCGCGAGAACATGCCGCGATGCTCTGCCACGAAGTCGAAGCGGTCCGAGTTCGACAGCTTGCGCAACTCGTCCGCGAGTTGCTGGCGCAGTTCCAGCATGCCGGTGCGGACATCTTCCAGCTCGGCTTCCCAATCGGCGCGCAGTTCGGGATCGGTGAGCACGCGGGTGACGAGCGCCTGCCCGTGATAGGGCGGAAAGGAGTAGGTCTGACGGTTGAGATAGGCTAGGTTGCCCTGCACGGTCTTCTTGGTCTCTTCCGAGCCCAGAACCATCAGGCAGCCGGTGCGCTCGCGATAGATGCCGAAGTTCTTCGAGCACGACGCCGCAATCAGCACTTCCGGCAGACGCTCGGCGATCAGGCGGGTGCCTGCCGCATCCGCTTCCAGACCGTCCCCGAAGCCCTGATAGGCGAGGTCGATCATCGGCACGGCGCCGGTTTCCTGAAGCAGATCGGCGACCTTGCCCCATTGCTCGAGCGTCAGGTTCGCCCCGGTCGGGTTGTGGCAGCAGCCGTGCAGCAGCACGATGTCGCCTTCCTTGGCGCCCTTCAGGTCTTCAATCATCGCGTCGAAATCGACCGAGCGGGTCTCGGAATCGAAGTAGCGATAGGTGGTGAAGTCCTGATCCATGAATTTCAGGATAGAGAGGTGGTTCGGCCAGGTCGGATCGGAGACCCAGATCTTGGTGTCGGGATTCGCCATCCGCGCAAGCTCGAAGCCCATGCGGCAGGCGCCGGTGCCGCCCACGGTCGACAGGCAGGCCAGACGGTCGGTCGGGTAGCCCTTGCCCAGAACCATCTCGGCCATCGCCGCGTGGAATTCCGGCTGGCCGGCGAGGCCCGCGTATTTCTTGGTGGTCTCGTTTTCCCAGACCTGCTTTTCCGCCTTGTGGACGGCGCGCATGATCGGGGTTTCACCTTCGGCGTTCTTGTAGACGCCGACGCCGAGATCGACCTTCTGGTCGCGCTCATCGGCGCGGTATTCTTCCATCAGCGCGAGGATCTTGTCCGGCGCCTGCGGCTTGAGATTGTTCAGCATCATGCTTCTCCCGTTGCGACCTTGAGGTCGTTATACATGCCCCATTCCGACCAGGACCCGTCATAGAGCGACCAGTCCGACTTGCCGATGATCTCGAGCGCGAGCGCGAGAATCGCGGCGCTGACGCCGGAGCCGCAGGTCGTGATCGCGGGCTTCGACAGGTCGACACCGGCGGCCTCGAACAGGGCCTTGATCTCGTCGGGGGATTTGAAGGTGCCCTCGGGGGTCAGCAGTTCGCCGAAGGGCAGGTTGCGCGAGCCGGGGATGTGACCCGAACGCAGTCCCGGGCGCGGCTCGGTGCCGTTGCCGAGGAAGCGATCGTTCGGGCGCGCGTCGATGATCTCGTGATCGCCAAGCTTGCTGGCATGAGCGACTTGTGTGACGTCCTTCACCAGACCGGACTGGCGCTGCACCGTCATGTGACGGTCGCGGACCATCGGCGGCATGTCTTCGAGCGGACGGCCTTCGGCCTCCCATTTCGGCAGCCCGCCATCGAGGACCGCCACATCCGTCTTGCCCATCAGGCGGAAGGTCCACCAGACGCGCGGCGCGGAGAAGACGGAGTGCTGGTCGTAGATCACGACCTGATGGCCGTCGCCCACGCCCATCGCGCGCATCCGCGAGATGAATTTCTCGGGCGGCGGCGCCATATGCGGCAGGTCCGAGCGGTTGTCGGAGATTTCGTCGATGTCGAAGAAACGCGCGCCGGGGATATGCTTGGCCTCGTAGGTCGCCTTTGCATCTCGCTCCATCTGCGGCAGGAACCACGACGCGTCCAGAATGCGCAGGTCGGGATCCTTCAGATGGGCTGCGAGCCAATCCGTCGATACGAGCGTTTTCGGGTCATCCATCGTCATGCGCCTCTTTTGCCGGTCGGGATTGCTTAGACTCAGCGGTGCGCAAGACGCAAGGGCAGGGCGGGCAAATCCGCCCTGTGTCCCTAGTAATTCTGCTTGAGAAGGCGCTGTTTCTGGCGGTTCCAGTCGCGTTTCGCCTCTGTTTCGCGCTTATCGGCCTGTTTCTTGCCCTTCGCGATACCGATCAGGATCTTCGCGATGCCCTTCTCGTTGAAGTACATCTTCAGCGGCACGATGGTCATTCCCTCGCGCTGGGTCGCATTCCAAAGACGTGAAAGTTCGCGCTTCGACACGAGCAGTTTGCGCTTGCGGCGCTCCTCATGGCCGAAATGCGAGGCCTGGTTCAGGCTCGCGATATAAGAGTTGATCAGCCACAATTCGCCATCCTCGACGGAGGCATAGCTTTCCGCGATGTTCGTCTGCCCGACGCGCATCGATTTCACCTCTGAGCCTTGCAGCACGATGCCCGCCTCCAGAGTATCCTGGACGGCGTAGTGATAACGGGCCTGCCGGTTCTCGGCGATCAGCTTGGAATTGGGGTCTGAATGCTTTGCCATGGTCGCATCGAGATAGGGCAGGCAAGCGGCTGTGTCCAGTGCGGCACCGCTGCGCTTGACGTGGGTGCGGCGGCGCGAAATAGCTAGGGCAGGAGGAGACGCCCATGACCATTCAGATCGCGATCGGTTCGGTGATGATGCTCTTGACCGTATGCATCGCCGCGCTCAGCGCCTGGGCGATCGAGGCGACATTCGCGCGGCTGCACTGGTGGATGCTGCGCGAGCCGCACCGTCCGAAACTGATGCTGATGGTCGTCGTCGCCGCGCTCTGGGCCTTGGCGATGGTCACTGCCGGCGTCTGGCTCTGGGCTTTCTGCTTCCGCCTCCTCGGCGTGTTCCACACGATGGAGCAGTCGGTCTATTTCTCGCTCGTGAGTTTTACAACGCTGGGCTATGGCGACATTCTGCTGACCCATCAATGGCGCATCCTTGGCGGGATGGCCGCGGCGAACGGGCTGCTGAACGTGGGGCTTCTGACCGCGCTGCTGGTCGAGGTGATCCGCCATGTCCGCAAGAGCCAGCTGGAGGCGCGGGCCGAGCGAGGCGCGAGTTGAGCGGAGCGCTCGCGCGCGCGAGTGCGCACGCGGGCTATATATCGGTCAGTCGAGCATCAGCGCATCTTTGACGATCCCGGTCAGAAGATCGGTCACCGGTTGCATTGATTCCTGCTCGTAGGAGCGGAAGCCGACGGTCACGTGATCGGTGTCCTCGGGGGTCTGGTAGACGAAGATCGTGTAGGGGCAGAACTGAAAGTTGGTGATGTCCGCCTCCATGACCTCGCGCGAGGTCTGCGCCGAGCAGAAGGAGAAGACGTCCGCGCCGGTGAACAGCGTCTTGGTGCCGCCCACGGCGTCTTTCGTGCGTTCCAGCATATCACCAGTATGGCTGACGTGATCGACCACGAGCCCCGCCCCGATGATCGCGTTCTGCACCGCGAAGGTGACGTTGTCGAACGTGTCTTCGGTGGTCCAGGTGTGGGCTTCCTGAGCCGTTGCCGCGCTCGCGCCCACGGTGATGACCGCCGCGAGTGCGGCGCCGATGAAGCGTTTCATCTCTCTCTCCCTTGTCTCCCGATCGGGCGCCTTGGCGGCGCCCGTTGATCCAGTCTCGATAGTGGCGCGTATTTTTATACGTGCCTAGAGGTAACAATGTCGCTGTAAGTTCCGAAGTGTAAGCGACGGGCACCGCTCCATATGTAGGGGCAGAGAGGAGATTTCCATGCGCAAGACGAGACCAACCGACCCGAGCTGGGCCGATGTGACTCCCAAGGCCGACTTCCTGAACCGCCGCCAGATCATGGCGGGTGCCGGGGCAATGGCACTTGGTTCGATCGCCGGACCGAGCTTTGCCAGCATCGACGCGAAACCGTCGAAATTCTCGACCGACGCCAAGCCGAACACCCTCAAGGAGATCACCTCCTACAACAATTTCTACGAGTTCGGCTGGGACAAGTCCGACCCCGCGCAGTATGCGGGTCAGCTGGTGACAGACCCGTGGTCGATCGAGATCGACGGCATGGTCGACAAGCCCGGCTCCTATCCGCTCGACGATATCCTCAAGCCCGTGACGCTCGAACAGCGCATCTACCGCTTCCGCTGCGTCGAGGCATGGTCGATGGTCGTGCCTTGGATCGGGTTCGAGCTTTCGAGCCTGCTGAACCGCGTCGGCGTGCAGCCGTCCGCGAAATACGTGGCCTTCCAGACGCTCTACCGTCCCGAGCAGATGCCGGGCCAGAAACAGGGCGGCATCGACTGGCCCTATGTCGAAGGCCTGCGCATCGACGAGGCGATGAACCCGCTGACAATTCTGGCGACCGGCCTCTATGACGAAGAGATGCCAAACCAGAACGGCGCGCCGATCCGTCTGATCGTGCCGTGGAAATACGGGTTCAAGTCGATCAAGAGCATCGTGAAGATTTCGCTCACGGATAAGCAGCCGCCGACGACCTGGAACAAGTTGCAGCCGCGCGAATACGGCTTCTATGCCAATGTGAACCCGAAGGTGGATCACCCGCGTTGGTCGCAGGCCACCGAACGGCGCGTGGGCGCAGGTCTCTTTGCAGGCCGTCAGGAGACGCTGATGTTCAACGGCTACGGCGAAGAGGTCGCGCAGCTCTACAAGGGCATGGACCTCGCGAAGTACTATTGATGAACAGCGCAACGCTCTCCGCCCCGATCAACACCGCGCTGCGTCGCGTGCCCAGCTGGTTGGTCTATCTCGCCGGGCTGATCCCGCTGGCATGGGTGGTCTGGCTGACACTGACCGGCGGCATCGGTGTCGATCCCGTGAAAGGGATCGAGCATCGTCTGGGCAAGATCGCCTTGTGGTTCCTGATCGGCGGGCTGGCGATCACGCCCGCGCGCCGGTTCCTCGGTCTCAACCTGATCAAGTATCGCCGTGCGATTGGCTTGCTGGCCTTCTTCTACGTGGCGCTGCACCTGATCGCCTGGGCGGTGCTGGATATGGGCATGCTCTGGGGGCAGGCGGCGCGCGATCTGATCAAGCGCCCCTACCTCTTCTTCGGCATCTCCGCCTTCGTGCTGCTGATCCCGCTGGCGATCACTTCGAACAACGCTTCGGTCCGCAAGCTGGGCAAGACGTGGCGGCGGATTCACATGCTGGTCTATCCGGCCGTCGCGCTGGGTGTGATCCACTACCTCTGGCAGATGAAGGTCATCTCTAATGAGGGTTGGCTCTGGCTCGGGGTGTTCGCCGTCCTCATGGCTGTCCGATTTCGTTCATTTCGTTGGTGACTCGGTTTGGTTTGCGGGGTGCCCTTGGGGCATGCCTGGCAGGAGGTTTCGCGTGGGTGGGTGATTTGCGCAAGATTCTTCCCTGCGCTGTTTTGGCGTGAGTTGAGTGCATTTGCGGTAGTGTAGAAAGTGTAGATATTTCAGTGTGTTGAGTGATTTTTCGGAGAAAAGCGAAAGTTTTTTGAAAAAGGCACTTGCGACTCCCCGGTGTGATCCGTAAATACCGCCTCACCGAAGCGGAACACACCGCAACGGGGCGCCGGAAAGGCTCGCAAGGGACTGACGGCGAAGGAAATTTTGGAGATACGGTTGGCAGGTAGCGCCCCAAGGGATTGAGGCGATGCCGGTTGATTTTGTCTCCGCGCTCTTTGACATTGATAGATATCTGAAGAGATATGCGGGCGGTTTGGTCGATGATCGATGCGGACCGGAGCATA